>CAVOWK010000013.1:0-173487 GCA_963700045.1 uncultured Gammaproteobacteria bacterium
TGAGAGTTCCTGCCTTCCGTCAGCCTCGTGACGGTGGCGGACGCCGTGGCTGGCGCAGGTTGAGCGAGCGAAATGCCGCGGATCAGCGAACGGAAGCCGTCACGCCTGGGATGGGGTAGTCCTCCTGTCCGATCAATCCCAGCCCGTCCTCATCCGACCGCGCTTCGCAATGATCGAATGCCAGGGGGACGATCCAGCGCCCACCGGCGGTTACGATGCCGCAGCGACCGTTGAGCGCGGCCTGGAACTGCCCGGATTCGACCCCAGACTGCGCGAGGGCTCCATCGAGAAGCAGCGGCAGCGCCTGGCGTCCGTCGGGGTCGAGCAGCACCGCGCGCTCAGCCTCGTCAGGCCACTCTGATTCCCGGCGCGGCAGCACCCAGAAGGGATTGCCCAGGCGACTGGTCAAGCTTTGACTGACGTCGCCCGGCCGCAGCTTCACGTCCTTGTTCGCAACGACCCAGCGATAGCCCGCCGGCGCCGAGGTCTCCTCGGCAGAGCGGGTGCGCTTGTCGATGAAGTACAACTCGCCCTCGGTCGTAACGGCAGCCCAGGCGCGCTCCGAGTAGTCGGCGAGATCGTAGATCCTCAGCACCCAATCGGGAGCCGCCTCGACCGCTGGCCGCCCGTCGTTCGTCAGGAGCACGTAGCGGTCGTCCTCCTTGAACCACAACAGACCGCCACGAATCGCCACCAGGTTGCCGAAGCGCGGACCCAGGACCTCCTGTCCGCCATCACGCACGATGCCCCAGCGCCCGCCGCGGCGCATCGCGTAATGGCCGTTTCCGGCGTCGGACAAGGCCTCGTAGTCCACGGGAACGAGCAACTGGCCGCTGCGGAGGTCCGCGACACCCCACCGCTCGTCGCGCTGCACTTTGGCGATGTGGTCCGGCCAGCCGCTCTCCTCGATCGCCTGATAGTCGATGGGCAGGACGAGTCGCCCGGATTCGGCGGCATAGCCCCAGCGGGAACCGATCCGAACCACCACGTCCCCGGGACGCTTCGCCAGCCTGACCGCGTCGTACGCGGGTCCAACCGGCAGCAGCCGGTCAGGATCGAGCCTGCGGCACTTGCCGTCGCCGCACGCCATGCAAGCCCGCGCCGTCTCGCACCTCGAAAGATTCGCAAAGGCGGAACAGCGCCAACCCTGCGCCGTCACACGTGCCAGGCAGGCCGCATCGTCCCTCGTCAAGCGGAAGTACTGCGCCCCGGAGAAGTCCGGCAGCGGGAGGATCTCGTCGTATTCCGCTGGAATCCGCCAACGGCCGGACCAGTCGATGACGCCGTTCTTGCCGTCGGCCGCTGTCGCAGGCAGCCACCGGCCCTCACAGGCCATCTCCTCGATCCGAGTGGAGTCGATCTGCAATGCCCAGCGGCCGCGACGGTCGATGCAACCCGCACGAGGGCGATCGGTGACCGCCGCATGCCGGCTTCCGCCGAACTGCGGCTTCTCATCGAAGCGATTCGGCGACAGCACCCGCAAGCGATCGTCCGCCAATCCCCAGCGTCCGTCCTCGACGAAGGCGTACACACCCCCGCCCGCGTCCTCGACCCAGTCGAAGCGAGCGGTCGCGAGCGTCCGTCCGGCGTCGTCCACGAGTTGCCAGCGATGACTGGCAATCCTGCTGACCACCGCAAGCCCGTCCGAGAACTCAAGGGGACGGCTGTCCACGAAGCGCGTGCCTGCGAAATCCGCGCGCAGTGTCGCGAAGGACAGAACGGCGGGCCAGTCGCCGTCGGGCGTCAGGAAGCCCCAGCGCATCGCGGATCCGACCCGCGTCAGTCCGTGGTCCGGCGGAGCGATCCACCCGGCGCCGACGTCGCGCACCACGCGCCCCTGCGTATCGATCAGCTGGCCACGACCGCCAGAAGTAACGCTTGCGTACCCGCCCCGGAAGAGTTGCGCCGACTCGAAGCGCGGCTCGATCACCCACTGGCCGTCGCGATCGATGTAACCCCACTGGTCGCCGCGCGGCCACGGGATCAGGCCATCGGCAAAGAAGTCGTCGAGCCCGACAAACTGCGCCAGGTCACCGAAGCTCTCCTCGGGACGAAGCCCGGGCCACTCCCAGGGCCCGAGATCCGCGATGCGCCGTCCGGTTGTGTCGATGAGCCAGGCCTTGCCATCCGCCACCGCGACTGTGCGGTCGCGCGAAAAGCGCAGCAGCGCATGGTCGAACTTGAGCGGGACGACCACCTTCCCGTCCGAGTCGATGAATCCGACACCCTCGTCGGACTCCACCTGCGCGAGACCGTCCACGAATGGGGAGGCATTCTTGAACCGCGCATCGATCACTGCGCGGCCCGCGAGATCCTCGTAGCCGGTGAGTCGCTCGTCCTCGTCAACGTCCACTTCGACGGGCACGCGCCCGCTGCGGATCACCGCGTCGACGAGTGCCCGACCGAGCCGTCGCAGGTCGTGCCCGGCCATCGGATAGTCCGGGCTGGGCTCGTCTTCCTCGCTTGGGTCTCCGAACGACGCGCGGTCGACTGCAGCAGAGCTCGCCGAAACCCGGCCATCGCGGTCGATCGCCTGCAATTGTCCGTCTGGCCGCTCACCCCAGGCGCGCCCCTCGACGAAGCGGCTCAGTCGCTCGAACTGGGGTGGAACGACGAATTGCCCGGTCGGGTCGACGTACCCCCAGCGCCCAGCGGCATCCCGCACGGCGGCACGACCCTCGGCAAACGGGGCCGCCGCCGAGTATCGCGGCGGTATGACCCAGTGACCGCTGCGATCGATATAGCCCCACCCTGCGGCGACGCGCACCGCGGCCAGGCCCTCACTGAAGCTGCGCGCGTCGAGAAAGGCCGGCTCGATAGCCGTGCGCCCCTCGAGATCGACGTAGCCGTAGATGCGATGCCCGTGGTCCGGTGGGCTGTAGCAGCCGGCGATCATCGCGGCGACGATCATTGCCGCGCTGGCACACCGTGAAGCGGAAGGTACATGCATCTTCGCCACCTCCGGTCGAGGACGGCCGCTGAGTCATGGTCGATCCGTTACCCGGAAAACGGGATACGTAGCTTTGGCAGCCCGCCCTTCGTAGGTGGCGAACACGGCCTCGGGC
Organism: uncultured Gammaproteobacteria bacterium; assembly: GCA_963700045.1. GTDB lineage: Bacteria > Pseudomonadota > Gammaproteobacteria > Steroidobacterales > Steroidobacteraceae > RPQJ01. Next base: position 3,066 of record CAVOWK010000013.1, read on the forward strand.
GAGAGGGCGTTCGAAACTACCATCCGCCTGCACTTGATCGAGTTCCGGCGCGACTGGGGTCGGGGCGCTGCCCCCGTCGCCTGCCGGCGCGTCAGCGGCATCTTCTTCACCGGGATCAAGGAGGGAGGGCTCTGGCGCTGGCTGTTTCTCGTCGGCATCGAGCTGGGCGCCGGACTGGGAGCGCATCTGTTTCCCACGCTGAACATCGTCACCCGCCCGAATCCAGGCTTCTGGATCCTGGTCTCGTACGGACTGCTGGTGGGCTGGGGAACGCGTCAGGGCGGTGGCTGCACCAGTGGACACGGGGTCTGTGGCCTCGGGCGCCGGGCACCGCGTTCGCTGGTGGCCGTGATGGTCTTCATGGCGGCCGGCATCTTTACGGCGAGCCTTCTCCGCCATTGGTTGGGGGTGCCGGCATGAAGTCGAATCTCTCGGCACTGCTTGCCGGTCTAATGTTCGGCATGGGTTTGATGCTGTCTGGAATGAGCAATCCCGGCGAGGTGCTGGGCTTCCTCGATTGGTCCGGTGTGTGGAACCCCGACCTGATTGGCGTGCTGGGGAGTGCGGTTCTCGTCTTTCTCATCGCCATGCTTGGCGGCGGGTTCCTGCAGCAAGTGTGGGCGCGAAAGCAGAGTGACTTGTGATGGACGGTCTTTTCGGCGCTGGAGACGAGTCCGTCGTCGGCCCAAGCCGTCGGAGAGGTCGGTACCAGCGTCATGATCTCGGCGAAGTTGCCGGGATGTTGTATCCCGGCGACTTCGCATTCAGCGGTCGACACTGTCAGCTGGCGAGGCGCTCTGCGAGAATGATCAAGGCCTGATCCGGCAGTATTCGGGTACTCGCCGGGGCGCACCAGTAGCCAGGACAACGGATGGACACTCCAGACCAGGCTTTCATGCGCCGCGCCATCGAACTGGCGCGACAGGCGGAAGCGGCCGGTGAAGTGCCGGTCGGCGCGTTGATCGTGCGCCACGGCGAGGTGATTGCCGAGGGATTCAACCGTCCGATCTCGACGCACGATCCCACGGCGCACGCCGAGATGATCGCGTTACGTGCAGCCGCGGCGCGCAGCGACAGCTACCGCCTGCTCGGCACGACGCTGTACGTGACGCTCGAACCCTGCGCGATGTGCGCGGGGGCAATGGTTCATGCACGGGTGCAGCGACTCGTTTACGCCGCCACCGATCCCCGTGCGGGCGCGGCGGGCAGCGTCTTCAACGTCGTGCAGAGCCCCGCGCTCAATCACCGGCTGGATGTCGACGCGGGCGTGCTCGCTGACGAATGCGGATCGTTGCTGCGCAATTTCTTCGTCGCGCGGCGAAATCCGCCCGCGGGTTAGAGTTTGCGCGCGCCGTTCGAATCCAGCTCGGGATCGGGCGGCGGACCGTCCGCGGTCATCGACGTCCCGGCGACCTGCAGGATGTTCAGGTAGGCCTGCACGTTGTCGACGTAGCGCACTGGCTCCCAGCCGCGTGCGTAGCCGCGCTTCGTTCGTGTATACCAGCGCTCCTGGCTCAGCAGCGGCAGGAATTCGCGCACGTCTTCCCAGCGGTCGGGATTGCGTCCAGCCTGCTGCGCCAGCACGCGCGCATCCTCGACGTGACCCAGGCCCACGTTGTAGGCGGCCACTGCAAACCACGTGCGGTCCGGCTCGGGAATGCGGCGGGGCATGTCGCGCATCAGCATCGAGAGGTATTTTGCGGCTCCGAAGATGCTCGAGCGTGGATCGCGACGGTCGCCGGCCCGCATGCGGGACGCGGTGTCCTCGGTGAGCTGCATCAGGCCGCGCACGCCCGTGAACGAAACGGCGTGCGGATCCCACTTCGATTCCTGGTAACCCATCGCCGCGAGCAGCCGCCAGTCGAGGCCGTGCTGCTGGCCGGCTTGCTGGAACCATGTGAGGTAGGCCGGCAGGCGGCTCTGCAGGTGCTCCATGAAGTTGCGCGAGAACAGGTAGTCGAAGCGGTCGTCCTGGCCGTAGTACCGCTCGAGCAGCGCGGCGATCATGCCGTCGTGGCGCGCAAGGACGAAGAATGCGTTGACCCGATCGAGCAGGCTCGAGTCGTCGCCGGCGGTGCTCACGACCCAGGTCAGTGCGCGTTCGGGCGAGAGGTCGAGCGCGATGGCCAGCTCCGGGTGCACGGAGCGATTCAACGCGAACTCGGTCGAGGAGGCGAGGGTGAACTGCACCTTGCCTTGCGACACGTCGGCCAGGATTTCCTCGGTGTCGGTGGCATCGCGTTCGACCCAGGCGAGATCCGGGTATTTCAGCCGGAGGTCCTCCAGCGTCCGCTGGTGGGCGCTGGCGGCACCCACCTCGATCTGGCCGCGGCCGGCTTCGGCAATAGTGGCCGGCCGGGCAGAGCGGCGTCGGTACACGAGGTGCTCCCGGACGCGTTGGTAGCCGGGTCCGAACTGGACGCCCCGGGGCAGTGTGATGCCGGTCGAGAGGCCTGCCGCGGCGATGTGGGACCGGCCTGCGGCAACTTCCTCGATTGCGGCCTCGCGGGTTTTGACCGTGTAAAGCCGCAAGGGTACGCCCAGGTGTTCGGCGAACTGGCTGGCGAGGTCGTAGGCCGGGCCTTCGGGGCCATGGCTGCCGAGGTAGTAAGCGTCTGGACTGTTGCGGGTGACTACCCGGAGTTCGCCTTCAGCCAGGATCCGCTGCAACAGCGGGGGCGGCTGGGCACAAGTGGCCAGCAACAACGTCGACAGCAGGGCGAGTAATACTTTCATGAGGTTAGGGCCGACCGGCCCGCCCCATTGTGCCTACCGGCGCGGCACGGTGCGCGGGTGGTGCTGAGCCGCGGCCTGCTATAGAATTCGCGGCCCTCGCGGAGAGGTACCGAAGCGGTCATAACGGCGCCGACTCGAAATCGGATGGGGGTTTAATAGCCCCACGTGGGTTCGAATCCCACCCTCTCCGCCAGATACGACAACGCCCCCGCGAGGGGGCGTTTTCTTTAGGTGACCACCCTCCGGTCGGGGTCGATGGCGAACCAGCACGCCGCCCCAACGAACGCGAACACGGCGCCGATCACGAACGTCGCATGCCAGTGGCCGGCGCCCGACAGGGCCCCAATGATCGGCGCCGACACCATGCCGGCGAAATTGCCGCCTGTGTTCAGCACGCCAGTGGCCGCTCCCGTGTCCGAACGTGCCACCCGCATCATGGCCGCCCAGAACGGGCCTTCGTTCAGCTCAATCATGAAGAACGCCGCCATCAGCGCCAGCACGGCGGCGTAGGGCGCCGCGACGTCGACGGCCACCAGGAGCAGCACGCCCGCCAACGGCAACGAGATGATCGGGACGAGTCGATAACCCCACCGATAGCCGATCTTCGTCCCCATGCGGTCGGCCAGCAAACCACCGACGCCCGCACCAAGGCCGGCTCCGATCCACGGCAGCATCCCGGCGAAGCCGCTCTCGAGACCGGTGAAGTTGCGTTCCTGAACGAGGTAGAGGAACGACCACGTGCCCAGCAGATAGAACACGATGTTGAGGCAGAAGTAGGCGAACGTCAGCAGTTGCACGTCGCGCTGCCCGACGATCTGCTTCATGCGCGCGAGCGTCATCGGCGCCGGCTTTTCCAGGTCGCTCGCTTCGAGTTCCGCCAGTTCTTCCGGCGTGACCTTCGGATGTCCTTTCGGCGTGTCGCGCCCGTACCAGGCCCAGGCTGCCGTGAGCAGCGCGGCGGGGAGGGCAATCCACATCAGCGCACCCTGCCAGCCGAAGTGCCCGGTGAGGACCACGATCAACGGCGCGGTCATCGCGCCGCCGATGTTCATGCCCAGTGAGATGGTGCCGTTGGTCATGGCCCACTGGCGCTGCGGAAACCATGTCTGCGACACGGCAGCGGTCATTGGAAACACCGGGCCCTGCGAGAGGCCGAGCAACCCCTGCGCGGCGAGCAGCGCGATGAACAGCGCCGTACCTGCCAGCACGACTGGCGCAAGCGGGGTCGCGATCGTCGCGACAAGGCCAACCAGGCCGACCACGGTGTAGGTCAGCCGTGCTCCAAAGCGCTGGCCAAGCACGCCGCCCGGTATTTGAGCGAGCGTGTAACACGTGGCGAATGCCGCATTCAGCCAGCCGATCTGCAGCTGCGAGAGGTGCAGGTCCGGCATGATGTTCTGCGCGGCCACACCCAGGCTCGTGCGCTGGACGTACGCCAGCATCGCGAAGCCGCAGAGGAACAGGAAGATCGTCCAGCGAACTTTCACGCGTCCCCTCCGCGAATGGGCCGGACGTCAGCCACGCAGTTTCGAGCCCGTTGGATCGTAGGGCGGGGCGCGCAGGATCCGGGCCGCGCGCGGTCTGCCGAGAATCGTGACCGACAACAGGTCGGATGTTTCGCACCAAGCGGTGTCGACGTAGGCCAACGCAAGGCTCTGTCGAACGTGGTGACCGTACGCCCCGGAAGTGACGTAGCCGATGCGTTGACCTTCGCGATGGATCGGCTCGTAGCCTGTCGCATCGGCGTCGGGTGATTCGACCTGCAGCAGCACCAGCTTCATTCCGGGGCCCGCCGTTTGCGCAGCCAGGAACGCTTTGCGGCCGATGAATTCGCCCTTGTCCGTCGCAACGAAGCGCTCGAGGCCCGCCATCGCCGGCGTGCAGGTCGTGGAGAACTCCAGCGACCAGACGCCGTAGCCCTTCTCGAGCCGCAGGCTGTCCTGCGCGCGCATGCCGATCGGGCGCATCCCCAGCGGAGTGCCGACGGCCATCAATGCCTGCCAGAGTGCGTGCTGCTGCGATGCATGCACGTTGATCTCGTAACCAAGCTCACCGGTGAGCGAGATGCGCGCCACCATCGCAGTCGTCGGCCCGACATCGATGCCGGCGCAAGCCATGAACGGCAGGCCGCGGTCCGAAACGTCGCCGTGCGTGAGTGCTGCAAGTATTTCGCGCGACTTCGGTCCCGACAGCGAAAACCCGAGCCAGCTCTCGGAGAGGTTCTCGATGTCCACGCCCGACGCGGGCAGGTGATCGTGGAACCAGCGCAGGTGCCACTCCTGCAGGTAGTACGAACCGACGAGCCAGTAGCGATCCACGTCGAGCCTCGTGACGGTGAGATCGCCCATCAGTCGTCCCGCCGGATTGAGCATCGGCGCGAGGCGAATGCGACCCACCGCAGGCATGCGCGACGCGAGCAGGTAATCCAGCCATTTTCCCGCACCGGGTCCGCGGACTTCGTAGCGTGCATACACGCCTGTGTCGAGGAGTCCCGCCGCAGTTCGCGTGGCCGCGACTTCTGCGGCGACGAACCGGTCGGCCGCGGACCGTCGCAGCGTCGGCGGTTCGACGAAGTCCGGTTCACCGGTCGCGAAATACTGTGGCGATTCCATGCCCCAGACCACGCCGAAGCGCGCGCCGAGCGCCTTCTGCGCCTCGTAGCTCGGCGTCGTCTTGAGCGGGCGGCCCGCCGGCAGCTCTTCGTTGGGATAGGCGATGACGAAACGTCGTGCGTAGAACTGTGCCGTGGTGTCGCGCAGGTAGCGGTCGTCGGCTGCGAACTTGCCGTAGCGGGCGACGTCCATGCCGAAGATATCGGTGCCCGGGTCGCCCTCGACGATCCATTCCGACAGCACCTTGCCGATGGCGCCGCCCTGCGAGAATCCGCCCATGCAGCCGCAAGCCGCCCAGAAGTTACGCAGGCCCGGTACCGGGCCGACCAGCGGATTGCCGTCGGGCGTGAACGTGAATGCGCCGTTGACCCACTTGCGGATGCCTGCGCGCTGCAGCGACGGAAAGCGTGAGAACCCGATCAGCAACTCCGGGCTGATGCGGTCGATGTCCTCGGGCAGCAACTCCATGCCGTAGTCCCACTCGGCACCCTCGGTCTGCCAGTGCCGGGGATTGCGTTCGTACACGCCGAGGATCACGCCCTTGCGTTCCTGCTGCAGGTACGTGAAGCCTTCGAGGTCGGTCACGCACGGCATCTCGTCCGGGCGTGCCAGCAGCTCCGGCAGGTCCTCGGTGATGAGGTAGTGGTGCTGCATCGGCGTGAGGGGCAGGTCCACTCCCACCATGCGGCCCACGCGGCGCGCCCACAGGCCGCCGGCATTGACCACGTGCTGCGCGACGATCGATCCCTGTTCGGTCTCTACCAGCCAGCCGTCGGCGTGCGGTCGCAAGCCCGTTACGCGGTTGCGCAGGATCACGTCGGCGCCACGTTTGCGTGCAGCGATGGCAAACGCATGCGTCGTGCCGTGCGGATCCACGGCGCCTTCATGCGGGTCGAAAAGCCCACCCAGCAGTCCCTTGGGGTCGACGATCGGGCATGCGGCCACGATCTCGTCGGGCGTCGCCAGCCGGGCCTCGATGCCGAGCGTCTGGTAGATCGCGAATTCCGACTGCAGCCACTCCCAGCGCTCGGGCGTGGTCGCGATGCTGTAGCCGCCCGGCATGTGCATGCCGACGCTCTGGCCGCTCTCGGCCTCGATTTCCCGGTACAGCTTGATCGTGTACGCCTGCAGGGCAGCGATGTGCGGGTCGTCGTTGATGGCGTGGAAACCCGCCGCGGCGTGCCAGGTGGAGCCGGCCGTCAGCTCCGCGCGCTCGATCAGCGCGATGTCGCCCCAGCCCTTGCGCGTGAGGTGGTACAGCACGCTCGCCCCGACGATGCCGCCGCCGATCACGACGACGCGATAGTGACTCTTCATCGACTGCTATTCCTCGTCGAGGCTGTCCGACAGCGCTGCGCGGCGTTCGCGCATGAAGTGTTGCAGGGCCTCGTCGATCGCGGGATCGAGACCGGGATCGTCGTAGTCGGCGAGCATGCGCTTCCAGACCACGTTCGCGCGCTGTTCGGCGCTCAGGCTGCCTTCGCTCGACCACTGCTCGTACGACGAGTAATCGGCGATGGTCGACTGGTGGAACGCCGCCTCGAAATTTTCCTGTGTGTGTGCGCAACCGAGGAAGTGACCGCCCGGACCGACCTCACGGATGGCGTCGAGAGCCTGGCCGCGCGGGCTCACGTCCATGCCGTTCGCCAGCGCCTGCATCATCGCGAGCTGGTCGACGTCCATGACGAACTTCTCGTACCCCGCGACGAGGCCGCCCTCGAGCCAGCCGGCCGCATGCGTGACGAGGTTGACGCCCGCGAGCAGGGTCGGCAGCAGCGTGTGCGCGCTTTCGTAGGCGGCCTGCGCATCGGCGACCTTCGACGAGCAGAGCGAGCCGCCGCTGCGGCAGGGCACGCCGAGCCTGCGCGCCAGTTGCGCGGTCGCGAAGATCATCTGCGTGGCTTCTGCCGTGCCGAACGTCGGTGCGCCGGTGCGCATCGAGATGGCGCCGACGAATGAGCCCATGATCACCGGCGCACCCGGCCGGACGAGCTGCGTCAGCGCCATGCCAGCCAGCGTCTCGGCCAGCAGTTCCGCCATGCAGCCTGCAGGCGTCACGGGTCCCATCGCGCCGGCGAGGACGGCTGGCACGACGATCGTGCCCTGGTTGCGTGAGGCGAAGGCCCGCAGGGCGCCGAGCATGCGGCCGTCGAAGGTCAGTGGCGAATTCGAATTGATGTTGCCGAGCAGGACGCAGTTGGCGTCGACGAAGTCCTGGCCGAACAGGATGCCGGCCATGCGCACCGCGTCCACGGCGTGTCCCGGCGTTTCGGGCGTGCCCTCGCAGCCCTGGTCACTGTAACGAAAGAACGCATACTGGACGTCGAGGTGGCGCTTGCCCTCGGGTACGTCCATCGGCTCGACCATGCAGCCGCCGGAGAAATGGATCGCAGGCGCGACGTGCGCGAGCTTGATGAAGTTGTGCAGGTCGGCGAGCGTGCCGTAGCGGCGGCCGCCATCGAGGTCGGTCACGAAGGGCGGACCGCCGACCGGCGAGAAGACCGTGGCATCGCCGCCAAAGCGCACGCTGCGCGCAGGGTTTCTTGCGTGCAGCATGAACTCGCGCGGGGCGGTGCGCAGCAGCTGGCGGGCGAGGCCGCGCGGAATGCGCACGCGCTCGCCTTGCACCTCGGCCCCGGCTTCGCGCCACAGGCGCAATGATTCCGGGTCGCGCCGGAATTCGATGCCGATTTCCTCGAGGATCGCCTCGGCGTTGGCCTCGATGATCTCGACGGCCTCGCTGTTCAGCAGCTCGACCGCGGGGATGCGGCGGCGGATATAGGGCAGCTTGCCGGCCGCGCGGTGCGAGCGCGCTGCGCGACGGAGCTCGCGGTTGCTGGTGCGACCGGTGCGGTTGATCGTGGAGGTGTCGCTCAAAGGCGCTGCTGTTGACGTCGGTCGTCAGGCCGGGCGTTTCTGCCGCAGGTCCCCACGCATGCGCGCGTACTCGAGTTCGAATGCCTCGGTGAACGACCGCGGCAAATCTTCGTTGCCGGCGGTCTGCTGGGTGAGCAGGCGGTAAAACTCGGAATAGTGCTCCCAGTAGCGGGGACGCGGGTCCTGGCCCGGTGCGAGCTGGCGGGCACGGCCTTGTTCGAACTGGTCGGCGACGTTCGCCGGCGAGAGCTGGCCGAGCACTGAGTCGAGCCCTGCCTTCATGCCGGCGGCGAGTGCAGTCTCGTGGTCACGCATGTCCTGCAGCACGTCCCGCAACGAGTCGACCGGGCCCGCGAAGAGTCGCCCGTGCGCCTCGAAGAGGCGCTGCAGCGCCTGCTCGATGCTCGTCGACGAACGGAGTGGGTTGCTGCTGCTGCCCGGCGCCACCGGCAGTGCCGCAACGGCTGCACCTACGGCGCCTGACGCACGCGCACGCATGATGTCGTTGAGCCCAACGACCGCCTCGCGCAACAACTGGCCAGCGACGAGTGGCAGCATGGCCTGGGCTTCGGGCGAAAGCGCGGTCGGATCGATGCCGGCGCCACGGCAGAAAGCCTGCACCGCCGACCGCAGGTCCGTCCACGTGCTGGCCTGCTGGTGAAAGGGGGCCGAACGTTCACGGGCGTCAACGCGCGTCTTGCGCCGCGCCAACGCGTCCTCGAGCTCTTCGCGCGGAATCTGGCGCGTGCGCAGTGCCCAGTCCTGGTTGCCAGGGGCTGTTGCTGCAGGCCGGCCGAGTGGCGACGGAACAGGGGCGGGCGCGCCGTCATCGGTTGGCGCCATGCCCGGCACGACCGAATCGATCCTGCCCGTAGGCGTCGGGTCGAACGAACTCTCGCCGGGCGATTCGACGGAGCGCTGCAGCGTCTCGAGCAGGTTCGCGCGCGCTTCGGCGTTCAGGCGCACGCCGAACGCATTGCCGACCGGGAGCGAGCCGCTGGCCTCGGTCTCGCGCGGCTTGAGCAGGTTGTCGAAGTTGAGGCTGTGGCCTATGCCCGAGTCGAGGTGTTTCGCGGCGGACTGTTCTTCGCCTGTCGCCGGCAGGAAATCGATCCGGTTGTCGAGGCTGACGAGGATGTCGTAGTCGCCCACGCGCAGCCGGTCGCCATCGCTCAGCTCGACACGACCCGTGTCCGAGGCGGGCTCGTCGGCGTCGTTGACGAAGACGCCGTTCGTGCTGGTGTCGATCAGCCAGTACTTGCCGCTGTGGAACTGCACTTCGAAATGATGGCCGGAAACCACGCGACGCGGGTCGGGCAGGACCCAGTCGTTGCCCGGCGCACGTCCGACCGTGCCGCCGTTCACGCCGAACACGCGCGAGCGGTTCTCGCCGAGTTCGCGATAGTGGTCGCTGATGACGCGAAGTTTGATGGCCATGATGTTGCTGACGCTGGCTGCCTGATGACTGCAGTCTATACCGTCGACATGCCGGAAGCGGCTGACGCTGGTCCGCGACCCTTGTAATATGCGGCGACCCTATCACGCAAGGCGTGCCGGCCTCATGGCCTCCAGTCACATTTTCAAGGTCATTTTCCACAACCAGGGCAAGGTCTTCGAGATCTACGCCCGCAAGGTGGGCCATGGCGCGATGTTCGGCTTCATCGAGGTCGAGGAACTGATCTTCGGCGAGAGGTCGTCGGTCGTGGTCGACCCCGCCGAGGAAAAGATCCAGGTCGAATTTGCCGGCGTGAAGCGCACCTACCTGCCGCTGCACTCGGTGATCCGCATCGACGAAGTGCGCAAGTCGGGCGTCAGCAAGGTTTCGGCGGCGGATTCTGCCTCCAATGTCGCGCAGTTTCCGTTCCCCGTGTACACCCCGCCAGGCGGCCCCGGCAACCGCGAAAAGTAGTGCAGCGGCGCGGCCTTACGCCGTCGCGCGCTGGCCCGGGACCACCTGCTCCGGTATCATTCGCCGTTCACTTTTGACCGGCGGCCGCCCTCGCTCATGCTCACCTTCAGCGGCGCTCCCGCGCTATCGGATTTCAGGCTCGAGAAGGTCCTGGCGACCGTCCGCGAACGGGTTGCGCACGTCGAATCGGTCGACACCCGGTACATCCACCTGGTCGAAGTCTCGGCTCCGCTGTCGGACGAGCAGCGCGCCGTCGTCGAGGCGCTGCTGCGCTACGGTCCGTCGACCCGGACAGAGGGCCCGTCGGGTGCACCCGCGGGCGAGTTGCTGCTGGTCGTGCCGCGCTTCGGCACCGTGTCGCCGTGGTCTTCGAAAGCGACCGACATCGCCCACGTCTGCGGCCTGGGCAGCGTCACTCGCATCGAGCGCGGCGTCGCCTATTTCATCGTGTCGGCGCAGCCGCTGAGCAAGGCCGACTACGCGGCGATCGCTGCGGTCGTTCACGACCGGATGACCGAGGATGTGCTCGATTCGATCGAGGCCGCAGCGGGCCTGTTCGCGCACCATGCGCCGCAACCGCTCGCGACCGTGCCGGTGCTGGCGCAGGGTCGGGCGGCGCTCGAGCGAGCCAATGCCGAACTTGGCCTCGCGCTGTCCGAAGACGAGATCGATTACCTGGTCGCCGCGTTTACCGGGCAGCTGCGGCGCGATCCGAGCGACGTCGAACTCATGATGTTTGCGCAGGCGAACTCCGAACACTGCCGGCACAAGATCTTCAACGCGGACTGGATCGTCGACGGCAGGCGCAGCGAGAAATCGTTGTTCGGCATGATCCGCAACACGCATCGCGTCAGCCCGCAGGGCGTGCTCTCGGCGTATCGCGACAACGCGGCCGTCATCGCCGGCTGGCCTGGCCGCCGCTGGTTCGCGCAGGCAGGCGACGGCAACTACGAGGGTTCGGACGAACTCATCGACATCCTGATGAAGGTGGAGACGCACAATCATCCGACGGCGATCTCGCCGTTCGCCGGCGCGGCCACCGGCTCCGGCGGCGAGATTCGTGACGAAGGGGCGACCGGCCGCGGCTCGAAGCCGAAGGCCGGCCTCGTCGGATTCTCGGTGTCGAACCTGCGTATCCCCGGCTTCGAGCAGCCCTGGGAGCAGGATTTCGGCAGGCCCGAGCGCATCGTTTCGGCGCTGCAGATCATGCTCGAGGGCCCGATCGGCGCCGCTGCATTCAACAATGAATTCGGCCGGCCCAACATCTACGGCTACTTCCGCACGTTCGAGCAGCGGGTGGAAACGCCTGGACGTTCCCCGCTGCGCGGCTATCACAAGCCGATCATGATCGCGGGCGGTCTCGGCAACATTCGCCGTGCGCATGTCGAGAAGGCGCCCGTCGTTGCAGGCGCGAAGATCGTCGTGCTCGGCGGCCCGTCGATGCTGATCGGGCTCGGCGGTGGTGCCGCGTCGTCGATGGGCGCAGGCGCCAGCTCGGCGGATCTCGATTTTGCATCGGTACAGCGCGGCAATCCCGAAATGCAGCGTCGCGCGCAGGAAGTCATCGATGCCTGCTGGGCGATGGCCGACGAGAACCCGATCCTGCTCATCCACGACGTCGGTGCCGGCGGTCTCTCCAACGCGATCCCTGAATCGGTGCACTTCGGCACGACCGGTGGCCGCATCGACCTGCGCAAGATCCTGAGCGACGAGCCGGGCATGTCGCCGCTCGAACTCTGGTGCAACGAATCGCAGGAGCGCTACGTGCTGGTGATCGCCGCGGAGCAGCTCGCCGCGTTTGGCGCGCTGTGCGATCGCGAGCGATGTCCTTTCGCCGTGGTCGGCGAAGTCACCGACGATGCGATCCTGCGCGTGGAGGATCCGCAGTTCGGCAATACGCCGGTCGACATGCCGCTCGAGACACTGCTCGGCAAGCCGCCGAAAATGACGCGCGACGTGCAGCGCATGCCGCACGCCGGCGACGGGTTCTCGGCACGGGACGTGCTGGACGTGCGTGAGGCCGCGCTGCGCGTGCTGAGCCTGCCGGCCGTTGCGGACAAGACGTTCCTGATCACGATCGGTGACCGCTCGGTCGGCGGCATGATCAGCCGCGATCCGCTGGTCGGCCCGTGGCAGGTGGCGGTGAGCGACGTCGCTGTCACGGTTACGGACTATTCCTCGACGCACGGCGAGGCGATGGCGATGGGTGAACGCACGCCGCTCGCGCTGCTCGATGCCGCGGCGTCGGGTCGCATGGCCGTCGCCGAATCCGTCACCAACATCATCGCGGCCGACATCGGCCGCATCGAAGACATCCGGCTCTCCGCCAACTGGATGGCCGCCTGCGGCGAGCCGGGCGAGGACGCGGACCTCTATGACGCCGTGCACGCGGTGGGCGAGGAATTCTGCCCCGCACTGGGTATCGCGATCCCGGTCGGCAAGGACTCGCTGTCGATGAAAACCGCGTGGGGCGGGACCGATGGCGCGCGCAAAGTCGTTTCACCCGTCTCGCTGATCGTCTCGGCGTTCGCGCCGGTCGAGGACGTGCGCCGCACGCTCACGCCCCAGCTGCGACTCGATCGCGGCGCTACGCGCCTGCTGCTCGTCGACCTGGGCGCCGGTCGCAATCGCCTGGGCGCATCCTGCCTGGCGCAGGTCTATGGCCGTATCGGCGACGAGGGGCCGGACTGCGATGACGCCGGCCAGTTGCGCGCATTCGTCGGCGCGGTCATCGAACTGCGACGCAAGGGGCTGATTCTCGCGTACCACGATCGTTCGGATGGCGGGCTGTTTGCGGCGCTGGCGGAGATGGCCTTCGCCGGGCACTGCGGGCTCGACATCACGCTGGCGGCCGGTGATCACGCCGGGGCTGTCGCCGAACTCTTTGCCGAAGAACTCGGTGCCGTGCTGCAGGTCGAGACCTTGCGTCTTGCCGAAGTGCAGGCCGTCTTCGCTGCGGCGGGCCTGGACTCGGTGGTGCGCGACCTGGGCACCGCCGAGGCGTTCGATCGCATCGTCATCGACGACCGTCACGGCCAGACGGTGCTGGATGCCACGCGCACCGACCTGCGTTCAGCGTGGTCCGAGACCAGCTACCGCCTGCAGAGGCTGCGCGACAATCCGGTCTGCGCGCACGAAGAGCGCGAGCAGGCCACGGATCCGAGAAACCCCGGTCTGTTTGCGACGCTCAGTTACGACCCGGCCGAGGACGTCGCGGCGCCGTACGTCCTGCGCGGGGCGCGGCCCGAGATCGCAATCCTGCGCGAGCAGGGCGTGAACAGCCAGCTGGAGATGGCCGCGGCGTTCGATCGTGCCGGGTTCCGTCCGGCCGACGTGCACATGACCGACCTGATTGCAGGACGCACGCAACTCGAGCGCTTCAAGGGCGTGGTCGCCTGCGGCGGCTTTTCCTACGGCGACGTGCTCGGCGCCGGCGAGGGCTGGGCGAAATCGATCCTCTTCAACGCGGCGCTGCGCGAGCAGTTCGCTGCCTTCTTCGCGCGCTCCGACAGCTTCGCGCTCGGCGTCTGCAACGGCTGCCAGATGATGTCGACTCTGAAGTCGCTGATCCCGGGGGCCGGCCACTGGCCACGGTTCGTCCGCAATCGCTCGGAGCAGTTCGAAGGCCGCGTGGGCCTGGTCGAAATCCTGCCGACGCCCTCGATCTTCTTCAGCGGCATGGCCGGTTCGGTGCTGCCGATCGCCGTCGCGCACGGCGAAGGTCGGGCGGAGTTCGTCGACGAGGCGGCGGAGCGCGACTGCACGCACGGTGGGCTGGTGAGCCTGCGCTGGGTGGACAACCACGGCAAGGTCGCTCTGACGTACCCGTCCAACCCGAACGGTTCACCGGCCGGTATCACCGGCCTGACGACGACGGACGGGCGCGTGACGATCCTGATGCCGCACCCCGAGCGCGTGTATCGCACCGTGCAGAACTCATGGCATCCGGAGAGCTGGGGCGAAGACGGCGGCTGGATGCGGATGTTCCGCAACGCCCGCGTCTGGGTCAGCTGAGGAAGGGGATAGGGGATAGGGGTTGGGGGTTAGTCGGAGGTGGGGTGCCTCCGCGAAGATCATCTATCCCTCTGAAGCAGGCGAGGTCGGAGTCTGGAGACAGGAATTTGGATTTCAGGGGCGGAGCTACGCACCTCCGACTAACCCCCAACCCCTATCCCCTCCCCTAGTCTCGTGCTGCGCGCCCGATCGGCGTGATCTTGTCCAGCGTTTCGTCGGCGAAGAACTTCCGCACCATCACTGCCTGCTGCAGCTTGCCCTTGCGCACGTAGGCTTGATACAGCATGTCCTTGGCGAGTTCGAGCAGCACGCCGGCTTCGTTCGCGCTCAAGTCCGGCCACTGCGGCGACGGATCGGCATCGCTGTTGAACAGCACCTTTTTCACGATGCTGAAGGTTTCATTGTCGATCTCCGCCATCTCGCGCGCCTCGCGCGCCTGCTCGAAGATGCGCAGCCTGCCGTTCTCGCCCAGGTCCTGGAAGACCGCCTGTGCCGTGCGGCGGCACATCGAGGCGAAGGCGTTGAAGTGGCCCGACGAATAACAGCCGAGGGCTTCGCGGAACAGCCGCTCGACGTTCTCGGGCAGGTAGGTGAAGTTGAACTTCTCCTTCGCGCGCTCGAGCTCGACGAAGTTGTGCGCGAATTCGACGCGATTGGCCGCGTACATCTTGACTGCGAACTTGAGAAAGATCGGCGCGCTGCACGAATCGCAGCGATAGACGATGCCCACGTGGTTGGGGCGGCTCGCGACGAGTTCGGAGTACTGCGGGATCGAAACCGCGGTGATGTGCGAATAGACCTGGCAGTGCGGGCACGACAAGGCCAGGCTGCGATCCTGGTCGTGGTGCAGACGACTGCTGGAGTCGACGTAAACGGACATCTTTGCTCAGCCTTTGGTCCGAGTCTTGTCGCTGCCAGTGTAGCGCATCGCCTTTGCGGCCGCTTCGTTCGCCGGGCGTGCGTCGAGCACGGCCTCGGCCTCGCCCGGTGCCCGGGTCATGGAAACGTCGTACCGGGCGCCACCCGCCAACGGTCGCCATGGTCCATGGGCGCGGCGGGCATCCACGTGGGTTTTCCACCCTGAATCCGTCCGTGCCTGCGCCCAGATGTCCTCGCCCGCTTCTTCCTCGTCGCTCAGGGCAAAACTGGCGGGGACGAGGCGGGCGGGAGCCGGATCGGCCGCGGCGGCTGCGGCGGACCCCGGCGTGGAGGTGTCGGCCAGTTCCGTGTGCAGGTAGCGGCCGCTCAGCCGGTCCAGCCTGAAGCTGTCGGGCAGCCCCAGCTCGGCGGCGAGGCCGGTCCAGACCAGCGTGCGCACGTCGAGCCGCCATTCGTCGCCCGACATCTCGAATACCTGCATGTGGCCCGCGGGCAGCCGGGTGAGGGTGACCCGATACGCGCTCGGCCCGGTCCGTTCGCAGTGGACCTGTGCGATGAGGCCCTTGGAACGCATCGGCTCGTAGGTCTGCAGGTGCAGGACAGGTGGCCAGAGTCGATGGGCGACCAGCAGGAGCAGGACGGCAACCGCAATGTTGCCGGCAGCGGCCCACGGCCGGTGCGCGAGCCAGCGGCTCAGGCTCAGGAGCAGGGCCAGCAGGCCGAAGGCGACGCAGAGCGCGATGACCCCCAGCATGCCGGCTTGCACTCAGCCGCCCGGAATGAGCGAGGTGAGTTCGCCCGAGTCGACGAGGCGGGCGAGGTTCGCGATGTCGCGGTCGAGTCGATGGTCGTCCGGCTGGTACGGCACGTGCGTACGCACCGCGGCATGCACGCGCTGCAGTTCCGCCGTGGTGGTGAGTGGTCGCAGCGAATCGAGCGCATGGGCGGCGGCGAGCAGTTCGATGCCCAGCACGCGTGCCGTGTTGTCGCAGATCCTGGCGAGCTTGCGGCCGGCCCACGGCGCCATGCTGACGTGGTCCTCCTGGCCTGCCGACGTCGGCAGGCTGTCCACCGAGGCCGGGTGCGCGTACGTCTTGTTCTCGGAGACCAGCGCTGCTGCCGTGACGTGCGCGATCATGAACCCCGACTCGAGCCCGGGTTCGGTCGTGAGGAACATGTTGAGGTTCGGGTTCACCCGACGGTCGAGCAGGTCGATGCGTCGCTCGGACGTGCTCGCGAGCTCCGCGACCGCGATCGCAAGGAAATCACTGATGAACCCGATCGGCTCGGCGTGGAAGTTGCCGCCGGACAGCACGTCTTCGCCGAAGATCAACGGGTTGTCGGAGACGCCGTTGATCGCGGCGCCCAGCACGTCTCGTGCGTGACGCAACGTATGTTCGACCGCGCCGAACACCTGCGGCATGCAGCGCACGGCGTATGGATCCTGCACGCGCTCGCAGTTCTCGTGGCTGCGGCGGATCTCGCTGTCGGAATCCAGCAGCGAGCGGATGCGCCGCGCGGCTTCGACCTGGCCCGGCAAGCGGCTTGCCTGCTGGATGCGATCGTCGAACGGCGCGTGACTGCCGGCGAGACCTTCCACCGTCATCGCGCAGCAGATCACCGAGGCGTCGAGCAGCGACTCGGCACGGAACAGGCCGTCGAGGGCCAGCGACAGGCTTAGCTGCGTGCCGTTCAGCAGCGCCAGGCCTTCCTTCGCCTGCAGTTCGAGCGGCACGAGTCCAGCCGCGTGCAGCACGTCGATGCCCGTGAGCGTGTGCCGGTTTTCGGTGGCCGCCGCGGCTGGCACCGTCGCTTCACCCTCGCCGATCAGTGCCAGCGCCAGGTGCGCGAGGGGGGCGAGATCGCCCGAGGCGCCGACCGACCCTTGTGCTGGGATCATGGGCAGGACGTCGGCATTGAGCAGGGCGAGGAGGGTGTCGACGACGAGCGGGCGCACGCCGGAGAAACCAGCCGCCAGGTTGTTCGCCTTGAGCAGCAGCATGCGTCGTACCAGCGCGGCCGGGAGCGGTTCGCCCACGCCGCACGCATGGCTGCGCACGAGGTTGAGCTGCAGCTTCCGGGTCTTCTGCGCCGGAATGACGCGGTTGGCGAACGCGCCGAAGCCCGTGTTGATGCCGTACGCGGTCCGTCCGGATTCGACCGTCGCGACGACGGTGGCCTCGGACTCGCGCATGCGCGCGCGGGCCGCCGCCGCCAGTTCGACCACCGGGCGCTCGCGTTCGAACCGCCGGAGCTGTTCGAGCGTGAGCGAGGCGCCGTCGAGCGGGAGGCTGGGACTACGCATGCAGGCTGCGATAGCGCATGCGGTGCGGCTCGTCCGCTTCGTCGCCGCGGCGTTTCCTGAGGTCGTCCACGTATTCCGAATAGTTGCCTTCGAACCAGACCACCTCGCTGTTGCCCTCGAAGGCGAGGATGTGCGTTGCGATGCGGTCGAGGAACCAGCGATCGTGCGAGATGACGACGGCGCAACCCGGAAAGCTCAGCAGCGCTTCTTCGAGCGCGCGCAGCGTTTCGATGTCGAGGTCGTTGGTCGGTTCGTCGAGCAGGATGACGTTGCCGCCTTCCTTCAGCACCTTCGCGAGGTGCACGCGGTTGCGTTCACCGCCCGAGAGCTCGCCGATGGTCTGCTGCTGCTGCGCGCCGCGGAAATTGAAGCGGCCGACGTAGGCGCGCGACGGCGTTTCGTAGTTGCCGACCTTGATCATGTCGAGGCCATTCGAGATTTCCGCGAACACGGTCTTCTTGTCGTCGAGCGACTGCCGCGACTGGTCGACGTAGGCGAGTTGCACCGAAGGGCCGATGCGCAGTTCGCCGCCATCGGCAGTTTCCTGCCCGGTGATGATGCGGAACAGCGTGGTCTTGCCGGCGCCGTTCGGGCCGATGATGCCCACGATGCCGCCCTGCGGCAGGTTGAAGTTGAGATTGTCGAACAGCAGCTTGTCGCCGTAGGACTTCGACAATCCCCTGGCCTCGACCACGAGTTCGCCCAGGCGCGGGCCCGGCGGAATGTAGATCTCGTTGGTTTCGTTGCGCTCCTGGAAGTCGCGCGACTGCAGCTCCTCGAACCGCTGCATGCGCGCCTTGCTCTTGGCCTGGCGGGCTTTCGGATTCTGGCGCACCCACTCGAGTTCGCGCGCGAGCATCTTCTTCAGCGCGTCCTGCTGCTGCTCCTCGACCTTGAGCCGCGCTTCCTTCTGTTCGAGCCAGGACGAGTAGTTGCCCTGCCACGGAATGCCATGGCCGCGATCGAGTTCCAGGATCCAGCCGGCGACGTTGTCGAGGAAGTAACGATCGTGGGTCACCGCGATGACGGTGCCCGGGTACTGTTCGAGGTAGTGCTCGAGCCAGCGCACCGATTCGGCGTCGAGGTGGTTCGTCGGCTCGTCGAGCAGCAGCATGTCGGGTTTCGACAGCAGCAACTGGCAGAGTGCGACGCGGCGGCGTTCACCGCCCGAGATCTTCGTGACGTCCGCGTCCCACGGCGGCAGGCGCAGTGCGTCGGCCGCGACTTCGAGCTGACGTTCGAGGTTGTGGCCGTCTGTCGCCTGGATAACGGCTTCGAGCCGCGCCTGTTCGGCCGCGATCTTGTCGAAGTCGGCATCGGGTTCGGCATACGCGGCATAAACCGCGTCGAGACCGGTCAGCGCATCCTTGATGTGCTTGACTGCGATTTCGACGTTGCCACGGACGTCCTTGGTCGCGTCGAGCTGCGGTTCCTGCGGCAGGAAGCCGATGTTGATGCCGGGCTGCGGCCGCGCTTCACCGTCGAACTCCTTGTCGATGCCCGCCATGATCCGCAGCAGCGTGGACTTGCCGGATCCGTTCAAGCCGAGCACGCCGATCTTCGCGCCGGGGAAGAAGCTCAGGGAGATGTCGCGAAGGATGACCCGCTTCGGGGGTACGACCTTGCCGACGCGATTCATCGTGTAAATGAACTGTGCCATTGGGAAATATTGCGCTCGTCGTCCGGCGGAGTCGAAAAAGGTCGGCAATTATCGGTCACCAGGGGCATCGGGCGCTACCGCTGCCGCAGGTGTGCTGCTAGGCTGCCCTACATTCCGTTGCAGGGGCCCGCGCCGCTTGACGCAGACCGATCCGCAGTCGCCGCCGGTGCTGATGGTGGCCAGCGACGCCCTGAGCCGTTATGGCTTCGGCGATGGCCATCCGTTCGGGCCGGACCGGCAGGAGGCTTTCCTGCGCGAGATGCGCCGCAGTCCCGCTTACCTGCAGTTGCGCATCGTCGACCCGCGCGTGGCCGAGCGCGACGAGCTGGAATCGTTTCATCGCCGCGAATACGTCGACCTCGTGGTCCAGAAGTCCGCCGCGGGCAAGGGCTACCTCGACGTCGGCGACACACCGGCCTCGAAGGGCATCTTCGAGGCGTCCAGCCTGGTCGTGGGCGGCACGCTGCGCGCGGCCGAAGAGATCATGGGCGGACGCGCGAAACGGGGTTTCATTCCCATCGCAGGCCTGCACCACGCTTCGCGCGCGCATGCTGCGGGCTTCTGCGTGTTCAACGACTGCGGCATCGTCATCGAGTTGCTGCGCAAACGGCACGGCCTGCGTCGCATCGCCTACGTCGACATCGACGCGCACCATGGCGACGGCGTGTTCTATGCCTTCGAATCGGACCCCGACGCGCTCTTTGCCGACATCCACGAGGATGGACGGTACCTGTATCCGGGCACGGGCGCCGCGGACGAGACCGGCAAAGGCAGCGCTGCCGGCACGAAGCTCAACCTGCCGGTGCCACCGGGCGCCGGTGACGAGGACTTTCACCGCGAGTGGCTCAAGATCGAGGACTACCTGCGGCAGACGCAGCCAGAGTTCATCCTGCTCCAGTGTGGTGCCGACAGCCTGGAAGGCGATCCCATCACGCATCTCGCTTTCAGCGAGGAAGCGCACGCACATGCGGCGGCGTCCGTGTGCCGCATCGCCGATGAAATCGGACACGGTCGCGTGCTCGCGATGGGTGGCGGCGGGTACAACCGGCAGAACCTCGCTCGCGCGTGGACGCGAGTGGTCGAGGCGCTCGTCGCCAGTCAGTAGCCGCGCGGGCGCGTAACCGCGGACGGCCCCGGCCAGCGACTCCAGAACCCAGGCACGTTCGCCTTCCATATGGAACAACCGCACGGGCCAGGGAAGCAAAAAGCCACCGACAAGCGCCGCGCCGACATCGGCTACAATTGCGCGTCCCCGACCGTGGAGAGCACATGTTTCCTGCCAGCATGACTATCGCCGGGTTCGATCCCGAACTCGCGGCTGCGATCGATCACGAGCGCGTCCGCCAGGAAGATCACATCGAGCTGATCGCTTCCGAGAACTACGCAACGCCGCGCGTGCTCGAGGCCCAGGGCTCCGTGCTCACCAACAAGTACGCCGAAGGCTACCCGGGCAAGCGCTACTACGGCGGGTGCGAATACGTCGACGTCGCCGAGCAGCTGGCGATCGACCGCGCGAAGAAGCTGTTCGGCGCCGCGTTCGCCAACGTCCAGCCGCATTCCGGTTCACAGGCCAATGCCGCCGCATTCCTCGCGCTGATGAAGCCGGGCGACACGCTGCTCGGCATGAGCCTCGACCACGGTGGTCACCTCACGCACGGCGCCAAGGTCAACTTCTCCGGCAAGATCTTCAATGCCGTGCAGTACGGGCTCGACCCAGCCACCGGCGCGATCGACTACGCGCAGGTCGAGCGCCTCGCGCGCGAGCACAAGCCGAAGATGATCATCGCGGGCTTCTCCGCATATTCGCGCATCCTCGATTTCCCGCGCTTCCGTCAGATAGCCGATGCCGTGGGCGCGTACTTCCTCTGCGACATGGCGCATGTCGCTGGCCTGGTCGCGGCGGGTGTCTATCCCAACCCGGTGCCCTATGCCGACGTCGTCACGACCACGACGCACAAGACGTTGCGCGGTCCGCGCGGCGGCCTGATCCTCGCGCGTGAGAACGACGAGATCACGAAGAAGCTCAACTCGATGATCTTTCCGGGCACGCAGGGCGGCCCGCTGATGCACGTCATCGCGGCCAAGGCCGTGGCGTTCCTCGAGGCGATGCAGCCCGAGTTCGTGGACTACCAGAAGCAGGTCGTCGCCAACGCGCGCGAGATGTGCAAGGTCTTCCAGCAGCGCGGCATCAAGATCGTCTCCGGCGGCACCGACAACCACCTGTTCCTGGTCGACCTGGCAGACAAGGACGTGACGGGCAAGGAGGCAGACGCCGCGCTTGGTCGTGCGCACATCACTGTGAACAAGAATTCGGTGCCGAACGATCCTCGCCCGCCCATGGTCTCGAGCGGCATCCGCATCGGCACGCCTGCGGTCACGACCCGGGGCTTCAAGGAGGCCGAGGTCGCGCAGCTCGCCCATTGGATCGCGGACGTGCTCACCCACCCGAACGACGAAGCCGTGATCGCGAGGACGCGCGCAGCGGTCGAAGAAGTCTGCCGTCGCTTCCCGGTGTACGGGCGCTGATCGACCGCTGGACGGCCAGGGCAGGCAGGAGACCGCACGGTGTACTGTCCATTCTGCTCGTTCGAGGAAACGAAGGTCATCGACTCGCGCCTCTCTGGCGAGGGGCAGCAGGTGCGCCGCCGCCGTGAATGCCTGCGCTGCGGCGAGCGGTTCACGACCTTCGAAACCGCCGAGCTCGTCATGCCTCGCGTCGTGAAGAGCGATGCGACGCGCGAACCGTTCGACGAAGCGAAGCTGCGTTCGGGCATGGTGAAGGCGCTCGAAAAACGACCCGTGGCGATCGAAGCCGTCGATGCCGCCGTGAACCACGTCTGCCACAAGTTGCGCACGCTCGGCGAGCGCGAAGTGCCGGCGCGGCTGATCGGCGAACTCGTGATGGACGAGTTGCACCAGCTCGACGAAGTGGCCTACGTCCGTTTCGCCTCCGTCTACCGCAGCTTCCAGGACGTCGACGCGTTCCGCGAAGAAATTGACAAGCTGCGGCACCGTCGGCCGCGCTCCGCCGAAGAGCTGCAGCTCGGGCTCTGGTCCGGTGCCGACGCGCCGCTGACGGTGGTGCCGCCCGTCGGCAACGGCAGCAACGCACCCGGCAAGAAGTAGATCGGGCCCCGGATGACCGCCAACCCAGACTCGATCGACCACGTACACATGGCACGAGCGCTGCAGCTCGCTGCGCTCGGCAGGTATTCGACGGCACCGAATCCCGCAGTGGGTTGCGTGCTGCTCGATGCGAGCGGCGCGGTGGCAGGAGAGGGCTGGCACCATCGCGCGGGCCAGCCGCACGCCGAAGTGCTGGCATTGCGTGCAGCGGCAATCCGTGCGCGCGGCGGCACGGCGTACATCACGCTCGAGCCATGTTCGCACCACGGGCGCACGCCGCCGTGCGCCGATGCCCTGATCGAGGCTGGGTTGCGACGGGTCGTCGCAGCGATGCAGGACCCCAACCCGCGTGTCGCGGGCGACGGCCTGCGCAAGCTCGAGGCTGCCGGCATCGTCACGGCCGTCGGCGTACTCGAACGCGAGGCGCGCGAGCTGAATCGAGGCTTCGTTGCGCGCATGACGCGGGGACGGCCCTGGCTGACGGTGAAGCTGGGTAGCAGTGCCGACGGTCGCACGGCGCTGGCCGACGGCTCCAGCCAGTGGATCACGTCGGAGTCCGCCCGCGCCGACGTGCAGCGTCTGCGGGCTCGCGCTTCGGCGATCGTCACCGGTATCGGCACGGCGCTCGCGGACGATCCCGCACTGACCGTTCGTGATCGCACCCTGGACCTGGGCGGTCGCGTTCCGCTGCGCGTCGTGCTCGATTCCCGCGGGCGATTCGAACCCGGCCTGCAGCTGGCGCGGGATGGCCTGCCGACGCTGGTATTCAGTTCGGATGCGGGCGCTCACTCGCTGGCTCACCTCGCCGAAGCCAGGCCGGCAGCCCTGCAGTTCGAGCCCATGCCAGCGGATTCCGCAGGGCGGATCGACCTGAACGCGATGCTGCTGCGCCTGGCTGCGCTCGAATGCAACGAGGTTCTGCTGGAGGCAGGCCCGCGACTCGCGGGCAGTTTCCTGGCGGCCGGCCTCGTTGACGAAATCGTGCTGTACGTCGCGCCAGTCATCCTCGGCGACACGGCGCAGCCTGCCTTTGTGCTGCCACAGCCGCTGCGCGCGCTGTCGGAGCGACTGCAGTATTCCTATCACGACGTGCGGCAGGTTGGACCGGACCTCCGGCTGACGCTGTATCCCGCGGAGACCCGACCTTAATGTTCACTGGAATCGTGCAGGGCGTTGCGACGGTGCGTGCGATCGAGCCGCGCGGCGGCGACGTTACCCTGGTGTTCGATACGGCGGGAATCTCGCTCGCCGACATCGAACTCGGCGGCAGCATCGCCGTGAGCGGGGTTTGCCTGACGGCCACCCGGTTCGACGACGGCAGCTTCGCGGCGGACGTCTCGCGCGAGACGCTTTCGCTCACGACGCTCGGCGACTGGGTCGCCGGCACGCGGGTGAACCTGGAGAAGGCACTGCTGGCCGGGCAGGCGCTGGGCGGTCATTACGTCACGGGCCACGTGGACGGGGTGGGGGAGATGGTCTCGCGTCGCGACGATGCGCGTTCGGTGCGGATGGAATTCAAGGTTCCGCCCGAACTGGCGCGTTACGTCGCCCGCAAGGGTTCGATCTGCATCGACGGCGTCAGCCTCACCGTCAACGGCGCCAGGGGTGATCGCTTCGACGTGAACCTCGTGCCGCACACCCTGGAGGTCACGACTCTGGGCGGCCTGCAGGCAGGCAGCCGGGTAAATCTCGAAGTCGACATCATTGCGCGCTATGTCGAACGGATGATGCACCCCGACCAGGACTGAGCCCGCAGCGGCCGTTCCGCCTTCCGGCCCCGCCCCCTGTTAAACTGCGCGCCGCGAGGGCGGATCGAGCGCCGCTCGCATCTGAATAAAATTAATATAATTCAATGATCTAGGTGCTCTTTGTAATGCATGCCCTTAATGCCATAGATGAAATTCTCGACGACATCCGACAGGGCCGGATGGTCGTGATCATGGACGACGAGGATCGCGAGAACGAGGGTGACCTGGTGATGGCCGCGACGAAAGTGCGTCCCGAAGACGTCAACTTCATGGCCCGCTACGGCCGCGGCCTGATCTGCCTCACGCTGACCCGCGACCGCTGCCGCCAGTTACGCCTGCCGTTGATGGTCAGCGACACCGATGCAGACCAGCGCACGAACTTCACCTTGTCGATCGAGGCAGCCGAAGGCGTCACGACCGGCATCTCGGCCTACGACCGCGCACATACCATCCAGACGGCGGTCGCGGCGGCCGCCCGTGCCGAAGACCTGCGGCAGCCCGGTCACATTTTCCCGCTCATGGCGCAGCCCGGTGGCGTGCTGACGCGCGCCGGTCACACCGAAGCGGGTTGCGACCTCGCGCGCCTCGCTGGCGCCGAACCGGCTGCCGTCATCGTCGAGATCCTGAACGACGATGGCACGATGGCGCGCCGGCCCGACCTCGAGAAGTTCGCGCGCGAACACAGGCTCAAGATCGGCACGATCGCCGACCTGATCCGCTACCGGCTGGAGAAGGAGCGCTCGGTCGAGCGCATCGCCGAGCGGCAGATTGCGACCGAATTCGGTCCGTTCCGCCTGGTCTGCTACGAAGACCACGTCAACAGCACGGTTCACCTCGCGCTGGTCCTCGGCAACCCCGAGTCGGAGCAGGCGCCGCTGGTGCGCGTGCACCTCGAGGACACCGTACGTGACCTGGTCGGCGCGATCGAGGTGGGGCACAGCTGGTCGCTGCGCGGCGCCATGGAGCGCGTTGCACGCGAAGGCTCGGGCATCGTCGTGCTGTTGCGTCCGCACGAAAGCCCGCTTGATATCGCCGAGGCCGTCCGGTCCAGCCATCCCACGGTGGCGGCGGCGAGCCCGGCGCGCGGTGCGCAGGTGCTGCGTACCTACGGCATCGGCGCGCAGATTCTCCGCGATCTCGGCGTGCGCAGAATGCGCGTGCTGAGCGCGCCGAAACAGATGCATGGGCTTTCAGCGTTCGGCCTCGAAGTCGCCGAATACGTGGACTGAGGAGCAGACTCGAGATGGACAATATCCGCACCCTGCAGGGCGACGTCATCGCACGCGACCTGCGCATCGCCATCATCGCCTCGCGGTTCAACGACGCGATCGTCGAGAACCTCGTGCGCGGCGCGGTGGATGCGCTGCTGCGTCACGGCGCCAGCGAAAAGCAGCTCGAGATCATCCGTGTTCCAGGCGCTTACGACCTGCCCTTCGTCGCGCGTCGTGTCGCGGCGTCGAAGCGCTGCGACGCCATCGTCGCCCTGGGCGCGGTGATCCGCGGCGCCACGCCGCACTTCGATTACGTCTGCAGCCAGTGTGCCTCGGGTCTGGCGCGCGCCGCGGACGATACCGGCGTGCCGATCGCATTCGGCGTCCTGACGACCGACACCATCGAGCAGGCAGTGGAGCGGGCCGGCACCAAGGCGGGCAACAAGGGTGCAGACGCCGCCCTGGTGGCGATCGAGCTGGCGAACCTGATGCGTCGGCTGGACGTCTGAGAATGACGCGACCCCGCGGCGACCGTTCCGGACGAGCGCGCAGCCTGTCGCGCCGCCTCGCGCTGCAGGCGCTCTACCAGTGGCAGATGACCGGCCAGTCGTTTCCCGAGCTGCGCAACCAGTACGCGTCCGACGAAAGTCATGCCGAGGTCGATCCGGAATACTTCCAGCAGTTGCTGCAGGGCGTAGTCGAGGATTCCGCAACACTCGACACCATGATCGGGGAGTGGCTCGATCGGCCGGTGGCGCAGCTCGATCCGGTCGAGCACGCGGTGCTGCTGATCGGCGTCGAAGAACTCCGCGCGCACATCGACGTGCCGTACAAGGTGGTGCTGAACGAGTGCGTCGAACTCACCAAGAAGTTCGGGGCGACCGACGGCCACAAGTTCATCAACGCGGTACTCGATCGCGCTGCGCGCCAGTTGCGCGCGGCCGAGCAGCAGGCCACGGCGCGACGCTCGCCGGGCAAGTAACCGGACCGCCCGAACCCCGGAGCACCCGTGCCCCTCGGTGAGTTCGACATCATCGCCCGCTACTTTTCACGCAGTTCGCCACGCGGCGACGTCCTGCTCGGCGTGGGTGACGACGCTGCATTGCTGGCCCCACCCCCGGGCCAGGCCCTCGTCGCGGCAACGGATACGCTGGTCGAAGGCCGTCACTTCCTGCCGGGCACGCCCGCCGACGCGATCGGGCATCAGGCGCTGGCCGTGAACTTGAGCGACCTGGCCGCGATGGGCGCCGAACCCGCATGGGCGTTGCTTTCACTTTCAATGCCGCACTCCGACGAGCGCTGGCTCGCAGGCTTCGCGGACGGCTTGTATGCGCTGGCCGAACGCCACGGCGTTGCACTCGTCGGAGGCGATACGGTATCAGGCCCGCTCGTCGTCACGATCGAAGTGCTGGGATTCGTGCCGCCCGCTGTCGCGCTGCGGCGCTCGGGTGCGCGGGCTGGCGACCTCATCATCGTCTCCGGCGCACCGGGCGTGGCTGCGGCCGGGCTCGAGGAGCTGCAATCGGGCCGGGCAACCTTCGAGTCGAAGGATGCGCGAGTGCGTCGCTTCCTGCGTGCCGAACCGCGGCTGGCCCTGGGGCGCGCGCTGCGTGGCTTCGCGACGGCTGCGATGGACGTCTCGGATGGTCTGCTCGGCGATCTCGGCAAGCTCGCGCGTTCGAGCGGCGTCGGTGCGCGCATCGATCTCGAACGCCTGCCGCTGGCGCCCGAACTCGCGGCGTATCCACTGGCCGAGCAGGAGCGCCTGGTGCTGCACGGCGGCGACGACTACGAACTGCTGTTCACGCTGCCAGCCGATCACTTCGGGCACATCGCGCACCTCGCCGAGGCCGGTGGCTGCAGCCTGCGGTGCCTTGGCTCGATGGTGCAGGGCGAGGGCGTCGAGTGCCGTCGCGACGGCGCGCGCGTAGATGTCGCGGGGAAAGGCTATGACCATTTCGCCTCCTGAGTCCGGACACAAGCGCGACCGTATCCCGGTGCCCGCAGCGTTGCTGCGTGATCCCGTGCACCTGTTAGCACTCGGGTTCGGCTCCGGCCTCGCGCCAGTGGCACCGGGAACGTTCGGTTCGATCGTCGGCCTGCTGTTCGGGCTGGCGGTCGCACCTTTCGGCTTCTGGATCGCCCTGGCGGTGACGATCGCCGTAACCATCGCAGGGATCTGGATCTGTGGCGAAAGCGCGCGCAAGCTCGGTGTACACGACCATTCCGCCATCGTCTGGGACGAGGTGGCCGGAATGATGCTCACACTGCTGGCCGCGCCGGCCACCTGGTGGGGAGCAGCGCTGGCGTTCGGGCTGTTCCGGCTGTTCGACGTGTGGAAACCCTGGCCGATCCGGGAGGTCGATCACGGAATGCGCGGGGGGCTGGGAATTATGCTCGACGACGTAATGGCAGCCGTCATGGCCGCCGCCCTGCTGTTGGTCATCAAGAAGTACACGTGACGAAAGCCAGTCCCGCCGATCGATCCGAGGCACCGTCGTCCGTGCATCCGCACGTCCAGACGCAGACCTTGACGATGCAATCGCCGCCAGGCACGCCTGACCGGATCGGCAAGTACTACGTCGTGCACGAGGTGGGCCGTGGCAGCACCGGCACGGTCTACCTGTCGCACGACCCGTTCTATGGTCGTGACGTGGCGATCAAGCTCTACCACGCCACGATCGGGGACGACGCCGAGAGTCGCAACGCCCGCCGCATGTTCATGGGCGAAGCGAAGATGGTCGGCAAGCTGCAGCACCCGAACATCGTGCCGATTTTCGACGCAGGCGAGGAGGACGGCCGCCGCTACGTCGTCACCGAGCACGTGCACGGCGCACGTACGCTGAGCGCGTACTGCCGCTCCGGCAGCCTGCTGCCGATCGATCAGGTCGTCTCCATCCTGTACAAGTGCGCGAAGGCGCTGCATTACGCGCATTCGCGCGGTGTGGTCCATCGCGACATCAAGCCGTCGAACATCCTGCTGACGCAGGACGGCGACGTGCGCATCGTCGATTTCGGCATCGCCCTGGTCGCGGATTCCGACGTCTCGCGGCTCGAGGGCGTCGCGGGCAGCCCGGCCTACATGTCGCCGGAGCAGGTGCAGGGCCTCGAGCTCGACGCGCGCTCCGACCTGTATTCGCTCGGGGCCGTCATGTACGAAATGCTGTGCGGGCAGCGGCCGTTCCGTGCCGGCGCACTCGGCAAGCTGCTGCGCCAGGTGGTGCAGTCGGAGGCCGAATCGCTGCGCCTCATCCGCCCGGAGATCCCCGAGGAGCTCGAGGAAGTCGTCAAGCGCGCGCTGCAGAAGGAACCGAACAACCGGTACCGCACGGGCACCGAGTTCGCCGCCGAACTCACGCGCGTGCACCAGAGGCTGCGCGCTTCGCAGGCCGAGATCGATGACGAAGAGCGCTTCGCGGTCATGCGCAAGCTGCGCTTCTTCCACGACTTCTCGCATGCCGAGATCCGCGAAGTGATGCGTGCGGGAGTCTGGACCGAATGCCAGTCGGGTGAACCGGTGCTGCGTCCGGGCGACATCGACGACCGGTTCTACATCGTGGTTTCCGGAGCCGTGCGCTTGAGCCGCGGCGGCGACATCATCGGTCGCGTTCCGGCGGGCGGCTGCTTCGGTGAAGCCGGTTATGCCGAAGGTTCGCGCCGTGACACGGTCGTCGAGGCTGAAAGCGCGGTGACGATGCTGAAGGTGACGGCGACGCTGCTCGAGCAGTCGTCGCTCTCTTGCCAGCTGCGCTTCCACAAGGTGTTCGTGCGGGAGCTGATCGGGCGGCTGCAGCGGGGCAAGAAGTAGGGAAGGGCAGGAAGGATAGGAAGGATAGGAAGGAAAGGATAGGAAGGATAGGAAGGATAGGAAGGATAGGAAGGATAGGAAGGGCAGCAGGGCACCTGCCGCAACTCCACCAGCGTCCACAAGTCCGGACGCGTGCAATTGCGACAACAGATAAATAAAGAAAGGCGCCCATGGCGCCTTTTTTCATCAGTCAGACCGATCGGTGGACTCGCTGGTCAAACGTTGGGAAGCGGGCGAAGTCGTCGCTGATCCCCTGACCTCTTCCTGTCCTTCCTATCCTTCCTGCCCTTCCTGCCCTTCCTGCCCTTCCTGCCCTTCCTATCCCCTTTCCTTGTCCTTCTCGATCAGCGCATACGCGCTGTGATTGTGGATCGACTCGAAGTTCTCGGTTTCGACCACGTAGGCGAGCACGCGCTCTTCCGCATTGAGTCGCATGGCCACGTCGCGGACGATGTCCTCGACGAATTTCGGGTTGTCGTACGCGCGCTCGGTCACGAACTTCTCGTCAGGGCGCTTCAGGATGCCGAACACTTCGCACGACGCTTCCTGCTCGGCGATGTCGATCAGTTCCTCGATCCAGACGTGCTCGCGCACGCGCGCCTTGATCGTGATGTGCGAACGCTGGTTGTGCGCGCCGTAGTCAGAGATCCGCTTGGAACACGGACACAGGCTCGTCGCGGCCACCACGACGCGAATCCACATCTCTTCGACGCCGTCGTGGATCTCGCCGATCAGGCTGGCGTCGTACTTGACGACACTCTCCACTTTGGTGACCGGCGCCTGCTTCATGACGAAGTACGGGAACGACATCTCGATGTGGCCGGAGGTGGCGTCGAGCCGCTCCGTCATTTCGGTGAGCATGGCGCGAAACGAGTCGACCGAGATCTCCCGCTCGTGCAGGTGCAGGATCTCGACGAACCGTGACATGTGCGTGCCCTTGAAGTTATGGGGCAGGGCTACGTACATGTTGAAGTTGGCGACCGTGTGCTGCTCGCCGCCCGAACGGTCGCGCACGCGGACCGGGTGATACACGTCCTTGATGCCGACCTTGTTGATCGGGACCTGGCGCGAGTCGGCCCGTCCCTGGACGTCCTCGATGGGCGTCACGCTGGCGCTGCCGAGCGTTTTGCCAAGCGTTTTAGACGGGCGGCTCATGCTTTGGTCCGGGCGGGAGGTGCTGTCGTCCATTCGAATAGGGGCGGAGCGTGAATTCCCGCCAGGTTTGGCGAGTATACGAGACTCTGTCCGGGCTTGCCGCGGAGCGGGCGTCGTTTCGCAGGCTTCAGGAGGCCCGGCTGGCGACGGCCGGGCGGGTGGGGCGGTGGGCCGCCCAGATCCGCCGGACCTGGTTTTCGAGGCTCGGCGCGTCGATTCCAGCCATCACGAGGCAGTCCTCGCGCGAGCCGTGCTCGATGAACCTGTCCGGGATGCCGATGTGGTGGACCTGCGCCTCGACGCCATGGGCGGCCAGGCACTCGCCGACGGCACTGCCTGCACCGCCGGCGACCACGTTCTCCTCCAGCGTGACGATGCACGAATGCGTCGCTGCAAGCCGGCAGACCGTGTCCTCGTCGAGCGGCTTCACGAAGCGCATGTTGACGAGGGTGGCGTCCAGCCCTTCGGCCAGGGGGACGCACGGCGCCACCATCGTGCCGAACGCGAGCAGCAGCAGGCCCGACCGGCCTTCGCGGCGAATCTCGGCGCGGCCGACCGGCAACGCGTTCATTTCCGTGACGAGCGGAGCGCCCGGGCCGGGCCCGCGCGGATAGCGCACGGCGGCTGGCCCGTCGATCGTGACCGCGGTGTAGAGCATCTGCCGGCATTCGTTTTCGTCGGCCGGGGCCATCACGACCATGTTCGGAATGCAGCGCAGGAATGACAGGTCGAACGCGCCCTGGTGCGTGGCGCCGTCACCGCCCACGAGTCCGCCGCGGTCGATCGCAAAGGTCACTGGCAATTCCTGCAATGCGACGTCGTGAATCAACTGGTCGTATGCGCGCTGCAGGAACGTCGAATAGATGGCGACCACCGGCCGCAGTCCTTCGCAGGCCATGCCGGCCGCAAGCGTGACGGCGTGCTGCTCGGCGATGGCGACGTCGAAATAGCGGTCGGGGAAGCGCCTGGAGTATTCGACCAGCCCGGAGCCTTCGCGCATGGCGGGCGTGATGCCGACGATGCGCGGATCGCGCTCGGCCATGTCGCACAGCCACTGCCCGAACACCTGCGAGTACACCGGACCCGTCGTCTTTTCCTTGAAGATCGTGCCGGCCTGCGGATCGAACGGACCCGGGCCATGCCACTTGATCGGATCCGCCTCCGCGGGCGCGTAGCCTTTGCCCTTGCGGGTCACGACGTGCAGGAACTGCGGGCCTTCGAGATCGCGCAGGTTGGTGAGCGTCTTCACCAGCATGTCGAGATCGTGGCCGTCGATCGGCCCGAAGTAGTTGAATCCCATTTCCTCGAACAAGGTGCCGGGCAGCACCATGCCCTTGAAGTGTTCCTCGGAGCGGCGCGCGAGTTCCCACACCGTGGGCATGCGGCGCAGGATTTTCTTGCCGCCTTCCCGCAGCGCGGCGTAGGTCCTGCCGGACAGCACGCGCGCAAAGTAGTTCGACAGGGCGCCGACGTTCTCCGAGATCGACATGTCGTTGTCATTCAGGATCACGAGCACGTTCGCGTCGAGCGCGCCGGCGTGGTTCAGCGCCTCGAAGGCCTGGCCGGCGGTGATCGCGCCGTCACCGATGACGGCGACCACGCGGCGCTTTTCGCCCTTGCTCTTGGCCGCGAGCGCCATGCCGATGGCCGCGCTGATCGACGTGCTCGAGTGTCCGACGCCAAAGGTGTCGTATTCGCTCTCCACACGGCTCGGGAACGGCGCGAGTCCGCCCTTGTGCTTGATCGTCTGCAGTCGCTGGCGACGACCGGTCAGCACCTTGTGCGGGTACGCCTGGTGGCCGACGTCCCAGACGAGGCGGTCGCGCGGCGTGTCGAAAACGTAATGCAGGGCGACCGTGAGTTCGACGGTGCCCAGGCCGGCGGCGAAATGGCCGCCCATCTGGCTGACGGTCTGGATCAGGAATTCGCGCAGCTCGCCGGCCAGCGGTGCCAGCTTGTTTTCCGGCAACCTGCGGAGGTCCGACGGCGCCTCGATGCGCGTAAGCAACGGATAGAGATCGGGGCGCGACATTTCAGTAATTTTACACTGCCGCGGTCCTGGACCGTCTGCTTAACGGTTCCGGGTGAGCAACCAGTGGGACAGGTCGGCCAGCGGGCTGTCCTGCCAACCGTGCGCGGCGAGTTGCCGGCTGGCCTCGTCATGCAGCTGGCGCACGCGTGCCCGGGCGGCTGCCATACCCGCAATCGCAGGGTAAGTGGGCATGCCGCGGGCTTCGTCGCTGCCCGGCGGTTTGCCGATGACCTGCACGTCGCCCTCGACGTCGAGAATGTCGTCCTGCACCTGGAAGGCCAGGCCCACGTGCTCGCCAAAAATGCCCAGCGCCGAAAGCTGGTCGGCAGCAAGTCCCGACCTGCAATGTGCGGCCATCAGCACGCTCGCACGGATGAGCGCGCCGGTCTTGAGTGCGTGCAATCGCTCCAGATCGGCCACGGTGAGCGAGCCGCCTTCGGCGGCGAGGTCGAGCGCCTGGCCACCGGCCATGCCGGCGGTGCCGCTCGCGACGGCGAGCGTATCGATGATGCGCACGCGGACCGTGGCATCCGGCGGCAGGCCCGGATGCGATGCCAGCAGGTGAAACGCCAGCACCTGCAGCGAGTCGCCGGCCAGGATCGCTGTCGCTTCGTCGAACTGCCTGTGACAGGTTGGCCGGCCGCGACGCAGGTCGTCGTCGTCCATTGCCGGCAGATCGTCGTGCACGAGCGAATAGCAGTGAATCAGCTCGACGGCGCAGGCTGCCGCGTCCACCTGTTCGAGCGGAATGCCAAGCGTTGTCGCGGTCGCGTAGACGAGGGCCGGACGGATGCGTTTGCCGGGTCCGAGAACGCTGTACCGCTGCGCGGCGTGGAGCCGGCCAGGCACTGCCGTTGCGGCGGGAAGCCATGCGTCGAGTTCACGCTCGACCCGCAGGCACCAGGTCTTGAGCGCCTGGGCGAGCGGTTCACGTGGCGAGGGACCCGCCGGCTGCAAGGTCATGAGTCGCCGGGCTCGAACGGTTCGGGCGCCGCCGAGGCCGACTTCTGCAGCAGGATTTCGACCTTCTGTTCGGCCTGCTTGAGCGCGACCTGGCAGTCGCGGGCGAGGGCGACGCCGCGTTCGAAATGCTTCAGCGCGTCCTCCAGCGACAGGTCGCCGTGTTCGAGCTTGTCGACGGTTGCCTCGAGTTCGCCCAGGGCGCGCTCGAAGTCTGGGGGATTGGCAGGCGTTTCGGTCACTGGCGGGGGCCTCCGGAGGGCGGGAAGCCTTGCACAGGGGTCCGCATGGGTCAACGCGCCCCGTCGTCGCCCCTCGGGTCGGTCATTGCGGCGACTGCGACTCGCCAAACCGGGTCGGGGAGTCTACCGTCTGCGGAGGTTCGAGCATTCCGCGTTGACTGGGCTTTGGACTTGGTCTACTAAACGCTGAGGGCCGCCTGAGCAGTCGGCGTCACCCTCGCAATCCACCGCAAACAACCGACACAGAGGCTAGACAGACATGGCGACGTTGAAGGGCAGCAAGACCGAGGGCAACCTGAAGGCCGCATTTGCCGGCGAATCGCAGGCCAACCGCCGTTATCTCTATTTCGCACAGAAAGCCGACATCGAAGGCTTCAACGACGTGGCTGCCGTGTTCCGCTCGACGGCGGAAGGCGAGACGGGTCACGCGCACGGCCATCTCGAATACCTCGAAGCCGTAGGCGACCCGGCCACGGGCCTGCCGATCGGCTCGACCTCGAACAACCTGAAGGCGTCGATCGCCGGCGAAACGCACGAGTACACCGACATGTACCCGGGCATGGCGAAGGCCGCCCGCGACGAAGGCTTCGACGAAATCGCTGACTGGTTCGAGACGCTGGCGAAGGCCGAGCGCTCGCATGCCAACCGCTTCCAGAAGGCGCTCGACGTCCTCTGATCGGGCCTCCGGGCACGTCGCCCGGATGACAGCGACTCACCTGGAGGGCGGGCTTGGGCCCGCCCTCCTGCCTTGAGCTGACAACCCGTCCCGCAACATCTGTGTCGGGGAACACGCCATGACCGAAGAAACCAGCAGCAAAGGCACGGGCAGCGGCGCGCGTGAAGGCAGCCTGTCGAAGCCGACGCGCCATCCCATCGCATGGCGCGAGCCCGGGTATTACGACGAAGACAAGCTGGTCCACGAACTCGAACGCGTGTACGACCTCTGCCACGGTTGCCGTCGCTGCTTCAGCCTGTGCAACTCGTTTCCGCTGTTGTTCGACGCGATCGACGCCGCGCCGTCCGGCGAACTCGATGGCGTCGACAAGAAGGTCTACTGGGAGGTGGCAGATCACTGCTACCTCTGCGACATGTGCTACCTGTCGAAGTGTCCGTACGTGCCCCCGCACCCATGGAACATCGATTTCCCGCACCTGATGTTGCGAGCGAAGGCAGTCAGGTTCAGGCAGGGCGGAACACGCACGCGCGACCGGATACTGAGCTCGACCGACATGGTCGGTACGCTTGCCGGCATCCCGGTGGTGTCGCAGATCGTCAACAAGGTGAATCGCACGGCGTTCGGCCGCCGCATGCTCGACAAGACGCTTGGAGTTCACCCGGAAGCGCCGATTCCCGATTATCACAGCACGTCAGGCCGCACGCGCGTCGAGCGCGGACACAAGCCGGACGCTATCGTGGTCAGGTCCACGGCGGAGACGCGGGGCAAGGTCGCGCTGTTCGCGACCTGCTACTGCAACCGCAACGAGCCGGACATCGACGACGATCTCGCCACGGTGTTCCGCCATAACGGCATTCCTGTGGCCGTCGTGCCGCAGGAAAAGTGCTGTGGCATGCCGAAGCTCGAGCTCGGCGACCTCGAGTCGATCCAGCGTGCGAAGGAAGTGAATATCCCGGCGATGGCCGCGATGGTGGAGCAGGGGTACGACCTGGTCGCGCCGATTCCATCGTGCGCATTGATGTTCAAGCAGGAACTGCCGCTGCTGTTCCCCGAGGATGCGCAGGTGAAGAAGGTGCAGGCCGCGATGTTCGATCCGTTCGAATACCTCGCGCTGCGCCACAAGTCAGGACTGCTCCGCACGGATTTCGCCCGGCCGCTCGGCAAGGTCAGCTACCACGTGCCGTGTCACCTGCGCGTGCAGAACCTCGGGCTCAAGACGCGCGACGTGCTGCAGCTGATTCCGGGTACCGAGATCGAGCCGATCGAACGCTGCTCGGGTCACAATGGCACCTACGGCGTAAAGAAGGAATACCGCGAGACCTCGATGAAGATCGGCAAGCCCGTGTTCAGCAAGGTCAAGAACGCCGCACCCGACTATTACGCGAGCGACTGCCCGATGGCGGGGCACCAGATCGAATCCGGGCTCGGCCCCGATCCGCAGCCGCCGACGCATCCGCTCAGGCTGCTGCGCATCGCGTATGGCCTCTGACACCGGACTTTCGAGATCGCAACGACCATGACGACCAACACCACGATCGCGCGTGGATTCCAGAAACTGTCGCCCGACGACCTGTTCAGCCTCGAGCAGTATTCGAAGCAGCGTCCGCAGTTCCGGCCCCAGGTGCTTGCGCACAAGAAGCGCCGCACGCTGCAGGTCGGCCCGAATGCGACGATCCTGTTCGAGGACCGCCTCACCGTGCAGTACCAGGTGCAGGAGATGCTGCGTATCGAGCGCATCTTCGAGTCCGCAGGCATTGCCGACGAGCTTGGCGCCTACAACCCGTTGATTCCGGATGGCAGCAACTGGAAAGGCACGCTGCTGATCGAGTACCCGGAGCCGGAGGAGCGCAAGGTCGCGCTCGCCGGACTCAAGGGAGTGGAGGACCGCTGCTGGGTGCAGGTTGCAGGGCACGAGCGCGTGCATGCGATTGCCGACGAAGACCTCGAGCGCGAGAACGACGAGAAGACGTCGG
This sequence comes from uncultured Gammaproteobacteria bacterium, assembly GCA_963700045.1. Taxonomy (GTDB): domain Bacteria; phylum Pseudomonadota; class Gammaproteobacteria; order Steroidobacterales; family Steroidobacteraceae; genus RPQJ01. Next base: position 38,989 of record CAVOWK010000013.1, read on the forward strand.
CCGTGCATTTCGTGCGCTTCGAGCTGTCGCCCGCGATGGTTGCGGCGGCGAAGAATGGTGCGGCGATCGGTGTCGGGATCGATCATCCGAATTACCGGCATGCGGTTGAACCGGTCGCTCCGGCGATTCGCGACGCTCTGGTCGCGGATCTCGCCTAGCGGCGCGGAGGAGGTCGTCAGCGCCCGTTCCGGCATTCTTTCCCGCGAGCGGAAAGGCAGACACGCTCGCGGGAAAGAATGCCGGAACGGACGCTTGACATCACGCGCCTGGGCGAGTCCTTGCCAAAGCGCAAGCACTCGCACGGCGCAGGAAATCGTATCCACCACGCTGCTTCTCTGACTTCCTCCCTTCCTGCCCTTCCTGCCCTTCCTGCACTTCCTCCCCCCAGCTGTTAGAATTCGCGCGCTTTTCACCACCCACGCGAGCCCGCGGACCGATCCAAGAATGAGCCAGTCCTACACCGCCCAGGACATCGAAGTCCTGAGCGGACTCGAGCCCGTCCGGCGTCGCCCGGGCATGTACACCGACACCAGTCGGCCCAACCACCTCGCGCACGAAGTCGTCGACAACAGCGTCGACGAAGCGCTGGCGGGCCACTGCAGCAAGATCGACGTGACCCTCTACAAGGACGGGTCGCTCGAGGTCGTCGACGACGGCCGCGGCATGCCGGTCGACATCCACCCGAAAGAAAAGGTGAGCGGCGTCGAGCTGATCCTCACCCGCCTGCACGCTGGCGGAAAATTCTCCGCCGACTCCGGCTACAAGTTCTCGGGCGGCCTGCACGGCGTGGGTGTCTCGGTGGTCAACGCGCTCTCGAAGCACCTCGAGTGCTGGGTTCGCCGCGGCGGCAAGGAATACAACATCGCGTTCAAGAACGGGAAGGTGCATTCCAAGCTCGAAGTCGTCGGTGAGGTCGGCAAGAGCAACACCGGCACCACGGTCCGCTTCTGGCCGGACACGTCGTATTTCGACAGCCCCGATTTCGCGCTGCCGAAGCTCAAGCACGTCCTCAAGGCCAAGGCCGTGCTGTGCCCGGGCCTGCGCGTGCGCTTCAACGTCGAGAAGACGGGCGAGAAGGAAGAGTGGCTCTACAGCGAAGGGCTGTCGCAGTACCTGCGCGAGTCGCTCGAGTCCACCGAGTGGCTGCCGGATGAACCGTTCGTCGGCAAGGTCGAAGGCGAGCACGAAGGTGTCGACTGGGCGGTAGTCTGGCGCACGGACGGTGGCACGCGGTTCGAGGAGAGCTACGTCAACCTGATCCCCACCGCGCAGGGCGGGACGCACGTCAACGGCTTCCGCCTCGGCCTGACCGAAGCGGTGCGTGAGTTCTGCGAGTTCCGCAACCTGCTGCCGCGCGGCCTGAAGCTGTCGCCCGAAGACGTCTGGGACGATACCAGCTACGTGCTGTCGATGAAGATGCGCGACCCGCAGTTCGCCGGGCAGACCAAGGAACGCCTGTCGTCGCGCGAACCCGCTGCGTTCGTCTCCGGCATCGTCAAGGACCAGTTCGGGTTGTGGCTGAGCCAGCACCCGGAGGCGGGGGAGAGGATCGCCCAGCTCGCAATCGTCAATGCGCAGACGCGGTTGAAGGCCAGCCAGAAGATCGCGCGCAAGCGCGTCGTGGCCGGGCCGGCACTGCCCGGCAAGCTCGCGGACTGCAGCAGCCAGGACCCGCAGCGTGCCGAGCTGTTCCTGGTCGAAGGCGACTCGGCGGGCGGTTCCGCCAAGCAGGCTCGCGATCGTGAGTTCCAGGCGGTGATGCCGCTGCGCGGCAAGATCCTGAATACCTGGGAGGTCGAGGCGGCCGACGTGCTGTCCTCGCAGGAAGTCCACGACATCACCGTGGCAATTGGCGTCGAACCGGGTTCCGACGCGGTCAAGGACCTCCGTTACCACAAGATCTGCATCCTGGCGGACGCCGACTCCGACGGCCTGCACATCGCCACTCTGCTATGCGCGTTGTTCCTGCGGCATTTCCGGCCGCTGGTGCTCGCAGGTCACGTCTACGTGGCGATGCCGCCGCTCTATCGCATCGACTACGGCAAGCACGTCGAATACGCGCTCGACGACGCCGAACGCAACGGCATTCTCGAGCGCATCCGCGCCGAGAACGCGCGCGCAAAGCCGTCGGTGACGCGCTTCAAGGGTCTCGGCGAGATGAATCCGCTGCAGCTGCGCGAGACCACCATGGCGCGCGAGACGCGCCGGCTGGTCCAGCTCACGGTCGACGCGGCGGACAACGCCGACCAGCTCATGGACATGCTGCTCGCCAAGAAGCGCGCATCCGACCGTCGTGACTGGCTGGAGACGAAAGGCAACCTGGCCAGTGTCGTCGCGCCGATCGAGGCGATCGACGGTGTGGCGGCAGAGTAACGATGAGCAAGAGCAAAGACACCGAATCGACCGCGACGCTCGAATTCGAGGGCGTCGAACGCCAGCCGTTGCGGACGTTCACGGAACGTGCGTACCTCGAGTACTCGATGTACGTGATTCTGGATCGCGCGCTGCCGCACGTCGGGGACGGCCTCAAGCCGGTGCAACGCCGCATCATCTATGCGATGAGCGAGCTCGGTCTTGCGGCCACCGCCAAACCCAAGAAATCGGCCCGCACGGTCGGCGACGTGATCGGCAAGTTTCACCCGCACGGAGACTCGGCCTGCTACGAAGCCATGGTGCTGATGGCGCAGCCGTTCTCGTACCGCTATCCGATCGTTGACGGGCAGGGCAACTTCGGTTCGCCGGACGACCCGAAGTCGTTTGCGGCGATGCGTTACACCGAGTCGAAGCTCTCGCGCTACGCCGAAGTCCTGCTGTCCGAGCTGGGCCAGGGCACGGTGGACTGGCAGCCCAACTTCGATGGTTCGCTCGACGAGCCTTGCCTGTTGCCCGCGCGGCTGCCGAACCTGCTGTTGAACGGGGCGATGGGCATCGCCGTGGGCATGTCCACCGACATTCCGCCACACAACCTGCGCGAGGTCGCGGCCGCCTGCATTCGCCTGCTCGACGAGCCGAAGGCGACGACGGCACAGCTCTGCGAGCACGTGCTCGGCCCGGATTTCCCGACCGGCGCGGAGATCATCACGCCGCGCGAAGAACTGCAGAAAATCTACGAAACCGGCAACGGCACTTTCCGTGCGCGCGCCCGGTTCGAGATGGAAGACGGCGAAATCATCGTGACGGAGCTGCCGTACCAGGTCTCCGGCTCGAAGGTGCTCGAGCAGATCGCCGCGCAGATGCGCGCAAAAAAGCTGCCGATGATCGAGGACCTGCGCGACGAGTCCGACCACGAGCACCCGACGCGTCTCGTCATCACGCCGCGCTCCAACCGCGTCGACACCGAGCAGGTCATGGCGCATCTGTTTGCGACGACGGACCTGGAGCGGACGTACCGCGTCAACCTTAACGTCATCGCACGCGACGGTCGCCCGCGCGTAATGGGGCTGCGCACACTGCTCGAGGAGTGGTTGTCGTTCCGCGTCGACACCGTGACGCGCCGGTTGCAGTACCGGCTCGAGAAGGTCAACGCGAGGCTGCACATCCTCGACGGCTTGCTGATCGCGTACCTGAACCTCGACGAGGTCATCCGCATCGTCCGTACCGAGGACGAGCCGAAGGCGGCCTTGATCGCGCGTTTCCAGCTCTCCGAGGCGCAGGCCGAGGCCATCCTCGAAACGAAGCTGCGCCACCTCGCGCGGCTCGAGGAAATGAAGATTCGCGGCGAGCAGGCGGAGCTCGCCAGGGAACGCGACAGCCTGGAGAAGCTGCTCGGCAGCAAGGCGAAGCTCAGGAAGCTGGTGCGCGACGAGATCCAGGCGGACGCACTCAAGTACGGCGACGAACGTCGCAGCAAGCTGGTGGCGCGGGCGGCCGCGCAGGCGATCGACGCGACCGAGCTGGTCGCGAGCGAACCGACCACGGTGGTGCTGTCGAAGAGCGGTTGGGTTCGCGCCGCGAAAGGACACGAGATCGATCCGCGCACGCTCTCGTACAAGACCGGCGACGAATACCGTGCCTGCGCCAGGGGCCGCAGCACCCAGTTCGCGGTGTTCCTCGACAGCACGGGTCGTGCATACAGCCTGCTGGCGCACACGTTGCCGTCGGCGCGCGGGCAAGGTGAGCCATTGTCCGGCCGGCTCGATCCGCCCGATGGCGCAACGTTCCCCGGCGTGCTGATCGGCGATCCCGCGGATCGCTGGGTGCTGGCGAGCAGCGCGGGTTACGGCTTCGTCGTCAAGCTCGAGGACCTGCACAGTCGCAACCGTGCTGGTAAAGCCGTACTCAACGTGCCAGATGGTTACGCAGCGATCGCACCGACGGTCGTGCCGCCGGGCGATGAGCCGCTGCTCGCTGCCGTCAATTCGGAAGGGCGCCTGCTGACGTTCCCGGTGGCCGACCTGCCCGAACTGCCGCGCGGCAAGGGCAACAAGATCTTCGGCATTTCGACCAGGAAGTCGTTGGTCGAGCCCGAAACCCTGCTGGCGATTGCGGCCGTCGCGCCGGGTCAGACGCTCAAGGTGCTCTGCGGCGACCGCACGATGGGGTTGTCGTACCGGGACCTGGCGGAGTACCGGGGCGAACGCGGCCAGCGCGGCGCGGTGTTGCCGCGCGGCTGGCGCAAGGCGGAAGGCCTCGAAGTCGAATAGGGGATAGGGGTTGGGGCCCTAACCCCTACATCACGACCCGTTCCGGGCTGTTGACGAAATAGCCCTGGATGAACTCGATGCCGAGCTGCCACAGCACGGCCATCGTGTTCGCGTCCTCGACGCGTTCGGCGATCGTGGTCACGCCGTGTCCGCGCGCCACGTCGACCAGCGCCCTCACGCGTTCCTGCAAAGGGCGGTCATTGGCGAGACCTTGCATCAGTGCGCCGTCGATCTTCACGTAATTGACGGGCAGTCGGTGCAGCAGTGCCGCGGCATCGCCGGCAGCGCCGAAGTGCTCGACGGCGAATTCGATTCCGAGCGCCGAGAGCAGGCCTTGCAGCGAGCGCGCCTCGCGCGGCTTCTCGCGCGCCATCTCTTCGGTGATCTCGAACACGATGCGGCTGGGTTCGACGCCCGACGCCTTGAGTTGCTGCTGCAGCCACGTGCCCAGTGTCTGGTCGTGCATCGAATCGCGGGAGAGACGCACGAACACCCGGTGGGGCTGCTTCGCAGCGCAGAAAGACATGGCTGCGCCGACGATCCAGCGGTCGATGTTCTTCATCAGGTCGGTGCGTTCGGCCGCGGCGAGGAACTCCGTCGGCAGGACTTCCTGGCCCGATTCGTCGAGCATGCGCACCAGCAGGTCGAACATCGGCCGCTCTTCACCGACGAGATTCGCAATCGGTTGCTGCACGAGCCGGAACCGGTTCGCCATCAGCGCAGCCTTGATCTGGTTCGCCCAGGCGCGATCCGCTTCGTCGATCGCAGGCTTGGCACCCGCCGGTTCGCGATGCAGGCAGCGGTCGCCGCCGGCGTCGGCTGCTGCACGTTGCGCCGCGATCGCGGTCTCGAGCGCCTTCTGCAGCGGGCCGCCATGGCCGTGCAGCGATGCCGAACCAATGCTGCAGGTGAGTTCGACGGTTGCCTTGTCCGCCAGCAACGGTTCTGCCGCGATGCGCTCGCGCAGCTTCGCCAACCAGGCTTCCTGGTCCCGCGGGTTGCCGCGCTCGACGAGCAGCGCGATACCGTGTGGTGAGACGCGGCTCGCGAGGTCGCCGGGCTGCAGTTGTTCCTGCACGCGGCGCGACAGTGCATCCAGCACTTCCTCGGCCACGATCGGTCCGTATTCAAGCTCCAGGTTGCCGAAGCTGTCCGGTGACAGGTAGGCAACGGCACGCAAGCCGGCCTTGAGCGGCTGCACCGCGCGCGCTTGCGCCGATTCGATGAACGCTTCGCGACGCAGCAGTCCGGTGCGCGAATCGAGGCGCATCGCCTGCTCGAGCTGGTTGGCCAGCGACTCGAGGTCGCGTTTCTGCGTGGCGACGCGCAGGCGCACGGCCGGATCGCCTTCGAACTCGAAGCGTTCAAAGCTGAGTTCCAGCGGTTGCGAGTCGCCGGCGGGCTGCAGCGCCATCACGCTCAATGCGTGACCTGACCAGCGACCCTGTGCCGCGGCGACGAGCGCGCCCTTGAGGGCCGCATGGCTGCGGGCGTCGAACATGTCCATGAGCGGCTGCCCGAGCAGGTCGCCCGGATCCGCGTGTCCGAAGAGTTCGCTCCAGGCGGGATTGACGTCCACGACGATGCCTTCCTGCACGTGCGCGATCGCATCGGTCGAGCCCGTCATGAACGCACGCATCTGGTCGCGGTACTGGCGGGCGGACGCGAGCGTGCCGCTCAGCGCATGGTCGAGCCGTGCGGCGTCGAGAGCGCGTGCGGCGACGGTCTGCAACCGGCCGCGGGCAGTCAGTGTCACGACGTCGGCGGCACCGAGCTCGAGGCCACGAACGAGGTCGTCTTCGGTGAGTGACTCGCGTACCACGAGGACCGGCACATGCGGAGCGAGACGAGCGCGTTGCTCCATCGCGCTGCCGATTTCATCCGCATCGGAGACGCAGAAGAACAACAGCTGCGGCGCATCGGACGTGGCGAGCGCGTCCGCGAGGTCGTTGAGGTCCCGCACCCACGTGCAGTGGACTGCCTGGCCCGCGTTACGCAGGGTGCTGTTGATGATCTCGACGGGGTCCTGCTGTCTGGACAGGACGACCACTGGAATGGCGCTGATTTCGCCCAATTGCCTACCCCGTCAGGCACGGATCCGGCCGGCCTGGCCCCCGCGCGCGTGTAATGTCAAATTCGCAGGGATCATAGCATCGGGGTCTGCCCGCCTAGCGTGACGCAGGTGGCAGCATTGTCTTCGAAGCGGCGCCGGAATCCTCCCGCACCAGCTTCGGCACGAGATATCCAGGCAGCCGCGCTGTCAGCTCGGCGTGCAGCCGGCGGGCCACGTCCTCTGTAACGTCGAAGTGGGCGGCGCCGCGGACCGGATCCAGCACGTGCAGGTAATAGGGCAGCACGCCGGACTCGAACAGTGCAACGCTGAGTTCCTCGAGTGCTGCAATCGAGTCGTTGACGCCACGCAGCAGCACCGACTGATTCAGCAGCGTAGTGCCGGATGCCCGCAATGCGCCGAGCGCGGCCTGGACGTCGGCGGCAGCACGCAGTTCCTGCGCGTGATTCGCATGGATCACCACGACGCGTTGCAGGCGGCGCAGTGAATTCCACATGGCCATGAATCCGGCATCGATGCGTTCAGGCAGCACGACGGGCAGCCGCGTATGCACGCGGACGCGACGCACGTGCGGGATCGTCTCGATACCTTCGAGGAGGCCGGCCAGCCGGCGGTCGCTCAGGGTGAGGGGGTCGCCGCCACTCAGCAGGACTTCGGTGACGCTCGAGTCGGCGCGGATCGATTCGAGTGCGCTGCCAAAGGCATTCCGTCCCGCGTGCTGCTCGCCGTACGGAAACTCGCGCCGCTAGCAGTAACGACAATGGATGGCGCAGGCGCCCGTGGTCACGAGCAGCGCGCGGCCGTGGTACTTGTGCAACAGCCCGGTCGCAGCCAGCGCCTGGAGGTCGCCCACCGGATCCGCGCTGTAGCCAGGGGTCTCGAGCAGTTCGGCATGCAGCGGCAACACCTGCCGCAGCAGCGGGTCGCCTGCGTCGCCGCGGCGCATGCGCGCCACGTAACTGCGTGGCACTCGCAGTGGAAACCGCGCAGCCGCGCGACGGGCCGATTCGACCCATTCCTGGCCCAGGCCAAGGCAATCCACCAGTTCCTGGGGGTCGCTGACACAGTCCTGCAGGGCCTGCTGCCAGTTGGTCGGGCTCAGATGACGGAGGAAGGGGGTTGCGGGTATCATATGCGGCTAGCCTTCGGCAGCCCGCCATTGTCGGTCCCTGCCGCTCCCGCTTCAACCGCATCAGCCAATCGTATCCGTCAGGCGCAGTACACCCATGTCCACCTACAGCACGAACGAATTCAAGTCCGGCCTCAAGATCATGATCGACGGCGACCCGTACGTGATCGTCGAGAACGAGTTCGTGAAGCCGGGCAAGGGCCAGGCGTTCAACCGCGTCCGTATCCGCAACCTGAAGTCGGGCCGCACGCTCGAGCGCAACATGAAGTCCGGCGACACCGTCGAAGGCGCGGACATCCAGGAATCCGAGATGCAGTATCTCTACAGCGACGGCGATTTCTGGCACTTCATGGTCCCGGATAACTTCGAACAGCACACCGCCGGCAAGGAAGCGATGGGCGACTCTGCCATGTGGCTGAAGGACGGCACGATGTGCACGGTCATGCTGTGGAACGGCGTGCCTCTGTCGGTGAACGCGCCGGCCCACGTCGAACTCAAGATCGTCGAGACCGATCCGGGCGTGCGTGGCGACACCGCGACAGGTGGCCAGAAACCGGCGAAGCTCGAGACGGGCGCCATGGTGCGCGTGCCGCTGTTCCTGAACGAAGGCGAAGTCATCCGCGTCGACACGCGGACGGGGGAATACCTGTCGCGGGCGAAGAGCTAAGGCAGGGCAGGAAGGGCAGGAAGGGGTTAGTCGGAAGGCGGCCCCACCCGCAAACTCCCGACCGACCGAAATCGATAAGGGCGCCCAAGGCGCCCTTTTTCTTTGGCTCTGTCACCGAAACATGTTGGTCCTTACTGCGCGTTCGGGGTAAAGAGTAGACATTCGCGTACGCGTACTTTCGGCCAAGAGCGGGCGTAGGCGGCGTCAGACTGTCTTCCCGATAGCGGCCATCGCGCCGGGCTGACGCCCCACTAGCCGAGATACTAGACTCACCGCAATGACGACATTCCATCAATCGCTGGTGGCTGGCTTCTGCCTGCTGGTGCTTGGAGCATTGCTCACCAGCGTTTACCTGTCACGCCCGCTGTTCACGGATACGCTCGATCCCGCCATGGCAACTGGCGTTTCGATTGCGCCTGTGGATCAGGCGCTGACACTGGCACGGTATCGCGAGCAGGGCAGGCCGCGGATCCTGCTTGTACGCAGCTACGCAGCAAATGCGATTGTCGGCGTGGACCTTACGGCCCACTTCGACCGTCCGGGGGCTGATGCGCTCGGACTGTTCCACGAGTTCGGCTACGACGCGATGGCCCAGGCGGCAGGCGGCGCGCCGGTGACAGTGGACGTGGCGAAGCTCGAGGTGCCGTTCGAGGGGCACGAAGCGAACATAGGAATCGGAGCCAGCTACCCGGAGCATGCGCGAGAGTCACACGTCGAGGAGAAGCCGTTTGTGTTCCCGAAGCTCGCGCAGCCGACGCGCTTCTCCAGCGCCGTGAGCAGGAAGCCCTCGGTACTTCTCGACTATGAGGGCGAACTGGGGTTGGTATCGCTGGAGGACATCGCAGGGCCGGCGCCCGCGCCGCGAACGATGGGGTTGGTGCTGTGCAATGAACTCACGGACCGCTGGACGCTCGTGCGCCACTACCGCCGCGGCGCGCCGATGGGGACGACGGGTTTCGTCGACGGCAAGAGTCGGGAGGGCTTTGCCGTGGTGGGCCCACTGCTGGTAATTCCGCGCGATCTGGATTCCTTCTACAAGCAGATCACCCTGCGGCTCTACCTGAACGGTCGCCTGCGCCAGCAAGACTCGGCCGGACATATGGCATGGGGGCCGAGTGAAATCCTGACCGAGATCTTCCGGCGCAAAGACTGGGCTTTTCGGAACTACGAAGGCGACGTGCGCTTGCTCGATGCCGCAGGAAAGATTCCGGCGGGCACGGTGATATTCTCCGGCACGCCGGCCGGCGTGATATTCAAGCCGCACAATCTTTGGAATCCCTGGGTGTACCTGCGGCCGGGGGACGAGGTCGTGATCCGCGCCGATGCGCTCGGCGTGATCCGCAACCGGATTGTGGACTGAGGTGCGGCATGGATCCGCGAGCGGGCGACGCCTGATGTGCAGTGGTGTTACCGATGGAGACAACCGATGACCATGACTCTGATCGGACGCGTTCTGGCTGGAGCCCTCGCCGCACTCGCGAGCCTTGCCCTGCACGGCGCAGCCGCCGCCCGCGACTTCGCCTCGACGCAGCCCACGGCCCGTGTCGAGTATTGGCAGCAGCGACAGGCCGCCATCGCAGCGCAGGTCTCTGACACCGCGAGCCTGCGCGCCGTAAAGCTCGTGTTCGTCGGTGACTCGATCACCGATTTCTGGCTGCTTGGCGACGACCCGTGGATTCCGGGCCGGATGCACGGCCGCCGCGTCTGGGACGAGTCCTTCGGCGGCGCCGTGCCGCAGAACCTAGCGCTGAATATCGGTATCTCGGGCGACCGCACGGAGCACCTGCTCTTCCGAATCCTGCCGAAGGCGCAGGGTGGCCTCGGCCAACTGGACGCCCCAGAGTTGGCACCCGAGTTCTTCGTGCTGATGGTCGGCATCAACAACTCCTACGCACCCGAGATGCCGGTAGCCGACAGCGTGTTCGAAGGCGTGCTAGCGGTGATGCGCTCGCTGCACGCGCGCAAGCCTGGCGCGCGGATCGTCCTGCAATCGATCCTGCCCACGTCGGAGCCCTCCAGGGACGACGCGGTCGTGAGGCCGGTGAATTTGCGCCTGGCAGCGCTGGCCAGGAGCACCGAGTTCGCCGGTTTCACGACCTGGCTGGATCTGTATCCCGCTTTCGTCGACGCTCTAGGAAAGCAGGATCCCCGGCTCTTCGTTGACGGCTTGCACCCGAGCGAGGCTGGCTACCGCGTATGGCGCGACCGGCTGGTGCCGGCCCTGGCGTCTGCGCGGGCAGCCGTGCGCTAACCAGCTAAGGATCTGCCGGTCCGCTTGCCGGTCGGCACGGATGCCGCTGCTTCGATGTCGGCCCTGCAGGAGTTCGACCTGGGCCGATCGTACGGCAGTCCGAAGTGTCGGCAATGTCAGCTTTGCGGCCAGCGATTCGACGGCATGAACTTCAGCAATGGGTCGTTCTTCACCGTAGGCCGTCTGCTTTCGGCGTACGTCACGGATCGGAACGAACTCGATCAACACAATTTGGTGGCTGAGTCAGGGAGATTGCCGGTCGCGACCCATCCTGAGCCGGTGATGCGGTGTGACCGCGTCGACGTTGCATGCGCCGTGCGAATTCTCGGGCCTTGACGAGAATTCGCACAGGCGCGGTCGATCAGGCGTTCGTTCCGGGTCTTTTCCGGGCGAGCGTGTCTGCCTTTCCGCTCGCCCGGAAAAGACCCGGAACGAACGACCTCACCGACCGTCTGCCCCTGGTAACTTCATGTCCGCAATTGCGGCCACGAAAACAGCGACCAGCCGCTCCAGTCCCCGCGCATCTTCGTCGTCAAACCGGTTGAGCAACGGACTGTCGAGATCGAGCACGCCGAGCAGCCGGCCGTCGGCCAGCACGATCGGCACCACCACTTCCGAGTTCGAGGCCGAGTCGCACGCGATGTGACCCGGGAACGCATGCACGTCCTGCACGACGAGCGTGCGGCGCTGCGCTGCGGCGGCACCGCAGACACCTTTGTCGAGCGGGATGCGCACGCAGGCAGGCTTGCCCTGGAACGGTCCGACGAGGAGGTCGCCCGAAGCCGCGTCGAGCAGGTAGAAGCCAGCCCAGTTCAGGTCGGGCAGGCTCCAGTACAGCAGCGATGACATGTTCGCGGCGCAGGCGACCAGGTTCGGCTCGCCCGCGAGCAACCCGCGCAGGCTCGACTCGAGTTCTTCATACAGCGCCGGCTTGGCGCGGGAACGGGCGTCGTCGTTCAACGCATGCATGGTCGCAGGACTCCGTGCAAGTGAGCGCGGGCCGGTCAGGCTCGCTCGTAGGGAAACGCGACGACATCGTCGATGCGTTCTGCGCGCGTCGCAACCATCACGAGACGGTCGAAGCCGAGCGCCACGCCGGCGCAGGGCGGCAGGCCAGACGCGAGCGCATCCAGGAACAAATGGTCGACCTCACGGACGGGCTGCCCGTGGTCGCGACGCCGTGCCAGGTCGGCGTCGAAGCGTGCGGCCTGTTCCGGCGCCGAGCCGAGTTCGTGAAAGCCGTTCGCCAGTTCGAGCGGACCCCAGAACGCTTCGAAGCGCGACGCGACCTCGCCGCGGATCTGCGCGAGCGCGGCCTGGCTCGCCGGAAAGTCATAGAGAAACGTCAGCCGATCCGTCGCAAAGGATTCCGCGACGACGGTACCCATCGCGAGGTCGAGCACGTCGTCGCGTGCAACTCCGGTGCGCATCGAATCCGGCACCGAAGTGCCCGCGTGTTCGATGGCCTGCAGGATCGCATCGACCGGCGCGTGCAGCGGGTCGAGGCCGAGGCGCCGTTGGAACGCGTCGCAGTAGGTGATCGATTCGCTCGCCGTGAAGGTTCGCACGGGTTCCAGCACGTGCCGGATCAGGGCTTCGACGTCGCGCATCAGTGCGTGGTGGTCGAGCCCGTGCCGATACCATTCGAGCATCGTGAACTCCGGGTTGTGTCGTCCGCCACGTTCACCGGCTCGGAACACTTTGCAGACCTGGTAGATGTCGGGTGCCCCGGCGCAGAGCAGGCGCTTCATCGCGTACTCGGGCGAAGTCTGCAGGTAGCCGACCGTCGCTCCGCGTGCGGCATCGTCTGCGACGCGCAACGACTCGAGGTGCACGTCGGTCACGGCCGCGCGGACGAGCGCCGGGGTCTCGACCTCGAGCGCGCAGGTTGCACCGAAATAGGTGCGAATCCGCGCCAGCAGATCGGCGCGCAGCCGCAACCGCGCGAGATCGGTCGTGGGCCGCCAATCCGTATCCACTTCAGCGCCCGGCGTCATGCGCCGAATCGCGCGAGCACCTGGCCGAGCCGGACCGGTTCGCCGGGCTCGACGCGCGGCGCAAACGCGACGGCCTCGCCGGTCAGCACGATCACGGTCGAGCCCATGTTGAAGCGGGCCAGTTCCTCGCCGCGCCTGAACGCGCGCCCGACACCTGATTCGATCGTGCGGACCTTGCCGCCGCGACCGGGTGGAGGGTTGATCTCGCCGGCGAACACGGTCTCGATGCTGCCGACGAAGAGCGCGCCCACCAGCACCAGGCAGAGCGGGCCGTCCGCGGTGTCGAAATCGCAGACGACTCGTTCGTTGCGTGCGAACAGGTCGGGGACCGTGCGGGCCGTTGCGGCGTTGACGCTGAACAGTTGCCCCGGAACGTAGCGCGTGGCGCGCAGGATCGCGTCGCACGGCATGTGAATGCGGTGATAGTTGTATGGCGCGAGGTAGAGGCAGGCGAAACTGCCGCCGTGATAGCGAGTCGCAGCGGGCGCATCCGCCAGCAGGGCTGCGCACGTGTACTGCATCCCCTTGGCCTGCAGCAGCGCGCCCGCGGTCGTGTGGCCGAGCTGGCTCACGGTTCCATCGACCGGCGACACGAGGGCGTGAGCGTCGGCGGCGATCGGGCGGGCCCCTGGGCGCAACTCGCGTGTAAAGAAAGCGTTGAACGAGTCGTAGGCGAACGGGTCGGGTTGCAGTGCCTCGTGCATGTCGATCTGCGGGTACGACCGCAACACCGTGCGCAGCACGAGGTTGCGTACGGCAGGCTGCCGGCTGCGTGCCAGTGCATGCATGCCGCGCGAGAGCAGGTGCTGCGGGAGTGCCCCCTGCAGCAGGGCGAACAGCTTGTCGCTGCCCGAGCGCTCGATCTCACCCGTCATCGGCGCGAGTCCTCGAAGTACTGCACTAACTTGCGGAAATCGCGCGCCAGGACGGTGGCGTCGAGCGGCGGCGACGCATAGGCGGCGAGCGCGCCCTTGGGTGAGACGATGAAGAGTCCGGCGCCGTGGTCCATCGTGTAACCGCCGCTGGGCAGCGGCACCTTGGCGAACGGAACCGCGAACGCCCTGGCCGCCTGCCCGGTCGCCGCGAGCGTCCCGGTCGCGGCGAGGAACGAAGGATCGAAGAACGTCACGTACGGCTTGAGAATGGCAGCCGTATCCCGTTCTGGATCCACGCTCACCAGCAGCACGCGCGGCTGCTGTTCCGCTGGCAGGTCGGTGAGCTTCTTCTTCATCTGCGCGAGTGTGGCGAGCGTCGTCGGACACACGTCCGGACACTGCGTGAAGCCGAAGAACACGACCGTCCAGCGGTTGCGCAGAAAGTCACGTGGCAGCGGGCGATTGTCCTGGTCGACGAGGTCGAGCGGGGGCAGTTCGCGCGGCTGCGGCAGGATCGTCGCGTTTTCGGTCGCCGGCACCGGCACCTCTCGCAGCGTGACGAACACGCGAGCGAGTATCAGCCCGAGCGCAAACGCTACAATGGCGGCCAGTACGATTCGAAGTGGAAGGCGGTTGGTCATCGCGCCGATTATCCCACAGGACCGCAGCGACCATGCCGACGCCCCCGAACCCATTCATCCGCAGGCCGCCAGTCGCGCCCACCGTCGCGCAGCTGATCCGCTTTGGCGCACGGGAGTTCGACGCCGCGGGGCTCACCTACGGCCACGGCACTGCGGATGCGCGGGACGACGCTGCGGCGCTGGTCTTCCACGCGCTCGGGCTCGATCATGCCGATCCCGGCAGTGCGTATACGGTCAGGCCGGGCCGGCCGCAGATCGAGCAGGTACTCGGCCTGTTCGCCGAGCGGCTGCGCCGCCGTGTACCCGTCGCTTACCTGATGGGCCGGATGTGGTTCGCCGGACTCGAGTTCGAAGTCGACCAGCGCGTGATCGTGCCGCGCTCGCCTTTCGCCGAACTGATCGCCAGGGGCTTTGCGCCATGGATCGATCCCGCGCGCGTGCTGCGGATCGTCGACCTCGGTACCGGCTCGGGTTGCATTGCCATCGCATGCGCGCTGAGATTCCCGCAGGCCCGTGTCGATGCCGTGGACCTCTCTCCCGACGCGCTCGAAGTCGCGGCTCGCAACGTGCAACGTCATGGCGTCGGTACGCGGCTGCAACTGCACCTGGGCGACACGTTCGAGCCGTTGGGCGACGCCGTCTACGACCTGATCGTGTCGAATCCGCCCTACGTCAGCGATGCGGAAATGGATGCGCTCCCGCGCGAGTACCTGCACGAGCCGGACATGGCTCTGCGCGCCGGCAGCGATGGACTCGACGTGGTGCGTCGAATCCTCCGCGACGCCGATGCGCACCTCGCGCCAGGCGGTGTCCTGGTGGTCGAAGTGGGCGACAGTGAAGGGCGGTTGCAGCAGGCCTATCCGGGCGTGCCCTTCGTCTGGCTCGAGTTCGAACACGGCGGCGGCGGAGTCTTCCTGTTGACGAAGGACGACCTTCGCAGGCACCGTCATGAGCTTTCCGGGGCGGGTTAGGCATGTCGGGCAATACGCTAGGAGTGCTGTTCACGGTGACGACCTTCGGCGAGAGCCACGGTCCGGCGCTCGGCTGCGTCGTCGACGGCTGCCCGCCCGGACTGCCCCTCACGGAAGAAGACATCCAGCGTGACGTCGAGCGTCGCCGCTCGGGCACGTCCAGGTACACCAGCCAGCGTCGCGAACCGGACCGCGTGCGCATCCTGTCGGGAGTCTTTGCGGGGGTAACCACCGGCACGCCGATCGGCCTGCTGGTAGAAAACACCGACCAGCGCTCGTACGACTACGACAAGATCAAGGATCGGTTCCGGCCGGGCCACGCCGACTACACCTATCAGCAGAAGTATGGCCTGCGCGACTACCGCGGCGGCGGCCGCTCGTCGGCGCGCGAAACGGTGATGCGCGTGGCCGCCGGCGCAATCGCGCGCAAATTCCTGGCCGCGAAGGGCGTCGACATCTTCGGCTACCTGGCGCAGATGGGCTCGATCAGGCTCGCCATGCTCGATCGCCAGGCCATCGACGCAAACCCGTTCTTCTGCGCCGAGCCCGCGCGCGTGCCTGATCTCGAGGCCATGATCGACGCGCTGCGTCGCGACGGCGATTCGATCGGGGCCCGCGTCAATGTCGTGGCCACCGGTGTTCCGCCGGGGCTCGGTGAACCCGTGTTCGACCGGCTCGATGCCGACCTCGCGCACGCAATGATGAGCATCAATGCCGTCAAGGGCGTGGAGATCGGCGCAGGTTTCGCCAGCGTCGAGCAACGTGGTTCGCAGCACCGCGACGAGATGACGCCGCAGGGCTTCCTGTCGAACGAGGCCGGCGGCACGCTGGGCGGCATCTCGTCGGGCCAGGACGTGCTGGTCAGCATGGCGATCAAGCCGACCTCCAGCATCGTCAAGCCGGGCCGCTCGATCGACGTGGCGGGGCAACCCGTCGAGGTCGTCACCACCGGCCGCCACGACCCCTGCGTCGGCATCCGGGCCGTGCCCATCGCCGAGGCAATGCTCGCGCTCGTGCTGGCCGATCACTACCTGCGGCACCGGGCCCAGAATGCCGACGTCCGGCGATCTACACCGGTGATAACCTGACTTAATGGGGCTCCGGTTGGGCACCCCGCGGAACTGTGGAGCATGTCCGGCAATTGCCGGGCCAAAGGGCTACAAAGGCGCCTGCAGCCGCGGTTTTGTTGGGTGCGGGCGGGGCCGTGGGATATAGTTATGTTTAATTGGTTGTCGATCCGCGAACTCAACGGACCCGTGGCGTATCGCTGCGACCGAGCCACGATTCGCAATCGGTGGGAGACTCGATGAAGACTGCTGTACGCCGCGTCCTGCTCATGAGCGCGTTGCTGGCCCCGGGCGCCCTTTACGCGCTCGGCCTGGGCGAAATCAAGCTGAAATCAGCGTTGAACCAGCCCTTCGACGCTGAAATCGAACTGGTCTCGGCGACCCAGGAGGATCTCGGCGCGCTGCGTGCGGCGCTGGCCTCCAACGACACGTTCGTTCGCTACGGTCTCGACCGTCCGGCATATCTGGCCGACTTCAACTTCCGGGTTGCCAAGGGCGCCGACGGCAGGGACGTCCTGCGCGTCACCTCGCCCCGGCCGGTCACCGAACCCTTCGTGACGCTGCTGGTGGAGGCCAACTGGCCGCGCGGCCGGTTGCTCCGTGAATACACCGTGCTGCTCGATCCGCCGGTCTACGCGCCGGGTCCGGCGGCCAGCGAGCCTGTAGCGGTGGCCCCCCGAGTCAGTTCGGGTGGCGCCTCCAGCACGCGTTCCGCGGCTCCGGTCGCCGACACGACCGCCGAATCCGTTCGCTCCTCGAGTCCCGCCAGGTCAACTGAGCCTGCGGCGGCCCCGGCCATCGAGCCGGGCAGCACCTACCGCGTGCGTAACAACGACACGCTGTGGGAAATCGCCAGTGCCGCGAACCCGGGCCCACGCTCGAACATCAATCGGGCGATGGTTGCGATCTTCCAGAACAATCCGCAGGCGTTTGACGGCAACATCAACGTCCTGCGTTCCGGCAGCTTGCTGCGCATTCCCGACGCCAGCCAGATCAGCTCCGTGTCAGCGAGCGAGGCGTCGGCCGAGGTAGCACGGCAGTACGACGCCTGGCGCAGCGGCACAGGCGCCGCCGCTGCGAGCGAAGCCGGCAGGCTCCGCCTCGTCACGCCGGAGCAGGGTACGGCAGCGCCGTCGACTGCAACGTCCACCGCATCTACGGCTGCGACACCCTCCGCGCCGGCTGGAACACCGGCGGTCGCGGCGTCAGGTGACCTCGAGACGCGTGTCAAGCAACTCGAGAACGAACTCGCGGAAGCCAGGCGCCTGCTCGAAGTGCGCAACGCCGAACTCGCGACACTGCAGGGCGGTGCGCCCGTGCCCGCGGATCAGGCGGCAGCGCCCGGCGCCGCTCCGACGGAGCCGTCTGCAACCACCACGGAAGCCGCGCCCGAGGCCGCTGCCACCGCCGAGCCGGCGCAGGCCGAAAAGCCGAAGAAGCCGAAAAAGAAAGTCGTGGAGCCGCCGCAGCCGAGCCTGCTCGAGCGCATCACCGACTACTGGTGGGTGTTGCTCGGCCTGCTGGCCGCGGGACTTGGCGCCTGGTTGATCCAGCGCCTGCGCCGCGAACGTGGCAGCGCCGAGGAATCACTCGAAGAGGCGCTCGGCTCGCGCGACAGCCGTGGTTCGGGACCGAGGTTCACGCCGCGTTCTCGCGACACGGACATCCTCGTCGAAGAACGGGGTGGCGTCGACCACATGGGTCGTGGCGCGGCTGTCGCAGCGACTGCGGCCGCAGCCGCGTCAGCAGCACGCACACCGGAGCCGATCCGCAAGGTAGTCACTGTCGAGGACACGTTGTCGGGTGACGGCCCGGCGAGCATGGAATCGGGCGATCCGCTGGCCGAGGCCGACTTCCACATGGCGTATGGCTTGTACGACCAGGCGGCGGACCTCGTGCAGCTCGCGATGAAGCGTGAACCGCAGCGCCGCGACCTCAAGCTGAAGCTGCTCGAGATTTATTTCGTCTGGGGCAACAAGGAGCGGTTCCTCGACCTGGCCCGCGACCTCGACACGACCCGTGCGGATGCGCCGGCCGGTGAGTGGGACAAGGTCCTGATCATGGGCAAGCAGATTGCGCCGGGAGATGCTCTGTTTGGGGCCAGCCCGAGTTCCTCGGCGTCCGATTCGCTCGACATGGAGCTGCACGGATCGACGGGCACGCTCGACTTGACGATTCCGGCCGGCGATTCGGCGGGTCCCGACATGGACCTGACGGAGTCGGAGACGGAGATTGCGCCGATCGACCGTTCGGGCATCGATTTCATGCTCGACGAGCCGGCCCGTGGCAATGAAGAATCCAGCGTGCTGCCGACGATCGAAATGCCGCGCATCAGCGGCGCCGGCGACACTGCCGGCGATACGCAAGAGCTGACCGTCGATCGCCTCGGCCTCGACCTCGATACGCTGCGTAACCTCGAGTCGCTCGACGCCGGCGAGGCCAGTGACGCGCGCAAGCGTGCCAGCAGCGACACCGTCGAAACCGCGATGATGGGTGGCGGCAAGGAGATGCTCGAGGACGACAATACCGACCTGCTCAATTCGACGGCGCTGATGCGCATGGTCGACGATACGGCGATGCTGCCAGGCGATGAGGCGCTCGAGAGCATCGTCGACCTGTCCGGAGTGACTGGGGAACTGCCTGTGCTCGACGCGACGGGCGAAATGCCTGTACTCGACTCGACGGCGTCAACCGCGATCCTCGCAGGCAACGTCGATTACGACCTGGGCGGCGAGCCGGCGACGATGAGCGAAGTCGGCACCAAGCTCGACCTCGCGCGCGCGTACATGGACATGGGTGATCCGGAAGGCGCCCGCAGCATCCTCGACGAAGTGTTGCAGGAAGGCAGTTCGACCCAGCGCCAGGAAGCAGAGCGGCTGATCGCCAGCCTGCCCTGACGGGCGGGCTCGTGCCGCGTCTCGCGCTCGGCATCGAGTACGACGGCTCGGCGTTCGCCGGCTGGCAGTTCCAGTCGCACGCGCGCAGCGTGCAGGGCGAGCTGCAGCACGCGCTGGCGCAGGTCGCGGACCAGCCCGTCGAACTGGTCGCTGCCGGTCGCACCGACGCCGGCGTGCATGCGCTCGAGATGGTGGCGCACTTCGACACGACGGCAGAGCGGCCGCTGCATGCATGGACGCTCGGTGCGAACGCCAGCGTCGCTGCAGAAATCTCCGTGCTCTGGGCCCACGTCGCACCAGGCGATTTCCACGCGCGCCACCATGCAACGGCGCGGCGTTATCACTATCGCGTCCTCAATCGGCGCATGCGCCCGGCGCTGGAGCGTCGGCGCGTCTGCTGGATCCGGCACGAACTCGATGCCGCACGCATGCACGAAGCGGGGCAGGTGCTGGTGGGGCGCCACGACTTTTCCGCCTTCCGTGCGTCTGAATGCCAGTCGCCGAGTCCGGTGCGCGAACTCATGGAGCTGTCGGTCGAACGAGACGGGCCTTACGTCGACCTGCGCGTGCGTGCCAATGCCTTCCTGCATCACATGGTTCGCAACATCGCGGGCAGCCTGATCCTGGTCGGCCGGGGCGAACGTACCGCCGAATGGCTGGCGGCAGTCCTGCAGGGACGCGACCGTCGCGAGGCCGGGCCCACGGCACCGCCGGACGGCCTGTATTTCGTCGGCGCCGACTACCCCGCCGGATTCGGACTGCCTTCGGGTAAACTTCGCCGTCCGCCCACGGGAGCCGCGTCGTGACCTGGTTTGAAAAGATCATCCCCTCGCGCATCAAGACGGAACGCCGCTCGCGGTCCGTCCCCGAAGGCCTGTGGATCAAGTGCCCGGCGTGCGACGCCGTGCTCTACCGCGCCGAACTGGAGCGCAACCTGCAGGTGTGCCCGAAGTGCAGCCACCACATGCGCATCGAGGCGCGTGACCGGCTCATGGGTTTCCTCGACGAGGGCACGGGACGCGAGCTCGCGGACGAGGTCGAGCCCGAGGATCCGCTCAAGTTCCGCGACAGCAAGAAGTACCGCGACCGCCTGACCGCCGCGCAGAAAACGGTGGGCGAGAAGGACGCGATGATCGTGATGGCCGGCGCGCTGCACGCCATCGATGTCGTCGCCTGCGCGTTCGAGTTCCGCTTCCTCGGCGGTTCGATGGGTTCGGTCGTCGGCGAGCGCTTCACGCGCGGCGCCGAACACTGCCTCGCCAACGGCCTGCCGCTGATCTGCTTCTCGTCGAGCGGCGGCGCGCGCATGCAGGAAGGACTGCTGTCGCTGCTGCAGATGAGCAAGACCAGCGCGGTGCTGTCACGCATGGCGCAGGCGAAGCTGCCGTACATTTCGGTGCTCACCGACCCGACCACCGGCGGTGTCTCGGCGAGCCTCGCGATGCTGGGTGACCTCAACATCGCCGAGCCGCGGGCGCTGATCGGGTTTGCCGGTCCCCGCGTGATCGAACAGACGGTGCGCGAAACGCTGCCGGAGGGCTTCCAGCGCAGCGAGTTCCTGCTCGAGCACGGCGCGATCGACCTCATCGTCGACCGTCGCGACATGCGGGACCGCATTGCGACGCTGCTCGCGATGATGCTCGGCCGACCGCCGCTCGTGCGCGCGGACGAAGCAAGCCCGTCGTCCTGACCGGTCTCGCGATGCCGGCCGGACCGCGATTCGAGCGTCTCGACGACTGGCTCGACTGGCAGCAGCAACTCCATCCGGCGACGATCGACCTCGGCCTGCGGCGGATCTCCAGCGTCCTGGCACGCGCCGGTTGGACAGGGCCCCGCGCGCCCGTCATCACGGTGGGCGGCACCAACGGCAAGGGTTCCTGCGTTGCGTTGCTCGATGCGGTGCTGCGTGCGAACGGCTATCGCGTCGCGACCTTCACGTCGCCGCACCTGGTCGATTATCGCGAGCGCATCCGTATCGACGGCGCGATGGTGTCCGAGGCTTCGCTGATCGCGGCCTTCGAGCGCGCGGCCGACGCACTCGGACCCGACTCGCTCACGTTCTTCGAATTCAACACGCTCGCCGCACTGCTGGTCTTCGAGACGGCGGTCCCCGACGTGATCGTGCTCGAGGTCGGTCTCGGCGGCCGGCTCGACTCCGTCAACGTCGTCGATCCGGACGTGGCCGTCGTGGTCTCGATCGGTCTCGATCACATGGATTGGCTCGGCCCCGACCTGGAATCCATCGGCCGCGAGAAAGCCGGCATCTTCCGCGCAGGGCGTCCGGCCGTGTTCGGCACGCCCGAGCCGCCGCAGTCCGTGCGCGAACGCGCGCGCGAACTCGGCGCGCGGTTGCAGGTGCGAGGCACGGATTTCGACGGCCGTGCGGTCGGCGCGGCCGGCTGGGATTTCACCATCGGCGATCGAGTCGAGTTGGCCGCGCTGCCGTTGCCATCGTTGCCGGGCGCGGTCCAGGTCGCGAACGCTGCGACGGCGCTGATGGCGCTGCACCAGTTGCGGGATCGTTTGCCGCTGTCCCGCGCAGCGATCGTCCAGGGCCTGCAATCCGCGCTGTTGCCAGGACGTTTCCAGCGCGTGGCGGATGCACGCGGCTTCGAGTGGGTGCTCGACGTGGCCCACAACCCGGCCGCAGCGACGACGCTGGCTGCCAACCTGCGCGCGCAGCCGGTGACAGGCCGCACGCTCGCCGTCTGCGGCATGCTTGGCGACAAGGACGTGCCCGGCGTCATCGGTACCCTGCGTGAGGCCATCGACCAGTGGTTTGCGGCCACGGCGGAAGGCCCGCGGGCGATCGACGCCGCCGAACTCGGGCGCAGGGCCCGCGACGCGGGCGTCCATCTACAGCCGGCGGGCACGGTGCCCGAGGCAATGCGCCGCGCCGCCGAGGTTGCGCGGGCGGGTGATCGCATCGTCGTGTTCGGTTCTTTCCACGTCGTCGGTCCGGCACTCACGCTGCTGGGCGTTCCCCTATAATCCTCGCGCGATGGAAGAACCACTGAAGGCCAGGCTGATCGGCGCAAGCATCCTCGTGTTGCTCGCGGTCGCCCTGGTGCCCGAGCTGCTCTCGGGCCCGAAGAATTCCGCGGCTGGCGGGAAGGCGGTGGGAGGCGCGAAAAACACGCGTACGGTCACCATCGACCTCGGCGGGGCGGTGGCAGACGGCGCCAGGCTCGAACCTCGCCCGGATGCAGCATCGGTGCCGGCCACGGCCCCATCGTTGCCGACCGTCGAATCGCCTGCACCTGCACCTGCGCCGGTGGTGACCGAGGCGCAAACCGCCTCGAAGCGTGAGGACCAGCCTGCGGCCAGGGAGGAAGCGGCGGTGCCACCTGCGCGGGCGCCCGAGGCGAAGCCTGCCGCGATCGAACCGGTGGTGCCGACGGTCGCTCCGGCCAAAGGAACATTCTCGGTGCAGGTCGGGGCGTTTGGTTCCGAGGCCACGGCCCGCAAGCTCGTCGCCGACCTCGAGGCCGACGGCATGCCGGCGTACATCGCGCCGCTGTCAAAATCCGGCAAGACACTGCATCGAGTCCGGGCGGGGCCCGTCGCCGACCGGGCGGCCGCGGACAAGCTCGCCGCGAGGCTCAAGGCCCGTGGCCTGCCCGTGTCGGTCGTCTCCGGCGGCTGATGCCCCCCTCTGCTAGAATTCGTCCCCTCCATTGGGTTGCCAGGACGTGCCCGGCCGCATGACGACCGTCGACTACAGCCTCATCGCCATCGTCCTGATTTCCCTGCTTTTCGGAGCCATCCGGGGATTCCTGCGCGAGTCAGTAGCGCTGCTCGGTTGGCTGGTGGGCCTCTGGCTCGCCTGGCGCTACGCGCCCGCCGTGCAGCCTTACCTGGGCGGCTCCCTCACGGGCACGGAACTCCAGGTCTGGGTCGCCCGGATGATCCTGTTGCTCGCCGCGGTGCTGGCGGCCTGGATCCTCGGCAGCCTGCTGGGTTACCTCGTACAGCGTTCAGGTCTCACGCTCGGTCTCGACCGCATCCTGGGCGGAGTGTTCGGCCTGGTCCGTGGCGCCGTCATCGTCGGCTTTGCCGTCATGCTGGCGCAGGCTGCACAGATGCAGGACGAGTCGTGGTGGCAAGAGTCCAAGTTGATTCCGGTAGGTGTAGAGATGGCCTCCGTGCTGGAGGGCTATGTCGAAACCGGGCGACAGGTCATCGACGAAGTCGCCGAGTCGAGTACCTGAGGGCGCAACCATGTGTGGCATCGTCGGTATCGTGGGTTTCACTCCGGTCAACCAGCAGATCTACGACGCGCTCACCGTCCTGCAGCATCGTGGACAGGATGCGGCGGGCATCATGACGGAGCACGAGGGTGCGCTGTACCTGCGCAAGGACGTGGGTCTCGTGCGCGACGTGTTCCAGCAGCGGCACATGTTGCAGCTGAAGGGCAATATCGGCATCGGTCACGTGCGCTACCCGACGGCGGGCTGCGACAGTTCCGACGAGGCGCAGCCGTTCTACGTCAATGCGCCGTATGGCATCTGCCTCGCGCACAACGGCAACCTCACCAACGCCCGGCAGCTCGCGGACGTGCTGATGCGCGAGGACCGCCGGCACCTGAACACCTCGTCCGACTCCGAAGTGCTGCTCAACGTGCTCGCGAGCGAGCTGCAGCGGTTCGGCACGACGAGCGCCTCGGCTGCCGACATCTTCGCCGCGATCAGCGCCACGTTCCGCCGGATCCAGGGCGGCTACGCTGTCGTCGCGATGATCCTCGGCCACGGCGTGATCGGCTTCCGCGATCCGCACGGCATCCGACCGCTGGTCATCGGCAAGCGCGACACACCGCGCGGCCGCGAGCACATGATCGCGTCGGAAAGCGTCGCGCTCGACCAGAGCGGCTTCGAGCTGATGCGCGACGTGGGTCCGGGGGAGGCCGTCTACATCGACGAGACCGGCCGCCTGCACACGAAGCAGTGCGCAAGCCCCGTGCGTCACACGCCGTGCATCTTCGAGTACGTGTACTTTGCGCGGCCCGATTCGATCATCGACAACATCTCGGTCTACAAGGCGCGCCTGCGCATGGGCGAGCTGCTGGCGGACAAGATCCGTCGCACGCGCCCGCACCACGACATCGACGTCGTGATCCCGATTCCGGACACCAGCCGCACGAGCGCGATGCAGGTCGCGCAGATCCTCGGCGTCAAGTACCGCGAGGGGTTCATCAAGAACCGCTACATCGGCCGCACCTTCATCATGCCGGAGCAGGGCCAGCGCAAGAAGTCGGTGCGCAACAAGCTCAATGCGATCGATCTCGAGTTCCGCGGCAAGAACGTGCTGCTGGTCGACGACTCGATCGTGCGCGGCACCACGTCGGCGCAGATCATCGAGATCGCGCGCGAAGCGGGCGCCAACAAGGTGTATTTCGCCTCGGCCGCGCCGCCGGTGCGTTACCCGAACGTCTACGGCATCGACATGCCGGCGGCTTCCGAACTCGTCGCGGCGGGCCGCACCGAGGACGAGGTGGCCAGGCTGATCGGCGCGGACTGGCTGATCTACCAGGACCTCGAGGACCTCGTGAAGGCCGTGCGCCACCACGACTCGGGCGTGAGCCAGTTCGACACGTCGTGCTTCTCGGGTGAGTACGTCACTGGCGACATCACGCCCGAATACCTCGACCGGCTGCAGCGCGAGCGGTCGGATCTCGCCAAGCAGACCCGCAACAACGGCACGGCCGCCTCGGGCGTGCTGAAGGCCGTCGTCTGACGCGTCGTCTGACCGCGCGCAACATCCTCCTGGATTGCTTTCGCGCCGCGCTCGCCGCGGTCGACGGACGGCGGGTCGTGCAGCAGGAACTCACCCGACGGCCACTGCGCGGTCCGTGGCACGTGGTCGCAATCGGCAAGGCCGCTGCAGCGATGGCGCAAGGCGCGATCGCCGCGCTGGACGCGCAGATTGCCGGCGGCGTGGTCGTCGTCCCGGTCGAGCACGTGCCGGCCGGCTTCAATCCCGCGACGCACGGCCTGCGCGTCACGTACGGATCGCATCCCATGCCCGACGAGGCGAGCCTCGCCGCAGGCCAGCTGGTCGCCGACTTCGTGACCGGACTCGATGCCAAAGCGCAGGTGCTGTTCCTGGTCTCCGGCGGCGCCTCGAGCCTCGTCGACTGGCTCGTACCTGGCGCCAGTCTCGCCGACCTGCAGGCATTGAATCGGTGGGCACTGCAATCCGGCGCTCCCATCGCGCAGGTCAATGCCACGCGCCGACGCCTCTCGAGACTGAAGGGCGGTGGCCTCGCACGGCTCGCGTATGGCCGGCGCACGCAGGCGCTGATGATTTCCGACGTGCCTGGCGACGATCCACGCATCATCGGTTCCGGACTGTTGCATGCGTTCCCGGATGAACATGCAGACGAGCCAGGCACGGCGGCGCTGCCGCCGGAACTGCGCGCTCTCCTGGACCGACTCCATTCGAGCCCGAAGACCATCGCGGGAGTGCCCGAGGTGCCGGTGCGAATCGTGGCGTCGCTCAGGTCTGCCTGTCGCGCTGCGGCAGCAGCGGCACGCGCACAGGGGCTGCAGGCAAGCGTGGTGCGCGCGCGCATCGACGGTGACGCGGCCGAACTCGGGGCCCGTTTCGTCACATCGCTTGCGCGGCAGTCCGCAGGTATCGTGCAGGTCCGGGGCGGCGAATCCACGGTGCGCTTGCCGGCGCAGCCGGGTCACGGTGGCCGGAACCAGCACCTGGCGCTCGCCGCCGCGCTCGAACTCGAACGCCGCGGACTGCACGATGCGCACCTGCTCGCCGCTGGCACGGACGGCATCGATGGCGCATCAAGCGATGCGGGCGCGCTGGTCGACGATGAGACGTGCCAGCGTGGACGCGACGCGGGTTGCGATCCCATCGTCTCGCTCGCACGCGCGGATTCCGGTACTTTTCTCGAGGCGACCGGCGATCTGCTGCATACTGGACCGACGCTGACGAATGTCGGCGATCTGGTGCTGGGGCTGCGGCTGGGAGGGCATGGATGACGTTGCGGGCATTGATCGTTAGCGACCGTGCGGATTACCGGCAGCAGCTCGCGCATCACGTCACGCTCGAATGGCGCGATGCCTTACCGGCCGAGTATGAGCCCGCCACGCGCGGACGCCTGCCCGCAGGATTCACCGGCGTCGCCTACGACGTCGTGCTGCTCGACCACGAAGTGCAGGACTCGCGAGGCCTGGAATGGCTCGAGGACCTGGCCGACAGGCCTGGTTTTCCGCCTATCGTTTACTTCGCGCCCGGCGGTGGCGGCGCAGTCGGCGACAAGGCCAGGTCCGTGGGCGCGCTGGCCGTGCTGACGCGCACGGACTTCGAGCACGCGGACCTGTGTGGCGCACTGCGGACGGCGCTGGCCAGTCGCCGCAACGTGCTGGCGGAAACGTCGCGCGCGGCGCTCGAGCAGTGTCCGCCTGATCGCTTCGGTTCGGTGCGCATCCGCGGCCACCGCTGCCTGCGCCGCCTCGCCGTGGGTGGTTCCTCGAGCGTATTCCTCGCCGAAAACGTGCGCACGGGAGAGCAGCGCGTCCTCAAGATCTTCCGGCAGGTGCCGGATATCGTCGAAGGCAGCACGACGTTCGATCGTTTCCTGCGCGAATTCGATCTCGTGGCGCACCTGCGGCATCCGAACATCGCGCGCATCTTCGACATCGGCATCGCGGACGATCATCTCTACCTCGCCATGGAGTTCTTCCCGGGCGGCGACCTGCGCTCGCGCATGCGTGAGCGTCTCGATCCGAAGCAGGCGCTGGGCTACGTGCGGCAGATGGCAGCCGCGCTCGGCGCACTGCACGAGGTCGGCGTCCTGCATCGCGACGTGAAACCGGGCAACCTGCTGTTGCGCGAGGACGGCTCGGCCGCCTTCATCGACTTCGGGCTCGCGCGCCAGCTGGGCCTGGAAAGCGACATCACGGGCATCGGCACGATTTTCGGCACGCCGCACTACATGAGCCCCGAGCAGGGTCATGGCTCGCTGCTCGACGAACGCAGCGACCTCTACAGTCTTGGCGTGGTGTTGTTCGAGATGCTGACCGGGGCCAAGCCGTACATCGCGGAAACGCCGCTCGCGGTGATCTACATGCACGCCAATTCGCCGGTCCCGCGCCTGCCGCAGAACCTGGCGTACCTGCAGCCGTTGCTCGATGGCTTGCTCGCCAAGAAGCCGGCCGACCGCTTGCCGTCGGCCGCCGCGATCGTCGCGAACATCGACGAGCTGCTCAAGAGCGCAGCCGCCTGAGGCCTTGTTGGTGAGCGTTCCCGTCGTGCTGCAGTCGACGACCGATCCGCGCTGGTTCCAGCTCGCCGTGGAGCGCTGGCAGGACCTGCTGCTCGATCACGCGAATTGCGAGAAGAAGGCCGCGTCGACGGCGCTCGCCCTGATGTTCT
The DNA here is from genome assembly GCA_963700045.1 of uncultured Gammaproteobacteria bacterium. GTDB lineage: Bacteria > Pseudomonadota > Gammaproteobacteria > Steroidobacterales > Steroidobacteraceae > RPQJ01. The sequence goes on from CAVOWK010000013.1 coordinate 66,592, forward strand.
CGTACCCCGAGGACTTCGAGCTGGCCGACCGCATGTCGCGCCTGGCACGCGAGGAGTTGCGGCATTTCGAACTGGTGCAGCAGCAACTGACGGCGCTGCAGGTGCCGTTCCGGCGCCTGAGCCCGTCACGCTATGCCGAGGGCCTGCGCAAGGCATTGCGGCGCACGGAACACGAGCGCCGGATGGACCTGCTGCTGATCGGTGCGTTGATCGAAGCGCGCTCGCACGAGCGGTTCATCGGTCTGATCCCGTTACTCGGCGAACCCCTGGGACCGTTCTACGCGTCGCTTGCGGCGGCCGAGGCCCGTCACGCCGGTCTCTACCTGCGCCTGGCGGACAAGCGGGGCGACGGTGCGCGGGAGCGCCTGCAGCAGCTGGCAGCGGTCGAGGCGGAGCTTGCCGTGGCGCCGGACGCCGAGTTCCGGTTTCACTCCGGCACGCCGGAAGGGTGAGGAAGGGCAGGAAGGGCAGGAAGGGGAGGAAGGGGAGGAAGGGCAGGAAGCGGCCTGTAGCTTCCTGTCCTTCCTGTCCTTCCTGCACTTCCTCACCTTCCTGCCCTTCCTGCCCTTCCTCACCTTCCCAGTGCCCGTAGCTCCACCCCATCGTCGCGCCACTCGAGCACGCTCCCTTGCGAGTGCCAGTCGCCGAGCACGATGCGGCGCGCCGGTTTGCCATCCACCTCGAGCGCATGAATCGCCGGGCGGTGGGTATGCCCATGCACCAGCGTGCTGACGCGAGCCTGCCGCAACGATTTGACGATTTCCGCTGGCGTCACGTCCATGATCTCGGGCGCCGTGACACCCACGTGCATCTGGCTTCCCGCCCGCAGTTTCCTGCCCAGCCTGCGCCGAGACTCGAGGCTCAGATGGCGCAGCAGCAAGAGCGTGAGGGGATTGCGCAGGATCCGCCGCAGACGCTGGTAGCTGGTGTCGCCGGTGCACAGCACGTCGCCGTGCATCAGCAGCACACGCTCGCCATGCAGGTCGACGACGGTGCCGTCCTCGAGCAGGGTGCAGCCGGTCTCGGCGGCGAAGCGCGCACCGACGAGAAAATCGCGATTGCCGTGCATGAAATACGTGGGTACTCCCGCATCGTGCAGCGCGCGCAGCTCCGCAACGATCGAGCGTACCGCCGGATCGGGGTCGTCGTCGCCGAGCCAGGCTTCGAACAGGTCGCCGAGGATGTAGAGCGCACGCGCCGCGCGTGCCTCGCCGCGCAGGAAAGCGACAAATTGGCGCGCGATCCCGGGTGTCGAGGGATCGAGGTGCAGGTCCGAGATCAGCAGCGTCGGGCGGCGGCCGGTGTTCACTTGGGACGTTGCAGCCGCGCCGACGATGCGGGCGGTCGAGATGACGACTGGCTGCAGGGGCGCGTCTTCCTGGAATGGGCCGCTCGAGCCCGTCGCGACGCTGGCGATCCGGTCGACGACATCCATGCCTTCGATCACGCGCCCGAAGACCGCATAACCCCAGCGTGCAGGGGAAGGGTCGAGCGCGATGTTGTCGGCAACGTTGACGTAAAACTGGGACGTCCCGCTGTGCGGATCCCCGGTGCGCGCCAGGGCGACCGTGCCGCGCCGGTTGCTCAGGCCGTTGCCACTTTCATTGGGCACGCCGCCGCGGACCGGCTTTTCGGCGCCGTCCGGCAGGTACCCACCCCCCTGGATCACGAAATTGCCGATGACCCGGTGGAAGACCGTGCCGTCGTAATGCTGGTCACCGACGTATTGCAGGAAGCTCACCGAGCCGTGAGCGGTGCCCGTGCAGGGTCGACCTCGACCGTGAAGGCGCCCAGCGTCGTTTCGAAACGGACCCGCTGCGGTCCGGCCGGAGCGGCATCCTGCGACCACGCGGGTGCGCAAAGTCCGGCGGCGAGGAGCAGCATGACTCGCGAGAAAATCGGAAAACTCAGGGACATTCGGCACCCGTCAATCGAAAGACACTGCGCGGATGGTAAGCGTCCCGGGGCCCACGGGCCAGCGCCGGAGGAGAAGGCAGTCGACCCGTTCCGGTAAGATGTGCGGCCATGCCTGCCGCCGCCCAAATCACGCGTTTTGCACCGAGCCCGACGGGAGCGCTGCACCTGGGCAACGCCCGCACGGCGCTGTTCAGCTGGCTCGTCGCGCGCGCGTCGGGCGGTCGCTTCGTGCTGCGTGTCGAGGATACCGATGCCGGCCGCAGCCAGGACGCGTTGCTCGAGCGGCAACTCGACGAACTGCGCTGGCTGGGCATCACCTGGGACGAAGGTCCGGACGTGGGCGGTCCGCACGGTCCGTATCGGCAGAGCGAGCGCAGTTCCATCTACGCCAACGCGCTGACGAAGCTCGAGGCGAATGGCCAGACCTATCCGTGCTTCTGCTCGCCCGAGGAGCTGCAGCTATCGCGCAAGACGCAACTGGCTGCCGGCAGGCCACCGCGGTATGCGCGCACCTGCGCGGGCTTGAGCCAGGTCGAGGCGCAGCGACGCATCGACTCCGGCAAGGCACCGGCAATTCGCTTCCGCGTGCCGGACCATCGCACCGTCGAGTTCGTGGATCGTGTCCACGGCCTACAGCGCTTCCAGTCCGACGACATCGGCGACTTCGTGATCCGTCGTGCCGATGGCAGCGTGTCGTTCTTCCTCGGCAACGCGGTGGACGACTCGGCGATGGGCATCACGCTCGTCCTGCGGGGCGACGACCACCTGGCCAACACGCCGCGCCAGCTGTTGCTGCTCGAAGCCCTCGGCATGCCGCTGCCCGAGTACGGTCATTTGCCGCTGGTGCTGACTCCCGGCGGCACGCCGCTGTCGAAGCGCGAGGGCGCGGCCAGCTTGACCGACCTGCGTGAACAGGGATTCCTGCCCGCTGCGGTCTGCAATTACCTGGTCCGCCTGGGGCATGCCTGCGGTCACGACGGCTGGCTGGCGATGGAACAGCTTGCGTCGCACTTCGACCTCGGCCGCACGAGCCACTCTGCCGCGCGTTTCGACGACGCGCAGCTGCGCCACTGGCAGCGCGAGGCCGTGACGCACTCGACCGATGCACAGATCGAGCAGTGGCTCGGCACGCACCTCGATGCGTTGCCAGCGGGTGAGGAGCGCAACAAGTTCGTCGCGGTGGTGAAGGGCAATGTCCTGTTTCCCGCCGAGGTCGACGAACTCGTGGCCGTGGTCGCCAGCGATTCGGTGCCGGTGTCGGCGGAAGCGGCCGCGCAGATCACCGAGGCTGGACCGGAGTTCTTCGCGAGCGCCGGCCAGTTGCACGGCGCGAGCGCCGGCGACTTCAAGGCCTGGACGCGCGCCATTGCTGCAGCGACGGGTCGCAAAGGCGCCGGACTCTTCATGCCGCTGCGCTCGGCGCTGACCGGCGCCACGCACGGGCCCGAACTCGCGCCACTCGTCGGCCTGATGGGCACAGCCCGTGTCGTTGGCCGGCTCGAGTCTGCCCGCGCGCTCGCCACGCGTCACTGACACAACGATTCCAGGAACAAAGTCGAACGCACCATGCTGCAGATCCAGAACTCGCTGACCGGGCGCAAGGAAGTCTTCAGGCCGCTCGAGCCGGGCAAGGTCCGCATGTACGTCTGCGGCATCACGGTCTACGACTACTGCCACCTCGGCCACGCGCGGATGCTGATCGTGTTCGACGTCGTGCGCCGTCACCTCGAGGCGTCGGGCTACGACGTCACGTTCATCCGCAACATCACGGACATCGACGACAAGATCATCCAGCGCGCGCTGGCCAACGGCGAGCCGATGCAGGCGCTGACCGAGCGTTTCATCAAGGCCTACCAGGAAGACTGCGCGGCGCTGGGCGTGCGTCTGGGCGATCGCGAGCCGCGTGCGACCGAGTTCATGGCACAGATCGTCGCGATGGTGCAGCGGCTGGTGGACAAGGGGTACGCGTACGCGGCCAGCAACGGCGACGTGTACTACGCCGTCGCGAAGTTCGAGCCCTACGGCCAGTTGTCGGGCAAGCGGCTGGCCGACCTGCGGGCCGGCGCGCGCATCGAAGTGGACGAGGCCAAGCGCGATCCGCTCGATTTCGTGCTGTGGAAAGCGGCAAAGCCAGGTGAGCCCGCCTGGGAATCGCCGTGGGGCCCGGGGCGCCCGGGCTGGCACATCGAGTGCTCCGCGATGTCGGTCGACATCCTCGGCCCGCATTTCGACATCCACGGCGGCGGCATGGACCTCAAGTTCCCGCACCACGAGAACGAGATCGCGCAGACCTGCGCGGCGTGCGACTCGCCGTTCGTGAACGTGTGGATGCACAACGGCTTTGTCCGTGTCGACGACGAGAAAATGTCGAAGTCGCTGGGAAATTTCTTCACGGTGCGCGAAGTGCTGGAGTGGGTGCGCGATCCGGAGGTCGTGCGCTACTTCATGGTGAACAGCCAGTACCGCGGGCCGATCAACTACACGCCCGACAGCCTGGCGCAGGCGGATGCGGCGCTCGAGCGGTTGTACACGTCGCTGCGTGGTGTGCCGGTCGTTGCATTGCAGGCGCCGACGAAGGCCACCGATCGCTTCGTGACCGCGATGGACGATGACTTCAATACGCCGATCGCGGTGTCCGAGTTGCAGGCGCTCGCGCGTGAGGTCAACACGGCCAAGGCGGCCGGTGATCTCGACAAGGCAGCGGGGCTGGCGGCGGAGATGCGTGTGCTGGGTGCGAGACTCGGGTTGCTCGGGCTCGAGCCGGAAGTGTTCCTGCGCAAGCGCGCAGCGAAGAGAGCCTCGGGTACAACGATCGAGCTGACGATCACGGACACTGCCCAAGCGACGGATAGCGTGACGGTCCTGAGCGACGCCGACATCGAGCGCCTGATCGAAGAGCGCGCCGTAGCCCGTAAATCGAAGGACTTCAAGGAATCGGACCGGATCCGTGACCTGCTGGCGTCGAACGGCGTGCAGCTCGAAGACCAGCCCGGCGGTAGGACGCTCTGGCGCCGCGGCTAGCGGCCAGCCTTCCGCCTCTGCCGCGAAAGCTCGCTACAATTGCCCGGAGATGCAGCAGAAAGGTGACGAAATGAATGGTATCGGCAGAATCATTGCTTCGACGGCCCTCCTGATCGTCGGTGTGCAGGCGGTTGCGCAGGCTCCTGCTACGACGGCTCCCGCATCCAAACCCATTTCCACTTCGCTCGGCATGGTGGTCTTTCCTGCCAAGGGGCAGGCCCCCGAGAAGCAAGCGCAGGACGAAGGCGAATGCTACGCCTGGTCAAAGGGCCAGACCGGCGTTGATCCCATGGCTCCGCCACCAGCGGCGGCCCAACCGGCGGCGCAGACGCCGCAGAAGGCTCCTGCCGCCGACGGTTCGCGCTTGAGGGGCGCTGCGCGAGGTGCTGCCGCGGGCGCCGTCATCGGCGAAGTGGCGGACGACGACGCCGGCAAGGGTGCGGCGATCGGCGCCACGGCGGGCGTCGTGGCCGGTGGCCGCCAGAGCCGCAAGAACCAGCAGCAGGCCGCGCAACAGGCAACGCAGCAGCAACAGCAGGCGACGCAGCAGGCACAGGCTGCGAATCAGCAGCAGCTGGATCTGTTCAAGAAAGGCTTTGCGGCGTGCCTCGAGCCGAAGGGCTACACCGTCAAGTAGACGGCGCGTCGTTCAATGCCTGATGCGCTGGAGTGCTGATTCCAGCGTGTTCTTCATCAGCATCGCGACGGTCATCGGGCCGACGCCACCCGGCACGGGCGTGATGAATGCCGCATTGCGCCGTGCCGACTCGAATTCCACGTCACCCACGAGCTTGCCGTTCGGCAGTCGGTTGATGCCGACGTCGATCACGACGGCGCCGGGCTTGACCCATTCGCCGCGCACGATGCCCGGCTTGCCCACCGCGACCACGAGGATGTCGGCCATGCCGACGTGGCTCTCGAGGTTCTGCGTGAAACGGTGACACACGGTGACGGTCGCCCCCGACAGCAGCAGTTCGAGCGCCATCGGACGACCGACGAGATTGGACGCACCCACGACGACGCAGTGCTTGCCCTTCGCCGGGATGCCCGTCTTCTCGAGCAGGCGCGTCACGCCGTACGGTGTGCACGGGCGCATCAACGGGTGGCGTAGCGCGAGCCGGCCGACGTTGAACGGATGGAAGCCGTCGACGTCCTTCGCCGGATCGATCGCTTCGATGATGTGGCGTTCGTCGATGTGATCCGGCAGCGGCACCTGCACCAGGATGCCGTCGATCGAGTCGTCGGCGTTCATCTGCTCGATGAACGTCATCAATTCGGTCTGCGTGGTGGAGTGGGGCAGGTCGTGGCTGACCGAGACGATGCCGCACTCGTCGCACGCCAGCCGCTTGTTGCGCACGTAGACCTGCGAGGCCGGATCGTCGCCGACGAGGATGACTGCGAGCCCCGGTCGGCGCAGTCCACGGGCGACCAGGCGGTCACTGGCCGCGCGCACTTCGCGGCGGAATTCCTGCGCGATCGCCTTGCCGTCGATGATCCTGGCGCCGGATTCGTTGCTGGACATTGCTGAAAGCCTCCCGGGCGGGCCGGGCAACCGGCCAAGCCAGTGATTTTCGCAGAGCCGCCCCGCTCGTGTCGCCGGCTGGATACAATCCTAAATTGACGCTATGGGGGTCGATCCGTATGATTCGCGCTCCCGTGCGGGTCCGCGGTCGACGGCAACGTCAAAAGCGGCCTGGCGACGACGGCAGGTCGATCGAGCATGGCGGGGCATGGCGCAGTCTGGTAGCGCATCTGCTTTGGGAGCAGAGGGTCGGGGGTTCGAATCCCTCTGCCCCGACCACTCGGATGAGGCGATACTGCTGCAGCGCATGCGCCCGTAGCTCAGCCGGATAGAGCATCGGCCTTCTAAGCCGAGGGTCGCAGGTTCGAGTCCTGCCGGGCGCGCCATCACCAGGGGTGGCGCAGTTTGTCGGGCAAGTGTTCGTGTTTTGTTGGACGATGGTGGACGTAGCTCAGCTGGTAGAGCTCCGGGTTGTGGTCCCGGCGGTCGTGGGTTCGAGCCCCATCGTCCACCCCACTCACCATCCCAGGATGGGCCGTTAGCTCAGTTGGTAGAGCTGCTGACTCTTAATCAGTAGGTCGTAGGTTCGAATCCTACACGGCCCACCACTTTCACCGAAGCGATCTCGCGACGAGCAATGAACAAGGCATCACGGCCTTGGGCTATTCGCTCTGACGCTTTTCTTCGCGCTGGCGATGTTGCCGCGGAGTCTGGTCTTGTCTCCCACGTAGCCACCGATCGCCTCCGTCGCGCGCGATTCGAGACTCGTCGCGTCGATGAGGCCTCGACGTGCCAGCGCAGCGATGTCCGCCTGGTCCTGATCCGAAAAGCGGCCTAGCTTGCTGACGGCAAGATCAAGCGGGGTGAGGATCCGCACGTCGAGCACCTGGGGATCGATGCCAGAGAGCGTGAGCGGCAGCGAGTCGGCGTACGCGTCTTCGTGCATCAGTCCAAGCGTGTCGTTGTACTGGCGATCGAAGTACAGCAGCCTCGCCGCGCCATCCTCGTCCCGATATGCGACCTCGAGCCGATCTGGCAAGGCGATCCGGCGCGAAAACGTCGCATCGATATCGACGGATACGCGCTCTCCCGTATGGAAATGCAGTGCTGAGCCGCCAGCGACATACATCTGGATGGGAAGAGCACTTGGGGCGACGTCTTTCAGTGAAGCTGCGATTCGCGCCGCCAGTTCACGGAATGCGGAGACGTATTCACGTCGCGTATAGGGCTCAGGCTGCATGGTCCATTTGCGCCTGCAGCATCGGCAAGAAGCGGGTGGGTGGCAGCGGAGTCTCTGCAAGCCACCTTGCGAATACGCGCGGCTCCGATGCTCCTGGGTGTAGAGCTTCGGCGAGGTCGAGATAGCTGCGCCGGTCGAACCCAGGGACGCTCGCCACGGTTACCGCGAGCCCGGCTAGAAAGAAAGACGGGCCAGGTTCACGCCAATTCTCCACGCAGGTCGAGCGGGAGCGGAGCAGGTCCACGAGCCTGGCCTCGAGCCGACGATCTACGACGGCCGGCCAGAGTCCGCTCGCGTGATTTCGGGTCGTCGGTAGACCGACAGTGAGTTGCTTGCCGAGAGCGTGGCTGAGTGCAGCGAGCGTTGCGAGGTCGCAGTTTGACCGCGAACGCAGCCGGCAAAGGGTTTCTTTCGGCACGCCCGAGCGCCGCGCCCATTCGGCGTCCGACCAGCCCACATCGCGCGCCATCTTGGACAACGCGCCAAGCAGATTACCCATAGGATTCATTGACTTTGACATCAATCGAATCCTTGCATATTGTTGACTCCGGCGTCAATGCGCGTGACGTGGAGCGCAAGGAGTGACCCGCCACTCAGCGGCGGCGAACACGGCGTCGAGCCGGCAGGGTGGTGCATGTGGCACTTGCGCGTCTGTACCTCACGCCGTTCAGTCGATCTGCCGGCGGCCTGAGCCGAACACCAGGTAGAAGGCCGCGCCGAACAGCGACACCGCCGCGGTGAGCACGAACGGCGCGCCGAACGTGCCCGTGCGATCGACGAGCCAGCCCGTGACGTAGATGCCGACGATGCCCGGCAGCGTGGCGAACGTGTTGCTGATGCCCCAGATGACGTCGGCGTACTTCGGCGCGATGTCGAAGCAGTTCGGGGCGAAGCCCGACATCGCGCACGCCGCGGTGCCCGTCGCGCAGCACATGATCAGGACGGCGGCCAGCGGCGTCGTCGCCTGGGTCAGCAGCAACAGGAAGATGGCGCTGCCACCGAGCGCGATGGTCTGCATCAGCTTGCGGACGTAGCCGGCGCTGCGCCCGGTCTGCAGCATCCGATCCGCCCATGCGCCGGCCAGGTTCGCCGCGACGAAATTGACCAGCCACGGTGCGGCGGACAGGACACCGGCGCTGGCAAGCGAGACGCCGAACGTGCTCTTGAAGTAGGTCGGCAGCCACGCGAGCAGGACGTACAGGCCCCAGTTGCTGGCGAAGTGGCTCACGATGATCGCCCACACGGCCGGCAGCCGCAGCAGTTGCCCCCACGGTATGGCGCGCTGGGCGGTCTGCGACGACGCCACCGACGAACTCGCAGGGGCGTCGTCGCGGGCAAGGAAGTGCCATGCCGCATACCACACCAGTCCGATGGCCCCGAACAGGTAGAAGGGCAGTGCCCAGCCGTATTCGCGCACCAGCCAGCCCGTGGCGGGTAACGCAAACACCGTTCCGAGCGAGATCGCACTGATGATGAGCGCGGTCGCGCGCGACCGGCGCTCCGGCGGCACCCAGCGCGAGATCATGTTCATGGAGGCGGGGAACACGGCAGCTTCGCCGAGCCCGAGCGCGATGCGAGCCGCGATCAGCGCGCCGAGCGACATCATCGCGGCAGGCGGGGTGAGTGCCGTCCATGCCGACCACCAGAGCACCGCGACGCCGAGGACCAGCCAACCGCCGTAGCGGTTCGCAGCCGCGCCGGTCACGGCCATCAGCAGCAGGTACCCGACGAAGAACGCGGACAGCACGACGCCTTTCTGCGTCTCGGTCCAGCCGAGATCGTCCTTCATCGCGATGGCGGCCACCGAGATGTTGGTGCGGTCGATGTAGGAGATGAAGACGGCTGCGAAGAGCAGCAGCACGACGGTGTAATAACGCGGCCACGCCAGGCCACTCGCCTCGCCCCGTGCACTGGACATGAGCGCCTCCCCCGATGCGATGGCGGTGATGCTACACGAGCGCGGGAAGTGCGCCCGGTCTTCGCTGGTACCCTTCGATGCCTGCGTCTATCCTGCAGGCGATCGTCGCCGATCTGGCGACACCGGCATGGAAGAGCTGCCTTGAACCAGGCGTTGCAGATCGGTCCGTTGTCGCTGCCGTATTCGGTGCTGCTGACCCTGGTTGCCATTGCTCTGGGGGGATTCGTCGCCAACCGGTTGGCGCGGGCCGCCGGCATCGAGGTCGAGCCGACGCTGACGTACATGCTGCTCGTCGGCCTGGTTGCGGCGCGACTCGCCTTCGTCCTGCGATGGCGCGACCAGTACTTCGACCTCCCGCTGAGCATCCTGAACATCCGCGATGGCGGCTGGGAGCCGACAGCGGGCGTCGTGGTGGCCTTGCTGTTCGGCCTGCAACGCGCGCACCGCCAGGCCGGCCTGCGCAAACCCGTGCTCGCCGCTGCGTTCACAACGGGCACGGTGCTGCTGCTCGGCGGCATCGCCACCTTCATGATGGCGCCTTCGGCAGCCCCTTTGCCGCCGCTGACCCTGAGTTCGCTGGAGGGCAGGTCCGTGTCGCTCGCCGATTTCGCCGGCAAGCCCACCGTGGTCAACCTCTGGGCCACCTGGTGCCCGCCTTGCCGGCGCGAGATGCCCGCGCTGCAGCAGGCTCAGGCCGCCAACCCGGACGTGAACATCGTCTTCGTCAACCAGGGTGAAGAGGCGGCGACCATTGTCGCCTTCCTCGACCGGCAAGGACTGGCCCTGAGCAATGTATTGGTCGACCCGCAGAGCAGCACCGGCGCGGCGCTGGGCCACAGCGCGTTGCCGACTACGCTGTTCTTCGATGCAAATGGACGGCTTGCGGGCACTCGCATCGGCGAGCTGTCGCAAGCCACGCTGACTCAACGCCTGGCAAGCCTTCGCGCCGCCTCACCCCCGACACGATGACTCACCAGCGAAGCAGCATGGCTCCCCACGTCATGCCGGCGCCGACAGCCTCCAGCAGCACCAGGTGACCGGGCTGGATGCGGCCATCACGGACGGCTGCGTCGAGAGCCAGCGGCACCGAAGCGGCAGAAGTGTTGCCCTGGGTCTCCAGCGTCGTGACGATCTTGTCCGTGGGCAGGCCGAGCTTGTTCGCAGTCGCCTGGATGATCCGGATATTCGCCTGGTGTGGCACCAGCCAGTCGAGGTCGGAGCCCACCAGTCCATTGGCGGCCAGTGCTTCGTTGCAGACATCTTCCAGGGCCCGCACCGCGAACTTGAACACCGCTTGTCCGTCCATGTGCAGGAAGGCATGGTCATGGAGGACACCGTCCTGCACGTAGCCGGAAGCCTCCAGGATATGGCTCTGCCGTCCGTCCGCGTGCAGATGACTGGAAAGAATGCCGGGCTGTTCTGACTGCTTCAGGATCACGGCGCCCGCGCCGTCGCCGAACAGCACGCAGGTGCGGCGGTCGCTCCAGTCGAGCAGGCGCGAAAAGACCTCGGTTCCCACGACCAGGGCGCACTTGCACTGCCCGCTCGCCACGAACTTGTCGGCGATCGAGACGGCGTACAGAAAGCCGGTGCACGCAGCCTGGATGTCGAAGGCAGCGCCGTGGGTTACACCGAGCTTCTGTTGCAGCAGGCAGGCTGTCGACGGAAAAATCATGTCGGGCGTGCTGGTGGCCAGCACGATCAGGTCAATGTCGTCGGCAGTGACGCCCGCGGCATCCATCGCACGACGCGAGGCGTGCAGGGCGAGATCCGATGCCTGCTCGTTCTCATCCGCGACAAAGCGGCTGCGAATGCCCGTACGCGAGAAGATCCACTCGTCGCTGGTTTCGATGCGCTGCTCGATTTCCTGATTGGTCAGCGTCTTGGCCGGCAGATAGGCGCCGGTGCCGACGATTCTTGAATATCCCATCGCAGCCAGTCTAACAAGCGCGGGCGCCATTCAGCTCAAATCCCCAGGTTTGTGGTGAGGCCTGGCGACCACTCTTGAGCTGATGGCGCGCGTTCACTTGGTCAGACTGATACGACGAGCAGGTGTCTCCAGGAGCGGCGCTGGCACCGGATCCTCCTGGCGCGGCTGTTGCTGCCGGTACTCCTGCTACTTGCCGCAGTGCCGACCAGCTTCACCTCCAGTCGATCCGGGACCTTTTGCTCCCACGCTCGCAGCCCCCGCCTCGGCGACCTCCAGCACGTTCAGGAATGCCGCCAGGTGATGCTCGGATCCCGTGAGCAGATTCGAGTAAACCTGCACGATGTCTGCATACGCGACGCTGAGTTCGATCGCGGCGACGATGTCCGTCATGTCTTTCTGCTCAATCACGACACCGACACCGAGTGCCTCCGTGTAGCCCAACTCACCGACGCTTACCAGCGCGGTGTAGAGATCCTGCAGCGACGGGTTCACGAATTGACCCGGGACCATTCCTGCCGCTGGGTCGGGGAGGCCGTACTCGTCCAACAGGCCCTTGACCGCGTCGGTGTGCCGCAACTCGGATTCGGCGATGCGGGCAAATATCTTCGAGCCTGCTTCCTGTCCGGCATACATCTCCGAGAAGAGCAGGTACACGTCGTGGGCCAGCTTCTCCTCTTCGCGCATGAACGCGAGCATGGCGGCCACCTCATCGGTAGGTGGTTCTGCAGCCGCGAGGGGAGCGGCGATACCGAGCAGGACCAGGGACGCGAAAGTCAGCAACAGCTTTCTCATGACGAACCTCCTGGCGGCATCAGGCCGCTGACGGTTACAGGCTAGCTGCCGGACCTTAAGCATCGCTGAAGATGCAGCGCAGGCCGACGCGCCATGGTTCTGGTTCGAATAGCACCCAGCGAGATGTCGCGTTGAGCTGCGTGCCAGGCCGCGGGTGGGCATGCGCAGAAGTACCTACCTGTTCCGTCGAATGTTTTTAGCGTCACTTAAGCAAGCGACGTCAACCTCCGTGCAGTGCTCCGCGTTAGAGGTAGCGGGGTTGATTCAAACGGAGAGCACGCTATGCAAGGCAAATTCAAAACCGCAACGCTCGTCGCCGGACTCATGACGCTGGCCTCGGTGGCGTCCATGGCACAGAACCAGCCGTCGACACCACGCCAGGGACAAGGCCAGGGCCAGGGGCAACAGCAGGGGCAGCAGCAGGCGACGCAGCAACGCCAGATGGAACGATCGACCGACCAGAACCGGACGGCCGAACACGACCGTCTGCAACAGCGCGAACAGGACCGCACCAAGACCCATGCCGCTTCGGCTCAGGCCGGCAACGGCGCGGCCGGGGGCAAGGGCATCTACGGCGGGAACCTGATGACTGAACAGGAGCGCAACCAGTATCGCGAGCGCCTGGGCTCGATGAAGACGGACCAGGAGCGCAATGCATTCATGGCTCAGCACCAGGAGGTGATGCAGAAGCGCTCGAAGGAACGAAACGTGCCGATCGAAGTGACCCCTGAGTGAGCGATGTTCCCAAGTGATGGCAATGCACGAACGGGCGACCCGGCGCTGCGCTTGCTGAGTAAGCGCTGGGTTCCCCGAGTCGACCGAGATGGAGTCGAGAGCATGAAGCGAACACACATGAACAGTGCAGGCGCGGCGTGTGTGGGTGCCCTGGCGGCACTCTGCGCCCCGACGGGGACGCAAGCTGCGGATTCCGGATTCAGTGTCGGTCTCGGCGCCGAATACACGACGGGCAAGTATGGCGGCGATACGGCGATTGACGAGGTCTACGTCCCGATCAACTTTGGCTACGATGCAAGGCGCATCTCGATACGGCTCACGGTGCCGTACCTGAATGTGCAGGCACCGGAAGGCACGGTTGTCGAAGGACCGGACGGTGAGCAGGTCATCGGCGAAGGACCCGTGACCACAGAGAGCGGTATCGGCGACGTCATCGCTGCGTTGACGGTATATGACGTGTTGGCGCTCGCTGACGGCGAGTTCGTCATGGACCTGACGGGCGAGATCAAGTTCGGAACGGCGGACGAAGACAAGGGACTCGGGACGGGCCAGACCGACTATTCGGTGCAGGCCGATGCGTTCCGGTTCTTCGACCGATTCACCGCGATCGGTTCGGTCGGCTACCTGTTCCGTGGCGACCCCGCGGATGTCGATCTCGACGACGCTTTCTTTGCGTCGGCCGGCGGATCCTACGCAGTGTCCGATCAGACCCGACTGGGTCTCTTCTACGACTACCAGGAAGCATCGGTGTCCGGCAACGATGCGATGCAGGAGTTGTCTGCAACGCTTTCTCTCGCGGCCCGGCGAGAACTGGTGGATGACCGGTTACGTGTCTGCTGGATTCAGCGACAGTTCGCCCGATTGGGGGGCTGGCATTTCCTTCACGGCAGGCTTCTGACGCGCGCCAGAACGAACTCGCTCTCGCCGGCAAGGACGGCGAGGAGCGAGCTTGCGCATTCCGATAGAAAAAAGCGTTCTGTAATTCGCTGTCTTTAGCGTCCCTTAAGGTCGTTCGCGTACAAAAAGAACAGGGGTTCGTGGCGGTGGAGTTCCTGGCAGACCCGCCACCGAACGGATCCGCTGGCGAACTGGAGGGACACATGAAAAGGACTACGCACGCAACGGCAGCCATGCTGCTGATATCGATGGTGGCATCGTCGACCGTCGCGTTCGCCCAAGCAGGCCACGGGGCAGGTGGTGCTGGCGGCGGCGCACAGCCGGCCAGTCCGGGTGGTCAGCAAGGCTCCATGCAGCAGCACGGCACGGTGCAGCAGGACATGGACCGTGCCCGCGATCGTGACATGGACCGTGCACACGAGCAGCAGCGCCTGCACGACCAGGACCGGGACCGGGTGCGTAACCAGGACAAATTGTTGAAGCAGGACCAGGACCGACTGCAGCAACAGCAGCAGTTGACGCTCAAGGAGCGCGATCGCGTACAGGAACAGGAGCGCTTGCAGGTTCAGGACCAGGCACGGCTGCAGGAACAGGCCGGCAAGATGAGCCAGCAGCAGGTGCAGGAGCGTCGCAAGGCGCTCGGCCAGTCGCAGGAGCAGTTGCGACAGCGCCAGCAGTTGCTGGCGCAGGAACGCGAGCGTCTGCAGCAACGCCAGAAGTTGCTCGAGGGCGAAAGCCGCCCAGATTCGTGAGCGTGAACAGCTGATGCAGCAGGAGCAGACGCGACTGCAGGAACGCCTGCGGCTGCTCGAGCAGTCAAAGACCAAAGAAGGGATGTAACCAATGGCGACCGAGGGTTGCGAGACATGCGGCCCGCCGGTCCTTTCTGTGGCTGATGGGGGCGTCCAGAGCCGAATACTCGAAGGCGCCGTGCGCCGGCCCGAATACCGCGCTCCAGGGAGGAGTCTGCGGCGCGCGCTGGCGATTAGGTAAGGAGAATCAGCAATGACGTCGACAAATCTCAAACATGCGATCTGGTTGGTAATGGCAATGAGCGCGGCGGCACTTGCCGCCGGCGGGCCTCCTCCAGGGAAAGGCGGCGGTGGCGGTGGCGGTGGTGGCGGTGGCGGCGGCGGCGAAGAGACCCGGGCTAACAACCTGTCGATGCCGGCGATCATGATCGGTGCCGCAGCTGGCAACTTGACAGGCTGCGGTGCGGGTGGCGTTTGGTCGCCGCTGGTACCGCCTTCGGGTACCCCTGCGACCCTCTTCCCGATCGACACGTCGGCCTATTACTACGTGCAGGGCGTGAACAAGTGGCAGGCGCAGTGCACCGTGGTTGCGAAGGGAACGCCTGTTTACGTCAATGGCGAGTGGGGTGACAACCTCACCGGTGATGCCAAGCTGAAGCCCGGCAGCCCGATTCGAGTCGAGCTCTTGATGTTCGATGAGAGCGCCATTTACCAAGGCTACTCGGTCGTCAAGCTCGAGCCGTCGACGCTCGATCGCCTGTCCAAGTATGGAACGTTGGCCACACCGGACGGTTCCGGAGGGTACTACGCGACCGCGGCATCAACGAGGTCCGTTGTGCATGACAGCGATGCGCAGATGACCATCACGAATGCGAGTGGCGTCGTGGTTGCATCGGAGAATCCGATTGCGCCGGAAATCAATGCGACCGGGAAGATCGTGTACGGCTATAACCTGCGTGTTGCGACTGCGGGCGCCTACACGATCAAGTTCCAGATGCCCAACGTCATCTTCACCGGTGTCGATGCGGGTACCTTCTCCGCCGACACGGCTACGTTGACGATCAACGTCATCGGTGGCGGTGGCGGTGGCGGAGGCGGTGGCGGCGGCAAGCCGGTCAAGCCCGGCAAGCCCGGTAAGTAACTGAGCCCCCAGCCGTCGGCTTTGAGCCGGCGGATTACCCCCCGGTCGGCCGGTCGCTCCGGCCGGCCGGGAGGGTTTCTGGGAGCAAGCTCGTTTGATGCGTTCGATCAACACAAGACTGGGGGCAGTCATGAAATCCAAGGCAATTCTCGCCACGGCAGTGGCGTTACTGTGTGTTGCAGCGTCACCGACCGCTCGTGCGGGCGACCTGACCTACGAGTGGTACACGGCGGCCAACAATGGCGACCTGATCCCGGGTACCGACAAACTTTTCAACAGTTACAACCAGCCCGCCGTGAACAAGAACGGCATGGTCGTCTTTCGCGCACGCAGTCGCGGCGGTCAGGGGCAACCAGAGCACGGCATCTATGTGCGCGATCTGGATGAGTACGGCCCGATCCAGACGATCTTCAGGCGCATGGGCACGGTGCCGCAGCCCAACAACGCGACATACGGGCCCAACAAGGATCTCGCGCGTTTCAACGAGTTCCCGTCGATACCACGCATCGATGCCGGCTCCGGCACGATCGCTACGCGCGGCATGTCGCAGCCCGTCTGGCAGAACGCAGTCGATGACACGCGGACCGGATCCGCGGGCGTGTACACGAACCCGAGCGGTGCACCGACAACCGCCGCCGCCATGCTGGGCGACGTGCCGGGGTTTGAGTACTTCCAGGTGCCGATCGCAGAAGTGCCGTTGGGCACGGGCTTCGATCAGTTCCCCGGCTCGCCTGCAGTCACCGAGCGCAACACGATTGTGTTCAAGGGCAACTTCGCGGTTGGCGGTGTTGGCAAGACGGGTGTCTTCTATCGGAACGTGGTCGCGAATGGCGGTGTGGCACCGATCGAATTGATCGCGAGTTCGTATACGAAGATACCCGGCAAGACGACGATGACCTTCGGTTCGACTGCGCCTCCCAGCGCCGCGGGCAAGTACGTGGTCTTTGCCGGCTACGACAACGAAGCAGCACCGACCGCCGGCGGAATCTACCGCGCACGACTGGGCAACAAGCCGATCAAGCTCGAGACCATCGTCAAGATCGGCGATCCCGTGCCCGGGGAGACGGCCCAGACTTTCAAGGCCTTCGGCGAAGCGGTGTCGCTCTCGTCGAACGGCCGCCATGTCTTGTTCTGGGGCACCTGGGGCAGCGAGACATACGACGTCGAGGTGATCTGCCCGAGTGAGGGCAACGAAGCCTCTGTGAAGTACAAATACTGCCTGTCGGTTACGCCGACGGGGACCGCCAAGCCAGTCCCCGTGCACCAGGGCTTCTTCGTGCGTGACATGCAGCTAGGCAAGACCGTGGTCATCGCCAAGACAGGCGGCGATTTCAAGGACTTCGTCTACTGGAACTTCTCAGGCCGCGTGCCTGGCATGGGCGGGGGCGGAGAAGGTGGCGACGACATCGAGGAACCGGCTCGCTGGCGCACTGCGACGTTTGGAGCAGTGTCGGCACACGGAGTGCCGAGCGTGTCCGCGTTCAAGGTGCGAACCGCGGATGGCGTCGATGGCATCTACCTGCGCGAGGTACAGCCGTCGAAGCGTGGCGAGTTAGTGCCCCTGCTCAAGGTCGGCATGCCGGCCGCGACGGTGGATCCGGAAGCGCCCGAGGGCGCGCTCATCACTGCGCTCGGCATCGAGCGTGATGGCTTCCGTGGCCAATGGCTGGCGGTGAGCGTCAGCATGCTGGTGGGCAGCGATGTTGCAACGGCCGCCGCGGGTGGCGAGGCAGAAGACACTGGCTGGGCCGGCGTCTACGTCGCCAGGTTCCTCGACGACGAGTGTCGCTGACTCCGCAGTGCGGAGCTGCAAGCGGGGTCTGCACGGGTGTGAACCTTGCGCAGACCCCGGTCTGCGGCAACACGCAGCCCCGCTTGAGCCGGTCTTAAGGTTCGCCGCGTACGGTAATTCTGTACAGATTGAAGGCTGCACGCGCGCAACAGCACGCAAGGAGGGCTGATATGAAAGGCCTCACAAACAGATTCCCGGCGTTGGCGCTGGCTGCGCTGCTGGTCGGGCTCAACGCCTGCGGCGGGAGTGATTCCAACGATGGTGTCAGTCCGCCGCCACCGCTACCACCACCCGTGGCAACCACCGGAACGGTCAGCGTCGGCGTCATCACCGGTTTTGGCAGCGTCTATCTCAACGGCGTGCGCTACGACACCAGCGGCGCGTCAGTCTTGATGGACGACCAGGCCGCCGTCGAGTCCGCCTTGAAGGTCGGGCAGTACGTCGAACTCAAGGGTCATTCGTACGGTGCGGAACATCACGCCGACGTGATCCGCTATCACAACGTCATCGAGGGACCGATCGCCAGCATCGACGTTGGCGCGAGTTCGTTCGTTGCCATGGGGCAGACCGTGCTCGTGACGTCCGAGACTTCCCTGGGTGACGACATCACACCGTCATCCATCGACGGCCTTGCGGTTGCCGACGTGGTCGAGGTGAGTGGCGTCGTGACGACCGGAGGTGTAATCGAGGCGACCCGGGTCGACATCAAGCCGGACGGTGGCCCGTTCGACGTGACCGGCTATGTATCGAAACTCGTTCCGGGCGCGAAGCTGTTCAATATCAATGCGCTCGTCGTCGATTATTCGAGCGCAAACATGGAGGATTTCACGACCGGGCAGCCGAGCGAAGGCGACCTCGTTCTAGTCAAGGGCTTTACCTTCGACCCGTACGGGACTTTCGTGGCCACCCGTGTCGAGCTGAGGTCTGACGACTGGCTCAAGGCGGACGCCGGGGACGAACTGGAGGTCGAGGGAACGATCACCGACTTCGTCTCTGCGACGGCCTTCAAGGTTGCAGGTCGGGCCGTGACCACGACACCGACCACGCAGTACGAGCATGGCACCGTGGCGAATCTTGCGAACGACGTGCTGGTCGAGGTCGAGGGAACGGCCGATGCCGCGGGCGTGCTGGTGGCGCTCAAGGTCAGGTTCAAGGAGGTCAGCACCATTCGCATCGTCGCGCAGATCGAGACGCTGGTTACGGCCGATGGCTCCATGAAACTCCTCGGCCTCGTCGTTGCGACCAACCAGGCTACCCGGTACGAAGACAAGTCGGCGCTTGCGCTTCGCGACGTCAACTTCGCGGACCTGGCCGTCGGCAACTGGGTCGACGTGCGCGGTTATGAGGACCCGGCAGGCAGCAACGCTGTGACTGCGACCCGGGTCGTGCGAATCGATCCGGCGGACGGCGTGCGTCTGCGTGGGCCGTTCCTTGATCCGTCACGGCCGAATTTCCACATCCTGTCGGTCCTGATTGCCACCAATGACGCAACCAGGTTCGTGCTGGAGGAGAGCATTCGCCTCACCTCGGCCGAGTTCTTCACCCAGGCGGTGGACGATATCGTCGAAGCCTGGGGCAGCTGGGAGAACTCGACGCTGACCGCGGAGCGCGTGGAAATAAAAGTCAACGACGACTGATTTCCCTCCCTGCAGTGTTGCCGGACGACAAGGCGGGGCGGGGGACCGACAGGTCCCTCGCCCCTTCGGCGTGCATGGGTCGCAGGTTCCAGGCCTTGCCAACGATACGGATGGCGAACCCGGTGGCGACTGCGCAAAGTGACCGCATGCGCGTCCTGGTCGTGGACGATTCCGAACGTGTCAGAAAGACACTGGCCACCGGCCTGCATGCGCATGGCATTGCTGTCGAGACCGCCGCGGACGGTGCCGAGGCTTTGCTGCTGCTGAGCAGCCTGCCGTTCGATGTCGTTGTACTCGACCTGGTGATGCCGCGCGTCGACGGCGTGCAAGTGCTACAGGAACTGAAGTCGCGGAAGTCGAAGCCCCGGATACTCGTGCTCTCGGCCCGGGACCAGGTATCGGACCGGGTGGGCGCGCTCAATCTCGGCGCCGATGACTACCTCGTCAAACCCTTTGCCTTCGACGAATTGCTGGCCCGGCTAATGGCGCTTTCCAGGCGCCGCATCGACGAGGCGTCTCCTGTAATCACGCACGGACGCCTGCAACTGGACACCGCGGCGCGTCTCGCACGGGTGGATGATGTGGTGCTGACGCTTGACCCCGAAGGAGTACGCGTTGCTCGAGTTGCTGGTGCGCCGCAAAGGACACGTGCTCAGCCGGGCGGCGATCTTCACGCAGCTTTATGAGAGCGACAGCATGGCATCCGACACGGTCATCGAAGTTCTGATGAGCACCCTGCGCGCGAAGCTGGCGCGCGCCGACCTGCAGGACCTGATCGAAACCCGACGCGGATTCGGCTATGTCGTTAATTGACGGCGCGCGACAATCCTTACGCGGCCGACTCGCGCTCAGCCTCGTCGCGGGCTCGGTGATGGTGCTGAGCCTGAGCTTCATCGCACTGCACCTGATCATTCGAGGCGAATTGTATTCGCACGTTGACGAAGACCTGTCATTCAGGTTGCGCGCTGTCGCCACCTACGCCGTCGCACACCCGGGGTCCGAGAGCATCACCGAATTCATGCCGCAGTTCCGTACCAGGGCGCATCAGGACTTCTTCCAGATCTGGGACGGCCGGGGCCGCACGCTCGCCCGGTCGGACTCGAGCGCCGGGCGGGATCTGCCGCATCTCAAGTCTGTCGTCGGCCAGCCGATGTACCACGACCTGCAGTTACCGGATGGCCATCGTGGTCGTGCGGTATCGGAATCCTTTGCCCTCCCGCCGGGGGATCCCCGCCGGGCGTTGACCGTAGTCACCGCAGAGGAGATCGAAAATCTGGAAAGTCTCGAGAGCCGTATACATTTTTCGCTCCTGCTGGGAGCCCTGGCGACGATCGTCGCCATGCTCTTGATCGCCCGGTATTCCACCCTGCGCGGACTGCGGCCCCTGGATGACCTGGCGCGCGAGCTGGAACGGATCAATCCGGAGGATCCGCATTCACAACTCGACGCAGGGCCGCTGCCGAGCGAACTTCGCCCCGTCGCCGCCAGTTTCTCGGCGCTGCTCGATCGGTTGCTCGATGCGCTTGCCCGGGAAAAGCGGTATGCGCGAAACGTCGCCCACGAGCTGCGCACTCCACTGGCGGAAATGCGTCTGCTGGCCGACGTCGGATCGAGCGGCCAGGATCCTGACGTGATCCGGGCAGCGATACGAGACATCGGTGTCACGGCGGCCGAGATGGAGCGGATCGTCGAATCGCTGCTGGCGCTGACACGTTACGAAGCCGGTCTGGAAGTGCCGCAGCCCGAGCCAATCGACCTGCATGCCGAGCTGCGCCGGCAGGCGGCCGCGACAAAGGCGTCCAGTGACCTGCGCGACCTGAAGTTGGAACTCGACCTGCCGGGCGAGTTCTGGGTGCACGCTGACAGCGCGCTCTTGCGCCGGCTCCTGGCCAACCTGCTGGGCAACGCGATCGCACATGCGCCGCATGGATCCACCGTGAACGTCTGTCTCAGCCCGAGTGGCGAGTTGCAGATGGTCAATCCCGCCCCGCACCTGGGGCCAGCCGACGTACCCAGGCTCGCAGAAAGATTCTTCCGTATCGGAGCAGGCGCGGGGGAATCTCACTCCGGGCTCGGCCTTGCGCTGGCCGCTGCGATCGCCAAGGTGCTGCAACTTCGACTCGCTTTCATGCTTCGCAGTGATGGCTGCCTGGTGGCCTCGGTCGACGGCTTCCGCTTGCTGGACACGTCGGCCGAGCGAAGTGTCCGGTCCCGTCAGTGAGGACGACCGGTTTGCTTCGAGATTCGGCAACAAGCTTGCTGTCACAATGACGCGCCATCAGAACACCAGCCACGCCGCGGCGATGATCAAGCCCCAGAAGGGCACGGCACACGCGAGGCCGTAGGCCAGGCCGCGCACGAATCCCAGCGAGTCGTCGGTGTCACCCGGAGCCGACGATTCGACTGGGTCGATGATCTCATTCGAATCGCCTTCATTATCCATGCCCGCAGCTTGATGCGTGCCGGGTTGTCGGCCGAGGCGAATATCGAGCCTCTTCGCGCAGAATGCGGTGCGTCGGTACGAACCTACCGTACCCGGTGTCGGCGCAGCCTAGGTTCGGCACCGCACAGACGGCGTTCCGCATGAACGCGACACTTGCACAGCAAGGCGGATACCCCGTCCGGCTGACTGCGCCACGGATCGACGGAGGTGACGATGCACGAGAGGATAAGCGGTCCCGCCGCGGGTGACGACGGCGACAAGGGGGCCGGCACGTTGGAAGTGCGGCGCCAGCAGGCATTGCTCAAGACGGGCGCGCTGCAGAATGCAATCCTCACCAGCGCCAATTTCTCGATCATCGCCACCGACGAGAAGGGGATCATCCAGCTGTTCAACGTCGGCGCCGAGCGCATGCTGGGCTACCGTGCGACTGAAGTCGTCAACCGGATCCGGCCGAGCGACATCCACGATCCGGATGAAGTGACGGCGCGCGCGCAGGCGCTGAGCCTCGAACTCGACACTCCCATCACGCCGGGCTTCGAGGCGCTGGCATTCAAGGCGTCGCGCGGGATCGAGGACGTTTACGAACTCACGTACCTGCGCAAGGACGGCAGCCGCTTTCCGGCCATCGTTTCGATCACCGCGCTGCGTGACGACTTCGGCGACATCATCGGCTACCTCTTGATCGGCACCGATAACTCCGTGCGCAAGCAGGCGGAGCTGGACCTGCACAAGGCCATGTCGATCGCGGAGAAGGCCAACCTCGCAAAATCCGATTTCCTGTCCAGCATGAGCCACGAGCTGCGCACGCCGCTCAGTGCGATCCTCGGCTTTGCCCAGCTCATCGAGTCAGGCTCCCCGCAACCAACGCCCTCGCAGAAGCGCAGCCTTGACCAGATTCTCAAGGCAGGGTGGTACCTGCTGGACCTGATCAATGAAATCCTCGATCTCTCGCTGATCGAGTCCGGCAGGCTGTCGCTGTCGCCGGAGCCCGTGTCGCTGGCCGACGTCATGCAGGAATGCCAGACCATGGTGGAGCCGCAGGCGCGGCAACGCCGCATCCACGTGAGCTTCCCGCAGGTGGCCGTGACGCACATCGTGCAGGGCGACCGGACGCGCGTGAAGCAGGTCCTGATCAACCTGCTTTCGAATGCGATCAAGTACAACAGGCCAGGGGGAACGGTCGTCGTCAGCTGCGTGGCCAGTGCGCCTGGACGCATTCGCATCTGCGTCGAAGACACCGGCGAGGGCTTGTCTCCCGCAGACATCGCGCAACTGTTCCAGCCGTTCAATCGGCTCGGAAAGTCAGCGACCGCCGAGGAAGGCACGGGCATCGGCCTGGTCGTTTCCAAGCGGCTGGTGGAACTGATGGGCGGCGTCATCGGCGTGGAAAGCAAGGTCGGCAAAGGCAGCGTGTTCTGGATCGAGCTGAACCTGACCGAACCGCAACTTGCCGTCAGCGCGGTCGAGACCTCGGCGCTTGCGCGCTAAGACCAGCGCGGCGGGCGCGCGACCTGCGCACGCTTGCTCTATGTCGAAGACAATCCGGCCAACCTGATGCTGGTGGAAGACCTGATCGGACGCCGGGCGGACATCCAGCTGCTGATCGCGAGGGACGGCAGCCGTGGCATCGAGATTGCCCGTGCCTCGCAGCCCGATGCCATCCTGATGGACATCAACCTGCCCGGGATCAATGGCATCGAGGCGCTCGGCATCCTGGCCGCAGATCCTGCGACGGCGCACATCCCGGTGGTGGCGCTGAGCGCCAATGCGATGCCCCGCGACATCGAGAAGGGGCTGCAGGCAGGATTCTTCCGCTACCTGACCAAGCCCATCAAGGTCAACGAATTCATGGATACCCTGGACCTGGCGCTGAATTTCGCGCAATCCGCATCGGCCCGCGTCGGAGTGCCAAAGCCATGATCGACAGCAAGCTCGACATCGCCGGCTCGCGCATCCTGATCGTCGATGACCAGGAAGCCAATGTGCAACTGCTCGAGCAGTTGCTGATCGAGGCCGGTTACACGTGTGTTGCCTCGACCACGAACCCGACGGAGGTCTGCGCGCTGCACCGTAAGAACAGCTACGACCTGATCCTGCTCGACCTGCAGATGCCCGGCATGGATGGATTCGCCGTGATGGCAGGCCTGAAGACGAGCGAGACCGACAGCTACCTGCCGGTCATCGTGCTCACGGCGCAACCGGGTCACAAGCTGCGTGCGCTGCAGGCTGGCGCGAAGGATTTCATCAGCAAGCCGTTCGATCTGGTCGAGGTCAAGACGCGGATCCACAACATGCTGGAAGTCCGGCTGCTCTACAGGAAGCTGGAGGCTCATGCCGCGCAACTCGAGCAGGCGGTGCTCGAGCGGACCGCCGAGTTACGTGAAAGCGAGGCGCGCTACCGCAGCCTGACCGAGCTGGCTTCTGACTGGTACTGGGAGCAGGACGAGACCGGCCACTTCACCAGGGTGTCAGGTCCGGTGCTGGAGATGCTCGGCATCCGGGTCGAGCCGCTGGTCGGCACGACCAGCGCTGACGGGATGACCGGGTGGAACGAAGTGGAGCGCAAGGCGATGCTGGACATGATCGCCGAGCGGCAGCCATTCATCGACTTCGCCTTGAGCCGTGCCAGCGCCAACGGCTCGCTGCAGCGGTTCCGGGTCAGCGGGGAACCGATGTTCAACCAGTCCTGCCGCTTCATCGGCTACCGCGGCATCGGCGTCGAAACCACGGCCAGGTCATAGCTGTCACGCCCGGCGAGATCGATGGCATCAATCCACCGTCCCGGTCAGAACCACCTGCTCGCCGTCCTGCCCGAGGTCGAATTCGAGCGGTTGGCTGCACATCTTGAACTGGTCCCGTTGCGTCTCGGCGAGATGCTCTATGACCCCGGCACGCAACTGCAGCACGCGTACTTTCCGACGACGGCCATCGTATCGTTGCACTACGTCCTTGATTCCGGTGCCACTGCCGAATCCGCCGGCGTGGGCAACGAGGGCGTGGTCGGCATTGCGCTGTTCATGGGTGGAGGCACGACGGCCAGTTCGGCGGTAGTGCAGACGGCAGGCCACGCCTACAGGCTGGCGGGCAGCCTGCTGCAGGCCGAGTTCGGCCGTGCCGGCCTGATGCAGCGCGTGTTGCTGCGTTACACGCAGGCCCTCATGGCGCAGATTTCCCAGGCTGCGGTCTGCAACCGGCACCATTCGGTGGATCAGCAGTTGTGCCGCTGGTTGCTGCTGACCCTCGACCGGGCCCCGTTGCGTGAACTGGTCATGACGCAGGAACTGGTCGCCAGCATGCTCGGTGTCCGGCGGGAGGGCATTACTGCTGCCGCCGGGAACCTGCAGCGTGCTGGCCTCATTCAGTACCGGCGCGGGCACATCTCGGTGCTGGAGCGCACAGGGCTGGAATCGCGTGCATGCGAGTGCTACGGCGTGGTTGCGAAGGAACTGGGCCGCCTGTTGCCCGACGAGCGACTTCGCTAGGGCGTCGTCAGAAGGTGCGTTGAACGCCAAGCACGAACACGACGTCCGGTGACGCATCGATCTGCAGGTCTTCGCTGAAGCCGAAATCACACACCCAACCGGAGTTCGTTCGATAGCGCCCGCCAAGCGTGAGCACGACAGCGTCGCCGTCGAGGTCGGTGCCGGTGTCCAGCACCGCCGTGTTCGCTTCCAGTTGCGCGGTGAGTTCGAGGCCGCGCCAGGCTTTCCACGTGGCGCCCGCGAGCAGCGAACCCGCGAAGTCCTGCTGCAGGTCCGCAAGCACGTCGCCCTCGCCGAGCCACGCGACGTTCGCCTGCCCGAACAGCTGCCAGCGCTCCGACAGCTGGCGCTCGCCAGCCAGGGAGAGGGCGACGTCGACCGCACCGCTGCCCGTGAGGTCCGCGGCCTTGCCCGTGGGCACCTTGATCGTGAGCCACGTTGCGACCGCTCCCTGGTCGGATGCGGCCAACTGGTAGCCGAATGCAAGCGGCACGTCCGCCAGTCCTGACGATTCGTCGTCGACCCGCAGCAATGTCGACTCGCCAGAGCGGTACTCGATCAGCAAGGCATCTTCAGGCAGGCGGTCGCGAGAGCCGTTCGGCAGGCCGAACAGGTCATGCCAGCTTTCCACCAGCGAATCGAGCGAGCCACCGCTCAGTTGCCGCCATGCCAGTTGACCCTGCACAGCAAAGCGCTCGCCCAGGGCGTGTCCCGCCTGCAAGCGAACCTCGAACACTTCGCCATCGAGCGTGTAACTGCGGCGGTCCGTCGTGTCCGTCGTGGCGATATTGCTCCAGTTGAGGGTGGCGCCGATGTTGCCGGAGCCGGCCCCTGGCAAACGCGCGGCAAGTGGCAGCGGCAGGCCGTACAACGCCACGAGGGGATGCTGATTCCGGGTCAACAGGGGATCCGCGTCCGCCGGGGCAACCAGCGCAAGGCAGTTCAGCGCGCACGCCCAGGCGGAAAGGCGACCAACTCGTCGCATGACGATACCTCGTGCTCGTTACAGCAGTCGCGCGGGCTTGCCATCCTACGTGGTACCGGCCCGGATTGAATTGTGGAAGGAACGGATGCGTAGCCAACCGTCGTCTGCGACCAAAGCCAGCCTGCGTCGGGAGGTCCCGGCGACGCCGCATCGCAAGATGATTTCACGCAGAATAGGGAGCAGAATACGGATGACGATGGCGCTCAGGAGATGCAGCCATGCGAACGGAAGTCAGGGTCCACGGCAGCGGCCTTTCCGACGAGCTTCGCGCGATCGTGCACCACGAGACCGCGCGGCTGGCCCAGGCGCTGCGGCGTCGCATCAACACCATCAAGGTCGACTTGTACGAGGTGCCCGGCTCGAACCAGGGCGGTCACCTCGCGCGTTGCCAGGTCGACGTACTTTTCGATGACGGCTCGAGCCTGGTGCAGGTCGACGAGGAGGACGATTTCGAGCACAGCGTGACGGAAGCGTTCGTCAAGATCCTGGGCAAGCGTCGCCAATACTATTCGCCCCGGCACAACTAGCGATTCGCCGCTGCGGGACCGCCAGACCTGCTGGCACTTCGTGCGTGCAGGCGGTCGTTATGGCCGGTAGCCAAATTCCAGCGGCTGCGTCGCGCGCAGCGGCGCGGCGATGTCTGCGAATTCGCAGAGCAGCTTGCGCGTGTCGCGCGGGTCGATGATCTCCTCGATCTGGAATTTCTCCGCCGACCGGAACGGCGAGCGCATGCGGTTGAGACGCTGCGTGATCTCCGCCGCAAGCGCCGCACGGTCCTCGGCCGCATCGAGTTCGGCTTTGTAGGCGGCTTCGATGCCGCCTTCGATCGGCAACGATCCCCAGTCTGCCGAAGGCCAGGCGTAGCGATAGTGGAAGCGCGTGTGGTTCTGGTGGCCGGCACCGGCGACACCGAACACCTTGCGAATGATCACGGTGCACCAGGGGACTGTCGCCTGGTAGATCGCGGTCAGTGCGCGGGCTCCGGCGCGGATGGTGGCTTCCTGCTCTGCCTGCTTGCCGATCATGAAGCCGGGATTGTCGACCAGGTGCACCACCGGCAGGTGGAACGTCTGCGCGAGGTTCACGAACCGCTCGAGTTTCGCCGAACTCGCTGCCGTCCAGAGTCCGCCGATCACGAACGGATCGCTGGCGATCACGGCTACGGGCCAGCCGTCGAGCCGGGCCAGCCCCGTGATCACGGACCGGCCATGCAGCCGGCCGATCTCGAAGAACGAGCCCGTGTCGACGACGGCCTCGATGATCGGGCGCATGCGATAAACCTCGCGCCGGTCGCGCGGGACGGCGGACACGAGAAATTCCTCGCGGCGTCCGGGGTCGTCGCCGGTTGGCAGGCGAGGGGGAAGTTCGTGCACCGAGGAGGGCAGGTAGCTCAAGTAACGACGCGCCCGTTCGAACGCCTCCTGCTCGCTCGCCACGTCGTCGTCGACCGCGCCATTCGACGCGTGAATCCGGCTG
This sequence comes from uncultured Gammaproteobacteria bacterium, assembly GCA_963700045.1. Classification (GTDB taxonomy): domain Bacteria; phylum Pseudomonadota; class Gammaproteobacteria; order Steroidobacterales; family Steroidobacteraceae; genus RPQJ01. The sequence goes on from CAVOWK010000013.1 coordinate 94,272, forward strand.
CTGCCGAGTTCCTCCTTGGTCAGCTTCTGTCCCGCGGCTGCGACGACGGGCGGCCCGGCGACGAACATCTGCGACTGGCCGCGCACCAGCAGCGAGTAGTGGCTCTGCACGACCTTGGCGGCGCCGAAGCCCGCGATGGGGCCCAGGCCGAGACTCACCACCGGCACGGTCGCGAGGTTGCGGACCATGTGCTCGAAGCCCGGCAGGAACGGCACGTAGGTGTAACCCATCGCCTCGAGCGACTTCACGGAACCGCCGCCGCCGCTGCCTTCGACCAGGCGGATCATCGGCAAGCGCAGTTCGTGCGCCATCTGTTCGGCAGCCACCTGCTTCTCGATGATCGACGCGTCCGAAGCTCCCCCGCGCACGGTGAAATCATCGCCGGCCACGACGACGCGGCGGCCTTCGATGCGGCCGCGGCCGAAGAGGAAGTTGGTCGGAGTCATCGACTGCAAGGCGCCGGTTTCGTCGTAGGCGCCGCTGCCGGTGATCGAGCCGATCTCGTGGAAGCTGCCGGCATCGAGCAGTGCGCCGATGCGCTCGCGCACCGTCAGCCGGCCGGCGGCGCGCTGTCGTGCAATCTTGTCGGGTCCGCCCATTTCGCGGGCAAGGGCTTGTCGCTGCCGTAATTCCTCGAGTTCGGGCTCCCAGGTCATCGCTGTTCTCTCACTTGCTTGCACCAGCAAACGGACGTCAGACATCCTAGCAGGATGGACACCGACTCAAGGATTCCAGGCCGCGACGAATGCGTCGTCGGCGATCTCCTGCGACGCTGGGCGGGCGAACGGCCCGACCGCCATTTCCTGGAGTTCGAAGACGGTAGCGCCTGGACGTTCGCCGACACGCTGGAGCGCGTCCAGCACGCAGCGGCCGGGTTGCGGTCCCTGGGCGTGCAGCAAGGCTCGCACGTGCTGTGCTGGATGCCGAACGCCGCCGAAGCCGTCCTGGCCTGGCTCGCGGCGAACTATCTCGGTGCGGTACACGTGCCGATCAATACCGGCTATCGCGGACGACTGCTGCAGCACGCCATCGAGTTGTCGGATGCCAAGGTGATGGTGGCGCACGCCAGCCTGCTGCCGCGGCTGCGCGAGATCGAGACGGCGCAGTTGAGCGACGTGGTCGTCATCGGGGAGGTGCCCGCGGCCATCGGTGAACTGACCTGGCAAGGTATCGAAGTGCTGTACTCATCGGATCGCGCAGAACCGCCGCGACCCGTCGAGCCCTGGGATCCCAACTTCATCATCCTGACGTCGGGAACCACCGGTCCGTCCAAAGCCGTCATCTGCACCTACATCCAGACCTGGTGTGGTGGTGCGATGGGGATGGACTATTTCGATGCCGACGACCGCGTGCTGGCCAACCTGCCGCTGTTTCACATCAGTGGCGCCGGTGCGGTCATGGACCGGCTGACCAAGGGCGGCACCTGCATTCTCCAGGACGGCTTCAAGCCGGCGACGTTCTGGGAGACCGTGCGACGGTTCGACATCACCGGCTGCTGCCTCGTCGGCGCAATGACGCAGTTCCTGCTGCGGCAGCCGTCGAGCGGCCGCGATCGCGATCATCCGTTGCGCAACGTGGTCACCGTGCCCTGGAACCAGGACTCGCGCGCCGTGGCAGAACGCTACGGACTGCAGATGCACACCGCGTTCAACATGACCGAGACGGCGGTGCCGATCCGGTCCGGCGCCAACCCCGAGGTGCTCGGCACGTGCGGCCGGCCGCGCCCAGGGGTGGAAGCACGTGTCGTGGATGGGAATGACATCGAAGTGCCGCACGGCGCTGTCGGCGAATTGATCCTCCGTGCGTCGCGACCCTGGGAAATCACGCAGGGCTACTACCGCAATCCGCAGGCGACTGCGGCGGTGTGGCGCAATGGCTGGTTCCACACCGGCGACGCGTTCCGTCGCGATGCCGAAGGCAATTTCTTCTTCGTCGACCGGATGAAGGACGCCATCCGCCGTCGCGGCGAGAACATCTCGTCGTTCGAGGTCGAGGCCGAAGCCTTGTGCCATCCGGCGGTACTGGAGGCCGCCGCGATCCCTGTGCCGAGCACGGAGTCCGAAGACGAAGTCCTGCTGGTCGTGACCGCCAACGCCGGGCAGGCGATCGAACCACGCGCGCTGCTGCGCTTCCTCGTGCCGCGCATGGCGCATTTCATGCTGCCGCGCTACATCCGGGTGGTCGCCGAGATGCCGAAGACGCCCACCGCGAAGATCGAAAAGCACCGGCTGCGGGCCGAAGGCCTGACGGCCGATACCTGGGATCGCGAAGTCCACGGGGTGACCGTGCGGGGCGGGCAGGTCGCCGGCCTGGAGAGTGACTAGCATTATTGGACTGATGCGTTATCCTGAGCGGATACCAGTGAGGGGCACGTCATGGCGATCCACCTGATCGGCGGTTATCAGACCGATTTCGCACGCGTCTGGTCGCGCGAAGGACTCGATTACACCGACATGATGCGCGAGGCGATCGACGGCGCCCTGGCGTCCTGCCTGCTCGAACCCGACGACATCGAAGCGATCCACGTCGGCAACGCCTTCGGTGAGCTGTATCGCGGCCAGGGCCACCTCGCCGCCATGGTCGCGCAGGTGAAGCCAGAGTTCTTCGGCAAACCCGCGATGCGTCACGAAGCGGCCTGTGCCTCCAGTTCGCTCGGCGTCCTCGCGGCCTCGGCAGAAATCGAAGCGGGGCGTTACGACTGCATCATGGTGCTCGGTGTCGAGGAGGAAAAGAACCTGCCGGGCGACCAGGCGTCGCAGGTGCAGAACGCCGCGTCGTGGCAGGGTCACGAAGGGCTCGACTGCAAGTTCGTCTGGCCGGCCGTGTTCGGCCGGATCGCGATGGAGTACGACGAGCGCTACGGCCTCGACCGTCGCTACCTGAACCGTATCGCCGAGATCAACATGGGTAATGCGAAGCGCAATCCGCGCGCGCAGACCCGCAGCTGGAAGTTCCGTGCCGAGACGTTCACCGACGACGACGAGTTCAATCCCGTGATCGAGCCGGGCACGCGGCGACAGGACTGCGGCCAGATCACCGACGGCGCGGTTGCGGTCGTGCTCGCGTCGGACCGTTTCATGCAGCGCTATGCGGCGCGTCGCGGCGCCAGGGTGAACGAGTTTCCGCAGATCCTCGGCTGGGGGCACACCAATGCGGGCATCCGCTTCCTCGACAAGCTCGAGCGCAGCAAGGGCGAGGAATACATGTTCCCGCACGTGCGCAAGGCCATCACCGACGCGTGGCGACGCGCGGGCATCGACGGCGTCGGCAGTCTCGATGGCATCGAGACACACGACTGCTTCACTTCCACCGAATACATGGCGATCGACCACTTCGGCCTGACGGCGCCGGGGCAGAGCTGGCAGGCGATCGACAGCGGCCTGGTCGAGATCGACGGAGGCTGTCCGGTCAACGCGTCGGGCGGGCTGATCGGGGTCGGTCATCCCGTGGGCGCGACCGGCGCACGACTGCTGCTCGATGCCGGCCGCCAGGTCACGGGCACGGCAGGTGATTACCAGGTTGCCGGTGCGCGCACGTATGGCACGCTCAATATCGGCGGCTCGCTCGGCACGGTGGTGAGTTTCGTCGTCGGCCTGCGTGACTGAGGCAGTACCCATGGCACATGCATACATCTACGACGCCGTGCGCACGCCGCGCGGCAAGGCGCGCGCCGACGGCGGCCTGGCGAGACTGAAGCCGCAGGAACTGGTGGCTGGCCTCGTCGACGGCCTGCATGCCCGCGGCCAGGACGCGCGGAACGTCGAGGCGCTGGTACTCGGGTGTGTCGGCCAGGTGGGTGACCAGGGCGCGAACATCGCCCTGGTGTCCAAGCTGCACGCCGGCGTCGCCGACGATGCCTGCGCGTTCGCCTTGAACAACTACTGCGTGTCGGGGCTGACGGCGATCGGCCAGGCAGCCACGCAGATCGCGGCAGGAAACCTCGACCGGGCGCTCGCCGGCGGCGTGGAAATGATGTCGCGCGTGCCGTTCCTCGGCGACAACGCGAGCTACTACACGGATGCGAGCTTTCCGAAGCGCACACGATTCGTTCCAGTCGTGCTCACGGCCGACCGGCTCGCGCAAGCCGAGGACATCTCCCGCGAGCAGCTCGATGCGGTCGCATTGGTCTCGCAGCAGCGCGCCGGCGCGGCCGAAGCGAATCCGGTGTTGACGGCTTCGCGATTGGCGCTCGGTGGCCTGGGCAGCGATGAATGCGCGCGGCCACAGTCCACGGCGGAATCGCTGGCTGCGATGCCGCCGAGCTTCGCGGCTCTGGCCGTGCAGTACGCGGCTGCGCTCGAAGGCCCGATCGATCATCGCCACACGATCGGTCACGCGCCGCCGATCTGTGACGGGGCAGGGCTCGCCTTGATCGGTGGAGCGCCCCGCGCCGACCAGCGGCCGCGTGCCCGGATCCTGGGCTATGCCGAATCGGGCGGAGATCCACACGCTTCGCTGCTGGCGGGCTTCTCCGCGATGGCCAGGGTGCTGAAGCGCACCGGGCTGACGCTGGCCGACATGGATCGCATCGAGTTCATGGAAGCCTTCGCCGTGACGATCGCGAAATTCCTCCGCGACTATCCGGTGAACCCGGACAAGGTGAACGTCGCGGGCGGTCACATCGCGCGTGGCCATCCGATGGGCGCGTCCGGGGCCATCCTGGTCTCGACACTGCTCGACGTGCTCGATGCGGCGAACGGACGCCTCGGGCTCGTGGTGTGCACGGGCGGTTCCGGAGTCGGCGCGGCGATGGTGGTCGAGCGCCTCCGCTGACGCGGCGGCTCAGGCCGACTTCACTTCCCGCAGCACGGCTGCCTGGGCCGGGTCGAGGTATTCCTCGATGCGCCACACCAGCCCGTCCTTCAGCGTGATGACGCAGCACGCGAACAGCTTCATCTCCTTGCCGTTCGCGAGCCGCGCCTCGACGACGTGCTGCTGCATCCAGCCGCCGGGAATCAGCTCGCGGCGGACGATGCGGTAGTTGCGGTGCGGTGCCTTGCGCACCATCCACTCCAGCACCTTCATGTTGTCGGCCACGGTCTGGTGGACGTCGTCGTAGTTGTGCCAGAACGTCGCGTCCGGCTGGTAGAACTGGCGCACCTCGGCCGGGTCGCCGCGGTTCAGCGCCGCGGTGAAGCGATCGGAGAATTCGAAAACCTGCTGCTGGCTGCTCGTATCCACGTGCGGTCCCCCGGCCTCGGCATCAGTTCGATAGTGAAAGCGATGCTTGCACACCGGGCACTCCGCGGCAAGTCGCCTGCGTCATCGTGCGGTGTGGCACCGGCGGCGGACAGAGGCGGCGGGCTCGGCTGCCGTGGGCCATGCGACCGGCGTTGACATTCCGCCGCCGACAGGGTCAATTGCGACTTTCAATATAAGACTGAGAGCGGACATGTCCAGGGAAGCAGTGATCGTCGCCACCGCGCGCACCCCGATCGGTCGGGCCTACCGCGGTGCTTTCAACGATACCGATGCCACGACCCTGGGCGGGCATGTCGTCGCCGAGGCGGTGCGGCGCGCAGGCGTGGACCCGGGCGAAGTCGAGGACGTCGTCTTTGGATGCGCCGTGCAGCAGGGCACGACGGGCCAGAACATCGCCCGTTTTGCCGCATTGCGGGCGGGGCTGCCGGACACGGTGCCTGGCATGACCATCGATCGTGCGTGTTCCTCCGGCCTGATGGCGGTCGCCGCGGCCGCGCGGCACATCATCGTCGATGGCGCACCGGTCACCGTCGGTGGCGGAATCGAGTCCGTCTCGCTGGTGATGAACGAGCGCATCAACTATGACCGCATCGGCGACCCGTGGCAGCGCGAGCATTACCCGGAAATGGCCACGTCGATGATCGAAACGGCCGAGATCGTCGCGGAGCGCTACGGCGTGAGTCGTGAAGCGCAGGACATGTACGCCCTGCAGTCGCAGCAACGCACGGCGCATGCGCAGGCTGCCGGCCGCTATGACGCCGAGATGGCGCCACTTGCGACACGCATGCGCGTGCAGGACAAGGCGACAGGCGTCGTCAGCGAACAGGAGGTCACGCTTCGTCTCGACGAGGGCAACCGTCCGCAGACCACGCTCGAGGACCTGCAGAAGCTGAAGCCCGTGTTCAAGGGCGGCCGTTACGTTGCCGACGGGCGATTCATCACGGCAGGTAATGCGTCGCAGTTGTCGGATGGCGCCGCGGCGCTCGTGCTGATGGATTCGAAGCTCGCTGAGAAGCGCGGTCTCGAGCCCCTGGGCGCCTACCGCGGCCTGGCAGTCGCTGGCTGCCGGCCCGAAGAGATGGGGATCGGTCCCGTGTTTGCGGTGCCCAGGTTGCTTGAACGCCACGGCCTCACGATCGGCGACATCGATCTATGGGAATTGAACGAAGCCTTCGCCAGCCAGGTGCTGTACTGCCGCGACAGGCTAGGTATCCCCAATGACCGGCTCAATGTGTCGGGCGGCTCGATTTCGATCGGGCACCCGTTTGGCATGACCGGCGCGCGTTGTGTCGGGCACCTGCTGCACGAAGGGCGTCGGCGCGGTGCAAAGTACGGTGTCGTCACGATGTGTGTCGGCGGCGGCATGGGCGCCGCGGGCCTGTTCGAGATCTTCAGCTGAAGCCGAGGACCAGCGTCATGGCCGAACCCAAGCCGAAACCCCAGCCGAAACTCAAGCCTGCCGAGATGCCGATGTGGATGAAAATCCTGGTGTTCTACGGCCGCTTCGCGCCGTCGTTTACCGCCGTCGGCTACGTGGCGCGAGGCCTGCCACTGCGGCCGTTGCACGCGTCGTTCAAGGGTCAGACCTGGCTGGTAACCGGTGCCACCGGCGGTATCGGCAAGGGAATTGCGCTCGGTGCTGCGCAGCGCGGTGCGACCGTGCTTGCCGTCGGTCGCAACGAAACTGCGCTGAAGGCGCTGGCGCAGGAGGGCGGCGCGGGCATCGTGCCGCTGCAGTTCGACCTCGGTCTGGTTGCGGCCAATCTCGCGCTCGCGGATGAAGTGACGCGACGCGGGGGCAAGCTCGACGTCCTGGTCAACAACATCGGTATGCTCGATCACGCACATCGACTGAACCCTGAAGGGTTCGAAGGCACGTACGCGCTGAACCTGCTGGGTCACTTCGCATTGACCGAAAAGCTCATCGACGCCAGCGCTCTGGACGGCGGGGTCATCATCAACATGGCGTCGGGCGGTCTCTACAACACGGCACTGAGCCTGCGCCGGCTGGAACAGAAGCCGGAGCGGTACAGCGGCGTGATGGCCTACGCCGCGCACAAGCGCGCGCAGCTTGCCCTGGCCGATCGCTGGACGCGTCCTGAGCGCAGGCTCGTGTCGTACACGATGCATCCCGGCTGGGTAGCCACGCAGGGCGTGAGCACCGCACTGCCGGATCTCGAACGTCACCTCGGGCTCGTGCTGCGCACGCCGGCCCAGGGTGGCGACACGGCGCTGTGGCTGGCCGCCACGCGCCCGCAGCCCGTTCCCGGCGCGCTGTGGTTCGACCGTGCCCCGCGCGCGGCCCACGCCTACGACTTCACGCGCCAGGCCGAGGTCGAGCCCGAGGCGATCTATGCGAAGCTGCTCGCCGACGTCGCCAGGGCGCGTTCGGCCCCGGCCTGAGCCTGGCTCCGGGCAAGGCGGGTCGATGATGACTCAGGCGGAGGGGCTGGCTTTCGACGCCTCGAGCGCCGACGCCGCCTGCGCGGAATCGAAGTACTCCCGCCAGGCCTGGATCAGGCCGTTGCGCAGTTCGATTACGCCTACGACCGGCAGCGAATGCAGGCCCTCGGGCGTGGTCACGTGGTCGACGCGCTCGAGGATCAGCACGTCGCCGTTCAACGCGATGTTGCGGATCTCGAACTCGATCCTGACGATGTGCGCCAGGTGCTTGCCGAGCACCTTGCGCAGGCTGCCGCGACCGCGGATGGGAGTGCCCATCATGCTGTGCAGCACGCCATCCTCGGCGAAAGTCTCGGCGATGGCCGCAATGTCGTTGGTCCGCCACGGCTGCAGCAGTGCGTCGATCTGCGGCCAGAACGGATGGGGCGGGTGCAATTCGCGGCTGGCGGTCATGTGTGGTTTCCTTGTGCGTATCCGACGCTAGGGGAGGAGGGAGGCGCGTGTCAACGAATCCGGTCGCCGAGTTCTTCGATCCACGGACGCTCGCGGACCCTTATGCCTATTACGAGTCGCGACGCACGGCAGGGCCGGTGCTCGATGTTTCGACCCCGGACAAGGAGACCTACCTCGTCATCGGCGCGGCGGCGATCAAGGAGATTGTCGGCCGGCCGGACATCTTCTCCAGCCGTCCGGTCGGCGCGCAGGGCGTCAACCTGTATCCGCGGGCCGAAGCGCTGCTCAAGGAAAAGGGGTTCGGTCGCACGCCGCAAGTGATCGTCATGGATGCACCGCGACACACGGCCTTCCGCGGGGTGCTCGGCAAGGTGCTGCGCGACAAGCGGTTCCACCGGATGCGGCCGCAGATTCGCGCGGTGGCCGCGGGCCTGATCGACGACTTCGCGCCGGTGGGCCGCTGTGAATTCACCCGCGACTATGCGTGGAAGCTGTCCGTGTTGGTGATCGCCGACCTGCTCGGCGTGGATCGCGGGCGGATCGACGAGTTCAAGCGCTGGTCCGACGCCTGGGTGCGGCCGCTGCTGCAGCCGCTCACCGAGGACGAGATGCTCGACTGCGTGGCGCAGATCGCCGAGTTGCAGCACTTCCTGGTCGGTGAACTCGCCGCCCGGCGGGAGTCGCCACGCGACGACCTGCTGACGGATATCGCGCACGCGACGTTCGACCTGGGCCAGGGCGAGGTGCCCTTGCGACGGCACGAGCAGCTCGGTCTCTGCGAACTGCTCATCGTCGCGGGCAACGACACGACCGCGAATGCGCTGTCGCTCGGGATGCTGCGACTGGTCGAGCGGCCGGACATCGCGGACCGCATCCGCGGCGACGCGCGGCTCATCGAACGTTTCGCGGAGGAATCGCTGCGCTACGAGGGCGCCGTGCAGAACAACTTTCGCACGTTGACGCAGGACACCGAACTCCATGGCGTGCGGATGGGGCGCGGTGCGCTGGTCCTGCTTTCATGGGCAGCCGCCAATCGCGATCCGGACGTCTATCCGAATCCGCAGGCATTCGATATCGACCGCGCGGCGTTCCGCACGCATCTCGGCTTCGGCGGCGGCGTCCACACCTGCGCCGGGGCGGCGCTCGCCCGGCAGGAACTCGTCGAATCCTACGACCTGCTGCTGCACCGGCTGCGCAACCTGCGCTTCGACGCAGGATTCGCCGCGACGGACCTGGTCCGGATGGGCGGGCTCGTGAGTCATGGCCTGGCGCGCTTGCCGATCCGGTTCGAGCCGGCATCCAAGTCTAATTGTGCAATTGACCCGTCGGTGCGGAACCAATAACCTGCCACGGGCAGATTCCCCGCAAAGGCCGAGATCCCGATGCAACTCGAGTTCACCCCCGAGGAACGTGCGTTCCGCGCCGAAGTGCGGACGTTCATCGCCGAGCACTATCCCGCGAACGTGCGCGCGAAGCAGGATCAGGGGCTCGAGCTGGCGAAGGACGACTACCTCCTCTGGCACCGCATCGTCGCGAAGCAGGGTTGGTCGGTGCCCGCGTGGCCGGTCGAATACGGCGGCACGGGCTGGAGCGCGACGCAGCGACACATCTGGGCCGAGGAGCTGCAGCGTGCCGACACGGCGCCGATCATCGCGTTCTCGACGAACCTGGTCGGTCCGGTCATCTACACGTTCGGCACGCCCGAGCAGAAGGCGCGGTTCCTGCCGCGCATCGTGGCGGGCGACGATTGGTGGTGCCAGGGTTATTCCGAGCCGGGCGCCGGTTCCGACCTCGCTGCGCTGCAGACGCGTGCCGCGCGCGAAGGCGATCACTACGTCGTCAACGGCCAGAAGACCTGGACGACGCTGGCCCAGCACGCCGACTGGGGATTCTTCCTGGTGCGCACGGATCCGTCGGCACGCAAGCAGGCCGGCATCAGCTTCCTGCTCATCGACATGCGGAGCCCTGGCGTGACCGTGCGACCGATCATCACGCTCGACGGCGCCCACGAGGTCAACGAGGTCTGGCTCGAGAACGTGAAGGTGCCGGTCGAGAACCGCGTTTACGAGGAGAACAAGGGCTGGACCTGCGCCAAGATGCTGCTGGCGCACGAGCGCAGTGGCATCGCACTGGTTGCGCACTCGAAGGTCGCCCTGGGTAAGCTGCGCAAGCTCGCAGCGACGATCGGCGCGCCGGGACGCCGACTGGCCGACGACCCGATTTTCCGTCGCAAACTCACGGAGATCGATGTAGAACTCACCGCACTCGAGTACACGGAGCTGCGGTTCCTTGCCGCCGAGAGTGCGGGCAAGGCGCCCGGCGTCGAGGTCTCGATGCTCAAGATCCGCGGCACGGAGATCTACCAGCGCATCAACGAACTGGCGCTCGAGGTGCTGGGGTCGCACGCTTCGCTGCGCGTCAGCCGCGCCACGGCCCATGCGTCGGGACCCGATGCAGTTGCCTTGCCGGGCGCAATCGGCATCGCCGACACGTACTTCAACCTGCGCAAGCTGTCGATATTCGGCGGCTCCAACGAGATTCAACGCAACATCCTGGCGAAAGCCGTCCTCGGCCTCTGATCGCTTCACAACGACACGTAACCACGGCTCCCGCACATGGACTTCAATTTCACCGCCGAACAGGAAATGCTCCGCGACAGCGTGGCACGCTATTTCGGCGATCACTACGCCTTCCCGCAGCGCCAGGCCGTGATCCGCTCGGAGGGGGGCTGGCGACCCGCCTTCTGGCGCGGCCTCGCCGACGACGTAGGCATCCTGGGCGCACCGTTCGACGAGGCCATGGGCGGTCTCGGCGGGGGCGCGGTCGAAACCATGATCGTCATGGAAGAGATCGGCAAGGCACTGGTCATCGAACCCTATCTCGATACCGTGGTGATCGGCGGTGGCCTGCTGCGACGCTGCGGTACCGCACGAGCCGGTGAACTGATCGGCGGCATCATTGCCGGCGAGGTCCGGCTGGCCTTCGCGCATCTCGAGCCGTCGAGCCGCTTCGATCTCGCGAACGTCACGACGTCTGCGGTTCGGGACGGCAGCACGTGGCGCATCAGCGGACTCAAGGACGCAGTGCGCGGCGCTCCGTTCGCGACGCATCTGCTCGCCAATGCGCGCGTCAGCGGCGCAGGTGGCGATCGTGCCGGGCTGTCGACGTTTCTCGTCGCAGCGGGCGCGGCGGGCTTGTCGTCGCGCGAATACCCGACGGTCGATGGCTCACGCGCGGCGGACTTGCAGTTCGAAGGCGTCTCCGCCGAACTGCTCGGCCCGGCAGCGCAGGGAATCGACGTGCTCGAAGCGGCGGTGGACGAAGGCGTGGTTGCGCTCTGCGCTGAAGCCGTCGGCGTCATGCGTCGGTTGTTGGCGGATACGGTCGAGTACACGAAGCAACGTCGGCAGTTCGATGCACCGATCGCCGCGAACCAGGCTCTGCAGCACCGCATGGTCGACATGTACATGGCGCTCGAACAGTCCATCTCGATGACGTACATGGCCACGCTCAAGCTCGACCGCCCGGCGCTCGAGCGCAAACGGGCGGTGTCGGCAGCCAAGGTGCAGATCGGCAAGGCTGCGAAGTTCGTCGGCCAGTCGGCCATCCAGTTGCACGGCGGCATGGGCATGACCAACGAACTTGCCGTCAGTCACTACTTCAAGCGGGCAACGATGATCGAGTCCGAGCTCGGCTCCGTCGATCATCACGCCGCGCGCATCGAGCAGTGTGACGCTGCGGCCTGAGTCCCCGGCCGTCGAGCGCCGGCCTGTTGCGCCGGCGTGGTTCGACGCGGCGCTCGCGCAGGCACCGGAGCGAACCCATCTCGAGGTCGAGGGCGCCGAGATCGAGGTGCTCACCTGGGGTGAACGAGGCCAGCCAGGGCTCCTGCTGCTGCACGGCTTCACGGCGCACGCCGACTGGTGGAGCTTCATCGCGCCATTGCTGCTGCAGGGCCGCAGGGTCGTCGCCTATTCGCTGTCCGGCATGGGCCGCTCGGGCTGGCGCGACGCATATTCGCTCGAGCAGTACGCCCGTGAAGCGATCGCCGTCGCGAATGCGACCGGCCTGTTCGACTCGGCCGTCGCGCCGATCCTGGTCGGGCATTCGTTCGGCAGCTTCGCCACGCGGATCGTGGCGCACACGCTTGGAACCCGGCTCGGCGGCATCGTGCTGGTCGACGGCGCACTGGCCGCGAGCGAGAGCGACGACGAATACGACGGTGTTCCCGTGCGGGGTCACCGGCACCGGGTCTATCCCACGCTCGAACAGGCGGTCGCGCGATTCCGCTTCGAGCCCCCGCAGTCTTGCGACAACCCCTTCATCCTGGATTTCCTCGCGCGGACATCGCTTGGGCTCGCGCCGGCCGAGCACGGCGGCGACGGCTGGTCGTGGCGGTTCGATCCAGACCTGCGCGCGAAGGTCCGGGCGTTGCCAAATGCCGAGCTGCTCGCGCCGGTGCCGTGCCGCGTTGCACTGTTGTTCGGCGACCGTTCGAAGCTCATGAACAGCAGGCGGCTCGGCCTGATCCGTCGCCACACGCCGCCCGACGCGCCCTGGATCGTGATCCCGGACGCCGGTCACCACATCATGGTCGACCAGCCGCTCGCGCTCGTCGCGGCGCTGCGATCGTTGCTCGAGGCCTGGCAACCGGCAGCGACCCTCGAACACCCCACTACTCTGCCCACGTCGAGCGTACCTGCATGAACACACCGGAAAGCCTCAAAGCCCGCATCGGTCAGGAGATCGGCGTGTCGGACTGGTGCCTGATCGACCAGGGCATGATCGACCGCTTCGCCGACCTTACCGACGATCACCAATGGATCCACGTCGACCGCGAGGCAGCGGCGAGTGCACCGTTCGGCGGCACCATCGCGCACGGGTTCCTCGTGCTGTCCATGCTCGCCAAGCTGTCGGCATCGGCCGACCTGCAGTTGCAGGGCGCGAAGATGGGCATGAACTACGGGTTCGACAAGGTGCGCATGACGAATCCCGTAAGGTCGGGCAGTCGCATTCGCGGCCGCTTCGTGCTCAGGGACATCGTCGAGCGTGCGCCGGGACAGTGGCTCACGACGACGGCGGTGACGGTGGAAGTGGAAGGGCAGCCCAAACCGGCGATCGTCGCCGAATGGCTCGGCCTGCAGTTCGTGGGTTAGGAGACGAGCATGAGCATTCGATTCGACGGGCGGGTGGCCATCGTGACGGGTGCGGCGGCAGGGCTCGGGCGTTCCCACGCGCGGGCCCTCGCGGCACGCGGTGCGAAAGTGGTGGTCAATGATTTCGGTGGCGACGTGCACGGCACCGGCGGTTCGTCCGACCCAGCAGAACGAGTCGCCGCAGAAATTCGCCAGGCCGGCGGAGAAGCCATCTCGCACGGCGCGAGCGTGACCAGCGCCGAGCAGGTTGCGCACATGGTCGAGGACGCGCTCAGCAAGTGGGGCCGCATCGACATCCTGGTCAACAACGCGGGCATCCTGCGTGACGCCAGCTTTCCGAAGTCGAGCTTGCAGGACTTCCGCACAGTCATCGACGTGCACCTGCTTGGTTCCGTGATCTGCAGCCAGGCCGTGTGGCCGCACATGAAGGCCGCGAACTTCGGTCGCATCCTGATGACGACGTCCACCTCGGGCATCTACGGCAATTTCGGCCAGGCCAACTACGGGGCGGCCAAGACCGGCCTGATCGGCCTGATGAACGTGCTGCAGATCGAAGGCGCCAAGAACGACATCCGCGTGAACGCGCTGTGCCCCTCGGCGGCCACGCGCATGACCGAGGGGCTAATGCCCGAACCGGTGCTGGCGTTGCTGACGCCAGAGTCGGTCACGCCGGCAGCGCTGTTCCTGGTCAGCGACGACGCGCCGCGCCGCACGATCCTGAGCGCGTGCGCGGGCGGGTATGCCCGCATCGTCATCCAGGAGACCGCGGGTGTCTTCCTGCCCGAAGGGGAACGAACCCCGGAAGCGATCGCGGCGCGTTTTGGCGAGATCTGCGATCTGTCCACCGCAATGCATTGCGAGGAACCCGGCGGTCCCGGCATGCGGTTCGTCAGGCAGGCTGCTGCAACAGCCGGCGTGAGCCTCAAGTGATGCGGATCATCGCTTGAAAGCGCTGCTCAGCCGGCAGGTTGGCGGGCCCGAGACACTCACGCTCGAGGACGTTGCCGATCCCGCACCCGGGCCCGGCCAGGTCCTGATCGCGATGCGCGCGTGCGGCCTGAACTTCCCGGACGCGCTGCTGATCCGCGACCTGTATCAGCTGCGGCCACCGCGCCCGTTCGCGCCGGGCGGCGAGGTGGCGGGTGTCGTGCTCGACGTGGGTCGCGACGTGAGTCACGTCCGTGCGGGCGACCGCGTCCTCGCCATGCCGGGTTGGGGCGGACTCGCCACTCGCGTCGTGGCCGATGCCGCGATGTGCGTGAAGATTCCGGACGCGATGTCGTTCGAGCACGGCGCCACGCTGCTGGTGACCTACGGCACCGTGCATTACGGCTTGAGCCGCCGCGCTCGCATCCGTGCGGGTGAGTCGCTACTCGTGCTCGGCGCGGGTGGTGGCATCGGCCTGGCAGCCGTGGAACTCGGCCGCGCTTGCGGTGCCAGAGTCATTGCGGCAGCTTCGACGCAAGCGAAGGTCGACGTGGCCCTTGCATGTGGGGCTTCGACGGGGTTTGTGTATCCAACGGGCGAGGCCGCCGCTGACGGCAGGCAACTCGCGCAACTGTTCAAGGCACATTGCGGGGCGCAGGGCGTCGACGTCGTCTGCGATCCGGTCGGCGGCGCCTATGCCGAACCCGCGCTGCGCAGCATGGCGTGGGGCGGGCGCTACCTCGTAGTCGGTTTCGCGGCGGGGGACATTCCGCGCATCCCGCTCAACCTGCCGTTGCTCAAAGGCTGCGACATCCAGGGTGTACTGTACGGCGCACATGCACAGCGAGACCCGGCCGCCGTGCAGGTCGAGATCGAGGAACTGCTGGCGCTGTACGTTGCAGGCGCCATCCGGCCGCACGTTACGGCGCGCTTTCCGCTGTCGCAGGGGGGCGATGCCATTGTCGCGATCGAATCGCGCCAGGCGCTCGGCAAGCTCGTCGTGGTCAACGAAGATTGATTTGCCAGTCACGATAACGATCGATGTGAATCGCGCCGCCGGGCTCGAAACGCAGGGGGAGTCGCATGGACCGGAACCAGCCCGCGATTGATTCGAGCCCCGTTGCCGACGCGTGGCCCGCGCCTGCGCGCGCCTGGGCCATGGTGATGCTGCTCGTCGCCGCCTATGCCACTGCCTTCGTCGACAGGCAGATCCTCACGCTGCTGGTCGAGCCGGTGAAGCGCGACCTTGCGATCACCGATACCCAGTTCAGCCTGCTGAGCGGCCTGGCGTTCACTCTTTTCTACACGATCATGGGAATCCCGTTCGCATGGCTCGCCGACCGCGGCTCGCGCCGCAACCTGATCGCTGCGAGCATGACGTTCTGGAGCGTGATGACCGCGGCCTGCGGCCTCGCCAACAGCTTCCTGACGCTGTTCCTCGCGCGCATCGGCGTCGGTGTGGGCGAGGCGGGCCTGTCGCCGGCGGCATACTCGATGATCGCCGACAGCTTTCCGCCGGAGCAGCGCGCGCGGCCGCTGACGGTGTACGCCATCGGCGCGATCCTCGGCGTCGGCCTGGCGCTGATCATCGGTGGGGCCGTCGTGCACTGGGCCAGTTCCGCACCACCCGTCGTGTTGCCGGTGATCGGCGAGTTGAAAACCTGGCAACTGGCATTCCTGATCGTGAGCCTGCCCGGTCCGTTGCTCGCGCTGCTGCTGCTGCCGATGCGTGAACCTGCTCGTCACGAGAAAGCCAAGACGGTCGGCGGCAATCCGGCGTCGTTTCGCCTGTTCATGCGGGAGCGCGGCGTGGTGTTCTGGCTGCTGGCCATGGGGTTCTCGCTGATCGGCGTCTCGATCGCGGCCTACCTCTCGTGGGCACCCGCGTTCATGATGCGCGTGCATGGCTGGAGCATCGCGCGCGTCGGCGCGGTCTATGGCGGCATCCTGCTGGTATTCAGCACGTCCGGCATCCTGATGGGCGGCTGGTGGGTGGACCGCCTCTCGGCAAAGGGTTTCAAGGACGCCGTACTCAAGGTCGCGGTCGCCGGTTCGGTACTGGCGTTGCCGCTCGCCATCGTCGCGCCGTTCGCGCCCACCGGGGAAATGGCGATGGCGATCATCGCCGTGATGTCGTTCGCGTTCGGCATTGCACAGGGATTGCCTGCGGCAGCGTTCCAGGTCGTGGCGCCCAACCGCGTGCGGGCGCGTGTCATTGCGTTGTACCTGCTGGTGGGCAACATCATCGGGTTCACGGTCGGGCCGACCGGCGTCGCGTTGATCAGCGACTACTGGTTGCGCGATCCCGCCAAGATCGGCATTGCGATCGGCTTGCTGTCGGCCTTCGTCGTGCCGCTCGGCGTGCTTGCGCTGGTCATGGTGCGGAAGCCGTTCCTGGCCGCGCAGGAAGCCGAAGCGGCTGCCTGACCGACGTCGGTGCGTTCCATGACGCGCGTCGGCGACTCAATGCAGATGTCGTAGATTCCAGGACCCTCGATCCGGGACTCCTTCCGACGAGCGGAAAGGCAGACACGCTCGTCGGAAGGAGTCCCGGATCGAGGGCCTTTACGCATCAGCGGCACCTGGAAGTGTCAGACGCTCGATTCGGGTCTCTCTGCGACGAGCGTGTCTGCCTTTCCGCTCGTCGCAGAGAGACCCGGATCGAGCGTCACGGACATCTGCATTGAGCCGCCGACGCGCGCCTCGCGCAGCGCGCCGCGCCGCACTTTGCCGGAGTCGTCGCGAAGCCGTTCGATGGTCGTCTCGAAACTGCGCGGCAGTTTGTAGGAGACGAGTCGCTCCGACAGGTACTGCTGCAGCGCTGCGAGGTCGAGCGGAGCGGCGCCGTCGCGCACCTCCAGGATGGCGTGCGCCCGTTGCCCCAGGTCGGCGTCAGGCAGGCCGATCACGACGCTCGCGAGCACGGCCGGATACGAATCGATCGCGGCTTCGATTTCGGCCGGGTAGATGTTCGCGCCGCCCGAAATGATCAGGTCGGTGCGCCTGTCGGCAAGATAGAGATACCCGTCGACGTCGATGCGCCCGAGATCGCCGAACGTTTCCCAATCGCCCCGCGCGCGAGGTTCGGCGCCGAGGTAGTGGTACGTCGCGCCTTTGCCGCCGGCCGGCAGGAAGTAGATCTCGCCGACTTCACCGGGCGCCACGTCGTTGCCGGCTTCGTCGAGAATTCGAACGCTGGCTCCGGGCATCAGGCGGCCCACGGAACCTTTGTGCTCCAGCCACTCGCGGCCGCCGATCATCGTCGCCGCGATCGCTTCCGTGCCCGAATACACTTCCCAGACAGCGTCGGGCCCGAGCCACTCGATCCACTTTTCCTTGAGCCAGACCGGGCACGCGGCCGCGATGTGACAGACGATCTCGAGCGACGAGAGGTCGAAGCTCGCGCGCTCGGCGGGATCCAGTCGCCAGATTCGATGCATCATCGTCGGCACCTGGTACAGCCACTGGCCCCGATGCCGTTCGATCATGCGCAGGGTGCCAGCCGCATCGAACCGCGGCGTGATCACGACGTGGCAGCCCCAGCACAACGCCTGATAGGCGAGCCCGAACGGCGCCGAGTGATACATCGGTCCCGGGATGACAACCGTGTCGCCGGGCCGCATCCCGAGCGATGGCACGTCGGGGTCGAGCACCGATCGCGCGTGGTCAACGATGACCTTCGGCCGGCCGGTGCTGCCGCCGCTGGCGATCGCCTTGACGTGTTGCGAGACGCGCTCGGGCAGCGGATCCGCGGACAGGGAAGGGTCGTACAGCGACTGCTCCGTGACGATCGGCACGCCTGCGGCCCGCGCGGCTTCGCCCCCGACGACCAGTCGCGGCTGCAACACCTCGAGCAGGGCCTGCAATTCGAGCGGTGGCAACCGGTGCGACACGGGCGCCGGTGTGGCGCCGAGGGTCCAGCACGCGAAGGCCACTTCCAGGAACGCGGTGCCATTGGGCAGGGCGATGGCGACGAAATCGCCTTCCTGGACGCCGGCTGCCTCCATCGCGCGGGCCCGGCGATGAACCCGTGCCGCCAGCTCCGCTCGCGTCAGCGTCAGGTCTTCGCAGCTGAGCGCAGGACGATGCGGGTCACGAGCCGCCTGGAGGCTGAGCAACTGTCCGATCGGCAGCGTGACCCGCGGTGCGGCGGGTGCGAAATGCCGGGGCATCGTCTGGCTGCGGATCAGCCGACGCTGGTGGCAAGCATGCGCGCGAGATCGGCGCGCACGACCTTACCGACGCTGTTGCGCGGGAGCTGCTCGACCAGTTGCAGGCGTTCTGGATGCTTGAACAGCGCCAGGCCCGCCGCCGCAAAATGCGCGCGCACCGAGTCGAGCGTCGGCTGCTTGCCCGGCTTCGGCACGACGACTGCACAGATGCGCTCGCCCATGATCTCGTCGCGGTAGGCCGTGACGGCGCCCTCGAGCACATCGGGCATCTGCGACAGCACGTTGTCGAGCTCCTCGGGCGCGATCTTCACGCCGCCGCGGACGATGATCTGCTTGAGCCGGCCGATGAACCGGTAGAACCGGGGCGGATCGTCGTCGCCCGTGATCTCGAACAGGTCACCGGTGCGGAACCAGCCGTCCGCGGTGAACGACTGGGCATTGATCTGCGGGGCGCGGAAATAGCCGTCGAACACCGTCGGCCCCGTGATCTGCAATTCGCCGGGCTTGCCCGCTGCGAGGATCTCCGTGCCCGTCTCCGGTTCGACGATGCGCGTGCGGATGTGAGCGTGCGGCGGCGATTCCCAGTGGACCTCGTCGCGCCCGTAGCGCGGGAACAGGCGCGCCCGGTGCTCGGGGTTCGCCGCATTCGAGGCATTGCTCATCAGCGACATGCCTTCGTTCGAGCCGAAGGCGTTCACGATCTCGATGCCGAAGCGCTCCTGGTAACCGCGGATCATCTCCGGGTCGAGCGGCGCCGAGCCCGAACCGATGCAGCGCAGGCACGAGAGGTCGACGCTGGCGAGCAGTTTCTCGTCCTTGAGCAGCATGTTCAGGACCGCGGGCGGGGCGATCGCGTATTCGGGCTTTTCTTCGGCGATCTGTCGCAGGTAGACCCCGAGGTCCAGTGGATGGTGCAGCACGAGCGTGCCTGCGCTGTGCAGCCAGCTCATGAAGCAACCGCCGATAGCAGCCATGTTGATCAGTGGGAACGGGTTCAGCAGCCGCTCGCCGCGGCGGATGCCGGCACCGCGCAGGTGACCGTAGCTGATCGCGATCCAGTGGTTGTGAGTGCGTGGCACGCCTTTGGGCATGCCCTCCGTCCCCGACGTCCAGCAGATCGTCGCGACGTCGTCGGCCGAGACCTGCAATGCGTCGACATGCGCGGCGAGGGCTGCGCGTGACTCGGTCGTGAGCGGCGCCGGGATGAAGGGGAGACTGCCCTCCGGGGCGTCCGGACCGAGGCACAGCACCTGGAGCGGGCGCCCCCTGCCGAGTTCCACGGCGCTCTCTGCGTAATCGGCACCTTTCAGCGCGCGGACCGTCAGCGTCGCGCGTGCGCCGGTGAGATCGACGATCTGTTCGAGTTCGTGGCGTCGGAACTGCATCGGCACCGGACTGACGATGATCCCCAGCCGCAGTGCCGCCAGGTACAGCGCAGGGTATTCCGCGATGTTCGGCAGTTGCGTGACCAGGATGTCGTCTCGACCGAGCCCAAGTTCAAGCAGCCGCAGCGCGTAGCCGTCGGCGAGGTCCGCGACATCCTGGAACGTGAGGCGCAACGGCGAACCGCCGACGAGCACGTCGCGGTTCGGTGGGTCGAGCACGGCAAGTTGCGCAGGCGCGGAGCGAGCAGCGGCGTCGAACAGGTCGGTGATGCGGGTGTCCGACCACCAGCCGAGCTGCCGATATTCCCGAACGAGTTCTTCGCGAGTCGTGCGCAAGTGCGATGCCCCCGGGTGCGTGAGCGATCGAGTATAGGTAAGGGTCCGACGACCGGCAATTGACGTGGCGCTGGCGCGCCGGCGTATCGTACTCTATGGTCCTGTAACGAAAGTGACTACCGGAGAATGCCATGGACCGTCGCCTATTCATGCAGGCCAGCGCCGCCGTTCCCATCCTGGCGGCAGGCGGCGCGGTCGCTGCGCCTGCAGCACCCGACTACTTCGCGATCACGCAGAAGATGATCACTGCGTGGCGTGCCAAGGACCTCGAGGGGATGCTGGTCCACATCGACGACGACATCGTCTGGCACTCGCACGTGGGCAGCCCGCCGCTGGTCGGCAAGGCGGCGATGCGCGAGTTTGCCGGCAAGCTCACGGCGCAGATGAACGACATCAAGTGGCGCATTTTCGAAACCGCGACCAGCGGTAACCGGGTGTTCCTGGAGGGGGTCGACGACTTCGTGACCAACGAGGGACGCCGCGTGGTGCTGCCCTACGCCGGCATCCTGGCGTTCAAGGGCGAGCGGATCAGCGAGTGGCGCGACTACTTCGACCGCGCGCTCTTCGACCGGCTCAAGGCCGGCGAGCCGATGCCCGACTACCTGCAGGCACTCGCCGACCGCCCAGCGTTGTTCTAACCGCGCGGCGGCCAGGGGATGAACGCGCTGGTTGCCCGCTCGTACTCGGCAAAGGCTGCGGGACGCTTCTTGCGCATGCGGCGCTCGACGAGACCGATGCCGAGCGGGCCGAGCAGGATGTATGCCAGCGTCAGCGGGCTGACGATCGCGAGCCAGCCCCATGGCGTCTCGAGCGCAATCAGGAAGAAGCCGCACCAGACGAGGAACTCGCCGAAGTAGTTCGGGTGGCGCGAAAATCGCCACAGTCCCCCGCGCATGACCTGGTTGTGGTGCGCGGGATCGCGCAGGAAGCGACGCAGCTGGATGTCCGCCACTGTTTCGAGCGTGAGCCCGATCAGGAACAGCACGGTCCCGGCGAAGGCGAGAGTGCCCAGCGGGGGTTCAGGCGTGCGCTGCGCCAGGAAGAGCGGGAAGGCGATCGCAACGCCACTGGCTGCACCCAGCGACAGGAATACGTGGGTGAGGCTATACCAGGCGTAGTTCTGGCCGAGCGAGGCCGCATGGGTGCGCAGCCGGGCGTAGCGCGGATCTTCCTTGCCCCAGTTGCGCGCTCCGATGTGCCACGCCAGGCGCGCGGCCCAGATCAGCGTGAGCCCCAGGACCAGGTTCTGCCGCGCCGGGTTGCCGTCGCAAACCAGGTAGAACACGCCGGCGGTGATGGCCATCCCGACCGGGTACAGCGGATCACCGATGCTCGAGTCGTTGATCGCGAGACTGATCAGCCACAGCGTGATCCAGAAGCCGAAAATCGTCGCCGCGCAGATCAGCACCAGATGAAGGATGTCGGATGGCATCGTGCAGCCTCCTCAGCGTCCGGTGCGGATGACGGGCACGTTCAGCATGCGGGCCATGCGTTTTTCCAGGCCCTTGGGATCGAGCGCGAGCGCGGCCCGCACCTCGACGGCCATGCGATCGGTGTCGAGTTCGTCGATGCCGCGGGTCACGGCGCGCAGGCCAGCACGTGCGATGTCGTCGGGCTTCTCCTTGCCGCCTTCGACGTGCGCGGCCATGCGTGTGTCGACCGAGCCGACGATCAGCGCGGTCACCTGCGTGCCCTGGGCAGCAAGTTCAGCTCGCACGCAGCCGCTCAAGCTGCGAGTCGCGGCTTTCGACGGCCCGTAGCCACCCATGTTCGGAATCGGGCAGAGCGCGGCTGCCGACAGCACGTTGACGATGGCGCCGCCGCCGTTGCGCGCCAGGACGGGAGCGAACGCCCGGCACATCGCCAGCGTGCCGAAGTAGTTCACTTCCATTTCCTGGCGGGCGCTCGACATGTCCGGCGCACCGAGCAGCGTCTGGTTGCTGAACAGGCCGGCGTTGTTGACGACCAGGCTCACGTCACCGCACTCCCGGGCGGCCTGCGCGACCTCGTCGTAATCGGTGACGTCCAGCTCGAGCGCGACGCAGCGCCCCGGATACTGCTCGACGAGATGCGCGGCCGCCGCGCGATCGCGACTGCCTGCGTACACTTTCTGCGCGCCCGACTCGAGCAGCACGCGGACGAAAGCTTCGCCGATGCCGCGATTGCCGCCGGTGACGAGACCGACACAGCCTTTGATTTCCATCGTCAGCGCTCCGCGTTCGAAGGTGGGTTGTTGCCCTGGGTGCCCGGGCCGGCCGGCAGAATGATGTCCGGACCCGGCGATCTTTCGTACAGCCGTTCCACTTCACTTGCGCGGCGGGTGAGGGCGACGCGCTGGTTGATCGTGCCCTTGTCGGACACTTCGTGCTGGTCGGCGCTCGGCGGTTCGGTCAGCAGCTTGAGACGCTCGACCCGCTCGCTGAGGCCGCGCCCTGCATTGAAAGCCTGCAGTCGTGCTCGCAGCTCGGCCTCGAGTTCCGGCGTCGGCGGCACCTTGGGCCAGGCGAGCATGGCAACGAACGAAAGGTTTTCACCGCACACCACCACGTCCGCGATCAGCGGCGAGAACGCCTCGAGGAACTCGGCTCGCAACTTGCCGGCTGCCACCCACGAGCCCGTGCCGAGCTTGAAGTCCTCGGCGAGGCGGCCCGCGAACCGCAGTCCCTTCTGGATGTCCGACGGATCGTGAAGCTGCGCGGTGTCGCCAGTGCGGTAGAACCCTTCCTCGTCGTAGATGCCGCGATTCACCTCCGGGTTGGACAGGTATCCGGGCGTGACGATCTGGCCGCGGACACGCACTTCATAGCGCGGCCCGTTCGGCACCAGCTTGAGCGTCATGCCGGGCATCGGCAGCCCGATCCCCACTTCTTCGGTCGGGAAGTAGATCGACATGCAACCCGAAGTGGTTTCCGTGGCGCCGTATCCCGTCGTGAAAAAGATCCGCTCGCCGATGGTCTCCACGGCGAGCCGCTGGAATCGCTCGTACAGCGCCTGCGGCAGGCCGGCGCCCCCGTACAGGGCGAGGCGCAGATTGCTGAAGAACTTCTCGCGCAGTTCCGCGTCCTGCTCCAGCGCGTCGGCCAGCATCGCGTAGCCAAACGGCACGTTGATGTGGAAGCTCGGCGGAATCTCCTTGATGTTGCGCAGCGATTCCTCGAACAGCCCGGGCATGGGCCGTCCCGCGTCGATGTAGAAGCGGCCGCCGCTGCACAGCGTGGCGAACTGGTTGCATGCGCCCGACACGTGGCTCCAGGGCAGCCAGTCGAGCATGGTTTCGTTCCAGCCGGCCGTCTGTGCGAGTACCTGTCGTGCCTGGGCGATGTTCGCCGCGACCATGCGCTGCGTCTGCACCACCGCCTTGGGCATGCTCGTGGAACCCGATGTCAGCATGTAGAGGGAGTGTGCGTCGGGGTCGAGGCGGGCGATGGTCTGCTCCACGGCCGGTGTCACGGTCGTGGCCAGCACGTCGGCGTAGGCGATGGCGGGGCGCGAAAGGGCCGAGGGATCCGCCGTCACCACGATCGCGTCGCCGAAATCGACGGCCTCCAGGGCACGCTTGAAGAGACCGGTCTGCTCGGCGAACACGACGGCAGGCTTGACCAGCTTGACCACGTGCCGCAGCCGGCCGAAATCGCCGGGCATCAGGGAATAGTTGGCACTGACCGGGCAGACGGGCACGCCCGAGGCCATCCCGCCGAACTTCACGACCGCGTGCGCGACCGAATTGCCCGACAGGATCAACAGCGAACGGCCCGCCGGCAGGCGCTGGTTGATCAGCCATTGCGTGACCGCATCCGCCGCGTGCTTGAACTGGCCGAACGAGTACTCGATCCACGGGCCGCCCTTGCCCGCGCGTTCCGCGATGCAGGGACGGTCGGGATCGCGCGCTGCCCACTCCGACAGCTGTGCCGGCAGGTTGGGAACGAAGGGCGCGAGCTCAGTGACGGGCTCGACGACGAGCGTGCCGTCGGCGCGCCGCTCGACGTGCATGTCGGACGGCGGAAAGTACGTGGCGCGGAAAGGTGCCTTGGCCGGGTTCATGGATGCTCAGGCCCGATCGTAGGACAGATCGCTCGGGTCCTTGCGGCCAAGGTGCATGCCGGGCTTCGCTGGGTCGAACAAGCCGGTGCACCAGCCTTCGCTCGACGGCGTGTCGCGGTTCCAGTCGAACACCGTGCGGCGGTGCGCAATCTTCCACTGACCGTGACGCCGCTCGAAGCGGTCGACGAGCCTGCCGCCCGTGAAGGTATCCGTGGATTTTCCATTCGCTGCAAACCGGGCGAACGTCCACAGGTAGGTTTCGACCCAGGCCACGTCGCCGTCGAATTCGATGTGGCTCGTGCCCAGCAGATGCTGCATTGCACCCATGAGGCGGATGCGCGGCACCGCGCCGTCGACGTAGGCGTAGGCATTGCCCGTGTAGTTACCGCCGTGCTCCTCGATCGCGTCCGGGTGGTAGCAGGACTTGAGCAACTCGGCGTCGGCGCGGTCCACGCCGCGCGCGTAACGGGCGAGGACTTCCTGGATCTCGTCCCTGGCGAGCATGCGCTCGAGTCGAGGCTGCAAAGCGTCGGCCGCGCCCGTGGCGGTACTCATGGTGTTGTGTCCCCCGCGTGATCGGGCATCATGCCCCTAGACTTGCGTAATAAGACTGTAAGGAAACTCCAGGATGGTCAAGCACGAATTGCGGCCCGGTCCTCGCGTCGCGATCGTCACCGGAGCGGGCATCGGGCTCGGCCGCGCATACGCCCGCAGGCTCGCAGCCGACGGACTGCGCGTCATCGTGAACAACCGGCGGCGCGAAGTCGATGCGACGGGACGAGGCAGCGCGGACCGTGTCGTCGACGAGATTCTTGCCGCGGGTGGCGAGGCCGTCGCGAATTACGAGGACGTCTGCGCGGCCGGTGCCGGCGAGCGCATGGTCGAACAGGCCCTGGCGACCTGGGGCCGGCTCGACGTGCTGGTCAACAACGCCGGGGTCGACCAGCACGCGGCCTTCCACAAGATCGATCTCGATTCGTTCCGCAGCATCTTCGACGTCAATTTCTTCGGCACGCTGCGGCGTGACCCATCGGCCTGGCGGCACATGCGCGAGGCAGGGCACGGTCGCGTCCTCGTCTCGACGTCCTCCGCTGGCCTGCATGGGTTGCACGGTCTCTCGGCCTACGCCGCGTCGAAGGCCGCCCTGATCGGGCTCGCCCGCTCACTCGCTGCCGAAGGCGCGGCGCGCGACTTGTTTTGCAACGCAATAGCGCCTTACGCGGCAACGCGGATGACTGCAGCGCATGCGCGCGATGCCGATGCGCTCGCGGTCATGGCGCCGGAACACGTCGCGCCGCTGGTCTCGATGCTGGTGAGCGAGCATTCCAGGGTCAACGGCCAGGTGATCGTCGCCGGCCGGCGGCTGGGCTCGCCGCAGTGCAACAGTCGAACTCGAGCCGCTCGTTTACGTCGGCCAGCAGGCTCCAGTTGATGCGCTCACGCAACTGCCGGCCGGACCGCTGCGTATCGAAGGTATTTGCCGGGAGTTCCGCGACGCGATTGGCGTCCTACGAGGACTTCCAGGCGCGGGTTGTCGGGGACTTGCGACAACCCTAGGGTCGGGGTAGCCTACGGCGGTCTAGTTAAGCAAGCGACTGTGGCGCTGCGGGTTGCAACGCGCGGATCGCCATAGAACCAAGCCAAGGGGGACTTAGATGACACTCGATCGCATGCGCCAATCCGCCCGTCGAGGGCCGTCCGTCGCTTACGCGGTGGCCACCATACTCTCTGCGGCAGCCGCGATGCCTGCACGGGCACAAACCGCCGAGGGGCTCGAGGAGGTCGTCGTCACCGCGCAGCGCCGCGAGACTTCGTTGCAGACCACCCCGATCGCGATCACCGCGTTCTCGGGCGAGAAGCTCGCGGAAGACAAGATCTTCACGGTCAGCGACCTCGCCAACAGCGTGCCGGCCTTCTCCTTCACCGCCAACACGCCGCTCGACGTCGAGTTGAACATCCGCGGCATCACCAATACGCGGCTCGATTCGCCGACGGCCGACCCGTCGGTCGGCACGTTCGTCGACGGTGTCTACATCGGCCGCACCGGCGACTACAACTTCGATTTCTACGACCTCGAGCGCATCGAAGTCATCCGCGGCCCGCAGGGCGTGCTGCTTGGCAAGAACGTGGTCGGTGGCGCGCTCAGCATCATCACCGCGGCGCCGAAGTTCGAGAACTCGGGCGAGGCGATGCTCTCGTTCGGCAACTACGATGCGATCACGGTAGCGGGTCACGTCACCGGCGGCCTGACCGACGACGTGGCGGGTCGCGCGTCCTTCCAGGCGCGCAGGCACAGTGGCTACGGTCGCGACGTGCTGCACGCCCGCGACGTGGAGGACCTGAGCTCGTTCCAGGGTCGCGTCCAGTTGCTGTGGGAGCCGGGCGACAGCGGCTGGCGCGTCCGCGGCATCGCCGATTACTCCTCGGACTCGACCAACGGCATCAACGTCGTCGCGGTCGACGGCGGCACGACGTCCTGCGAAACCAGCTACCTGCGCACCAACTGCACGCGGCCGTGGAGCAACCTGCGCGCCTACCTCGGACTCACCGACGAGCGTCAGAACATCGCCCAGAGCATCCAGTACAAGAACAAGCCGCGCATCAACCAGTTCATGGAGCGCGACGGCTACGGCCTCACGCTCGATATCGAGAAGGACTTCAGTGCCTTCACGTTCAACTCGCTGACGGGCTACCGCGAGGCGGACACCGACCAGGTGTACGACCAGACGGGCGCGGGCCCGGAGGCGCTCGAATGGAGCATCCCGCAGTGGCAGGCCTACATCGCCTGGATGAACGCGAGGTACGGCACGCGGCCGGCGACGTCGAACAACGGCCAGTTCCTGTTTGCACAACCGGTCGGCGAAGCCGTCAACGCCGATGCCTTCAGCCAGGAGTTCCGCTTTACTTCGATACCCAGCGACAGCCGCTTCGACTGGATCGGCGGTCTGTACTACAAGCAGGACAATATCAAGAAGGTCGACCGGTTCATCGGCGAGAACTTCCTCGGCGCGGTCATCACGGGCGGCAACAACCCGCTGTCGACGCTGAGCGGCGAGAACCGCTGGGACAACGAGGGCGAGACCGAGAACATGGCGGCCTTCGCGCAGGTGGGCTTCAAGTTCACCGACACCCTCAAGCTCAACGTCGGCTTGCGTTACACGTCGGACGACAAGAGCGGCACGGTGAGCGGCCTCGTGGTCGAGACGGGCGACCGTTTCAATCCGAACGACCCGCGTGCCAACGTGACCATCGAAGCGCTGTGCCGTGCCCCGGACGGCACCATCATCCGCACGCCGACGGGCGGCACGGGCGTTGCGACCTGCACCGCGCCGAATGCCTGGGTCTACGCGGAAGGCTCGGGCTTCACGACGAACTACGGCGAGAAGTGGACACAGGTCACGCCGCAGGCAACGCTCGAGTGGACCATCACTCCGGAAATCTTCACGTACCTCACCTACTCGGAAGGCTTCAAGGGCGGCGGCTTCGACGACACTCCGGCGAACCCCGCGCAGGCGTCGACGCCGTTCGATCCGGAGGAAGCGAAGAACTACGAACTCGGCATCAAGTCCGACTTCTTCGACAACCGCTTCCGCGTCAATGCCGACGTGTTCTACATGGACTACACGAACCTGCAGGTCACGCAGACCAACGCAGCGTGCCTGTGCAACATCACGGACAACGCGGCAAGTGCGGAGATCACGGGCGTCGAGGCCGAGTTTTCGTACGTGCCGATCGACAGCCTGCGGCTCGGGCTGTCCGGCTCGTTCGTCGATGCCAAGTACAAGGACTTCCTGGAGTCGGCGATCGATCCGACGACCGGCCAGCGGCTGGACAGCTCGGACAATCGCATGCAGCGCACGCCCGAGACGCAGGTCACCGGCGTGGTGGACTACACGATGGGCCTCGGCAGCTGGGGTAAGGCGCTCAACTTCCGGATGAACTACACCTGGCAGAGCGACATGTACTGGGCGACCGACAACATCGCGAAGGAAGATTCGTATGGCCTGCTCGACGCCCGTATCGGGCTCGCACCGGAAGGTGCGCCGTGGCAGGTGGCGGTCTGGGGCCGCAACGTGACTGACGAGCTGTACCGGACGAACATCATTTCGTTCTTCGGCGAGGAAGTGTCGCAGTTCGGTATTCCGCGCACTTACGGCGTCGACTTCACCTTCAAGTTCTGACGGCGAGGGGCGGTGCGCTGCGAGGCGCACCGCCCCGACCGCCCTGCACCCAGGCGGAACTCCCGTGGTCGAAACGACTGCCATCTGCCGTTTCTGCCACGCGACCTGCGGGCTGAAAGTCACGATCGAGCAGGGCCGCGTCGTCGACATCATCGGCGACATCGACAACCCCGTGTATCACGGGTACAGCTGCGTCAAGGGACGCAACTTCCACGAATTCCATTACGACCCGAACCGCGTGCTGCACCCGTTGCGGCGTGATGCGGACGGCCTGTTGCAGCCGGTCGGCCTCGATGCAGCGCTGGCCGGCATGGCCGGCGACCTCCAGCAGATCCTCGCGCAGCACGGGCCGCGCTCGGTCGCGATGTACGGCGGCACCTTCAGTCATTTCTGCTCCGCGGGTGTCATGCTGCGCGACGCCTTCATGGACGCCATCGGCTCGCCGATGCGCTTCAGCAACGCCACCATCGACCAGCCGGGCAAGCCGATCTCGATGGCGTTGCATGGACGATGGGGCGCCGGACCGCAGGCCTTTGCCGATGCCGACGTCTGCCTGCTCGTGGGTGCCAACCCGCTGGTGTCGATGTGGGGCGGCATCCCGACGTTCAATCCGGCGAAGCGACTGCACGAGGCGCGTGCCCGCGGGCTCCGGCTGATCGTCATCGACCCGCGCGTGACGGAGACCGCCCGCAAGGCGGACATTCACCTGCAATGCCTGCCGGGTCACGACGTCGAACTCCTGGCGGCGATGCTCAACGTCATTTTTGCCGAGGGCCTGCACGACAGCGATTTCGTTGCGGCAGAGACGCAGGGATTCGAAGCACTGCGATCTGCCGTGGCACCGTTCACCCCGGAGCGGGTCGCACCGCTGGCCGGCGTGCCGGCGATGCAGATTGCCGAGGCTGCACGGACGTTCGCCAACGCACGACGAGGCAACGCCACGAGCGGCACGGGGCCGAGCATGGCACCGTACGGCGTGCTGATGGATTACCTGGTGCTCGCGCTCAACACGGTGTGCGGGCGCTGGGTTCGGGCGGGTGAATCGTTGCCCAACCGTGGCGTCCTGTTCCGCCAGTTCTCGGGAGTCGCGCGGGCCGAGAAGCCGCGGCCGGGCGTAGGTCTCGGGCAGACGCTAAGGATTCGCAGTCTCACCGAGACCGCCGCAGGCCTGCCCACTTCGGCGCTGGCCGACGAGATCCTGACGCCCGGCGAAGGGCAGGTGCGTGCATTGATCGTCGTCGGCGGCAACCCGCTGCTGGCCTGGCCCAACCAGGCCAAGACCCGCCGCGCACTCGAGTCGCTCGACCTGCTCGTCGTCGTCGATCCGCAGGTTTCGGCGACGGGTCGTCTTGCGCACTACGTCATCGGTCCGCGGTTCGGGCTGGAAGAGCCCGCGATGTCGTTCGGCAACGAAGGCATCACGACCTACGGGTTGTCGATCGGGTACCAGGAGCCTTACGCGCAGTACCAGCCGCGCCTGATCGAGCCGCCGGCAGGATCCGAGGTGCTCGCCGACTGGCGCATCTTCTACGAACTCGCGCGCCGGATGGGATTGAAGCTCGCCTATCGCGGCCAGCCGATCGACATGGAGAACGCGCCGACCACCGAGGAGCTGATGGAGCAGTTCGTGCGCCGCAGTCGCGTGCCGCTCGACCTGATCAAGCAGCACCCGCACGGGCACCTGTATCCCGATCCGCAGCCGCTTGCAGAACCCAGGGATGCAGACTGGCCGCATCGCCTGCAGCTGGGCGACACAACGATGCTGGACCAGTTGCGGCACGTTTCGGCGCGCCTGAATTCATCCGCGGCCGTTGCGGGTGCGGACCCGCCGGTTCCTGCAGCCGGCCCTGCGGCTGACGGCGCCATCGAGTTGTTGCTCGTGAGTCGCCGTGAGCACGCGGTGTACAACTCCGTCGCGCATCACCTGCCGGCGCTGCGGCGCAGGCGTCCCTTCAACCCGGCGTACGTGAACCCGGCCGATGCACGACGGCTGGGTATCGAAGACGGTGGTGCCATCGAGATCGAATCGTCGGCGGGCCGGGTGCATGCGGTCCTGCAGTGCGCCACGGATGTGCGGGAAGGCGTCGTCTCGATGGCGCACGGCTTCGATCCGCAGGCCGGCGCAGGGCAGGGCGCCAGCACCGCGGCGCTGGTCGACGACGAGAACGACTACGAGCCCCTCAGCGGCCTGCCGCGCATGAGCGCGATCCCGGTGCGATTGCGGAGGCGGGATGCCGTCTAGAGCTTGTCGCGGTGCAGCTTGATGCCCGCGCGCTCGCGATCCCACGTGTCGGCCGTGACTCCCTGGTCGCGGAAGTACACCTTGCGGATCTTGTTCGTCTCGGTCTTCGGGATCTGCGCGACGACGCGCACGTAACGCGGCACCATGAAGTAGGGCAGCCGCGGGATCAGGAACTCGGTGAGCGCGCGGGGATCCACCGTGCGCCCCGGCTTCGAAGTCACCACGATCATGACTTCCTGTTCGGCGATTTCGCTCTCGACGCCGACCGCAGCCACTTCGTCGACGTCGGGATACTGGCGCACGCCGTTCTCGACCTCGAACGACGAGATGTTCTCGCCGCGCCGGCGAATCGTGTCCTTCTTGCGGTCCACGAAGAAGAAGTTGCCGTCGGCGTCCTGACGGAACAGGTCGCCCGTATGGAACCAGCCATTGCGCCAGGCGGCCGCCGTCGCTTCGGGCTGGCCGTTGTAGCCGGCATTCATCGACCAGGGATGCAGGCTCCGCACGATCAGCTCGCCGATCTCGCCGCGCGCCACTTCGATGTCGTGGTCGTCGACCAGGCGCGCCTGGATGCCGGTGCGGGGCTTGCCGCAGGACCCGTAGACGCGGGTATTCAGGTCGGTGACCAGCGGTGCCGAGACCTCGGTCATGTTGAAGCCGGTCAGGTATTCGAAGCCGAACCGGTGCGCGAAAGCGACCGTGTCCTCGTTGACCGGGAACATCGTGAGGCACTTCAGCGGATTATCGTGGTCGTCCGGACGCGGCTCGGATTTCGCGAGGAACGCGGCCATCACGCCGATCAGCCCGCAGGTGGTGACGCAGTTGCCTTCGCGCACCTGCTCCCAGAACTTCGCCGTGCTGAAGCCGTCGACCAGGTAGATGCTGCCGCCGCGCACCAGGGCGGCGTACGTCGGGCTGGTGCCGCCGACATGGAACATGGGCAGGTTGACGAGGATGGCCTCGCCATCGCCCATGTAGCCGTACACGGTCATGCCGGTCAGGTAGAGCTGCAGGTAGGGCGACAGCACGCCCTTGGAATAACCGGTGGTACCCGACGTGTAGATGATCGACTGGATGTCCCAGTGATTGATGTCGGCGCTGTCGTCGAGTTGCGAGGCATCGCCCCGCAGGGTGCTTTCGTCGAGCAGCTCGAGCCGGGGCTGCATCGTGCGAGCTTCCGCGCCGATCGCGACGGCCTTGCGCAGGTGCGGCAGCTGCAGCCCGTCGAGGCGCTCCACGAGACTGTGGTGCGCGATCATCACGCCTGCCTCGGCGGCGTTGACGACGTGGGCGAGCACGTCGCCGCGATAAGCCGTGTTGAGCGGCACGAACACGGCGCCGAGGTAATTGGCTGCAAACCAGGTAAGCACCATCGTGCGCCCGGTCGGCAGCCAGGCGATGACGCGGTCGCCTTTGCTGACGCCGAGCCGCTGCAGCCCGGCCGCCGCGGCACGGACCTCGGCCAGGCATTCGCCGTAGGTCCAGGTGCTGCCGTCTTCGAACAGGGCGAAGCGACGCTCGGGATGGCGTGCCGCGCGTGTGTCCAGCATGGCCTTGAGGACGCAGTCTTCCCGCGCCGGGACGGCGGGATCCAGCCAGGGTGGCCGACGCTCTTCGAGCTCCATGCGGGAACTCAGCTGCCCGAGGCGACCTTTGCCGGACGCGAGCCGTCGAGCGGCAGTTCGAGCTGCTTCAACACCGTCTGCAGGTCGAAGTAGTCGCGCCATTCGCAGATCAGGCCGTCGCGGAACAGGAAGGTGGACATGTAGGGCAGGCTGACCTGCTTGCCATCCTTGACGTAGTTCTCGACGCCTTCGACGACCGCCGACGTGTCGTCCGCGAGGATGCGGTGGACGTCGTAGCGCTTGTCGGTCATGCCGTTGCCGAACTTGGCGAAGAAACCGCGGACCTTCGCCTTGCCGTGGATCGGGCCGATCGGGACGTTGATCGCGACCACGTCGTCCGTGCAGAGGTCCATGACGCCGTCGAGATCGTCGGCTTTCCAGGCGGCGTAGTACGCGCGGACGGTGTCGGCGTGATTCATGGCGCGGTCTCCGTGGCAGGACCCTGTTGCCGGTCTGGAACGAGTCCGGAGGAGAATAGGGGCTAGGGTCCAGTTGTGCAAGTGACCGGCGAACCGCTGTCCGGCGGGTAGTCCGCTGCGCTGCGGCGCAGTCTGCCAGCCGTCTTGCGGCAGGCACTGCTTGACACCCCCAGGCCGTTGGCCGATGTTGCAACTTGCATTATTGAACCAGAAGGACCGTTCGAACGGGCGATCCGCATGAAGCCGAAAGCCGACTCCCGCGCCACCGCCGTCGCGCCTGTAAACAGCTACCTTGCACAGCTGCGGGCGGCGCAGCGCGGCCCGCAGGTCGCCGCGCTGTTCGACTTCGACGGCACGATCATCGCCGGCTATTCCGCCACGGGTGTGCTGCAGGAGAAGTTCGTACGCGGCCAGATGTCCGCCGCGGAAATCGTCGGCACCGTCGCAGCCATGGCCCAGCTACTGGCGCGGCCGGATCGGCTTCTCGGACCTGATGACGGCTGGCGCGAAGTTCATGCAGGGAGTCCGCGAGGACAGCTTCGCGCAACTCGGCGAGGACCTGTACCGCAAGCGCATCGCTGGCAGGATCTATCCCGAGACGCGCGAGATCATCCGGGCGCACCAGGCCAAGGGTCACACCGTGGCCATCGTGTCGTCAGCCACGCTGTACCAGATTGCGCCCGCGGCGCGCGAACTCGACATCGACCGCATCCTCTGTTCGCGGTACGAAATTGCGAACGGCGAGTTCACGGGCAACGTCGTCCAGCCACTGTGCTTCGGCCAGGGCAAGCTCACGGCGGCCGAGTCGCTCGCTGCCGAACTGGGCCTCGACCTCGACCGGAGCTACTTCTATTCGGACAGCCACGACGACCTGGACCTGCTCGAGCGCGTCGGCAATCCGCGACCGTTGAATCCCAGCGACCAACTGCGCACGGTCGCCGTGCAGCGCGGCTGGCCAGTGGAGACAT
The DNA here is from genome assembly GCA_963700045.1 of uncultured Gammaproteobacteria bacterium. Lineage (GTDB taxonomy): Bacteria > Pseudomonadota > Gammaproteobacteria > Steroidobacterales > Steroidobacteraceae > RPQJ01. Next base: position 127,782 of record CAVOWK010000013.1, read on the forward strand.
TCAGCAGCCGCGCGACCCCGGGTCTCCTCGACTACGCGCGCGCGCTGACGCCGACACCGACGCTGGTCGCTGCAGCGCTGGCCAGCCTGCCGATCTGGGCTCTGACTGGATCGACGCGGGAAGCTGCGAACTTCGCCCTGGCGGCCTTCGGCGACTACGGTTCCGCGCTCGTCGGCATCGACCTGCAGGTGACGGGCGAGAAGTACCTCTGGACGACGCGGCCCTGCATCTTTCTGTTCAACCACCAGAGCCGGGCCGACGTCCTGATCCTGGCCAAGCTCGTGCGGCGCGATTTCAGCGGCATCGCCAAGCGCGAAATGCGCGACGTGCCGGTGGTCGGCAAGCTGCTCGAGATGGCGGGCGTCGTGTTCGTCGATCGCAAGAGCGCGCAGGACGCGATCAAAGCGATGGAACCCCTGGTCGATGCGATCCGGCGTGACGGCAAGTCCGTCTGCATTGCGCCCGAAGGCACTCGCACGCTTACGCCGGCGCTGGGCCCGTTCAAGAAGGGTGCGTTTCACCTCGCCATCCAGGCGGGCGTGCCGATCGTCCCGGTCGTCATCCATAACTCTGGCGACGTCCAGCCCAAGACCGAGTTCGCGATGCGGCCGGCCAGCGTACGGGTCGAGGTCCTGCCGCCCGTCGACACGTCGGGCTGGCATGCCGCGACTCTCGACCGGCACGTGCGCGACGTGCGCAATTTGTTTCTGCGCCGTCTCGGCCAGCCGGAACAGCCCGCCTTGCCGCGCACGGCGGGCAAGTCGCCAACATCGCGTCGCAACGTCGTGAAGCCGCGCAAGCCCACGCGCGCGACCCGCAAAGTGCGGTCCCGCTGACCCGCATGGACGAGCAGGCTGCGCCGTTGGCTTTACCGCTCGTCCGCACCGGGAAGCCACTGTTCATCCTGGACGCGCGTCACGACGTTGAAGAACGCTGCCTGCGCGAGTGGCTGCGCACACGAGGGGACACGGACGGGGCCGCCGACCACAGCGATTGCGTCGTCCTGCCGATCTCTGCCGAGGGTCGTGCGCTGACGCTGGAGCAGCTCGACTCGGCGCTTGCGGCCGACGACGACAGACCGGTCATTCCCGTACGGGTCGCGTGGCGGATTCCCCATCTCGAGCGCGAGCACGGGCTGCGCCTGCGCGACCTGCTGTTCGGCGATCCGCGGCGTCCCGGGAGAGCACGCGCGGCGTGGATGGTCCTGCGGGACCGGCAGCGCGCGCATTGCCTCGTCGGCGCGTCCGCGACGATCGGCGAGTTGCGACAACGCTTTGCCAGCCAGGTGGCAGGGGTCGAGCACCGGGAGAGGCATGCGTTTGCGCGCTTCGTGGCACGCGAGGCAGCGGTGACCCTCGACATCGAAGAGCGTGGTATCCAGGGTAGTCGCTACAAGGTGCCGCGCTTCGTCGCCGACAGCATCCTCACCAGCCCGGAGTTCCGTCCCGCCCTCGAGCGCATCGCGGACTCGCAGGGCCGTCCGCTGGCCGACCTCCTGGCGGAATCAAGGCGCTACCTGACGGAACTCGTGTCCACGCCAAGTCCGTTGTGGCTCGACCTGCGCGCGCACCTGGATCGCTTCCTGTTCACGCGCGGATACGACCGCCAGACGCGCTTTGACCCCGCGGAACTCGAGCGGCTGCGCCAGAGCATGCGCACGCATCCGACGGTGCTGCTCTTTACTCACAAGACCTACATTGACGCCAGCCTGCCGACCCTACTGCTCTACAGCAACGACCTGCCGATGCTGCACACGTTCGGTGGCGTCAACATGGACTTCGCGGGTTTCGGCGCGCTGCTGAGGCGGTCCGGCGCCATTTTCATCCGCCGGACGTTCCAGGACGACCCGGTCTACAAGCTCGTCCTGCGCAGGTACGTGGGTTACCTGCTGGAGAAGCGCTTTCCGATGTCGTGGGCGCTGGAAGGTACGCGCTCGCGCCTGGGCAAGCTGATGCCGCCGCGCTATGGCCTGCTCAAGTACACGCTCGATGCCGCGCACGACGCCGGCATCGAGGACGTGCACATCTATCCGTTCGTCACGAGCTTCGACCTGATCCGCGACGTCGAGGAATACGCCGCCGAGCAGACGGGCCGCGTGAAGAAGCCCGAATCGCTCAAGTGGCTGCTCGGTTACGTCAGGTCGCTGCGCCAGCCGATGGGACGAGTGCGCGTGGACCTGGGCGACCCCGTCGTGGTCAGGCAGGCGCCCGCGCCGGACGACAGGCTGGCGCTCGCGAAGATCGCGTTCGAGGTCGCGGTGCGCGCCAACCGCGTCACGCCGCTGACCGTGACTGCCGTGATGTGCCTGGTCCTGCTCGGTACGGCGCCGCGCGGCGCCACGGCGCAGGAGCTGGTGAAGCTCGTCGCGGTACTCGCGGACTGGGCACGGGTCCGCGGCATACGCATGACCGACGAGCTGGCCGCCGACGATCGCGCGGCGTTCCTGGTCAATGTCGATCGCCTTGCCGCGAGCGGATTGCTGCTGCGCTACGACGAGGGCAGCTCGGTGGTCTACGCGATCGAACCCGCCCGACACGCACTTGCGAGTTATTACCGCAACACGATCGCCCATCACTTTCTCGACAAGTCCATCCTGGAGCTGGCGCTGTTCAAGGTCGACGATGTCCCTGACGGCGACGTGGCCGCAGCCTTCTGGGCCGAAACCGACCGCCTGCGCGAGTTGTTCAAGTTCGAGTTCTTCTACCCGCCGCGCGAGGAGTTCCGCGCCGGACTCGTCGCCGAACTCGAGCGCATCGATCCAAGGTGGCCGGAGCGTCTTGCCGGCGACCGCCAGCAGGCCCGGCGGCTTGCGCGACGGTTGCAGCCATTCATCGGCCACGCGGTCCTGCTGCCGTATGTCGAAGCCTATGCGGTGGTCGTGGACCTGCTGGCCCGGCTCGGTCCCGGCGAGCGGCTCGAGCAGCGACGCTGCGTCGAATTGGCGCTGAAGGAGGGGCGGCAGGCCTACCTGCTGCGACGAGTCAGCAGCGAGGCCTCGATCGGCAGGATCCTGTTCGAGAACGGATACCGGCTGGCCACGCATCTCGGGCTTGCCGGCGACAGCACGACCGAGGCGATCGCCGGGCGACGGGCGCTGCTGTGGGAGTTGCGGGCGCTGTCGCACCGCATGGAGCGGATGCGGCACGAGGCGCTCGCTCGCGCCGAGGAAATCATGGCGATGAAGGCATGACGATGATCTCGCAACTGGGCGCGCAGGATTCGCAGTTCCTCTACGTGCAGGGCGGCGACGTGCTGACCCACGTCATGAGCATCACGCTGTACGACCCGTCGACCGCTGCGGGCGGCAAGGTGCGGTTCAAGGACATCGTCCGCCACGTGTCGAGCCGATGCCACACTTCGCCGGTATTCATGCGCAAGCTGCACCGGCTGCCGCTCGACCTCGATCATCCGTACTGGGTCAAGGATCCGAACTTCGATGTCGAGGCGCACGTCACCCACGTGCGGCTGCCGAAGCCCGGCGACTGGCGTCAGTTCTGCATCCTGGCCGCGCGTCACTTCGCGCGGCCCATGGACATGGGGCGGCCGCTCTGGGACATCTACGTCGTCGAAGGCCTGGACGGCGTGCCCGGCGTAGCGCCGGGCAGCTATGCACTGCTGCAACGCTTCCATCATTCGGCAATCGACGGCGCTTCGGGCTCGTACGCGCTCATCGCATTGTGCGACAGCGATGCCCTGGGGACCCCAGCGGTGCGGGCGGGTCCCAGCGTCGAACTCGGGGTCGTGCCCGCGCCGGTCACGCTGGTCACCCGCGCGCTCGCGTCCAATTTCTCGTCACCGGTCAGGATGATGAACGCGGTCATGAGGCTGTCGCCGGCGCTCGTGGCGGCAGCGAAGCGTCGGCTGACCGCGCCGCCGGACGGAGGGAGGAGCGGGGTGCCCGTGGCTCGCTTCAATCACCGCGTGTCGCCGCACCGGATGTTCGACGCCGCGGAGTTCCCGTTGGCTGAGCTGGGCCGGCTGCGCCGGCGAGTGGACGGTGCGACCATCAACGACGTGATCCTGGCGATCTGCGGTGGGGCGTTGCGCCGGTATCTGCTGCAGCATCGCGATCTTCCGCGCGACACGCTGGTCGCGGTGTCGCCGATCAACGCTCGTCCGCGCAATGGCCAGGACGCCGTATCGGGCAACAACCTCTCGGCAATGACGGTAGAACTGGGCACGGACATCGCCGATCCAGTCGCGCGGCTGCAGGCCATCCGCAACCACACGCGCGAAGCCAAGGAAGCGAAGGCGGGGCTCGGCGCGCGCCTGCTCACCGATCTGACGCGACACATTCCCGGCGCCACGCTGGCGGCCGTCGCCCGGCTGGTGACCAACGAGCGCATCGCCCGCAACCAGGCCAACCTCATCATCACCAACGTGCCGGGTCCGCAGTTTCCGCTGTACATGAACGGCGCGCGGCTCACGCACCAGTTCGGCATGGGGCCGGTCACGCACGGGTTGGGCCTGTTCATCGCCGCCCACAGTTACAACGGCATCGTCAGCTTCTGCATCACGGCGGACCGGCAGCTGGTACCTGACGTCGACGTCCTGGTCCGCTGCCTGCAGGAGTCGTTCACCGAGTTGCGCCGGTCGAAGCGTGCCTCGGCGCAAGCCGTGGCCAGGCGCAAGCCCAGACGTACGACCCGTGCTGCGCGCAAGGCCAGGCCATGAAACTGCTGCTGTTCGCTCTCGGCCTGCTGCTGGTCGGCGTCACGACGCTGTACTGGACGCGGCCGCGACTGTTGTTCGATGCCGTGAAGAATCTGCTCCGGCGTCGCGCTGGCCTCTCCCGCAGGACGGTCCGCGTCGGTGACATCGAGTGGCCGTACCTGGACGGCGGCAAGGCAACGGGCGAGCCAGTCGTGCTGGTGCACGGCTTTGGTGGCGACAAGGACAACTGGACCCTCTACGCGCCGTATCTCACGCCGCACCATCGGGTGATCTGCCCTGACCTGCCTGGCTTTGGCGAGAGTGACCGCAGCGTGGACCGTGACTACTGCGTCGAGGCCCAGGCACGTCGGCTGTGCGAGTTCCTCGATGCACTGGGCATCGACCGTTGTCACCTGGCTGGCAACAGCATGGGGGGCTTCATCGCGCTCCGGTTCGCGCTCGACTTTCCCGGGCGACTGGCGTCGCTGGCGCTGCTGGACAATGCGGGCGTGGCGGGCGCGAACACCAGCGAGCTGCAGCGGGCGATCGAGCGGCGCGAGAATCCGCTCGAGCTCAAGACGATGGCGGACGTCGAGCGACTGCTGGCTTTCGTCTACCGCAAGCCACCCTTCATGCCACGCCAGTTCAAGCGAGTCCTGCTCGACGACGCGCTGGCCAACGAGCGGGTGCTCGAAAAGGTCTTCTGGACACTCGCGAGCGAGGGCATCGCGGGGGTGCTGAACGCGCGACTGGGCGACGTGCGGGCGCCGACCCTGATCGTATGGGGCCGGCACGACCAGTTGATCGACGTGAGCGTCGTCGACGAATTGCGGCGCGGCATCGCGAACAGCGTGGCGGTGATCTTCGAGCACGTCGGGCACGTGCCGATGCTGGAGGCTCCGCAGGAAACGGCCGCGCACCACCTGGCGCTGCTGGCGCGGCCACTGGCCCCTTCAGGCTGACTGTGCACCCATCGGCCGCGATCGAGCGCGTACCGAAGCCGGACGGCAGGGATGCGTGTGCCTTCGTCACTCGCTTCCGCCCTTGCTGGATTGCGTCGGCAAAGTCAGGATAGGAGCCTGCGTTCGATTGTGCAAGCGACCGGTCCACTGCCGGCGCAGGAGTGCAGCCCTTGCGAGTCACGATGCCCACGCCCGAGCAGGTGCGACAGCTTCCCGAACTGGTGCGGGTGCGCGTGCCGAAAGAGTGGGAAGACCTGAACGGTCACGTCAACGTGAAGCATCACCTGACGATGTACGACCTGACGAGCGACCCATTGCTGGAGCTGCTCGGCGTCAGCGAGGAATGGGTTCGCACGCAGCGGGTTGGTCTCTTTGATCTCGAACACCACATCTGGTTCCTGAACGAAGTGCACGTGGGCGAGGAGGTGTCGCTGTTCCTGAGCTTTACCGCCCGCAACGACAAGCGCGTGCAGGGGCACGTGTTCCTGCTCAACGTCACGCACGAGCGTCTCGCCAGTGTCGTCGAGTTCGTCTCTGCGGCCGCCGATCTCGACGCACGGCGGACCGTGCCGCTGCCCGCTGTCATTGCGAACCGCATCGACGAACTGATGGCGCGCCAGCGTGCCCTCGACTGGGCCGCGCCGCTGAGCGGCGCGATTTCCATCTGAACGCTCCGGAGTACCGCACCCATGCTCGACGACCTGATTCGTCTCGCGCTCGCCAACGCCGCACTGATCTTCGGCTCGTTCATCCTGCTGTGGGCCGTCAGCCTGGGCGTGCGCGATTCGAGCCTCGTCGACATCTGGTTCGCCCCGTGCATCGGTGCGGCTGCGGTGCTCGGCGTGTTCGTCGCGCACGGCGCCGAGCCGCGCCGCATCCTGATCGCCGTGCTGGCCGTCATCTGGTCGGCGCGACTCGGTGGCTACCTGGCCTGGCGCAACTGGGGACGCGAAGACCCGCGCTATGCGCGCCTGCGCAAGCACGTCGAGGACCAGGGCGGGAATTTCGCCTGGCACAGCCTGACGCGCATCAATCTCTACCAGGGTGCAATCGTCTTCGTCGCCATCGCGCCGTTTCTCGTGGCCCAGACGGCGCCGACGCCGGCAACGCTCGGCCCGCTCGCCTGGCTCGGCACGGCGCTGGTGCTGATCGGTGTGGCGTTCGAGGCAACTGCGGATTGGCAACTGGCGCGCTTCAAGGCCGTGGCGGCCAATGCCGGCAAGGTGCTCGATAGCGGCCTGTGGCGTTACTCGCGGCATCCGAATTACTTCGGCGAGACCTGCGTGTGGTGGGGTTACTGGCTCGTGGCCTGCGAACATCCCTGGGGCTGGTTCACCGTCTTCTCGCCCGCGCTCATGACGTGGTCGATCCTCGGCATGATGGGCAAGGAACTGGTCGAGCGGCGCATGCTCAAGAAGCGCCCGGGATACGAAGACTACGTGCGGCGCACCAGTGGCTTCTTCCCCTGGCCGCCACGCCGTTGAGCGACGGGCTGTCGCACCGGACCGCGAATCTGCACTTCGCGTGCCTCGACCGCAGCGCCGCAACTGCCGCAGACGACCTTGACGCGCAGGCGCTTCCCGCAGGGGCGATGACGCAGCAGCAGCCCCGGACCGTGCGGGGACGGAATCCAGTGCGTGCCCCAGTCGTGCATCGCGATGGTGAACTGCAGCAGGTCCCAGCCCTTGTCCGTCAGGTGGTACTCGTAGCGCGGCGGATGGTCCTGGTAAAGACGCTGCTCGATCACGCCCGCTGCCAGCAGCCGGCGCAGCCGGTCGGCGAGGATGTTGGTCGCGATGCCGAGCGCGGCATTGATGTCGTCGTAGCGGTGCAGCCCGAAAAACAGCGCGCCGACAAGCAGCGCGGTCCAGCGGTCGCCGACGGTGTCGACGCTGTGGAACATCGTCGTGTCGACGCCAGCGCCGCTGGACGAGGTCGTGCTCTCGCGACGACGCGTGGAGGTCGGCGGAGGCGCGTAGCTGTGCGCACCCGGGCCCGGCTTGAAGACCATGTCGCGCCAGCCGATGCTGGTTTCGCAATGCGCACACACCAGGCTCGGGTTCAGGGATTTGCCACACGCCGTGTGAACGAGCCTGGGCGGCAAGCCGAACTCGCCACCCCAGCGGCTCTCCCACGTCCACATGCAGAGCGCCACGGGATAGAAGGCGAGCCCCTTCTCGGTAAGCCGGTATTCGAGCCGGCTCGGTGCGCTGCCGTACGGGCTGCGGTACAACAGTCCCGAATCCACCATCGCGTTGAGCCGCGCGGTCAGCGTGCCGCGGGACGCGCCAGTGCGACGCCGCAGGTCCTCGAAGCGACGAACGCCGAGAAAAGCGTCGCGCATGAGCAGGAAAGACCAGCGATCGCCAATGACCTGCAGCGCACGCGCGACCTCGCCGCTGTGCAGCAGGGCACGCACGGTCTCGATGTCGCGGGCCCCCGTAGTCCGCCGCACGGTCTTGCTGGTCGCCATTGTTTGATATCGTCAGTCTGAAGTCGCAAGTCTAGCATCCGGCTTCGGCCGCTCAGGCCGCAGCCACCAACGTCCGGCGGGGGTTCGATGAATTACCAGCAGCTCAAGAAGATCGTCGGCTTCTACAGCAGGTTCACGGGCAGTTTCACCCAGGTCGGTTACCGCTGGCGCAGCCTGTCGTGGGACAGGTTCACGCCGGACTACCAGGGCCAGCACTGGCTGGTGACGGGTGGTTCGGGCGGCATCGGCCGGCACATCGTGCTGGAGGCCGCGCGCGCCGGGGCGACCGTCACCGCGGTGGCTCGCAGCGAGCCCAAGCTGGCAGTCCTGCGCGAAGACGCACGCCGGGCGGGCATCCAGGGCGTCGCAACCGAATGCTGCGATTTCACGTTGCAGTCCGACACCGAGCGCCTGCTGCGGCGGCTCGAGGGAGCGGGCCGCAAGCTCGACGTCCTTGTCAACAACGTCGGCGTGCTGCTCGACGATCTGTCGGTGACGGCAGAGGGTCGCGAAAGCTCGTTCGTTTCGAACCTGCTGAGCCACTACCAGCTCACCGAAGGGCTCATTCGCGCTGGCCTGCTGGCTGGCCCGAAGGCCACGGTGATCAACATGACGTCGGGCGGCGGTTACAACATGCCGCTGATGGTCGCGATGCTGAACGTCACCGATCCTGCGAAGTACAACGGTGTGTTCGCGTACGGCTTCCATAAGCGGGCGCAGATCGTGCTGAACCAGTACTGGCGCGACACGTACGGGTCGCGCGGCATCGCCTTCTACGTGATGCATCCCGGCTGGGCCGACACGGACGGCGTGAAGCGATCGCTGCCGAGGTTTCGCAAGATCCTGCGGCCGATCCTGCGCGATGCTGCGGCGGGCGCCGATACGGCGCTCTGGCTGGCCGGAACGCGTCCGGCACAACCCGAGCACGAACTCGTGTGGTTTGATCGCGCGATCCGCCCCGCGCACGTCTACGACCGGACGCGCACGACGCAAGACACGCCACGATCGCTCGTGGCGTATCTCGAGTCCGAGCTCGCGCGTCAGCCGACCGCGCGCGCCTGAGGCCAGAGCTGCTCGCCAGGGAACCACGACGCGTGGAACCCGGCAGCGACCCGGCCAGGCAGCCGCACTCGAGCCAGAGGCCCGGCCGTGATCCGCTTGGCGTCGAAGATCCAGGCCTCAGAACGGTAATCGCGGATGTTGGTCGCGAGCGTGATCGCGTAACCGCTGTCCTCGTCACCACCGCGCGTGCTCCTGGCGAACGGCGCTTCGCTCGGGAACCAGCCGGCGGGATAGTTGTAGACCTCGCTCGTGCCCCGGTCGTGGTCGTACTTGACGAGCCCTTCGAACGCGAGCGTCTGCAGGTCGGTCGGGATCAGCTGGTGGTACGAGTAGCGCGTGTGGACGCCGTACTGCTCGGCGTCGGGCAGGCAGAACTCGGTGTTGAGATCGGAGAGCTGCTGTTCGCTTTTCTCGCCCGTCTTCAGGTTCATGCGCCAGCGGCGCATGTGCCCCTTGAAGCGCAGGTAGGCGAGCATCGAGGCCAGGGGGCCTTCCTGCGGGTTGCGGCGGATCGTGGGGTCGGGCTGGAAGCAGCCGTCCATCGTGATCCAGTCGCCGTCTTCCCACGCGTTGACCATGTGCAGCACGTAGCCCGGCTCGAACTCGAACCAGCGCACCTGCTCCTGGGTGCCGTAGCGCGGGATCACGCCGAAACGCGTCGGCAGGTCGCGCTTGAACTGCACCACGCGATGTCCGGTGCGCTTCAGCACGTCCAGATCATGGAACAGAGGGAAGTCGTGGAGGATCGTGTAGTTCGGCGTGATCGTCGTGTCGTGCGGCAGGCGCGGACCGGGCAGGTCGATGCGCGCGCGGTGCTTGACCTTGCCGTCGGCCGAGATCACGTAGTAAGTGAGCCAGGGCTGGAAATCGGCGTAGCCGTAGTTGATGAACTCGCCGGTGCGCGGATCGGTTTTGCCGTGCGCGTTCATCGGCGTGTCGAGGCCGCCGGCGAAATCCTGCTCGCCTGCGGTTTCGAGCGTCAGCGGGTCGAGGGCGTAGACGCGACCGGCGTTGTACCAGGCCGAGAGGATCCTGCCGTTGTGCAGGTTCAGCGTCGTGTTCGACGTGTCCTTGCAGTAGTCGGGGTTCATCGCCTCGATTTCGTGCCCGGCCACGCGCGAGAGATCGTACGGACCCATGATGCCGGACAACTCGACCTTGCCACGCTCGATCTCGTCGTGCAGGGCGCGCGTCTGGACCCACTTGCGGATGTAGCTCGCGCGGCCGTCGCGGAAGTACACGCCGTGCACCATGCCGTCGCCGTCGAACCAGTGATAGTCGCCGCGCGGCTTGAACACCGGGTTCGGACCGTTGCGCATGTACGCGCCGTAGAGGTCCGCGGGAATCTCGCCCTCGCTGACCTCGAGGTCGACGGCGGTGATCTCGGACACGACGGGCGTGTAGGGGCCATGCAGGTAGGGGTTGTCGATGCCGTCGACCCACGTCGGTCGATCCGGCGGATCCTGCGTGGTGATGTCCGTGTACTTGCGCATCATGCGTTTCCTCTGGAAAGTCGCTGTCGACAGGGCCCGGTACCAGAGTACTATAGTGCAAGTCATAGGGGAGTTGTGAAGTGTCGAATGTCGCCAAGGCCAGCCGGGCCGAGCGCCTGCGAACCCTGACGGAGGGAATGCGGCTGCCGCTGATCGCCGCGCCGATGTTCCTGGTTTCGGGCCCGGGCCTGGTCCTGGCCGCCTGCCGGGCCGGCATCGCGGCCGCGTTTCCGACTCCCAACGCCCGATCGATCGCCATTCTCGAGGACTGGTTGCGCCAGGTCGTGGCAGGTCATGCCGAGGCCTGCGAGGCAGCGCCCGGCAAGGTTGGCCCCTGGGCGCTGAACCTCGTCATGCACAGCTCGTACGACCGCCTGGGCCCCGAACTCGAGCTGGTCGACCGCTATCAGCCCCCGCTCGTCATCACGGCACTCGGCAGTCCGGCACAGGCCGTCGAGCACGTCCATGCCTACGGTGGAACGGTGTTCGCCGACGTCAGCAGCCTGGCGTTCGCGCGCAAGGCCGCGGCAGCGGGGGCCGACGGCCTGGTGCTCGTCAGCGCGGGTGCGGGCGGCCACACCGGCAAGGTTTCACCGTTCGCGTTCGTGCAGGCCGTGCGCGAGTTCTACGACGGCATCATCGTCCTTGGCGGCAGCATCGGCCACGGTGGCGCCGTGCGTGCTGCTGAACTGCTCGGCGCAGACCTTGCCTACGCAGGTACGCCTTTCATCTGCGCGCAAGAGAGTCTCGCGGCGCAGGAATACCGCGACATGGTGGTGCGCGCATCGTTCGAAGACCTCGTGATGACCAGGACGTTCACCGGGGCGGACGCCTGGTACCTGCGCGAAAGCATCATCGCGGCGGGCCTCGATCCGAACGCGCTGGTGGGCAAGGACAAGATGGATTGGACGAATTCCGAGGGCCAGCTCAAGGCCTGGAAGAACATCTGGTCGGCGGGGCAGGGCGTCGACCACATCCGCGCCGTCGAATCGACCGCGGCGATCGTCGACCGTTACGCGGCCGAATACGCCGAGGCTCTGCGCAAACCCGCGTTCGGTCGCGGTCCGTGATGAAGGACTTCGACCGCAAACGGCTGGTAGGCAGCTGGCAATTGCAGCGCTGGTTCATCACCTACGAGGACGGTTCCGTCACCGAGCCGCTGGGTCCCGGCGCAATCGGCCTGCTCGTGTACACGCCGGACGGCTGGATGAGCGCTGCGATGATGGCTGCGGGACGACCACGCCTGTCGCGCGGCAATCCACGTGCCGCACCCGAAGACGAAAGGGCCGCGGCCTTCGACACTTTCTTCGGCTACTGCTGCCGCTGGCGCATCGTCGGCCAGGCGGTGGAGCATCACGTCACGATCTCGCACAATCCGGCGCTGGTCGGCACGGTGCAGACACGCAAGATCCAGATGCGTGGCCGGACGTTGACGCTGTCGGCCGAAGAAATCGTTCCCGGCGGACGGCGTGTGCACCGCCTGCAGTGGCGGCCGGCGCAGGCTCAAGCATCCCCGCGTGGTGCTTTGCGCGGCCGACCAGTACGCACGGCAAGCCGGAAGTTCGTCAGGAAGACCGCTGGCGGCAAGAGCGCAGCGAGGAAAACGAAATGACCAGCGCCGCGCTCGAGCTGTTCGACAAGCACGAAGCTTCGCTGCGCGCCGCGGGACTGGCCTGCCGCGAGCGCAGCTACTTCACGCTGTTTCCCGAAACACCGGATCGGCATCGCGGGGGCGCTGCGGCCGCCGCGGCGGGCATTGCCGCGTTTCGTGCCCAGCTCGGGCGGGGCTTCGAACTCGATCAGCCCGGCACACTTGATCGCATCGGCGGCGAGATTTCTCCGTACACGCTCGAGCCGCTGGGCATCGACTACCCGCGCGCCGACATCGACACACTGTTTGCCGCTGCGCGTGCCGCGATGCCGGCCTGGGCGGCCGCGAAGCCGCAGGCGCGTCTCGGCGTCTGCATGGAGATCGTCGATCGACTGTACGGCAACGTGTTCGAGACGGCGCAAGCCGTGATGCACACGGCCGGCCAGAGCGGTCCCATGAGTTACGCCGGGAGCGGCACGAATGCGCTGGATCGCGGCGTCGAGGCGCTTGCGTATGCACAGGCCGCGATGGTGGACGTGCCCGCCGAGGCGTTGTGGGAACGGCGGTTCGGATCGACGACGATCCGGCTGCGCAAGCGTTATCAGCTGGTCCCGCGCGGTGTCGCCGTGTGCTTTGCCTGCGCCACGTTCCCGACCTGGAATGCGTACCCGGCGATGCTTGCGAGCCTCGCGACGGGTAACCCCGTGATCGTGAAGCCCCACCCGACGGCCATCCTGCCGATGGCGCTGGCCGTGCGCACGTTCCGCGAGGTGATTGCCGGCGCGGGATTCTCACCCAACCTCGTCACGCTCTGTCTCGACTCCGCGGAGGCTCCGGTCGGCAAGGTGCTGGTCAAGCATCCGCAGACCGCAATCATCGATTTCACGGGCAGTGCGCGCTTCGGTTCCTGGGTCGAGGCGAATGCCTACCCGGCGCTCTGCTATTCCGAGACATCGGGTGTGAACACGGTCGTCGTGGAATCGGTGGACCAGCTCGAGCCGGTGGTCAAGAGTCTCGCGACGACGATGAGCCTGTTCTCGGCGCAGATGTGCACGTCGCCGCAAAACGTCTACGTGCCGCGTGACGGCATTCGTCATGCCGGTGGCCGCATCGGTGCGGATGAATTCGGTTCGCTGCTGGCGCAGGCGATCGCTTCGATCGCGGCAGACCCGAAGCGCGCCGCGCCGATCATGGCCGCAATCCAGGCGGCGTCCACTCCTGCGCTCATCGACCAGATGGCGGAGGCGGGATCACGTCGCGGCAGGGTCCTGCTGGCCTCGTCCCCGTACGTGCACCCTGAGTTTGCGCATGCTCGCACGCGTACCCCGCTGCTGGTCGGCATCGAGGCCGGCGCCAGGGACCTGTACGGTGAAGAGCGCTTCGGACCGATCGGCTTCGTGATCACGACCGACGACCGCAATGCCGCGCTCGCGGAGGCAGCCGCAGACGCACGCGCCGGAGGCGGAATCACCGCGTTCCTGTACTCCACGGACGAGCAGTACATGGAGCGTGCAATTGCAGCGTACTCGGCGGCGGGCGCGCAGCTCACCTGCAACCTCACCGGGCCGATGCCGCTCAATTTCGCCGCGGCATACAGCGACTACCACGTAACGGGACTCAACCCGGCGGGCAACGCCACGCTCACGGACCTGGCGTTCGTCGCCTCCCGGTTCCGCATCACGCAATCGCGGGCGCCCGCGACCTGAGGGGACAGTGGCGCGGCGGCTCGCACCGCAACCCAGGATGGTTCCCTATACTGGCCGCCATGGCGGAATCCGAAGCGCTGATCTACATCGAGTCGGACAGCAAGCTGGGTCTGCAGGCACAGATCAGGCAGAAGCTGGTCGAGTCCATCCACCTGGGCATTTTCAAGCCTGGCACGCGCTTGCCGTCGTCGCGCAGGCTGGCGGAGCAACTCGGCGTCGCGCGCAACACGGTCGTGATTGCCTGCCAGCAACTCGTCGCTGAAGGTCTCCTCACCAGTCGAGCCCGCAGCGGTCTCTACGTCGCTCGCCGACTGGCAACGCCCGCGTATCCGCCGCAGGCGCCGGGCGAGCGGGGATCCATCACCGGACCATGGCAACAGTGGCTCAAGTCGCGCGCCAACCCGGACATTGCCCGTATCGCGCCGGCCGACGCCCGCGATTATCCATTCTGCTTTCTCGACGGCCAGTTCGATACGTCGCTGTTTCCGGTGGCCGAGTGGCGCGAAGCCGGCCGCTATGCGCTCGGCAGTGGCGACATCGGCGTCTGGTCTGCAGCGACGGGCGGGCTCGACGATCCGATGCTGATCGAGGAACTGCGCACCAAGATCCTGCCGCGACGAGGCATCAACGCGCGCGCCGAGGAGATCCTGATCACGGTCGGCGCCCAGCAGTCGCTGTACCTGCTGGCCGAACTGCTGGTGGATGCGAGCGTCCCGGTCGCCATGGAGGAGCCAGGCTATCCGGAGATGCGCCATCTCGTGCAGCGACGAGGCGCGCCGATCGTGCACCAGCCGATCGACGGCGACGGCATGCTCGTCGACGCGGCGCTCGATGACAGTCGCATCGTTTATGTGACCCCCAGCCACCAGGCGGCGACGGGCGTCACGATGTCGCTCGAGCGTCGTCGGGCCCTGCTGGAGAAGGCGGCGCAACGCGACATGCTCATCGTCGAGGACGACTTCGACTGCGAGAGCAACTACAGGGGATATCCACACCCGGCGCTGCGCGGCATGGACCGCGAAAACCGCGTCATCTACGTGTCGTGCCTGTCCAAGGTACTGGCGCCTGGCCTGAGTCTCGGCTTCATGGTGGCGGCACCCGAGCTGATCGCCGAGGCCCGCAAGTTGCGCCGGTTGATGGTGGGACAACCGCCGCGCAACAACCAGCGCGCGATGGCACACTTCATCCGGCTGGGACATTACGATGCGCTCACGGCGAACCTGCATCGAACCTTCGGGCAGCGCTGGGATGCCCTGCGCCATGCCCTCAACTTCTATCTGCCACCCTGGGTGGCGCTTGCGCCGAGCAAGGGCGGGACCGTGCTCTGGGTGCAAGGCTCCGATGACCTCGATGTCTCGCGCCTGGTGGACGAGGCGGCGCGGCGCGGCGTGCTGGTCGAGCCCGTCGATCATTTCTATGCGCTCTCGCGGCGGCCACTGAACTGCTTCCGCATGGGTGTATCGGGCATCCCGGCACATCGCATCCGTGAGGGCGTTGCGCGGCTGGCCGCCGTCGTGCGCGAGTTCACCTCGGGCGCCACGGAGCACCTCGACCTGTGCGTCGGTCGGCGACTCATGCGGGACGACCTGCTCGACAATTTGCCGGGAGCCGTGATGCGAACGCAGCGTGTCTACGGCGAGCCGGTGGAGATTCATCTGCACGCAGACGGGTCGATGACGGGTCGCGCCGGATCTGCCGGAGAGGACCGCGACTACGGTCGCTGGTGGCTGGACGGCGACCGCTATGTGCGCCAGTGGCAGCGCTGGTCGTACGCCGAACCTGCTTCGTATGCAGTGGTGCTCGACGGCCAACGGATCAAGTTCTATCTCGAGTCGGGGTTCATCGAGGACACGCTCGCATTCGAAGCCGCGGCGAGTCGCTGACCAGCGGACGGTAAACCCGTCTGGCCCTATCGGCTGTACCCAACTGGTACTACACCCCCCTTGTCGTTTGGCCTAGCCTCCCTGAGCCGCGTCCAGCGACGCGGAGGGGGTGGGGACGATGACGCACTTTGCGGTGGCCGGGCTGCAGCTCGAACTGACGGCACAGGACAATCTGGAGATCGTCCGCGCCGAGATGGAGCGCCTGAAGCGCCGGTTTCCCTGGGTCGACATGGTCGTGCTGGGCGAACTGTCACTGCGCGGCCCCCAGACCTCGAACGCTGAGCCACTGCCAGGGCCCCTGGAGCAGTCGCTCTGCCAGATCGCGCGCGACCTGCGGCTCTGGTTCGTCCCGGGCTCGATCCACGAACGCGACGGCGATCGCATCTACAACACGACACCGGTGATCGATCCCAGCGGCCAGGTCGTCGCGCGTTATCGCAAGATGTTTCCGTTCCTGCCGTACGAGCAGGGCGTCACGCCCGGCACGGAATTCGTAGTGTTCGACGTGCCGAAAATCGGACGGTTCGGCGTCTCGATCTGCTACGACATGTGGTTCCCGGAGACGACGCGGACCCTCGCCTGGATGGGGGCGGAAGTGGTGATTCATCCCACCATGACCAACACGATCGACCGCGACCTCGAACTCGCGATCGCGCGCACCAATGCTGCAGTCAACCAGTGCTGGTTCGTCGACGTGAACTGCGCGGGCAGGCTCGGCAACGGCCGCTCGCTCGTCGTCGCGCCCGACGGCAGCGTCGTCCACCAGGCCGGCACAGGGTACGAGATCGTCCCTGTCGAAATGGACCTCGGACTCGTGCGCCGAAGCCGCCGCCGCGGCCTGCTCGGGCTCGGGCAACCGATGAAGAGCTTCCGCGACAGCGCAGTCGTCTTTCCGCAGTACCAGCCGGGACAGGCGTCGTCACCGGCCCTGCGTCAGCTCGGCGCGATGGCTGTCCCGGGTTCCGCGTCGACGGACGAGGAGGTCGGTTGATCAATCTGGACCAATCGGTCGTCGGCATCTGGTTCTATGGGTCGATCGACGGCTCGTCTATTTTCAGACCAACACGGCGATCAAGCCGGACAGTTCCGCAATGACAGGGGTGACGTCATGAGCAACGAGATTCAATCGCAAGGCACTGTGCTGGCAATCGAGGTGCGGCGGTGCCTGCACCGTGCCCGGCCCGGCCGAGGTTTCATCGCGATGACCGTGGCTGCCGCAGGCCTGCAATGCGCCGTGCCAGCCGCCATTGCGCAGACGAGACCTGTGCTCGAGGAAATCGTCGTCACGGCGACCCGCCGCGATCAGACGGTGCAGGAGATTCCGTTCAATATTTCGGCGGTGACGGGCGAAACGCTCGAGCGGGCCAACATCAACGACTCCATCGAGGCGTTGCGGACGATGGCGGGCGTGACGGTGCAGGATCGTGGTTTTCGCAATTCCGGCGTCACCAACGGCATCGTGATCCGCGGCATCAACGTCGACTCCGGCACCAACGGCGACGTGCCGCTGGCGGCGCCGCCAACCGTGGCCACCTACGTCGACGACACGGCGCTGTTCGGCAATTTCGTGCTGAAGGACATCGCCCGGATCGAGGTGCTGCGCGGGCCGCAGGGAACGCTGTACGGTTCCGGCTCGCTGGCGGGCAACGTCCGCTACATCATGAACAGGCCCGATCCCAAGGATTTCGAAGGCAGCGCCAGCGTCAACTTCGGCGTGACCGAAGGGTCCGACGGCTACAACTTCAACCCCGACCTGATGCTGAACGTGCCGTTGACCGAGACGGCCGCGTTTCGCATCAACGCCGGCATGATCGACAACGACGGCATCGTCGACTACCCGAATGTCTATCGCACCGATGCCAACGGCGACCCGGTGGTCAACGGCGACGTGCTGACGGCGCTGCCCGAGTACCGGCGCGTCAAGGACGTCGATTCAGTCGACATCAAGTACGCCCGGGCCGCGCTGCGTTTCGAACCGAGCGAGAATTTCAGCGCGCAGCTGTCCTACCAGTGGCAGGACGACGAAGTCGGCGGGCGTCGCCAGGTGACGCGCGGCGCAGACCTGGTCAACGGCGGCCAGTATGACGACTACGAATTCGGCGCCGTCCAGCTCGAGCCTGCCGAACGCGAAGTGCAGCTCGCCGCACTCGAACTCGAAGTCGGCCTCGGCTTCGCGACACTCACGTCGAGCACTTCGTACTACGAGCACACCGGGTCCGGTATCAGCGACAACTCGGGCGTGTACGCACGCAACGGCTGGTTCGCGTTCTACGGCAGCTCGCCGCGGCCGATCGCGCAGGCCGAGCGCTTCTACGACGACACGGCATTCGCGCAGGAATTCCGGCTGGTCTCGCAGGGCGGCGAGTTCATCGACTGGACGGCCGGCCTGTACTACGTGGACCAGGACTACGACCTGGGCCAGAACAGCTTCCTGGTCGGCTACATTCCTTTCCTCGACGCCCTGGACTGGTACGGACTCGCGCCGTACAGCACGAACCAGGATTTCCTGTTCCGTCGCAACCAGGCGTATGAAGAGGTCGCGTTGTTCGGTGAGGCGACCATCAACTTCACCGACGACCTGCACCTCACGCTCGGCGGGCGTTACTTCGACAACTCGGTCGACGTCGACGCCCTGGTCGACGTGCCGATCTATTCCGTGTTTGCGCCACCGGGGGAAGCATCGGAGAAGATCGACGACGACGGATTCCTGTTCAAGGCCAATTTCGCCTGGGATGTCACCGCCGACACGATGCTGTACGCGACGTATTCGCAGGGCTATCGTCATGCTGGCGCCAACGCGGTGCCGACCACAGGCAAGTACGCCGAGAACCCGGATTACTTCACGTTCGATTCGGACTCGGTCGACAACTACGAGCTCGGTTACAAGGGCGTGACGGACCTCGTCACTTTCGCGGTCTCCCTGTACTACACCGACTGGCAGGATCCGCAGCTGAACACGGCCACTTCGAACTGGGGTTTCTTCGCCGCGATCAATGGCGAATCGGCCCGGACACAGGGTCTCGAGGTGGAGCTGTCCGGCGCAATCACCGACTCATTGACGTACAGCTTAGGCTACACGTATGCCGACGCCGAACTCACCGACAACGTGTACCAGCCGGCCGGCAATTTCTATGGCGGCCCGTTGTTCACGGACAAGGTGGCCGCTGACGGAGACCGCCTGCCCGGCACCGCGAAGCACGTCTTCAACGTGGCGCTCGGCTACGACATGACGTTTGCCAACGGCATCGCCATGAACGCCGTGCTGACCGGCTACTATCAGTCGGACGTGTTGAACAGCATCGGTGACGACAACTGCCTGACTTCGTTCACGGCCTCCGGCAACTGCCGCGACAGCGCGAATCCGGCGTCGGCGACCTATGCGCCGGACTCGATCTTTTCCCGCAGCTACGCCGAGATCGATTCGTTTCAGCTGTGGAACCTGAGCACGACCTTCAGCCGCGACGATTGGGGCGTATCGCTCTACGTGAAGAACCTGTTCAACGATGAAGGCACGACCGGCGCGTTCCCGTTCCTGGTGGGTGGTTCCAACACCGCCCCGAGCCAGAACTATTTCGGCAACAACTCGCGTGACTTCATTGCCCTGCCGCGGACGTTCGGGATGGTGATTACCTATTCGTTCTGAGGGAGCATGACTGCGACTGCGCCGCGCACCCGGGAGCAGATGGCGGATCGGGTTGCCGGCTGCATCGAGGCCGGTGACCTGAGGCAGGCGCTGGAGGCGGCCCAGGACCTCAATCGCCACCACCCGGACTATGCCTACGGCTGGTACCTCGCGAGCTGGGTGCTGCGCAAGACGCAGCGGTTGCCGGACGCGCTGCGGACGATCGATCGCGCGCTGCAGCTCGAGCCTTCCGACCGGTTCAGGTTGCACCGCGCGCGTTGCCTGCTCGAAGCCGGAGACATGGCGGGCGCGGCAGCTGCCGCCGGCGATCTTCGGGGCCGACCCCTGGCCGACGCCGTGCTCCACGGCGAGACCGGCACACTGCTGTATCGGGTCGGCGATCATGCAGGCGCGCTCGAGCAATACTCCGCGGCCATCGAACTCGACCAACGCAACCCGGAGTTCCATTTCAACCGGGCTGCGGTGCGCCGCTACCTCGGCGACGCCGTCGGCGCGGAGCAGGACTTCGACGCGGCGATCGCGCTGCGCCCCGACGAGTACGAGGCGTACAACGGCCGCGCGCAGCTCAGGAAGCAGGCAGGCCGCTCACAATCACGTCGCACAACTGCGCGACACGATCGGCCGCACTCGATCTCCCGCTGGGCTGGTCCAGCTGCACTTCGCGCTGGCGAAGGAACTCGAGGATCTCGAGGAGCACGCGGCTTCGTTCGAGAGCCTGCGGGCCGGCGCTGCGCTCAAGCGCTCACTGATGCGTTACGACGTCGCCACCGATCTCGGCATCATCGACCGCATCCGCGAGGTATACACCGCCGATCGCTTCGACGGTCACATCGAGGGTTTCGACAATGCGGAGGCGATCTTCGTCATCGGCATGCCACGTACCGGCACCACGCTGGTCGAGCGAATCCTCGGCAGTCATCCGGACGTCTGCGCCGCCGGCGAACTGAACGAGTTCGGACTCGAGCTGACGCGGCAGGTGTCGGCGCTGGCGGCGGGTCGGGCGCTGTCGCGTCTCGATTTCGTCGATGCGTCGACGCGCGTGGATTTCAGGGCACTGGGTCGGCGTTACCTCGAGCGCGTGCGACCGTATCGCGACGGCCGGCCGGTGTTCATCGACAAGCTGCCGTTCAACTATCTCTATGCGGGGTTGATTCATCTGGCGCTGCCCCACGCCAGGATCGTGAGCGTCCGACGTGATCCGCTCGACACGTGCTACGCGGTGTACAAGCAGTTGTTCAAGGATGCGTACCCGTTTTCGTACGACCTGGCGGAGCTCGGCAGGTATTACGTCGCCTACGATCGCCTGATGCGGCACTGGGATGCCGTAATGCCCGGGGTCGTGCTCACGGTGCACTACGAGGATGTCGTCGCCGACGTGCGCGGGCAGGCACAGCGCCTGCTGCAGCATTGCGGTCTCGGCTGGGACGAGCAATGCGTGCGCTTCCATGAAAATGCGCGGGCGTCGACGACGGCGAGCGCACTGCAGGTGCGCCAGCCCCTGTACGACACGTCGATCGGACGCTGGCGTCGCTACGCGGAGCAACTGGAGCCGCTGCGGCTGCAACTCGAAGCCGCAGGCATCGCGTGCGATCGCTGAATGCCAGTGGCGCTTGTTTCCGGCTGCCACTGATTGCGCTGGGCATGCTGGCGTCGATCGCCGTGCAGGCCGAGTCGGTCAGCAACGGTCGCACTGAACTTCAGGTCGCAGAGCTCGTGGCCGGTCTGACTCCAACCAACCCCTGGCGCATGGATGCATTTGCACCTGCGGCTGGTACCGCGTCGATGGCGGGCGACGCCAGGGTCTTCGGCCGGCTGGTCCTGCGCGCTGGTTCGCAACCCGCAGGGTTTCGTGTCCTGCGGGACACGTACGGGGCGGCGGATGCACCTTCCGCACCGGTGCGCCACCTGCCGTCCCCGGGGCGGATCGATCTCGTGCAGGACGGTAACGCGCTGATTCCGCAGACGCGAATCCCGGTCGCCGGGTTGCACCCGTACTGGGAGTTCGCCTTCGGCGTGGGCCGAACCTGGCAGGAGCCAGGAGACGGCGAGTGGACGCGCGCGGCGCTGCCGTTCAGCTTGATGGAGGTGAATGCCAACTGCCTGCACAACGGCGTAATGACGTTCGTCTTCGCGCCGGCCGGGCGCATCTCGCGGGTGGCGTATCAGGTCAGCAGCGAGACGTGCGCCTACTTCAAGGCCGATCTCTGGGGTTTCCTGCAGGCTGAGTTGCTGGATGTCACGTCGCCGGATTCCAGCCGTGTGGTCGATGCCCGCCGCACGGAACTTGGCAGTCGTCTGCCGCGACGTCCGCTGACGCAACTGGCGGTCGATTACCCTGGGTCCAATCCAGCGGAGTTTGGCCATCCCGCGGAGGTGACGCCGTCGCAGATGTCGACGTGGGGCGTGATCGTCGACGGTGTCCACTACAGCGGCGGGTGTCCTACGCGCGCGGGCGAGTATCCGTTCTGCGAAGAGCTGGTGCTGCCGTCCTATTCAGTCGCCAAATCGGTGTTCGGCGGCCTCGGGCTGATGCGGTTGGAGCGACGTTTTCCGGGTGCGCGCAATGAAAAGGTCGTGGATTACGTTCCCGAGTGTGCTGTGCACGGCGGCTGGAGCGACGTCACGTTCGGGAACCTGCTCGACATGTCGAGTGGTCACTGGACCTCGGCCGCAGCGTATGCGGACGAAAATTCCGTTGCCATGTCGAAGGCGTTCTTCGACGAACCGCGGCATGCCGGCAAGATTGCCTACGCCTGTGGCCATTCTCCGCGGCGCGAGACGGCGGGTCGGACCTTCGTGTATCGCACCAGCGATACCTACGTGCTGGGTGCCGCGCTTGCGGCTTTCGTGCGAAAGAAAATGGGGCCGCAGGCAGACCTGCTCGACGACGTCGTCTGGCCGGACGTCTGGCGCGTCGCAGGGCTAAGCCCCGTGGCGGACTTCTCGCGGCGCACCCGCGACGATGTTCGACAGCCCTTCGTCGGCTACGGTCTGGCCCTGTTGCCGGACGACGTCGCCAAGCTCGGGCAGTGGCTCAATCCCGTCAGCGTGTCGGCGCGGGATCTGCTCGACGAACGCATGTGGCGATCCGCACTGCAGCTCGACGCGACCGATCGCGGTCTCGCGACGACTGTGGACGGCACGTTGCTGTACAACGATGGCTTCTGGGCCGTACGCATCGATGACCTGCCGGGGTGCGACGTTCCGGTGTTCGTGCCGTTCATGTCGGGCTTCGGCGGCGTCAGCATCGTGTTGCTGCCAAACGGCGTCACGTACTACTACTTCAGCGACGGGGACGAGTTTCGCTTTCGCCGTGCCATCTACGCTGCGGCCCGGATTCATCCTTACTGCCGGACCGCGACGGCCTCACCTGCGGGCATGCCCGAGGATCCTGCTCTATGAACACTTCGACGCCGGACGCGGGCGCAACGGTCGCGCGCACGATTTTCGGCCTGCGCAAGGCAGCACCCGATAGCGAGGTCGCACGGCTGCTGCTGGCCTTCCTGGCCACCGCCGGCATTTTCTACGTCAACATCATGCCCGCGCTCGTGGACGGACTCGTGCAGGGCGCTGGCTTCAGTAACCGCCAGGCGGGCCTGGTCGGCTCCAGCAACGTCTATGGCGCGGCGATCGGCGCGCTGATCGCGGTTTTCATCGTCAAGAAGATTCGGTGGCGTACCTGGGCGTACGGTTTGCTCGCCGCATTGATCACGCTGGACCTGCTGTCGATGCTGGTCCATCGGTTCGAATTCCTGGTGGTGATGCGATTCCTGCACGGGACGATGGGCGGCATGCTCGTGGGCATCGGCTTCGCCGTCATGTCGCGCACGGCGCAGGCCGATCGGACATTCGGCTACCTGCTCGTGGTGCAGTTCGGACTCGGAGGTCTCGGCCTCGCAGTGCTTCCTCCGCTGGTGCCGACGTACGGCACCAGCGTGCTGTTCGCTGCATTGATCCTGTTCAGCCTGGTCACGCTCGCGATGGTGCCATTCCTCACCGATTACCCCGCCAGTGCCGTAAGGCGACCCAGGGTCGGTGCGGGCCATGGTGTCAGGCGCGGACCGCTGCTGCTGAGTCTGCTCGCCACGTTCTTCTTCCAGGCCGGCAACATGGCGGTGTTTGCCTACGTCATCGGACTCGGCAAGGCGGACGGCCTCGGGATGGATTTCATCAGCCCGGTGCTCGCGGCAGCGTCGTGGATCGGCATCGCGGGCTCGGGCCTCGTCATCCTGCTGTCGACGCGGTTCGGACGTGCCCGGCCGCTGGCCGGCTCGATCCTGCTGACGGCCATGGCGACCTGGGCGCTGCACGGCAGCGAGACTGCCTGGATCTACGCACTGGCAAACGGGCTGATCGGCGTGACCTGGTCGTTCGGCATCCCGTACCTCCTGGGCATGTGCGCGCAATTTGACCAGACTGGCCAGTCGGCGGCGCTCGGTGGCTTTGCGTCGAAGATGGGCATGGCCTCGGGCCCGCTGGCCGCCGCCTGGGTCGTCGGCGCCGATGACTTCAGTCGGGTCATCGACGTGGGTGCGGTTGCCCTCGTGCTGAGCCTGGTGGCCGCGATGGTTCCCGCAATCCTGCTGGATCGCGCACCCATCGACTGAGTCTCAGTACGTCGCGTTCTCGTCCCAGATCCTGTGCCACAACCAGGGCAGTGCCGTGACTGGTGGGCGCTCGCTCGCAATCTGACGGTTAGGCACGGCACGGATGCCCCTGGCGTCGTGCTCGGCTACGACGAACGAGAACACGAACCACGGCGTCTGGCCCATGCGCAGGTCGGTCATGACGATGGGTCGAGTCGGGTCAACGCTGCCGACGGGCGCCGCCTGGGCCATCGTCACGGCGCCGAGCAGCTGGCTGAACGTGCTCGGCGCGCCATCGGCGACGCGAAGGTCGCGATTCGCCATCCGTACCGAGTAAAAGCCCTTCGAGAACCACGCGAGTCGTCGCACCGTCCGCTCGTCCCGCAGGGAGTCGAGCAGCTTCGGGTCGCTTGCGTGGCGCTCCAGTGGAATGCGCGCACTCTGGTCGAAGAGTGAACGGAAGCCTTCGTGATACGCGTCGTCATCCATCACGACCACGCGCCACAGCAGGCTGTTGAGCGGCGCGGGGGTGACCAGGACGCGCCTGTTCTCGAGTGGCGTCGCCGCGATCGACCGCCGCACCTCGCCTTCGACGTGCATCTGTGCCGCCACCGTCCACCCCAGGTAGAGCGTGCTCGCGATCAGCCCGCCGCGAATCCAGCGCATGCCGCGTTCAGGTGCGCTCTGGCGCCACCACAGCCACGCGATCAGGCCAGCGATCATCGGCACCGTGACCAGCGGGTCGATGATGAAGACGCTGCCGATTCCGACCGGGTAGTCCGAAAACGGCAGCCAGAGTTGCGTGCCGTACACCGTGAAGGCATCGAGCAGCGGGTGGGCAATCAGCGACAGCCAGACGAGCAGCAACCATTCGCGGTACGAGGCGCCGACCCGGCGATTCAGACGGGCGACCAGCCACGCGATGGCGGGCGCCGCCAGCGTCAGCCAGAAGAGCGCGTGGGTCTCGGCGCGATGAAAGGTCAGGTCCCGGACCGGGTCCCCCTGGGCAATGAACACGTCCAGGTCCGGCAGGGTGTTACAGGCCGCCCCGATCACGGCAGCACGCAGCCCCGCCTTGCGGCCGAGGACGGCGGTGCCGACGGCGGCGCCGAGGACGATGTGGGTGAGGGAGTCCAAGGGAAGGGGTTAGGGGATAGGGGTTAGGGGATAGGGGTTGGGGGTTAGTCGGAAGGGTGAGGAAGTCGGTGCGAAGGCGGGGAAGATAGACAGATAGTAAGAGACAAAGTGCAGATTCTTACCGGCCGGCGCCAACGGCGCGGGGCACGAGCTTCCGACTAGCCCCTAACCCCTAACCCCTACCCCTCTCAGCTAGAATCGCCGCTGTTCGGGTGGGCGACCTGCGAAAGTGGCGGAATTGGTAGACGCACTGGATTTAGGTTCCAGCGGGTAACCCCCGTGAGGGTTCGAGTCCCTCCTTTCGCACCAAACCGAGGGGGTAGGGGATGGGGGATAGGGGATAGCCGGACATCGCCTCATCCGGAGCGCGCCGTCCGCGCGGCAGGCGCTTCCGACTAACCCCTATCCCCTGACCCCTGACCCCTTCTTCCGTGGCAGAATACGCGGCTTTTCCGGGTGGACCGCCCGGGCGCACGCAAGCCCCTCTTGAGGATCGATGACCCCTATGCAAGTCAACGTGCAATCGACCGGCAGCCTCGAGCGCCGAATGGAAGTGAGCGTTCCGAACGAGGAGATCGAGCAAGCCATCGCCGAGCGCCTGCAGCGCGTCAGCCGCACCGCGAAACTCAAGGGCTTCCGGCCCGGCAAGGCTCCGATCAAGGTCATCCGCCAGCAGTTCGGTGAGCAGGTCCGCCAGGAGGTGCTGTCGGACATCATGCAGCAGAGCTTCTCGCGCGCCGTGACCGAGGCCAAGCTCGTGCCGGCGGCCGGTCCCCGCATCGAGCCCATTTCGAGTGGTCCCGGCGAAGACCTCAAGTACCGTGCGGTTTTCGAGGTACTTCCCGAGATCGTCCTCAAGCAAGTGGACGGCCTGGCTGTCAACCGACCCGTGGCGGAGGTCAGCAAGTCGGACATCGAGGCGATGGTCCAGAACCTGCGCGAACAGCGCCCCAGCTTCAACATGGTCGACCGCGAGAGCCGCGAAGGCGATCGCGTCACGATGGATTTCGAGGGCCTGATCGACGCCAAGGAGTTCGAGGGCAGCAAGGGCAACGACGTCGCCGTGATCCTCGGCGCGGGTCGCATGCTCAAGGATTTCGAGACCGGCATCCTCGGCGTCAAGGCTGACGAGAAGAAGCAGATTGCCGTCCGCTACCCGGACGAATACCACAACAAGGACCTTGCGGGCCGGACGGCTGATTTCTCGGTGCACGTGAAAAAGGTCGAGGAAAAGCTGCTGCCCCCGCTCGATGATGCGTTCTGTCTCGAGTACGGCGTCACCGAAGGCGGCCTCGAGCAGCTGTTGTCCGAAGTTGCCGACAACATGCGCCGCGAGCTTGCCGACAACGTGCGCTCGCGCCTGAAGCAGCAGGTGTTCGACCGTTTCCTCGAGGCCAATCCCGTCGACGTGCCGAACGCGCTGATCCAGCAGCAGGTGCGCGACATGCAGATCGACACGGCCCGCCGCATGGGCGCCAAGGACGCTGCGCAGGTCCCGCCGGCCGAACCGTTCGTCGAGCCGGCACGCCGCCGCGTGGCGCTCGGCATGCTCGTCAACGAGCTGGTGAAGACCCGCGAAATCAAGATCGATCGCTCACGCGTCGAAACGCGCCTTGGCGAGCTGGCGGCGACCTATCCCGACCCGGATGCAATCCTCAAGGCCTACCGCCAGAACCCTGATGCAATGCGCCAGGTCGAAGGGATGGTGTTGGAGGATCAGGTGGTGGACTATCTGCTCGAGAGAGCGGCGGTCACCGACCAGCCGTCCACGTTCAAGGAACTGATGAACTTCGGAGCCTGATCCAGATGCCCATGATCGAACCCACCGCATTGAATCTCGTCCCGATGGTCGTCGAACAGACGGCCCGCGGCGAACGTGCCTACGACATCTACTCGCGCCTGCTGAAGGAACGGGTGATCTTCCTGGTCGGCCCGGTCGAGGACTACATGGCCAACCTCGTCGTGGCCCAGTTGTTGTACCTCGAGTCGGAGAATCCCGAGAAGGACGTCGCGATCTACATCAATTCGCCGGGCGGTTCGGTCAGCTCAGGCCTCGCGATCTACGACACGATGCAGTTCATCAAGCCGGACGTCAGCACGATCTGCGTGGGCCAGGCGGCCAGCATGGGTGCGGTGCTGCTCGCGGGCGGCGCGAAGGGCAAGCGTTTCTGCCTGCCGCATTCGCGCGTGATGATTCACCAGCCCCTCGGTGGTTTCCAGGGCCAGGCGACCGACATCGAGATCCACGCGCGTGAGATCCTCGACGCCCGGCACCGGCTGAACTCGATCCTGGCGAAGCACACCGGCCAGACGATCGACCGGATCAAGGCGGACACGGATCGTGACAATTTCATGACCGGCGAACAGGCAACCGCCTACGGCCTGATCGACGCGGTGCTGCAGCAGCGCGGCGAAGCAGGCACGGCGACCCGCACCTGAACGGCGTGCTGCAGTGATCAATAAGTCACTGTAGCGTCTGGCTTTTTTGCGAGCAGGGGGCTTTGGTGGTATAAGCCATCAAGGCCGGTTTTGGCCTCCGGACCACGGGTTCTCGGTACATGGCGGACGATCGCTCAAAGCACGACGACGGCAAGCTTCTCTATTGCTCCTTCTGCGGCAAGAGCCAGCACGAGGTTCGCAAACTGATCGCCGGTCCGTCGGTGTTCGTCTGCGACGAGTGCGTTGAGCTCTGCAACGACATCATCCGCGAGGAACTCGAGGAAAAAGCCGAGAAGACCCGCGAGAAGCTGCCGAAGCCGCAGGAAATCAAGAAAGTCCTCGACGAGTACGTCATTGGCCAGGAACGGGCCAAGAAGGTGCTGTCCGTCGCGGTCTACAACCACTACAAGCGGTTGCAGAACAAGTCTGGCGAACGCACTCGCGACGACATCGAACTCGCCAAGAGCAACATCCTGCTGATCGGCCCGACAGGCTCCGGCAAGACGCTGCTGGCCGAGACACTCGCGCGACTGCTGAACGTGCCGTTCACGATTGCCGACGCCACGACGCTGACCGAAGCGGGCTACGTGGGCGAGGACGTCGAGAACATCATCCAGAAGCTGCTGCAGAAGTGCGATTACGACGTCGAGAAGGCGCAGACCGGCATCGTCTACATCGACGAGATCGACAAGATCTCGCGCAAGTCGGACAACCCTTCGATCACGCGTGACGTGTCGGGCGAAGGCGTGCAGCAGGCGCTGCTCAAGCTGATCGAGGGCACGATCGCGTCGGTACCGCCGCAGGGCGGCCGCAAGCACCCGCAGCAGGAGTTCCTGCAGGTCGACACGGGCAACATCCTGTTCATCTGCGGCGGCGCCTTTGCCGGCCTCGAAAAGGTCATCATGAACCGCACCCACAAGGGCGGCATCGGCTTCCAGGCGGAGGTCCGCGAACAGAGCGCGCGCCAGCACGGCAGCGACCTGTTCCACGACGTCGAGCCGGAAGACCTGATCAAGTTCGGCCTGATTCCCGAGTTCGTCGGCCGCCTGCCGGTAGTCGCGACGCTGGACGAGCTCGACGAGGCTGCGCTGATGCAGATCCTCACCGACCCGAAGAACGCGCTGACGAAGCAGTACCGCAAGCTCTTCGACATGGAAGGCGTCGACCTCGAGTTCCGCGAGGAATCACTGCGCGCGGTGTCGCGCAAGGCGATGCAGCGCAAGACGGGGGCCCGTGGCCTGCGCACGATCCTCGAGAACGTGCTGCTCGACATCATGTACGACCTGCCGAGCATGCGGAACGTGCAGAAGGTCGTGATCGACGAGGACGTGATCCAGGGCGAGAGCAAGCCGTACCTGGTGTACGGCCAGGACGAGCCGCGCCTCGCGGCCGTCGAAGAGCGGCGCACCGGTTCGGACCACTAGGAAGGGGTTAGGGGTTAGGGGATAGGGGTTAGTCGATCCGGTTGGTCGAAACCATCGATACCTGTTCCCTTGCGGACGTTCTGTCCGATCAAGTCGCCCGGCAAGCTCGACAGCCCTCTCCCACAATACGTGGGAGAGGGAACAAGAGCAGTTGATTCCGGCGATTCCGCCCCAAATCTCTCCCCGCGCGCCGCACGGGCGAGCTAATATTTTCCCTAGTATTCCCCCTGCCTTCTGTTGCTGACGCAACAGGGGGAGCCAGACGGTCCGGAGACCCCCGCACGTGACCACCAAGCCCGAATCGAACGCCCCGACGACGCCTGTGACGGCAAGCACCGAGTCGATGCCGGTCCTGCCGCTGCGCGATGTCGTGGTCTATCCGCACATGGTCATCCCCCTGTTCGTCGGCCGCGAGAAATCCATCCTTGCGCTCGAGCAGGCGATGAAAATCGATAAACAGGTCCTGCTGCTGGCGCAGAAGCAGGCGGACGTGGACGAGCCCGCCGCCAAGGATCTCTACGACGTCGGCACGATTGCGACGATCCTGCAGTTGCTCAAGCTCCCTGACGGTACCGTGAAGGTGCTGGTCGAGGGCATCGAGCGCGCCGCGGTTACCGGCCTGCAGCAGGCCGAATTCTTCACTGCCGTCGCCACGCCGCTCACCGATGGCGAGCGCTACGACGAGCGCGAGATGGACGTGCTCGTGCGTTCCGTCGTCTCGCAGTTCGAGCAGTACGTAAAGCTGAACCGCAAGGTTCCGCCGGAGATCCTCACCTCGCTGGCCGGCATCGAACAGCCAGGCCGCCTCGCGGACACCGTCGCGGCGCACATGTCGCTAAAGCTCGACGCCAAGCAGAAGGTGCTCGAGATCCAGGACGTGCGCCGTCGCCTCGAGCACATCCTC
This sequence comes from uncultured Gammaproteobacteria bacterium, assembly GCA_963700045.1. Taxonomy (GTDB): domain Bacteria; phylum Pseudomonadota; class Gammaproteobacteria; order Steroidobacterales; family Steroidobacteraceae; genus RPQJ01. The sequence continues at coordinate 157,738 of CAVOWK010000013.1, forward strand.
GCGCTGATCGAAGGCGAGATGGACGTGCTGCAGATCGAGAAACGCATCCGCGGCCGCGTCAAGCAGCAGATGGAGAAGAGCCAGCGGGAGTACTACCTCAACGAGCAGATGAAGGCGATCCAGAAGGAACTGGGCGAACTCGACGACGCGCCGAACGAAATTGCCGAACTCGAGAAACGCATCACGCGTGCCGGCATGCCGAAGGAAGCGCGCGAGAAGGCGAAGTCCGAGCTGGCGAAGCTCAAGCTGATGTCGCCGATGTCGGCGGAAGCCACCGTCGTGCGCAATTACATCGATTGGCTGGTGAAGTGCCCGTGGCGCAAGCGCACGAAGGTGAAGCACGACCTGCCGGCCGCCGAGAAGGTGCTGAATGAAGACCATTTCGGGCTCGAGAAGGTCAAGGAACGCATCGTCGAGTACCTCGCGGTGCAACAGCGCGTGCAGACGCTGAAGGGTCCGATTCTCTGTCTCGTCGGTCCTCCCGGCGTGGGCAAGACCTCGCTCGGCCAGAGCATCGCGCGCGCCACCAACCGCAACTTCGTCCGCATGTCGCTTGGCGGCGTGCGTGACGAGGCCGAAATCCGCGGCCATCGCCGAACCTACATCGGCTCGATGCCCGGCAAGATCGTGCAGAACATGGTCCGCACCGGCGTGAAGAACCCGCTGTTCCTGCTCGACGAAGTCGACAAGATGGCCATGGACTTCCGTGGCGACCCGTCGGCCGCGCTGCTCGAGGTGCTCGATCCAGAGCAGAACGCCGCGTTCAACGACCATTACCTCGAGGTCGATTTCGACCTGTCCGACGTGATGTTCGTCTGCACGGCCAACAGCCTGAACATCCCGCCGCCGCTGCTCGATCGCATGGAGGTCATCCGCCTCCCCGGGTACACCGAGGACGAGAAGTCGAGCATCGCGCGCCGCTACCTGGTGCCGAAGCAGATGAAGCAGAACGGCCTCAAGAACGACGAACTCAAGATTTCCGATCCGGCGATCCTCGACGTGATCCGCCATTACACGCGTGAAGCGGGTGTGCGCAGTCTCGAGCGTGAAATCTCCAAGGTCTGCCGCAAGTCGGTGAAGGAGCTGCTGCTCGAGAAGGACCGCAAGGTCATCTCGGTTACGCCGAAGAACCTGCCGAAGTATCTCGGCGTGCGTCGTCACCGGTACGGACGCGCCGAGGAACTCGATCAGGTGGGGCAGGTGACCGGCCTCGCCTGGACCGAAGTGGGTGGCGAACTGCTCACGATCGAGTCCGCGGTGATGCCCGGCAAGGGCAAGCTCACGCACACGGGCCAGCTCGGCGAGGTGATGCAGGAGTCGATCCAGGCCGCCATGACGGTGGTGCGCAGCCGCGCCAACGTGCTCGGCCTCGATCCGGAGTTCTACCAGAAGGCGGACGTGCACATTCACGTGCCCGAAGGTGCGACGCCGAAGGACGGCCCGAGCGCAGGCATCGGCATGTGCACGGCGCTGGTGTCGGCGCTGACCAGGATTCCGGTGCGCGCAGACGTCGCCATGACGGGTGAAATCACCCTGCGCGGCGAAGTGCTGCCGATCGGTGGTCTCAAGGAGAAGCTGCTCGCGGCGCACCGCGGCGGCATCACCACCGTTCTCATTCCGGACGAGAACGTCAAGGATCTCGCCGAGATTCCTGACAACATCAAGGGCAAGCTGCAGATCAAGCCGGTCAAGTGGATCGACGAAGTACTGCAGCTCGCATTGAAGGAAATGCCGCAACCGTTGGCTGTCGCGGGGGCAGCGACGGCGAGCAGGGAAGACGGCAAGCGGACCGGCGCCAAGCGTCCGGCCAAGCGTACGGGCAAGCAGGTGCATGCCCACTGACCGAATGACGACGAGGAACACCAACCGATGAACAAGAACGACCTGATCGATGCAGTTGCCGAGCGCACGTCGCTCGCGAAGTCCGATGCCGCGCGCGCCGTCGAGGCCGTGCTCGGTGCGATCACAGACACCCTGCAGAAGGGCGATGCGGTGACGCTGTCGGGCTTCGGCACGTTCGCTGTCAAGACACGGGCGGCCCGCACTGGCCGCAATCCCCGGACCGGCGAGGCGATCCAGATTGCCGCCAGCAAGGTCCCGGGCTTCAAGGCTGGAAAAGGCCTGAAGGATGCCGTAAGCTAGTGGGCTACCAGTGAGGTGCGGGTGCTTAGCTCAGCTGGTAGAGCGGCGCCTTTACACGGCGTAGGTCGGGGGTTCGATCCCCTCAGCACCCACCAGAAATACGCGGAGTGGTAGTTCAGTTGGTTAGAATACCGGCCTGTCACGCCGGGGGTCGCGGGTTCGAGTCCCGTCCACTCCGCCAGCTTCTGGATCATGAAAGCCCGCTCGCGCGGGCTTTCGTATTTTCGGGTAACTAACAACTGGCGGGCCCCAGGTCCGCCTCTTACTATCCCCTAACCCCTAACCCCTAACCCCTAACCCCTAGACAAAATGCTGCAGAAGATTCGCGAAAGAATTTCCGGGCCGTTCGCCATTTTCTTCCTCGGCGCCATCGCCGTCGTCTTCATCTTCTGGGGCGTCCAGTTTGAGTCGGCGGTGACCTCGGCTGCCGCGACCGTGAACGGCAGGGACATCTCCCAGGAGACCGTGCGCCAGGCCTGGCAGGACCGCCAGACCGAGTTGCAGACGCAGTTGCGCGACGAGTTGCCGCCGGAACTCGTCAAGTCCGAGCAGGCCAAGCTCATCGACGAATTCATCACCCGCGAACTGCTGGTGCAGCGCGCGCACGACAGCGGCTATCGCGTCAGCGACCGTGAACTCGCCGAGGCGATCACCAGGATCCCGGCGCTGGAGGTCGACGGCAAGTTCTCGCGCGACCGTTACGCGGCGCTGCTGCGGCAGCAGGGCCGTACCGAACCGCAGTTCGAGCAGGAGTTCCGCCGCGATCTCGAGACTTCCCAGTTGCGCAATTCGATCGCACTGTCGTCGTTCGTGACGCCGGGCGAACTGCGTCATCGCGTCGAACTCCAGGGCGAGACGCGCGATGTCGCATACGCCGTCGTGCCCGCCGCCGCATACGCGGCGCAGGTGCAGGTGGCGCCGGCCGAAATCACGGTCTATTACGACAAGAACAAGTCGCAGTTCATGTCGCAGGAGAAGGTGGCGCTGCAGTACCTGAAGCTCGACCTGGCCGACATCGCGGCCGGCGTGCAGGTGACGGAAGAAGCGCTGAAGAAGTATTACGACGAGACGGCCGCCGAGCGCAACGCCGTGCCGGAACGTCGCAAGGCTGCGCACATCCTGATCGAATCGGGCAGCGACGACGCGGCAGCCAGCAAGAAGGCCGAAGCCGTCCTGGCCCGCGCCAGGGCGGGCGAGGATTTCGCCAAGCTGGCGCAGGAATTCTCGGACGATCCGGGTTCCAAGGCAGCCGGTGGCGATCTGGGCTGGGCGCCGAAGGAAGCGTACGTGCAGCCGTTCTCGGAAGCGCTCTTCGCCATGAGCAAGGGCGAAATCCGCGGGCCGGTGAAGACGCAGTTCGGGTACCACATCATCCGGCTCGAAGACATCGAGGAACCGCACGTGCGCAGCTTCGACGAAGTTCGCGCCGAGCTCGAGCCCGAATTCCGGCGTGAGCAGGCGCAGACGCTGTTCTACGAAAAGTCGCAGCAGCTCGCGGACGAATCCTTCGCCTCGCTGAGTGAACTCGACAGCGTCGGCAAGAAGCTCGGCATGACGGTGCAGACCGTCGAGGAATTCACGCGTCAGGGTGGCGGCGCGCTCGGCAACGACCGCAAGGTGATCGAGGCGGCATTCAGCAATGAAGTGCTGCAGGAACGCCAGAACAGCCAGCCGGTGCCGATCGGCGAGGACAGCGTCGTCGTACTGCGCGTCACCGATCACAAGCCGTCGACGCAGCTGCCGCTGGCCCAGGTGCAGGAGCAGATCGCGACCCGCCTGCGCGAAGACAAGGCGCGTGCTGCCGCCACCGAGGCCGCCACCGCCCTGGCGAAGCGCGTCAATGCAGGTGAGCCGCTGGCGACAGCCGCAGCGTCGGTTGGCTCGACGCCGACAGCCTCGCAGTCCGTGAGCCGTCAGGGCCCGACCGCAGAAGGCGCCGCACCGATGGTGCCGGAACTGCTGCAGGCGATCTTCCAGGCGCCGCGTCCAGCGGGAGCGGGCAAGGTCAGCGCTGGCGTGGCCACGCTCGCGAGCGGTGATCCCGCCGTGTTCGTCGTCTCGTCCGCCAACCCGGGCACTCCCGCCGCGTTTGGTGGCAACCTCGCCGAGCAGGCGCAGAACCTCGCGACGCAGAACGCGGCGATCGAGTTCGATGCTTACCTGGCCGAGCTGCGTCGCACCGCGAAGATCAAGCGCAACGACAAGGTGTTTGCGACGGAATAGGGGGTAGGGGATGGGGGTTGGGGGATAGTCGGACGCTACCCCAACCTTCGTCGCAGACCCGTGATTACGGCATTCATGATCCGGCCGACCTCGTCGAGCCTTAGCTGCAGGACGGTGAGGCGTTCATTGCCCACATAGCCCACGCGTTGTGCCAGCAGCAATTGCGTTTCGACTTCAGCCATCGACCCGCGGGCGATGTGCAGGAAGGCGATGAACTCGCGAGTCGAGCGTCGGGCCGATCCTTCCGCGATGTTGGACGGGATTGAAACCGCAGCCCGCCGAATCTGCGATACCAAGCCGAACATCTCCGACTTGGGGAAAGCTGCGGTGGCCTCGTGCACCGCGACTGCCAGGTCCAGTGCCTTCTGCCAAAGAATCAGGTCTTTGTGACTATTCCGGGATTGCTGTTCCATGCAGCAATCGTCGGGTCGCGGCCCTTCCGTGTCGAAGGCAATTTCTTGTCTGCAATCCCGGATTCAGCCGCGGCTCCGACTATCCCCCAACCCCCATCCCCTAACCCCTATTCCGGGAAGCTCATCCCCACATGGCTGTACCCGGCATCCACGTAGACGATTTCGCCGGTGATTCCCGACGCGAGGTCGGAGCAGAGGAATGCCGCCACGTTGCCGACTTCGTCGGTCGTCACGTTGCGGCGCAGGGGCGTTGCGGCGGCCACCTGCGTCAGCATCTTGCGGAAACCGCTCACGCCCGCGGCAGCCAGCGTCTTGATCGGTCCCGCCGAGATCGCGTTCACTCGAATGCCCTGCGGGCCGAGGTCGGCCGCGAGAAAGCGCACGTTGGCTTCGAGGCTCGCCTTGGCAAGGCCCATCACGTTGTAGCTCGGGATCGAACGCACGGCGCCCAGGTACGTCAGCGTGATGATCGCGCCCGCACGTCCCTGCATCAGCGGCTTGCCGGCCTTTGCCAGCGCGGTGAGGCTGTAGCTCGAGATCTCGTGCGCAATGCGGAAGCCGTCGCGCGTGGTGCTGTCGACGAACGTGCCGGCCAGTTCCTCGCGCGGCGCGAAGGCGACCGAGTGCACGATGATGTCGAGCGAGTCCCAGACTGCGCGGATGCCTGCAAAGGCAGTGTCGATCTCGGCATCGGAGGCGACGTCCATCGGCAGCGTGATCGCCGAGTTGAAGGCCTGCGCCATCTCGAGGACGCGATCCTTGAGCCGGTCATTCTGGTAGGTGAACGCGAGCTCTGCGCCCTCCCGGTGCATCGCCGCGGCGATGCCATGGGCGATCGAGCGCTCCGAGGCAAGCCCCACGATGAGGGCCCGCTTGCCTGTCAGGAATCCCACGATGTTCAGCCTCCGGTTTGCCGGCTTGAGTCGGTGTAGACGACGAGACGCTGGCCTGCGCGGAGCGACGACGACTGCCGCAGGCGGTTCCAGGTCATGAGTTCACGCACGCTGACGTCGAAGCGGTCGGCGATCTCGGAGAGCGTGTCGCCGCGTTTGACCTTGTAGGTCACGCGGCTCGATTCCTTCGCGCTGCTGGACGCGGTCTGCGTTGCGGATCCGCCCTTGCCCGGTATTTCGAGTCGTGCGCCGGGGACCAGTCCAGCCTTGCTAGACAGTCCGTTGGCAGAGGCCAGGGCCGGCACCGTGACACCATACCTGCGTGCCACGTCCCACAGCGTGTCGCCCGACTTCACGACATGGACCCTGGGTTTCTTCGATGCCGGTGGCTTCTGGTGTTCCGGCAGCTGGGCCGTGATGTCGTCACGCGGTGCGGCCAGCGCAGCCAGCGTCACTGTTTCGTCGGCGAACCCGGCCGGAATCAGCAGCGAGTCGCCCGGGTGGATCACCGAGCCCTGGATGTCGTTGGCCCGCTGCAGGGCCACCATCGGCACGCCGTACTGGCGGGCGATCGCACTGAGCGTTTCGCCACGGCGGACCTTGTGGCGAACCTCCGGGGGCGGCTCGACGGCAGCGACGGCGACGCTGCTCTGGTCCGTCAGCGGCTGGTCGAGCATCGCCTGGCGGAACGTCTGCGCGTTCGGGACCGGCAACAGCAGGCGATGCGGGCCTTTCGGCGGCGTCGTCATGCGGTTGTAGCCGGGATTCAGCGCGAACATGTCTTCGCGGGTGATGCCGGCGAGCTGGGCCGCATGGTCGAGGTGCATCTGCCGGCCCGGTTCGACGGCTTCGAAGAACGGCTGGTTCGGGATCGCGGCGAATGACAATCCGTAGGCTTCCGGGTTACGCACGATGCGGCTGATCGCGAGCAGCTTCGGCACGTAGTCGCGGGTTTCGGCACGCAGGTTCAGGCTGAAGAAGTCTGTCGGCAATCCTGCCGCCTGATTACGGCGCACGGCGCCGCTGACGGTGCCTTCGCCGCCGTTGTAGGCCGCGATCGCCAGGTACCAGTCGCCTGCGAAATACGTGTTGAGGTACTGCAGGTAGGTGAGCGCGGCACCCGTGGCTTCGATGACGTCGCGACGCTCGTCGATCCACCAGTTCTGCTCGAGGCCGTAGTGCTTGCCCGAGGACGGGATGAACTGCCACAGGCCCGAGGCGCGGCTGCGCGAATAGGCGACTGGATTGAACGCGCTTTCGACGACCGGCAGCAGCGCAAGCTCGAGCGGGAGGTTGCGCCGCTCGATTTCCTGCACGATGTAGTACAGGTAGCGCGACCCGCGCTTGAACGTACGATCGAGAAAATCGGGGTTCTTCCGATAGAGCTCAACCTCGCGGTCGACCGCGTAGTGCGCGACGTCCGGCAGTGCATAACCGTCGCGAATGCGGTCGAGCAGGTCGGTGTACTGCTCGGGCGGCATGTGCGGCACTTCGCGTGCCGTGCTGAACGAGCCCGGGATCGTGACCGTCGCGCGGTCCATCGGCGCCTTCGGACCCGGGTGTTCCGGAGCGGGCGGCAGGCTCGAGTAGGTCGAGTCGGTCGTGGCGCACCCGGCGAGCAGCGCGGCCGCTGCGACGACGGCAAGCCAGGACGAGTGTGTTTTGCTTCGTGTCATTTGGGCTCAGCGGAATCCGTCTTTCCAGCGCCGCACTTCGGCGAACACGTCCACGGCCTCGGGCAACGGGTGTCCCGCATGACGTTCGGCGGCGGCGCGAACTGCCGGTTCGCGGCAGCGCAGGAAGGGGTTGATGAGGCGCTCGCGTCCGAGGATGGACGGCAGCGTGATTTCGTCGCGGTCGCGGCGTTGCTGGACGTCGCCCAGCGTGTCGCGCACGTGGCCGTTGTCGGGCTCGACCGCGGCTGCGAACTTCAGGTTCGAGAGCGTGTACTCGTGCGCGCAGAAGATACGCGTCGCGTCGGGCAGGGCGGCGAGGCGGTCAAGCGAGTCGAGCATCTGGGCGGGCGTGCCTTCAAACAGGCGACCACAACCAGCGCTGAACAGGGTATCGCCGCAGAACAGCGCACCGTGGCCCGCATAGGCGATGTGGCCGAGCGTGTGACCGGGAACGGCTAGCACGTTGAATTCGAGCCCGAGGTTCTCAAGTGAAGCCTTGCCTCCGTCGTCCAGTCCCTGCGCCGCGCAGGGCATCCGCTCGCGAACCGGCCCGAATACCGGTGCGCCATGCCGCGCGGCCAGCGCCTCGACTCCGCCGACATGATCGGCGTGGTAATGCGTGACCAGGATCGCGCCGAGGCGCACTCCCAACGCCTGCAATGCCTGTTCCACCGGGCGGTCGTCACCCGGATCGACTACCACGGCAGCGGCCGGGTCGGCCGGCGCGCGTATCAGCCAGATGTAGTTGTCCGAGAACGCCCGCACCGGGCTCACTTGCAGCATGCTGCTGGGGACTCCTTCGTCGTCCGCGGGCCTATGAGTCCGGGCGGGGCGTATTAGAGCCGTTCGGAACCGAAAATTCCATATGACAGGCCACGTTTTTTCGAATTCGTGCAGGGACTTACGGCTATCCTTGGGCGCATGACCACATGCTCCGCCGCAGACCACTGGCTCGAATCCCCGCTCGGGGCAGCCGTGCTCGCGCTGGAAACGCGGATGATGCAGGACGAACTGGCCGACGTCGTCGGCTTCGAACTGCTGCAGATCGGTCGCTGGGGCGATCCCACCAGCCTCTGCGCAGCGGCCCGCACGCAGCACCGAAGTTGCATCGCGCCCGATGCAGCGGGTCCCGGCGCAATCCGTGCCCACTTCGACGCGCTCCCGATCGCCACCAGTTCGGTGGAAGCGGTGCTGCTGCCGCACACGCTCGAGCATGCGCCACGTCCACACGAACTGCTGCGCGAGGTCGACCGCGTCCTGGTCGGCGAGGGCAGCCTGGTTATCTGCGCCTTCAATCCGTGGAGCTCCTGGGGCGTCCGGCACCACTTCGCTTCGAGCGTTCAGTTCCCGCCGCACGCGGCGCGCATGATGAGCGAACACCGCACGCGCGACTGGCTCAGTCTGCTCGGTTTCGAGGTCGTCTCTTCGCGGAGTTACCTGTTCGCGCCACCCTGGACGCAGAGCATGTTCGGCCTGCGCGAGGACAGCTGGCTCGAGCGCCGCGGACCGATCATCGCGTCGCCTCTGGCAGGCGCATACCTGCTCAAGGCGCGCAAGCGCGTGCGTTCGATCACACCGGTCCGGCCCGCATGGACACAGCGGCCGGTACTCGTCGGCAGCGCGCCGGAACCGACCACGAGACAGGCCGCGTGAGTGTTGCCGAAGTGATCGTCCACACGGATGGGGCCTGCAAGGGCAACCCAGGCCCGGGAGGCTGGGGTGCGCTGCTCGAGACCGGCGAGCACCGCAAGGAGCTGTATGGCGGCGAGCTGCTCACCACCAACAACCGCATGGAACTCACCGCGGCGATCGAGGCGCTGGCCGCGCTGAAGCGTCGCTGCCGGGTGCAGCTCTACACCGATTCGCAATACGTGCGGCTCGGCATCACTGAGTGGCTGCCGCAGTGGAAGAAGCGGGGCTGGAAGACAGCCGACAGGAAGCCGGTGAAGAATGCAGACCTCTGGCTGCTGCTCGAAGCGCAGATCGGACGCCACGAAGTGCACTGGCATTGGGTCAAGGGCCATGCCGGACATCCCGGCAACGAGCGGGCGGACGAGCTCGCGAACGAAGGTATTCGTTCGCTCGCAGGGGTCAGGGGATAGGGGTCAGGGGCTAGTCGGAAGGACGCAGCTCCGCGTCTGAAACACCGATGCCCGGTGCAAATTTCTCTGAATTTCGCTGCTCCTCCGACTAACCCCTAACCCCTATCCCCTAACCCCTCGTAAACTACGAAGACCAGCCGCCCGCTACAGGCACCCCATGGATTTCATCGACCTCAAGACCCAGTACAGCCGTCTCAAGTCCTCGGTCGACGCGCGCATCCACGGCGTGCTCGAGCATGGCCAGTACGTCATGGGGCCGGAAGTCGTCGAACTGGAGAAGCAGCTCGCGGAGTACGTGGGGTCGAAGCACTGCATCGGCGTGGCAAGCGGCACGGACGCGCTGCTGATGGCGCTCATGGCGCTCGACATCGGTCCCGGCGATGAAGTCATCACGGTGCCGTTCACGTTCTTTGCGACCGCGGAGATGATCGCGCTGATCGGCGCCAGGCCGGTCTTCGTCGACATCGACCGCAGTACCTACAACATGGACCCATCGAAGCTCGAGGCGGCCATCACGCCGCGTACGAAGGCGATCATGCCGGTGTCGTTGTACGGCCAGTGCCCCGACATCGACGCCATCAACGCGATCGCCTGCCGCCACGGGCTGCCGGTGATCGAGGATGCGGCGCAGAGCTTCGGCGCCACCTACAAGGGCCGGCGCTCGGGCGGCATGACCCTGATCGGCGCGACTTCGTTCTTTCCGTCGAAGCCGCTGGGTTGCTATGGCGATGGCGGCGCGCTGTTCACCAATGACGATCGCCTCGCGACGATCCTGCGTGAGATCCGCGTGCACGGTCAGGACCGTCGCTACCACCATCCGCGGCTGGGACTGACGGGCCGTCTCGATTCGATCCAGGCGGCAGTGCTGCTCGCGAAGATGGAAATCTTTCCCGACGAAGTGGCCGCCCGGCACCGGCTCGGTGACCGTTATAGAGCCCTGATCGCCGAAAGGTTCGGCACGGGTGCGCAGGCCAGGGTGCGCGCCCCGGTCGTTGAGCAGTTCAATACCTGTGTCTATGCACAGTACACGGTCGAAGTAGAGCAGCGAGAGATCGTCGAGACCCGCATGAAGTCGCTTGGCGTACCCACGGCGGTGCATTACCCGCTGGCGCTGCACATGCAGCCTGTGTTCAAGCATCTCGGTTACGGCGAGGGTGATTTCCCGTTGTCTGAATCCGCGGCTCGTCGCGTGATGAGCCTGCCCATGCATCCGTACCTCACCGATGCGCAACAGGTCCAGGTCGTGGATGCGCTCGCTCAAGCGGTCGCCTGAGTCAAGGGGTTAGGGGATAGGGGATAGGGGTTAGTCGGAATTGCGCAGCTCCGCCTCTGAAACACTGATTTGAGACTCCAGCGATGCAGATTTTCACTGTACTTTCGACTGACCCCTAACCCCTAACCCCTTCCCATGCGCCAGATCGTCTTCGACACCGAAACCACCGGCCTCGAGCCTGAACTCGGCCACCGCATCATCGAGATCGGCGCGATCGAGCTCGTGAACCGGCGGCGCACGGGCCGGCAGTTCCACCGCTACCTGTGCCCGGACCGCACGATCGACCCGGGCGCCGTGCAGGTGCACGGCCTCACGACCGAGTTCCTGAGCGGACAGCCGCGCTTCGCCGACATTTTCGACGAGCTGCGTGAGTTCATGGCGGGTGCCGAGCTGATCATCCACAACGCGCCGTTCGACGTCGCGTTCATGGATGCGGAACTCGCGATGCTCGCCGCGAAGGGCCTGCTCGAGCAGGAAGTGACGACGCGCGACGTCTGCAGCGTGCTCGACACTCTTGCCCTTGCACGGCAGATGCACCCGGGCCAGCGCAACAGTCTCGACGCCCTGTGCAAGCGCTATTCGATCGACAATTCGCACCGCGACCTGCACGGTGCGTTGCTCGACGCCGACCTGCTGCTCGAAGTCTACCTGGCGATGACGGGCGGGCAGGGCGCGCTGACCCTGGACGACAAAGGCCGCGGCGGCAGGCATCACTGCGGCAGTGACCAAGGCCGCGCGCCCGGTGGGCACGCTCGTCGTACGGCGCGCAAACATGGAAGAATTGCAGGCGCACCAGGTGATGCTCGAGCTGCTGGACAAGAAAAGCGGTGGCAAGACCGTCTGGCGCCAGTTCGAACCCGCGCCAGAGACCGCCGCACCCGCGCCATGAGCCACACGCTCTCGCAGTCGTTCGGCCAGGCTTTCCTCGGGGGGGCGCCGGGCTGGTACAAGCTCACGATCGTCGGGTTCCTGCTGTTGAACCCGATTGTGATGCTGCTCGCCGGCGCGACCGTCACGGGCTGGCTGCTGCTCGGCGAATTCATCTTCACGCTCGCGATGGCGCTGCGATGCTATCCATTGCAGCCGGGCGGCCTGCTTGCAATCCAGGCTGTCATCATCGGTCTCACCACGCCCGAGAGCGTGTACGAGGAAGTCACCGCGGCCTTCCCCGTGATCCTGCTGCTGATCTTCATGGTCGCGGGCATCTACTTCCTGCGCGATCTCCTGCTGTTCGTCTTCACGCGGCTGATCCTGCGGATACGTTCGCGCGAATCACTTGCGCTGATGTTCTGCGGCGTGTCGGCTGTGCTGTCGGCTTTTCTCGATGCGCTGACCGTAGTCGCCGTCGCGGTTACCGTCGGCATGGGTTTTTTCGAGGTCTATCACCGTGTCGCTTCGGGCAAGACCCACACCACGCCCCACCACGATTCAACCCAGGACGCGGACGTGCAGGTATTGCACCGCGACAACCTCGAAGCGTTCCGCGGGTTTCTGCGCGCGCTGATGATGCACGGTGCTGTCGGCACGGCGATCGGCGGCGTGATGACGCAGGTGGGCGAGCCGCAGAACCTGTTGATTGCGGAGCACGCCGGCTGGACCTTCGGCCAGTTCTTCCTGGTGATGGCGCCCGTCACTTTGCCGGTGGCATTCGCGGGCTTTGCCACCTGCTGGCTGGTCGAGCGATTTCGTCTGTTCGGCTACGGCACGCCGCTCCCGGACGCGGCTCGTGCAGTGCTCGAGGATTACTCGCGTGAACTCGCGGCTCGTTCGACGCCGCGCGACCGGCAGCTGCTGATCGTCCAGGCAATCGTCGCCGTCCTGTTGGTGCTGGCATTGGCGTTCCACGTGGCCGAGGTCGGCTTGATCGGTTTGCTCGTGATCATCCTGGCCACGGCCTTCACGGGGATCACGGAGGAGCATCGGATCGGCAAGGCTTTCGAGGCTGCGCTGCCCTTCACGGCGCTGCTGGTCGTATTCTTCGTGATCGTCGCCGAGATTCACGACCAGCACCTGTTCGAGCCGATGATCAACCACGTGCTCGCGCTCGAGGGCAGCCTGCAGGCCGTGATGCTGTACCTGGCGGCCGGGGTGCTCTCGTCGATCAGCGACAATGTCTTCGTCGCCAGCGTCTACATCACCGAAATCAAGGCGGCGCTGCTGCAGGGGACGATCACTCGCGAGCAGTTCGACTGGCTGGCGGTGGCAATCAACACCGGTACCAACATTCCGAGCGTCGCGACGCCCAACGGGCAGGCCGCGTTCCTGTTCCTGCTGACCTCTACGCTCGCGCCCCTGATTCGACTGGGCTACGGCCGCATGGTCTGGATGGCGCTGCCCTATTTCATCACGATGACAGCGGTGGGGCTGGGGGCCCTGGCGTATTCGCAGCCTTTGACCGGGGTCTCAACTCCGTCCGGCTGCCTGTGGCATCCTTGGGCGCCATGCAATTCTCACAAATTCCTCTGGAATCATGGGCAAGTTGAATCTTCGCAACCTGAAGATCGGTATCGTCGGCCTGGGTTACGTGGGGCTGCCGCTCGCTGTCGAGTTCGGCAAGCGCTTCACCACCGTCGGGTTCGACATCAAGGCTGACCGTGTGGCCGAACTCAGCAAGGGCATGGACAGCACGCTGGAATGCGATGCGAAGGAACTGGCGGAGGCCGACAAGCTGTCGTACACGACCAGCCTGCAGCGACCTGAAATCGTGCCGGGTGTTCATCGTCACGGTCCCGACGCCGATCGACGAGTACAAGCGCCCGGACCTGACGCCGCTCGGTGAAGTCGAGCGAGTCGGTCGGCAAGGTGCTGAAGAAGGGCGACGTGGTCGTGTACGAATCGACCGTGTACCCTGGCTGCACCGAAGAGGTCTGCATCCCGATCCTCGAGAAGGTCTCGGGCCTCAAGTTCAACAAGGATTTCTTCGCCGGGTACAGCCCCGAGCGCATCAATCCGGGCGACAAGGAACACCGCGTCACGACCATCCGCAAGGTCACGTCGGGTTCCACGCCGGAAGTGGCGGAATTCGTGGACCAGCTGTACCGCTCGATCGTGACGGTCGGCACGCACAAGGCATCGAGCATCAGGGTGGCCGAGGCCGCCAAGGTGATCGAGAACACGCAGCGTGACGTCAACATCGCGCTGATCAACGAACTGGCGCTGATCTTCAACCGCCTGGGCATCGACACGGAGGAAGTGCTGCTGGCCGCCGGCAGCAAGTGGAATTTCCTGCCGTTCCGCCCGGGCTCGTGGGCGGACACTGCATCGGTGTCGATCCGTACTACCTGACGCACAAGGCGCAGGCGATCGGTTACCACCCGGAGATGATCCTGGCGGGCCGTCGCATCAACGACAACATGGGGATCTACGTCGCGCAGCAGGTGGCGCAGTTGATGATCCAGCGCCAGATCCTGGTCAAGGGCTCGCGAGTCCTGGTGCATGGGCCTGACGTTCAAGGAGAACTGCCCCGATGTCCGCAACACGCAAGATCGTGGATGTCGTGAAGGAACTGAACGAAATACGGCTGCAACGTCGACGTGTTCGACCCCTGGGCCGACGCGGACGAGGCGGAGCACGAGTACGGCCTGCGGCCGGTCAAGAAGGTCAAGCCTGCGACCTACGACGCGGTGATCATGGGCGTGGGTCATAAGGAATTCCGCGACATGGGAATCAAGAAGGTCCGGGCGCTCGGCAAGAAGAAGCACGTGCTCTACGACATCAAGTACGTGTTCAAGTCGGACGAAGTGGACGGGCGACTCTAATGAAAATCCTGGTCACCGGCGCTGCCGGCTTCATCGGCTACCACACTGCGAGGATCCTGCTCGATCGCGGTGACGAGGTGGTCGGCCTCGACAACCTGAACGACTACTACGACGTGCGGCTCAAGCACGCGCGCCTGGATCAGCTCAAGAGCCAGGCCGGGCTTCAAGTTCGTCAAGCTCGACCTCGCCGACCGCGAGGGGATGAAGGAACTGTTCGCCCGCGAGAAGTTCGACCGGGTGATCCACCTGGCCGCGCAGGCGGGCGTGCGATATTCCATCGAGAACCCGCTCGCCTATGTCGACAGCAACGTGGTCGGCACGGCCAACGTGCTCGAAGGCTGCCGTCACAACGGTGTCGAGCACCTGGTGTATGCGTCGACCAGTTCGGTCTACGGCGCCAATACGAAGATGCCGTTCTCGGTTCACCAGAACGTCGATCACCCGCTGTCGTTCTACGCGGCGACCAAGAAGGCCAACGAGCTGATGGCGCACACGTATGCGCACCTGTACTCGTTGCCGGTCACGGGCCTGCGGTTCTTCACGGTCTACGGCCCCTGGGGCCGTCCCGACATGGCGCTGTTCCTGTTCACCAGGAATATCCTGGCCGGCAAGCCGATCGACGTCTTCAACTACGGCCACCATCGCCGCGACTTCACCTATGTGGGTGATATCGCGCAGGGCGTGGTGCGCGCCTGCGACCGGGTCGCGACTGGCAATCCCGAGTGGAACAGCGACGCCCCGGATCCTGCGTCGAGCAAGGCACCGTACCGGCTGTACAACATCGGCAACAACGAGCCGGTCGAACTCCTCACGTACATCCGCACGCTCGAGGATTGCCTCGGCAAGAAGGCCGAGATGAACCTGCTGCCGCTGCAGGCGGGCGACGTGCCGGACACCTGGGCCAACATCGACGAGCTGACGCGGGACGTGGGTTACACGCCGGCCACCCCGGTGTCCGTCGGTATCCGCAATTTCGTGGACTGGTACCTCGAGTACTACAAGGACGAGGAGCCGGCGAATTCGAGGGTCGTCAACCTCGGCTGAAGGCTTTGCAGGCGGTCGCTCCGGGACCCCCCCGGAGATTGGAAAGGCAGACACGCGCTCGGGGGGGGAGGTCCCGGAGCGGCCACCTGCGAGAGCGCCTGCGCAACGCGCAGCTGGCGCTGCCGGCTTTTGCGGCAGAGCGTGCCGACCGTTAAGCTGCGCGGATGAGCACATCCCGTACCGAACTCCCAGCCTGGAAGGCACTCGAGACGCACGCTGCCCAGCT
>CAVOWK010000014.1:0-129612 GCA_963700045.1 uncultured Gammaproteobacteria bacterium
GGTTGAATCCCTCGGCAATCACCTCGCCGTGGCGCACGATCAACGCCCCAACCGGCACTTCACCGGCCGCTTCCGCCTGTCGCGCCAGCTCGATGGCGCGGCGCATGTACGCTTGGTCTGGAGTGTCCATCCGTCATCCTGGGTACACCCGGCAGGCTCACTCCCACTCGATCGTCGCGGGCGGCTTGCTCGAAATGTCGTAGGTGACGCGCGAGATGCCCTTCACCTCGTTGATGATGCGACGCGAACAGAGATCGAGGAACTCGTAGGGCAGGCGCGCCCAGCGCGCCGTCATGAAGTCGACGTCTCCACGGCCCGCAACGCGATCACGTAATCGTAGCGACGGCCGTCGCCCATCACCGCCACCGAACGCACCGGCAGGAACACCGCGAAGGCCTGGCTGGTCTGGTCGTAGAGGCCGTGCGCGTGCAACTCGTCGATGAAGATCTTGTCGGCCTTGCGCAGCAGGTCGGCGTACTGCTTCGACACCTCGCCCAGGATGCGCACGCCGAGGCCCGGACCCGGGAACGGATGGCGGAACACCATCGAGCGCGGCAGGCCGAGTTCGAGGCCGAGGCGACGGACCTCGTCCTTGAACAATTCGCGCAACGGCTCGACCAGCTTGAGCTTCATGTGCTCGGGCAGGCCGCCCACGTTGTGGTGCGACTTGATCACGTGTGCCTTGCCGGTCTTCGCGCCAGCAGATTCGATCACGTCGGGATAGATCGTGCCCTGCGCCAGCCAGCGCACGCCCTCGATCTTGTGCGACTCTTCCTCGAACACCTCGACGAACATGCGACCGATGATCTTGCGCTTGCGTTCCGGGTCCGCCTCGCCGCGCAACGCGTCGAGGAAACGCTCTTCGGCGTTCACACGGATGATCTTCACGCCCATGTTCTCGCCGAGCATCTTCATGACCTGGTCGCCCTCGTCGGCACGCAACAGGCCATGGTCGACGAACACGCAGACCAGCTGGTCGCCGATCGCGCGGTGCAGCAGCGCTGCGACGACCGATGAATCGACGCCGCCCGACAGGCCGAGCAGTACGTTGTCGCTGCCGACCTGCTCGCGCACACGCGCGACCGCGTCGGCAATGATGTTCCCCGGCTCCCAGCGCGCCTCGCAGCCGCAGATCTCGCGCACGAAGCGCTCGAGCATCCGCCCGCCCTGCAGCGTGTGCGTGACTTCGGGGTGGAACTGCACCGCGTAGTAGTTGCGCGTTTCGTCGGCCATGGCAGCCAGCGGCGCGTTCGGCGACGAGCCCACGGGCACGAAGCCAGCCGGGATTTCCTCGACGCGGTCGCCGTGGCTCATCCAGACGTCGAGCACGGCGCGGCCCTGCGGGTCGCGGTGATCGAACATTTCGTTGAACAAGGCGGCAAGGCGCCGTCACGGTGACCTGCGCGTACCCGAACTCGCGGTGATCGGAGCCGCTGACGCGGCCGCCGAGCTGCTGCGCCATCGTCTGCATGCCGTAGCAGATGCCGAGCACGGGCACGCCAGCCTCGAACACGGCCTGCGGCGCCTTGGGCGGCTGCGCATCCGTGACGGACTCTGGACCGCCCGACAGGATGATGCCGCGCGCGCCGAATCCGCGAACGTCGGCGTCGTTGATGTCCCACGGATGGATCTCGCAGTAGACGCCGCTTTCGCGGACACGTCGCGCGATCAACTGGGTGTACTGGGCCCCGAAATCGAGGATCAGGATGCGGTGCGCGTGGATGTCGGGCGGACGCACCGTCGTCGACGCTTGCTCAGCTGACACGGTAATTCGGGGCTTCCTTGGTAATCGTCACGTCGTGAACGTGGCTCTCGCGCACGCCTGCGTTGGTGATCCGCACGAACTTGGGCTGCGTGCGCATCTCGTCGATGTTCGCGCTGCCCGTGTAACCCATCGCCGCGCGCAAGCCGCCTGCGAGCTGGTGCAGGATCGCGACGATGCTGCCCTTGTACGGCACGCGGCCTTCGACGCCTTCCGGCACGAGCTTTTCGATTTCGGCCGAGGCGTCCTGGAAGTAGCGGTCGCGCGAGCCGTTCGACTGCGCCATCGCGCCGAGCGAACCCATGCCGCGGTACGACTTGTACGACGCGCCCTGATAGAGCTCGACCTCGCCCGGGGACTCTTCGGTGCCGGCAAACAGGCCGCCCATCATCACGCAATGCGCGCCCGCGACGATGGCTTTGGCCAGGTCGCCGGAGAAGCGGATGCCGCCGTCGGCGATCAGCGGGACCCCATGCGGCGCGAGCGCTGCCGCAACATTGGCCACCGCCGAGATCTGCGGCACGCCGACGCCGGCGACGATTCGCGTCGTGCAGATCGAACCCGGGCCGATGCCGACCTTGACGGCATCCGCGCCGGCGTCGATCAACGCCATCGCGGCTTCGGCAGTCACGATATTGCCGGCGATGACCTGCTGGTTCGGCCACTTCGCCTTGATGCGCTTGACCGTCTCGATCACGCCTCGGCTGTGGCCGTGGGCCGTATCGACGACGATGACGTCGACGCCGCTTTCTCGTAGTGCCGCCGCGCGCTCGAGCGTGTCCGCACCCGTGCCGACAGCCGCGCCGACGCGAAGTGCGCCACGCTCATCCTTGCAGGCGCGCGGGAACTCGGTCGCCTTCTGGAAATCCTTGACCGTGATCATGCCCTTGAGCTGGAAGTCGTCGCCGATGACGAGCACTTTTTCGATGCGATGCTTGTGCAGCAGCATCAGCACGTCTTCCTTGGGCGCGCCTTCGCGCACGGTGATCAAGCGCTCGCGCGGCGTCATGACTTCTGAGACCGGCGCGTCGTAGCGCGTCTCGAAGCGCAGGTCGCGATGCGTGACGATGCCGACGGCCTTGCCGTCGCGCACGACCGGCACTCCCGAAATGTTCTTGGAGCGCGTGAGCTCGAGCACCTCGCGAATGGTCTGCTCGGGCCGGACCGTGATCGGGTCGATGATGATGCCGCTCTCGAAGCGCTTCACGCGCGCGACTTCGCGCGCCTGCGACTCGATGGTCATGTTCTTGTGGAGGATGCCGATGCCGCCTTCCTGCGCGATTGAAATCGCGAGGCGATGCTCGGTTACGGTGTCCATTGCGGCCGAAACGATGGGCAGGTTCAGCTTGATGCCGCGCGTCAGTTGCGTGGCCAGGCTGACCTCTGCCGGCAGGACCTGGGAATAGGCCGGCACGAGCAGGACGTCGTCGAAAGTGAGGGCTTCCTCGAGAATTCGCAGCATTGGGCGACCCGGAGCGAAAGGAAGCGCGGCATTGTACCCGCTTGGGGCGCCTCGGGTAAAACTGGTGTTGCGCGTCCGGTCGTTCGCCAGCCTGCTGCCACGCTCACCGGCATCGGGTGCTCCGGGCTCGCCCGGGTCGCGGGCCGGGGCCGTCCGCCGCATGGACGCGGCGGCTTTATGCCCTTCAGGGTACGAAGCCTCCAGGGAAGGATTTACGGCGTCCCCGGCCGCGATCCGGGCGAGCCCGGAGCACCGATGCCTTGCCACCGATGTTGCCCGGCCGGCGAACGACCTGGCCGCGTCGCTTCGTTTTCCGGTAGGCGCTCCGACCGGTAAGATTCGCCGATGGCCGATTCCTGGTTCGACGACGACGCAACGCCCACGCCAGCCGCACCGGCGCGCGAAGTCTTCACGATCTCGCAGTTGAACGCGCAGGCTCGGATGCTGCTCGAACGCGGACTGGGCTCAGTCTGGCTCGAAGGCGAGATCTCGAACCTGGCGCGCCCCGCCTCGGGCCACTGGTACTTCTCGCTGAAGGACGAATCGGCACAGGTTCGCTGCGCGATGTTCCGCAACCGCAGCATGCTCGTGCGCTTCCCGGTCAAGGATGGCGCCAGGGTGCTCGCACGAGGTCGGGTGAGCCTCTACGAGGCCCGGGGCGAGTTCCAGGTCGTCATCGATCACCTCGAGGAGGCTGGCGAAGGCGCGCTGCGTCGCCGGTTCGAGGAACTCAAACGCAAGCTGCTGGCCGAGGGCCTGTTCGAGGCCACGCAGAAAAAGCCGCTGCCGACCCTGCCTCGTCGCATCGGCGTGATCACGTCGCCGACCGGCGCTGCGTTGCGCGACATCCTGCACATCCTGCAGCGCCGCTTCCCCGCTGTGCCGGTCCTGGTATACCCGGTCGCCGTGCAGGGCGAAGCCGCTCCGCGGGAAATCGTGCAGGCGCTGCAGCTCGCCGATGCTCGGCGGGACTGCGACGTGCTGATCCTGGCCCGGGGTGGCGGCTCGCTCGAAGACCTGATGGCGTTCAACGAGGAATCCGTGGCGCGCGCCATCCACGCCTGCGGCCTTCCGATCATCAGCGGCGTGGGTCACGAGACCGACGTGACGATCGCCGACTTCGCCGCGGACGAACGCGCGCCGACGCCCTCCGGCGCGGCGGAACGCAGCGTGCCGGACAGCGCGGAATACCTGCGGACCCTCGGTGCGCTCGAGCGCAGCCTGGTCCAGAGCCTGCGCCGCAAATTGTCGCTGCTGCGACAGACACTGCAGCAGTGGGAACGGTCGTTGAACCGGCTGTCGCCGCGTGCACGGCTGCAGCAGCACGCGCAGCGCCTCGACGAACTCGAGCAACGCCTGCAGCGTGCGGTCCGCGCCAGGATGGAGCGGGCCCGCGTCCGCGTGACGAACGCGGCAGCCCTCCTCGGTCGCAGCAGCCCAGCGCGTCGCCTCGCGCCGCTGCAGCAGCGACTGGACGTTGCTCGGCGTCGCCTTCCAGTCGCAGTTCAGCGACGGCTGCAGTCAGCGCACGAGCGCTTCGAACGCTCCCTGCGCACGCTGAACGCCGTCAGCCCACTGGCGACACTCGAGCGCGGCTACGCCATCATCACGGATGCGGGGACGCACGTCGTCACCGACGCAGTGGTGCTCACGCCAGGCGCACGAATCGAGGCGCGTCTTGCACGTGGCTCCGTTCGCGCGACGGTCACGGACGTGTTCGCGGCGGACAACAAGCCTGCAGCCGCGCCGAAGAAGAAAGCGAAACCAACACAATGACGAACGGCGGATCCTTACGCGCACGCAACTGGCTTGCCCCACCGCGGCGTGAGTCGTGGCGCGTCGGGCGGGCCCGGCGCGTGCTCGCACCGCTGACTGCAGCCGTTGTCCTCGGCTTCGCCTCACCTGCTGCGCGCGCCACAGACGACGTCACGCTGCCGCGCGACACCCGCGTGCCCGGCGGCATTGCGGTTCTCGATCTCGGTGCGGGCACCGAATCGCCTGGCGCAGTTTTCTACGGCGAGTACCGCGCTCCGGTCGTGCGCACGGCGGACGGCTGGAAAGCGATCGTCGGCATTCCGCTCGCGACCGAGCCCGGCCGACAGACCGTGAAACTGGTGACGCCGCAAGCCGGCGACAAGGATCGCGAGATCGCGTTCAACGTCGAGCCCAAGGCGTACGCCACCCAGAAACTGACGGTCGACTCGCGCAAGGCCGATCCGCTGCCCGAGGACCTCAAGCGCATCGATGCCGAGACCGAGCGTACCGAACGCGCATTGGCCACCTATACCGAAAGCAGATCACCGACCTGGCGCTGGACCGTGCCCGTGCCGGGCGAACGCTCGGATTCGTACGGCAAGCGGCGCGTCTTCAACGGGCTGCCGCGCAAGCCGCACAGCGGTATGGACATCGCTGCGCCAACCGGCACCCCGATCCGCAATCCGGCGGCGGGCCGCGTCGTTGAAGCCGGGGATTTCTTCTTCAACGGCAACACGGTGTTCGTCGACCACGGCCAGGGCGTGCTCACGATGTACTGCCACCTGAGCCGGATCGACGTGGCTCCGGGTGACGTGGTCAAGGAAGGCGACGTGCTGGGACTGGTCGGGGCGACCGGTCGAGTCACCGGCCCGCACCTGCATTGGGGGGTGAGCGTGAACCGGGCGATGGTCGATCCCGCGCTGCTGCTGGGGAATTAGCTGAGTTTCGCCAGAAACTCGGCGATGACCGGTTCGAATCGAGCGCTGTCCACCAGGAACGCGTCGTGACCCTGCGGCGAAGGGAACGCGTGGAATTCGACGTCGATGCCCACCTTGCGCAGATGCTCAGCCAGCAACGTCTGCTGGTCGATTGTGTAGAGCATGTCCGTCTGCGCGCCGAGCACCAGTGTCCTCTGCACGCCACTGAACCTGGAAAATGCCGCATCGAGCGAGCCCGCGCCGTGTTCGGCGAGGTCGAATTGATCCATGGCGCGGGACAGATAGAGATAGCAGTTGGCGTCGTAGACGTCCGCGAACCGCTGGCCCTGGTGCTCCAGGTAAGACTCGACTTCGAACTGCGCACGGAAGTCGCCGGGCTGGCCCGTGGTCTCCGCCACCCGCCGACGGCCGAAGCGCTGGTCCCACTCCTCGTGCGAACGGTACGTGATGGTGCCGAGCTTGCGCGCCATGCGCATGCCCTGTCGCGGGCCGCGGCCGGGCTCGTAGTTGCCGCCGCGCCAGGCCGGATCGTTGCGCACGATTTCACGCTGCAGCGAACGCAGCGCAATCGCGAACGGGTTGGCTGCAGTCGCGCCGGAAATCGACACGATGTTGCGCGCCACGCCTGGAAACTGGGCAGCGAACGCGAGGACCGTCATGCCGCCCATCGACGGACCCGCCACGCAGGCCACGGTTTCGATGCCGAGCTGGCGCAGCACTTCGTAGCCGCCAAGGGCGACGTCCTCGAGGGAAACTTCCGGGAAAGCGATGCCGAACGGCCGGTCCGTGCGCGGGTCGATCGAGGCCGGGCTCGATGAGCCGTAGGGACTGCCGATCGAGTTGATGCAGAGGACATGGAACCGGTTCGTGTCGATCGGCTTGCCGGCGCCGATCATCGATTCCCACCAGCCCGGCTTCGGGTCCGCCGGCGAGGATGCAGCGTGCGCGGAGGGCGAAAGTCCGGTGAAAAGCAGCAACGTGTTGTCCCGCGCTGCGTTCAGCGTGCCCAGGGTTTCGTAGGCAATGACGGGGTGCGCGATCATCCCGCCGCGATACATGCGCAGCGGCTTGTCCAGCAGGGCCAGCCGGGTTGCCGGCAGGTCGTGGGCGGCAGTTGGCGATGTTCGGGCGACGGCCATGAGCATGCGTCCAGTCTAGACCGGGCCCGTCGGGCCACTAGCTTGAGAGGATAGCCGGTCAGAACCGGCAGTTATCAGTCCAGGGTGCCGCCGCCGGGCCTGTCAGCGCTTACCGGCCTTCTTGCCGCCCCTGGAGCGTGCAATCAGGCGCTTCTTGCTCCGGACCTGGCGTGGGGTCAACTCGTTGCGCCGGCCCTTGAAGGGATTTTCGTCGGTCCGGAACTCGACCCGCATCGGCGTGCCCTTCAGCCGGAAGGTCTCCCGGAAATGGTTCTCGAGGAACCGACGGTAGGCGTCGGGTACGTGCTGGGTCTGGTTGCCGTGGATGACCACGACCGGAGGATTGCGGCCACCCTGGTGGGCATAGCGCAGCTTGATGCGCCGGCCGCGAACCAGCGGCGGCTGGTGGATGGTGAGCGCCTGCTCGAGGGCCCGGGTGAGGTCCTTGGTCGGCAGTTCCTTCATGGCGGCGCGGTAGGCCTTGAGGACGGACTCCATCATTTCGCCGACGCCGGTGCCGTGCCGCGCGGAGATGAAGTGCACGTAGGCGAAGCGCAGGAAGTCGAAACGCAGGTCGAGCCCGTCGCGGATCGTGTCGCGCTGGTCCTGCGGGATGCCGTCCCACTTGTTGATCGCGAGCACGAGCGCCCGGCCCTGCTCGGCGACGAGGCCCATCAGGCTCGCGTCCTGTTCGGCCACGGTGTCGTGAGCGTCGAGGACGCCAATCACCACATTCGCGCGGTCGATGGCCTGCAGCGTCTTGACGACGCTGAACTTCTCGACGGTCTCGTTGACCTTCGACTTGCGCCGCACGCCCGCGGTGTCGATCAGCACGTACGGCAGCCCGTCGCGCTCGAACGGGACTTCGACCGTGTCGCGCGTGGTGCCGGGCTGGTCGAATGCGATCAACCGTTCTTCGCCGAGCAACCGGTTGATCAGCGTCGACTTGCCGACGTTCGGACGGCCCACGACGGCGACACGGATCGTGCCCGCGGAATACCCGAGCACGTCGGGCGCATCGAGGGCACCCTCGAGACCGTCGAGCGCGCGCTCGATCAGCGCGTCGAGACCCTGCTTGTGTGCAGACGAAATGGCGATCGGCTCGCCGAAGCCGAAGCGATGGAACTCGGCCTGCGCCATGTCGTCGTCGAGGCCTTCGGCCTTGTTGGCGACGACCAGGACCGGCTTGCCGCTGCGGCGCAGCAGGTCGGCGACGTGCAGGTCCTGCGGCGTGCAGCCCTGGCGGGAATCGACAACGAAGAGAACGCGGTCGGCTTCCTCGACCGCCTTCAGCGTCTGCTCGGCCATCAGCCGCTCGATGCCGCCGACGATGGACTCGACGAGGCCGCCGGTGTCGATCACGACGCACGAGCGGCCTTCGTGCCGGGCATAGCCGTACTTGCGGTCGCGGGTCAGGCCCGGCACGTCGGCGACGAGCGCGTCGCGTGTGCGCGTCAGCGCGTTGAAGAGCGTCGACTTGCCGACGTTCGGACGCCCGACCAGGGCGACGACTGGCAGCACATCAACGACCCGCGGGCGCGCCGCTGCGATAGGCGACGACGCGGCCGCCGTCGTCGATCACGAAGGCGCGATCGCCGTCCGTGACCGGAGCCATGCTGATGCGCTCACCGCCCGGACGCTCGCGGGCGATGAACTTGCCCGAATCGCGGTCGAGCCAGTGCAGGTAGCCGTCGAAGTCGCCGACGATCACCGCGTTGCCCACGACGGCGGGCGCGCTCAGGCCCCGGCGCTTGAGGCCGTCCTGCTGCCACACGACCGCGCCATCGCGACGACGCAGCGCAACCACACTGCCGTCCGACGTGGCGACGTAAAGTTGCGTGTCGTCGAGGGCAGGCGCGCGGTAGCTGGAGAGATCGCGGCTCCACCAGATCTGGCCGGAGTCGAGTGCCAGCATGACGACGCGGCCCTGGTAGCCGGTGGCGAAGCCGTCATTGCCATCGACCTGCACGGCGCTGTCGACGTCGGCGAGACGGGCGAGTTCCGAGCGGCCGCCCGGCGTCGTGACCTGCGCCTGCCAGGCGATGTCGCCCGAGGCGAGCGCAAACGCGACGACTTTGCCTGAATCGAAGCCCGCGACGATGTTGTCCTTGGCGAGCACGGGCGACGCCGTACCGCGCAACGACAGCTTCGGCACCGGCTCCTCACCGGTCCACTGCGATTTGCCCGTCGACGCATCGAGCGCATGCACGCGGCCGTCAACCGAGCGCACGATGACGCGATCGCTCGTGACGAGCGGAGCGGCGAGCACCTCGCTGCTGACCGATGTCTTCCACAGTACCTTGCCCGACGCGACGTCGAGCGCGATCACCTTGCCGTCGCTCGTGCCGACTGCCACGACGCTGGCGCCGACCCCCGGACCTGCGGCCAGGTCGGCCTTCGTGTCCTGCGACCACTTCACCCGACCCGAGGCCGGATCGAGCGCAACCACTTCACCGTCGCGCGCCGCCGTGAACAGAACGCCGCGATCGAGCGCGAGGCCGAGCGCGAGACGCAGCTTTTCACCGCCGCCGCCCACGCCCGTATCCCACAATTTCTGGACCGCAAGGGTCGGCTTCAGGTCCACCAGCTCGGCGGGCGGTTCCACGCCCTTCTTGTCCTTGTCGCACCCGGCGATCAGGACCAGCAGGCTCGCGATGCAGGCGACCGCGACCAGTGATGGACGCCGGAGTGTCATGGCTTGGTGCCTTCCACCGGAGCGACCGCCGCCGGCGCCGCAGCCGGTGCAGCGACAGCGACCGTCGCGGACAGTGCGGCGCGCTTCAATTCCACGTATTCGCGATCGAACGCCTGGGCCTGCACCGAGGTCGTCGCGGCGAGCGCTGCGTCATAGGCCTTGCGTGCCCCCGCGACGTCGCCCTTGGCCGCGAGCACGTCGCCGCGGATTTCGTGGAAGACCGGCGTGAAGGAACCGGCATTGGTGACGTCGAGCAGCTTGAGCGCGTCGTCGTGCTTGCCCTGCTCGGAGAGCACGCGGGCGAGGCGTGACTGCGCGATCAGGCGCAGCTCGGGATCACGCGAGGATTCGGCCACCGTGCGCAGGCGCTTCGCGGCCTCGTCGAAGTCGCGGGTATCCACGGCGAAGCGCGCGAGCGCGAGGTCGGCCTGGTCCGCGTACGGCGACTTCGGGTGCAGCCCACGCAGGTCGCCCGCCTTCTTCGCGGCAGCATCCTTGTCGTTCTTGCTGAGCGAGTCGAGCACGGCGACGTAGGACGCCTCGTCCTGTTCCGACGCCTTCAGCTTCGACTGCTGCCAGTACTGCCAGCCCGCCAGGCCGCCGAGGCCGAGTGCGATGCCGCCCACGATCCAGAGCCAGTTCTCGGCCCAGAAGCGCCGCAGTTGTTCTTCGCGTTCGTTGTCTGAGAGGTCTTCCACTTCACCCACTCCATCTGCCGCCCCGCCGGGACGGCTCGCTGTGATTATGCCGGCTTCGCCTGCAGTTCCCGGCCGAGTTCCGCTGCAAGCTCATCGAAAGAAACCTCGCGCTGCGCCGCTTCCACGCCGCGCAGCGCCTTGACCGCCGCGACCCGTCGCGATGCTTCGTCGTCACCGACGATGACCGCCACGCGTGCGCCGCTCCGGTCCGCGCGCTTCAGCTGCGACTTGAAGCTGCCGCCGCCGCAGTTCGTTTCCACGCGCACGCCAGGCGCGCCGTCGCGTATGCGCTCCGCAAGCCCGAGGCCCGCCGCTTCCGCCGCCGGACCGGCCAGCACCAGGTAGACGTCCGGGCTGCCCTCGTCCTGCGCCAGCCCCTGCAGCCGCATCAGCTCGACGATACGCTCCTCGCCCAGCGCCCAGCCGATGGCTGGCACCGATTCGCCACCGAGCTGCGCGACGAGGCCGTCGTACCGGCCGCCGGAACAGACGGCGTCCTGCGAACCGAGGTCGGTCGTGACCCACTCGAATACCGTGCGCGAATAGTAGTCGAGCCCGCGCACCAGGCGCGGATTGACGACGAAATCGACGCCGGCCGCGGTGAGCTGCGAACAGAGCGTCGCGAAATGTGCCGCCGACTCCGGATCGAGGTGATCGGTGATCAACGGGGCCCCGGCGATGACCGCGGCCATCGCCGGGTTCTTGCTGTCGAGGATGCGCAGCGGATTGCCTTCGAGCCGGCGCGTGCTGTCGGCATCGAGTTCGTCGCGATGCAGCCCGAAGTAGTCCAGCAGCTTCGCCCGATAGACAGCGCGCGACGCCGGCGTTCCCAGCGAATTGAGGTTGAGCTTGAGTCCGCGCAGCCCGAGTGCGCGCCACAGGCGGGCCGTCAACAGGATGAGTTCGATGTCCACGTCCGGCCCCGGGAAACCGAGGGCTTCGACGTCGATCTGGTGGAACTGGCGGTAGCGGCCTTTCTGCGGCCGTTCGTAGCGGAACATCGGGCCCATCAACCAGACCTTCTGGCGCTGGTTGTGCAGCAGCCCGTTCGAGATACAGGCGCGGACGATGCCCGCCGTCGCTTCGGGCCGCAGCGTCAGCGAGTCGTCGCCACGGTCCCGGAACGTGTACATCTCCTTCTCGACGATGTCGGTGAACTCGCCGATCGAGCGCTTGAAGAGTTCGGTGCGCTCGAGCAGGGGCAAGCGGATCTCGCGATAACCGTACTGCGCAAGAATTTCGCGGGCCGCGCGTTCGAGCAGCTGCCACGCCGCCGTCTGGTCGGGCAGCACGTCGTTCATGCCGCGGACGGCCTGCAGTTTCTCGCTCATCGTCCAGTGACCGTGTTCAACGCAGCGACCCGTCCGGACCGATGCTGAAGCGCGTGACCGCCTGCCCTTGCGCACGCGGCAGGACCGGCAGCACACGGCCATTGACCGTCACGGCGACGGCTGCAGCATCGCCGATCGTCACGCTCAAGGGAGCGGTCGCCGTGAGCGTGCGCTCGGTCCCGGCCTTGCCGAGATCGTAGAGCACCGCCTTGCCGGTGCCGTCGAACACCTCGACCCAGGAATCGGCAGCGAACTTCACACGCAGGCTGACCTGGCCGGGTTGCAACGCGCCCGCGGCAGTGTCGGGCGGAGACTCGGCTGGTCCTGCGGTTGCCGGAGTCGATGCCGCAGCGGGGGATGCCTGCGTGGTGGTGGCAGGTGCCTGCTGCAGGACCGCTGCAGCGGACTCTTCCGGGGTCGTATCGATCCACGGCAGGCCATGTTCCGAGAGGTATGCGACCAGTGCCGAGGCAAGGAAGAATGTCGCTGCGCCGCCGACGACCCAGGGCCAGCGCGGCTTGCCGCGCACGGGAGCCATTTCGAGCCGTGACTTCGGCACCAGCGAGGGCTCGCCGAGCTGCTGCGTGGAGTGCTCGTACAGCGACACGATCTCGTCCTGGTCGAGTCCAAGCATCGTGGTGTAGCGGCGCAGGTGCCCCTTGACGAAGACCGGCGCGCCGAGCGTGGCAAAGTCATTCGCTTCGAGGTGCGCAAGCACCATCGTGTCGAGGTTCAGCGATTCCGCCGCCTGCTGGTGGCTGATGCCCTGCGCTTCACGTTCGCGCCGCAGGCGCGCCCCCGGGCTCGAGGGGAGCTCGGTGACATCGGCGTCGGACGGGCTCATGGCTTCGCCCGTTCCGCTTCGAAGAGCCGCGAGGCTTCCTCGGACGTCGGGAACTCATTTTTCAAGCGTTGCGAGTAACGCGCGGCCTGCGCGGCATCGCCGAGGCCAAGCTCGATGTTGCGGCCGAGCCAGAGCGTCGCCGCCGTCACCGGCGCGACGGCGGTGTAGCGCTCCAGGAACGCTCGTGCCTGCAGCCCATTGCCGCCTTCCTGCGCGAGTTCCGCCATCTGCATCAGCGCATCGGGTTGCTTCGGGTTGCGTTCGAGCGCCTTGCGGAAACTCTGCTCGGCGTCTTTTGGCCGCCCGTCACCGCGGGCGCACCGGCCGGCATTGGCGTACGCAACGTCAGGGCGCGCGTTGAGCGGACTCGCCGCAGCTTGCAGCATGTACTGCTCGCCGCGCTTCGGTTCGCCGTTCATGCAGAAGTACACAGCGGCGTTCGCGACCACGTCGGGATTGTCCTTGCCGCCCAGCTTCACGGCCTGCTCGAAGTGCGACAGGGCCCTCTTCTTGTCGCCGAGCTTGTCGTAGACGAATCCCGCCGCCATCTGCGTATTGGCCGTGCGCGCGTCCTGCTGCAGCGCCTTGTCGATCTTCTCGCGCGCGGCCTTGAGGTTGCCTTCACGCATGTAGGCGAGCGCGAGTTCGGTATTGACCGCGGCCGCCTGGTCGATCGCCTCGCGGCTGCCCGGCGCAGCAGCGACTCCGGCATGCGGCACACCGAACGCCGCAAGCGCGAGTACGCCGGCGGCGACCAGGGCGTGGCGTGAGTACGGTCGCATCAGCCTTGCACCACGGTCACCGGAAACATCTTCTGGCCGAGCCGCGTCGTGACGCGGTCGTTGACCCGACCGACGAGCTGGCCGCAGGCCGCGTCGATGTCGTCGCCTCGCGTACGACGGATCGTGGCCATCACCCCGCCCTTGAGCAGCAGGTCGCGAAAACGTTCGATCGCCGCCTCGCTCGAGCGCCGGAAGGTCGTGCCAGGAAACGGATTGAACGGGATCAGGTTGACCTTGGCCGGATGGCCGCGCAGCAGCTGCGCGAGCTCGCGCGCGTGCTGCGGCTTGTCGTTGACGCCGTCGAGCATGACGTACTCGAACGTCACGCTGCGCGCATTCTGCTTCTCGACGTAGTGCCAGCATGCGTCGAGCAGTTCCTTGATCGGATGCTTGCGGTTGATCGGCACGATCTCGCTGCGCAGCTCGTCGTTCGGCGCATGCAGCGAGACGGCCAGCGCGACGTTGGTTTCGTCCGCGATGCGGAGCATCTGCGGCACGAGGCCCGACGTGCTCACCGTGACGCGGCGACGCGACAGGTCGAGGCCGAGGTCATCCATCATGACTTCCGCTGCGGGCACGACGTTGCGGTAATTCGCGAGCGGCTCGCCCATGCCCATGAACACGACGTTGGTGATCACGCGGTCGCCGTCGGGCGAATAGCCAAGTTCGCGGTTGGCGAGCCACACCTGCCCGACGATTTCAGCGGTGTCGAGGTTGCGGTTGAAACCCTGCTGCGCCGTCGAGCAGAAACCGCAGTCCATCTGGCAGCCGACCTGGCTCGAGATGCACAACGTGCCGCGACCCGGCTCCGGGATGAACACCATCTCGATCGCCTGGCCGCTCTCGAGCTTGAGCAACCACTTGCGCGTGCCGTCCGCCGATACCTGCGACAGGTGTATGGCAGGCGTGCGGATCTCGGCGATTTCGGCCAGACGACGACGGAAATCCTTGCCGAGATCCGTCATCGCATCGAAGTCGCCCGCGGCGCGCTTGTAGATCCACTTGAACAGCTGGCGGGCACGGAACGGCTTCTCGCCCATCTCGACGACGAACGCCTCCAGCCCTGCCCGGGTGAGCCCGAGCAGGTTGGTGCGTGCAGTCGACGTCGTTGCTTCGCCCATGGGTCAGTGGACCACGCGCCGCAGCGCGAGTTCGCCCGCGCTCAGCGCGGGCAGAGCTCCGTCTCGGCGAAGAAGAACGCGATTTCGCGCGCAGCGTTTTCGGCGCTGTCGGAACCGTGCACGACGTTCTGCTCGATGCTGTCGGCGAGATCGGCGCGGATGGTGCCGGGCGTGGCCTTCTTCGGATCGGTGGCGCCCATGACGTCGCGGTTCCTGGCGACGGCGCCTTCACCCTCGAGCACCTGCACGATGACCGGGCCCGAGATCATGTACGAGACCAGGTCCTTGAAGAACGGGCGCTCGCGGTGGATGCCGTAGAACGCCTCGGCCTGGGCTTGCGTCAGCCGCATCATGCGGGCCGCGACGATGCGGAGCCCCGACTTTTCGAAGCGATGGTAGACGTCGCCGATGACGTTCTTGCGGACACCGTCCGGCTTGACGATGGAAAGCGTGCGTTCGAGGGACATACGGATCCTTGGAATGATTGCCTGGCAGGTCAGCCTGCCGGCCGTGACGAACCGGCCCCAAAAACCTGAAACCCGCGCAAGCGCGGGTCCGGGCGGGGCCAACCTGAAAACGTAACGGTGCAGTATACCCGGACGCGACCCACCGGCCAAGAAAACATAGCCCGGACGGGCAGTTAGACGTTGAAGCTCTCGCCGCAGCCACACTCGCCCTTGACGTTCGGATTGCGGAACTTGAAGGCCTCGTTGAGCCCCTGCCGCACGAAGTCGATTTCGGTGCCGTCGACGTACCTGAGGCTCTCGGCGTCGACGACGACCTTGACGTCGGCGACCTCGAAGACGACGTCCCTGGCGCCGATTTCATCGGCATAGCTGACGACGTAGGCATAACCCGAGCATCCCGTCTGCTTCACACCGAGCCGCAATCCAATGCCCTTGCCGCGGCTGGCCATGAACGTGCGGACGCGTTCGGCGGCGGCAGGGGTCAGCGAAATCGACATGCGGTGGTGTCCTCGGCGTGGGCGGCTGGAAAAATTCTACACCGTAGACCGGGTCGTGCCCGGCCAGTTCCGGGCCGCGGCACGTATTGCATCCTGCAACGTGAGCAACCGCCCGAATTTGGCCGGCGGCACATCCAGCAGCCGGGCGGCTTCCTGCCAGTCCCAGGCCGCCAGCTGGCCGCAATCCAGGCCCAGCGCGGCTTCAGCCACCCACGAAGCGGCGGCCAGGACGTGTGGACAGCCAAACGCCTGGAAGCGGGCTTCGGTCACCCGATCGCGCTCGATCCGGAGCGCGAACGCGACTTCGGTCCCCTGCTCCCGGTCGCCCGCCCGGCCTTTGGCGACCGACGGCGCGTCTGGTATGTCACCCCAGGCCGGCAAGGCGTGCAGGCGGCGCCGAACCTCGGCGTTGTACCGGGGGTCGTCGCACATCGTCGGGCAAGGCTGCCGGCGCGAGGCTCGCCTGCCCTGAGCCTGGCGATCTCGGCACGAATCCGGGAGCCGGCCCGTTTGACCTCCCCAGGGGTCGTGAAACGACCGAGGCTCAACCGCAAAGAGCTTTGTGCCAGCCGATCGCTGCGCCCGAGGGCTCGCAGTACATAGGACGGCTCGGCGTGCAGGCTTGCGCAGGCGGAACCGGACGACACGGCGAGATCCGCCAGTGCCAGCAATAAGGCCTCGCCCTCCACGCCGTCGACCGTGACGTTCAGGATGCCCGCCACTCGTCGCACCGGGTCACCGTTCAGCTCGACGCCAGGAATGTCTGCGATCGCGCCCCAGAGTTGTTCGCGCAGACCGGCGATGCGCGGGATGTCCACGCTCATCGAATCACGCGCAATGCGATACGCGGCGCCGAGGCCGACGATCTGGTGCGTCGGCAGCGTGCCTGAACGCAGGCCGCGCTCCTGGCCGCCGCCGAACTGCAGCGGTACCAGCCCCAGGCGCGGCTCACGTCGAACGCACAACGCTCCAATGCCTTTCGGCCCATGGATCTTGTGCGCGGTGAGCGACAGAAGGTCGATCGCATCGGATTGCACGTCGATCGGCACCTTGCCGGCGCTCTGCGCCGCATCGACGTGAAACAGGACGCCGCGCTCGCGGCACAGGCGGCCGATCGATCCGATGTCGTGGATCACCCCGATCTCGTTGTTCACGTGCATCAAGGACACGAGCAGCGTGTCGGGACGCAGGGCTGCCGCCACTTGCTCGACTTCGACGATGCCGGAGGGGCCGGGCTTAAGGTACGTGACGGCGCACCCTTCGCGCTCGAGCTGGCGGCAGGCATCGAGTACCGCAGGGTGTTCGGTGCGCGACGTCACGATGTGTCGCGCCCGGTTGCGATGGAAGCGCGCCGCGCCAAGCAGCGCGAGATTGTTCGCTTCCGTCGCGCCCGAGGTGAACAGAATCTGCTCCGGCGCGGCATTCACCAGCGCTGCGACTTCGGCGCGCGCGCGTTCGACGCGTGCGCCGGCCTGGCGACCGTAGACGTGGCTGGCCGAGGACGGATTGGCGAAGTCGCCGTCGGCTCCGAGGCACGAACTCATCTCCTCGATCACTCGCGGATCCATCGCCGTCGTTGCTGCGTTATCGAGGTAAATCGGCCGGGAACTCATGGCGCGGGTTCTCCCTTGGGCGCGTGCGGCTCGCCTGCGCGGCGGCGCTTGCCCTGCACGGCCGTAAGAATCCCCCGCAGGATGTTGCTCTCGTTCTGGTCGAGCACCGTGCGCTGGAACAACCGGCGCAGACGCGCCATCAGGTGGCCCGATCCCGTGCGGTCCTTGAAGTCGATCTCGTCGAGCACCTGCTCCAGGTGCGCATAGAACTTCTCCATGTCGGCGGCGCTGGCGAGCGGCACGGGCCCCTCCCCGCGCGTCACTGCCGTGTCACGATCGCGCAGCGCGAGGCACACCTCGTACGCCACGACCTGCACCGCCATCGCCAGGTTCAGCGACGTGTAGGCCGTGCCGGTCGGGATCGTGAGCAGCGTGTGGCACAGCTGCAGTTCGTCGTTCTGCAGGCCCGTGCGCTCCGCGCCGAACAGGATGGCCACTTCACTCGCCTGCGACGCCGCAGCGATCTCGAGCGCCGCTTCACGCGGCTCGACGATGCGCCACGACAGGTGCCGGCCACGGGCCGTCGTGCCGACGACCAGGCCACAATCGGCGATCGCAGTGCGCACGTCGGGCACCACCCGCGCGTTCTGCAGCACATCGTCGGCGCCGGCGGCCATGACGGTGGCCTCCGTCGCGGGGAACCGCTCCGGCGCCACCAGGTAGAGCGACTCCAGGCCCATCGTCTTCATGGCGCGAGCCGCTGAACCGATGTTGCCCGGGTGTGACGTGCCGACGAGGACGATGCGGATGGACATGCTCTGGTATTCTAGCGGTCCTTTGGCGGGTGCATTCCTGCCGCTCTTGCCCACCTGCCAACGTCGAGAAGCCGCATGAACATGCAGCCGATGCTCAATATCGCCGTCCGCGCCGCGCGTCGCGCGGGAGACCTGATCGTGCGCAACCTCGACCGGGTGCCTGCCAGCAGCATACAGGCCAAGGGCCGCAACGATTTCGTCACCGAAATCGACCGCATGGCCGAGCGCGACATCATCGAGACTGTGCGTCGAGTCCACCCCGATCATGGCTTTCTCGCCGAGGAATCCGGGCGCAGCGGCGGCGAAGAGTTCGTCTGGATCATCGATCCGCTCGATGGCACCACCAATTTCCTGCACAGCTTCCCGGTCTTCGCGGTATCCATCGCCGTCGAACACCGTGGCCGGCTCGAGCACGCCGTGGTCTACGACC
The DNA here is from genome assembly GCA_963700045.1 of uncultured Gammaproteobacteria bacterium. Classification (GTDB taxonomy): domain Bacteria; phylum Pseudomonadota; class Gammaproteobacteria; order Steroidobacterales; family Steroidobacteraceae; genus RPQJ01. The sequence continues at coordinate 18,290 of CAVOWK010000014.1, forward strand.
CGATGCGGCAGGAACTCTTCACTGCCTCGCGCGGCGGCGGCGCACAGGTGGATGGCCGGCGCATCCGCGTCAGCAAGCAAACGACGCTCGAGGGTGCGCTGGTGGCCACCGGCTTCCCGCAGCGCGACAACTCGCGCTGGCTCGACGACTACATGGCGATGCTCAAGGCCATGATGCTCACGACCGCGGGGGTGCGCCGCCCGGGTGCCGCATCGCTCGACCTCGCCTACGTCGCGGCGGGCCGCGTCGACGGGTTCTGGGAGATCGGCCTGAGCGCTTGGGACACAGCGGCCGGCACGCTCCTGATCACCGAGGCGGGCGGCCGCATCGGCACGCTCACCGGTCAACCCTACACGCAGGGCGGTCACGTCGTCGCGGGCACCCCCAAGGTGTTCGACGAACTCGTGGCCTGCATCGGCCCGTTCGTCCCCGCCAACCTGCGCGACGTCTGACCCTCTTCACCGCTGCCCTTCCTGTCCTTCCTGTCCTTCCTGCCCTTCCTCTCCTTCCTCCCCTTCCCCTACCCCGCTGCCGGCTGCTCCGGTAGAGTCCGGCGGCATTGCCCGACCGGGCCACGACACCGAGCGCACGATCCATGCCGCATCGCCTGTTTTCGACCAAACCCATCGGCGAACTGCACGAAGCCGACGAGTCGAGCAACGAACTGAGCCGCACGCTCGATGCGCGCGCACTGGTGCTGCTGGGCATCGGCGCCATCATCGGCACCGGCATCTTCGTACTCACGGGGACGGCCGCCGCGAATCACGCGGGTCCCGCCCTCATCATCTCGTTCCTCATCGCCGGCCTCGGGTGCGCGCTGGCAGGCCTCTGCTACGCCGAGTTCTCGGCGATGATCCCGGTCTCCGGCAGCGCGTATTCCTACTCGTACGCGACGCTCGGAGAGGGGGTCGCCTGGTTCATCGGCTGGAACCTGATCCTCGAATACCTGTTCGCGGCGGGCACGGTCGCCGTCGGCTGGTCGGGTTACGTGGTCAGCCTGGTCGAACAACTGGGGTTTCACCTGCCGGACGCGCTCACCAACGCGCCGTTCGCCAAGGGCGCCGGGCATTTCGAGATCGTGCGCACCGGCGCGATCATCAACCTGCCTGCGGTGCTCGTCATCGCGGCCATCACCTGCCTCTGCTACGTCGGCATTCACCAGTCGGCACGCTTCAATGCCGTGGTCGTGGCGATCAAGGTCGCGGTGATCATCCTGTTCATCGGCTTCGGCATGTGGGTCATCGACGGCGCCAACTGGCACCCCTTCATCCCGCCGAACACGGGCGAATTCGGCAAGTTCGGCTGGAGCGGCGTGTTCCAGGCGGCCGGCATCATCTTCTTCGCCTACATCGGCTTCGACGCGGTTTCGACCGCGGCGCAGGAAGCGAAGAACCCGCAGCGCGACATGCCGATGGGCATCATGGGCAGCCTCGTGGTCTGCACGATCCTGTACGTCCTGGTCTCGGCGGTGCTGACGGGCATGGTGCATTACAGCCAACTCGGCACCGCCGCGCCGGTGGCCCTGGCACTCGACCGGCATCCGGAGCTGTCGTGGCTCTCGGGCTGGATCAAGCTCGGCGCCATCGCGGGCATGACGTCGGTGATGCTGGTGATGATGCTCGGCCAGCCGCGCATCTTCTACGCGATGTCGCACGACGGCCTGCTGCCGAAATTCTTCCGCAAGGTGCACCCGACGCACAAGACGCCATACATCGGCACGCTGATCACGGGGTCGCTCGCGGCGCTGATCGGCGGCCTGTTCCCGGTGACGATCCTCGGTGAACTGGTGTCGATCGGCACGCTGCTCGCGTTCACCACGGTCTGCATCGGTGTGCTGGTGCTGCGCTACACGCGCCCCGATCTCAAGCGACCGTTCCGCGTGCGCGCGCCGTGGATCGTCTGCATCGGCGGCGCGCTGGTCTGCTCGGCGATGATGCTCTCACTGCCGCGCGACACCTGGCTGCGGCTTGGCGTCTGGACCGCGTTCGGGTTCCTGATCTACGTGTTCTACGGCTTCCGCCACAGCGCGCTGCGCAGGAGCGGCCACTGAAACGTGAGCCGCCCAAGCGGCGGCAAGCCTGGTCGGCCTGATGCCGGTCCGCGGACGATTTCCGAGGCGGCGGGGCCGCCACAGCCATGAGCGCTTGTCCGAACTTCTTGACCGGCTTGCGCATGAGGATGACTCTGAGCACATCGCTTTCGGCGACCTGCTGGAGGCTGTCGGTGAACGGGCATTTGGCGCACTGATACTGGTCTTTTCCATTCCGGCCGTCATGGTGGGAGTCATTCCCGGGATCTCCACCCTGTTGGGCCTGCCCCTGCTGCTGCTTTCGATTCAACTCGCAATCGGGTCGCCGCGCCCATGGCTCCCACGATCGGTCAGTGCGCGATCCCTTGAACGCAGCGCGTTCGCACGAGTCGTGACGACCATCCGACCCCGGCTTCGACGATTCGAGAAGCTACTCAAGCCAAGACTGCTGGCCCTGACATCAACCTGGGCGGAACGCGGCATTGGCCTGTGCTGTCTCATCGCGGCCGTTCTGGTATTCCTGCCCATCCCGTTCGGAAATCTGCTGCCGGCAGTGGCGCTGTGCGCCTTCGGACTGGCGTTGATGGAAAGGGACGGGGTGTTGGTGCTCCTTGGCCTCGGCACGCTCGGCTTCAGCCTGATCGTGCTCGGTGGCGCCGCGCTTGCGCTCAAGGCGCTCGCGCTGGACGGCCTGCCGAAACTGCTCCACTTGACCTGAGCCCCCGCCGCCGGGCGAGCGCAAGCATGCGCGTCCATCGGCGCCGCGCAGTCAGGCTTGAGGGTCCGATTCGCCGTTGGCCGCATCGCGGCGGGTGGCCCAGATAGAGGCCAGGATGCCCGCCCCGAGCGTGCCCAGGATGATCGCGAGCGAGACCACGTTCGACACGTGGTAGGTCGACACCAGCATCATCTTCATGCCGACAAAGGCGAGGATCAGCACGAGGCTGTAGCGCAGGTAACGGAACATCGCCATCAGGCCCGCCACGGCGAAGTAGAGCGAGCGCAGGCCGAGGATCGCGAAGGCATTGGACGTGAAGACCAGGAACGGGTCGCGCGTCACCGCCAGGATGGCAGGAATCGAATCCACCGCAAAGACGACGTCGGTGAGTTCGACCATCACCAGCGCGACAAAAAGCGGCGTCGCAAACAGCTTGCCTTCACGACGGACGAAGAACCGCGCACGCTCGAGTTCCGGGGTAACCGGAATGAACCGGCGCACCAGGCGCGCCGGAAAACTGTTGCCGACGTCGTGCGCGTCTTCGCCGTTGCGCAGCATGCGCAGCGCCGACAACAGCAGGATCGCGCCGAAGACGTAGAACATCCAGTCGAAGCGATGCAGCAACGTGGTGCCGGCCGCGATCATCAGGCCGCGCAGGACGATGGCGCCGACGATGCCCCAGAACAGCACGCGGTACTGGTACTGCGTCGGGATCCTGAGGTACGCGAAGATCAGCGCGATGACGAAGATGTTGTCGACCGACAGCGACCACTCGAGCAGGTAGCCGGTCACGTACTGGACGACCGCATCGGCGCCGCCGGCGACCCCCGGACCCGGCTCGAACCCGAGCCAGCGATATTCGTACAGCCCGTAGATGACCCCGGCGTAGGACATCGCCACGCTGACCCAGACGGCCGTCCAGAACAGCGCCTGCTTGACCGAGAGCGTCGTCGACTCGCGATGCAGGATGCTGAGGTCGAGGATCAGCAGCCCGAGGAACAGCGCAAGAAAGCCGAACCAGACGAATTCGACCATCTTCTGTCCTGCCCTGACCCGGATGCGTGGAAGACATGCCCCTCAGGGCATGTCGTCGACGGCGTCCTTTTCTTTCTGCACCGGCAACAGGTCGCGCGCAGTGAGCTTGAGGTCGAGGGCCAGCGCACTCGCGATGTAGATCGACGAGTAGGTGCCCACCACGATGCCGATCGTGAGGGCGGTCGAAAAGCCACGCAGGATTTCGCCGCCGAAGAACAGCAGCGCAAAGACCGTCAGCATCGTCGTCAGGCTGGTCATGATCGTTCGTGACAGCGTCTCGTTGATCGACGCGTCGATCACCTGCTCACTCGTTCCCTTGCGCATCGACACAAAGCGCTCGCGGATGCGGTCGAACACGACGACGGTGTCGTTCAGCGAGTAGCCGATGACGGCCAGGATCGCCGCGAGCGCCGGCAGGTCGAACGTCATCTGGGTAGCCGCGAAGAATCCCAGGATGACGATCGGGTCGTGCAGCGCCGCGGCGATGGCGCCGACGCCGAGCTTCCACTGGAAGCGCGCCCAGACGTACAGCATGATGAAGAAGAACGTGAACAGCACGGCGAGCGCGCCTTTCTCGGCGAGCTCAGCTCCCACCTGCCCGCCCACGACTTCCGTACGACGCAGCTCGACGCCCGGATTTTCGGACTGGATCGCCGTCAGCACCTTGCGGCCGAGCACGTTGTTGTCCGTGCCCTCCTCCGGGAGCATGCGCACCAGTACGTCGCGCGGAGTGCCGAAACTCTGCACCACGGCATCGCCGTAACCCGCCTTCTCGAGCGAATCGCGGACCTTCTCGAGGTCAGCCGCCTGTGGGAAGCCCAGCTCGAGCACCACGCCGCCGGTGAAGTCGATGCCGAAGTTGATGCCGCGGATGCCCAGCGCCAGCAGCGAACCGACGATCAGCGCCGCCGAGACCATGTACCACCGCTTGCGGGTGGCCATGAACGGGTAGCTGGTCTTCTTGTGGAAAAATTCCATGATCAGTACCCCATCCCGATCGAGAGGCGGTCGAGCTTGCGCTGGCGGTCCCAGAGCAGGTAGACGAGCACGCGACTGACGACCAGCGCGGTAAACATCGAAGTGACGATGCCGAGCGACAGCACGACCGCGAAGCCGCGGACCGGGCCGGTGCCGAAGGTGAACAGCACGATGCCCGCGATCAGCGTCGTGATGTTCGAGTCCGCGATCGCGGAGAAGGCCTTCTCGTAACCCGCAGTGATCGCCGCATGCGGACTCATCCCGTTGCGCAGTTCCTCGCGGATGCGCTCGAAGATCAGGATGTTGGCGTCGACGGCCATGCCCACCGTGAGCACGATGCCCGCGATACCCGGCAGCGACAAAGACGCCTGCAGCATCGAGAGCAGCGCCGCGAGCAACACGACGTTGGTCAGCAGCACGACGTTCGCGACCATGCCGAACCCGCGGTAGTAGACGGCCATGAAAGCAAACGTAGCCAGCATGCCGATGATCAGCGCGCGAACGCCGCGTGCAATGTTGTCGGCGCCCAGGCTCGGGCCGACACTGCGCTGCTCGACGATGTAGAGCGGGGCAGCCAGCGAACCTGCACGCAGCAGCAGCGCGAGTTCACGCGCCTCGTTGGCCATCACGCCCGTGATCTGGAAATTGCTGCCGAACACGCCGCGGATGGTGGCCTGGTTGATGACCTCCTCCTCGGTGCATTCGTTGCCCGCGCGGATGCCCTTGCAGGGCTGACCTTCGGCCACGCGCTTCTTCTCGATGAACACGACTGCCATGGGTTTGCCGAGGTTCTGGCGCGTAGTCTCGAGCATCTTCGACGCGCCGCGCGCATCGAGCGTGACCATGACCGCGGGTTCGCCCTGCTGGAAGCCGGAGCTGGCATCCGTGAGCTGCTCACCCGAGACGATCGTTTCGCGCTTGAGCAGGACCGGGCGGCCATCGCGCGTGTAGTAGAGCTTGGTGCCGAGCGGCGCACGTTTCGTACTGGCGGCGAGCGACTGCGTCGTTCTGTTCGTCCACGAGCCGGAACTCGAGCGTAGCCGTCGCGCCGAGCACGCGCAGGGCTTCGTTGGGATCCTGCACGCCGGGCAGCTGCACGACGATGCGGTCGAGGCCCTGGCGGGCGACGATCGGCTCCGTGACGCCGAGTTCGTCCACGCGATTGCGCAGCGTGGTGATGTTCTGCTGGATCGCGAAGTCCTGGCGCTGCTTGATCTGCGTCGGGCTGAGCGTGACCGTGACAGAACCGCCCTCACCGAGCGTGTCCGTGTCGACCGACAGGTTCGGGTCCTGCTTGCGCAGCAGGTTCGCGAATCGCTGTGCGTCGTCGCCGCTGCGCAGGCCGATCCTGACCGTGTCGACGCCGTCGCTGGCCACGCCGGTGAAAGGAATGCGTTCCTTGCGCAGCATCGTGCGGTAGTCGCTTTCCATGCTGGTGAGCAGCTGCTTCACGGCACCCTGCGCGTCCACTTCATACATGAAGTAGACACCGCCGCGCAGGTCGAGGCCGAGGCTCATCGGCTTGAGCCCCATCGCGCGCATCCAGCCCGGCGTGCGGGGCACGTCCGACAGCGCCACGAGATATTCGGCTGCGGTTCCCTGCTGCACGACGTCGCGTGCCTTGAGGCGCGCGCTCACGTCGCCGAAGCGCAGGACGAGTCGGTCGCCCTCGAGGTACGAGTTTTCGACCGTCACGCCCTTGGACTGCAGCAACGAAACGACCTGCTGGCGCTGGACGTCGGTGACGGCGGTGCGGTCATTGCGCGAGAGCTGCAGTGCGGGCGCCTCGCCGAACACGTTCGGCAGGGCGAGCACCGTGCCCACGAGCAGGACGATGACGACCAGCCAGATCTTCCAGGCCGGGTAACTGTGCATGCGCGAACTCCGGGACGACTGTTCAGGCGCTCTTCAGCGTGCCCTTGGGCAGCACGCTGGTGACCGTATGGCGCTGGACCTTCACCTGCACGCCGTTCGCGATTTCGACGGTGAGGAAATTGTCGGAGGTCTCGGTGACCTTGCCGAGGATGCCGCCGGCCGTGACGACTTCGTCGCCGACGCTGAGTGCGGCCACCAGGGCCTTGTGCTCTTTCGCCCGCTTGGCCTGGGGCCGGATCAGCAGGAAATAGAACACGACGAAGATGAGCAGCAAGGGCAGCATCTGCAGCAGCGCATTCGGCTGGGCACCCGTGGCCGCCTGGGCGTGGGCGCTCGCGATCAACCAGTCCATCAGGAACTCCTGTTTCCCCCCGACCGAGGGGTCATGCTTGGAAAATGACCGCCGATTATACCCGAGGGTCGGCCGGACTGCCGGATGTCACGGGCACCGCTTCCGGGCCGGAGAGGAATACCGCCGCGAATGCCTCAAACCGCCCCTCGTCGAGGGCCGCCCGGATGCGGGCCATCAGGGACAGGTAATAGTGCAGGTTGTGGATCGAATTGAGCCGTGCGCCAAGGATTTCGTTGCAACGGTCGAGGTGTCGCAGGTACGCGCGGCTGTAGTTCCGGCAGGTGTAGCAGGCGCACTGCGGGTCCAGCGGCGAGGTGTCCGCCTGGTGCCCGGCATTGCGGATCTTGATCACGCCCTGCGAGGTGAACAGGTGGCCGTTGCGGGCGTTCCGCGTCGGCATGACGCAATCGAACATGTCGATGCCGCGGGCGACCGCCTGGACGATGTCGGCGGGGGTGCCGACGCCCATCAGGTACCGTGGTCGCTCCCTGGGCAATGCGGGCTCGAGCGCCTCGAGGACGGCGTTGCGTTCGGCCGCGGGCTCCCCCACGGCAAGTCCGCCCACCGCGTAGCCGTCAAAGCCGATGTCGACGAGTTTGCCCAGCGATTCATGCCGCAGGCCCAGGTAAGTGCCACCCTGCACGATACCGAACAAGGCGTTGGGGTTGGCCAGGCGTGTGAATTCGTCGCGGCTGCGGCGCGCCCAGCGCATCGACAGTTCCATCGACGTCCGCGCCTGCTGCTCGGTCGCCGGATACGGCGGACACTCGTCGAACGCCATGACGATGTCGGAGTTGAGCGCGGCCTGCACCTGCATCGAGATTTCGGGGCTCAGGAAGACCGCGTCGCCGTTGACCGGCGAGCGGAAATTCACGCCCGCCTCCGTGAGCTTGCGCAGTTCCGCGAGGCTGAAGACCTGGAAGCCGCCCGAGTCGGTCAGGATCGGACCCGACCAGTGCATGAAACCATGCAACCCGCCATGCGCACGGATGACGTCGGTGCCCGGACGCAGCATCAGGTGAAACGTGTTGCCGAGGACGATCTGCGCGCCGAGGCCGGTGAGTTCCTCGGGCGTCATCGCCTTGACCGTGCCGTACGTGCCCACGGGCATGAACACGGGCGTCTCGACGGTCCCGTGATTCAGGTGCAGGCGGCCGCGCCGCGCTGCGCCGGCCGTTCCCAGCAGATCAAATTTCATGCGGCGCTCCCGCGATCGAGCGCCGCAGGCGCCGGCTCGACGAACATCGCATCGCCGTAACTGAAGAAACGGTACTGCTGCGCGACCGCGTGACGGTACGCCTGCAGCACGTGCTCGCGCCCGGCGAAGGCACTGACCAGCATCAGCAGCGTCGATTCGGGCAGATGGAAGTTGGTCACCATCGCATCGACCACCCGAAAACGCCTGCCCGGCGTGATGAACAGCCGCGTCTCGCCGGCGTACGACCCAAGCTGGCCGGACGCCGCCGCACTCTCGAGCGATCGCACCGCTGTCGTACCCACCGCGATGACACGACCGCCGCGTGCGCGAGTCGCAGCGACCGCCTGGCAGGTCGCGTCGGGCACGACGCACCACTCGGAATGCATGCGGTGTTCGGCGAGGTCGTCGACGCGCACGGGCTGAAACGTTCCCGCGCCCACGTGCAGCGTGACGTAAGCGAACCCGGCGCCCGCCTCGCGGCAGGCTTGCAGGACCGTGTCGTCGAAGTGCAGGCCGGCGGTCGGCGCGGCAACCGCGCCGGGCTCACGCGCGTACACAGTCTGGTAACGCTCGCGATCCTCGAGTTCGGCTGCGCGGGCCACGTACGGCGGCAGCGGCATCTCGCCCAGGCGATCGAAGGTGTCGTGCGCGTCGCCGCTGAATTCGACGCGCCAGAAGTCCCCGTCGCGCTCGACGACGGTGAGCGTGTCGCCACCGCCGAGGCCGATCACGGCGCCGGGTCGCGTCGGCTTGCTCGCACGCAACTGCACGATGGCCGTGCGCAAGCCGGTCAGCCGCTCGAGCATGACCTCTACTTTGCCGCCGCTTTCGAGTTTGTGGCCGTGCAGCCTGGCGGGAATCACGCGCGTGTCGTTGAACACCAGCAGGTCGCCCTGCCGCAGCAGGCCAGGCAGGTCGCGGAACTGGCGATCCGTGAGCGCACCCGTCGCACCGTCGAGGTGGAGCAGCCGGCTGCCACTGCGCTGTGGCGCAGGGTGGCGGGCGATCAGCGCATCGGGCAGGTCGAAATGGAAGTCGGTGCGCCGCATAGGGGCGCGCATGCTAGCAGAGGGACCCGTTGGCACGGGCCCCTCTGCAGCGGCTCTTCCCTGGTGTCTCAGGACGAGATGCCGCCATCCTTCGCGTCGGTCGGCGGTGCGGGGGGCACCGGCGATTTGGGTGGACGCGGGGGCGAACCAGGTTGGAAACCCGGGTTCATCGGGTCGACCTCCGGCATCTGGACGTCGAGGGACAGGTGCTTGCGCTGGCGCAGCACCTCGAACTTGACCTTCTCCCCGGGCTGGTACGACCCGAGGATGCGGAAGGCGTGACGCGGATTTTCCGGGGTGCGCCCGCCGATCGAAAGAATCACGTCGCCCTCCTCCAGGCCCGAGCCCTGCACGGACGGCACCTTGACGACGAGCAGGCCCTTGTCGGCGCCGAAGTACTGACCAAGCCTGGGCGTGATCGGCACCAGTTCGAGCGCGCGGAACCCGCGGCCACCCGGATGCAGCATGGCCTCGAAATCCGGCGGAATCTGCATGCCCTCGAGCATCGGCATGTGCTCGCGCAGCATGCGGGCCATCGGCGGCTCGGCGGCCACCGTCGTCACGGTCGTCGACAGCTGCTTGCCGTCGCGCAGGTAGTCGACCTTGACCTTCTGGCCCGGCTGCGTGCCGCGCATCTGCTCGACGAGCTGCCGACCCGCGGCGCGGTCGCCGGCCTTCCTGAGCGGTTTGCCATCGACCGCCACGATCACGTCGCCCGTCTTCAGGCCAGCGGCGGCAGCCGGACCGGACGGACTCACACCCATCACTTCGACTCCTGCGGCAAGGTCGGGACTGCCGCCGACGTTGATGCCGAGCATGGCGCCACGGGGCGGTCCGCCGGGTGGCGGCATCGGCAAGCCGGTGAAGTCGTCGCCATAGAGCTTGCGCGAGAGATCGGCGACGTCGCGCGCCGCATCGTCGAGCCGGCCGCGCGCAGCGTCCAGCTGCTGCTGCAGCTGTGCCTTGTCTTGCGTCTCGGCCGCAACGGCAACCTGCGTCGCCGCCGCGAGCGCGATGGTGGCTGCGAGCAACGCGCCGAACACGCGGTGCGTCACTGTCCTGATTCGTACGGATTGCATGGTCACGTCCTCGTTGTCACATGTCGATGCGCTGCGCTTCCACGTAGCGCAACCGCACCAGCGAGTTCATCGCTCCGACGCGCTTGCGCCAGAGCCGCTCGGCAGAGCCTGGCTCGATATCACCATCGGCGACGGAAATCTGGTGGTCGATCCACTGCACCTGCGCCTCGAGCGTGTCGATCGGCACGCTTGTCCCGGCGCGCTCGACGACCGGACGCTCGCCGATCACCGACAGCATTTCGTCGAGCGCCTGCGACTGCGTCTGCAGCTGCGCGACGCGATCGAGCGCGAGCGCCTGTTCCGCCGTGAGCGGCGTGAGTTCGCCAGCCATCGAACCCGGGTGCTCGGTCACGACGTCCCCGACGCGCCACGCGGCAGTCACGGCAATGATCGCAACGGAGGCCGCTGCTGCGAGCTGCAGGCCCAGCCTGCGTCGCGCACGCGCAGTCTTGCGCGCGGTGACGCGCGACTGCACGTCGACCCAGCCGTCCAGACGCGGCTCGGCTGTCGGCAACGATCGGAGTTGGTCGGTCAGGCTCATGGCGTGCTCGATACGGGAAAGCATGACGCCCCGTCTCCTTCGACATGCAGCAGGTCCCGCAGGCGCTCGTGCGCGCGGGCAAGCTGCGACTTGGAAAAACTGGCCGATGCGCCGAACAGCGCACCGATTTCGGCATGGGTGCAGCCCTCGACATCGTGCAGCCACACGACGGCCCGCGCTTTGTCGCCGAGCTGTGCCAGTGCGCGCTCGAGGTCGATCGCATCCGCCCGGTCCGCGGTCGCCGCACCCGGCCTGCGCCCGGCCTGCCAGTCCTGGTGCAACTCGTCGATCGAGTGCGTCGTACCTGCCAGCCAGCGCTGGCCGCGATGCCAGGGCGAACGCAGCTGCATGAGGCAGCGTGAAATGGCAATGCTGCGGATCCAGCCCGCGAACGAGCCGCGTCCCTCGAATTGATGCAGCCGGGTGATGACATCGACGAAGACGTCCTGCGCCACGTCCTCCGCCGCGGAGCGCGGCATCACGATGCGACGCGCCAGCGTACGGACCGGGACTTCGTAGACCCGGTAGATTTCGGCCAGCGCAGCTTCGTCACCGGCGCGAGCGCGCTCGAGGGTGGCGGGGTCGAGGGCGGTGTCGAGAAACGCGGACATGCGGCAGGTTAGATGCCCGGCCGCGGCAAAAGGTCGCAAGCCGGCGCCACGGCGCCCGGTCGCGTCGTCAGCCCGAGTTCGAAGGCCGCGACGCCGAAGTGACCACGCTTGCCGGGGGGGCGTCGCACTGGAAATACGGCGACTCGGCGAGCCATTTGCGGTCTGGGTAATAGGCGAACAACAGCGCGCCGCCCTTCAACGTGTCGATGACGGTGCGGGCGATCTCGGGGCGCAGCGCCGGGCAACCCCAGCTGCGGCCGAGCCGGCCAAGGCGCTCGGCGATTGCCTCGCTGACGTAGGGCGCGCCGTGCATGACGATCGCTCGCGCGAGTGCATTGTCGTTGAAACCGGGATCGAGGCCCGAAAGCCGCAGCGAGTAACCATTGCTGCCGTAGTAGGGCTCCAGCGTCTTGAAGAGCCCGATGCTCGACATGTGGCTGCCTTCGGCGTTGGAGAAGCGTTCTGCTTTCGCCTCGCCCGTGTTGCGGCCGTGCGCGACGAGTTCCTGGAACATCAGCCGGCCGCGCTCGAGGTCGAAGACCCAGAGGCGAGGCTGCGTGGATGGCAAGGAGTAATCGATGACGGCGAGGTGACGGAAGCCGTCGAGCACGCCCTGCTTGCGCGCGCATTCGGCAGCGCGGGCCGCGAGGGCAAGCACCTTGGGGTTGGCCCTGGGAGCCTCGGCGGCCAGTTGGTCGGCCAGGACGGCAGGCGCCGCATAGGCGCCCGGTGCGGCCAGCGCGGTCGTGAGCAACACCAGAAAGGTGGCCAGGCCGTGGGTCAGACAACGTCGCATGCTTCGGTCGGTCTCCTGGGGAGGGAACGGCCGCCCAAGGGCGACGCGAGCCATAGGACCGCCGACAGTCTACCGAGTTCCCGCAAGGCGGCACGGAAGTCGCAGTATGACAGCCTGGAAGCAGCGCTAACTGGATGAATGTCATGGTTTTTCCAACCGGCGGGCCCTATCGGGTAAGCTGCGCGCCCCTGCCGGGATGGCGGAACTGGTAGACGCACCGGACTCAAAATCCGGCGAGCTAATCACTCGTGAGGGTTCGATTCCCTCTCCCGGCACCACTTGAGGGGTTAGGGGTTAGGGGTTGGGGGATAGTCGGAACCTCCGGCCAGCCCGGGCCTCTGCCTCTACGATGGCACTGAACGGATCGACTATCCCCCAACCCCCATCCCCCAACCCCTTCCCCATGAAGTTCTGCTCAGCCTGCGGCAACCCGGTCTCGCTCCGCACGCCCGCAGGCGACCATCTCGCCCGCCACGTGTGCAATGCCTGCGGTGTCGTGCATTACCAGAACCCCAAGCTGATCGTCGGCTGCGTGCCCGAGCATGAAGGCCGGATCCTGCTGTGCCGGCGCGCAATCGAGCCTCGGCTCGGCTTCTGGACGATTCCGGCCGGTTTCATGGAACTCGGCGAGACGACCCAGGAAGGCGCACGACGCGAGTCGTTCGAAGAGGCGCAGGCCGAGGTGGAAATCGGTTCGCTGCTGGCGGTGGTGCACGTGCTGCACGCGGACCAGGTGCACGTCATGTTCCGCGCGAAGCTGCCCCAACCGCAGTTCGGCCCGAGCCCGGAGAGCCTGGAGGTGGCTCTCTACAGCGAGGACGAGATTCCGTGGCAGGACATCGCCTTCCGCAGCGTGGAGTTCGCTCTGCGCCGCTATTTCGACGATCGTCGGCGCGGAGTCGAAAACCACCACCTGACCGCGCTCGATTACCGCAGGAGCGGCGGTGTTAGGTAGGATCCGTTTTGCACTGCGGCGGCGCTTTGGCAGAATACGCCGCCCGCCAGCCCGCGCCGCAGCGAACTGTCGCCTGTTTCGTCATCAGCCAACGTCCGGAGTGCCCCGATGACCTTTGTCGTCACGGAAAACTGCATCAAGTGCAAGTACATGGACTGCGTGGAAGTCTGCCCGGTGGACTGTTTCCACGAAGGTCCGAACATGCTGGTGATCGACCCGGACGAGTGCATCGACTGCACGCTGTGCGAGCCGGAGTGCCCGGCGGAGGCGATCTTCTCGGAAGAGGAACTGCCTGCAGGCCAGCAGGACTTCCGCAAGCTGAACGCCGACCTGGCGAAGCAGTGGCCGGTGATCACCGAGAAGAAGGATGCCCCTGAAGACGCCAAGGAGTGGGACGGCCGCCCCGGCAAGCTGGGCTACCTCGAGCGCTGAGCGGCTGGAGTTCAGCGGGCGGCGACCGCCGCCTTCTGCGACTCCTGGATCGCCTGCACCAGTTCGGCCGGCGTTACGTAGCCGCCGATGTAATCGCCGGTCTGCGTGAAGATCGCGGGCGTGCCTTCCACGCCGAGGTCCGAGCCCAGCTCGTACTGCGACTTGACCGCGGCGTCGCCGCAAGTCTTGCCCTTGACCGTGTCGCCCTTCTTTGCCCGCGTGAGCGCCTCGCGGCGGTCCGCGGCACACCAGACCTGTTCGGCCTTGGTCCAGGATTCAGTGCCAGGACCGGTGCGCGGAAAGAACATGTAGCGCACACGCACGCCGGACTTGTTCACCTCGGCGATCTGGCTGTGGAATTTGCGGCAGTAGCCGCAGTCGATGTCCGTGAATACGGTGACCGTCATCTTCGCGTTGGCAGGCCCGAACACGATCATGTTGCTTTCCGACGCCGTCGCCAGCGCCTTGGCGCGCGCCGAATTGCGACGCGAGGCGGTGAGGTTCTCCTGCGTATCGAGGTCGTAGACGTTGCCGCTCAGCAGGTATTTGCCGTCGGCGCTGACGTAAGCGATCAATCCGCCCATGGCCACTTCATAGAGGCCGGGAATCGGCGAGACCGCGACGTCGGACGCCTGCGCCCCCGGCAGTTTCGCGACGACGCGCGCGCGCACGTCTGCCGGGATCGCGACTGGCGCAGTCGGTGCTGCCGGTTTGGCGTTGGCCGCCGGCTTCTGGGCGGTGGTCACGGCCTGCTTGTCGCCCGTAGCCGCAAGGGCTCGGGAGTTCGGCGCAAGGGCGAGCGAGACCGCGGCGGCAGCGACGAGCCAGGCGACGGCGGTGATCGGGTGAGCTTGGGTGCGGCGGCGCATGCGGCGTTCTATCCCTGGAATGGTGGTTCTAGGACAGTCGCCACGGCCGCAGGTTCAGTGAGACCCCGCGCCCACAACCCGACAGTCCCGTGAGGCGGTCGGAGTCTAGCAGAGCCGCGCGCCCGTCAGCCGCGCGGGTGGTGCTCGGAGTGCAGGTCCTTGAGACGTTCGCGGGCGACGTGCGTGTAGATCTGCGTCGTCGACAGGTCGCTGTGACCGAGCAGCATCTGCACTACGCGCAGATCGGCACCATGGTTCAACAGGTGGGTGGCGAATGCGTGGCGCAGCGTGTGCGGCGAGAGTTCGCGTTCGATGCCGGCCTTGCGCGCATAGCGTTTGATGATGTGCCAGAAGGCCTGGCGCGTCATGCGGTCGCCACGGCGCGTCGGGAACAGGTAATCGGTCTGCCGTTCGAGCAGGATTTCGACACGCGGACCCTGCAGGAACTGCTGCACCCACTGCACGGCTTCTTCGCCAAGCGGGATCAGCCGCTCGCGATCGCCCTTGCCGACGATACGCAGCACGCCCTGGTTCAGGTTCACCTGCGCGAGCGTGCAGTTCACGAGCTCGGAGACGCGCAGCCCGGTGGCATACAGCACTTCGAGCATGGTCCGATCGCGATGCCCGAGCGGGTCACTCACGGCTGGAGCGGCCAACAGGGCCTCGACTTCCTCCTCCATGAGCGACTTCGGCAATGAACGGCCGACCTTGGGCATCGCGATCTGTGCTGTGGGGTCCTCGCGCAAGGTGCCCTCCCGCACCAGGTAACGGTAAAAGCGGCGGAAGCTTGAAAGCTGGCGCGCGGTCGAACGGGGTCGCGCGCCCGCCTGCACTCGCGAAGCCATGAACGAGAGAATGTCGCCGCGCTGCGCACGCTCGAGGTCACCTGAGTGCTCGTCGAGCCAGCGGTCGAGAGCGGTGAGGTCCGCCCGATAGGCCGCGAGCGTGTTGGGCGACAGGCCCCGCTCCATCCACACGGCATCGAGGAACCGGTCGATCGGACCGGGCCCCACGGCTGCGTCGCCGCCGCCGGTGCGCGATCGGGACAGGAAGCTCGACTTGACTGCAGTGCTCATGGAACCTCGCGGCATTACGTAGCACGCAGTATGCGAGCCGCCTTCCGAGCGCCGTCGTGACCCCTCTCACAGATCCCCGGGGCGCCGTTAACATAACTGGAACTGATTCACAGAATGCCGGGGTCCCGGCAGACTGGCGCCTCGGATCGGTCCATCGCCAACGAGTCTCTCCCAGCGCCAACCGGATTGCCGCGAGCTTGCACACGAAATCCACTGCCACCAACGACAAGCCGGTTCCCCCTGCGGCGCTCACGGCTGCCGACGCTGCAGACCTTGCTGCCGCACCGCAATCGGGCGGCGTGCTGGGCTGGCTGTGCCGCCTCGTCTTCGGCACGTACTCGTTGTCGCTGCTCCTCCTGCTGGTATCGGTCGCTGCGCTGCTCGCTTTACTGCTGCCGTCGCTGCACTGGCGCCGTTCGTCGACGCGGTGGCTCGCGCGTCTCTGGCTCGCCCTCGCCTGCCTGCGACTGCGGGTGAACGGCCTCGAGCATCTGCCTGAGGGCTCGTGTGTGCTGGTGGCAAACCATGCGAGCTACCTCGACGGCGTCGTGATGACGGCAGGCCTGCCACCGCGATTCAGTTTCGTGATCAAGCGCGAAGCGACCGACATGCCGGTCATGGGATTCCTGCTGCGGCGGATCGGATCGGAATTCGTGGATCGTCACTCCGCCGGCGGCCGGCAGCGCGGCGCGCGGCGGGTGATGCAGCGCGCGGAACAAGGCCACTCGCTCATCTTCTTCCCCGAGGGAACGTTCGACTCGGTCGTCGGACTCAAGCGGTTTCACATCGGTGCGTTCGTGGCTGCGGCTCGCGGTGGTCTGCCATTGGTGCCGGTCGTCATCCATGGTGCGCGTCGTTCGATGCCGAATGGCGCGATCGTCCCGATGCCGGGCACGATCCGCATCGAGATCATGCCGTCGATCGATGGCGACGGGCGTGAGCCCGACGAACTGCGGGATGCAGCGCGCAACGCGATGCTCGGTCGGCTCGGGGAGCCGGACCTCGCAGAGTTGGCGCGCGCTCCAGGTCGCGCGCGCTGACGCGTCCCCGAGACAGTCTCCGAGCGCGGAACGGCATCCCACACGCTCCGCTTCCGCCCTTCGGGTTCCAGGCCGGGACGCCGTAAATCCATCCCTGGAGGCTCCGGCCGCGACGTCCATGTCGCGGACGGCCCGGCCTTGGAACCCGAAGGGCGGAAACGGAGGGCGCCTCGGTCGCGCGCAACGCGCGCGACTCTCGGGCCCGAGGGATCGGAGTTTGTTCGGTGGGCCGTGCGCCGCATGGACGCGGCGCCCGGAGCCCCCATGGACGGGTTTACGGCGTCCCACCGAACAAACTCGATTCCTCGGGCCTCGCATCACGCCCGAGGGCGCCACCGAGCTTGCGCCCGGCGGCTTACATGCTGCGCCGGTACTGCCCGCCCACCTGGTACAGCGCGCCGGAGATCGAACCGAGCGACGCCACTTTCACCGCCTCCATCAACTCGGCGAACACGTTCCCTCCCGTGGCCGCCTGCTGCTGCAGGCGTGCGAGCGCCGCCGGACGCCGCTCCGCGTTGCGGGCGAGAAAAGCGCGCACCGCCGCGACCTGGTCCTGCTTCTCTTCGTCAGTCGAGCGGATCAGCTCGGCATTGCGGATCTCGTCGTCCGAACCTGCCTTCGCGAGGTACGTGTTGACGCCGATGATCGGCAGCGTGCCGTCATGCTTCAGCGTTTCGTAATACAGCGACTCTTCCTGGATCTTGCCACGCTGGTACATCGTCTCCATCGCGCCGAGCACGCCGCCGCGCTCCGAGATCCGGTCGAATTCGCGATAGACGGCCTCCTCGACCAGGTCCGTCAGCTGGTCGATCGCAAACGATCCCTGCCACGGGTTCTGCGTCTTGTTGAGGCCGAGCTCCTTGCCGATGATCAGCTGGATCGCCACCGCACGGCGCACCGATTCTTCCGTCGGCGTCGTGATCGCTTCGTCGTAAGCGTTGGTGTGCAGGCTGTTGCAGTTGTCGAACAGCGCGTAGAGCGCCTGCAGCGTCGTGCGCACGTCGTTGAACTGGATCTCCTGCGCATGCAGGCTGCGGCCCGACGTCTGGATGTGGTACTTCAGCATCTGCGAGCGCGGTCCCGCGCGATAGAGGTCCCGCATCGCACGCGCCCAGATGCGGCGAGCCACGCGGCCGATCACCGCATACTCCGGATCCATGCCGTTCGAGAAGAAGAACGACAGGTTCGGCGCGAAGTCGTCGATCTTCATGCCGCGCGCAAGGTAGTACTCGGCGATCGTGAACCCGTTCGCGAGCGTGAACGCGAGCTGCGACACCGGATTCGCGCCCGCTTCGGCAATGTGATAACCCGAGATCGACACCGAGTAGAAGTTACGGACGTCGTTGTCGGTGAAGAACTGCTGCACGTCCCCCATCATCCGCAGCGCGAACTCGGTCGAGAAGATGCAGGTGTTCTGCGCCTGCTCTTCCTTGAGGATGTCCGCCTGCACGGTGCCGCGCACGAGTGACAGCGTCTCTTTGCGGATCTGCTGGTAGGTCCCGGCATCGAGCAACTGGTCGCCCGTCACCCCGAGCAGGCCGAGCCCCGAGCCGTCATGGTTCGGCGGCAGCTCGCCCTGGTAGGTCGGGCGAGGACGGTCCTTGAACAGGGCGGCGATCTTTTTCTCCGCCGCCTCCCACTGGCCCGTGGTGCGCAGATGCCTCTCGACGCGCTGGTCGATCGCCGTGTTCATGAACATCGCGAGGATCATCGGCGCCGGACCGTTGATCGTCATCGAGACCGATGTCGTCGGCGCGCAGAGATCGAAGCCCGAGTAGAGCTTCTTCATGTCATCGAGCGTGGCGATCGACACCCCGGAGTTGCCGATGCGGCCGTAAATGTCCGGACGCTCGTCCGGGTCCTCGCCGTACAGCGTCGTCGAATCGAAGGCCGTCGAGAGGCGCGCGGCGCCATGGCCGCCCGCCACGTAGTGGAACCGGCGATTGGTACGCTCGGGTCCGCCCTCGCCCGCGAACATGCGGGTCGGGTCCTCTTCCTCGCGGCGATACGGATAGACACCTGCCGTATAAGGAAACTGCCCTGGCAGGTTTTCCTTCAGCAGGAACGTCAGCTGTTCGCCCCAGTCACGAAAACGCGGCACCGCGAGCTTGGGCACGCGGTTGTGGCTCAGCGTCGGCACATAGTTGTCGCCGCGGATTTCCTTGCCGCGGACCGTGTACGTGAACTGGTCGTCGGTGGCCGATTTCGCCATGGTCGGCCACTGCCGCAGCAGTGCAAGTCCGTCGGTACCGACGGCCTCGAGTGCGTCGTTGTAGGATGCCCGCAGTCGCGACAGCGTGGAATCGACGCCGCCGTCTGCCAGTGCCGTCGCGCCGTAGCGCTCCAGCGCCTCGGGCAGTTGCGCGTCACCGAGCGTGCGCAGCGCTTCGTACAGGCTCTGTGCGCGGCTCGCGGCGAGTGAACGACTCTCGACCGCGTCGCGCGCGCGACGGCCATTGATCGCAATCTCGGCCAGGTAACGCGCACGCGTCGCCGGCACCAGTGCATACCGTTCGATCAATTCGGTCGGGCCCGGGTCCGTGACGGTCCAGCGCCGGTCGCCACCGGCCTTCTCGTCGAGCCGCGCGCAGAGCGCGGCAAAGAGGCGGTTGACGCCGGGATCGTTGAAGCGGCTCGCAATGGTCGGGAACACGGGCACCTGGTCGTCGGGCCGCTTGAACTCGACCCGGTTGCGGCGCCACTGCTTGCGCACGTCGCGCAGCGCGTCCTCGGCGCCGCGCTTTTCGAACTTGTTGAGCGCGACCAGGTCGGCGAAATCGAGCATGTCGATCTTCTCGAGCTGGCTCGCCGCGCCGTAGTCGCTCGTCATCACGTACAGCGGCACGTCGACGAGGTCGACGATCTCGGAGTCGCTCTGGCCGATACCGGCCGTTTCGACGACGATGAGGTCGAAACTCGCGTACCGCAGCAGGTTGAGGACATCGGCCAGCACCGCGCTGGTCGCGAGGTTCTGGCGGCGCGTCGCCAGCGAGCGCATGAATACCTGCTCCGCGGCGAGCGAATTCATGCGGATACGATCGCCGAGCAGCGCACCGCCACTGCGGCGACGCGTCGGGTCCATGGCGACCACGGCGATGTTGCGGTCGGGGAACTGCCGGACGAAACGCAGCAGCAGTTCGTCGGTGAGGCTCGACTTGCCCGCCCCGCCCGTGCCGGTGATGCCCACGACCGGCGACCGTTTCACGCTGCGCGACACGGCACGGCGCAGGGTTTCGCTCAATGGCGTTTCGACTTCACCACGTTCGAGCGCGGAGATCGTGCGTGCGATCTGCTGCTGGTCGCGCGGTCCGACCGGCCCGAACTCGAAGCCCGGCCGCGTCGCCTTGCGCACGCGCGTGAACACGTCGTCGATCATGCCGTCGAGACCGAGCCTGCGGCCGTCTTCGGGCGTGTAGATGCGCTCGACGCCATACGCCTCGAGTTCCTCGATCTCGTGCGGCGCGATCGTGCCGCCGCCGCCCACGATGATGCGGATGTGCGGCGCACCGAGATCCCGCAGCATGTCGACCATGTACTTGAAGTACTCGACGTGCCCACCCTGGTACGAACTGCAGGCAATGCCGTCAGCGTCTTCCTGCAGCGCGGCCCGCACGATGTCGGCGACGCTGCGGTTGTGGCCGAGGTGCACGACTTCGGCGCCGTGCGCCTGCAGCAACCGGCGGATGATGTTGATCGCGGCGTCGTGACCGTCGAAGAGCGACGCGGCGCTCACGAACCGCAGCGGCGCGGCCTCGCGCGTCGCGCCGCCGGCCTGTGGCGATTCACCGTCACGGCGGACGATCGAGGATCCGGACATCTGCATTCCTCCAGCGGCCGGGCTGCGCCCGGCCAGAAGTTACTGTTGAGTAGAATCTTACCAAGCAGTATGATTAGCGTCCCACCCGCAGTCAACCGGTCCCGTCATGGCCGACACTACTCCAACGCCAACGCCCGCCGCCGACCCGGCTGCCGCCTGGCGTGGCCGACGCAGGCGCAAGGACCACGGCACCAAGCGTGACGCGGTGATCCGCACGGCCGCCCGGGCGTTCGACGAACGCGGATATCACAACACGTCGCTGGACGACATTGCGGCAGCGCTCGGCGTCACCAAGCCCACGATCTATTACTACGTCCCGAACAAGGAGCAACTCCTGTTCGAGTGTTTCCTGGCCGGCCTCGAGCCGATCCGCGCCGCGTTGCGCCGAGCGGAGCAGACGCAGGGAAGCGGACGTGATCGCTTGCGCGAAGTCATCCACGATTACGCAGTCGCGATCGCGTCCGAGTACGGCTGGTGCATGGTGCGCGCGGAACACCAGGACCTCGGCCCGGAACTCAGCGCGCAGGTGCGCTCGCTCAAGTCCGAAATCGACCGCGGCATCCGGCGTCTGCTGCAGACCGGCATCAGCGACGGTTCGATCGCCGTGACCGACCCGAAGCTCGCCGCGTTTGCGATCGCAGGCGCGCTCAACTGGATTGCGCACTGGTATCGCGCCGGCCGCACGCTTACGTCGGATGAAGTCGCCGACGCGTTCGTGCAGTTGCTGGAGCACGGCCTTGCGCCGCGCGCACCGGATGGGGGCAAGCCCGTGAGGACACCGGGTCGTGTGCGGCGCGCCGGCGTCGCCGCCAAGTCCTGACCAGCCCCGCCCTGGCGCTTATCTTGCGCTGCAAAAAGACCGCGGCGTACACTCCGGCGACCGCGGCTCGCTGCCCCCGATTGTTCGAGGACGTCCCCCATGCCTGAATCCATCGTCATCGCCGCTGCCCGACGTACTCCGATCGGCGGTTTCCAGGGCATCTTCTCGCCCGTCTCGGCCACGCAGCTGGGATCCGTGGCCGCCGCGGCGGCGCTGGCCGATTCCGGCCTCTCGCCTGACGCGATCGACGAAGTGATCTTCGGCTGCGTGCTGCCGGCCGGTCTCGGCCAGGCGCCCGCGCGCCAGGCGGCGGTCGGCGCCGGCATCGCGCATGAGCGTTCCCGCCACGACCGTGAACAAGATGTGCGGCTCGGGCATGAAGGCCGTAATGCTGGCGGCAGACCAGATCCGCGCCGGCTCCGCAAGCGCAATCCTCGCGGGCGGCCTCGAATCGATGACCAACGCGCCGTACCTGATGCTGAAGGCGCGCGCCGGGTACCGCATGGGTCACGCCGAGATCTACGACCACATGTTCTACGACGGCCTGCAGAGTCCCTGGGACGGCAAAGCCATGGGTTGCTTCGCGGACGTCACCGCCGCCAGGTACGGCTTCTCGCGCGCCGAGCAGGATGCGTTCGCCGCCGAGTCCGTGCGTCGCGCGCAGCGTGCGTCGAAGGCAGGCGACTTCGTTGCCGAAATCGCGCCCGTGACGATCAAGACGCGCAAGGGTGAGCAGGTCGTCGCGATCGACGAAACCCCGTTCCAGCTCGACATCGACAAGATCCCGACGTTGAAGCCGGCGTTCGGCAAGGACGGCACGGTGACGGCGGCCTCCTCGTCTTCGATTTCCGACGGCGCCGCAGCCATCGTGATCACGAGCGAATCTGCCGCCAAGGCAGCCGGCCTTGTGCCGCTCGCGCGGCTCGTCTCCTACGCGAGCCACGCACAGGCACCCGAATGGTTCACGACGGCGCCCGGCCCTGCGATGCAGAAGGCCATCGACCGCGCGGGCTGGAAGGTCGCAGACGTCGACCTGTTCGAAATCAACGAAGCGTTCGCCTGCGTGGCGATGGCTGCGATGAAGGACCTGGGCCTGCGTCACGACCAGGTCAACGTCAACGGCGGTGCGTGCGCGATGGGCCACCCGGTCGGCGCCACGGGCGCCCGCATCATCACCACGCTGCTTTACGCGCTGCGCAAGCGCGGCCTGCGCCGCGGCGTGGCCTCGCAGTGCATCGGCGGCGGTGAAGCCTGCGCCGTCACCATCGAACTTCTCTGAACTCCTACTTCTTGCTGAGGCATCCATGCAGTTGAACGGCAAGGTCGCGGTCGTCACGGGCGGCGCGCGCGGAATCGGCAAGGCCATCGCCAATGCATTCGCCGAACGCGGCGCGACGCTTGCGCTGCTCGATCTCAACCAGGCGGATCTCGACGCGACCCGCGCCGAGTTCGAAGCCCGCGGCGTCAAGGTTAGCGGTCACGCGCTCAACGTCGCGAAGGAAGACGAAGTGATCCGCGCGCTGGACGAAGTCGTCGCGGCGCACGGTCGGCTCGACGTGCTGGTGAACAACGCCGGCATCATCAAGGATGCCGTGCTGGTGAAGGTCAAGGACGGCGCCATCGTCAGCAAGATGTCGCTCGCGCAGTGGCAGGCCGTCATCGACGTGAACCTGACGGGCGTGTTCCTCTGCGGCCGCGAAGCTGCCGAACGCATGATCAAGCTTGGCCAGGGCGGCGTGATCATCAACATCTCGAGCATTTCGCGGGCCGGCAACGCGGGCCAGAGCAACTACTCGGCTGCCAAGGCAGGCGTCGCTGCGATGGCCACCACGTGGGCGAAGGAACTCGCACGCTTCGGCATCCGTGCCGGCGCAATCGCGCCTGGCTTCATCAAGACCGACATCCTCTCCGGCATGCCGCCGGAAATGCTGGAAAAGATGACCGCTCCGGTGCCGCTCAAGCGCCTGGGTCTCGCCGAAGAGATCGCGCACACCGCGGTCTTCATCGTCGAGAACGACTTCTTCACGGGCCGCTGCATCGACGTGGACGGCGGTTTGCGACTGTAGACTTGGGCTTTTCCGCAGGGGGAGCGAACCGATGCTGATCCAGGACACGCGCGCCATCGTCAGTGGCGGCGTATCGGGCCTCGGCCTGGCCGTGGCTGAACTCGTCGTCGCGGCGGGCGGCAAAGTCGCGCTGTTCGACGTCAACGACCAGGCCGGCGTCGAAGCCGTGCGCACACTCGGACCGGCGGCAAGCTTCTACAAAGTCGACGTAACTTCGGAGAGCGCCGTCGCCTCAGCCGTCGCTGCTGCGACCACCGCGATGGGCGGGCTCAACCTTGCAGTGAGTTGCGCCGGCGTCGGCTGGCCGAAGCGCATGGTGGGCAAGGAAGGCACGATGCCCGGCGACTTCTTTCGCAAGGTCATCGAGATCAACCTGGTCGGCACGCTGCTGCTCTGCAAGGAAGCGGCAGCGGCCATGCAGCGGAACACGCCGAACGCGGAAGGCGAACGCGGCGCTTTGGTGATGACAGCGTCGGTGGCCGCGTTTGACGGCCAGATCGGCCAGGTGGCGTACGCCGCGTCGAAGGGCGGCGTCGTGGGCATGACGCTGCCGATGGCTCGCGAACTCGCGTCCTCCGGCATCCGTGTCGTCACGATCGCACCGGGACTCTTCATGACGCCGATGATGGCGGGCCTGCCGGAAGAAGCACGCGACTCGCTCGGCAAGCAGGTGCCGTTTCCGCCGCGGCTCGGCCGGCCGGCGGAATACGCGCAGCTCGTGGGCCAGGTCATCCAGAACCCGATGTTGAACGGCGAGACGATCCGGCTCGACGGTGCGATTCGCATGGCGCCGCGCTGAACGGCGCGCACGAACAAGTCCCGCCGAACAACACGCGTCGGCTTGGCCGGCGCATTCGCGCCTACATCGACGCGTAGTTCGGACCGCCACCGCCTTCCGGCGTCACCCAGTGGATGTTCTGCGTGCGGGTCCTTGATGTCGCACGTCTTGCAGTGCACGCAGTTCTGCGCGTTGATCTGCAGCCGCTCGCCACCGCCTTCCGCCGGCACGAACTCGTACACGCCCGCCGGGCAATACCGGCTCTCGGGTCCCTGGAAGCGCGCGAGATTCACCGCGACCGGGATCGACGGATCGCGCAGTTGCAAGTGCACCGGCTGATCCTCTTCATGCGCTGTCCCTGACAGGAACACCGAAGAGAGTCGATCGAACGTCAACTTGCCGTCGGGCTTCGGGTAGTCGATGCGCGGCATCTCCGCCGCGGGCCGCAGGCATTCGTGGTCGGGCTTGCCGTGCCGCAACGTCCAGCCAACGAGCGCGCCCAGGCCAAGATCGTTGAGCCACATGTGGAAACCACCGTGCGCGGTGCCCGCCCACAGGCCCCACTTCAGGCCCGGCTTCACGTTGCGCACCTTGTGCAGGTCGCGATAAGCCCAGGAGTTGCGGAACGCTTCCGGGTACGCCGTCAGTTCGTCGTTGGCACGTCCCGCCGTGACGGCCGCGAATGCTGCCTCGGCTGCCAGCATTCCGGTCTTCATCGCATTGTGCGAGCCCTTGATGCGCGGCAGGTTCACGAAACCCGCGGTGCAACCAATCAGGGCGCCGCCCGGGAAAGTCAGCTTCGGGATCGACTGCAGGCCGCCTTCGTTGATGGCGCGCGCGCCGTAGGCCAGGCGCTTGCCACCCTCGAAATAGCCGCGGATGGCCGGGTGTGTCTTGAACCGCTGCATCTCTTCGAACGGCGAGAGGTGCGGGTTCGCATAGCTCAGGTGCGTCACGAAGCCGACGGAGATCAGCCCGTCGCCGAAGTGATACAGGAACGAACCACCGCCGACGTCGTTCGGCAGCGGCCAGCCCTGGCTGTGCACGACGAGGCCGGGCTGATGCTTTTCCTTTGGGACCTGCCAGAGTTCCTTGACGCCGATGCCGTACACCTGCGGATCGACGCCGTCGCGCAGGTTGAACTTCGACATCAGCTGCTGCGACAGCGAACCACGGCAGCCCTCGGCGAAGAGCGTGTATTTCGCGTGCAGCTCCATGCCCTGCGCGTAGGAGCCCTTCTGCTCGCCGTTCCTGCCGACGCCCATGTCGCCGGTCGCGACGCCCCGCACCGAGCCGTCGTCGTGGAACAATACTTCGGCCGCAGCGAAACCCGGGAATACCTCGACGCCAAGTTCCTCGGCACGCTGGCCGAGCCAGCGGCAGACGTTGCCGAGACTCGCGATATACATGCCGTGGTTGTCCATCAGCGGGGGCAGCAGCCAGTTCGGGATGCGGTGCGCCTTGTCCTGCGTCAGGACCAGGAAGCGGTCTTCCTGGACGGCTGTCTCGAGCGGTGCGCCGCGCTCTTTCCAGTCCGGAAACAGCTCCGCAATCGCGATCGGGTCGATCACTGCGCCCGAGAGGATGTGCGCCCCGACCTCGGAGCCCTTCTCCAGTACACAGACGCTGAGTTCGCTGCCGGCCGCCGTGGCCTGCTGTTTCAGTCGAATCGCCGCCGCCAGGCCCGCAGGACCCGCCCCGACGATGACTACGTCGAACTCCATCGCTTCGCGCTGCATGACCCGTGTCCTCGCGCCGCCGGCGGCGGCCTGTCGTGTAAACCCGAATTGTACATCGCATGTCTACTCGTGATAGTCCGGCGCAGTGATCATGCACAGGGCCCGCCAGACGAGGTTCGAGGTCGTGACTTGAGCCCACTCGGAATCTTCGCACTGCTGCTCGCCGCGTTTATCGCCTTCGCCTGGCTATCCGCGCGCAAGTTGCGCATCGTCACGGCCCTGCAGCCGGAGATCCGCTGGGACCACCCCTGGAAGCGGTTGCGCACGGTGGTCACCAATGGCCTGCTGCAACAGCGAATGATCCGGCGCGAATGGAAGCCCGGGCTGATGCACACGGTCATCTTCCTGGGCTTCGTCTCCCTGCTGGTGCGCAAGCTGCAGCTCGTCGTCATCGGTTTCGACGAAGAGTTCGCCTTTACCGGCACGCTGGGAGACGTTTTCACCGTCTGCAAGGACCTGGTTGAAGTCGGCGTGCTGCTCGCCGTCGGCTACGGCTTCTACCGCCGGCTGCTGCTCAAGCCCGCGCGACTGGAACCCAACCGCGAAGGGCTGCTGGTGCTCGGCCTCATCGCCGCCATCATGATCACGGATCTCGCGTTCGACGCGTTCCGGTTTGCGCAACTGGCGGATTCGGTCCCCGCCATCGCGCACGAACAAGCCCACGCACCGATCGGCGGCTGGCTCGCGTCGCTGGTTGCACACTGGTCGCCAGGTGCACTCGCGCTTGCCGCCGCGACTTCCTACTGGACGCAGATGACCATGGTCTGCGCCTTCCTGGTGCTGATGCCGCTCGGCGAGCACTTCCACATCGTCACGGCCCTGCCGTCGCTGTACTTCCGCCGCGGCCGGCCGGCGAATATCGTGCCGACAGTCGACCTGAGCCCGCTCATGGACGATTCGGCGGACGCCAGCGAACTGCAGGTCGGTGCCCGCAGCGCAGCCGACCTGGTGTGGAAGGACGCTCTCGACGCGTTCACCTGCACTGAGTGCGGCCGGTGCAAGGACGCCTGCCCAGCGTTCCAGACGGGCAAACCGTTGTCGATGAAGGGCGTGAACGACAGTCTGAAGCACCACCTGCTCGAACAGCGCGAGGCGATCCTCGCGGGTGGCGAAGCGAAGGCGAATCTGCCGGCCCTGGTAGGCGACGTCATCAGCGAAGACACGCTCTGGTCGTGCACGACCTGCGGCTACTGCGAAGCTGCCTGCCCCATCGAACTCGAACTGCTGCCGAAGTTCTACCGGCTGCGCCAGCACCGCGTGATGATGGACGGCAAGTTCCCCATCGAACTCAAGAACGTGTTCGACGCCTACGAAGTGCAGTCGAACCCCTGGGGACTGCCCGCGGACACACGCGGCGACTGGGCCGGGGGTCTGGACGTCCCGCTCATCCGCGACGCTGCGGACATGGCGAAGGTCGAGTGGCTGTATTACGTGGGTTCCGCGGAATCCTTCGACCAGAACGGCCAGAGGATTGCGCGCGCGTTCGTCGAGGTCCTGCGTGAGGCCGGTGTCAGCTTCGGCATCCTCGGGGCGCGGGAACCCACCACCGGCGAGTGCGTGCGACGAGCCGGCAACGAAATGCTGTTCCAGCAGCTCGCGACGACACTCGTCGATTCCTTCAATGCCGTGGGCGTCAAGCGGATCGTGACCTGCGACCCGCACGCGTTCAATTCACTGCGCAACGAGTATCCTGCCTTCGGCGGCCATTGGGAGGTCGTGCACCACACGCAGCTGATCGCCCGGCTGCTGGCGGAACAACGCATCGAGGTCCGGCCGACGCACGAACGCGTGCTGCTGCACGACCCCTGCTACCTCGGTCGCCACAACGGCGAATTCGACGCGCCGCGTGCGGTGCTCGGGCGCGTCACCAGGGACGCACTGCTCGAGTTCCCCCTGCACCGCGAAAAGTCGATGTGCTGCGGCGCCGGCGGCGCGCGCATGTGGATGGAGGAGCACATCGGCACACGCATCAACGTCACGCGTGTCGAGCAGGGCCTGCCGCAGCGCCCGAACGTGATCGCAACGGCCTGCCCGTACTGCTCCCTGATGCTCGGCGACGGCCTGAAGACGAAGAACCTGAATGAGACGATCGTGACGCGCGACGTCGCGGAACTGGTTGCTTCGGCCATGGTGCGCGCTCGCGCCAGCGGCTAGCATTCAAGGCGTGAGCGACGACACCCCCCACTGGACTCCGTCCGCCGCGCGCATCGCGGCCGCGCAACTGACGGCGTTTCACGCGTTTGCCTGCGACCGCGGCGCGCCCGGCGGCGATTACTCGTCGCTGTGGCAATGGTCGGTCGACGAGCCGGCTGCCTTCTGGAGCGCCGTCTTCGACTTCGCCGGCGTGATTGCCGATCGCGGCCGCGGTCCGGTATTGCGGAATGGCGAGCGCATGCCCGGGGCCACCTGGTTCGAGGGCACCCGCCTGAACTTTGCCGAGAACCTGCTGCGCGGCACCGGCAGCGGACCTGCCGTCATCGCGCGGGACGAACGCGGCCGGCGCAGGGAGATGTCCTGGGACGAACTGCGAACCGAGGTCGCACGGGTAGCCGACGGTCTGCGGGCAGCGGGCATCGTCGCCGGCGATCGCGTCGCGGGCTTCATGCCGAACCTGCCGGAGGCGATCGTCGCGATGCTGGCGACCACGAGCCTCGGCGCCACCTGGTCGTCATGCTCCCCCGACTTCGGCATTCGCGGCGTGCTCGATCGCTTCGGGCAGATCGCGCCGAAAGTGCTCTTCACGGCCGACGGCTACTGCTACGGCGGCAAGACGCTCGATTCGATCGAGCGCATTGCCGGCATCCTCGCAAGCCTGCCTTCGGTCACGTGCGTGGTCGTCGTGGCGAACGTGAGTCCACGACCGGACCTCGAGCGTGTGCCCGCGGCACGCCGCTACGAAGAGTTCGGTCAGCGGGACGCGACGCTGCGCTTCGAGCGCCTGCCTTTCGATCATCCGCTCTACATTCTTTATTCATCGGGCACCACGGGCGTGCCGAAGTGCATCGTCCACGGCGCGGGCGGCACGCTGCTGCAGCACCTGAAGGAGCACCAGTTGCACGCCGACGTGCATCCCGGCGAGCGGCTGTTCTTCTTCACGACGTGCGGCTGGATGATGTGGAACTGGCTCGCGAGCGCGCTGGCATCGCAGGCCACTGTCGTGCTGTTCGACGGGTCGCCGTTCCATCCGGACGAGGGCGTATTGTGGCGACTGGCGAGCGAGGAGCGTGTCGCCCTCTTTGGCACGAGCCCGAAGTATCTCGCTGCGCTGGAAAAGAGCGGCTATCGGCCCATCGACCGGGTCGAGCTCGCGCATCTGCGCACCGTCCTGTCGACCGGCTCGCCGCTCGCGCACGAGCAGTTCGACTTCGTGCGGGACGCGATCGGCGCCGGCATCCAGCTCGCGTCGATCTCGGGTGGCACCGACATCGTGTCGTGCTTTGCGCTCGGCAATCCCACGCTGCCCGTCTATCGCGGCGAACTGCAATGCCGGGGACTCGGCATGCGCGTCGAAGTGTTCGACGATGACGGCCGGCCGCTGCAAGGCCGGCAGGGCGAACTCGTCTGCACGGCGCCCTTCCCGTCGATGCCGATCGGCTTCTGGAACGATCAGGACGGCAGCCGGTACCGCGCCGCCTATTTCGAGCGTTTCCCGAACGTCTGGTGTCACGGCGACTTCGCGGTGCTCACGGCACGCGGCGGGCTCGTGATCCTGGGACGCTCCGATGCCGTCCTCAATCCCGGCGGCGTCCGCATCGGTACCGCAGAGATCTATCGGCAGGTCGAGAAGCTGGACGAGATCCTCGAGAGCATCGCGATCGGCCAGGAGTGGGACAACGACGTGCGCGTCGTGCTGTTCGTGCGGCTGCGCACGGGCGTCACTCTCGACGCGACGCTGGAAAAGCGCATCCGCGACGTGATCCGGGACAACACTACGCCGCGGCACGTGCCGGCCAGGATCGTCGCGGTCGATGACATCCCGCGCACGATCAGCGGCAAGATCGTCGAGCTTGCGGTGCGCGAGGTCGTGCATGGCCGCCCGGTCAAGAACACCGATGCACTGGCGAATCCGGCAGCCCTCGAGGAGTTCCGTGACCGGCCGGAGCTGCGCAGTTGAAGCACGACGCATGATGCGGCGCGCCGATCTGCAGCAGGAATACCAGGCCGCCCTCGTGCGTCACGGGTATCGCCCGGACACCGCGCAACTGCATGCTGTCGACCGCCTGGCGGACCTGGCGGTGCGCCTGCGCGGCGCAGAGGACCGTGCGCAAGGGGGTTTCTTCAGCCGTTGGCGAGCCCAGGCGCGCCAACGCGACGGCAGCACGGCCGGCGAGCGCGGCGTATATCTCTGGGGTGGCGTCGGCCGCGGCAAGACCTTCCTGATGGATCTCTTTCATGCGCACGTCGGCGTGCCGACGCGGCGCGAGCACTTTCATCGCCTGATGAAGGACCTGCACGCGCGTCTCGGCGAACTGCGCGACCTGCGGGACCTGCCCGACCCGCTGCAGCACGTGGCTGCCGACATCGCACGCGACACCCGCGTGCTGTGCCTGGACGAGCTGTTCGTCAGCGACATCGCCGACGCCATGCTGCTGGGCGGACTGTTCGCGGGACTGTTCGAACGCGGCGTCACGCTGGTCTTCACCTCGAACCTGCCGCCGTCGCAACTCTACCGCGATGGGCTGCAGCGCCAGCGCTTCCTGCCGGCCATCGCCGCAATCGAGCGTCATTGCGAAGTCATCAACGTCGAGGGCGGCGAGGACTACCGGCTGCGGCTGCTGGAAAAGGCACCGCTGTACCTTGATGCGCGACTGCCGGACACGCGCCGGCAGCTGGAGACGCGCTTTGCCGATCTCTGTGGCGGCTACACCTGCGCTCCGGGACAGCTGCTCATCGAGGGCCGCGACATCCCTTTCGTCGCGCGAGCGGACGAGGTCGTCTGGTTCGACTTCGACGCCATCTGCGACGGACCACGCTCGCAGGCCGATTTCGTCGAGATCGCGCGCGACTTCCACACCGTACTGGTCAGCCAGGTGCCGCAGATGGACCAGACCCTGGACAACCAGGCGCGCCGGTTCATCGCGCTGGTCGACGAGTTCTACGACCGCGGCGTGAAGCTGGTCCTGGCCGCGCACGCGCCCATCGACGAACTGTATGTCGGCGACCGGCTCCGTTTCGAGTTCGACCGTACGCGCAGCCGGCTGGCGGAGATGCAGACGCACGAGTACCTGTCGCGGCCGCACCGCCCCTGAACTGGCGCGGCCGGCGCCCGATTCGTTACAATCGAAAACTTCTGCTGCGGACGGTCCCCACGCCTTGACCTCGCCGTTGATCAAACTCGAAACGTTCCTGCCCTACCGGCTCTCGGTGCTCGCCAACGTGACGAGCAACGCGATCGCCGCGGCCTACGAGGAACGCTTCGGACTGACGATCCCCGAATGGCGGGTCATCGCCGTGCTCATGCGCCACCCGGGACTCTCGGCACGCGAAGTCGCCGAGAAGAGCCGCATGGATGCCGTCGCCGTTAGCCGCGCCGTCAATCGCCTGCTGCGCGCTGGCCGCCTGCGTCGAGCCGTCGCGGTCGATGACCGGCGCCGCTCCATCCTGCAGGTGTCCGCGGCCGGAGCCGCCGTCTATCGCGGCGTCGCCCCCATCGCCCTCGAATTCGAGCGTTCGCTGCTCGACACGCTGACGGACGACGAGCGCGCCGCGCTCGACCGCCTGCTCGGCGTGCTCACGCAGCGTGCTGAAGTTCTCTCCGTGGACCTGCGTGTGCCGAAGCAAGCCGCACGCGGTCCCAGGGCGCGACGCCCACAGACACGTCGCGACCCGGCCCGATGACCACAAAAGAACGACATCCCAAGGACGCCCCGCCATGCCAGGAACGATCCCCGCTGCTCGACAGCACCTGATCGACGACATCGCGAAGCTCGCGCGCAGGACGCGCGGAGCTCCGTTGCCACTGCCGGCGTTCGTGCAGGCCTACTACCGCGGCGTCGGCGAGGAGGACCTGCAGGCGCGCGATGCCGCAGCGTTCGCGGCGTCAGCCGCTGGAGCCCTCGGCTTCGGCGCGGTGCGTCGTGCCGGCGAGCCCAGGGTTCGCGTTTTCAACCCGCAGCTGCAACGTGACGGCTGGGAATCGCCGCACACGATCGTCGAGGTCGTGACCGAGGACATGCCGTTTCTCGTGGACTCGCTGGCCGTCGTGCTCGGCGACTCCCGCCTGCCGATCCAATTGATGATCCACCCGGTGCTGCGCATCGCCCGGGACCGTCGTGGCAGGTTGCTGAGCATGGAAGAGCACGACAGCGCCCTCGGCACCATGGAGTCCTGGCAGCATGTGGCGGTACCGCGAATCGGCGATCCGGCGCGGCACGCAGCACTGAGCGAGAACATCCTGCGCATGCTGGAAGACGTGCGGCTTGCGGTTGCCGACTGGCCGGCAATGCGTCAGCGGGCCCTGGACATCGCCAGGGACGTGAATGCCGGCGTGCCAGCCATCCCGCGTCGCGAGGAAAAAGAAGCGGTCGAGTTCATCGAATGGCTCGCCGACAACCACTTCACGTTCCTCGGCTACCGCGAGTACAAGCTCGAGCGCACCCGCTCGGTCGATCGCCTGGTACCGGTGCCTCGTTCCGGCCTGGGCCTGCTGCGCACGGGCCAAGGCCGTCCGCAACCCAGGCCAACGGTTCTCACCGGCGAACTGCAGCGCAAGGCGCGCGAAATCGCGTTGCTGGTCGTGACCAAGGCCAACTCGGTCTCCACCGTGCACCGCGCGACCTACCTCGACTACGTCGGCATCAAGACCTTCGACAAGGGCGGTCGCGTCGTCGGCGAACGCCGTTTCATCGGCTTGTTCACGTCGAGCACGTACAGCACGAGTCCGCGCGAGATTCCGCTGCTGCGACACAAGGTGCAGCGCGTGGTGGACCACATCGGCGTGTCGCCGACGAGTCACGATGGCAAGTCGATGATGCACGTGCTCGAGACGTATCCGCGCGACGAACTGTTCCAGTCGACGGTGCCGGAGCTCGTGCGCACGACACGCGGCATCGTCAACCTGTACGAACGCCAGCGCGTGCGCCTCTTCGCGCGCCGCGATCCTTACCAGCGGTTCTTTTCGTGCCTGCTGTACGTGCCGCGCGACCGCTACAACACCCAGGTGCGTGAACGGATCGAGCGCATCCTGCTCGAGGATCTCGCAGGCGTGGACCTCGAGTCGCAGGTGCAGATTTCCGAATCCGCGCTCGCACGACTCCACATTCTCGTGCGGACGGACCCTGCGCGCAGCGTCGTGGCCGACGTCGAGCGCATCGAACAGCGCATCACTGCCGCGATGCGAACCTGGACCGACCACCTGGCCGACGAACTGCACGCACGGCTGCCAGCCGAGGCGGCCGACCAGCTGGCGGCACGGTTCGAGGACGCGTTTCCTGTCGCATTCGAGGAAGACGTTGCGCCGGCCGAGGCCATTCACGACCTGCAGGAACTTGCAGCACTGGATGCCAGCCCGACGGCACTCGGGATGGAACTGCGACCGGGCGACCCCGCCCGTGGCGCGCTCCACCTGCGACTGTATCGCCGCGGCGAGCCGGTCGCGATGTCCGACATCCTGCCGCTGCTCGAGAATTTCGACCTGCGCATCCTGAACGAGCGTCCGTACCGCGTGGCGCCGACGGACGGCTCGACGCTCTGGATCCAGGACATCGAGGTCAAGCATGCAGTCGGCCGCACGCTGGATCCTGAACTGGAGGGGCGCCGCTTCGAGCAGGCGTTCTTCGCCGTGCATCACGGCCACGCCGAAAGCGACGGCTTCAACCGGCTCATCCTGGCCGCCGGCCTCGACTGGCAACAGGCGCTGATCCTGCGCGCCGTCTGCCGTTACCTGCTGCAGACCGGCATCCCCTTCAGCCAGCGCTACATGGAAGCGGTGCTCGCCCGCAATCCGTCGATCGCGGCCCGTCTTGCCTGGACCTTCGAATCGCGCTTCGACCCCGACCTGAAACCTGCAACGCGTGCCTCGCAGGTTGCGGCCTTTGCCGAGGACATCGACGACGCGCTCGAACAAGTCACGAGTCCCGACGACGACCGCATCCTGCGCTCGTTCCGCGCCGTGATCATGGCCGCGTTGCGCACCAACTTCTATCAGCGCAGCGCGGACGGCCAGCCCAAGCCGTACCTCTCGCTCAAGCTCGACCCGAAACTGCTGCCCGAACTGCCGAAGCCGCGCCCGATGTACGAAATCTGGGTGTACTCGCCGCGCGTCGAAGGCGTGCACCTGCGCATGGGCAAGGTCGCGCGCGGCGGCCTGCGCTGGTCCGACCGGCGCGAGGATTTCCGCACCGAGATTCTCGGCCTGATGAAGGCGCAGAACGTCAAGAACACGCTGATCGTGCCGGTCGGCGCCAAGGGCGGCTTCGTGCCGAAACTGATGCCCACCGGCGCCTCGCGCGAAGAAGTGCAGCGCGAGGGCACCGAGTGCTACCGCCTCTTCATCCGCGGCCTGCTCGACATCACCGACAACGTGCGTGGCGAAAAGCTCATCCCGCCGGAACGCACCGTGCGCTACGACCCGGACGATCCGTACCTCGTCGTGGCAGCGGACAAGGGCACCGCGACATTCTCCGATACGGCAAATGCGCTGGCGGCCGAGTACGGCTTCTGGCTCGGGGATGCGTTCGCCTCCGGCGGGTCCGCGGGCTACGACCACAAGAAGATGGGCATCACCGCCAAGGGCGCGTGGGAGTGCGTCAAGCGGCACTTCCGCGAAATCGGCCTGGACACGCAGTCGCAGGACTTCACGGTCGCCGGCATCGGCGACATGGCCGGCGACGTGTTCGGCAATGGCATGTTGCTCTCGCCGCACATCCGGCTGGTGGCCGCCTTCAACCACCAGCACATCTTCCTCGACCCGGAGCCTGATGCGGCCCGCAGCTTCAAGGAGCGCGAGCGCCTCTTCAACCTGCCCCGCTCGTCGTGGACCGACTACGACGCGAAGCTGATTTCCAAGGGAGGTGGCGTGTTCCCGCGCAATGCCAAGGAGATTGCGCTGTCGCCGCAGGCCCGCGTGCTGCTCGGCATCGATGCGCCGAAATCGACACCGGTGGAGATCATCCGCGCCATCCTGAAGCTGCCGGTCGACCTGCACTGGAACGGCGGTATCGGCACCTACGTGAAGGCCTCGTGGGAAGCGAATTCCGCCGTGGGTGATCGCACCAACGACGCGGTCCGCGTCGATGGCCGCGACCTGCGCTGCAAGGTCGTGGGCGAAGGCGGCAACCTCGGCTGCTCGCAACTCGGCCGCATCGAGTACGCGTTGCACGGCGGCCGCCTGAACACCGATTTCGTCGACAACTCGGGCGGCGTCGACTGCTCCGACCACGAGGTCAACATCAAGATCCAGCTGAAGGCAGTGCAGGAACGCACGCGCATGACGACGGCGGAACGCAACCGGCTGCTCGAATCGATGACGGAAGACGTCGGCCAGCTCGTACTGCGCGACAACTACCTGCAGAGCCAGGCGATCAGCCTGCTGCAGGCGGCCGCGCCGGAGCGGCTCGGTGAGCACGCGCACTTCATCCGTTCGCTCGAACTCGACGGCGTGCTGGACCGCGCGCTCGAGTACCTGCCGAGCGCGGAAGAGATCGAAGACCGCCGCCGCGCGGGACTGGGCCTGGTGCGGCCGGAACTCGCGATGCTGCTGAGCTACGCGAAGATTGCGCTCAGCGCGCAATTGATCCAGTCGGACGTGCCGGAGGATCCGTATCTCAGCCAGGAACTCGACCGGTACTTCCCGCCGCGCCTCGCAAAGCGCTGCGGCAAGTTGCTGGATGAACACCGGCTGAAGCGCGAGATCATCGTCACCGCGACGACCAACAGCATCGTCAATCGCATGGGGCCGACCTTCGTCGCACGCACCCAGCAGGACACCGGAGCCGACGCCGCCACGGTGGCGCGTGCCTATTCGATCGCCCGCGAGGCGTTCGACGTGCGCGAACTCTGGACTGCGATCGAGCGACTGGACAACAGGGTGGCAGCAACCCTGCAGTACGGCATGGTGCACGACACCATCGGCCTGATCCGGCAGGCGACCTATTGGCTGATCCAGCGTCACCGCTCGAGTCTTGGAATCGAACAGCAGGTGGCGCGCCTGCGGCCCGGCATCCAGGAGCTCACGCGCGCGCCGTTGCAGTGGCTCGACGGCGCTGCGCGAGCGTCCTTCGAAGCCCGTCACGCGGAACTCGCGACGGCCGGCGTACCGGCCGATCTGGCGCGCCGGATCGCGGCCTGCAATGCCCTGCACAGCAGCCCCGACATCGTCGAACTCGCCGAGTCGCGCAAGCTCACCGTGGATGCGGCTGCCAAGGCCTATTTCGCCATCGGCGGGTATTTCAGGCTCGACTGGCTGCGCAAGCACATCGAAGGCCTGGACACGGCAGGCCACTGGCATGCCGTGGCGCGCGGCAGCCTGCGCGAGGCGCTGTTCGAAGTGCACCGCAGCCTGGCGCAGGGTGTGCTCGAATCCTCGCGGGAGAAGGATCCGGTCAAGTCGCTCGACCGGTGGCTGGTGCGGAACAAGGCGGCCGCGGAGCATGCTCGCGCCGTGATCAACGACATCCGTGCACAGACCACGGAGATCGATTTTGCATCGCTGTCGGTTGCGCTGCAGGCGGTGCGTCGCGTCGCTGTGGCCAAGGCCTGATGCGCACGAGCCTCGTCATCGTCACTTACGAGCGCCCCGCGGCGCTCGAGCGGGTGTTGGCGAGCGTCGCGGCACAGACCCGGGCACCGGACGAGGTCATCGTTGCGGACGATGGATCGGGTCCCGCAATGGCCGCCGTCGTGGAGGCGTTCCGCAAGCGCCTGTCGTCCGGCGTGGAGTTCGTGCGGCAGGAGCACTCGGGTTTTCGCGCCGGACGCATGCGCAACCTCGCGATTGCGCGCTGCACCGGCGACTACGTACTGCTGCTGGACGGCGACATGGTATTGCATCCGCTGTTCGTGGCCGACCATACGCAGGCTGCAAGGCCGGGATACTGGACACAGGGCGTGCGCATTCCACTCGACGAGGCCGCCACGCAGCGGCTCCTGCGCAGTGGACGCATTCCGTCGCCGTGGTCTGCAGGCGTCGACCTCAGGCGTCGTCCGTATGCACTGTATGCGCCCCGGCTCACGGAGACGCTCGGCCGGGCCGCCAACGCATTCGTCGCCATCAAGTCGTGCAACCAGGCGTTCTGGCGCGCGGACCTGCTGCAGGCGAACGGCTTCGACGAGGACTTCGCGGGCTGGGGCGCGGAGGACAAGGAACTCTGCGCCCGCCTCACCAACGCGGGCATCCGCCGCCAGACACTGGTTTTCTCGGCGATCGCCTGGCACCTGTCGCACCGGCCTGCCTCGCGCTCTGCCGTGCGCGCGAACCAGGAGCGCTGGCAGGAAACCGTCCGCAGCGGCCGCACGCGCTGCGCTCGCGGCATCGATCAACACCTGCCGCGCTGAAGCGGGGCAGAGGCTCCGTCACGCGGCGCCCGCGCTAGACACGCTCGAGCACGAGAGCGATGCCCTGCCCGACTCCGATGCACATCGTGCAAAGAGCGCGTCGTAGTCCCCGTCGTTCCAGCTCGACCAACGCGGTAGTAGCCAGCCGAGCGCCGCTCATGCCCAGGGGATGCCCGAGCGCTATGGCACCGCCATTGGGGTTCACATGATCGGCGTCGTCCGGCAGCCCCAGGTGCCGCAACACGGCGAGGGCCTGCGACGCAAACGCTTCGTTCAACTCGATGACGTCGATCTGCGCAAGTCGCAGCCCGAGCCGCTGGAGCAGTTTCTGTGTCGCCGGCGCCGGACCGAAACCCATGATGGCCGGCTCGACCCCGACCACGACCGTGCCGCAGATTCTCGCGCGCGGCGTCAGGCCGTGGCGGATCGCTGCTGCCTCTGAAGCGACCAGGAGCGCGCAGGCGCCGTCGTTCACGCCGGACGCGTTGCCCGCCGTGACGGTTCCGCCAGCCCGAAACGGCGTAGCCAGCCTGGACAGCGCCGCCAGGTTCGTCTCGCGCGGATGTTCGTCACGGTCGACGATCTCGGGGGCGCCGCGTCGGGCGGGGACCGTCACCGGGACGATTTCAAGCGCGAGACGTCCCGACGCCTGCGCCGCGAGTGCCCGCTGCTGGCTACGCAGGGCGAAGGCATCCTGGTCCGCGCGCGCGATGTCGAAGCGTTCGGCGACGTTCTCGCCGGTCTCCGGCATCGAATCCACGCCGTACTGTTGCCGGATCAGCGGGTTGACGAAGCGCCAGCCGAGCGTCGTATCTGCAAACTGCAGGTCGCGCGCAAAGGCGGCACCGGGCTTCGACACCACGTACGGCGCGCGGCTCATGCTTTCCACGCCGCCGGCAATGAGGAACTCCGCCTCGCCGCTGCGTATGGCGCGCGCCGCGACCGCAATCGCGTCCAGACCCGAGCCGCACAGCCGGTTGATGGTCGCGCCTGGCACCGTCACCGGCAGGCCCGACAGCAGTGCCGCCATGCGGGCTACATTGCGATTGTCCTCACCCGCCTGGTTCGCGCAGCCGAAGATGACGTCGTCGAGCGCATTCCAGTCCGCTGCCGGGCTGCGCGCCATCAGCGCCCTGAGTGGCAGCGCGGCCAGGTCGTCGGCTCGGACACTCGAAAGCGCGCCGCCGTAACGCCCGATGGGAGTCCGGATGGCATCGCAGATGAAAGCGTCGATCATTGCAGGCCGTTGCCTCGATTCCCGTTTGAGTCGCGCATTCTGAGGCCCACCGCCCCCACCGATGCAACGAGAGGCATGACGCCGCCCCGCGACGCCCTGCGGAAAATACGGTCGTACAGAGCGGCTTCGAGCCTGTCGAGCCAGGACCCTCGGCGTGCTAAGCTGTTGATTAGATAGACATACGAGCCGACTCGAGCGGACTTCGCTCGCGTTCCCCACCACCACAGGCTGACCTCCAAATGAGCACCGGCAAGCTTCTGCTCCTGCGCCACGGCCAGAGCATCTGGAATCTCGAGAACCTCTTCACCGGCTGGATCGACGTCGACTTGTCCGAGCAGGGCCGGCAGGAAGCGCAGGAAGCCGGGCGACTGCTCAAGGCCGAAGGCATCGCGTTCGACATCGCGTTCACTTCCGTGCTGAAACGCGCAA
This sequence comes from uncultured Gammaproteobacteria bacterium, assembly GCA_963700045.1. Taxonomy (GTDB): domain Bacteria; phylum Pseudomonadota; class Gammaproteobacteria; order Steroidobacterales; family Steroidobacteraceae; genus RPQJ01. Next base: position 57,302 of record CAVOWK010000014.1, read on the forward strand.
TCCGCACACTGTGGATGGTGCTCGACGAGATGGACATGATGTGGCTGCCGGTCGAGCGCACGTGGCGGCTCAACGAGCGTCACTACGGTTCGTTGCAGGGTCTCAACAAGACGCAGACGGTCGCAAAGCACGGCGCGGACCAGGTGAAGATCTGGCGCCGAAGCTACGACATCCCGCCTCCCCCGCTGCCGCAGACCGATCCGGGCCATCCGCGTTTCGACCGCCGCTACGCCGGCGTGCCTGTCGGCGAACTGCCGTCCGCCGAATCACTCAAGGACACGCTCGCACGAGTACTGCCGTTCTGGAACGCGCGCATCGCGCCGGAATTGCTGGCGGGCCGCAACGTGCTGGTCGCCGCTCATGGCAACAGCCTGCGCGCGATCGTGAAGATGCTGGATGCGATGTCGGATACCGCCATCGTCGAACTCAACATCCCGACGGGCGTGCCGCTGCTCTATACGCTCGACGCGAACCTGAAGCCGATCTCCAGTCGCTACCTCGGCGATGCCGAAGCCGTGAAGGCGCGGGCCGAAGCGGTCGCGAAGCAGACGGAGAAGAAGTAGAGGAAGGGGAGGAAGGGCAGGAAGGGCAGGAAGGTCAGGAAGGTAAAGAAGGGAAGAATCTAAATTCCTGACCTTCCTCCCCTTCCTGTCCTTCCTGACCTTCCTGCCCTTCCTGCCCTTCCTCTCCTTCCTCAGGTCAGGAACCCGCCGTCCACCACGAGATACTCCCCAGTCACGTACGCTGATGCGTCCGAGGCGAGGAACAAGGCAGCGCCCGCGAGGTCCTGCGGCTCACCGACGCGGGACAGCGGATTCGTCGCGAGGTAGTGTTCTGTCTGGCTCTTGTCGGCCAGCAGCGCGCCCGCGAACTTCGTACGGATGAGACCCGGCAGGATCGCGTTGCAGCGGATGCCGTGCGGACCGCACTCCTTCGCGAACGTCTTGGTCATGTTGAGCACGGCACCCTTGGTGATCGAGTAGATGCCCTGCTTCGGACCGGGCCGCACCGCGTTCACCGACGCGACATTGATGATCGAGCCCTTGCCCTGGTCGCGCATCATGCGTCCCGCGAGCACGGACGCAAAGAAATAGCCGCGAATGTTGACGTCTACCGTCTTCTGGAAGGCACCGAGGTCGGTGTCGAGCACGTGCCCGTAATAGGGATTCGCCGCGGCGTTGTTGACCAGCACGTCGAGCCGCCCGAATTCCGACTGGACGCGCGCAAACAACGCATGCAGCGCCTCCATGTCGCCGATGTGGCACGCGATCGCAGAGGCCTTGCCACCCGCTGCGTTGATCTCTGCCGCCACCTCGTCACAGGCTTCCTGCTTGCGGCTCGAGACGACCACGTGCGCACCGTACTGCGCGAATCCCTTGGCCATGGCTTCGCCGATGCCACGGCTGCCGCCAGTGACGAGCGCGACACGGCCCGACAGATCGAATGACACGGACATGATGTTGACCCCGGGTTAAGCGATGGCGAGGCGCCGACGGGCCTCCTCGTATTCCTGGACCATGCGTGCGATGACTTCGCGTGCAGGAAGCACGTCGTGAACGTTGCCGACGCCCTGCCCACCGCTCCAGATGTCGCGCCAGGCTTTCTTTTCCATGTTGCCGCCGGAGCCGAAGTTCATCTTCGACTTGTCCGCTTCGGGCAGGTTGTCCGGATCGAGTCCAGCCGCGGCCACGCTTCGCCTCAGGTAATTGCCCTTCACGCCGGTGAACAGCGAGGTGTAGACGACGTCGTCGGAAGTCGAGTCGACGAGCATCTGCTTGTACTCGGGCAGGACGTGGGCCTCGGTCGTCGCCAGGAACCGCGTGCCGATGTAGGCCATGTCCGCGCCGATCGCCTGCGCTGCCAGCACGTCCGCGCCGCTCGACATGGCGCCGGCGAGTACCAGCGTGCCGTCGAAAAACTGGCGGATTTCGCGCACGAGCGCAAAGGGACTCCCCATGCCCGCATGGCCGCCCGCGCCGGCACAGACCACGATGATGCCGTCGACGCCCTGCTCCACGGCCTTGCGCGCATGCCGCACGCTGATCACGTCGTGGAACACGAGGCCGCCGTAGCTGTGCGCTGCATCCACGATTTCACGCGGCGGGCGCAGGCTCGTAATGATGAGCGGCACCTGGTGCCGCACGCACGCGTCCATGTCGTGCTGCAGCCGGTCGTTACTCACGTGCGCGATCTGGTTGACCGCGAACGGCGCCACCTTCGCTTGCGGGTTCGCGGCCGCGTGCTCGTCCAGTTCCCTGCGGATACGCGTGAGCCATTCGTCGAGCGCCGATGCCGGGCGCGCGTTCAGCGCCGGAAACGAGCCGATGATGCCGGCCTTGCACTGCTCGATGACCAGTTCCGGCGTCGAGGCGATGAACATCGGCGAACCGATGACGGGAAGACGGAGACGATCACGAAACGCGGCCGGAAGCGACATCCAGGGCTCCTCTATGTCAATTTGCCGTAATAGCGCTGCCAGGTAGGCAGTTTTTCCGGCCAGTCGGCCGGCACCGCGTGATCATACGCCCGCATGCGGGTCGCGATCCCGGGGCCCAGCGCGTCGAGATACTCGGCAGTGGGAACGTAATACATGAACGACAGCCCGCGCTCACGAAAACGCCAGCGGCCTTCGCAGCGCTGATACACGTCCTGGTAGCGGATCGCAGCCAGCATCGGCTGGCCCTTGCGCTGCATCTCGGCGTGCGCAAGCACGAGGCCCGTCGCACGGTCCGGGTCCATGTGGTCGAACTCCACGATGCGGTCGTGGGTGAAGTGGTTGCTGGGACCGAGCACGGTGAACCGGCCCTTGAACATCTCGACGGCTGCCTGCCGTCCACGCGCATCCATGACCCCGTCGGCGGACCAGACCCGCGCATCCGGCGTGAACAGGGCCTCGATTGCGTCGACGTCGCGGTTGTCCATGACGAGGCAGTAACGCGCGATCAACTCGCCAATGGCCACCCGGTCCTCGAGGTGGCGCACGCGTTCTTCGAGCGTAGGTCCAAGTTTCATACGGACTCCCCCGGCGATCCAAAGGTCAGCGTAGCGTAAGGACTCTAGGGCGAGCCTGATCAAAAAGAAACAGGACTGCTTGTTTTTTTCTGAATCGGGCGATGCTAACCTCCGGCTATCAGGAGACCACCCGTATGGCGAAAGCACCCGCGCGTTCAGGCAATCCCGTCAGCCGCGGCCCCAAGCCGGCAGCGGCCAGGGCGAAGCGACCGACCAAGGCCCGCAGCAAGCCCCAGGGCATTGCGCCGTTGCCGCCCGAGAATCTCGCGCTCGCGCGCATCAACGTCACCACGATCGGCGACCTGCTGCTCACTGCAGCGGACCGCTATCCCGATTCACTCGCGCTCGTGTTCCCGGATCGCGCCCTCACCTACCGGCAACTGGTCGACGGGGCGTTGCGCCGCGCGCGCGCGTTGCAGGCGCTCGGGGTGCGGCCGCGCGACCACGTCGGCCTGCTGATGCACACCTGCGCGGAATTCGTCGAAACGTTCTTCGCGATCGCATTCTGCGGTGGCGTCATCGTGCCGATCAATGCCCGCTACAAGTCGAACGAGCTCGCCTACGTCATCGAAAACGGTGACATCGTCACGGTCGTCACGACCGACGCCGTCGCCGATTCCGTCAATTTCGTCGAGCGGCTGAACGGCGCGTTCAAGGACCTCGCGCGCAGCCGCGATCCGCGCAAGCTCAAGGTGGCGGGTGCGCCGAAACTGCGCAACATCGTGCTGCTCGGCAAGACCAAGGCGAAGGGTTATCTCACCGAGGCCGACTTCGACGCCGCCGCCAAGGCCGGCAACGAGATGGACGTGCATCGCGCGCGCCTGCGCGTGCGGGTGCGCGACGTAGGCCTGATGCTCTACACGTCCGGCACCACGGCCAACCCGAAGGGCTGCCTGATCACGCACGAGGCGATGGTGCGCAACAGCATCGCGCTCGGACGCCATCGCTACCGGCTGACGCACGACGACCGCATGTGGTCGCCGCTGCCGATGTTCCACATTGCCGCGGTGCTGCCGATGCTCGCGATCTTCGACGTCGGCGGGACGTACCTCACGATGGGGTACTTCGACGCGGGCGTCGCGCTGAAGATGCTCGAGAAGTACAAGGTCACGGCCCTGTACCCGAGCTTCGTCACGATCATGCAGGGGCTGGTGTACCACCCGACCTTCCACGACACCGACCTGTCGCGGGTCAAGCTGATGAACAGCAACTTCGCGGTGCAGCCGCCGGGGGTTGCCGAGCCGATCATGGCCGCGATGCCGCAGGCATTGCAGGTGGGCAGCTTCGGCATGACGGAAGCCGCAGGCACGGTCTGCACGGGCGGCTGGGACGAAACCGAAGCGCGCCGCATTACGCGCCTGGGCAAGCCCCTGCCCGGCCTCGAGATCCGCATCGTGAACCCCGAGACGGGCCACGACCTGATCAACGGCATGCGCGGCGAAGTGTTCGTGCGCGGCTATTCCCTCTTCGAGGGTTATTACAAGGACGCCGAGAAGTCCGCGCAGGCGCTCGATGCCGACGGCTGGTTCCACACCGGCGACATCGGTTCGCTCGACGACGACGGCACGATCATGTTCCATGGCCGCATCAAGGACATGCTCAAGGTCGGCGGCGAGAACGTCGCGGCCGCAGAAATCGAAGGACTGCTCGGCCGGCATCCGGCCGTCAAGCTCGCCCAGGTCGTCGGCATTCCCGACGCGAAGTACGTCGAAGTGCCCGCCGCGTTCGTCGAACTGAAGCCGGGCATCAAGGCGAGCGCGAAGGAACTGATTGATTTCTGTCGCAAGGAGATTTCGAGCTTCAAGGTGCCGCGCGAGGTGCGCTTCGTGACCGAGTGGCCCATGTCGAGCAGCAAGATACAGAAGTTCCGGCTGCGCGACGCGCTGGTCGAGGAACTCGGCCTCGGCTGACTCCCGGAGGATGCAGCAGTGACACCGCGCTTTGGTCCCGTGATGCAACTGGGTTTCGTCGTGCCCGACCTCGACCGTGCGATGGAGCACTGGACGGGCAACGTCGGCGTCGGCCCGTTCTACGTCATGCAGCACATCAAGTTCGCAGAGGCGCTGTACCGCGGCCAGCCGACGGATGCCGACATCTCGGTCGCCGTCGCGCAATGGGGCGAGGTGCAGGTCGAGCTGATCCAGCAGTTCAACGATTCGCCGTCGATCTACTCGCATTTTCCGTATCGCGCGCAGGGCGGCCTGCAGCACGTCGGGGTGATGACGAGGTCGGTGCAGGACGACCTCGACCGGCTCCGCCCGCTCGGCATCGAACCGGTGCAACTGGGTTCGACGGCCAATGGCATCCGCTTCGCCTACCTCTCCACCGACCAGCACCCGGGCGGCATGATCGAGCTGATCGAGCACGGTCCGGCGATCGACGGCTTCTTCGCGATGGTGCGCGAGGCCGCGCAGGGCTGGGATGGCAGCAAACCGGTGCGCCGGCTGTGATGCCCGCGCTGCGGCCGGTCCAGATCGCTTATCACGTACCCGACCCGGAAGCCGCTGCGGTGCGTTGCGCGCGCGATTTCGGCTGGGGTCCGTTCTTCCTGATGGAACACATTCCGCTCGAGCGCAGCCTGTACCGTGGCGCGCCGGCGGAGTTCGACCATACCTCGGCCTACGGCCAGGCCGGCGAACTGATGGTCGAGCTGATCACGCAACACAACGACGGACCGTCCGCCTTACGCGACCTCTTCGCCCCGCACGAAACCGGCGTGCATCACGTCGCCTGCTTCGTGGCGGACCTGCCGGCCGAACTGCAACGCTACCGCGAGCAGGACGTGGCGGTCGCGCTGGAGGCCCGCACCAAGACGGGCGTGGATTTCGCGATGGTCGACGTGAGCGCAACGCTGGGCCACATGCTCGAACTGTACGAACCCAACGAGGACCTGCGCCGCTTCTACGCGCACGTCCGCAAGTGCGCGGAAGGCTGGGACGGTGACCGTCCCGTGCGCCGGCTGCGCAATTAGCCAACGGAGACGCACGACCATGGGCAGACTCGAAGGCAAGAGCGCCGTCATTCTCGGCGCCGCAGGCCGTGACAACATGGGCCAGGTGATGGCTCGGACGTTCGCGCGCGAAGGTGCTCGAGTCATGGTTGCCGGCCGGCACGAGGGTCCGCTGCGTGAAATCGCCGACGAGATCGGCGGTCGCTACGCCGTGTGCGACATCACGAAGAAGGCTGACATCGAAGCACTGGCGAATGCCGCCGTCGCAGCGTTCGGCAAGATCGATATCGCGGTGAACTGCACGGGCTGGGGCCTGATGGCCAAACTGCTCGACACGACCGAGGAACAACTCGACCAGCTGTCCGCGCTGCAGTTCAAGGGCCCCTATTTCTTCCTGCAGACCTTCGTCGGACGCATGGCGAAGTCCGGGGGCGGCTCGGTGATCAACATCTCGTCGGCCTCGGTGCACGCAGTACTCAACAATCATGCGGCCTACATCGGCACCAAGGCCGCCGGCGAAGCACTGGTTCGCTGCTTCGCCAACGAATTCGGCGCAGCCGGCGTCCGCGTGAATTCGATCGCGCCGGGCCTCACGTCCACGCCCATGACCGAACGCGACGTGAAGATTCCGGGCCTCGAGGAAGCCTTCGTCAAGGAATATCCCCTCGGCCGGATCGGCACCACGCAGGATGTCGCCGACGCGGCGCTGTGGCTCGCGGGCGACGAGTGCTTCATGACGGGCCAGGTCTTGCAGGTGAACGGCGGACTGACGCTGCGCCGCAATCCGAGCCAGCGCGAAATCAGCGCCAGCCTGAAGGCTCACGCCGCGCCGAAGCTGGCGGGTTGAAGCCCTCCTCGACGCTCAGGCCTTGGCAGTCGCGGGCTTGCTCGCCAGTTCGCGCAGCCGGTCTTCGAGGTAACCCACCATGCGGCGCTCGTGCTCGCCGATGTCGTGCGTGAGCAGGCTCACGGCGAGCCCGTCCATGACGTAATGAACGAGGTCGAGCGCGATGTCGAAGTTGGCGCCCGACCCTTCCCACTCAGGGAACAGGTCGACCGCCGTCTTGTACCACTCGCGTTCGAACGCCTCCTGCGCCGGCTTCAGGATCGCCTGCAGTTCCGGGTCGGTGCGCGAGGCGATCCAGAGTTCGAGGAACGCGACATACATCGGATGCTTGACGTGCTCGAAGTACGCCTCGAGCGCACGTCGCACCCGCGTTTCATCGCGCGGCAGCTTGTCGATCGCCTTGCGAAACGCCTTCAGGCGCTTCGAGTGCAGGTGCTCGACCGCGGCCCGGACGATGTCGATCTTGGACGGGAAGTGATGCAGCATCGCGCCGCGTGACAGCCCCGCCTTCTCGGCGATGACCGTCGTCGTCGTGCACGAGTAGCCGAGGTCGACCACGCAGCGCAGCGCGGACTCGACGATCTGCAGCCGCGTCGAGGCGCTTTTCTGCGCCTGCCAGCCGGCCGGTCCTGGAGAGGGTGCGTCGGCGGAGTCGCGCAGGCGGGGCTTCATGTCGTCGGGCATCCTCGGCGTAGTGGGCCAAGGATGTGGGGCCTGTCTGGAAAAGTCAAAGATGATTGAAACCGGCAGGGCTGACTGCTAAGTTCGGCCGCGCCTGCCGCTTCGGCAGTGCAACCATCAATGCGGCGGGGAGCACGAACATGGGACGACTGGACGGGAAAGTAGCGATCGTGACGGGCGGCTCGGCCGGACTCGGCAGGGCTGATGCGATCGGCCTGGCGCGCGAGGGCGCCAAGGTCGTCGTGACGGACGTCAACGAGGCCGAAGGCCGCAAGGTCGCCGCCGAGATCAATGCGCTGCACCCGGGTGCCGCACTTTTCCTGGTACAGGACGTGCGTGACGAAACCCGCTGGCAGGAAGTCATCGCCGAGACCGTGCAGAAGTTCGGCGGCCTGCACGTCCTCGTGAACAACGCGGGCGTCGTGAAGATCGCCACGCCCGAGAGCTGCACGCTCGAGGAATTCCGCTTCCAGAACGCCGTGATGTCCGAAGGGGTGTTCCTCGGCTGCAAGCACGCGATGCCCGCAATGAAGGCCAGCGGCGGCGGCTCGATCATCAACATGTCCTCGGTCGCCTCGCACCTCGGTTACCCGGTGTACTTCGCCTACAGCGCGGCCAAGGGCGCCGTGCGCTCGATGACCAAGGCGATCGCCGTGCACTGCCAGATGAACAAGTACAACGTGCGCTGCAACTCGATCCACGCCGGCGCGATCGACACCCAGATGGTGCGGGACGCGACCAGGACGCTGGGCATGGAGATGTCGTACTGGGAGCAGACGCCGACCGGCCTCGGCAAGCCCGAGGACGTCGCCAATCTGGTCGTGTACCTCGCGTCCGACGAGTCGCGCTACGTCAACGGCACCGAGATCATGCTCGACAATGCGCTGACGGTGCAGTGAGGCGTCCGGCTGGCAGTTTTCGCGCCATTGGGCAGGGTCATAAAAAAACAGTCATGACTGTTTAATTTTAGTGATTGACTGCCTATAATCCGGCTTCGGCCCGGCTCCCGGGCTCCGGCCACGTGTCCCCCTGGAGGCATCGCATGGATCTGGGTCTGAGAGGAAAAAAGGCAATCGTGACCGGCGCGACCCGTGGCATCGGCCGCGCCATCGTCGAACAGCTGGCAGCCGAAGGCGCTGACATCGGCTTCTGCGCGCGCAACGAGGACGAGATCACCGAGACCACCGCAGCCCTCAAGGCACGGGGCGTCACCGTGATCGGCTCGTCGGTGAACGTGCGCGATGGCGATGCCTACAAGGCCTGGCTCGAACAGACGGCGACCGACCTCGGCGGCTGCGACGTCTTCGTCGCCAACGTCAGCGCCGGCGGCGGCATGGACAGCGAAAAGAACTGGTGGAAGAACTTCGAGATCGACGTCCTGCACACCGTGCGCGGCTGCGAAACCCTGATGCCACACCTGAAGAAGTCCGGACAGGGCTCGGTCGTCGTCATCAGCTCGACCAACGCGATCGAGACCTTCGCCGCCCCCATGGCCTACAACGCCATGAAGGCCGCGCTGATCACGTATTCGAAGCAGCTCTCGCAGTTCGTCGGCAAGGACAACGTGCGCGTGAACTCGCTCTGCCCCGGCCCGATCTACTTCGAAGGCGGCGCCTGGGAAATGATCAAGGGCACCAACCAGAAGTTCTACGACTCGACGGTGCGGCAGATTCCGTGCGGCCGCATGGGCACGCCCGACGAAGTCGCGCGCGTCGTCACGTTCCTCGCGAGCCCGGCGTCGAGCCTGATCACCGGCGCCAACGTCGTGGCCGACAACGGCTACACCAAGGGCGTACGGTACTGACGCAAGCGCGATGGCCAAGGCAGCAATCGACGCGTATTTCGTCTGTGGCGGCAAGTACCACGACATCGACTACGCGCGCCTGCAGCTGCTGGGCCTCCTCGGCGAGCACGAGCGGGTCCGCACCCGCATCGCAGAAGACTTCTCGGACATCGACGCGATCGAGGCAAGCGACTTCCTGGTCACGTACACGGTCGACATCGTGCCCAGCGAGGCAACGGCGCAACGCCTCCGCGACTACGTCGCGGGTGGCAAGCGCTGGCTGGCGCTGCACGGCACGAATTCGATCCTGCGCTACGTCAAGGGCCGGGGCTGGGAAGCGCCGCGCGAAGCGCGCACGTTCATGGCAACGCTCGGCAGCCAGTTCGTCGCGCATCCGCCGATCGAGCCCTACCGCGTCGAAGTCACGCAGCCGTCGCATCCGCTGGTGGCGGGCATCGAACCATTCGATGCCAGCGACGAGCTGTACCTGATGGAGTTGCACCCGCCGTTCGAGACGCTGCTGCACACGCGATGGCACGGCGAGGCCAGGGGCTTTGCCGAGCGCGACTGGAACAAGGACGAGCCGCGCCCGGTCATGTACCTGAAGAAGGTCGGCGCGGGCGAAGTGCTGTATTTCACGCTCGGCCATGCGCGCGGTCATTACGACATGCGGCCGATGATGGACGAGTACCCGACGGTCGAGCGCGGCAGCTGGCCGGTTCCGGCCTTCAACGAACTGCTGCGGCGCAGCCTGCGCTGGGCCGCCGGCCTGGACTGAGCGGAGGCTCGCCATGAGTTCTAACCCCAGGGACGACGCACTGCGCGAGGCTTCGCGCACGCCCGCTTACCGCAAGGTGAAGCGTGTCGCGCCCGAGCAGAGTCCGGTGACGCCCGCAGGCAAAGAGCCGGACCCGGACCTGGGCCACGAACTGATTCGCAAGGAACGGTATACGTCGGCCGAGTTCATGCAGCTCGAGTGGGAGCGCATCTGGAAGAAAGTCTGGCTGCTCGGCGCCATGGAATCCGACCTGCGCGAACCTGGCGACTTCGTCGCGACCGAAATCGGCCGCGAGTCGGTGTTGATCGTGCGGCAGGCAGATGGCGGCGTGCGCGCTTTCTACAACGTCTGCCTGCATCGCGGCAACCGCCTGCGCCCGACGGGCGCAGGCAGCGCCGACTCGTTCAAGTGCCAGTACCACCACTGGGAATATGCGCTCGACGGCTCGTTCAAGCGCATCCCCGATCTCGACACCTTCCCGCAGGGCGCCCCGCCCTGCCGCGGCCTCAAGCAACTGCCTTGTGCCGCCTGGGGCGGTTTCGTCTGGTTCAGCCTCGATCCGGACGTCGGACCGCTGGAAGACTTCCTCGATCCGGTGCACAGGCACCTCGACCCGTACAACTTTCCGCAGATGGCGCTGACGCGCGACATTACCGTGGAGTGGAACTGCAACTGGAAGGCCTCGGTCGACGCGTTCAACGAGAGTTACCACGTGCAGGGGATCCATCCGCAACTCATGTGGTACCTGCACGACCTCGACATCCAGATCGACTGCTTCGAGCGGCACAACCGCTACCTGATCCCGTTCGCCACGTGGAGCCCGCGCGTGCGTCGCCCGCCGGCGATCCCTGACCCGATCAAGGTGATCATGAAGACAGCGGGCATGGACCCGGCCGACTACGACGAGCCTTACGAGAACATCCGTCGCGACGTGCAGCAGTGGAAGCGCAAGCATGGGCCGGCGCAGGGCAAGGATTACTCCCGGCTCAACGACGACCAGCTCACCGACGACTACCACTACCTGATCTTCCCGAACGTCACGCTCAACGTGCACGCGGACGATCTGATGCTGTTCCGGCAACGGCCGCATCCGACCGATCCGGACCGCATGTTCTACGACATCTGGACGTTCGAACTCGTGCCCGAGGGCCACGAGTGGCCGGCGCGGCCGAAGCACCAGCACTTCAAGCACGGCGAAAAGTCGATCGGGCTCGTGCTCGACCAGGATGCGGCCAACCTCCCCGGCGTGCAGGCGGGCATGCATTCCGCGGCATTTGCAGGCCTGTGGATCGGCGCGCAGGAACTGCGCATCCGGCACTTCCACAAGGTCATCGACGATTACGTGTACGGGCCGGGCGGCAAGCCTCCCGGCGCTGTCTGAACCCCACGCCCCAGCGCAAGACCAGCGAGGCGACATGACATCACCACTTTCGGCGGAGCGCCTGCAGCGCGCCTACCGCCAGATGAAGACGATCCGTGAATTCGAGGAGCGACTGCACGTGGAAATCGCCACGGGCGAGATTCCCGGCTTCACGCACCTTTACGCGGGCCAGGAGGCGGTCGCGGTAGGCGTGTGCGAGCACCTCGACGACGCCGACTACATCGTCAGCACGCATCGCGGCCATGGACACTGCATCGCCAAGGGTTGCGACGTGCAGGGCATGATGCTCGAGATCTACGGCCGGGCCGATGGCCTCTGCAAAGGCAAGGGCGGCTCGATGCACATCGCCGACGTCACCAAGGGCATGCTCGGCGCCAACGCCATCGTCGGTGGCGGCCCCCCGCTCGCGGTGGGCGCGGCCATCGCCTGCCGCAATCGCGGCAACCAGCGTGTCAGCATCGCCTTCGGCGGCGACGGCAGCTGCAACCAGGGCACTGTGTTCGAGGCCATGAACATGGCCGTCGTGCTGAAGGTGCCGGCGATCTTCGTGATCGAGGACAACGGGTACAGCGAGCACACGGGCAAGGACTACGCCGTGGGCTCGAAGGACATCGCCGGCCGCGCACGCGGCTTCGGCATGCCCGCCGAGCGCTGCGATGGTTCCGACTTCTTCGCGGTGTATGAAGCGGCTGGCCGGCTCATCGAGAACGCGCGCCGCGGTGCAGGCCCCTCCACGCTCGAGGCGACGATCACGCGCTTCTACGGGCACTTCGAAGGCGACCCGCAGTTGTATCGCGCGAAGGACGAAGTGAAGCATCAGCGCGAGACGATGGATTGCCTGAAGAATTTCCGCGCGCGAGTCACGGCCGAAGGCTGGTTGTCGGCCGCCACGCTCGACGCCATCGACGAGCAGGTGCTGACGGTGATCGAGGCTGCCGTTGCGGCAGCGAAGTCGTCGCCTCCGCCCGCCGAGTCCGAAGTCGAAACCGACGTCTACATCTCCTACTGAGCCGACGCGCCATGCCACAGAAATCATTCCGCGACGCGCTCAACGAAGCGCTGCACCTCGAGATGGAACGCGACGGCTCGATCATCGTCCTCGGCGAGGACGTCTCGGGCGGCGCCGGCGGCACGTCCGGCCAGCGCGAAGCGTCCGGCGGCATCTTCGGCGTCACCAAGGGCCTGTTGCCGAAATTCGGCGCCGACCGCGTGATCGACACGCCGATCTCGGAGTCGGCGATCATCGGCGCCGCCGGCGGCGCAGCACTCGCTGGCCTGCGTCCGGTGGCCGAACTGATGTTCGCCGACTTCGTCGGCGTCAGCATGGACCAGATCTTCAACCAGATGGCCAAGTTCCGCTACATGTTCGGCGGCAAGACGCGCTGCCCCGCCGTCGTGCGGCTCGCCATGGGGGCCGGCATGAACATGGGCGCGCAGCACTCGCAGTCGATCTACGCACTGCTCACCGCCGTGCCGGGACTCAAGGTCGTCGTGCCATCGAATGCGTATGACGCCAAGGGCCTGCTGATCCAGGCGATCCGCGACGACGACCCGGTCATGTTCTTCGAGCACAAGGCGCTCTACCCCCGCAAGGGCGAAGTGCCCGACGGTGCGTACACGATCCCGTTCGGCGAGGCGAACCTGTTGCGCGAAGGCGAGCACGTCACGGTGGTCGCGATCGGCCGCATGGTCGTCTTCGCCGAGAAGGTGGTCGACTCGCTGGCGAAGGAAGGCATCACCTGCGACCTGATCGATCCGCGCACGACGTCGCCGCTCGACGAGGAGACGATCCTCGAGAGCGTCGAGAACACGGGCCGCCTCGTGGTGGTGGACGAATCGAATCCTCGCTGCAGCGTTGCGGCAGACATCTGCGCCATCGTCGCGGAGAAGGGCTTCCATTCGCTCAAGGCTGCGCCGCGCGCGGTGACGGCGCCCCACTGCCCCGTGCCTTTCGCCCGTGAACTCGAGCGCGCCTACGTGCCGGGTCCGACGAAGATCGAAGCCGCCATCCGCGAGGTGATGAAGGGATGAGCACCGATCGCATCCGTCCGGTCACGATGCCCAAGTGGGGCATCGAGATGCAGGAAGGCACCGTCACCGCCTGGAACGTCGAACTCGGTCGCCACGTCGACAAAGGCGATGCCTTGCTCGACGTCGAGACCGAGAAAATCGTGAACTCGGTCGAGAGCCCTGCGAGTGGCACACTGCGCCGCATACTCGCACCGATGCACGACACGTTGCCGGTTGGCGCGCTGATTGCCGTCCTCTCGGATCCGGACGTTGCCGAGGCCGAAATCGATGCGTTCGTGCGCGACTTCAAGCCGTTCGATGCATCGTTCGCCGAAGGCTCGCCTGTGGCAGTGACGACACCCACTGCGCCTGCTGCTCCCGCCACTTCTGCCGTGGAAGCAACGACCGATGGCGGCGGCGAAGGCGAGGCGCGCGTCAGCCCGATCGCAAAGCGCCTGGCCGAGAAACTCGGCATCGACCTCTCGCGGGTCACGGGCACGGGCCGCAACGGCCGCATTTCCAAGGAAGACGTCGAGGCCTACGCAGCAAGCCTGCCGCAGGCAGGCAGTTCCGCCGTCGCTCCCGCTGCGGCTGCTGGCACCGCGCAGCCGGCCCGACGCGAGAAGCTGACCTCGATGCGCTCGACCATCGCCCGCCGGCTCTCCGAGTCGAAGCGCGACATCCCGCATTACCGGCTCGTAGCCGACCTCGACATGGACGCGCTCGCTGGCCGGCGCGCCAGCCTCGTCGCAAGCGGCCTGCGCATCTCCATCAACGATCTGCTGTTGCACGCGATCGCGACGGCCCTGCAGCAGCACCCGCGCCTGAACGCGCAGTTTGCAGGCGAAGAACTGCTCCAGTACGACCAGGTGGATCTCGCCGTGGCGGTTGCAACACCCGGCGGCCTCGTGACGCCGATCGTGCGCGATGCGGCGAACCAGTCCGTGCAGCAGATCGCAGCAGCCGTGCGCGATCTCGCCGAACGTGCCCGCGCAGGCAAGCTCGCTCGTGAGGAGATCACAGGCGGCACGTTCACGGTCTCGAGCCTCGGCATGTTCGGCGTGCGTCAGTTCGACGCCATCATCAATCCGCCGCAGGTCGCGATCCTGGCCATCGGGGCGATGCAGGAGCGCCCCGTAGTGCGCAATGGCGCGCTCGCCGTCGGTCACCAGGTCACCGTCTCGCTGTCGAGCGATCACCGTGTCGTCGACGGCGCGGACGCAGCAGGTTTCCTCGCCACACTCAGTGAATTCGTCGCCAACGTCGCCGGAGAATGAACACGATGCTCAAGCGCACGCTGCCTGTCATTGCACTGTTCGCGCTGACTCTGGGTGCTGCCTCGCAAGCTGCCACCACCGGCACCGCAACGACCCCTGCGGACGCGCCAAAGGCTGGGGCCGGCGACAACGCGCCGCGCTTCGACAATAGAGCCACCGCAGCAGAGCATCCCGGCGAGCCCCTGTTCAGGCAGTACTGCGCCGCGTGCCACCTGGGCCAGGTCGCCAAGGCGCCGCACCTGATGTTCCTGCAGATGATGGCGCCCGATGCGATCTACGCTGCGCTCGACGTCGGCATCATGCGCAGCCACGCCGAGAAACTGTCTCAGGAACAGAAGCAACAGGTCGCCACGTACCTGGGCGGCGATCATCCGCTGTCGACGCTGCGCGCGCCGCAGTGCACGGGTGACGCTGCGAAGTTCGATACATCACGCAAGCCGACGGCGTCAGGCTGGGGGCTCACGCCCGAGAACACCCGGCACATCCGCGCCGACGACGCGCAGATCACGGCTGCCGACCTGCCGCGACTCGAGCTGAAATGGGCGTTCGCGTTCCCGAACGCGCAACGCGCCCGTTCGCAACCCGCCGTCGCGTACGGTGCGGTCTATGTAGGCAGCCAGGATGGCACCGTGTACGCGCTCGACGAAGAGACCGGCTGCGTCCGCTGGACATTCCGCGCCCCGGCGGAAGTGCGCACGGCCGTCATCGTCGAGTCGCCCGCCGCTGCTGGCAAGCACGCGGGCTCACCGCTCGTGTTCTTCGGTGACCTGCTGGCCCGCGTGTATGCCGTGGATGCGTTCACCGGCCAGCTGCGCTGGTCGTACAAAGCCGACGATCACCCGAACGCGACGATCACGGGCGCGCCCTCGCTGCACGACGGCACGCTGTACGTGCCGGTGTCTTCGCTCGAAGTCACGTCTGCCGCAGACCCGGCCTACGAGTGCTGCACCTTCCGCGGTGCCGTGCTGGCGCTCGACGCCTACAGCGGCACGAGTCGCTGGAAGGCATTCACGATCCCGACCGCGCCGCGGGAAGTCGGCCGCACGCGTGTCGGCACCCGCATCCTCGCGCCGTCGGGCGCGCCGGTCTGGAACTCGCCGGCGATCGACGCGCAGCGCGGCGTGCTGTACGTCGGCACTGGCGAGAACTATTCGTCGCCGGCCAACGACACCAGCGACGCCTTGATTGCGTTCCGCCTCAAGGACGGCGCAATGGTCTGGCACGCGCAGAAAACGGCCAACGATGCCTGGAACGTCGCCTGCATGTTGCCGGACAACCCCAACTGCCCCAGGGAGGACGGTCCCGACGTCGACTTCGGCGCCAGCACCATCGTGCTGCGCGACGCGAAGCGCGGTGACCTGCTGCTGGCGGGCCAGAAATCCGGGTGGGTTTACGGCGTGAACCCGGACGCGCGAGGCAAGATCGTCTGGAGCAGCAAGGTCGGGCGCGGTGGCATCCAGGGCGGCGTGCACTTCGGCATGGCCACCGACGGCGAGCGGCTGTTCGTGCCGATCTCGGACATGCAGGACGAGCACGACGGCCGCAAGCACGATGCACCCTCGCGCGCCGGCGTCTACGCGCTCGACCCACGCACCGGCAAGGAACTGTGGGCCGCTCCGGCCGACGACACCTGCGCCGGACGCCAGTTCTGCGACCCGGGCATTTCCGCGACCGTCACGTCGATCCCCGGCGCCGTGCTCGCCGGCCACATGGACGGACGCCTGCGGGCGTATGACGCCGCGACCGGCAAGGTCGTCTGGGAAGTCGACACGACGCAGGAATGGAAGACCGTGTCGGGTGAGGTCGCACGCGGCGGTTCGTTCGGCGGCGGTGCGGGCCCGGTGGTCGCGCACGGCAAGCTGTTCGCGGCGTCGGGCTACGGGCTGTACTTCCACATGCCCGGCAACGTCCTCCTGGTCTTCGCTCCGCGCGCCCAGTGAACCGGGGCGCGCGACGCGCTCACTCGCTCAGGCGACGTAGTCGAAGAACTTGAGGTCCATGTCGCCGGAGACGGTCGCCAGGATCGGCGGCACCAGGCGATCGTGGAACGCCGTGGTCTGGTGCAGCTGGAACGCTGCGTCGTCGGTGAAGCGCCCGTAGACCACGTACGTGTCCGGGTTGTCGCGCGAACGGATGATGTCGTAGACCTTGGTGTCCGGTTCGCTGGCGTGCGTGAGCTGCGACAGCTCGGCCTGCAGCCGCTCGAACTCGGCCTCGTGGCCCGGTTTGATCTTGAGCGTGGCGATGAAGACGGTCATGGGTGCTCGAACCTCGTCGAAGCGGACAGTTGGACGGCGTCAGGCCTGGAACGGATCCAGGTACTCGCGCTCCCACGTCCCGTCGAGGCAATCGACGATGCGGGGACCGATGGCCGCGAGCGCGGCGGAGTTCATGTGCGCGTGCTCGGCCTCTTCCGACGGGAAGGATTCAAGCACCGCGTAGCGGCGCGGTTCACGCAGCTTGAAGAACTCGTAATAGATGACGTCGGGCTCGTGAGCCTGCACCTGGGCGGTGAGTTCGTTGCAGGCGTCGACGAAATCCTGTTCCCGCCCGGGCTTGATCGTCATGCGGGAAATGAACGTAATCCGCGACATCGGCTCCCCCCTGTGTGGCGTCTGCGCAGGATGGTAGCACCGGACTCGGCCGGAAAGAAACAGTCAAGCCTGTTTCTTTTTTGACGCGATCCGGTACATTGCCCGTTCAATTGCGAGGTGTCGCGCGCAGTCGCGCGCAAGGTATCGATTTGACCGACACGCCCTACGTCCCCGCCCTTCCGCTGGCCGAGCTTGCTCCCGGCGCCATGCGCTGCGTGATGCTCGGCGACGAGCCCGTGCTGCTCGTGCACACGAAGGAAGGCATGATCCACGCCGTGCACAACATCTGCAGCCACGCTTACGCGAAGATGGACGAGGGGCGGCTGCGCGGGAACCGCGTCATCTGCCCGTTGCACGGCGCCAGCTTCGACGTCCGCACCGGCGCCGTGCTCGGTGCGCCCGCCAGTGCGCCGCTGCGGAGTTTCCCGGTGCGCGTCGTCAACGGCCACATCGAAGTCCAGGCCTGACCGTTCAGAAATCGAGGAGTCCGCCCGAGTGAATTTCCAGCTGACCGACGAACAGCGCTCGCTGCAGGAAGCCGCGCGCAGCTTCGCCCGCGCGAAATTGCCGGACATCGCCAGGGAGTGCGAGGAGACCAACCACGCGCCCGGCAAGGCGGTCGTCAAGGAATTCGCCGAAATGGGGTTCCTCGGCATCAACGTGCCAGAACGCTACGGCGGTCTCGGCCTCGGCAATGTCGAGGCGCTGCTCGTGCTCGAAGAGTTCGGCAAGATTTCATCCGCCGTCGGTTTCCCGGTGTTCGAGTCCTGCGTCGGCCCCGTGCGCGCCATCGAGCGCTTCGCTTCCGAATCGCTGAAACAGCGCGTCGTTCCGGCGGTTTGCCGCGGCGAAATCCAGGTCGCCGTGTCGATGTCCGAGCCGCAGGCCGGCTCCGCGCTCACCGACCTGACGACGCGGGCCGAGATGAACGGCGACAAGGTCGTGCTGAACGGCACCAAGCGCTGGTGCTCGGGCGGCGGTCACGCCGATGGCTACGTCGTGTACTGCCGCATGTCCGAGGACGAAGGCGCGCGGGGCATCGGCGCCGTCTACGTGGAGAAGGACACCAAGGGCGTCACTTTCGGCAAGCCCGAGAGCCTGATGGGTTTTCGCGGCGTGCCCTCCTCCGACATCTATTTCGACAACGCTACCGTGCCTGCCGACAACGTCGTCGTTCCGGCCGGCGGCTTCAAGAAGCTGATGGAAGCGTTCGACCTCGAGCGCTGCGGTAACGCAACCATGGGCCTGGCCCAGGCTTCGGGCGCGCTCGAGGACGTGATCGAGTACGTGCAGGAGCGCGAGCAGTTCGGCAAGCACCTGATCGAGTTCCAGGGCGTGCAGATCAAGCTCGCCGAAATGAAGATGCGGGTCGAGGCCGCGCGACTGCTGATCCACCGCGCCGCGTCGAACGCGCAGAACGGCCTGCCTAGCATCCTCGATTCGTCGCTCGCCAAGTGCTTCGCGAACGAGATCGCGCGCGAGGTATGCGGCCATGCCGTGCAGCTCATGGGTGGCTACGGCTACTCGCGCGAGTACCCGATGGAACGACGCCTGCGCGACGCGTGGGGCTGGGGCATCGCGGGCGGCGCGATCGACATCCAGAAGGTCAACATCGCGGGCGCGCTCGTCGGCCGCCGCTTCGACCAGAGGCGCTGACTCGTGGCGGTGCTGGCCGGAGTGCGTGTGCTCGACTTCGGCCGCTACGTCGCCGGCCCCTATTGCGCCACTCTGCTCGGCTACCTGGGCGCCGAAGTGATCCGGATCGAGAAGCGCGATGGCGGCGAGGATCGCTACATTGCACCCATCGCCGCATCCGGCGAGGGCAGCGTGTTCTTCCAGACCGCGTGCAACAAGAAATCGCTCACGCTCGATCCGGCCAGCGCGCAGGGTCGTGAAGTCGTGCGGCGCCTGGTGCGCAGCGCCGACGTCGTCGTCGCCAACCTGCCGCCGTCAGGCCTGCAATCGCTTGGCCTCGATTACGCCAGCCTCAAGGCGATCCGCCCCGACATCATCCTCGTGACACAGTCGTCTTTCGGCGACGCAGGGCCGCTCGCCGAACGCGGCGGCTTCGATGGCGTCGGGCAAGCGATGTCCGGCGCGATGCACATGACCGGCACGCCCGGCCATCCGGTCAAGTCGGCGGCGCCTTACGTCGACTATTCGACGGCGGTGCTGTCCGCCTTCGGCACGCTGGCGGCACTGATGCAGCGCGCGCAGACCGGCGAGGGCCAGGAAGTGAAGACCAGCCTGCTCGGCACCGCAATGGCCGTGTTCGGCTCGCACCTCGTCGAGCAGAGCGCCCTCGGCATCGACCGCGTGCCGACCGGAAACCGGGTGCAGACGTCCGCACCGTCGGATGTATTCGCGACTCGCGACGGCCACATCCTCACGCACACGGTCGGCAATGGCCTGTTCCGCCGCTGGGCGCGACTGATGGGCGACGCAGACCGCTGGATCAACGACCCGCGCTTCCAGTCCGACCAGTCACGCGGTGACCACAGCGACGAAATCCTCGCCCGCATGCGGCAATGGTGCGCCGGACGCACGACGGACGAAGCGCTGCGCGAACTGCAGGCCGCCGGCTTGCCGTCGGGTCCCGTGCAGACGCTGCGGCAGGCGCTCGATCATCCGCAGGTGGCGGCGATGCAGGCCCTGCGCGCCATCACGGACTTTCCCGGCTTGCAGCGGCCCGCCAGCGTTCCGGACCTGCCGGTGAAGCTCAGCGTCTCCGGTGGCGGCATCACGCACCGCCCGCCCCTGCTCGGCGAGCACACGGACGAAGTGCTGCATGGCCTCGGTTACTCGAGCGAGGAAATCACCGGGTTGCGGGACGCGCGCGTGATCTGATTCGATCGTCGCAGCCGCTCATCCGAGTGGCGTGACCCGGTATCCCAGCCGCGGAAAGTGCACGACGACTTCGCCGCACTGTGCATGCGACCGGCTGACCCCGACCTCGTTCCAGTCCAGCGCGACGAGCTTGCCCCGCACCGCGCCCCGTCGCGTGTCATCGGGCGCGACCTCGACCTGCATGCCGAACTGCAGGTCCTGCGCAGAGTCTTCCATGCAGGCACACGGAGCGGGCTGCGACGAGCGGGCGACTGCAAAGGCCTGCGCGACGGTGCATTCGACGCGCTTGCCTTCGCCGAGGGCGGCAACACGCTCCTCCCATGCCTGCATGCGCGTCAATGGCGCAAGCAACTCATTCACGCCCGGCACGGACGCACGCGTGAACCATGGCACCGTCCAGGCATGGATATCGATCAGGCCTGGCGCGCTGCCTGACAGGAACGCGCGACCATCCGACAACTGCTGCTCGATGAAGCCAGCGTGGGCGAGCATCTGCGAGCGTGCGTGCGCCAGGTCGACGCCGTCGAAGTCGATGTCGGGAAACAGGCCCTGCCGGTCCTGCCGGAACTCCGCCGGCCACATCGAACTGGTCGCGCCGATGGCCGTGTGCAGCCCGGCGCGGAAAAACGCGTCGGCCCACTTCACGGCGGCGTAGGTGACACCGGCATTGCCGTCCGGAAACAGCGATGGCTGCGGGTAGCGCGTCTCGAGTTCGCGTGCGATG
Source organism: uncultured Gammaproteobacteria bacterium (assembly GCA_963700045.1). Taxonomy (GTDB): domain Bacteria; phylum Pseudomonadota; class Gammaproteobacteria; order Steroidobacterales; family Steroidobacteraceae; genus RPQJ01. The sequence goes on from CAVOWK010000014.1 coordinate 78,186, forward strand.
CGCTGCGAATCGATGTAGACATCGGCGCCGACCTGCAGCACCGGTGTGCCGCGATAGCCCCCGGTCAGGGCCAGCAGGTCGTCTTTCGGCGGCATCATGGGTGTCGTCACCGAACGCCACTCCAGGCCCTTGATGCCGAGCATGCGCAGCACGCGCTGCGTGAAGGGCGATGCGTCGTAGTGATGCAGGATCAGGTCGGTCATCGCTCGTGCTCCCGGCGTCGCTGTTCGACGGATGCGGACGTCTGCCCGTACAGGAACTGGTAGGCCTCGGCGTCCGCGCTGCGTTCGTGGCCCTTTTCGTACGCTCGCTTCGTCGCGGGACGGTCGCGCACGGTCTCGAACCAGCGCTTCACGTCTGGAAAGTCGTCGAGTGACTGTCCCTGGCGCTCGTGCGAGACCACCCAGGGCCAGCACGCAATATCCGCGATCGAGTAGTTGCCGGCGATGTAGTCGCGGCCCGCAAGACGCCGCTGCAACACGCCGTACAGCCGGTTCACCTCGTCCGTATAGCGCTTGATGCCGTAAGGCACGACCTCAGGGGCAAAGGCCCGGAAGTGATGGGCCTGCCCAGCCATCGGCCCGAGGCCCGCGACCTGCCAGTACAGCCACTGCAGGACTTCGTACCGGCCGCGCACGTCCCGTGGCAGCAGCTGGCCCGACTTTTCCGCGAGGTACTGCAGGATCGCACCGGATTCGAACACCGACAGCGGCCCGCCCGGCGCGTCGTGATCGACGATCGCCGGAATGCGATTGTTCGGGCTGATGCGCAGGAAGTCCGGTTCGAACTGCGCGCCACGCAGGATGTTCACCTCGACGATGCGGTACGGCAGCCCGCACTCCTCCAGCATCATCGGAATCTTGAGTCCGTTCGGCGACGGATAGAAATGAACGTCGATCATGCGGCCTCGACCACGTAACCGAGGCGCGGGAAGTGCACGACGACTGCGCCCGTCCGGGCGTCAACGCGGCGCACGGCGATCTCGTGCAGATCAAGCGTCACCAGTTCACCCGCAACCGGGACCTTGCCGTAGTCATCCGGCGTCACCGTGACGCGTTGGCCGGTAACGAGCCGCGCTGGGTCGGTGGGACTGACACCGGCAGCGGGTATGGCGGATGCGGCACGTGCGATGTCCAGTGCGGCGGAGGCTTCGAGCTCGCTGCGCTCGCCATGCCCGATCGCCCGCATGCGCCCTTCCCACGCGGCAACGCGAGCGAAAGGCTCCAGCAGCCCATTCATGGCCGCGATGAAGCCGCGGCACATCCAGAGCACGTAATACGCCGAGGCATCCGCGAGTCCGGGACGATCCGCGGTAAGGAACGCGCGCCCGTCGGCCAGGTGTTCCTCGAGCAGCGTCACGTTGGCGAGCACCTGCCCGAACATGTGCGGTGCCCGCACCTTCAGCCGATCGAAGTCCATGTGGGTGAAGAATTCGCGCCGGTCCTGCACGAGATCGGCCGGCAGCTGGTCGTTGAGACCCATCGAGAGGCCGGCGCCGGACGCGAAGAATGCATCCGCCCAGGGCGCGAGCGCGTACGACAGGCCGCACGTACCGCCCGGAAAGAACGTGGGCTCGGGGTAACGAAGCTCGAGTTCGCGCGCAATGCGGCTGGTGTCGCAATAGATGTCGGCGCCGATCTGCAACACGGGTGTCTTGCGGTAGCCACCGGTCAGCGCTGTGAGGTCCGGCTTCGGCATGACCATCGGGATCTGGACGCTCCGCCATGCCAGGCCCTTGATGCCGAGCAGCACCCGGACTTTTTCGCCATAAGGGGACCAGTCGAAATGATGCAGAATCAGGTCGCTCACGCTGGCTTCCCTCCGGGCACAGGCCGAACCCGACTATAGGGGGAAGCCATAGAAAAAAACAGTCACGCCTGTTTCTTTTAAATCGGCCCACTCCTATACTGCGTCGGGACTGTTCACAAGGGTCCGACCATGGACGCTGCCGCGACCGAACGATTCGTCCGCCGCTTTCTCGACGGAATGCAGTACGAGGCGAGCCGCGAAGGTCCGCCCGATGGCTTTCCGCGCTTCCCCCCGATTCCGGGCGGCCGCTACAACGATCCGGCCTTTTTCGAGGCCGAGCGCCAGGGCCTGTGGCAGCGAACCTGGCTCTACGCCTGTCACACGGACGAACTGCCCGACGCCGGCAGCTTCATGCTCTGGACCAGGACGGGCACGCCGATCCTCATCGTCCGCGGCAAGGACCGCAAAATCCGCGCGTTCTACAACACCTGCCGGCACCGCGGCGCGCCGCTGGTCAAGACCGACGCCGGCCGTTGCGATGGCCTCGTCTGCTCCTACCACGGCTGGACGTACGCGCTCGACGGGCAACTGGTGAACCTGCGTGACAAGCGCGACTTCGTCGGTCTCGACATGAGCGCACATTCGCTCGTGTCCGTGCGCTGCGAGCAGCTCGCCAACTGGGTCTTCATCAACGAAGACCCGAACGCCCGCCCGCTGCTCGAAGACCTCGGCCCGATCCCCGGTCAGCTCGAGCAGTTCCAGCCTGAATCGCTGCGCTTCATCGAGAAGCACGGCTACGACCTCAAGTGCAACGTGAAGGTGTTGCTGGACGCGTTCCTCGAGACGTACCACCTGAAGTCGATCCACCAGAACACGGTGGACCGCTTCCTCGATCACCGCGGCACCTGCATCGCCCTCTTCCGCCACGGCCACTCACTGATGGTCACGCCGAACCGGCGGCCCGACTGGGTGGATCCGGGCACCGTGGGCATGCGTCGCGTCGAGACGGCGACGGTCATCTCGACCAGCAACAACCCGTCGTGGAACGTGTTCCCGAACCTCGTCACGCCGATCGACCCGTCCGGCTGCCCGTTCCTGCTGTTCTGGCCGACGGGACCGGATTCGATGCGCATCGAATGCCACTGGTTCGCGCCGGACTGGGGCGATGCCGAGCTGAGCCCGCTGTGGGCCACGCGCATCGCGAACTTCGACCGCATCCTGGACGAGGACCTGCAGTTCGCCGAGAAGATCCAGAAGTCGGTCGAGTCGCCGGGCTTCCGCGGCATGACGCTGAACTACCAGGAGCGCCGCATCTACCACTGGCACGAAGAGCTCGACCGTCGCATCGAAGCCGCGGGCATCGAAATTCCAGCGCACCTGCGCGTGCAGCCGCTGCTGGAACCGTACTACGAGACCTGACCCGGGATGCACGGCACAGGCATTCAGAGTTTCGGCGCGTACCTGCCGCGCCTGCGCCTGGAGCGCGCGGCAATCGTCGAGGCGATGGGCTGGGCCGCAGGCCTGCGTGCCGGCAAGCAGCAGGGTGCGCGCAGCTACTGTGCCTGGGACGAGGACGCGTTGACCATGGCCGTCGAAGCGGCGCGCGATTGCCTCACCGGCCACGACCGCAGCGGCGTTGCCTCGCTCGTGTTCGCGTCTACGACGCATCCCTTCGCGGACCGCTGCAATGCAGGTGTCGTTGCCGAAGCCCTCGACCTTGCGCAGCGGCTTCGCACGAGCGACGGCGCGGGACACCAGCGCGCGGGCGTCTCGGCACTGCTCGATGCGCTGCGCAATGCACGCATCGACGGGCAACCGACCCTGGTCGTCGCGGCGGAGCGACGCGTTGCCAGGGCCGGCAGCGAACAGGAGGCACGCTTCGGCCACGGCGCGACGGCAGTGCTGGTCGGCGGCGGACCCGAGCTCGCGGCCGAGTACGTCGCCGAAGCTTCGCTGCGCGCGGACTTCGTCGACCACTTCCGCAGCGCCGACGCCGAATACGATTACGCCTACGAAGAACGCTGGATCCGCGACGAGGGCTACCTCGCGCTGATGCCGCGTGCGATCCAGGCCGCGCTCGGCTCGATCGATGCCCGCGACGTCAAGTACCTGCTGGTGCAGGGGCCGCAACGTTTCGCGTCGGCTGTCGCCAAGGCCGTCGGCATTCGCGCCGAGTCGGTTCCCCCCGATCTGCACGCGGAGTGCGGCGACACTGGCGTCGCCCACCCGCTGCTGCTGCTCGGCGCCGCGCTCGAGAAGGCGCAGGGTGGCGATCTCATCGTGCTGGCCGGCTTCGGCCAGGGTTGCGACGTCGTGGTGCTGCGGGCCACGGGTCGCGCGCCGTCGGCGGGCCGCGGTGCCAGCGGTTCACTCGCCGCCGGTGTGCCGAATCGCGAGTACGCCCGCTTCCTCGCCAACTGCGGCCTCGTCGACGTCGACTGGGGCATTCGCGCAGAACGCGACAACCGCACGGCGCAGCCGGCTGCGTGGCGACATCACCGCGACGTCACGGCCTTCTTCGGCGGGCAGTGCCGTGCGTGCGGCACCGTGCAGTTCCCGCTCGCGCGCGCATGCGTCAATCCGCAATGCCGCGCCTTCGACACGCAGGATCCCGTGCAGCTGGCGGAAAGACCGGGGCGCGTGAAGACCTACACGGAAGACTGGCTCGCGGTGACGCGCAGCCCGCCGCACGTGTATGGCAACGTGGAGTTCGAAGGTGGCGGCAACGTGTTCATCGAATTCACCGACGTGCGCCCGGGGGAGGTCAGCGTCGGCCAGCCTGTGCGGTTCGTCTTTCGCGTCAAGGATTTCGACGGCGTGCGCGGTTTCCGGCGCTACTTCTGGAAAGCCACCCCGGTGAGGAACTGAACGTGGCGAGCGGCATCCGCGACAAGGTTGCGATCGTCGGCATGGGCTGCTCGCGGTTCGGCGAGCGCTGGGACTGCAGTGCCGACGACCTGATGGTCGAGGCCTTCACCGAGGCCGTGACCGACGCCGGCATCGAACGCGACCGGATCGAGGCTGCCTGGCTCGGCGTGTTTTACCAGGACCAGAGCGTTTCCCGCTCGGGCCTGCCGCTGTCCTTCGCGCTGCGACTGCCAAACGTGCCCGTGACGCGCGTAGAAAACCTCTGTGCGACGGGTACCGAGGCCCTGCGTGGCGCCGTGTACGCGGTGGCGGCAGGCGCGGTGGACATCGCGCTCGCGTTCGGTGTCGAGAAACTCAAGGACACCGGCTTCGCCGGCCTGCCTGAGCGCACCAAGGGCACGTTCGAGGACCTCTGGCAGCCGGGCTTCACGCCGCCCGGCGCATTTGCGCAACTTGGTGCAGCCTACGCCGCGCGGCATGGACATCCGATGGCCGACGTGAAGCGTGCAATGGCGCACGTCTCGTGGAAGAGCCACGAAAACGCCGTGTCCAGCCCGAAGGCGCACCTGCGCAACCGCATCACCATCGAGCAGGCGCTTGCCGCACCGATGGTTGCCTACCCGCTCGGTCTCTTCGATTGCTGTGGAGTGAGCGACGGCGCGGCTTGCGCCATCGTGACGACGCCCGCTATTGCGGCGTCACTCGGCAAGCGCGACATGGTGACGGTCAAGGCACTGGCGCTGGCGCCGTCGAACGGCGTCGAAATGGGTCACTCGAGCTGGGATGGCAGCCACACGCTGACATCACGGCTTGCCGCCGAGCGCGCGTTCCGCGAGGCGGGCATCACCAAGCCGACCGAGCAGGTGAACCTCATGGAGGTGCACGACTGCTTCTCGATCACCGAACTGGTCCTGATGGAAGACCTCGGTTTCTCGCAGCCAGGTCGCGCCGTGCACGACATTCTCGATGGCCGGTATGACCGGACTGGCGCGGTCCCCTGCCAGACCGACGGCGGCCTGAAGTGCTTCGGGCATCCCGTCGGCGCCTCGGGCCTGCGCATGGCATACGAGATCTATACGCAGTTGCTCGGACGTGCCGGGGAGCGCCAGCTCGCCTCGCCGTCCATCGGACTCACACACAACCTGGGCGGCATACCGAATCGCAACGTCGCGAGCGTGTCCGTGCTGGGACTGCACAGAGGTTAACGTGGACCACAGCGTCAAGCGCCTGCAGCCAGCCGCCGAACCCAGGCAATGGGGCCTCACCGACGAGGAACTCGCGACGCGCCCCACGGTGTTTCGTCCCGACTTGCTGGCCGGCAAGGTCTTCGTCGTCTCCGGCGGTGGCTCGGGCATCGGCCGCGGCATCACCTACCTGCTCGCACGGCTCGGCGCTGACTTGATGATCTGCGGCCGGCGGGCCGAGAAGCTCGAGCAGACGGCGAGCGGCATTCGCAGGCTGCTCGGCCGCGAGATCGGCACGCACGCAATGACGATCCGCGATCCGGAGCAGGTGGAAGCAACGATCGCAGCGACGTTCGAACGCTTCGGACGCCTCGACGCGCTCGTCAACAACAGCGGCGGCCAGTTTCCGCAGGCCGCGATCGATTTCAGCGTCAAGGGATGGAACGCCGTCATCGACACCAACCTCAATGGCACCTGGTACATGATGCAGGCGGTGGCGCGCCAATGGCGCGACCGCGGCCAGGGCGGCAACATCGTCAACATCGTCGCAACGATTGCGCGCGGCATGCCGCAGGTGGCGCACACGTGCGCCGCTCGCGCAGGCGTGATCTACCTCAGCAAGACCGTCGCGACCGAATGGGCGCCGCTCGGCATTCGCGTGAACTGCGTTGCGCCGGGATCGATCGCCACCGAGGGACTCAACGTCTACCCGGACGGCGTGCCCGAGCGTTTCGCGCTGACCAACCCGATGAAGCGTTTCGGCGACGTGCTCGACGTGGCAGAAGCGGTCGTTTACGTCGGCGCGGACTCCGGCAAGTTCGTCACGGGCGAAGTCGTCGTCGTCGACGGCGGTCACAGTGCCTGGGGCGACACCGAATGGCCCGGCGGACGACCCGACTATTTCGACGTCGGCTGACGCCGGCACCACTCGCAGGAGACGCCCCATGGCCGACACACCCTTCACCCGGACAGCGCGCGCGCAGCTGCCCGAACAGTTTCACCTCGCGTGGGACACGCTCAATGGCCTGACGGGCGAGCCCGCCTTCGTCGAGGTCTTTGCCTCGAACCCCGCCATGCTCGACTTCGTGATGAACCGCTTCTACATGGGCATCTTCTTCGGCGGCAAGGTCGAACAGCGCTACAAGCAGCTGGCTCGACTCAAGCTGTCGCTGCTGCACGGCTGCCGCACCTGCAACAAGCAGAACGTGCCGGGCGCCCTGCAGGCAGGCATCACGCAGGCGCAGGTCGACGCGATGGAAGACTTCGAGTCCGGCCCGTTCACCGAGGCCGAGAAAGCCGTAATCGCCTATGCGGGTGAAGTCGCGCTCACCAACGCCGCGGGACGCATGTCGCCGGAGCTGTACGCGCGTCTGCGCCGCCATTTTTCCGACGCCGACCTGCTCGAGCTCGGCACCGTGATGGCGATCATCTCGGGGATGGCCAAGCTCTCGTTCGTGCTCGGCCTCGTCGAGCGCGAGGACTACTGCCCGTTCGCCGCGCCAGCAGTCGCCTGAGCACAGCGCCGGCGTCGTGCCGCGCAATCAGCTCCGGCGGGAAGCCAGCCCGACCAGGCGGGCGATGACTATGGCCGGAAACAGGACGCCCAAAGTGGATAAGAACGTGGCCAGCATCTTGGCGGAAGTGCTCACGGCATAAATGTCGCCGAAGCCCACGGTAGTCAGTGAAGCCAGGCTGAAGTAGATGAAGTGAACGTAGTCATGGTCCGTCCCGCTCAGCAAGACGTTACCGCCCAGGGAAGCGCCAGTAGCGGCGTGAATCACTTCCAGAGTCAGCGCTCCCATGAGCGCCAACAAGAGGTAGACATTAACCGCTCCGATAATGCGGTAAGTGTTCACAATCTGGTCGCGAAACACCAGCCGGAGGTTGATAAAAATGAACACCAGTGTATTGGCGATGCCTATGACATTCTCCAAGACGAAGAATGAATACGGGTTTTCTCCGAAGCGAATGAGTCGCAGCGCCAGGTGAATGCTGAACAGAATTGCGGAGACGGACATGAGCCCGACACTGCGTGTCGAGAATATCCCCGAAAAGAACACGCTGAGCAAAAGTATGTTGAACAGCAGTACCCCGTGACTACTGACTTCCATGACTACCGGGAGCACGAATACTGCGGCAATAAGCATGATCAGCAGAGTGACGAAACTGGCATCAGCCAGCCAGTAAGCCTGGAACTTTCTGATTAGGTTTTGCATGGCGAATTGACTTCAAGAACCATGGCGGCTGCATTGCCCGGTTGGTGACTGGCCCGATAGAGCGGAAACGACTCGGTCTGCCGGGTGGTCGCAACCATGAGTTCCCCTTGATCCAACAGAGCGTCACCGTCAAAGAGTGCCAAGTCGACGCGCATATTCGATCCTTTGACACCGCATCGCCAAGCACCGGGCCTGGCCTGTTTTCCGACCTCCATGCAAGGTCCGTTCATGCCGATCTCGGACGTCGGCCAATGCCTGCCTTTTAACCGAACGCGCAGCACGGGCCAACATGAACTGGTGACGGGACCAAAAAAAACGGGGCGGCCGCAGCCGCCCCGTCGTTCAGGCTTCGAATGCCGCCCGCGTTACTGCCGGCTGCCAAAACCCATGCCGAACTCGACACCGAAGTTGATCGGCGCGCCGAACTGCGAGTGCGTCCACAGCGTCGCGACCGACTGCGATGCGATGCGATAACGCTCGTCCGTCAGGTTCCTGCCATAGCCGCGCACGAACCACCTGGCGTCCTGCGCGGTGTATGTCACCGAGGCGCTGAGCAGGTCCTTCGCGTCCAAGTACGCGTCGTACTCACGGCCCGCCGCCGAGATGTAGAACAGGTTCTCGTCCTCGTGGTAGTACTCGCCGGCCAGGTCCACACGGCCGCCGTTCGCGAGCTCCCAGGTGTAGATGCCCTGGATCGAACCCATCAACTCCGGCGAACGCGGCACCGGCAGGCCGGAGAAGTCGGCGCTGAACGGCAGGATGACGCCGCCCGACGCCGGGTCGGAAAGGCCCGGCTGGTTGATGATGAACTCGTTGTAGGACGCATCCAGGTACGACATCTGCGCACGGACGCGGAAACTATCCGTGAGCGCCGCCTGGAACTCGAGTTCGATGCCCTTCGCTTCGACCTCGGCCGCGTTGTAGAAGACCGTTTCCTGGAACTGGGCGCCGTTCTTTTCGGTGATGATGTTCACCGCGCGCTGCGCATCCTTGTACGTGGTGTAGAACACGGTTGGGTTCAAGCGGTAACGGCTGTCCTCGCTTTCCCACTTCACGCCGATCTCGTAGTTCGTGGCGAATTCCGGATCGACCGGTCGGGTCAGCTCCGAAACCATCAGGCCGCTGGTGCCGGTCTGGTCGTTGTAGCCGCCGGCCTTGTAGCCCTCCGAGATCGTCGCGTAGCCGAACAGCTTGTCCGTGAACTTGTACGAACCGACGATGCGCCAGCTCGGCTCGGTCCAGCTTTCCGACAGGTTCTCGAAGCCCGGGGTGTTCTGATTGACGATGATTCCGCCCGGGTATCTGTTGAAGTTGCCCGCCTGCAGCGGATCGCTGAAGTCCTGCCACGACAGGCTGCCGTTGTTCAGGTTGTCGTCAAGGATGTCGAAGCCGACCTGCGTGCGGCCCGTCCATGAGCGCTCGTCGTTCGTCAAGCGGTAACCGCCCGTCAGCGAGAACTGGTCGGTGATCTCCCAGGTCGCGTCGACATAGCCGGCGAGCGAGTCCGAGTCCTGCTTGTTGCACAGCACCTGCGGCGTGCTGTTGTTGAGCTGCTGCGGGGCGCCGATGGAGCCCAGGTCGAACGCAAGATCGATGAACCCGAGCACCTGCACGACGCAGAACTCGGCATCGTTGGTCTGCTGGAACACGCCGGCGACGAAATTGACGGAGCCGTCGAAGTCCGAGGCAAAGCGTGCTTCGAACTGTGTCGTGTCACGGGTCGTGTCGCGCGTCGCGTCGAACAGGGAGATCACCTCGCCGGTCACCTGGTTGACAGGCGCAGCGCCCGTGTACGTGTTCGGCAGGTGCTCGTCCTGCGTGCGCTTGCCGGCGTTGGCATAGACCGTGCCGTAGCCGAGGTCCCACTCCATGTTCAGGTAGATGCCGTCGACGTCGATGACCTGGCCGCTGCCCATCTTGAGCAGCGAATCCTGGCGCTGCGTGGAACCCACGTTGTCGAGCGGATCGCCGCTCGGGCGCGTGAAGCCGAGGACGTTCCAGAGGTACGGGCCATCCGGCGGCGTGTCGTTGTAGGCCGGTACGGCATCCGAGCGGTCTCGCATGATTTCGTACTGCGCCAGGAACGTCAGGTTGTCCGACGGGTTCCACCGCGCCTTGATGCGCCCATTCAGGTTGTCGTCGCCACCCGAGCTCTTGTTCGGGCTGCCTGCGCCGGTCGTGCCGGACACGCCAGGAATGGTGAACGGCGCAAACGTGCCGCCGAAGATGTTCAGCGTGTTGATCGGCCCGTAATCGGCGCCGAGCTTGTAGTAGCCATCGGACTTGGAGTACGCGCCGACGAAGCGCAGCGCGAGCACGTCGTCGATTACCGGCACGTCGATGGAGCCCTGGGCTCGCACCGCGTTGAAGCTGCCGTAACCGACGCGAAAATCGGCGCCCATCTCGTCCATGTCCGGGCGCTTGCTGCGGATGTTGACCGCGCCGCCCGTGGTGTTCTTGCCGAACAGGGTGCCCTGCGGTCCACGCAGGACTTCGACGCTCTCGATGTCGAAGGTATCCAGCAGCTGGGTCTGTACGCTCGGCAGCACGAAGTCGTCCATCGTCACGCCAACGGGCGAGTCCTGGTAGACGATGATGTCGGTGAGACCCACGCCGCGCATGGCGAACGAGGCGGCGTTGAATGCGGTGATGCGCGAGGCGGAGAAGCCCGGCACCGACGTCGCGATGCCCGAAATGTCGCGTGCGACCATGCGGTCGATGTCTTCCGCAGTCACGGCCGAGACGGAAACCGGCGTCTGCTGCAGGTTGGTGATACCAGCGCGCGTCGCAGTGACGAGCACTTCCTCGAGACCCACTGCATCCTGCGCCATCGCGGCAGGAGCCACGGCGGCGGCGAGTACCGCCGAAACGATGCGGGCAATCGGCGTCGAACGTGAACGGAACACGGCCATGAAACTTTCCCCCGGTCAGATGAAGCCGCGCGAGCGGCTCGGTAGATGTCAGGCGATCGCTGCCAGTCAAAACTCTTGCGTGACCGCTTTTTAATGCAGTCACGAAAAAAAAGCAATCATGACTGTTTTTCATTTTTGCTACGCAAAAGGTAATTACCTATGAGCGGTAGTGCTTTGAAAAGCGCGCAATGAAGCTCAGGTGGAGGCGTGTGCAGCTTTTTTACAACAGAATCTGGATGAAAAGTAACGCAGGAAAACAGTCAGGTCTGTTTCTTTTCTGAACCCCTTTGCTATATTCGGCCGGTCCCGCCCTTCCCGATTCGAGGTTACCGTCATGGCTGCGAACCTGAAGGCCGTCTGGCCCATGAGTCTGAGTGCCCCGGCCGGATCGCTCGAGGCCAAGCAGCCGGAGGCCGACGATGGCCTCGACGTGCCGGATCCCTCGCGCTACTACTCGCGCGAGTTCATGGAGAAGGAATGGAAATTCCTGTGGCCGCGCGTGTGGCTGCTTGCCGGCGTGACGTCCGACATCCCCGAGGCAGGTGACTACACCGTCTTCAACCACGGGCACGAAAGCTTCGTGATCGTACGCCAGGACGACGGCAGCATCCGCGCCTTCTACAACGCGTGCCCGCACCGCGCGAACCCGATCGCACTGAACGAGCGCGGCAGCGTCGCCAGGTTCACCTGCGCATTCCACGCCTGGCGCTTCTGCATCGACGGCAAGCTCGACTGCATCACCGACGAGCACAGCTTCGAGCCGAAGCTGGTCGAGAATCGCCCCGGGCTCACGCAAGCACGCTGCGACCAGGTTGGCGGCCTGATCTTCATCAACATGGACGGCAAGGCGCCGCCGCTGCGCGAGTGGATCGGCCTGCCGCCGGGCTACATCGAGAACTACCAGATCGACAAGATGCATGTCGTGCGCCATGTACGCACCGAGTGGCAGGCGAACTGGAAGACCGGCGTCGACGCGTTCTACGAAACCTATCACCTGCCGCACATCCATCCGCAGACGCAGGGCGTGATGGAGGATTTTTCACAGTACGACGCCTATCCGAACGGCTTCCAGCGCATGATCGTGCCGATCTGCACGCCCAGTCATCGCATGCATGACCGCGAGAACGTCAACGAGGGCCTGCAGTACATGATGATCGAGGCCGGCATGGATCCGGCCGAGTTCAAGGGCACCGCCATGGAAGTGCGCGTCGCCGTGCAGCGGGCGAAGCGTGAGCGGGCGAAGCGCCTCGGCCTCGACCACTACGAAAAATTCACCGACGGCCAGCTCACCGACAGCTGGGCGACCGGCTACTTCCCGAACGTGCAGATCGGCATGCACCCGGAAGGCGTGTTCATCATGCGCTTCCAGCCGCACCCGACGGATCCCGAGCGCTTCTTCTACGACAACATGACGATGATCCGTTACGTGGACGACCCGAAGTACTCCGTGCCGGGCTGGATGGGCCTGCCGAAGGGCACCGACCTGACAGGTGCCACGCGCCCGAACATCGAGCACCACTTCATCGGTGGCGAGCGCGCGGACCTCGGCGACGTGCTGAACCAGGACGTCGATCTCGTCGAGGCCGTGCAGCGCGGACAGAAGTCGCGTGGCTTCCGGGGGCCGCTCTGGGGCCAGCAGGAAGCGCGCCTCCGCCATTACCAGCGCGAGATCGACCGCTACATCAACGGCGAGAAGTGAGCGCACGCCGCTACTACGACGACCTCGTCGTCGGGGAAAAGCGCGAATCGCACGCAGAGGCCGTCGAACTCGACGCCCTGCTGGCCTTTGCGCGCGCCTACGATCCGCAGTACTTTCACGCGGACCCGCATGCGGCGCGCAGCTCGGTGTTCGGCGAGGTCGTTGCCTCGGGCATCTACACGATGGCGCTGTGGCGCAAGCTCGATCACGAGATCAGCGGCGACATCGCATGGATTTGCGGCATCGCCTGGGAAGACGTGAAGTGGCCGGTGGCAGTGCGCGCCGGCGACCGTTTGCGGGCGCAATTCGAATGCCTCGCGAAGCGCCCGTCGTCGTCGGACGCAACGCGCGGCGTGGTGGAGTTCCGCTATACGTTGCTGAATCAGCGCGACGAAATCGCGTGGACTTGTCGCAGCATCAACCTCGTCGAGACCGGGCCGCGGACGGCGGCCGCCTGATCACTCGCCTGATCACTCATCTGGCGCGATCTTGAGCTCGAGGCCATCGAGCGCCTCGGTGAAGTCCACCTGGCAACTGAGGCGCGACGTCGGCGCATCGTAGTGCTCGAGTTCGACCAGCAGTTCCTTCTCGTCACCCTGCGGCGCCGGCAGCTTCGGCATCCATTCGGGCTTGATGAAGATGTGGCACGTGGCGCACGAGCAGAGCCCGCCGCAGATGGCCGTGACGCCATAGTCGTACTCCCGCAGCGTCTCCATCAGCTTGACGCCGACACGTCCCTCGACTTCGTGGACGTTGCCGTCGCGGTCGGTCACCACCATCTTCGCCATGCTCGCACCCGTCAGTCGTTGTGATCGAATCAGTGATTATTGCAGCGCAAGACCCCGGATGCACGCACCTGCAGGTCGCGTTCGATCCGTTCGGCCCGGTGCGCCGCCTCAACGGCATCGGGACCGGGCGCCGCGCTCGCCAACAGGCCACGGTACCAAAGCCACTGCACGTAATCGAAGGCCCAACGGGCGAGATCCAGCCTCGCCGGGTCGACGGTCCCGCCCGCGCGGACGTACTCGTCGCACAAGAGACCGACGCTTGCTGCAGACAATTCCAGCTGGCTGGCGCAGGACGCGAGGTCGAACACCGGATCGCCCAGGCCGGCGTACTCCCAGTCGACCAGCCACAGCCGGCCGGCGGGGTCGGTCACGAGGTTCTGCGCGTGGATGTCGTGGTGGCAGAGCGCATCCGCGCGACCCGGGCCAAGTCGCGTCAGGACCTCCTCGGCGCACGCGGCGAGCGCAGGCCGCACGGCCTCCGCGGGCAGGGCTGCTCGCAGCCGGCGCGCCTGCACCGCGAAATCGACGACACGCACGCCCGGTGGCGGCGTCAGTTCATGCAACTGGCACAGCAACGCAGCCACTTGCCGGATCGTTCGATCACAGCCCACGGCCACCGGATTCCCTTTCGCACTGGCAATCCACTGCGTGACCAGCAGCCGCGCCGAAGGGTCGCAACGCACCACTCGCGGTGCGAGCCCCGCCCGGGCGACGAGATGGAGAATCTCGCCTTCTGCGTGCAGGTCGGCGCCAAGCTGTTCATTACCTGCGCGTGCATACCGCACGAACCGGTCCTGGCCAGGCGCCGACACGTGCCAGGCGAAATTACTGAGGCTGCCTGCGATGGGCTCGAACGTCGCCACGGCGAGCGAGGCCGTTTCGGCGTGTGTTGCGAGGGCGGCCCGCGCCGCACGTTCGGCCTCCTGCCACTCTGGCCGCATGCTCGTCAATTCTCGTGTGCAGCTGCGACGCGTGCGTCACTGCGCCATTGCCAGTAGCCGCGCAACGCGAGCGCCGTGTACAGCAGGAACAGCAATGCGGTGGCCGCGAGTCCCTGCCACGCGGCGAGCACGGCCGCGGCAGAATCCAGCACCACCCAGTACAGCCAGTTTTCGAGCACCTTGCGCGCGACCATCCACGTCGTGAGCACGCTGCCCCACGCAATCGCCGCGTCGAGATAGGGCACCCACGACGACGCCCCCCGCGTGATCACCCAGCCATTCACCAGCGCGAAGACGGCGATGGCGGCCCAGGCCAGCGCATGTTGCCGTGCCGCCCAGCGGCTGACAGCGAGAGGCGCCTTGGATGCGGAGCCGCGCCACGAACGCCAGCCATAGACGGACATGCCGACATAGAAGACCTGCAGCGAAGCCTGCATGACGAGGCCCGCGCGCGCGAAGACGACGAGGTAGAGCAGTGCGCTGGCGACAGCGAATGCCCAGCACCAGTCGCTCTGCCGGATCGCGAAACCGAGATACCCGAGCGCGAGGCCGGCCGCCACCCATTCGATGGCGGGTACGGCCGCGAATGCGCCGAGCACCGGGTCGAGCCGGGTCAACCTTCGTCCGACGTCGGCGTGCCGCCGAGCACCTTAATGACGAATACGGCCCGACGCTCTGCACCGAACGTCCGCCGAGTCTCCTTTTCGAGCGCAGAGAACAGCAGCTCGTGCTCGCCGGCCACCTGCGTGCTCATCGCGTTGGTCACGACGTCGAGGTCCGGGTAGGCATTGAGGCGTTCGATGAAATCCTTGATCGGCGGCACGTAGTCCGCGTCGAGGGGATAGAGGCTGATTTCCACTGCCGTGCGCATCTGTGTGTCCTCGTGTCTGTTCGCAGCGCCGTTACCAGCGCCACTGCAAAGTGATTCCCGCAAGTCGCCCATCGCCACGCTGAAAGTACAGCTGGTCGGCATAGTCTGGCGGCTCGAGTCCGAAATAAAACCCGCGGACAGCGTAACTCTCGTTCATGACGTTGCGCACCCAGGCCTCGACCGACCAGGGGCCGTGCAAGTAAGCGGCCTTGAGGTTGAGCAACGTGTACGGGTCCGAACGCTGGTCGTGGCTGGTGTCGAAGTAGAACGCGTCGACACCGCTCAGGTCCGCGCGCGCCATCCACCCTTCCCCGCCGCCCCACTGCGCGGACAACGAGTACTGATAACCCGGTGCATGCGCCTGCTCCCTGCCATCGAGATCGCGATCGCCATAGCGGTAGCCGACGTATTCGGAATGCAGCAATCCCAGCGTCACGCCGAGGTTCAAACGCTCGGCGGGTTGCCAGGCGAGCGAGGCTTCGAGTCCGTAGTTGCGGCCCCTGGCGGCATTGTCGGTATAGAAGACGTACGACAACGGATCGCCCGGATCAAGCTGGAACGACGTCGCCACCTGCTGGTCTTCGCGCCACATGTAGAAGAACGCGATGTCGCCCCGCACGCCTGCCTCCGCGTTGCCGAAGCGCAGGCCCGACTCGGCATTCCACAGGTACTCCGGCGCGAACTGGCGCCGTTCGTCCGGCACGAACTGCCCGATGTTGAAGCCGCCCGCCTTGTAGCCGCGCGCCACCGTGGCGTACCACTGGTTCGACCCACCGAGCGGCCCCTGCAACGAGACCTGGCCACCGACCATCGCGTCGCGCGGGTCGAAGCGCGCGCCGTCGGAATCGCTGTAATCGGCAGACCGAGTTTCAACACGCATTCCAGCGGTGAGCGACAATCGATCTGACAACGGCCACTCGGCTTCACCGTAGGCCGCGAGACTCGTCGCTGCGTAGCTCGTTGCGAGCAGCGGGCGCAGCAGCTCGCCCGCGAATTCATCGCGCTGCTGCGAATCCTCATCGAGCCGCAGTGCATAGAGGCCGGCCACCCAGTCGACGACGCCGCCCGGGTTGCTCTCGACGCGGAGGTCCTGGCTCAACGTCGAGCGCTCGCGCGCGTAGCGCGAGAAATAGTCGTAGGGCGCGAACTCGCCCCAGTACACGTCGTTGCCCCAGTCGCCGTCGAAGCTGTACACGCTGTCGGACTTCGCGTATGCGCTGACGCTGCGCACCGTGTAAACCCCGATCCTGCCCGCAACATCCGCGGACACACCGCGCGCACGCTGCGCGTCCCGACCCGGCTTGTCGGCGAGCGTCGTGCGCGAATTGTCGAGGGTGAAGGCGTCGAAGCCGTTGTCAATATCCACATACAGTGCGGCGAGATCGGCACGCCAGCCCGGCGCCAGCTCCCATCGCAGCTTGCCGCGCAGCGTCGTCTCGTCGCGCCCGTTGGTGTCGTCGCGATCGAGGTAGGCATTGCGCAGGAACCCGTCACTCGAGAAGGTCTGGCCCGCAATGCGCCACGCCGAACCTGCGCTACCGATCGGGCCGCCACCCGCCACGCCTGCCGACCAGGTGTCGTCTTCGGCGCCGGTGACCTCCGCGTGAAAATCCGGGGTCGTCGCTGCGTCGCGCGTCTTGATCTTGACCAGGCCTGCGAGCGCGTTCGCGCCGTAGCGCGTGCCCTGCGGACCGCGCAGCACTTCGACCTGCTGGGTGTCGAACAGCGTCGCCGGCATGCCGACTCCGCTCAGGTCGATGTCGTCGATGAGAAAACCGACCGAAGGGTTCGGCGCGCCCTGGTATTGCTCGAGTTCGCCGATGCCGCGGAGCTGGAAAAACCTGGGCCGCGACGTGCCGCCGGACCAGTTGAGGTTCGGCACCAGGCCGAGCACGTCGCCGAAATGCTGCAGCCCCGCGGCCTGCAAAGTCTCCTGGCCAAGAACCGTGATGCTGGCCGGCACTGCCGCAAGCGGCCGCTCCCGCAACGATGCGGTGACGATGATTTCCTCGAGCGGTGGTGCAGGTCGCGTGACCACCGGGCTCGCGGCGGCGGCTGGGTTTGCTGCGAGCAGCACCGCGGACAGCAGGGTGACCGACGCTGCCGGGGCGCGGCCGGGCCGCCGGCATGCAGCGCGCAATGCATACGAATAAACTGGCAACAGTCCGCGACGCATACCCACTCCCTACGCCGGTACTAACCGGATCAGGTTCAACGGGTTCGTCGATGAGCGGTGCCGCATTGCGCGGCCGCGTTCGACATCTCAGGCCCTTCAGGCCACCCCAAGGTGACGCTAATTATAGAGCTGAAATGGCAGGCGATGACCTGAAAATGTTGACGGGGCGCAGCGACTGAGCACTAATGCCCATCCTCGAAGCTCGGGAAGCCTGCTGCCGCCATGACTCAGCGCAAATGCCGTCTGTTCCTCGTCGATGCCTTCACGCAGGAGCGTTTCTGCGGCAACCCTGCCGCGGTCGTGCTCGATGCGGACGTGCTCGAGGAGCAAGAGATGCGCCGCATCGCGCGCGAGCTGGCCGGCTTCGAAGTGGCATTCGTGCTCGGTTCGGATTCACCCGACTACGACGTCGAGCTGCGGTTCTTTTCGCCACGTCGCGAGGTCGGATTCGTCGGTCATGCGACGGTCGCTGCGCACTACGTGCGTGCAATGGCCGATGGCGTGCCGCGCGGCAAGGTCCGCCAGAAATCTGCGGCCGGCATCGTCGGCGTCAAGGTGAGCGGCAAGGCGCCCAATCTTCGGGTAACGATCGACCAGACACCCGCAACGTTCGGCCCCATCGTGCCGGAAGAACGCCTGGGCCCGGTGCTCGATGCGCTGGGCATCAGTTCGTCGAGCCTGCACCCGGCCTGCCCGGTGCAGGTGATGAGCACGGCGAACTCGCGCCTGCTGATCGGTCTGCAGTCGCCCGACACGCTCGACTCGCTGCAGCCGAAGATGGACCAGCTGATCCACCTCACCTCGCACGTGGGCGCGGACGGCTTCTTCGTCTTCGCGGTCAAGCCAGGGTCGGACCCGACGACCACCGAGTCGCGCATGTTCTGCCCGGTCATCGGCGTGCCTGAGGATCCGGTCAGCGGCAACGCACATGGCATGCTTGGCGTGTACCTGCTGCACAACGGGCTGCTGACTCCGACGGAAGGCAAGGCGTCGTTCGTGGGCCTGCAGGGCCGCTTCGTCGATCGGCCGGGTCGCGTCGAAGTCACCGTGGCCTGCAGCGGCAAGCGCGCCAGCGGCGTCCGCGTCACCGGCGACGCCGTGATCGTCTGCGAGGCGGTGCTGCCGCTCTGAAGCCCGGCATCGCCGCGCAGTCAGCGCGGCCGTGTGCTCACCTGTTTGACATGACCGGCGCGCGGCCACGCCGCAGCGTCAGCACGCGCGTCACGTAGGCCGGCACGTCCTCCTCGTGGTGGGTGGCCATCACCACAGTCGCGCCACGGCTCACTGCTCCGTCCAGCCTTGCACGCAGCCGCTGCCGCGCCTCGGCATCGAGGCCGTCGAACGGCTCATCGAGCAGCCACAGACGGCGCGGACGCACGAACGCGCGTGCAACCAGCGCCAGGCGCAACTGGCCGTACGACAACTCGCGCGCCTGTCGCGCGGCCAGGCCCGTCAGTCCCCACGCGCGCAATTCGCGTCGCACGCGTCGTAACTCCGCTGCAGTCGGCCACTCGTTCAAGCCGATGCTGGCATGGAACCCGGATGCAACGATCTGTTCGACCGTGCACCCAGTCGCGGCATACCGTGCCTGCAACTCCGGCGATACGAGCGCGACCCTCGCCTTCCAGTCATCGACCGCGGACCAGTAACGCTCGAGCCTGCCGCCGTGCGCGGGCCACAGATCGCCGTAGAGCATTGCAACGAACGTCGACTTGCCCGACCCGTTGGCGCCGCGTACGTACCAGTGCTGGCCGCGCTCGAGCGTCCAGTCGAACGTACCGATGACGGGTCGCTCCGCCCGGTACACCGCGGCCCGATGCAGGCGCAGCAGCGGCTTTGCCGCGCGAATCCTGCTCTCGCCGACGCTCGCACCTTGCGTATTGCGCTTCGATGACGGCGCGATCTCCACTCGCGCCTCGACTCGCAACGCGGATGGATCGACGACGCCGGCACGCAGGTCCGTGACGCTTTGGATGCGACCGAGGGCAATGCGCGCGACGTGAGTAAGACCCGCGGGCGCGTCGCCTGTCCGATGACTCGTCAGTATCCACGCGGTCCGTGGCGACGACGCCTGCCGCAGGGCCCGCAGGAATGCCGCGCGCCCCTTGAGGTCGAGACCGTTCAGCGCCTCATCGAGCAGCAGCACGTCGGGTTCGCGCACGAAGGCGCGCGCCAGCAGCACGCGGCGGCGCTGCCCGTACGACAGCGACAGGAATTGTCGCGACGCATAGCCGGCCAGGCCCACCTGCTGCAGCACCTGCCGGATGCGTCGCTGTTGGGTCCGTGTTGCGGGTTGCAGCGGCAAGTCAGAATCGTCGTAGCCCGTCAGCACGACTTGCGCGACGTCGAGCTGCGATTCGTAGCGTACGTACCGATCCTGCCGCTCGGGACCGAGGTAGGCGATGCGGTCAGCCGTAAACAGCGGTTGCTCGAGCACTTCGCCATCGCGCAGGTGGTAGCGGCGGGATTCGCGTCCCATCGGCGTCGGCCACACGTCGCCACGCAGCAGCTTGAGCAGGATGGTCTTGCCGGCGCCGTTCGGTCCGAGCAGCAACCAGTGCTCGCCGGCACGAATCTCGATTGAGACATCGCGCAAGGCCCAGTGCCTGCCGAGCCGGACACTTGCATTGCCGATTTCGATGCGTTCGAGCCTGCGTCCGGCCCGCACGGCCCGGCTCACGCCGCGAGCCATGCCCAGCGTTCGCCATCCTGCGCGACGCGCCGTTCCTCGACCAGTTTCTGCAGGTGAGCGAGCAGCGAGTACCGCGCCAGCGGGTGCAACGCGACCGGCGTGTCGGCGTACACGATCGGAACCAGTTCGCCGAGCGTGGCGGCGCCACCCAGTTGCAGCAGGCCAGTCACCACCTTGCTCTCGCGCTGCAGCCGGTGTGCGATCACCCGATCGATCTCGACCAGCGGATCCGGCATCACCGCGCCGTGCCCAGGCAGCAGAGCGGTGAGCGGCAGCGTGCGCAGCCGACGCAGCGATTCGAGATACAGGCGCATGGACCCGTCCGGCGGCAGGATGACGACGGTCGAGCCACCCATCAGGTGATCGCCGGTCAGCAACCAACCCTCCGGTTCGAGCAGCAGGCAGACGTGGTTCGAAGCATGACCCGGCGTGTGCAGCACACGCACCCCCGCGCCCGACACCTCGATGACGTCGCCGTCGTCGAGCGTTCGGTCAGGACGGTACGAGTCATCCTGGTGCTCGTCGCGCGGGGCCGGCTGCCCCAGCACCACCGCCTGGGTGTGAGCCTTGAGCGCCGCCGCGCCGGGCGAATGATCCGGGTGGGAATGCGTGCAGAGCACGTGGCTGATGCGGCTGTTCGTTGCCGCGAGGATGCGGTCCACGTGTGTCGTATCGTCGGGACCGGGATCGATCACCAGGTATTGCGGGCCGAATCCGACGACGTAGGTGTTCGTGCCCGGTCCGGTCAACGGGCTGGGATTGGGGGCGACCAGCCGCTGCAGGTTCGGCGCGAGCCGCAGAACGCTGCCGGTTTCGGCGGGCGCGAACAAGTCGTGCGGGTCAGTCCCGACCGCCACCGCTTCACTCCGCCGGCAGCTTGAAGGCGAGCCCGCCCTTGATCACCACGGCCACATCCTGCAGCCGCGTCACGTCAGCGAGCGGGTCGCCCTTGACCGCGATGAGATCGCCGAAGCGTCCCGGCTGCAGGCTGCCGATACGATCCGCCCATCCCATGTGCTTCGCGGCCAGCGACGTGGCCGCCTGGATGGCTTCCATCGGCGTCATGCCGCGCTGGACCATGATCGGAAACTGGCGCGCATTGAGGCCATGCGGATACACGGCGGCGTCCGTGCCATAGACGATGTCGACGCCCGCGGCGTGCGCCCTGGTGAAACCCTGGCGCTGGGCCTCGGTCGTCTCGACGTTCTTGCGCAGGAATTCCTCGGGCCACTTTTCTGCGCGGCCGACGGTGTCGATCCAGTCGCCGTTGTAGACATCCATCGACAGTCCGGTGCCGTGCTCCTTTGCGAGCCGGATGCCCTCGTCGTCGATCAGCGACGCGTGTTCGATCGTGTCGGCGCCGGCAAGGATCGCGTCCTTGATGGACTGCGCGCCGTGCGCGTGCGCTGCAACCTTCCTGCCGTGGGCATGCGCCACGTCGACGACCGCCTTGATCTCCTCGGGCAGCATTTCACGCTCTCCCGGCACACCGCCATACGCGAGCACGGCGCCGGACGCGATGATCTTGAGCAAGTCGGCACCGCCCGCGACCGCCTGCTCGGCCTTCTGCCGGAACTGTTCGGGCCCGCGCGCGACGCCCATGCGCACCTGCGGCGGGATCTCCGCCTCGGCATGGCCGGGGATGACGAGGTCGCCGCCGCCGGCAGGGATCGTCAGGTAAAAGCCCGCGACCTGCATGCGGGGCCCGACCGCGCTGCCCTGGTTGATCGCGTCGCGCAGGTCGCGATCGACCCAGGCAATGTAGGTGCCGACGTCTCGCGCCCCGGTGAACCCGGCCAGCAGGGTCGCGCGGGCGCTTTCCCGTGCGATCGCGCCCTGCTCCGCCGGCGTGCGCTTGTAATAGATGCTGAGGTCGGCCGTCTCGTGCCCGCTGTCCGTGAGGTGCGTGTGCATGTCGATCAGGCCGGGCAGGCAGGTGTATTGCCGGAGATCGACGACGGGCATGCCCGCAGGCGCCACCGCGCCTGGCTGCACCGAGTCGACACGACCGTTGCGAATGACGACGGTCGCGAGGCCCTGCGCCTCAGCGGCCACCCCGTCGATCAACCTGCCGCACTGGACCGCCATGGAGCCGGAATCGGCCAGGTAAGGCACTGCCGACACGACCGGTATTGGCGTCGCCGCGACAGCCGGCAGGCTGGCCGCAATCCCGGTCGCAGCCAGCCAGGAAGCGACACCCATCGCGCGCCTCGACGGTGCCTGCGGCGCATTTCCGCGACATCGCAGTGCTGAATAAAAACCGTTCGACATCGGTTTGTCGTCTCCAAGCAACGGGTGGGCCCGAAATGCCACAAGGCGTTTGACATTGGGTGCGCAGCAGTCTTTCATTCGTCCGCTGTGGTGTCAAAACACGGGGACCTTGGATGACGAGCGGGCCGGAACCCGTGGGGACTCTGGACGTGGCGCTTGCCCACGCCGAAAAGCTGCTCGTGTCCCAGCCAGGCCTGGCCGCCGAGCAGGCGCGGGAGATCCTCGGCGCCGTGCCGAACCACCCTGCCGCAACGTTGCTGCTGGCAATGGCCCGGCGGCGATCGAACGACGTCGCCGACGCCTTGCGCATCCTCGAACCGCTCGCCGCCTCGCAGCCACGCTGGGCAGCCGCACAACGTGAACTCGGACTGGCGCTCGGCGATGCCGGGAGAGGCGACGAAGCCGTCGCGGCGTTGCGTACGGCCGTGCGCCTGCAACCGACGATGGCCGATGCCTGGCGCGCCCTGGGCGACCACCTGTTTGCAATGGGTGATACCGCAGGCGCCGACCAGGCCTACGCCAACCACATCCGCAATTCGACGCACGATCCGCGGCTGATGGAACCTGCGCTGGCACTGGCCGAAGGCCGTATCGCCGTCGCCGAGCCGCTGCTGCGCAGCCACCTGCAGCAGTTTCCGACCGACGTGGCCGCAATCCGCATGCTGGCCGAGATCGCCTCGCGCATCGGGCGCTACACCGACGCCGAGAACCTGCTGACGCGCTGCCTGGAACTGGCGCCGGGCTTCAAGGCGGCGCGCCACAACTATGCCGTGGTCCTGCATCGGAACAACCAGCCGGTCCGGGCCTTGGCACAGATCGACCAGTTGCTCGCGGCCGATCCGCGCAGCCCGAGTTTCCGCAACCTGAAGGCGACCGTGCTGGCGCGTGTCGGCGAATACGACGAGGCCATCCGCCTCTACGAGCAATTGCTGCGCGAATATCCGCTGCAGGCCAAGGTCTGGCTCAGCCACGGCCACGCACTCAAGACGGCGGGACGGCAGGATGATTCGATTGCCGCTTACCGCAAGTCGATCGAGCTCGAGCCGCGCCTCGGCGAGGCCTACTGGAGTCTCGCGAACCTGAAGACGTTCCGCTTCACGGAGGCCGACGTCGCCGCGATGCGTGCGCAGCTCGAGCGCAGCGACCTCACCCAGGAAGATCGCTTCCACTTCCACTTCTCGCTCGGCAAGGCCGCGGAGGATGCGCAGGACTACGCCGGGTCGTTCATCAACTACGCAGCAGGCAATCGACTGCGCAAGGAAGTGGTGCCCTACGACAGCGGCACGGTCACCGAGAACGTGCGCCGTTCTCGTGCGCTGTTCACGCCCGGGTTCTTCGCGGCGCGTCACGGGGCGGGATGCACTGCGCCCGACCCGATTTTCGTCGTGGGGCTGCCGCGCTCCGGGTCGACACTGGTCGAACAGATCCTGTCGAGCCATTCGGCGATCGAAGGCACGATGGAACTGCCGGACGTCGTCGGCATCGTCAAGGAGCTGAGCGGGCGCAACCGGCGCTCGGAGGTCTCGAAGTACCCCGACGTGCTCGAGTCGCTGGAGCCGGACGCCTTGCGCGCACTCGGCGAGCGCTACCTGCAGCAGACCCGCATCCAGCGCAAGACCGACGCGCCTTATTTCATCGACAAGTTGCCGAACAACTGGGCGCACGTCGGGCTGATTCACCTGATGCTGCCGAATGCCAGGATCATCGATACGCGGCGTCACCCGTTGAGCTGCTGCTTCTCGGGTTTCAAGCAGCACTTCGCGCGCGGCCAGAACTTCAGCTATTCGCTCGATGACATCGGCCGCTACTATGCGGACTACGTCACGCTGATGGCGCACTACGATGCCGTGCTGCCCGGCCGCGTCCATCGCGTGATCTATGAGCGCATGGTCGACGACACCGAGAGCGAAGTGCGCCGGCTGCTCGATTACTGCGGCCTGCCGTTCGAGGACGCCTGCCTGCGCTTCTACGAGAACGATCGCGCAGTTCGCACGGCAAGCTCCGAACAGGTGCGCCAGCCGATTTACCGGGATGCGGTGGACCACTGGCGGCACTACGAACCCTGGCTCGACCCGCTCAAGGCCGCGCTCGGCCCCGTGCTCGACGCTTACCCCGCAGCGCCGCCGCTGCCATGAATGCATTCACGCGCCCGCCCACGGGCGCATCACTCAGGGAGTCCGATACAAAATGACCCGTAGCCGTAAACGCAAACTGCAGCGCCAGCATGGCCGGCCGTCCACCGTTCGAATGCTGGCAGCCAGCGTGCCGACACTGCTCGCCGGCATGTCCGCCTACGCGCAGACCACTTCCGGTGGCCTCGAAGAGATCATCGTCACTGCGCAGAAGCGCTCTGAAGACCTGCAGACTGTGCCACTGAGCATCCAGGCCATCGGCACGCAGCGACTGCAGGAACTGAACGTGCAGCGGTTCGACGACTACGTGAGGTTCCTGCCGAGCGTCTCGTACCAGACGTTTGGCCCGGGCTTTGCGGCCGTCTACATGCGCGGTGTCGCGAGCGGCGGTGACGGCAACCATTCGGCTTCGCTGCCGAGCGTCGGCATTTACCTGGACGAACAGCCGATCACGACGATCCAGGGCGCCCTGGACGTCCACCTGTACGACATAGCGCGGGTCGAAGCGCTCGCGGGTCCGCAGGGCACGTTGTACGGCGCCAGTTCGCAGGCGGGCACGATCCGCATCATCACCAACAGACCGGATCCCGCCGAGTTTGACGCGGCCTACGGACTCGAGGTGAACTCGGTGGATGGCGGGGACTTCGGCTATCTCGCCGAAGGCATGGTCAACCTGCCGATCAACGACCGCTCGGCGGTCCGTCTCGTCGGCTGGCACCGCCACGACGCCGGCTACATCGACAACGTCTACCGCGAGCGCACCTTCCCGACGTCGGGCATCACGGCGAACAACGCCGATTTCGTCGAGAAGAACTACAACGAAGCCTTCACCACCGGCGCCCGCGCGGCACTGCGACTCGACCTCACCGAGAACTGGACCATCACCCCGCAGGTCATGACCCAGAAGCAGGAGACCGACGGCAGCTGGGCTTACGACACCACCGTCGGCGACCTCGAGATCGCCCATGGTTTCCCGGAAACCTCGGACGACAGCTGGGTCCAGGCCGCTCTCACCGTCGAAGGCAAGATCGCGAACCTCGACCTGGTGTACGCGGGTTCCTATCTCAAGCGCGACGTCGACACCGAGTCGGACTATTCCGATTACTCGTATTGGTACGACACACTGTACGGCTACGGCGCCTACTGGTACGACGACAACAGCGTGCCGATCGACCCGTCGCAGTACATCCAGGGCAAGGACCGCTACAACCGCTACACGCACGAACTGCGCGTCGCATCGGATCCGAACAAGCGCTACCGCTTCGTTGCGGGCACGTTCCTGCAGCGGCAGGAACACGACATCCAGCAGCGCTACAAGATCGACGGTCTCGGCTCGCAGATCACGGTGACGGGTTGGGACGACACGCTCTGGCTGACCAAGCAGTTGCGCGTCGACGAGGACTTCGCGCTGTTCGGAGAGTTCAGCTTCGACTTCACCGACAAACTGACCGGTACCGTCGGTGCGCGCTACTTCGATTCCGACAATTCGCTCGAGGGCTTTTTCGGCTTCAGCGAGGGCTACAGCAGCCGCACGGGCGAGGCGGCCTGCCCGGGCGGCGACCACACCACGGCGCCGGACTTCAAGGGCGCGCCCTGCAAGGTCTTCGACAAGTCAACGCAAGAAGACGGCGTCACGCCGCGCGTGAACCTGACTTACAAGTTCACCGACGAAGCGATGGTGTATGCGACGTACTCGGAAGGCTTCCGTCCGGGCGGCATCAACCGCCGCGGCACGCTGCCTCCGTACGAAGCGGACTGGCTCACGAACTACGAGTTTGGCTGGAAGACCACGTGGTTCGACAATCGACTGCGCTGGAACGGCGCGGTCTTCTCGCAGGAGTGGGACGACTTCCAGTTCTCGCTGCTCGGCGCCAACGGCCTGACGGAGATCAACAACGCCGGCGCGGCGCAGATCGATGGCGTCGAAATGGACGTGAGCTGGGCGGTCACTGACCAGCTCGGGATTTCAGCGGGCTTCGCGTACCTCGACTCGGAGCTGACCGAGAACTATTGCGGCTTCGTCAACGCGAACGGCAATCCGGAAACGCGCAGCAACTGCCCGAGCGTCGATGAGGATGGCAACCCGGTGTTCAGCGATCCGCAGGCGCCGAAAGGTACACCGCTGCCCGTCACGCCCGAGCTGAAGGGGAATCTGACCGTGCGCTACGAGTTCCCCGTGGCCTCGTTCGAAAGCTACGTGCAGGGTGCGGTGGTCTACGTGGATGAGCGCACGACCGACCTGCGCGTTGCCGAGAACGACATCATCGGCAACATGCCCAGCTACACGACTGCCGACTTCGCGGCGGGCTTGGGCAAGGATGGCTGGCGAACGGAGCTGTTCCTGACCAATGCCTTCGACGAAAACGGGCAGGTCTCGCGCTTCGCGCAGTGCGCCGAAGCGGTCTGCGGCTCGGAGGTCTACGTCGTGCCGATCCGTCCGCGGACGATCGGGATCAGGTTCTCGCGGGAGTTCTGATCAGTCTCGCGCCAGCACGGCGCTGGGCAAGGGCGGGTCGGCAACGACTCGCCCTTTCCTTTTGATCTCCCTTTTCGCGGCGGGAGAGGTATGTCGCAGTCCGGGATTGCGCGTCAGTGATCGTGGTCGTGCGGCTCGGTCTCGTGTGACTCCCCGCCGAGATCCACGTGCAGGTGATCCGCGTGGACATCCTTCTCCACCGGTACGAAATGCGGGGTCTCTGGATGCTGGTGCGCCGAAGCGTCGTGCTCATGCTCGTGCTGATGTTCGTGCGGGTGCGCATGGGCGTGATCGTGCGGATGCGAATGCGCCAGATCGCCGTGCTGGTGCGTGTGCTCGTGGGCGTGCACGTGATCGTGCGCGTGCTGATGAACATGCACGTGGCTGTGCTTTTTTGGATGGTCGTGATCGTGCGCCATGATCAATCCTCCCTCTCCGGTTCGTTACAGCCTTCCCCGCTCAAGCGACGGCCGACGGATGAAATCACGTCGTACCTCAGAACCGCAAGGTCGCCGCAACCCGCAGCGTGCGCGGCTCGGCCGGATGGAAGTGAATGTCGGCGACAGGCTGCGACTCTCCGGGCAGCTGCGATTCGTAGAAGTAACTGATGTCGTTGGCCTCGGCATCGAACAGGTTGAAGACCGACGCCATCACGCTCAGACGCGGCGAGAAGCGATAGCCGGCCTGCGCATTGACGGTCGAGGTCGAGTTCGAGCGCACGCTGTTGTCCTCGATGAGCGGTGCCGGGCCGAAGTAACGCCAGCGGGCTCCACCGAACCAGCCCGTGTCGCGCTGGACGCTGAGACCGACCGACACGACCGTCTCTACCGCACCTGGGAATGTAGTCGCCGGCGGGGTCGGACTCGGTGAACCGGGCATGTGACCACGAATAGTCGGCATCCACGATCACCGCTTCGAGCGGCGTCCAGTACGCGCCGAGTTCGACGCCATAGCGACGGGTCGCGCGGCTCGGCTCGGTGATGCCGCCGTCACCGACGAACAGCAACTCCGAGTCGATGTCGAGGTTCCACAAGGCGGCCGAGAACTGCGCCTTCGGCACGGCCGCTGTCCGGAACCCGACTTCATACCCGATGGCCGGCACGATCGGATCGACGGGTTGGACGGGCGTCGACCCGTCGGTCGGGTCGACTCGAATCGTCGTGCCTCGTGCGTCGTTGGTGTGGAATCCGCGGCCCGCATTCAGGAAGAACTCCGTTTCCGCCCAGGGACCCAGCACGACCGTGAGTTTTGGCCCTACGATCGAATCGGTCTCGTCGCCGGAGTTGGCCGGGAGATCGCTGTCGACGGAGAAGTCCAGGTAATCGAAGCGCAGGCCCGCCTCGGTGCGCAACCAGTCGGTCCAGCGCTGGTCATGGGAGACATAGGCCGCGTACTGCGTCTGGCGCACGTCGTCCCGGCGAATCGTTTCGAACCGCTCGCGGGCCTGTGTCAGATACAGGGCAACGGGTTGAATGTCGTCCTGGCGTAACTCGACGCCGGCGCGCAGCGCGCCGTCCAGGCTGTTCAACGAGGCCGGCAGGTCGTACTCGAAGTGCCCCCCGTACACCCGACGACTGTCGTACTGCTCGAACTGGTCGCCGTTGTCCTGGTCGAGCGCGTACGTGAAGTTCGAGATCAGGTCGAGGTGGTAGTCGATGGCGTACGCCAACGCCGCCCAGCCGCGCCCGTCGTGGCGGGACCACGCGTCGACCGACAGGCTGTAGCGATGCGACTCACCGCCCGTGGTCGGGTCCACGTGCCCGAAGCGTGGGATCAGCCCGGCATCGACGGCCCGTTGCGGAATCTGGTCGGTGCTGTCCCAGCTGCCGTCGTAGCCCATGCCCGTGACGGAGAACCCGGCCTCGTTGGTGCCGCGACTGAACTTGATGACCCCGCTGGTCTTCTGGAAATCCTCCGGCAGCGTCCATGGCCCGTCGGTCTGCGACCAGTCGAGGCCCAGGAGCAGCGTCCCGCCCGCCACCTGCGGCGACGCGCTGGCGAACAGTCGGTAGTAATTGTCCTCGCCCACCGTCAGGCCCAGCGTCGGAGCGCCGCTGTCGCTCACGTAGGAAATGCGCGCTGCTCCGGCCGCCGAGAAGTTTCCCTCCTCCGCAAAGTAGGGGCCCTTGCGGTAGTGCACGGTGTCCACCAGCTCGTGGATGAGGAAATTGATGTCGGCATAGCCCTGGCCGTGCGCGTGGGTGGGCATGTTCACCGGCACGCCGTCCACGTAGCTCGCAAAGTCGGTGCCGTGATCGAGGTTGAAGCCGCGCAGGAAGTACTGGTTCGCCTTGCCGTCGCCACTGTGCTGCGTGACGACCAGGCCCGGCACGACCTCGAGCACCTCGCCGGGTCGCAGGATCGGCCGGCCCTGGAGCTGCACGCTGGTGACGATGCCTTCGCTCGCGGCCCGTGACTCGCCGATCAGTCCGATGCGCTGGGCGGTGACTACGATCTCTTCAAGCGGAGTTCCGGTTGGAATGCCCGAGCCGAACGCGGGTGTTGCCGCAGTGACGCATGCTGCAGCGACCAGGAGTGTGCGTGTATCCGCTTTCATGACAAGCCCCACTCATCAGGTTCGGTGGGGGAAGCAGAGTCCCACCAAGGATTGAAACGGCTCGAACCGCAATGCGACGCAATGGTAGGCAATATAACTATGTTGTGCCTACTCGTGGCAAGTACGCAGCCGCGCTGCTGGCGCCGCAGCGTCAGGCGACAGGCGTCAGGTGCATGTGCCCGTGGTGCTGGTGGGGGGCGGCGAGCGGGTGCTTGTCGCCGCTCTCCACGGTGATGAGATTGATCTGGCCGTACGCAACCCCACGCTCGGCACGAATGCTGTCTGCGAACGCGCGTACGGCCACAGTCGGCCCCTTGAGGAACACGTTCTCCAGGCAGTATTCATGATCCAGGTGCAGGTGCGTCGTCGCGACGACGAGGCTGTGCTGCGCGTGCTGCGCGGCCGTCAGCCGCTCCGCCAGGTCGCGCACGTGATGGTTGTAGACATAGGACAGGCTGGCCACGCATTGGGTGCGAGGCTTGTCGCTGGCACGGTGTGTCGCCACCTCGCGGCGCAACAGGTCGCGCATCGCCTCCGATCGACTCGTGTAGCCCCGGGCTGCGATCAACTCGTCGAAAGCCGTGGCGAGTTCCTCGTCGATCGACATCGTGATTCGTTCCATGCGCTCTCCCCTCTCAGTCGTGCTTGGATCCACAGACCGGACACGCCTGCAGCGCCAGTGGGCGCTCAAGCCGGCATTTCTCCAGCAAGGCATCGTCCCCGAAGACGTCCCGAGTCGGTCCGTCGACCATGATCGCACCTTCGAGCAGGACGATCGTGCGTGGACAGAGATCGAGGACCATGTCCAGGTCATGGCTCGTGAAGATCCGTGTGTGACGGAACTCGCCGAGCAGTCCGATCAGTTGGCGGCGTGCGTGCGGGTCGAGCCCACTCGTGGGCTCATCCATCACCAGGATGTCCGGCGCCATTGCCAGCACGCCGGCGATTGCCGCGCGCTTTTTCTCGCCGCCGGACAATCGGTACGGGGACTTGGCGCGCACGTGCCAGGCCCCGACCTGCTGCAGCGCCGCGTGAACCCTCCGGTCGACTTCGGCTTCAGGCAAGCCCTGGTTGCGCGGGCCGAACGCGACGTCGTCGTAAACCGTCGGCATGAACAGTTGATCGTCGGGGTCCTGGAAGACCAGGCCGACCGTGCGACGAATCGCTGGCAACGTCTCTTTCGTCAGCGGGGTCTCCCCGATCCGGACCTCACCGCTCGTCGGGCTGAGATGACCGTTGAGATGCATGAGCAGCGTGGACTTGCCCGCGCCGTTGGCACCGATAATGGCAACCGACTCGCCGTGGGTGATCCGGAAGGACACGTCCTTCAGCGCGACGGTGCCGTCCTCATAGACGTGCGACAGTCCGCGGGCTTCGACCAGGTGGTGGCTCATCGCAGCACACCGAGCGCCGCCGTGCCGAGCCACTGCGTCACGTCCTGGGTGCGAAGCAGCAGGAAGAGCCCGCACCACCCTGCCACGTAGGCGATGTCCGGGCGGCCGAGTCGTGACGGCGGGCCGCTGCGGAAGTCCCCGGTGAAGCCACGGGCGCACATCGCAAGGTAGATCCGTTCTGCCCGATCCCATGTCCTCAACAACAGTCGACCGACGAGCGTTCCATAGAGCCGAATCGACAGCGGACGGCCGCCGCCGCGCTGCTCACGGGCGACCGTCATCCGGGCGGCCTCCTCGCCGAGAACGGCCAGGTAGCGATAGAGGAAGAGTAGTTGAACCGCCAGCGAGCGAGGCATGCCCATCCGCTCCAGTGCACCGCAGATCGCCGGAAATCCCGTGACCGCGACCAGCGCAATGGCGGCGGCCGTCGCCAGCAACGATCGCATCACGATCGAAAGCAGCGAGATCCAGCCGCCGCTTATTTGCAATCCGCCCAACTGTACCAGCACCTCACGATCAAACCACGGGTTCGGCAGTCCGATCAGCAGCGCCACCGGCAGCACGAGCGTGACCTTGCGCAACAGGAATGCGATCGGCAACCGGGCCGCCGCGGTGACCGCCAGCGGGAACACGAAAAACGGGACGAGCGACGCCACCGCGTAGCGGTGGAATGACATCGTGCAAACGATGAAGACCAGCGTGACGAGGACCTTGGCGCGGGCGTCGAGACGATGCAGCGCGGAGTCGCCGGTCGCCAGCAGATCGAGGCGCCGGAAGTCGAGAAGGCCAGTGAGGACTGCGGGTGCGGACACGGAATCAGCGCCGCTCCGACCAGAGCTTCAACGCGACCCCGACGAGCAATGCGAGCGCAAGGGTGATCGAACCGCCGACCACACCAGCCAGGGATTTGCCAAGACGATCACTGCCCCCGCCATTGGTGATCGCACTCGGCGCCTGATTCTGCTCGGCGGCTCCAGCCGTCTCGCGCCGAAATCCATAGCCAGGCAATAGAGTCATCCTCTGTTGCAAGCGACCCAGCGCAGCCTGGACGCCGGTCTGCGGTGATTCGGGCTCCCGTGCACCGGTGATTCTGGCGACCGACCATTCGAGTCCGTCCGGGTTCTTCGATGCGAACCAGGCACCCACGCCACCCAGCGCAAGCGCGACGACCAGGAAGGCGGACGCTATGCCGCGCACGGAGTGCCCGGAACGCGCAGCCGTCGGCAACATGCCGGGACGTGCAGCGCGAACGAAGGAGATGACGGCAGCGGTGACCACACCCTCGACGATGCCGATCGCGAGATGGATCGGCAGCATGAACGTGAGGAACGTGCCGAACGGCAGCGCCGAAATACCCGAGGCTACGGTCTGCAACACAACCGCGAACGCGCCCAGCTGCAGCGACAACACCGCCGCAAGCACAGCGGCGACCGTAGCGCGAGCGGTACCGGGCGCTTCCCCGGCGAGGCGTCGGTAGAGGGGGTAGCCGATGAACGCCGGGAAGAAGCCGAGGTTGAAGATGTTGCAGCCGAGTGCGAGCAGTCCGCCGTCGGCGAAGAACAGCGCCTGCACGATGAGCACCGAGGCCATGACGAGGAAGGCGGCGTGCGGGCCGAGCAGGATCGCGAGCAGCAAGCCGCCGCCGAGGTGGCCACTCGAACCGGTACCGGGGATGCTGAAATTGATCATCTGCGCGGCGAACAGGAACGCGCCGAGCACGCCCATCAACGGCACACGACGGTCGTCCGCCTCCTGGCGCAGCCGGCGCGAGCAATACGCGACCGTGACCGCGGTTGCAGCCCACATCGTCCCGCCGACCGCGGGCGACAGCAGTGCGTCGGCCATGTGCATTGAGCGCTCTCCTGAAAAGCGCAGGGCCTCGAAGCTTTCGCGGCAGCCGCCAAGAGCCGCCGCGTAGGATCTATTTATACAATACTCTTACGTCCACGGACGGTGCGGCAGACCGGTACTTACCGCAGTGGTCGCCGGACCGCGCCTTGGCCGGGAGCAGCGGCACATGTGATGATGGCAACCAGCACCTTGCTGCGGTAACGATTGAGGTCGTCATGTCCACAGAGAGCCGTTTGCAACGACGCGAGGTCATCGCGGGATTGGCCGGCCTGGGCGCCGCCCTGACGAGCGCCGCGACCATCGCGCAGTCCACGCCTGCCGGGAAAGTTGCACCGACGCCGGCACCCCTCTCGGCCCAGCACAAGGCCGTCATCGATTCGACCGCGGAGTGCCTGCGCGCCGGCCGCGTGTGCCTCGCACGCTGTACCGACCATCTCGCCGCCGGAATGGACACCATGGCGGATTGTCAGCGCGCCGTGATGAACATGTTGTCCGTCGTCGGGGCCATGGCCGACGTGGCCGGTTTCGCCAATGCGGCGCCGGCGAACATCCAGTCCCTCGCCGCGACCTGCGCGCGGTTCTGCGACACGTGCGCCGAAGCGTGCGAGCCACACGCTGCACACCACGCGGAGTGCAAGGCCTGTCGTGAAGCATGCCTCGCATGCGCCAAGGCTTGTAAGGCGCTCGCCGCATAGGGACGCAGGTCTCCCGTCTGCGAGACGGGCCCGCGGTGGATTGCGGATAACCGCAGGTCGCGCAGCGCGCTCGCCTTGACCTAGACTGGCGTCATGAATGTCCGCTGGACACAACGCCGCAGAACCCACCTCTGGGTCGCCCTGCTGCTGTT
Source organism: uncultured Gammaproteobacteria bacterium (assembly GCA_963700045.1). Lineage (GTDB taxonomy): Bacteria > Pseudomonadota > Gammaproteobacteria > Steroidobacterales > Steroidobacteraceae > RPQJ01. The sequence goes on from CAVOWK010000014.1 coordinate 111,810, forward strand.
GCCTGCGTTGGCGAGCCGCATGCTGGTACCGCCAGGCTTCATGCCGGGCACGGACGCAAATCATGCGCCCACCATGCAGATGTGCCATGGCGCCGGGCCGCTGCCGCAGGGCGCGCACTCGCCCGCGAAGGACGACGGACAGCGGCCTGGGAGTCCCGCGCATCACGAATCGCCTTGCGTCTTTGCGGCCGCCGGCACGGCTGCGCCACCACCGACCACGCTGACGGTTCTCGGCGGCGCTGCGACGCCTGACGCCATTCCGTCGCCACCGGAACCTGCCGTTGTCTTTCGGACACAGCATCGAGCCAATCCTCCCAGGGCGCCTCCCGCCTTCGTCAGCCCTGCCTAGGGCTCGACTGCCCGTTTGACGCCGGGCGCCTTCATCGGCGCCCCGGCTTCGGCCCGCCGGGCATCCGCTGTACTGCTCGTAGTCTCATCTCGACCGCTGCGCACCCAGGCGGCGGTCGCGGGCTACGCATGGCAGTGCGATGAATCGGTGACGGCCAACCGCAACGACGTCGGACGGCGCTGGAAGTCGGCCCAGCGGGGCTTCGGCAGAACTCCCACTCCCCATCTTTTTTGGAGTCTGAAGACATGCGACCTCGTCCGATTGCAGTTGCCGTATTCCTGGCCCTCTACGCCGCCCAAGGCGTGGCGGCGGAAGATGGCTCCAACCTCGAAGAAATCCTCGTCACGGCCCGCCGGATTCTCACCCCCAGCTTCGGCGCCATGGGCCTCGACAGCGCCGAGATTGCCCGCAAGCGCGCCCGCACCAGCGACACCGCCAGTCTGCTCGCGGATCTGCCCGGGGTGAGCGTCTATGGCGCCGGAGGGGTTTCCAGCCTGCCGGTCATCCGTGGTCTCGCGGACGATCGCCTGCGCACCCAGGTGGACGGCATGGACCTCGTGGCTGCCTGTCCCAACCACATGAACTCACCGCTCTCCTACATCGACCCCACGGCCGTGGCCAACGTCGATGTGTACGCCGGCGTCACGCCGGTCAGCGTCGGCGGCGACAGCATCGGCGGCAGCATCGTGGTGCGCTCCGCGGACCCGGCGTTCGCGCAGCCCGGCGCTCATCTCCTGAAGGGTGAAGCCGGTACGTTCTATCGCAGCAACAACGATGGCTGGGGCGGGAATCTCTCCGGCACCTTTGCCACCGAAAGCCTGAGCCTCGGCTACACGGGCGCCTACACCCAATCCGACAACTACACGGCCGGCGACGATTTCAAGAGCTACACGTTCACGGGTCGAGCAGGCCACACGCTGCCGACGGACGAGGTGGGATCCTCCGCCTATGAATCCAGCAACCAGGCGGTCCGGCTCGCCTGGCAGAGTGGCGGTCACCTGCTGGACTTCACCTATGGTTTCCAGGACATCCCGTACGAGGGCTATGCCAACCAGCGCATGGACATGACCGAGAACAAGAGCGACCAGTTCAATCTTGCCTACACCGGCAGCCTCGGCTGGGGAACCCTGCAGGCGCGGGCCTATTACCAGCATACCGAGCACGAAATGGATTTCGGCGACGACAAGCGCTTCTGGTATGGCCCCGGGCAACCGCCCAGCGGCTCGGGCGGGGACACGGCCGTAAACGGCACACCGTGCTCGCCGATTTCCGGCTCAATGATGGTGAGCGGCCAGATGATTGGTTGCGCCGCCGGCATGCCGATGAAGACCGACGGCAAGAACACGGGAGTCACAGTCAGCGCGGCGATCCCGCTGGCCGAGCAGAGCCTGCTGCGCGTCGGCGGCGAGTATCAGGAAAATCGGCTGGACGACTGGTGGCCGCCCTCCGGCGCGGGCATGTGGCCCTACGACTTCCTGAACCTGAACGACGGGCAGCGTGACCGTTATGCCGCCTATGGGGAATGGGAAGTCAGCAAGGAACGCTGGACGCACATCCTGGGCATCCGCTTTGAAACCGTGGACATGAATGCGGGCCCGGTTCACGGCTACAACCTCGACTCCTATCCGACCAGCGGAGTCGGCGGCATGGGCAACCAGACGCGGGACGCGGCGCTCTTCAACACTAAGTCACGCGGCAAGTCGGACGACAACTGGGACCTGTCCTGGCTCGCTCGCTTCACGCCGGCGGATACCCAGACCTACGAGATCGGCCTGGGGCAGAAGACCCGCTCGCCCAACCTGTACGAGCGCTACACCTGGTCCACCTGGCAGATGGCGGCGTTCATGAACAACTTCGTCGGCGACGGCAATGGCTACGTGGGCGACGTGAACCTGAAGCCCGAGGTGGCTCGAACGGTGAGCGTCACCGCCGACTGGCACGATGCCGGCTCGGAGCACTGGAGTGTCAAGGTGACGCCGTACTACACGGACGTGCAGGACTACATCGACGCGGTGCAGTGGGACGCCGCGGCGAACGCGCCTCGCGCCGTGCCGGTGGTCGGCAACTTCACCGTGCTCAGGTACGTCAACCAGTCCGCCCGCCTCTATGGCGCGGACCTCGCGGCGGACTATCGTCTGACGGGCACGACGGACTACGGCAAATTCTCGGCCCAACTCGTGGCGAGCTACACCCGGGGCACAAACGAGGACACGGACGGCAACCTTTACAACATCATGCCGCTGAACGCCAAGCTGGCGTTCACGCATGAACTTGGTTCGTGGCGCAATACTCTGGAGGGCGAATTCGTGGCGGCGAAAGATGACGTCTCCGCGGTACGCAACGAAATGCAGACCGCGGGCTACGGCCTTGCGCACCTGCGCAGCCGCTACGAGCGAGCCTCCTGGAGCGTGGAGCTCGGCATCGAAAACCTGTTCGACCGCTACTACGAGCTGCCGCTGGGCGGTGCTTACGTCGGTCAGGGCACGACGATGACCATCCCGCCCGTGCCCAATCAACCGCAATGGGGCACTCCCGTACCCGGGGCAGGCCGTTCGATCTATGCGGGTGTCAGCATGAAATTCTGACGCGGCCACCCGATCGACCACCGGCTCCCGATCGCCTGTCGCAGTCCACGAATGTCAGCTCCAGGGCTGCGGCGGGCGAGGGAGCAGGACCTCAGAGCTTGAAGGTGAACCGCGCTCCGAACGTCCGCGGCGGCTCGATGAAGACGTCGGCGTACGGCCCGAACTGGCCGGTCGTCGCTGCCGCGAGTACCGCCTCGTTTTCGATGTTCTTCACCCAGAGTCCCAGGCTCCAGCGATCGTCGGGCGCGTAGTACGTGACCGATGCATCGGTCTTGAAGTAGTCCTGCTGCTCGGTGCCGCGGAACTGCGCGAACGTGCCCCAGAACGAATCCTCGTAGCGTGTCTCGACACGCGCGAGCATGCGACCCGGACCGACCGGGAATTCGTGCTGGTATCCGGCGGACACCGTCCACTCCGGCGCGTTCTGCAGCGGGTAGCCGCCGAAATCGCGGTTCGGGATACCCATGTTCACTTCGTCCGGGACGATGAAGTCGTCGTACTCGGCATTGAGGTAACCCACCGACAGGTTCAGCCGGTCGCGACCGGTCGGCGCGAACAGCACGTCGAGCTGGTTGCCCCAGATCGTCGTCTGGTCGGCATTGAAGGTCGTCAGCAGCGCGGTGTTCAGGTTGAACGACTGCACCAGCAGGTCTTCGTAGTCGTAATAGAAGATCTCGTCGTTGACCTGCAGGCGATCGTCGAGGAAACGACTCTTGATGCCGGTCGTGTACGCCGTCATCGTCGCCGACCGCACCAGGTTCGACAGCTCGTCCGTGGCTGGAAACGCGTTGTACGTGCCCGGCTGGTAACCGGTCTGGATCGTCGCGTACGCCATCGCGTCCGCGCCGAGGTCCAGCTCGACGCCCAGCTTCCAGTCGACGTTGTCGTAATCCTCGTCGGCCGAGAACGGCACGCCGAACGCCGTCTGCCCTTCGCCTTCGCGCTGGTCCCAGCTGAACCGGGCGCCCGCCGTGACACGCACGGCGTCGGTCAGCGAATACGTCGCCTCGCCAAAGGCCGCATAGCCTTCGAGCCGGTTGCGCGAAATCTGCGAGAGCGGAAAGCCCCCAACGATGAAATCGCCGGAGTTCGTGACCTGGTATGCATACAGGCCGCCGAGCCACTGCAGCCTCGAGTCCGTGTCGCTCGCGAGGCGCAACTCGTTGGTCACCTGGTTGTAGTGCGCGGTAAGCAGCGCTGGAATGTTTTCAAGCCAGTAGTCCGCGGACCAGTCCAGGTAGAAGTAGCCGGGGATGTAGGTGAGCTTGGCATCACCCAGGTCCCAGTCGACCTGCGCACCGAGCACCATGTTCTCGAAATCCTGTGGCGACGCCGTCGGCGCACCCGGGTCGATGCGGTCGTCCCAGGGGTCGCTGGTGTTGAACGCATTGGGATTGCCGTCGAACGTGCCGTTGTTGAAGCCGCGACGGACGAGGTTCGGCGACTTGCCGTCCTTCTTCGCACCGTGCAGCCAGACGTAGACGTCCAGGTCGTCGGTCGGCGCGTAGAGCGCCGAGAGCCGGCCTGCGTAGTCCTGCTGGGAATCCGCGCCCGTCTGCAGGTAACCGTCGCGCTCGATGTAGTCGAATGCACCGCGCAGGGCAAGGTGCTCCGACACGGGCAGGTTCTGCACGATCGTGCCGTGCAGCAGCGAATAGTCGCCCACCTCGAGCACGCCGCTGGTCTCGAGTTCCTGCGTGGGTCGGTTGAACTCGACGTTGACGGCGCCGCCGAGCGCCGCGCGTCCGTACAGCGTGCCCTGCGGGCCCGGCAGCAACTCGATCGACGCGATGTCGAACAGGCCGACGCTGGTGCCTTCGCGCGGGATGTACACGCCGTTGAAATTGAAGGCGTTGGGCGGCTCGATGTTGGGCAGGTCGAGCGTCGAGCCGACGCCGCGTATGTAGAGCTCGGTCGAGGCGTTCTCGGCCTGGAACCGGACCAGCGGCATCAGGTTCTGCACGCCGCGGATGTCGTACACGCCGGCACTGACCAGGACGTCCCCTGAAATCGCCGTGATGGCGGCGCTGGTCTTCTGCAAGTCCTCGGTGACCTTCTGGGCGGTGACCGTGATGACTTCGAGTCCGGCACCCTCGGCGCCAGCCCCGACCCCGGCATCGTCAGCAATGGCGAGGGCGGGAATGAACTGCAGGGCGATGGCAGCCCGCAGGGGCCACGAACGGGAAAACGGCTTGTGCATCATGCGCTCTGAATGGCACGCCGCGGGTCTGTGCCCCCGGCGGCCTGGAAAGTTGTCAGTGGGTGGATTGGCTGGCGCGGCCGGAGGGATTCGAACCCCCGACCCTCAGGTTCGAAGCCTGATGCTCTATCCAACTGAGCTACGGCCGCGCGTAAGGTAGGCGAATTCTACCGTTACTTCATCGTTGGCATGACGAATTGCGCGCTTTCCCTGCGCGCGGTAGGCCAGCGCGAGGTGACCGTCTTGAGCCGGGTGTAAAAGCGCACGCCGTCCGGGCCATGCACGTGCAGGGCCCCGAACAGCGAGCGCTTCCAGCCGCCGAACGAGTGGAAGGCCATCGGGACCGGGATCGGCACGTTGATTCCAACCATGCCCGCCTGCACGCCCTGGGTGAACGTTCGCGCAGCTTCGCCGCTCGCGGTGAAGATGGCCGTGCCATTGCCGAACTCGTGCTCGTTGACGAGACGGGTAGCCGCTGTCAGGTCCGGCACGCGCACGACGCACAGCACCGGCCCGAAAATCTCTTCCTTGTAGATGCGCATCCGCGGCTCGACGCCGTCGAACAGGCAGGGACCGATGAAATAGCCCTCGTCGAGTCCGCGCACGCGCAGGCCACGGCCGTCGACGACGAGCTTCGCGCCTTCCTGCACGCCGAGATCGACGTAGCCGCTGACACGGTCGCGATGTTCGCGGGTGACGAGCGGGCCCATTTCGACGCCGTCGTCGAGCCCGGAGCCGACCTTCAACTGCTCGAGCTGCCGCTGCAACGCATCGAGCAGCGGATCGGCCGCATCGCCTACGGCGACGGCCACCGAGATCGCCATGCAGCGCTCGCCGGCGGAGCCATAGGCGGCGCCGATCAGCGCGCTGGCCGCATTCTCCGTGTCCGCATCGGGCATCACGACCATGTGATTCTTCGCGCCGCCGAGCGCCTGCACGCGCTTGCCATGCGTCGAGGCCGTGCGATAGATGTATTCGGCGACCGGCGTCGAGCCGACGAAGCTGACGGCGGCGACCCGCGGATCCGTGAGCAACGTGTCCACGGCTTCGCGATCGCCGTTGACGACGTTGAACACCCCGTCCGGCAGGCCGGCCTGCTTGAGCAGTTGCGCGACGCGCATCGGACAGCTCGGATCCTTCTCGGACGGCTTCAGCACGAACGTGTTGCCGCACGCGATCGCCACCGGGAACATCCACATCGGAACCATCGCAGGAAAGTTGAACGGCGTGATGCCGGCGCACACGCCAACCGGCTGGCGCTGCGACCAGCTGTCGACATTGGTGCCGACGTTTTCGCTGAACTCGCCTTTCAGCATCTGCGGGATACCGCAGGCGAACTCGACGACCTCGGTGCCGCGGATGACTTCGCCGCGCGCGTCCGAAAACACCTTGCCGTGCTCGACCGTGATCAGTCGCGCCAGCTCGTCGGTGTGTTCCTCGAGCAGCGCCTTGAACTTGAACATGATCCGCGCGCGCTGCAGCGGTGGCGTGGCCGACCAGGCCGGCAGCGCAGCCTCGGCCGCGGCAATGGCCGCCCGGGTCTCGTCGGCGCTGGCAAAGGCCACTTCGCCCCGGACCTGGCCGGTGGCCGGGTTGTGTACGGCCCCGCAGCGACCGGAGGCTCCGGCGACCTCGCGTCCACCGATGAAATGGCCGAGCTGCGAAGGCTTCGGCGGCAGTGGTCACGGCAGCAGCGGTCGATTTCGGGGCGCGCATGGGCAGGATTCCAGTCGGGGATCAGGTCGGGCGGAGCCGGCATTGGACACGAAGCCGTACCGCCCTGCCAACCCCGCCGGCAGGGGTTGCGGCCCCTGTCCGGCCCGGCCCGGTCGGGCTGAAGGCTGCGGTATAGTGCCCGTCCGCGATCCGCCGGCCGCTGTGGCAGGCTGCGCAACCACTGGCACTTTCGAGGTTCCAACGACATGAAGATACTGCCCGCCCTTGCCCTTGCCCCGGTCCTGCTGGCGTTGAGCGCCGCCGCCGAAGCCGCCACTTGCGTCTATCCCCAGGCCCCGCAGGCACTGCCGAATGGCGCGTCCGCAACCAAGGAAGAGATGCTGGCGGCGCAGACGCTGGTGAAGGACTACGCGAAGAACGTGCAGGAGACTTACCTGCCCTGCCTCGAACAGGACCAGACCGAGCAACTGGCGGCGCTGGATGCGGCCGATCCGAAGCTCGCCGAGAAGAAAGCCGCTGTCGAGGCGATCCATGCCAAGAAGCACAATTCGGCACTCGACGAACTGCAGGCGCTGGTGGACCGTTGGAACGTCGAGAAGAAGGCGTACTCGGAGAAGGCTGCCAAGTGAACCCCGGCGTTCGCCCGAGCGCCCTGTCCGCATGACGTCGGCTGCGTCGGCTTTGCCGACCCCGGCCGAAGCGGAGGCGCTCGTGCGCGAGAGCGTGCTCCCGCTGCCGGTCGAGTCGCGTCCGCTGGAATCCCTGGCGGGCGCGGTCCTGGCCCAGTCCGTGCGCGCGGAACGCGACCAGCCTCCGTTCGATCGGGTCACGATGGACGGCATCGCTTTCGCCTCGCAGGCGTGGCGCCAGGGCCAGCGCCGGTTTCGCATCGCCGGCACCCAGGCCGCGGGCTATCCGCCACTGAGTCTCGCCGATCCCGCTGAATGCCTCGAAGCAATGACCGGCGCCGTGCTGCCGCAGGGTTGCGACTGCGTCGTGCCAGTCGAGCGCCTGCGCATCGAGGACGGTTTTGCCGTGGTCGACGATGCCATGCCAGTTGAACCTTTTCTGAACGTGCATACGCGTGGACTGGATGCGCGCGAAGGCGATCTGCTGCTCGCGCGCGGCACGCGCCTCGGCGCGCCGGAGCTTGCGGTACTCGCCTCCGCCGGTCTGCCCCGGGCCGACGTGCGCATCGAGCCCCGCATCCTGATTGCGACCACGGGCGACGAACTCGTCGCTCCCGACCAGCCGATCGCGGCCTGGCAGGTCCGTAGGTCGAACAGCCATGCCTTGCGCGGTGCCTTGAACCTGCGCGGCCAGCAGCGAGTCGCCGAAGACCATTTGCCAGACGACCACGCCGTGCTCGCCGAGCGACTGACGGCGCATCTCGCCACGCACGACATGATCGTCCTGACGGGAGGCGTCTCGATGGGACGCTACGATCACGTGCCGAACGTCCTGCGGCAACTGGGCGTCCGGGAAGTGTTGCACAAGGTCGCGCAGCGTCCAGGCAAGCCGATCTGGTTCGGCATCGGATCGGCGGGCCAGACCGTGTTCGGACTGCCAGGCAATCCAGTGTCTGCCCTCGTTTGCCTGTTGCGCTACGTCGTGCCTGCGCTCGCCGCGATGGCCGGTGCACCAGCGCGCGCCACGGAGCACATCCCATTGGGATCGGCATTCAAGGTCAAGCCTGCACTCACCTGTTTCCTGCCGGTGGCCGTGGAATACAGCTCGACCCTGGGCATGCTCGCCATGCCGCGGCCCACGCGCGGATCGGGAGATTTCATTTCATTGCTGGGTACGGACGGTTTCGTGGAACTGCCGCCGGGCCCCCGCGAAATCCCGGCGGGTTTCCTCGCGCCGCTGTACCGCTGGTGAACGCACATGCCTGATCCACGCAGTTCCACCGGTGTCGTCGCCCTGGGCCCGATGAACCCGGTGGTCGACAGACTCGGCCGGCCGGTGCACGACCTGCGCATCTCGGTCATGGACCGCTGCAATTTCCGTTGCCCGTACTGCATGCCGCAGTCGACGTTCGACGAGAAGTACCGCTTCCTGCGTGCGCAGGAGCGGCTGTCGTTCGAGGAGATCGTGCGGCTGGCGCGGGTCGCGGCGCGCCTCGGCGTGCGCAAGGTGCGCCTGACCGGCGGCGAACCGCTGCTGCGCAACGGCTTGCCTGATCTCGTCGCCGAACTGTCGGGCATCGAAGGCATCGACGACCTCGCACTCACGACCAATGGCGTCCTGCTCGCGCAGCACGCGGCTGAATTGAAGGGCAATGGCCTGCACCGGGTGACGGTGAGCCTCGACTCGCTCGACGAAGCGGTGTTCACGCAGATGAGCGGCGGCTTCGGCGGGCTGTCGCAGGTGCTCGAAGGCATCGAGGCCGCACTCGCCGCAGGCTTGCGGCCGGTGAAGGTCAACACCGTGGTCCAGCGCGGGATCAATGACCACACGGTGCTCGACCTGCTCGACCGCTTCCGCGGCACGGGCGTCATCGTGCGGCTGATCGAATACATGGACGTCGGCAACCGCAACGCGTGGGAGCCCGCGCAGGTCGTGCCGTCGGCCGACATCCTGCGGCAGATCGAGGCGCGCTGGCCCGTGACGGCCGCAACCGGCCGCTACCGGGGCGAGGTCGCATCGCGTTACACCTACGACGATGGTGCCGGCGAAATCGGCTTTGTCTCGTCGGTGAGCGAACCGTTCTGCGGCGACTGCAATCGCGCGCGACTGTCATCGGAAGGCGTCTTGTACACCTGCCTGTTCGCCACGCGCGGACTCGATCTGCGCGCGCCATTGCGCGCCGGCGCGTCGGATGGCGAACTGCTCGAGCTGCTGCGCAGCGCATGGTCACGGCGGGCAGACCGCTACAGCGAATTGCGCAGCGAGTTGCGTGGCAGCGAGGCTCCGCTGCGCAAGGTCGAGATGCACTACATCGGCGGATGACACGATGACCGAACTCACCCACGTCGATGCGCAAGGCCGCCCCACCATGGTGGACGTGAGCGCCAAGCCAGTCACGTTGCGGACCGCCGTGGCCGAATCGAGGGTTCGTTTTCCAGCTGCTGTCGCGCGCGCGCTGCGCGACGCCGGTTTCGCCACCAGCAAAGGCCCGGTGTTCCACACGGCGATCGTGGCCGGCGTGATGGCCGCCAAGCGCACGCACGAGCTGATTCCCTTCTGCCACCCGCTCGGCCTCGAGCGCTGCGACGTCGTCATCGACATGCACGACGACGAAGCCGTCGTGCGCTGCACGGTCTCTCTGCACCACAAGACGGGCGTCGAAATGGAGGCCCTGACCGGCGCCTCGATCGCGGCGCTCACGATCTACGACATGTGCAAGGCGCTGTCGCACGAAATCGTCATCGCGGAGACGCGATTGATCGAAAAACAGGGCGGCAAGCGCGCCGTGCACGAAGGCGTCGCGCGATGACGCAGGCGCTCGCACCACTGTACGGCCTGGTGCTGGCGGGCGGCGCAAGCAGGCGCATGGGACAGGACAAGGCTGCCCTCGCCCTGCACGGCCGCCCGCAGCTCGACTGGGCATGCGACACGCTCGCTCGACACTGCGAACGCGTGTTCGTCTCGATTCGTGCCGACCAGCAGGACGACCCTGTGCGGCGAGGTCGACCCGTGATCGTCGACGTGCACGACGGCGCTGGCCCGATTGCCGGCATCGCCGCGGCACAAGCGGCGCACCCGGACTGCGCGTGGCTCGTGCTGGCCTGCGACCTGCCCTTCGTCGACGACGCAGCCATCGGCCACCTGGTCGGTCATCGCGATGGCCGCTCCGTCGTCGCCTACGCGAGCAGTCACGATGGATTGCCGGAGCCGCTCTGTGCGATCTATGAACCTGCATCGCGCGCCGGCGTGCTGGCAGCCATCGCCTCGGGTCGCAACTGCCCGCGAAAATTCATCGTCGGCACCGGTGTCGCACTGCTCCGGCAGCCCGACCCGGCCGCGCTCGACAACGTGAACACTCCCGAAGAACTGCAACGCGCCCGGGGTCACCTGGGCGGACCGGCGACGCCATGAAGAAGATCACGCTCCAGTACTTTGCCGTGCTGCGCGAGCAGGCCGGCTGCAGCGAGGAACGCCTGGACACGGCCGCCACGACCCCTGCCGAGCTGTACGAGGAAGTGCGGGCCAGGCACGGCTTCACCCTGCCGCTCTCGATGTTGCGCGTCGCCGTGAACGAAGAGTTCCGCGACTGGTCGTCGCCGCTCGAAGCCAACGACCGCGTCGTCTTCATTCCTCCCGTCGCGGGCGGCTGATGCAGCCGTTCGCCTTCAGCCCGTTGCCGATCGACACGGCTCGCGGTCGCGAGGCGCTCGCCGATCCGGCGTGCGGCGGCTATGCGACGTTCGAAGGCTGGGTGCGCGACCACAATGAGGGTCGCGCGGTGCGCCGGCTCGAATACGAGGCCTATGCCGCGCTGGCCGAGCGCGAGGGCGAACGCATCGTCGCCGAGGCGATCGCGAAATACGGCGTGCAGCACGCCGCGTGCATCCACCGGATCGGCGACCTCGGTCTCGGCGAAATGGCTGTGTGGGTCGGCGTGAGCTCGCGCCATCGCGCGGAAGCCTTTGCGGCCTGCCGCTATATCATCGACGAGGTCAAGCACCGTGTTCCGATCTGGAAAAAGGAACACTACGTCGACGGCGATTCGGGCTGGGTGAACTGCGAGCGCTGCGCGCAACCGGGTGAGCATGAAAGCCACGCGGATCACGCCGCACCACGCGCGCCCGGCGACAGGCACGAACACGGCAGCGAGCGTGCGCACACGCATGCCGCGATGGCGCCGTCGCACGCAGCTCCGGATTTCTCGCGGCAGACAGCGCTGCCCGAAGTCGGCGCTGCGGGACAGCAGCGTCTGCGCGCAGGGTCGGCGCTCGTCATCGGTGCCGGCGGCCTCGGCGTGCCGGTGCTGCAGTACCTCGCCGCAGCCGGCGTGGGACGCATCGGGATCGTCGACGGCGACGTCGTCGAAGCGAGCAACCTGCACCGGCAACCGCTTTACGGCGTCGCGGACATCGGCAAGTCGAAGGCGGCCGTGGCCGCGGCGCGGCTGCGGCAACTCAACCCCGAGGCAACGTTCGCCGTGCATGCCGAGCGCGCCGACGCCGGCAACCTCGTCGACTGGCTCGCGCGGTACGACCTCGTCGTCGACTGCAGCGACAACTTCGCGACCAAGTTCACCGTGAACGACGCTGCGGTGATCCTCGGCAAGCCCGCTATCTTCGCCAGCGTGTACCAGTACGAAGGCCAGTTGCAGGTCTACCTGCCGCGCGAGGACTGGCCGTGCCTGCGCTGTCTCTGGCCCGAGGCGCCGCGTGACGGACTGGTCGGCAACTGCGCCCAGGCCGGCGTGCTCGGTCCGGTGCCGGCGGCGCTCGGTGCACTGCAGGCGATGCAGGCGCTGAAGCTGCTGCTGGGACTGCCGGTGGAGAGCGCCCCCGCCCTGCACGTGTTCGACCTGCTCGGCATGCACTGGCGCACGTTGAAGGCGGCGCGCAATCCGGCTTGTGACCACTCACCGCGTGAATTGCAGACGGACGCGATCGACCCGGACGCTCTGGAACTCGAGTATCCGACCCTGGCCGCAGCCCGCGCGGCGGGCCTGAAACTGGTCGACATCCGTGAGCCGTGGGAACGCGCCATGGACGACCCGGCCGCGCGGATCGAATGGCACTTGCCGCTCAGCGCGCTCCTGCAGGGATCGACCGCGCTGCCGCGCGAGGGCCGTTACCTGATCGTGTGCGCCCACGGCGTGCGCAGTCTCGCGCTGGCAGGCCACCTGCGTTCACTGGGATACCCGGCCGTCTATTCGCTGGCGGGTGGGCTCGCCGCCGTCGGCGCCTGAACCATCAGGGCCGAACCTGGCCGCTGCCCCGCACGACATACTTGTAGCTCGTCAGCTGTTCGACGCCGACCGGACCGCGCGCGTGGAAGCGATCGGTGGAGATGCCGATTTCCGCACCCATGCCGAACTCGCCGCCGTCCGCGAACTGCGTGGACGCGTTATGCAGCACGATCGCGCTGTCGACGCGCGCGAGGAATGTCTCGGCCGTCGCAATGTCGTCCGTGACGATGGAATCCGTGTGGTCCGAGCCGTAACGCGCGATGTGTTCGATCGCACCCTGCACACCGCTCACGAGCCTCACTGCGATGATCGCGTCGAGGTACTCGGTATGCCAGTCGGCTGCAGTCGCCGGCACCACGCGCGAGTCTACGGCGCAGGTCGCGGCATCGCCGCGGACTTCGCAACCGGCATCGAGCAACTCGCGCACCAGCGGCGCCAGGTGCGTGCGTTCCGCCGCGGCATCGACCAGCAACGTCTCGGCGGCGCCGCAGACTCCGGTGCGCCGCAGCTTGGCGTTGAGCACGATCGAGCGGGCCATCTCGAGGTTGGCGGCACGATCGACATACACGTGACAGAGGCCTTCGAGGTGCCCGATGACCGGCACCCGCGCCTCCTGCTGCACGCGCGCAACCAGGCTCTTGCCGCCCCGCGGCACGATCACGTCGATGAAGTCGGTCATGCCCGCAAGCATCTCGCCGACGGCAGCGCGATCGGTCGTGGGCACCAACTGGACGCAGGCTGCCGGCAGGCTCGCGGCAAGCAACCCTGCGACCAGGCAGGCGTGAATCGCGACACTGGAGTGGTGGCTCTCGCTGCCGCCGCGCAGGATCACCGCATTCGCCGACTTGAGGCACAGCGCGCCGGCGTCGCAGGTCACGTTCGGCCGGCTTTCGTAGATGATGCCGATGACGCCGAGCGGCACGCGCACGCGCTGGAACCGCAATCCATTCGGGCGTGTCCATTCGGCCAGCACCGTGCCGATCGGGTCGGGCAGCGCCGCAATGTCTTCGACCCCGCGTGCCATTGCTTCGATGCGCGCGGCATCGAGTCGCAGGCGATCCAGTGCCGCGCGCCCGAGTCCGGCGACGGTCGCCGCGCGCATGTCGCGTTCGTTGGCCGCGAGAATCACGGCCTGGTGCAGCCGCAACGCCGCTGCAGCGGCATGCAGGGCCCGGTTGCGCTGCTCGCCGCTCGAGTTCGAGAGCACGTGCTGCGCCGCGACCGCGTCGCGGCCGAGCTGCTGCATGGTCTGTGCAATGGCTTCGTCGGTCGTCACGTCAGCACGAGGTCGTCGCGGTGGATCAGTTCGTCGCGGCCACGATACCCGAGAATCGCCTCGAGCTCCTGGCTGCGGCGACCGCTCGCGCGGCGGGCATCCTCGCTCGAATAGGCGCTCAGGCCGCGTGCTATCTCGGTGCCGTCCGCGTCGCGCACGATGACCATGTCGCCCCGGTCGAAGCGGCCTTCGACCTGCGTGACCCCGGCCGGCAACAGGCTCTTGCCGCCACGCAAGGCCCTGGCGGCGCCGGCATCGACGTGCAGCGCGCCCATCGGCTGCAGCAGTCCCGCAATCCATTGCTTGCGCACCGTTTTCGGCGAGGCCTGCGCCACGAACCAGGTGCAGCGGCCACCGGCTTCGATGCGCTGCAGCGGATGCTGCTCGCGACCCGCGGTGATGCACATGTTGCACCCTGCCGCGACCGCAATCCTGCCGGCGAGCACCTTCGTGGCCATGCCGCCGGAACCCACGTCGGATGCCGAACCGCCCGCCATCGCCTCGATCTCGGGGGTGATGCCGGTCACTTCGGGGATGAACTTCGCTTGCGGGTCACGCGCTGGATCGGCCGTGTACAGGCCATCGACATCGGAGAGCAGCACGAGGCAGTCGGCGCTCGCCATCTGGGCGACGCGCGCGGCAAGCCGGTCGTTGTCGCCGTAACGGATCTCGGCGGTCGCCACGGTGTCGTTCTCGTTGATGACCGGGACTGCGCCGAGCTTGAGCAGCGTATTGAGCGTGCTGCGCGCATTCAGGTATCGACGGCGCTCTTCCGTGTCGCCAAGGGTCAGCAGCATCTGCGCGACAGCGCAGTCGTGCTGTTCGAGCACTTCCTTCCAGGCGTGCGCGAGACGGATCTGGCCAACAGCCGCGGCCGCCTGGCTTTCCTCGAGCTTGAGCTTGCCGGGCGCGAGCCCGAGCTGGCGCCGTCCGAGCGCGATGGCGCCGGAGGAGACGATCACGACTTCCTGGCCACGGGTCCGCATCGCCGCGACGTCCGCGGCCAGGGTTTCCAGCCACGCGCGATTGACGCGGCCCGTCGATTTCTCGACGAGCAGCGCCGAACCGATCTTCACGACGACCCGCTTCGCACGGGCGAGGCGGGCCCCGCCGCGTGCAGCCGCGGGTGCGCTCATGCGATCGCGAACTGATCGGCGGTGAGTGCCATCAGTCCGGTGGAACCGGCCCGTGCGGCGGCCGCATGCGAGTCGACACGCGGCAGGATGCGCGAGAAGTAGTGACGTGCCGTCACGAGTTTCGCGGTGTAGAAGTCGTCGCTCGGATCCTCGGCGTGCTTCTTCGCGGCAACCCCCGCAGCCACGAGCCAGCACCAGGCGAGGCAGATGTAGCCCGCGACATGCAGGTAGTCCGTCGCGGCAGCGCCGACTTCGTCCGGGTTGCTCTTCGCGGCCAGGCCGAGCTCGGCCGTGAGCCTGCCCCACTGTTCCAGGCGCCGGCCGAGATCCGCGGCGAGCGGCGCGACCTCGGGCATCCCGCCGAACTTCCTGATCGATTCGACGATGCGGGCCGCAATCATCTGCTGGCTCTTGCCGCCGGTGCCGAAGACCTTGCGGCCAAGCAGGTCGAGCGCCTGCACGCCGTTCGTGCCCTCGTAGATCGGCGTGATGCGCGCGTCACGCATCAACTGCTCGACGCCCGTCTGGCGGATGAAGCCGTGGCCGCCGTGGATCTGCACGGCGAGGCTCGTCACTTCCATCGCAGCCTCGGTCAGGAAGCCCTTCACGATCGGCGTGAGGAATGCGATCAGGTCGCTCGAAGCCTGGCGTGCCTGCGGGTCCGGATTGAGGTGCGCGCTGTCGATCTCGCGCCCGGTCAGGAAGCACAGCACGCGGCCGCCCTCGACGAACGCCTTCTGCGTCAGCAGCATGCGCCGCACGTCGGGGTGGACGATGATCGGGTCGGCCGCCTTGCCGGGTTCCTTCACACCCGACATCGCGCGCCCCTGCAGGCGATCGTTGGCATAGGCAATCGACGCCTGCCACGCGAGTTCCGAGAGGCCATGGCCCTGCAGGCCGACGCCGAGCCGCGCCTGGTTCATCATCGTGAACATGCAGGCAAGGCCTTCGTTCGGCTTGCCGAGGAGCCAGCCGATCGAGTCGTTGAAGTGCATCACGCACGTCGGCGACGCATGGATACCCATCTTGTGCTCGATCGAGCCGCACACGACGCCGTTGCGCTCACCGGCATCGCCGTTCGCGTCGGGCCGGAATTTCGGCACGACGAAAAGGCTGATGCCACGGGTGCCCGCGGGTGCGTCCGGCAGTCGCGCCAGCACGAGGTGCACGATGTTCTGCGTCAGGTCGTGCTCGCCGGCGCTGATGAAGATCTTGGTGCCGGTGATCGCGTAGGAGCCGTCAGCCCGCGGCTCGGCCCTGGTCTTCAGGATGCCGAGGTCGGTGCCGCTGTGCGCCTCGGTGAGGCACATCGTGCCGGACCAGTCGCCCGCGATCATCTTCGGCAGGTAGGTGCGCTTGAGTGCGTCGCTGCCGTGGGCCGCGATCGTGAGCGCTGCACTTTCGGTGAGCCCCGAGTACATGCGCCACGCCATGTTGCCCGATACCAGCATCTCGCCGAAGGCCAGCGAGAAACCGCCCGGCAGGCCCTGGCCACCCCAGGCGGGATCGGCCGTCATGGTGATCCAGCCGTCCTTGCAGTAGCGGTCGTAGGCTTCCTTGAAGCCGGGCGGGGTCTTGACCTCGCCGTTTTCGAAGACGAGGCCGTGGACGTCGCCCACGCGGTTGGTGGGGGCCAGCACGTCTTCGGCGAAACGTGCACCCTCCTCGAGGATGCCCTCGAGCAACTCGCGGTTGAGGTCATCGCGCCCGTAGGCGCGATAATTTTCCTCGAAGTCGAGCACGTCATGGACGACAAAACGGATGTCACGAAGCGGAGCGCGGTACGTGTACACGATCGAGTCCTCTGGTAAACCCCGGTTTGCCCTGAGTGTACGTGAATTGCGGCAGTGCAGCATCCGGGTGTTCCGATTGCCTGCCCGGTTGGGGCGACCGTATAGTTGCTCAAGTTCGATGCCGTCGTCGTGACGGCGTTGTCGCTGAGGATTTCCCCGTGAGCCGTGATTACGAACCGCAGGCAGGCCAATGGTACGAGGACCTCGACAACGAGGAAGCGTTCCAGGTGCTCTCGGTCGACCCTGACGAGGAAATCATCCGCATCCAGTGGCCGGATCGCGAGATCCGGGAAATCGACCTCGACCAGTGGAACGAGATGGACCTCGAGCTCACGGTCCCGCCGGAAGGCTGGGTCGACGATGTCGACGAAGACGACGACGATGAAGAGGACGACGACTTCGACGACGACGACGAGGAGGACGACGACTGGGACGATGACGAGGATGACGACCTCGACGAAGACGACGACGAATACCGCGACCGCGAGTGACGCGACCTACCTCACCCGCAGGCGTCGCTCCCGAGGCCCTCCGGGGCCGCTACCCCCACGAACTCGAACGCACCTGGCAGCCCGCCGGTGCGCCCGCGGTCGGCATCCGCGCCCTGCGTCCTGAGGACCTCGACCTCGAGCGACGCTTCATCAGCGGGTTTCACCGCAGACGCTGTACTTGCGCCTCCAGTACTCCGTCACCGGTGCCAGCGAACGCGATCTCGAACGGCTGCTCGACCTCGACTATTACGACCGGCTGGCAATCGCAGGGGTCGTACAGGAGGCCATGGGCGAAACCTTGGTCGGCGTGAGTCGCTATGCCCGGATCGAAGGCACCAGGCGGGCTGAATGCGCGATCGTCGTGGCCGATCGCTGGCAGGGACAGGGGCTGGATCGGAACTGATGCGCACGCTGGCCACCGCGGCAC
>CAVOWK010000015.1:0-128852 GCA_963700045.1 uncultured Gammaproteobacteria bacterium
TTCGCCGGCATGGCGCAGTCCTTCTACCAGCCGCAGGCCTTGCGAGCGGCCGCCAGTGCGTCGACCGCCTCGAAATCCCGGATTCCGCTCAACGGATCGCGCCGGCGTAACGACTCGTCGAAAGCCACATTGCTGTGCGACGTGAACTGCCCGCCGTAACGGGAAGGACCGTAGACGACCAGCAAGCCGTCGTCGCTCGTAGCACGCGGCCGACACCGCGGAACATGGCCTGCACCTGCGGCCACGACACGATGTGCAGCGTGTTGGCGGTGTATACGGCGTCGACGCTGTCCGCGTCGCACGGCCAGGTCCCCTGCTCGACGTCGAGTTCGAAGGGCGGGAGCAGGTTGCACGAGCCTTCGATTTCGATGCGCGCCGCCAGCGATGCCGAGGCCTCGAGCTGCTCGGTCGGCTGCCAGCTGAGTCGCGGCAGGTGACGCGCGAAATGAACCGCGTGCTGCCCCGTACCCGCGCCGATCTCGAGCACCAGTCCGGCCTGGTGGCCGAGCCAGCGTTGCAGCACCTCGAGGATCGGGCCCTTGTTGCGTTCGCACGCCTCCGAAAAAGGCAGCGGCTGCACGAACGGGTGCGGGGGCCTGTTCATTGGCCGTGCGTCAGCCCGGGCCGTCCTTGAACTCGACGCCGTCCTTCATGACGAAAGGCACGCGCTTCAGCACGGTGACGTCGCTGAGCGGGTCGCCGTCGACGGCGATGAGGTCGGCCCGCTTCCCAGGCTCGATCGTTCCCACGTCGGCCTGCAGGCCGAGCAGGTCCGCCGCATTGACGGTGGCTGCCTGCAACGCCGCGGCCGGCGTCATGCCGTGCTTGATCATCAATTCGAATTCGTCGGCGTTGCGGCCATGCTTGCTCACGCCGGCGTCGGTGCCGAACGCGATCTTGACGCCCTTGGGCACGGACTTGCGCAGCGACTCGCCGGTCACCCTGATGCGCCACTCGACCTTCGCCCGCACCTGCGGCGAATACGCCTCGGGGTTCGCGGCCAGCCGCTCGATGTAACCATTCACGGTGGACAGCGTCGGCACGTAATAGGTGCCCGCCTTCACCATCAATGCGATGCATTCATCGTCGAGCATCGTGCCGTGCTCGATGGAATCGACACCGGCCATGAGCGCGACCTTGATGCCGTCCGCACCGTGCGCATGCACCGCGACTTTCTTGCCATAGAGTCTTGCGGCTTCGACGATCGCGCGCGCCTCGTCGTCGAACATCTGCTGGCCGAGACCCGCGCCCACCTGGCTGTTGACCCCGCCGGTCGTGGCGATCTTGATCACGTCCACGCCACGACCTACCTGGATCCGCACGGCGCGGCGACAGGACTCCACGCTGTCACACAGGTTGTCGTGCGCGTGCAGCACTTCGCGGAAGTCCTCGCGGTAGCCGAGCGCTGCGTCCATGTGCCCTGACGTCGTCGAGATCGACCGCCCCGCGTCGACGATGTTCGGCCCCACCACCTTGCCTGCGCGGATCGCGTCCCGCAGTGCGAGCGTGACACCGTGTTCGTCGCCGAGGTTGCGCACCGTCGTGAAGCCGGCGCGCAGCGTCTTGTGCGCATTGGCAAGCGCGTTGTATGCGAGTTCGGCGTCCTCGGCCTGCACGTCCTCCAGCTGTCCCATCTGCCCGCCCGTATCCGAAACCAGGTGCACGTGACTGTCGATCAGTCCCGGCAGCACGAAACGCGTGCGCTGGTCGATCACGCGCTGACTGCCCGGCACGTCGATGAATCCATCACGCACTTCACTGATGCGCCCGTCACGGATGACGATCGTGCTCGGCCCACGCGGCGCCTTGCCCGGGTGATCGAGCAGTCGCCCGGCATGGACCACGACGATGGCCTGCGGTGTCGTCTTGGCGCCTCCAGCCGCAATCGTGGGTGGCGGATCGGCCGCCCAGACAGAGCCCGCCGCCGCTGCGGCAATCAGGGTGGTCGAACAGGGTGCGAAGCGGGGTCGATGTGTGGTGCACGGGCAGTCTCGACGGCTGGAGGCCGGACAGTCTATTGTCGGTGCCCTCGCAACGTCCATGCCTTCCCCAACATGCCAATTTTCGACCGCTGCCACGTCCGCGGCGCGCCTGTCGCCCTGTCGGCACTGTTCGCCCTGCTCGCCATGGGCGCTGCCGGTTGCCGCCATGCGCCGGCCCCCGCTGACACCGGCACGGCGGGCGAACCGCCTGCGTCGCACGCGGTATCGGTTCCGCACGTCGAGCTGACGCCGGGGGTCGCCGCTGCGAATCCGATTGCCGTCGAAGCGGGGCTCGAAGTCCTGCGCGCCGGTGGCGGTGCTGCCGACGCCGCGGTTGCCGTGCAGGCAGCGCTGGGACTCGTCGAGCCGCAGAGCTCGGGCCTGGGCGGCGGCGCCTTCCTGCTCTATTACGATGCGCAGACGGGCGCGATCACCGCGTTCGATGGCCGTGAGACCGCCCCGGCGGGCGCGACTCCCGGCATGTTCCTGGACGAAAACGGCGCACCGCTTTCGTATCAGGATGCGGTCACCAGCGGACGCTCGACGGGCGTACCAGGTGCTGTCGCGATGCTGGGCCTCGTGCACTCGAAGCATGGCCGGTTGCCATGGCAGTCGTTGTTCGATGCGCCGATCCGCGCGGCCGAGCAGGGCTTCGTCGTGCCGCAGCGACTTGGCAGATTCGCCAACAGCACGTTCGCGCAGGCGACTTTGCCGGACGCACGCGCGCTGTTCGCCAAGCCCGACGGTACCATCGTCAAGGCGGGCGACACGCTGCGCAACCCGGCCTACGCGGAAACACTGCGTACGATCGCCACGCGGGGACCGCGTGCATTGCTCGAAGGCCCGCTCGCGGAACAGATCGTCGCGCGCACGCGGGATGCACCCCGCCCCGGCACGTTGACGCTCGAGGACATGGCGGCCTTTCACCCCGCCGAAGTGCAGCCGCTGTGCCGCACGTTCCGCCTCTACCTGGTCTGCGTGCCACCGCCGCCATCGAGCGGTGTCGGCGTGCTCGAAGTGCTGGGACTGCTCGAACGCACGGACATTGCGTCGCGTGGGCCGACGGATCCGCAGGCGTGGCTGCTCTTCGCCGAGGCGAGCCGGCTGATGTACGCCGACCGCGATCGTTACGTCGCCGATCCGCGTTTCGTCGCCGTTCCCGTCGAAGGCATGCTCGACAAGGGCTATCTCGACAACCGCGCACAACTGATCGGCGAGCGCGCGGCTGCAGGCGCTCCCGACGCAGGCACTCCGCCCGGTGCCGTGATGACGCGCTCAGGGGTAGATGCAACGGACGAGGTGCCGGGTACGAGCCACTTCGTCATCGTCGACGACCACGGCGACGTGATCTCGATGACCAGCTCGGTGGAGTCATTGTTCGGCTCGGGACGCGCGGTCGGCGGATTCTTCCTGAACAACCAGCTCACCGACTTCTCGTTCACGGACGTCGACGCGGCCGGTCGCCCCGTGGCGAATGCCGTCGCTGGCGGCAAGCGGCCCCGTTCCTCGATGTCGCCGGCGATCGTGCTGCGCAAGGCGGACGGCGCGTTCGTGGCCGCGGTCGGCTCGCCGGGCGGGTCAGCCATCCTCGCTTACAACGCCAAGGTGCTGATCGGACTGCTGGCCTGGGACCTGCCGCTGCAGGACGCGATCAACCTGCCCAACGTGATCGCGCGCGGCGCCGATTTCTACGGCGAGATGCCGCGCATTTCCGCAGAGCTGTCGGCGCAGCTGGCGGCGAAGGGCGTCGCACTCAAGTCGGGCCGAGGCGAAGAGTCCGGCCTGCACGGCGTGGCCGTGCGCGGCAATCCGCCGGCGTTCGAGACGGGTGCGGATCCGCGGCGCGAGGGCGTCTGGAAGCCGCAATAGCCGTCAGTCCTGCAGAGCCCGGGCGAGACCTGCGCGCGTCAACTGCACGACGACTGGTGACAGTGCCAGCAGCGCGATCAGGTTCGGAATTGCCATCAGCGCGTTGAGCGTGTCGGCGATGGTCCATGCGAGGTCGAGCTGCGTGACTGCACCGAAGAACACCATGAGCGTCCAGACGATGCGGTACGGCAGGATCGTCCAGTCGCCCACCAGGTACTGCCAGCAACGCTCGCCGTAGTACGCCCAGCCGAGAATGGTCGTGAGCGCGAAAATGCCCAGCGCGACCGCGACGACCTCGCCGCCGATGCCGGGCATTGCCGACTGGAACGCGGCTTGCGTCAGTGCGGCGCCCGTCTTGCCGGACTGCCAGGCGCCCGAGACCACGATCGCAAGACCCGTCATCGTGCAGACCACGAGGGTGTCGAAAAACGTGCCCATCATGCCGATCAGGCCGCTGCGCACCGGATCGTTGCTCATGCCCGCTGCCTGCGCGATGCCGGCCGTGCCCAGGCCCGCTTCGTTCGAGAAGATGCCGCGTGCCACGCCGTAGCGGATCGCGGCCATCATCGCCGCGCCGGCGAAGCCACCGACCGCCGCGGTACCGGTGAAGGCTGTTGCGAAAATCAGCGTGAACGCCTGCGGAATACTGCGCCAGTGGAATGCGAGCACGACCAGGGCCGCGATCACGTAGCCGATCGCCATGAACGGGACGAGCCAGTTCGCAACCGACGCGATGCGCTTGATGCCGCCCAGGATGACAGCACCGGTGATGACCGTGAGCACGATGCCGGTGACGACCGGGGTGATGCTGAACGAACCCTGCATCGCGGCCGCGATGCTGTTCGACTGCACCATGTTGCCGATGCCGAAGCCGGCGAGGCCGCCGAACAACGCGAACGCGGTGCCGAGCCAGGCCCAGCGCGGGCCCAGACCATTGCGGATGGCGTACATCGGGCCACCGACGAAACGTCCCTTCTTGTCTCGCTCGCGGAAGTGCACCGCCAGCAGCACCTCGGCGTACTTGGTGGCCATGCCGACCAGCGCCGTCATCCACATCCAGAACACCGCGCCGGGGCCGCCAAGCGCCACAGCCGTGGCCACGCCCGCGATGTTGCCGACACCGATGGTCGCGGCGAGGCACGTCATCAGCGCCGAGTACGGACTGACCTCGCCGTGGGCTTCGTCACCGCCCCGGCCGCTCCAAACCAGCCGCAGGCCGGCACCGATCTTGCGCACCGGCATGCCGCCGAGCAGCACCTGCAGATACAGACCGGTGCCGAGGATCAGCACCAACATGGCCGGGCCCCACACGAACGAGTCGAGGGCGTTGATCCAGTCGGTGAACGTTGTCATGAACTCCCCTGTGCGCGAGATTGCCGGACAGTCGCTGCCATCCTGGCCTGCCGCACGTTACCTCAGTTCCCGGTCGCGCGACAGCGCGCCACGCCGGCGTCCCGCACGCGCCCCTCGACGTCGATGAATCGCCACGAGTAGCTGCCGCGCTCGAGCGCCAGTTGCAGCACGCCGTGTTCGAGCACCCGCGCTTTGCTGCGGTACGGCGGCTTCCAGAAGCCGTAAAGCCTTGCGCCACCGGTACCGACGACGAATTGCCGCGGCGCCTGGCCGCATCGCGCGACGGCTGCCCTTCCGCATCGAGGGGATCGAAGCGTTCGTAAAAGTGTTCGTGCCCGCTCAGCACCAGGTCGGCGCCATGGCGGTCGAGCAGTTTCCAGAAGGGCCGCATCCTGTCACCCGAACCCCGATGCATGCCCGACGAATACAGCGGCGCGTGCCACATGACGAGCAGGCAGCCTTGCGGCCGCGCAGGCGCTTGCGCATCTTCAGCGAAGAGCCGAACCAGCCACTCGTACTGGGCCTGCAATGCACTGCCATCGACGTTGCTGTCGAGCGCGATCAGGCGCCAGTCCTCGGTCAACGGGCGGGCGAAAGCAATGAAGCCACCGTCATTCAACGCATCGAAACCGAAGTACTCACTGAAGTCACCCGCATTGCCGCGGACGTAGTCGTGGTTGCCGGGCGTGACCAGCGTCGCCGCACGGTGCCGGCCCCAGGTCGGCTCGTAGCACGAGGCCAGCGTCTGCGCGTCGCCTTGCGGATAGGCCATGTCGCCGAGACCGAGCACCAGCGCGCCGTCGGGCACGAGTCGCGACGTGCGCTCAGCCACCGAATCCGCAGGTGCACTGTGACCGCAGTCGGCGATGTCGCCAACGGCGTAGACCTGCAGGCCGGCCGTCGGCATCGCAGGCACGGTCGACGACGCTGGTGGCCGGGTGGTTGCGATACAACCGGCAAGCACCACCACTGCGACAAGCGCAGCACTGGTCCGGCCGGAGGCGAAAGCGCGTTTCGTCATCCGACGGAGCGTCCCGCGGATCGGTCAGCCGGCCTTCCAGCAGTAGCAGTTGATCTTGTGTCCATCGAGGTCGCGGAAATAGCCCGCGTAGAACCCGTCGGTGCCGCGCGGACCCGGGGCGCCTTCGTCCTTCCCGCCGAGCGCGATGGCCTGCCGATGGACTTCGTCCACTTTCGCGTTGCTGTCGACGACCAGCGCGACCATCACGCCGTTGCCAGACGAGGCCGGCTTGCCGTCATACGGCTTGATGACACCCAGCGCAGGCTTGTCGAGGGACACGGCCCACGCCACCATGGTCTCGGACTCCATGAACCGGCCGGCACCCAGCAGCTTGAGCAACTCGTCGTAAAACGCGGCCGCCCGCGGGATGTCGTTCGAGCCCAGCGTGACATATCCGATCATTGGTGTTGCGCTCCCTTCGGTATCATTCGAGTGTCGGCGCGTCCGGCATGGACGGCCGCAGCCCGGGAGAGTGTGCGTGACGAACGGGTCCGAAGGAAAGCACGAAACTTCGCTGCTGCAGCAGGTCGAGGGCACCGAGAAGCTCTTCCTGTCCGGCCGGCGCAACCGCGCGGCCGATCTTGAAAGCGCCGTGCGCTTCTTCCTGGAATTCCTCCACGGCTTCGAAAGCTTCGAATTCCACCAGCCGTGCGTCACGATCTTCGGTTCCGCGCGTTTTCACGAAGGCCATCGCTACTACCAGCTGGCGCGTGAGGTCGGATTCGAGCTGGGAAGAGCCGGTTTTGCGGTGATGACGGGCGGCGGATCGGGAATCATGGAAGCCGCGAATCGCGGCGCGCGCGAGGCCGGTGCCTTGAGCCTCGGCTGCAACATCCGGCTGCCGCGCGAGCAGAAGCCCAACGACTACCTCGACCGCTTCATCGGTTTCGAGCATTTCTTCGTGCGCAAGGTGATGCTCGTGAAGTACTCGTGCGCATTCGTCGTGATGCCGGGCGGCTTCGGCACGCTCGACGAAGCGTTCGAACTCGCCACGCTGGTGCAGAACGGCAAGATCGAGCGCTTTCCGTTGATCGCGGTGGGACGGGACTTCTGGGGCGAGATGCAGCAGTTTCTCGAGCGGACGCTGGTGGGCGAAGGAACCATCACGCGCGAGGAGCTTGCGCTGTTGCGTCTCGCGGATACGGCGGATGAAGTCGTGCGTATCGCGCGCGAAGCACCAGGGGCTCGCCAGAATCGTCCGGTACCCGGCCAGGTGCCGTAGCCGAATTCCGCTCGGGATGGCGCGCGCTCAAGCCGCCAGCAGGCCTTCAAGCAGTCGCCAGCGTTCCAGCTTCTGCGCAAATCGCAGCGAAGCGTGCGCCGGGCTCGTCGATGGCAGCAGGTGCAGCGGCAGCGACGACAGCGGTTCGGGCAGCACGGGCTGCACCCTGCGCAGGTAGAGCCGATGGGCCGTGCCGCCGTTGACGCAAACGTGGGCGATGCGGGGGTGCTCGCTGAAAAAGCGCTTGAAGTCGTTGGTCACGACGGTCGCCAGGTCGATCGCGGCATCGAGACTGCCTGGGCGCACCGCCTCCCTGCACACGTCCCACAGCGCAATGCCGCTCGCGCGCAGTCGATCGGCCCGCCCGGCGTAGGGAACGTCGAGTCCCGCGTCGAACAGTTCACCCATGATTCGCCAGAAAGCGTTGTGCGGCTGCGCGTAATACTGGCGTGCCGCGAGCGAGGCCCGACCAGGCAACGAACCCAGGATCAGGACGCGCGCGTCTGGCGCAGCAATCGGCGGGAAGCCCCGGGCCGCCAGAATTCTCAAGCCGCTTCGTCGCGCTTCGGTGTCTTTTGCTCCTCGGCCTTGCGCGCGGCCAGGTCCCGCGCCGGATGCTCGTAGTCGTTCTTTTCCCAGTCACGGTACTGCGGTGGAATCGGGTTCATCGAACCGTCGGCGAGCCAGCCCAGGGTGCCGTCCATGAACAGCCCGGCGACTTTGCGATAAGACCGGTTGTTGTTCGACTTCACCGCACGGAAGTTCGCCTCGATGCGCCGCCGCGCCTCGCGACAGAAGAGGTCTGCCAGTTCCTGCGGACTCTGGTCCGCAGGATTCTCGCCGAGCAGGTGGTCTGCGTACGACAGCGTGGTGGACATGACGAACAGGTCGACGCCGATGTCGACGAAGTTGCCGAGGATCAACTGTTCCTTCTCGAGCTTGGGGCCGAACCTGGCCATGGTCGCGAACAGCCGCCGGGCGAGCAGCTTGCTGGTCTTGCCCGCGTAGGCGAGGTGCTTGCGGTTCACCTCGCTGAGGTGCCTGGCTTCGAAGTGATGACCGGTCTCGGGCATGAACAGCTTCGGCAGCCAGGTGGAGTAGAACCCGGCAGCCTTCATCATGGCCTCGCCCTTGCTGACCTTCTGGCCGGGCTTGGGCTGGAGGATCGGCATTACCAGCTTGAAATGCGTGTCGAGCGCCTCACGCGCCATGATGAGATGCATGACCTGCGACGAGCCTTCGAAGATGCGTCCGACCCGCATGTCGCGGATTGCCATCTCGACGCTGGTCGGACGCTCGCCGCGCTCGTAGAGCGATGTCGCCCGCTCGTAGCCACGGCCACCGCGCACCTGCAGGTAGTCGTCGAGGATGCGGTAGAGCGTCTCGGAACAGAAGTACTTGGCTGCGGCAGCCTCCAGCCGGATGTCGACGTTCTTGTGGTCGGCCAGTGCGCAGGTCAGGTACACCATGCTCTTCATGGCGAACAGGTGCGCGGCATAACTCGAGACCATCTTGGCGATGGCCTGGTGCTTGCCGACCGGCTGGCCCCACTGTTGCCGCGTGGTGATCCACCAGCGGGAATCTTCGACGAAAGCCATGCCGACGCCGATGGCGGCGGCGGGCAGGCCGAGACGACCGACGTTCAGGGTGGCCAGCGCGATCTTCAGTCCCTCCCCGGGCTTGCCGATCATGTTCTCCGCAGGCACGCGCACGTCCTTGAACGTGACCGAGCCATTGGCGATGCCGCGCAGGCCCATGAACGTCGAACGCCGCACCCGCTCGACGCCCGGCCACGCGGTCTCGACCACGAAGCACGAGATCTGCGGAATCTTCTTGCCGTTCGGCAGTACCTTGTCCGGCGTGCGGGCCAGCACGGCGATCAGCGTCGTCTTGGGATCCGTGACGTTGGTGCACCACTGCTTGTCGCCGTTCAGGATGAACGCCTTGCCGTCGTCGGTGGGCGTGGCCACGGTACTCATGCGCGCCGGGTCGGAGCCGACGTCGGGCTCGGTCAGCGCGAACGCGGAAATCTCACCCCGCGCGAGGCGCGGCAGGTACTTGCGCTTCTGCTCCTCGGTGCCGAACTCGCGCAGCGGTTGCGGCACGCCGATGCTCTGGTGCGCCGAAAGGTACGTGACCGTGTTGGAACAATAGCTCCCGATCATGCCCAGCACGCGCGCGTAGTTGGTGATGGAGAACCCGAGGCCACCGTACTCCTTCGGAATCTTCATGCCGAAGAGCCCGATCGCGGCCATCGCCTCGAGCGCGGCGGCGGGATACTCACCTTGCTCGTCGATCTGGTAGGGATCGACGTGCTTCTCGAGCACCTCGCGCACCTTCACCAGGTAGTCGTCGCCGATCTTCCGGTCTTCCGGCGACTGCGCCGGGAACGGATGCACGAGGTCCCAGCGGAAGCTGCCCTTGAAGACCTCGGCCGTGAAGCTGACGTGCTCCCACTCAGCCTGGCGGGCGTCCTCCGCCAGTTCCATTGCGACGTCTTTCGCCTTGTTGTCCATACGCCCTCCACCCTGAAGATCAGCCGTCGAAATCTTGCTCCGGACGGCGCCAGCGACTATCGGGACTTATGCGCACGCCACGCCGCCGCGAGTACGGAAGCTACGCAACCAGGTCGCCAGGGGCTGGGTCCCACCCGCCCCGACCCCCTCCCGCTGGCGCGGGAGAGGGCGCGGAACTCAGGTGCGCTCGAGCACCGTCGTAATGCCCTGGCCGAGACCGATGCACATCGTCGAGACGCCGAGCGTCGCGCCCTTCTGCTCCATCACGTTGACCAGCGCCGTCGTGATGCGCGCGCCCGAGCAACCGAGCGGGTGACCCAGCGCGATCGCGCCGCCGTTCAGGTTCACTTTCTCGTCGAAAGTTTCCATCAGGCCGAGGTCCTTGATGACCGGCAGCGACTGCGCGGCGAAGGCCTCGTTCAGTTCCGCGACCTGGATGTCTTCCATCTTGAGGCCGGCGCGCTTGAGCGCCTTCTTCGTCGCCGGCACCGGGCCGTAACCCATGATCGCCGGATCGCAGCCTGCCACGGCCATCGCGCGGATCTTCGCGCGCGGCTTGAGGCCGAGCGCCTTGGCACGCTCGTAGCTCATTACCAGCATCGCGGAGGCGCCGTCTGAAATCGCCGACGACGAGCCCGCGGTGACGGTGCCGCCCTTGGGATCGAACGCGGGCGCCAGCGCGGCCAGCGCTGCCACGGTCGTTTCGGGACGGATCACCTCGTCGATCTCGCACAGCACGCGGGCGCCCATCGCATCGTGGCCCTCGATGCCGACGATCTCATTCTTGAAGCGGCCGGTCTGGGTGGCTTCCCAGGCCTTGGCGTGCGAGCGCGCAGCGAACTTGTCCTGCATCTCGCGCGTGATGCCGTGCATGCGTCCGAGCATCTCGGCGGTCAGGCCCATCATGTTCGACGCCTTGGCATACTGCGTCGACGCGGACGGGTTCAGGTCGATGCCGTGCATCATGCCGACGTGGCCCATGTGCTCCACGCCGCCGATCACGAACACGTCGCCCTGCCCCGTCATGATCTGCGCAGCGGCCGTGTGCAACGCCTGCATCGACGAACCGCAAAGGCGGTTCACCGTCTGGCCGGGCACCGTGTGCGGCAGGCCGGCGAGCAGCAGCGCGTTGCGGGCCACGTTCATGCCCTGCTCGAGCGTCTGGTTCACACAGCCCCAGATCACGTCCTCGACTTCGTTCATGTCCGCGGCGGGATTGCGCCGGAACAGTGCCTTGATCAGCTCGGCCGAGAGCACCTCGGCGCGGACGTGACGGAACATGCCGCCCTTCGAGCGGCCCATGGCGGTGCGGACGCCATCGACTATGACGACATCGCGGGGATTGAGACTCATCTTGATCTCTCCGTGTATTCCGTGGGGACCGCTGTCAGCCGAAGAACTTCTTGCCGGAAGCGGCCATGTCGCGCAGCAGCTTCGGTGCCTCGTACAGCTTGCCGAGCGAGGCAAGCTTGTCGGCCGTGGCGAGGAAGCTGGCGACGCCCGTCTGGTCGATGTAGCGGCAGGCGCCGCCGCGGAACGGCGGGAAGCCGATGCCGTAGAGCAGCGACATGTCGGCCTCGTACGGCGACGCGACGATCTTCTCCTCGAGGCAGCGGGCCACCTCGTTGACCATCGGCACCATGCAGCGCGCGACGATCTCCTCGGGCGTGAACTCCTTGCGCGGCGCCACCACGTCCTTGATCAGGTCGTAGGTGGCCGGGTCCACGCTCTTCTTGGGCCTGCCCTTCTTGTCCGGCGCGTAGACGTAGTAGCCCTTGCCATTCTTCTGGCCGTAGCGCTGGTTAGCGACCAGCACCTGCGTCGTGTTCTTCCAGTCGTGGCTCATGCGGTCGGGGAAGCCTTCCGCCATCACGGCCGCCGCGTGCACCGCGGTGTCCATGCCGACTACGTCCATGAGGTACGCCGGACCCATCGGCCAGCCGAACTTCTCCATCGCCTTGTCGACCGCCTGGAAGTCCGCGCCGTCGCGCAGCAGCATGTGGAAGCCCGCGAAGTACGGGAACAGCACGCGGTTGACGAAGAATCCCGGGCAGTCATTCACGACCACGGGCGTCTTGCCCATCTTGCTCGCCAGCTTCACCGTCGCGGCCACCGCTTCCTCGGACGACTGCTTGCCGCGGATGACTTCCACCAGCGGCATCATGTTCACCGGATTGAAGAAGTGCATGCCGACGAAGTTCTGCGGCCGCTTGAGTCCTTCGGCCAGCAGGCTGATCGAGATGGTCGAGGTGTTCGACGCGATGATCGTGTCGTCGCGCACGAGACCCTCGACTTCCGCGAACACCGCCTTCTTGACCTTCGGGTTCTCGACCACTGCCTCGATGATGATGTCGACACCGCCGAAGTCGCCGTAGTTAAGCGTCGGCCGGATGCGTCCGAGCGTCTCGCTCATCTTGGCGGGCGTCATCCTGCCCTTCTCGACCTGCTTCGAGAGCAGCTTGCCGGCTTCGTTCATGCCGAGCGCGAGCGCGTCGTCGCGAATGTCCTTCATGACGATCGGCGTGCCCTTGTAGGCCGCCTGGTAGGCGATGCCGCCGCCCATGATGCCGGCGCCGAGCACGGCCGCCTGCTTGATCTCCTTCTTGCTCTTCTTTTCCCAGGCGCCTGCCGCCTTCTTCACGCCCTGGTCGGCGAGGAAGACACCGATCAGCGCGTTGGCCTGCGGCGTCAACGCCGCCTTGGCAAAGTACTTCGCCTCGACCTCGAGCGCCGCGTCACGGCCGAGCGTAGCCGCTTCCTGCATGTTCTTGATGGCCAGCATCGGCGCGGGGTAGTTGGGGCCGGCCTGCGCGCCCACCACCGCCATCGACGACGTGAACGCCATCGTCATCTCCATCTTGTTGAGCTTGACGGGCGCGAGCTTCGTTGCGCGGCGGCCCTTCCAGTCGAGCTTGCCCGCGATGCACTGCTTCAGCATTGCGATCGCGGCGTCACGGAGCTGCTCGGGCGCGACCACCGCGTCCACCGCGCCGTCCTTGAGGGCGGCGTCGGGTTTCTTGTCGGCACCGGCGCAGATCCATTCCACTGCATTGTCGACGCCGATGATGCGCGGCATGCGCACCGAGCCGCCGAAGCCCGGGAAGATGCCGAGCTTCACTTCCGGGAAACCGACCGAGGCTGCCGTGGACATGACGCGGTAGTCGGCTGCGAGCGCCAGTTCGAGACCGCCGCCGAGGCACACGCCGTTGATGGCCACGACGGTCGGGACGGGCAGGTCCTCGAACGCAGACAGCATGCGGTTCACTTCGAGCACCGACTTCGCGATGGCCTCTTCGCCCGCCGCGAACATCGCGCCGAACTCGGTGATGTCGGCGCCGACGATGAACACCGGCTTGCCGGATGTCACGACAACGCCCTTCACGCTGCCATCCTTCGCGATCGCCTGGGTCGCCGCGGCAAAGTCCCGCAGCGCCACCTGGTTCAGCTTGTTGACCGATTCGCCGGCGAGGTCGAACTTGAGTTCGACGATGCCATCGCCCAGCGCCGCGGCGCTGAAGGCGGGTCCCGTGTACAGCATGTGTCTCTCCCTAGAAATCAGGTTCCGAGAAGCGGGCCGGCGCCCGGGGGAACGGGCACGGCCGACTTGACCGATTTTGCGGCAGCGCAAAAGAATTTGTAATGGGGGGACACCGTTACCCTGCTCGCGGCCTCGGCAGCGCTCCCGTTGCATCGGGAGAGGTCGGACGGGTTCCGGGCCAGGGGCCAGGGTCCAGGGCCTAGCCCGCGACGCGGCCCGCTACCGATGAGCCGGCGAGGAAGCAGGAATATCAGAGACTTAGAATCGACTGCGTCGGTTCAGGTCAGCTTGCGGTCGTCGAGCCCGAAGCCGCGGGAGATGATCTCCTTCATGACCTCGGAGGCACCCGCGTAGATCCGCGAGACCCGCGCGTCCGTGAAGCACCGCGAAATGCGGTACTCCTCCATGTAGCCGGCGCCTCCGAACAGCTGCAGGCATTCGTCTGCCGTGCGGAACTCGAGTTCGCTGGTCAGTAGCTTGGCCTCGGCTGCGAGGTCCGCGCTCAGCTTGCCCTGCAGGTGCTCGGTCACGAGCGTGTCGACGAAGACCTGCGCGGCATCGATCTGTGCGCGCAGTTCAGCGAGCTTGAAGCGGGTGTTCTGGAACGCGCCCAGCGGCTTGCCGAACATGCGGCGCTGCTTGACCCAGTCGAGCGTGAGGTCCCACGCCAGCTGGGCTCCCGTCGTGTACTGCACGGAGCCGATCAGGCGTTCTTCGGCCAGGAAGTGCGTGAGGTAGTGAAAGCCCCTGGCCGGGTCGCCCAGCACATTGGCTTTCGGCACCTTCACGTCCTTGAAGAAGAGTTCGGACGTGTCCTGCGCGTGCAGGCCGATCTTCTGCAGGTGGCGCCCGCGTTCGAAACCTTCCATGCCGCGCTCGACAATGAAAAGTCCGATGCCGTAGCGCTGGTCGGGCACCGTGCGTGCCGCGACGACCACGACGTCCGCGAGCTGCCCGTTGGAGATGTACGTCTTCGAGCCGTTCAGCAGCCAGTGGTCGCCCTTGTCCTCGGCGCGCGTCCTCATGCCGGCCACGTCGCTGCCGGCGCCCGGCTCCGTCATCGCAACGGCCAGGATCTTCTCGCCCCGCACGAACGCCGGCAGGAAGCGGGCCTTCTGCTCGTCGTTGCCGAGCTGGCCGAAGTACGGCCCCACCAGGCGCGAGTGCAGGTTGAGGTAGAAGCACGGCTCGCCATGGCGGATGTTCTCCTCGATCAGCACCTGCTCGTAACGGAAATCGGCGACGCCCGCGCCACCGTATATTTCGTCCGCCCACATCAGCAGGTAGCCCTGCCCGCCGGCCTTGAGGTAGGCCTCCCGGTCGACCATGCCCTGCTTGCGCCAGCGCTCCGCATGCGGCGCGATCTCGGCCTGGAAGAAGCGACGGGCACCGTCGCGGAACGTTTCGTGCTCGGGTTCGAAAATGGTGCGGCGCATGGCCATGGGCAACGTCTCTCGTTCGTCTCTCGTACGCGGGGCGCCTACCTGGCGCGGGACTTGTTGCCGACCATGCGTTCG
The DNA here is from genome assembly GCA_963700045.1 of uncultured Gammaproteobacteria bacterium. Classification (GTDB taxonomy): domain Bacteria; phylum Pseudomonadota; class Gammaproteobacteria; order Steroidobacterales; family Steroidobacteraceae; genus RPQJ01. The sequence continues at coordinate 15,019 of CAVOWK010000015.1, forward strand.
ACGGTCTGGATCATGTGCATCACGACGTCGGTCACCGTGTACGCGGTGCGTGGCCGATACCACGTCGCCGCCCATGTCAGCATGCCGCTGATGGACACGGCCAGCATGCGCGGCTGGTCCACCGCGAAGTCGCCGCTGGCATTGCCTTCCTCCAGCAGTTTCGCGAGACGCTGGTCGAACGACTTGCGCAGGTCCATCAGGTGCTTCTGCTCGGCTTGTTCGAGGTTCTTTTCCTCGCGGTTGTAGACGACGACGTACTTCTGGTCGCGGATCACGATGGTGGTGACGCGTTCGACGATGAGCCGCAGCTTCTCGGACGGTGCGAGGTCCATGGCCAGCACTTCCTCCTGCGCCGCGATCGACTCGGTGATGCCGATCTCGCAGATCGCGTTCAGGATCTCGCTCTTGTTGCGGAAGTACGAATAGAGGAACGGCTTGGTGACGTCGAGCGACTCGGCGATGGAATCGAGCGTCGTCGATTCGTAGCCCTGCGCGAAGAACAGCTCGCGCGCCTCCTCGAGGATGCGGCGGCGCTTGAACTCCTGCACCTCGGTGCGCAGTTCATGGGTCTTGCCGGCCTCCGCATCGACACCCGTCGCGCGTGCCGTCCTGGCCGCTGCTTTTCCCGTGGCCAACGTCTCAGCTCCCGATCCTGTCGCGACGGATCACGATACCGGCCTGCTCGCGGTCCCAGGTATCCGCAGTAATTCCCTGCCGGCGCAGGTCGGCCTTGAGCACCTTGGCCGACGGCGTCTTCGGCAGCTCGGGCAGCACGCGCACGTACCGCGGGATCATGAAATAGGCCAGGCGCCCGCGCAGGAACTCGAGCAGTTCCGCGGGATCGATGGTGTGTCCCGGTGCGGGCGCCACGATCGCCATGACTTCGTCTTCGCCCAGTTCGCTCGGCACCGCGACCGCTGCCGCCTCGCGCACTGCCGGGAAGCGGACGATCTCGGCTTCGACCTCGAACGAGGAGATGTTCTCGCCGCGGCGGCGGATCGCGTCCTTGATGCGGTCGACGAAGAAGAAGTTGCCCTGCTCGTCCACGCGGAACGCGTCGCCGGTGTGGAACCAGCCGTTGCGCCACGCACGCGCGGTCGCCTCGGCGTTCTTGTAGTAACCGCTGTTCATCGCCCACGGCCGGTCGGTGCGGACGATCATCTCGCCGACTTGCCCGACGGCGACCTCGCAATCGTTGTCATCGACGAGCCTGACGTCGACGCCCGCCCGCACCTTGCCGCAGGTGCCGCGCACCTGCGGATTCGGCTCGGACACGATCGGCGATGAAATCTCCGTCATGTTGAAGATCGTGTACACGTCGAGACCGAAGCGCTGGTGGAACTCCTCCGCCCCGTCGCTCAACGGCACGATGAAACACTTGCGCACCTTGTGAGTGCGATCCTGCGGCCCGGCGGGGGCCTTGAGCAGGAAGGTCGCCATCACCCCGAGCAGGAACACCGCCGTCGTCTCCGTCTCGCGCACGAGCGGCCAGAACGTGTCCGTCGAGAAGCGCTCGGGCAGCACGATCGAACCGCCCCGCGCCAGCATCGCGAAACTGAGCCCCATGCCGCCGATGTGGAACATCGGCATGTTGACGAGGAAGCGATCGGCGCCGTCGATGAAGTGCCAGGCCTCGGGGCCCGGGTTCGTGTACATGTGCAGGTAGGACGACAGCACACCCTTCGACGGACCCGTCGTGCCGGACGTGTAGATGATCGACTGCGTGTCCCACGGCTCGATCGGACGCGCGAGTGGCTGCAGGTCGGCCTCGGCGCCCGGCAGCGTCGAGAAGAGAACAGCCGGTAACGGCGCCGGCGGAACTTCATCCGCGCCAGTCACCACCAACCGCTCGAGCCGGGCGAGTTTCACTTCCTTGAGTCGCGGCACGAGGTCGCTGTGCACGACCGCGAGCTTCGCATCCGAATTCTCGATGACGTGCTCGAGCACGCCCCCGCGATACGCGGTGTTGATCGGGACGTACACCGCGCCGAGGTAGTTGAGCGCGTAGTACGTAAGCAGCATCTCGGGCGTGTTCGGCTGCCAGCACAGCACGTGCTCGCCCTGCTGCACACCGGCCCGCTGCAGGCCGGCCGCGATCGCGATCACCTGCTCGCGCAGCTCACGGTACGTCCAGCGCCGGCCGCCGTCGAAGATCACGTACGGCTGGTCGGGGCGCTCGGTGGCCCAGCGGTCGATGAGATAGCGGACGACGCAACGCTCGCGCGCAGGAACGCGCGGATCAGCGTGGCCAGTGGTTGGTGCGGCCGGCGCGCTCGCCATGAACTCCCCCCTTCAAACGAACGCTCTTGCAGCGCAAGAGCAGGCTACGTTCGGCTCCGGGTCAACGCTACTTCGGAGTCTGTGTTGCTTCCCGTTAGTAATACTTTGTACACCATCGGTAACGTCGATACAATCGAGCGCGCAGGGGCTTTTCCCGGCTTTTTCGCGGAGCCGTCCATGTACCAGACGATGATCGGACTCACCCCACTGGAGCGCGTCCACAGCGGCCGCCCGGTGGCCCAGGCACTGGCGGACGAAGCCGCGACGATCGGCGCGAAACGAGTCTTCCTCGTCTGCAGCAACACGCTCAACAACAAGACCGACGAAATCGACAAGGTGCGCCGCGCGCTCGGCGCCAGGCTCGTCGGCGTGTTCGACAAAGTGCGTCCGCACGTGCCGCGCGAGGACGTTTCTGCGGCGGTCGCCGCCGCCGAACCCCTGTCGCCCGACCTGCTGGTGTCGATCGGCGGCGGCTCGTGCACCGATCTCACCAAGATCCTCGCGGTCTGCCTCAAGCACGGCCTGCGCACGCCCGAGTCGATGGAGGCGTACCACATCGTGGTCAACGCCGATCACACGGTCACGGCACCGGCGTTCGAGGGGCCCGACATCCCCGTGGTGATCGCGCCGACCACGTTGTCGGGCGGTGAGTTCAACGCCCTCTCCGGCGCGACGGACAAGGTCACCAACGTCAAGCAGGGTTACGTGCACCCGAAGATGACGGCACGCGCGGTCATCATGGACCCGGCGCTCACCTTGCACACGCCGGAATGGATCTGGCTGTCGACGGGCGTGCGCTCGTTCGATCACGCGTTCGAGACGCTAGGCTCGCTCAACTCCAACGACTGGTACGACGGCATGGCGATGAACGCCGTGCGCCTGCTGTCGCAGGGCCTGCCGCGCGTGAAGGCGAACCCGAACGACCTCGAGGCGCGGCAGATGTGCCAGATGGGCGCGTGGTGTTCGATGACGTCGATCGTCTGCGGACTGCCGATGGGCATCAGCCATGCCGTGGGCCATGCGCTCGGCGGCTCGTTCGACGTGCCGCACGGCTACACGTCGTGCGTGATGGCGCCGTTCGCGCTCGAGTACAACAGCGTCGTCAACGGCGAACGCCAGAAGCTGATCAGCATCGCGTTCGGACAGCCGAACCGCCCGGCGCACGAACTGGCCGACGCAGCGATCCGCGGGCTCGGCATGCCGCGCAGCCTCACCGCAGTCGGCCTCAAGGAAGCCGACCTCGCGCCGCTCGCGGGTTACACGTTCCAGGACATCTGGTGCGGCACCAATCCGCGCCCGATCGCCAACGCTGAAGCCCTGGTGCCGCTGCTGCGCAAGGCTCTCTGAGTTGCCGGTACCGGCGGATCTGCTCGGGCGTCTGTTGCGCGGGGACCGCGCCGCACTCGCCCGGGCGATCACGCTGATCGACCGACGGCCACTCGAAGCTGCCGCGATCGACGCGGTGCTGGCTCCTCACACGGGTCGGGCCGCCACGGTGGGTCTCACCGGCCCACCTGGCGCCGGCAAATCCACGCTCGTCGGGTCGTTGCTCAAATCAGCCGTGCGTCGCGACGAACGCGTCGCAGTGCTCGCGCTCGATCCGATGTCGGCGCTCACGCGCGGTGCGGTGCTCGGCGACCGCCTGCGCATGGAGCACACCACGGCGGACGAGCGCGTCTTCGTACGTTCGATGACGGCCGACAACGGCGCGGGCGGACTCGCGCTCGCCACCCCGTTCGCGATCCGTGCGCTCGATGCGGCCGGCTGGCCCTGGGTGCTGATCGAGACCGTCGGTGTCGGGCAGACCGAATTCGAAGTCGTCGAAGCGGCGACCACGACGGTGGTCGTGCTGAATCCCGGCGCGGGCGACGAAGTGCAGGCGGTAAAGGCCGGCCTGCTCGAGATGGCCGACATCTTCGTCATCAACAAGGCGGATCGCGCAGGCACGCAGGCTGCACGACTCGACCTCGAACGCACCGTGAGCCAGTTGCCCGCGTCGGCATGGCGACCACCGATCGTCGAAACCGTGGCGAGCGAAGATCGCGGCACGGATGAGGTCTGGGCAGCGATCGCGGCGCACCGCGCCCACCTGCTGCTGACCGGCACGATGGCCCAGCGACAGCAGCGTCTGCTGCGGCTCGCCTTGCGCAGGCTGGTTTCGGCTCAGCTGGAAAGTCGCATCGAAACGACGCTGCGCTCCGCTGAGTTCACGCGGCTGATCGAGGCGGTGCAGGCAGGAGAGTCCGACCTCGAGCAGGCCGGCGCGGCATTGCTTGCGAGCGTGCTCAGCCGCTGACGCTGGCGGGTTCGGTGCCGGTCAGGCGGCGCGCGCAGGCAACGATCTCGTCGAGCTGCGATCCAGGCGGAAACACTTCGACGCCGAGCGCCTGCAGGCGCCTGGCGGCCCACGGCGCGATGATGCCGCCCGCAAAAACCGGCAAGTCGGCCCGCGCCGCGCGCAATTCGCCGACGATGCGTTCCGCGACTTCGACGTGGCCACCGACGTTCAATCCCACGAGATCGACGTCCTCGTCGATCGCCGCGCGCACGATCTCCGTGCCCGTGCTCATGCCGCCCAGGATCACCTGGAAACCGCCGTCCCGCAGCGCACGCGCGACGACGGAGATGCCGCGCCAGTGGCCGTCGAGGGCCGTCTTGGCGAGCAGGATGCGGCGCGGTGCGCCATCCGTCGCCGCCGGGGAACTGGTCGCGGACGTCGATTCGTTGCTGACGGATGACATGGTGTCCCTTCTTGCTGCAGCGGCGCGTCAGACCAGCTTCGGGGTCTGCCAGTCGCCCCAGGCCTGGCGGAAGATGTCGCCGATTTCGCCGATCGTCACCTCCGCGTCCACGGCCCGCATCATGACCGGCATGATGTTGCAATCGGGGTCACGACAGGTCGCCGCGAGTTCGCGCATCGCCGCGGTCGCCGCCGTCTCGTGCCGTTCGCGGCGCACGGCGTTCAGCCGCTCGAGCGCAACCGGATACGCGTCCGTCACGGGCGGAAAGCCGTCGACCTCCCAGGGCGTGATGTCTTCCTTGAAACAGTTCACGCCGACGATCTTGCGTTCGCCGCGCGCCTCCGCGATCGCCTGCGACTCCTGGTTCTCGCGCGCGCGGGTGTGCAGCCAGCCGGAGTCCAGCGTGGCGAGGAAGCCGCCCTGCGCCTGCAACTGGTCGACGAACTCCCACGCGCGGCGCTCGAGTTCGGCCGTCAGCGACTCGACGTAATACGAACCGCCGAGCGGATCCGTCACGGCCGGGATGTTGGTCTCGTGCTCGAGGATCTGCTGGATGCGCACCGACATCTGGTGCGCGTGCTCGCTCGGGATCGAAATCGCCTCGTCGTAGCCCGACACGCCGAGCGACTGCGTGCCGCCGAGCACGGCCGTCAGCGCCATCAGCGTGCCGCGCACGATGTTGTTGAACGGCTGCTGGTACTGCATGTACGCGCCCGAGGTGACGATGTGGATGCGCATGCGCAGCGCCCGCTCGTCGGTGATGCCGTAGCGCTCGCTGAGCAGCTTGTGCCACATCTTGCGGGCGGCCCGCAGCTTCGCCGCATCCTCGAAGATTTCCATGGTGGTGCGGAAATTGACGCCGCCGACACGCTGCGCCGCGACCGTCATGTCCATGCGACCGCGACGCTTTACCTCGTCGAGGTATTCGATGGCGTTCGCCATCACCGCGCCGAGTTCCTGCCAGGCATTGAGGCCGGTGTCGCCGCCGTTGTAGCCGGCGATCGAGACCGGCACCCACTTCGGCAAGTGCTCGCTGCAGAACTCGATGATGTCGGCGTTGAGCCGCAGGCCGGGAGCCGTCGGCACCTGCTGCTTGGTGACGCAGCCGAGGTAGGTCAGGAAGAAGTCGCTCTGCCCCGTGCCGAATAGTTGCGCGAGCGGGATGCCGCGGCGTTTTGCCACCGTCCAATAAGCGGCGAGCGCGAACGGCGCATGCTGCACCACGGCGCCGCCCGCATGCCCGAACGTGCTCTCGATCGGCAGGTCCGCGAGGCACAGTTCGGTCTCGCGCACGCTCTGCATGACCGCGCCGGTGAGGCCCACGTCTTCTTTTCGCGCGACGACGTCCGGATGGTCGACGTTGTAGAGGTGGTCGGCCGTGTTGCGGTCGTGCTCCATCAGGAACCCGGTCTCGCCGTTGCGGAGCAGGAACTTGATGCGCTCGTTCTCGTCCTCGGGCTTGCCGAAGCCGCTCAGCTGGAAGATGCGCCAGGGCTTGGTGCGGTAGCCTTGCGGAAAGCAGCCACGGTGGAACGGCGGCCGGCCCGGCGCCGCGCTCATGACGCGGGCATGCTCCGCCGGGACGTCTTCCGGGCCGTAGCTCGCCTTGAGCTCGATGCCCGAAGCGCTGCGGTAGGCCGGCGGTCGCTGGTCGTGGCTGTGCATGGGTCGTTTGGCTCCGTGCGCCCGAGTATACTAATGGTATAAAAAATCTACTAGCGGTTTTATTTTTGAAGTCATCGGTCAACCCGGGGGCCAGACATGTCACAGAATCCTTACGCCGACCTGTTTTCCGTCGCGGGAAAAACCGCCGTGATCACCGGCGGCTCGTCGGGCCTCGGCCTCGCCATGGCCGAGGCCTACCTGCGCTGCGGAGCGCGCGTGTACATCACGGGACGCAAGCCTGGACCGCTGGAAGCGGCCCGACAGGAACTCGCGGCATACGGCGAGGTGCGGGCCGTCCAGGGCGACGTGGCCACGCCCATGGGCGTCGAGGCGCTGCGCGCCGCGCTCGAGGGCGAGGACAGGCTGCACGTCCTGATCAACAACGCCGGCATCACCTGGGGCTCTGCCGTCGAGAAGTTCCCGGCCGAGGCCTGGGACTCGGTGATGGGTGTCAACGTCAAGGCGCCGTTCGTGCTGGTCCAGACATTCCTCGCGAAGTTGCAGGCCGCGGCAACCGCGGCCGACCCTGCCCGCGTCATCAACATCGGTTCGGTGTACGGCGTAACCAGCCAGGTGCTGCGCGCCTGGTCGTACGCGGCGAGCAAGGCTGCGATCCACCAGCTCACCAAAGTGCTGGCGGCGGAACTGGCCCCGCGCGGCATCGTCGTCAACGCGATCGCGCCGGGCTTCTTCCCGTCGAAGATGACGCACTTCATGATCAGCAACGAGGAGCGCATGGCCGAGATGCGCAAGACCATCCCGCTCGGCCGCGAAGGCTCGAAGGACGACATCGGCGCGCTCGCGCTCTACCTCGGCTCGCGGGCGAGTTCGTACATGACCGGCAACGTCATCCCGCTCGACGGTGGCGTGCTCGCGAAAACCTGACGGCAGGACGATCATGGATCAATGCGACGATTCCAGGTACGAAACCTTCCGTGTCGAACGGCGCGGCGACGCCGACTGGCTGACGCTCGACCGGCCCGATGCGCTCAATGCCATGAACGCGCGCATGATCGCCGAGCTCGCCGAATACTTCGGCGCGCGCGTGCACGACACCGCGACCCGGGTAATCGTGCTGCGCGCGACCGGCAAGGCGTTCTGCGCCGGACTCGACCTGCGCGAGATGACGGGGTTGATCGAGGAACTCGACACGGCCGCCCGCCTGCGCTTCCAGCAGCGACTCAGCAGCATTTTCGTCTCGATGCGTCGCTGCCCGCAGCCGATCGTCTGCCTGCTGCAGGGCGCGGCCTCGGGTGGCGGCTTCGCGCTCGCGCTCGCTTCCGACATCCGGATCTGCACGGCGGAAGCGCGCATGAATGCCGCATTCATCAAGGTGGGCCTGAGTGGCTGCGACGTCGGCATGAGCTACCTGCTCCCCCGCGCGGTGGGAACGTCGATCGCGGCCGAGATGCTGATGACCGGGTCGTTTCTCGACGCGACGCGCGCTGCCGCGCTCGGTTTCGTCACGGCGGTCGTGCCGGCGGCAGAGCTCGAAGCCGCGGGCGCGAAGACCGTTGAGTCGCTGCTGCAGGCGGATCCGCTCGGACTGGCGCTGACCAAGCAGGGCCTGCAGGTCGGCATCGACGCGCCGGGCATCGAGTCGGCGATCGCCAACGAAGACCGGCAGCAGTCGCTGCTGAGCGGCACCGAGGGCTTCCGCGCCCGGATCAAGGCGTTCCTGAAGCGGAAGTGAGCGGCTCGCCGCTCAGGCCCGGCAGCGCAATCCGGTCAGGCCGCGAAACAGGAAGCCCGCGCGCCACACGGCTCCCTCGACGTCGACCTCGACGTGCGGCAGGCGCCGGGCGAGCGAGGTGAACGCGACGCGACCTTCGAGTCGCGCGAGTTGCTGCCCGATGCAGTGGTGGATGCCGCCACCGAACGACAGCATGCGCGAATCCTTGCGCGTGACATCCATCACGTCGGCGCGCTCGAACACGGACGGATCACGATTGGCCGCGCCGAGCAGGCACAGCACGCGCTCGCCCGGCTGCACGCTGAAGCCACCGACCACCGCGGGCTGCAGCGCCGTGCGGTATGTGCCCTGCAGCGACGATTCGAAGCGCAGCACTTCATCGACCGCGCGCGGCGCGATCTCGTCCGGGTTTGCGACCAGGGCCTGCCATTGCCCCGGTGCCCGGTGCATCGCCAGCATGCCGTTGCCAAGCATGTGCGCCGTGGTCTCGAAGCCCGCGCCGAACATCGCCACGATCACGTTCGCGACCTCGGCCCTGGTCAGCGCGGAGCCATCCTCGTCCTTCGCCTGCACCAGCGCGCTGGTCAGGTCGTCCTGCGGGTTGGCGCGCTTGCGGTCATAGATCCGGCCGAAGAAATCGTTGAGGAAATCCATCTGCGCGTCGGCCTGCGCAAGCAGCTCGGGTTCGAGCGCGCGCGTCTCGAACACGATGAACGACTCGGCCACGGCCCGCGTCAGCCGCGCCAGACTCGCCGGCGAGCGCTCGTCGCCCTCGAGGCCGAGCATGTCGCACATCACGAGCGTCGGCAGCTGGTACGCGAAGTCCCAGAGCAGCTCGATCTCGCCTCTGGCCAGCATCGCGTCGATCAAGCCGTCGACGATCTGCTGGATCCGCGGCTGCATCGCAGCGACGCGCTTCGGCGTAAGTGCGAACGCCACGAGCTTGCGCAGTCGCGTGTGCGCGGGCGGGTCCTGCATCACGAACACTTCGGACAGCCAGCGGTACGACGAGTGGGCCATGACGTCGAATTCCGGGCCGTAATACAGCTGGATGTTGTGGACGAAATTGCCCTGCCCGAACGCTGCGTGGTTCGTGATCACCTCGCGCACGTCGGCGTAGCGCGATGCCACGTAATACTCGGTCGCCGCCTTGTGCAGGCCCGGCACGCCCCGCAGGTATTCGTAGTACGGCCGGTATGGATGACGGATGAGGTCGGGATCGGCCGGATCGAAACGATAGCCGGCGTCGAGCGGTGCGGTCGCGTTCATGGTGTCTCGAACAGGGGTTCGAACGCGTCGCCGCGGCGACGCACACGGCAGCAGTGCGCGCCGCCGAAGTGAGCTGGGACGATCAGGGCAGCGCGATCGGCGGCGTCTGCCAGCACGCGCCGGCGCGTCTGACGGGCTTGCGGCTGGTCCTCGCAGTACGGGCTGTTCCAGTCGGGGCAATACACCTGCGCCGGGTGATGCAGGATGTCCCCCACGAACAGCGCGCTGTCACCGGCGGAGCGCACGTCCATGATCAGGTGGCCTGGCGTGTGGCCCGGCCCAAGCCGCAGCGTGGTCGACTCGCTGACGCGGTACCCCTCGCCCACCAGTTCGGCGCTGCCGGCATCGAGCAGCGGCTGCACGCTGTCCTCGAAGACGTTGGTGTTCACGATCGCGCCGGCCGCGGTCGGGCGGGCGCCCGGGCCTTGCGGATCCCAGTAGTCACGCTCGATCGCGGAGAAGAGGTAACGGGCGTTGGCAAAGGTCGGCACCCAGCGGCCCGCGTGCAGCTGCGTGTTCCAGCCGACGTGGTCGACGTGCAGGTGCGAGCAGATGACGATGTCGATGTCGTCGGGGGCGAAGCCTGCAGCCGCCATCCGCGTCAGGAACGGCGTGTCGAGACCGCCGAAGAGCGGGATTCCGGGCCGCTCCTTGGCGTTGCCAGCCCCGGTGTCGTACAGGACCTTGAGGCCGTCGACCTCGAGGATCCAGCTCTGCAGGAACGCGTAGATGCTGTCCGCGTCGTCGCGGTAGTACTGCGGCGTCAGCCCCGGCGCGAAGCTGCGGAAGGTGGCCTCGTCATAGCCCACGAAAAACACCGAGGGCGGCAGGAAATTCCCCTGCCACTCCTCGATGTGATGGACCCGCACGTCGCCGATGCGCAGCATCGCAACCGGTCCCCGCCGGCCGTCAGAAGTTGAGGGACAGGGTCAAGCCGTACGTGCGCGGCGGCAGCAGCGAACCCACGCGGACGCTGCCGTACAGCGGCGCCGTGATGATGTTGTTGCTGTAGATGAACTCGTCGGTCGCGTTGCGGACCCAGCCCATGACGCTCCACTTGCCGTCGCCACCCTCGTAGCCGGCCATCAGGTTCAGCAGGCCGTAGGCGTCCTGTTCGGCGTCCGAGTTGTTGAACTCGGTGAAGTACACCTTGTCCTGGTACGACGCCTCGATGCGGCCGACGAACGCGCCGGTCTCCGTCACCGGCCGTCGATAGTCGAGGACCCCGTTCAGCGTGTACTTCGGCGCGTTCTGCAGGTAGTTGCCAGAGAGGTCGACCTGGTCGAAGTTCTGCCGGTAGTCACCCGTCACGAAGTCCGTGTAGGTCGCGTCGAGCCACGTGGCCGAGAGGTTTCCCGACAGCCCTTCCGTGAAGCGCGCGAACAACTCGACCTCGACGCCCATGATCTCGGCCGACGCGGCATTGACCGTCTCCACCACGCTCTGCTCGTTGACGAAACCGACCTGCAGGTCGGTGTAGTCGTAGTAGAACGCGGCCGTGCGCAGCGATGCGCGGTCGCCGGCGAACGGCATCTTGTAGCCGACCTCGTACGCGTCGACGTACTCGGGGTCGATGACCTCGTTGAGGCTGCCGATGTTGATCACGCCCGACTTGAAGCCCTGCGTGAACTGCAGGTAGGCGAGGCCGTCGTTGCCGGTCTTGTACTCCAGCAATACCTTCGGCGTGACCTTGTTCCAGGACTTCTCGCGGTCCGTCGGCACGTTGACGCCGAGCGCATCGAAGATGAACGAGCCGGTGCCTTCACGCTTCTCGTAGTTGTAGCGCGCGCCCAGCGTCAGGGCCCACGCGTCGGTGAACGAGTACCTGCCCTGCAGGAACACGCCGTAGGCCTCGACGTCGACGTCGCCGTTCTGCCAGTAGTTGCCGTCGTTGAAGAAATCAGCCGGCAGCCCGAAGACGAGACCGAGGTTGGTGAGCGGCACCTTCACCTCGCCGTGCATCTTCTCGCTGAAGTAGTTCGCACCCATCAACCATTCGACGTTGGCCGCCGTGCCGGCGACGGTGAAGTCCTGGCTCCAGGACTCGCTTTCCTCGATGTAGTTGTTCTGGCCGAACATGTCGACGTCGGACCCGTCGAGGTCGTCGCGCAGGAAACGGTTGAAATCGCGCCAGGCGGTGATCGACTTCATGTTCCAGCCGTCGGCGAAGTCCCAGTCGATGATCCCGCTGACGGCCGTGCCGTCACGCTCGTTGATCGGGTCCTGGTCCGAGACGATGTTGCGCTGGTTGGGTTTCCTGCCCCTGTCGGCGTAATAGTCGAAGATCGTCCGGCCGCCGAGCAGGTTGTGCGCCAGCTCGTCTTCCGGCACGACAGTCGTGCCCAGGAAATGAAAGGCGTAGTTGTAGTCGTCTTCCTGGAAGTAGTCGGCCATCAGCACCATGTCGAGCGTGTCGCTCGGCTTGAAGCGCAGGCTGCCACGGACGGCTTGTGCATTGCGGTTGTCCACCGGCTTGCCGGTGGTGAGGTTGCGGCCGTAGCCGTCACGCTTGTCGGCCTTGCCCGAGATGCGCGCCATCACGGTCTCGCCGCCGATCGGACCACCGAGCGCGCCTTCGACAGTGGTCGCCGAGTAATTGCCGATCGTGTAGTTCAAGTAGCCGTCGAGATCTTCGGTCGGCTTCCTGGTGATCATGTTGACCACGCCTGCGGTCGCGCCGCGACCGTACAGCGTCCCCTGCGGTCCGCGCAGCACTTCGATCTGCTCGAGATCGTAAAAGCCGGCGAGCTGGTGCGAGGGGCGCGGGATCATCGCGCCGTCCTGCAGGAACGCCACGGCGCCGTCGGCACCGAGGTCGATGCTGGTCATGCCGATGCCGCGGATGAACGTGCGGTTGACCCCGAACTGATCGCCGACCGAGAGGTTCGGCACCGAGAGCGCGAGATCGCGCACTTCCCGGATGCCGCCGGGGCCGAGTGCGTCCGCCGTGATGGCGGTGATCGCCGCCGGCGTGCTGCCGATGTCCTGGGCGACCTTGGTCGCGGTGACGACGATCTCCTCGAGGGCGAGCGAGTCAGCCGCGCCAGCCAGCGGGGCCGCGCCGAAAAGTGACAGCACGACGGCCGTGCGCAGGACAATCGAACTACCAGAGGCAGTGTTCATCTAATTCCCCCGAATGAATGGTCGACTCCGCCGCCGCACGAAGAGCATGGTTGCCCCGCCCCGCCCGGCATTGCGACCCTTTGTATATTCTAGTTTACCGTCAGTCAAGTTTGTTGTATGCGAGTAACAACGACCAAAATGGCGACGAATTTCCTGCTGCAATGCGGTAACTTGCGGGCGCCCCCCGGATGGACCCTCATGCAGACCGCACCGCGTCTCATTGCCCTGCTGTTCTTCGCCCTGTTTGCGCTGGGCTCATCCGCGCGCGCAGACGACGACGACACCCCGCAGCAGGTGCGCGAGGCCTTCGTTGCGGCCATGGCTGCCGTAGCTGCCGCCCCCTTTGCCCCGGCCGGCGGCGATACCGCGGCCCTGCAGCGCTATCCGCTCTACCCCTACCTGCAGGCGGCGCGACTGAGCCAGCAGCTGGCGCTGATACGACCCGATGCGGCGCGGCCGGGTGGCGAGCCGCGGCTCCCGCTCGACGACGAGATCGCCGTGTTTCTCGCGCAACAAGGGGATCGGCCCGTAACGCGGAAACTGCGATCGGCGTGGTTAGCCCACCTCGCTGAGCGACAGGCCTGGTCGACGTACGTCGGGGAATACCGCGGGGACCGCGACACGCAATCCACGCTGCGCTGCCACTGGCTCGCCGCGCGCGTCGCGCTGGGCCAGGTCGACGGGCTGGAGGCGGAACTGACCGACATCTGGCTCACCGCCAGGAGCCTGCCCGACGCCTGCGATCCGGCGCTCGCCTGGTGGCGCGCACGGGGTGGGCCGGGTGACGTCATGGTCGAACGGCGTGCCCGCCTGGCGCTCGAAGCGGGCGAAGCCGGGCTCGCGCGATTCCTCGCAAAGTCGCTGCCCGCTGCACGCGCGGCTCCACTGCTGCAATGGGCCGCCCTGATCGAGCAACCCGGGCGCGAGATTCCGGCGCTGATCGCACAACCTGCGAAGGTCGTCGAGCCACAGGCACTCGCGGACGGCTGGTCACGCTTCGCGCGCGCAGACGCGGAGGCGGCCGCCGCCGCTTTCCCGGCATTGACGCAGTCTCGCGGACTCGAAGGGCGCGCTGCAGGCCCGTACGCCCTGGCCGTAGCGCTCGCGCTGTCGTGGAGCCGTCATCCGCGCGCGCTCGATTTCTTCCGTCTCGCGCACGAGGACGACTTCGACGAGCGCACCCACGAGTGGCATGTCCGCGCTGCGCTCTGGGCCGGTGACTGGCGCGAAGTGGCGGCTGCAATCGCCGCGATGCCCGCTGACCTGCGTGACCAGCCGCGCTGGCGCTACTGGTCGGCGCGGGCGAGCGAGAAGCTCGGTGATGTTGCCCGGGCACGCGAGCTGTATGCCACCGTCATCCCGACCGACAACTGGTATGCCGCGCACGCGGCCGCGCGGCTGGACCGCAAGTTCACGCCGCAACTCGAACCGCTCGCACTCAGCGAGGCCGCGGTGGACGCGCTGGCGGCCGAAGCCGCCTTCGTCCGCACGCGCGAGCTCCTGCACTGCGACATGGACGCCGAGGCGACAGCGGAATGGCGCGCCGCGTACGACGAGTTGCCGCCCTCGCGGCAGGTGCAGGCCGTGGGCCTCGCGTCGCGCTGGGGCTGGCACGACCAGGCCATCGCGACCGCGGCACGCCAGAAGCTGTTCAACGATTACGACTTGCTGTATCCGCGGCCGTTCGACGCCGACGTGCGCAGCGCCAGCCGGCGCACGGGACTGCCCGAGGAACTGATCTACGCGATCATCCGGCAGGAGAGCCTGTTTCGCGCCGACGCGGCGTCGGGTGCCGGTGCGATCGGGCTGATGCAGTTGTTGCCGGAGACGGCGCGCCTGACCGCGCGACGCGCCGGTCTGCCCGAGCCGACGCGCGCTCAGCTCGTGCAGCCCGCCGTCAACATCCCGCTCGGGTCCGAGTTCCTGGCGAGCCTGGTCCAGCGTTTCGAAGGCGAGACGGCCCTGGCCGCCGCCGGTTACAACGCCGGGCCCAACGCCGCGCGGCGCTGGCGACCAGTTGCACCGATGGACCTCGACATCTGGGTCGAGAACATCCCCTTCAACGAAACGCGCGCCTACGTGCAGCGCGTGGCATGGCATGCGCTGGTGTTCGCCTGGCTCGCCGACCGCAAGCCACGCGCGGTGAACGACTGGCAGCGTGCCGTGCGTCCTGCAGCGCCGACGGCCGTGGCCATGACCGCATCGCAGTAAACACCCTCCGATTCAGAGGCAGGCCCGCCATTCGGCGATGAAATCACCGCTGGGCGTGTCGTCGCAATCGGCAAACGCACACCAGACCGCTGCTGCCTCCGCCCCGTTCAATCGCCCCCGCAAACCGGCCAGCCGCTCGTTGATCGTGACGTCGCCCAGTTGCAGCAGCGCGACGAAAACGGCGACCCGGTTCAACGCCAGGCCGCGGCGAATCCAGTCGAGCGCGTCGCCCACCGCAATTTCACGGCGCTCGATGCTGACCGGGGTTCCGCCGAGGTAACCCAGCACGGCCTCGCGGACCAGCTCCGGATCCGTTTCGCCGACCGCGACGGGCAGCCAGGCGCGGGACGTGGTCTCACCCCGTCGCACAGCCGCGCGCAACTCTGCAATGACCCATCGTCGCTGCGTCACGCTGGCCAGACGCAACTCCTGCCAGTAGCGCATGAGTGCAGCGGTGACAGCCGCTGGCACGGCGCCGCGAGCACCCGCAAGGATCAATGCGCGCAGCAGTGCGCGATGCGCCGAGACATCGACGCGTTCCGGCCGTAGTGCCGGGCGCGTAGCCACGGCGTGCTGAGACTGGATCGACATGTTCAAGACCTCCTGGCCCGAGGGCGTTGCCACCTGGCCGGTGCGACGAGGCGCGTCCCGCGGCGTGTACTGGGGGGAGTTTCGCAAACGAAAAACCCTCCACCGCATGACGCGCCGGAGGGTCCAGTGAGTTTGCACCCGCTTCGTTGCCTGCCGGCCGCATCCGCACCTTGCGGTGCGAGCCACCTTGCCCGGGAAGGCAGGTTGGCCTGGGCGCGGAAAACGCCCTGTCTTGATGCTGGGGCGAAGTATAGCCGAGACCTCGCCGCTGCCAAGGTCCGGATCATCCGCACAAGCCGCAATCGGCGGCCGAGGTTGCGTTTCGAGTGCGGAGCCCGCGTCAGGGCTGGGCGCCGAACAGCTTCTGCAGCAGCGCGTGAGTCGGCAGGAAGACGAACAGGACGAAAGCGAAGAAGAGCAGCATCACGTAGGTCGCGGGCGACGATGACCACCGGCCGGCACCGAAGCCATGAGTCCAGTTGATGTTGCGTTCAGGCGTGCTGACCGCGCGGCTCCACGGCAGCACGACCGCAGCCAGCACTACGGCGCCTGCCAGGCCCGCCCGCGCGTCGTACCCATACTCGCGCACCATCCACAGCAACACCAGCGGCAACGGCACGTGGAACAGCGACAGGCCACGCAGCAGTCTTGGACGCTCGGGCTCGAACATGTAATCCGTCAGGCCAGTGATGCGGCGGCGCAACGTCAAGCGCGCCACGAAGTCCACGTTCCAGAGAATCTCGGGCACCAGCACGGCGACGGCCAGCACGCTCGCCAGCGCTGAACTCTGCAGCCAGAGCGCGGGCACTGCGCCGATGAACGCGATGTCGGAGAACCACAGGAAGTTGCGCCAGCCGTAGTGGCGCCACCAGACCGCGACCACGAGCAGCACGAATGCCGTGTAGGCGATCTTGAACGTGAGCATGTGCCGGCACCGGCCGCGGAGGCGGCGCAGGCCACCTTAGCAGACGGAGTGCGACGAGTCGCCTGCACGGCGCGACGAGGCGACCGCACAACGCGCGGCGACGAGGTCAAACTCAGTGCGCGGTGAATGGAAGCAATTCGATCGACACACTCAGGAGAGTACGTGATGAAAACGAACACACAGCAAGCCCGCATGCTCGTCACGATGATCGCCTTCGCGGCGACGACCGGAATCACCACGACGGCCCAGGCCGGCGACCCGGACCTTGCCAGCCCCCGCTACGACAGCGTCGTGGTGAAGTATTCCGACCTCGACCTCAACAGCGTCGCCGGCAACAAGGTGCTGTATGCGCGATTGTCGGCAGCCGCAGAACGCGCCTGCGGCAAGGATCCGCATTCGCGGGACCTGCAGCGCCGGATGCAGTACCGCGCGTGCTACGACAGCGCGCTGGACCGGGCGGTCGACAAGATCGGCAGCCGCGAACTGCAGGCGCTGCACGCGACCGGCACGGCGCATAACGTGGGTTGAGCGATCAGGGCGGTCATCGATGCAGGGTGGGTTCACATGGACGCGACCCGCCCTGTATCGACTGGCGCGCTAGCGGAAAGATCATCCTGAAGCCTTCGATGCGCACCGCCGTGAGCACGGCTGCGCGCGACAGGTCCGGGAACAGTTCCGGGTCGAAGCGCCACCCGCGCAGCCTGCACAGCCGCAGGCTGCCTGTGGCTTCGGGCTGGTAGTAGTAGTTCCGGCCGTCCTGCCGCTGCGCGAGGGTACCCAGTCGGCGCGGAACCCAGGCTGTGCTGAGCGGCAGTCGTAAGCCCGTCGGCTCGGTGAATTCGAGCGAGCACAACTCCCTGCCGTCGCTGGTCACGCGCCAGCGGTCGCCAGCGTCGCTGCGGAACCAGTCGAAGTCGGCCCGATCCTTCGGAATGCCCCAGTTGCTGCGACCGTTGACGACGCTTTCCCAGGTCGACACCAGGATGCGGCTGATGGAAGGATGGCGCGCGTCGCCGAAATCCATCGTGCCCGGGATGAAGAGCAACTCGCGGTAGGGACCGCAGGGCGCCTCGTCGTAGGCAACGCACATCAGCACTGAGAACGCCGACTTCACCGTTGCGCGGAGATCGGCAGGGACGAAGGCCGTCCGTGCCGGATCGCCGGCGGGCAGCCGCAACGCCACCATCCACGCGTGCCCGCGCAGCGACCACGGCGCAGGACAGCGTGGCACGTCAGGCAGGGATTCGTTGGAGTGCGGCATCGTCTCTGCAGCGGTGGATCAGCCGCTGATCACGGACGGAGTCAGCGCCAGCAGCACCTGCGCGAAATAATACAGCGGCAACCCCCACGCACGATTGGCGAACTCCTGGCGGACGAAGCGATCACGCGCCACCGCAATGTCGGAAGCCGTGAAAGCGATCGCGCCCGCGGCAACGATGGGCGGACCGCCTGCCCCGCTTACTGCGCAGGCCAATGCCGTCATGACTCCGATGACCAGGAAGTAAGCCTGCACCGGCCGACGCATGTCCGCCGGCAAGCGGGGACTGAGCCAGCGCCAGACGCCAGACAGCGCCAACGCGAGTGCCACAACCGCGACGGCCAGCCAGGCCAGGCTGCGCGGCTGCGTCAGGAACGCAGCTGCAAACGCGAGGTGCCCGGCGAGAAACGCAAACACGCCGGCCCGGAACACCGCGGGGCGACCTTCGGGGATCAACAGGACGTCACCTAACAGGCAGAGACCGAGACCGAGCAGGATCAGCCGCCCGTAGTCCGAGTCGAGCGCACCCGAGATCACGGCGACTGCCATGAACGCCGCCGAGGCGACCGGCTTCGTCAACCACTTGCCAACCTGCGAAGCGCGCCGCTCGGCGACCAACAGGCCGGCCACGGCTGCCGCGCAGATGACGATCGATGCAGTCGTGTCCAATGCCCGCTCCCTGTCGGTGACCTGCGCCCTCCCTGAATCGTAGCGCAGCGCTGCGGACCCGTCGTGCGAGCTGCTAGCATCGCTCCCCCGATGAGCGACCGTTCCCGCCCGTTCGTCCTGCGTGCCGGCCCACGCGCCTTGCGCCACGTGCTCGACCGCGGGCTGGCCCCGGGCGACATCGAGTGCATTCCCGCGGCCGCAGGCGGACCCAAGGGCCTCGCGCTGCTGCCCCTCGACCGCCTGCTGCTGCAACACGGCTGGCTGCCCGAAGATCGTCCCGTGGAACTCATCGGCGCATCGGTGGGTGCGTGGCGGATGGCAGCGCTGGCGCAGCACGATCCGCTGGCCGCGCTGGACCGGGTCCAGCACGCGTATGTGCACGAACAGAGTTACAGCGCGCGCCCCACGCCGCCCGAAGTCAGCACCGTCTGCCGTCGAATCGCCGTCGCCGCGCGGGGCGACGGCGAGATGCGCTGGCGACCCGGTGTCAGGCTTTCCATCGTGACTTCGCGTGCTCGTGGCCCGTTGCACGGTCGCGAATCGAAACTGGCGTTCGGCCGGGCCGTGCTGAGCAACGCGGTCTCACGCTCGCGCCTGGCCGGCTACCTCGAGCGGGTCGTGTTCGACGCCGGGTCCGGGCCCAGCGTGTTCGACGGCGGCAGTTTCGACGCATTCGGCCTGGTCCGCATCGGTCTCGATTCGAACAACGCCGAGGATGCCCTGTTGGCGTCGGGCACCATCCCCCTGCTGGCCTCTCCCGTTCGTGACATTGCCGGCGCGCCACCCGGGGTTTACTGGGACGGGGCGCTCGTCGACTACCACCTGCTGCTGCCGTATCACCGACGGCACTCCGCGGAGCGCATCGTTTTCTATCCGCACTTCAACGACTTCGTGACCCCGGGCTGGCTCGACAAGCACCTGCCGTGGCGTCGCTCGCCGCGCGCCCATCCGTGGCTCGACGACATGTTGCTCGTTGCCCCCTCACCCGAATTCCTGGCCACGCTGCCGCACGGCAGGCTGCCGGAACGGCAGGATTTCTATCGCTACGGGCCCGACCATGCAGGCAGGATCCGCGCGTGGGAAACGGCGATCGCGGAGTGCGGCCGGTTCGCCGCAGCGGTCCTCGGCTGGCTGGAGCGGCCGGACCCGACGTTGATCGAGCCAATCTGAGCCGGTCCCATTAGAATTGGTCCGATGCGAAGAACACAGCCCCACACGGTCGCCCTGGCCTGTCATCCGTCCAGCCCGAGCACCGCGGTGCGTGGCGTCACCGCGAGCGCGCGCATCGGCGGCGCCGGCAAGCTCGCCGTGCGGTTCGTGCTCGATGCCGACATGTCGCAGGTCGAGCTGCCGAAGCTGCGTCGTGCCGCACGCGCCGACGAACTCTGGCGGCATACGTGTTTCGAAGTCTTCGTCGCGCTCCCCGACAGCGATGCGTACTGCGAGTTGAATTTCTCACCGTCGACCGAGTGGGCGATGTACGGCTTCGTTGCCTATCGGCGCGGAATGACACCGATCGAAGTGCGGCGGCCCCCGCGCGTGGCGGTGCGACCCACCCAGCGGGGCCTGGTGCTCACGGCCGTGACCTACCTTGCCGAACTGCCAATGCCGCAACCCGGGTCGCCGTTGCGAGCAGGCGCCGCGGCCGTCGTCGAAGAGAAGGATGGTCGGCTGACGTACTGGGCGCTCACGCATCCCTCCGCGTTGCCCGACTTCCATCACCGGCTGGGCTTCGTGCTCCAGGTCGGCAAGCAACCGGCCGGCTCGAAGGACCTGCTGCGCGAAGCCGTGTGGAACCCGGGCTCGTGAAGTTCGGCATCGACCGGCTCTGTGCCGACCCCGCTCTGCGCCAGGACCTGCACGGCCGCCGGGTGGCACTGCTCGCGCACCCCGCCTCGGTCACGGCCGATCTCACGCATTCGCTCGATGCGCTGGCCGCGCTCGACGACGTGCGACTCACGGCCGCTTTCGGCCCGCAGCACGGCCTGCGCGGCGACAAGCAGGACAACATGGTCGAGTCGCCGGACTATAACGACCCGCGGCTGGGCATACCGGTCTTCAGCCTCTATGGCGAAGTGCGACGCCCCACGGACGCGATGCTCGACACGTTCGACGTGCTGCTCGTCGACCTGCAGGACCTGGGCTGCCGCATCTACACCTTCATCACGACGCTGCGTTACGTGCTCGAGGCCGCGGCGCGCCGCGGCAAGAGCGTGTGGGTGCTCGACCGGCCCAACCCGATCGGCCGGCCGGTCGAAGGCCTGAGCCTGCGGCCGGGCTGGGAAAGCTTCGTCGGCGCGGGTGAAATGCCGATGCGACACGGGCTCACGCTCGGCGAGATGGGCCACTGGTTCATTCGTCGCCTTGGACTGGACGTGGACTACCGCGTCGTCGAAATGACGGGCTGGCAGCCGGAGTCCGCGCCGGGTTGCGGCTGGCCGCTCGGCGAACGCAGCTGGATCAACCCGAGCCCCAACGCGCCGAACCTCGCGATGGCGCGCTGCTATCCGGGCACCGTGATGCTGGAAGGCACCACGCTCTCGGAGGGCCGCGGCACGACGCGTCCGCTCGAACTGTTCGGCGCACCCGACCTCGACATCGGTGCCCTCGTCGCTGAAATGCGCCGGCTCGCGCCAGCCTGGCTCGCGGGATGCCGGCTGCGCCCCTGCTGGTTCGAGCCGACGTTCCACAAGCACGAGGGCCTGCTCTGCGCCGGACTGCAGACGCACGTCGACGACGGCTCGTACGATCACGTCGCCTTCCGTCCATGGCGACTGCAGGCACTGGCGTTCAAGGCGCTGCGCAACCTGCAACCGGGCTACGACCTGTGGCGCAACTTCCCTTACGAGTACGAGAACGACCGGCTGGCCATCGACCTGATCAATGGCAGTGAACTCCTGCGCACCTGGGTCGACGACCGTGCGGCGCTGCCTGGCGATCTCGACACCCTCGCGCGCGTGGACGAACTCGCGTGGAGCGAGCAGCGCGCGTCCGTGCTGCTCTACCGTTGACCACCGTGGGCAATTCCTGCGACGTCCTGGTCGTCGGGGGCGGCATCAACGGCGCCGGCATCGCGCGCGATTCGGCAGGACGCGGACTGCGCACGGTGCTCTGCGAGCAGCACGACCTGGCGTCGCACACGTCTTCCGCCAGCACCAAGCTGGTCCACGGCGGACTGCGCTACCTCGAGTACTACGACTTCGGGCTGGTGCGGAAGTCGCTGCAGGAGCGCGAGGTGGTACTCGCGTCCGCACCGCATCTCGCGTGGCCGCTGCGCTTCGTGCTGCCACACGACTCGCACCTGCGGCCCGCATGGATGATCCGCGCCGGTCTCTTCCTGTACGACCACCTGGCGACGCGCAAGCACCTGCCGGCGTCGAGGAAGATCGACCTGCGCACGCATCCCGCCGGGCAATCGCTCGATCCGCGTTACCGCACGGCCTTCGAGTATTCGGATGGCTGGGTAGACGATGCGCGACTGGTCGTCGCCAATGCCGTCGATGCGTTCGAGCGCGGCGCCGAGGTGCTGACTCGCACTGCCTGCGTCGGGCTGCAGCGTGATGGCGGGGAATGGATTGCGGTCTTGCGCGCCGCCGACGGTCGCGAACGAACCCTGCGAGCGCGGGCCGTGGTGAACGCGGCGGGACCCTGGGTCGCGGAGTTCCTCGACCACTGCACGCCGACGCCCGCCCGGCACCATCCGCGCATGATCCGCGGCAGTCACATCGTCGTGCGCAAGCTGTTCGATCACGAATTCGCGTACATCTTCCAGGCGCCCGACGGCCGCATCGTGTTCGCCTTGCCCTACGAGGGCGACTTCACGTTGATCGGCACGACGGAAAGCGAGTACACGGGCGACCTCGCGCATCCCGCGATCACTGCGGCCGAGCAGGCGTACCTGCTCGACATGGCCAACCGGTACTTTCAGCGCGACCTCGGCGTGAACGACGTCGTCTGGACCTTTGCCGGCCTGCGCCCGCTGCTGGCCGCTTCCATGGACGATCCGAAAAGCGTGACGCGCGACTACCTCATCGATTTCGATCGCTCCGGACCGCCCCTGCTGTCCATGTACGGCGGCAAGCTGACCACGTACCGCAAGCTCGCGGAGCAGGTGGTCGACATGCTGACTCCGGCACTCGGCCTTGCCCCGAATGCGTGGACGGCGGCGACTCCGCTGCCGGGTGGCGACATGCCCGGCGCCGACTTCGAGGGATTCCTGGCGCGGATGCGTGTCCGTTACGACTGGCTCGCAGCCGCGCTGCTGCACCGTTATGCACGTGCCTACGGCACGCGCATGGAGCGGATGCTCGCAGGATGCTCGAGCGTCGCGGATCTCGGCGAGGACGTGCTGCCCGGCCTGTACGCGCAGGAAATTCTTTACCTGCGTGACGCTGAATTCGCCCGCACGGCGCGAGACATTCTCTATCGCCGCAGCAAGCTTGGCGTACGCCTGGCCGCGGGCAGCGAGCAGGTGCTCGACGAGTGGCTCGCGCAGCACTGACGCGAGCGGCCGCCCGCTGACCGGACGGGGAATTCAGGCGGCGGTTGCGGACGCGCCCTGTCGCCCGCCGCGCAACAGGAAGTAGCAGATCCCGAGCGCGACGAGCAGCGCGCCGAGTTCACCGGCCAGTCCTCCCAGCCGCGGATCGATCGCCTTCGGTGCAATGCCCGCAGCGACGAGACCCGCGATGGCGATGCCCGCGAGACCCTCGCCCGCGACGAGGCCGGACGCGGCCAGGATGCCGGTGTCGCTCTCGCTCGCTGAACCCGGCGCGCGGTTGCGCTCGACCAGTGCGCGCGCGCAACCGCCGACGAACAACGGCGCCATCGTCGCGAGCGGCAGGTAGATCCCGATCGAGAAGGCGAGCCCCGACACGCCGCACAGCATCGCGGCGATCGCCAGTCCGGCGCCGGTCAGCACCAGGTCCCACGGCAGCGCTCCCGCCAGCACGCCTTCGATGATCGTCTTCATCAGGGTTGCCTGTGGCGCCGGGATCTCCCTGGAGCCGAACTCGTACGCATTGCCCAGCAGCATCACGGTCGCAGCGACCGCCCAGCACGCAAAGGCCGCGCCGATCAGCTGGCCGAGCTGCTGACGCGCAGGGGTAGCGCCGACCAGCCACCCCGTCTTGAGGTCCTGCGAGATGTCGCCGGCCTTGCTCGCCGCGACCGCGACGATCGTGCCGACGGTGAGCACGCCTGCACGTGCGTCGAGGTTGACCCATCCTGCAGCCGCGAAGATCGACGCGGTGCCGAGCAGCGTCACCAGCGCAATGCCGGACGTCGGTTGCGACGAGACGCCCACGATGCCGACGATGCGGGCCGCGACCGCCACGAACAGCACGCCGAACACCCCGACGCCGCACGCGAGGATCGCGCGCTGCAACGGCGCCATCTCGCCCGCGAACACGCCAGGCACGAGCCCCGCGACCAGGACCACGAGCGCCACCCCACCGAACACGAAGCTGCCGGGCAGGTCCCGATCGGTCCGCGCCGTTGTGCCGCCACCGCGCGCATCGCTGTCCTGCATGCCGCGCGCAACCGACGTGAACGCATCCAGCATCGTCGGCAGGCCGCGCAGCACCGTGAGGATGCCCGCCGTGGCGACGGCGCCGGCGCCGATGTAGCGAACGTAGCGCGACCAGATGTCGCCGGCGTCCATGTCGACGATGAGCCGCTGGGTTTCCGGATAGAGCGGTTGCGTCAGCGCCGCGCCCATCCAGGCGATGAGCGGCGTGATCACGACGGCCGAGATCAGCGCGCCCGCCACACAGACGGCCGCCTGCCGGTAGCCGAGGATGTAACCGACGCCGAGCAACGCCGGTGCGATCTCGAGCGCGAGTTCGGCTTTCGGCAACACCGGCAAGGCAAAGCCGATTTCGCCGGGCAACAGGTAAGCCAGCGAGATGACGACCTTCACCGCGGCACCCACCGCCATGCCGCGGAAGATCCACGCGCTGGCACTCGCCGCGCCGCTCGATTCGTGCGCGGTGGCACGCAGCACTTCGGCGCAGGCCGTGCCCTCGGGATAGGGCAACTCGTCGTGCGCCTTGACGATCAACAACCGCCGCAGCGGCACCATCGCGGCGATGCCGAGCAACGCGCCCAGGAACGCGAGCGCCACGACCTGCAGGTATGGAGGGGTGACGCCCCACAGGAAGAGCGCGGGAATCGTGAAGATCGTGCCCGTCGCGAGCGAGGTGGAGGCCGAGGCGACCGTCTGCGAAAGGTTGGCTTCGAGGATCGTGCCGCGCACGCGCAACAGGCGAAAGACCGCGACGGTCATCACCGCGGCGGGAATCGACGCCGACACCGTCATGCCCACCCGCAGGCCGAGGTAGGCGTTGGCGGCGCCGAACACGATGCCGAGCACGACGCCGATGACGATGGCCTTGAGGGTGAACTCCGCGACGCCTTCGGCCTGTGTCATCGCCAGATCATCGCGTAACCCCGGCACGGGGCGCAATGCGGAGCCCGCTGATCTAGAATCGGGCCTCGCCTCCGCAGGTATCCGCATGCCGCAGTTCATCCTCGCGCTCGACCAGGGCACCACCAGTTCGCGGTCGATCCTGTTCGACGCCAACGGCACGCCGGTGGCGACGGCGCAGCGCGAATTCACGCAGTACTTTCGCCACTCCGGCTGGGTCGAGCACGATGCGGAAGAGATCTGGGCGACGCAGGCCGCGACGATCACCGAGGTGCTGGCCCGGGCGCGCGCGACGCCGGCGGACGTGGCGGCCATCGGCATCACCAACCAGCGTGAGACGACCGTGCTGTGGGACCGCAGCACCGGCCGGCCGGTTGCGCCGGCCATCGTCTGGCAGGACCGGCGCACGGCCGACCGCTGCCAGCAACTGAAAGCCGAGGGTCTCGAGCCCGAGGTCTCCCGGCGCACGGGCCTGCTGCTCGATCCGTACTTTTCCGGCACCAAGCTGGCGTGGTTGCTCGAGCACGTGCCGAATGCGCGTCAGCGTGCCGAGAATGGCGAACTCGCGTTCGGCACCATCGACAGCTGGCTGGTGTGGAAACTCTCGAACGGTGAGCGGCACGTGACCGACGTGACCAATGCCAGCCGCACGCTGCTGCTCAACGTTGCGAACGCCGAGTGGGACGACTTCATGCTCGATCGGCTGCGCATTCCACGCGCCGTGCTGCCACGAGTGGTGCCGTCGTCGCTCACCGGGAACGCACCGGTCGCCACCCTCGGCAGGCACTCGGTGCCGATCACGGGGATCGCCGGCGACCAGCAGGCCGCGCTGTTCGGCCAGGCGTGCTTTGAACCTGGCATGGCCAAGAACACCTACGGCACGGGCTGCTTCCTGCTCATGAACACCGGCGCCGCGCCGCTCACCTCGAGCAACCGGCTATTGACCACCATCGCCTGGCAGACGACCGATTTGCGTTACGCGCTCGAAGGTGCGGTGTTCGTCGGCGGCGCGGTCGTGCAATGGCTGCGGGACGGGCTCGGCATCATCGAGCGCTCGGCCGACATCGAGGCGCTGGCCGCGAGCGTCCCCGATGCCGGCGGCGTGTATCTCGTGCCCGCCTTCACCGGACTCGGCAGTCCGCACTGGGATGCGTACGCACGCGGAACGATGGTCGGGCTGTCGCGTGGAACGACGCGGGCGCACATCGCCCGTGCCGCGCTCGAAGCGATCGCCTTCCAGAGCGCCGAGGTCCTGCTGGCCATGCAGCGTGACGCCCACCATCCGCTGATCGAACTGCGCGTGGATGGTGGCGCCACCGCCAACGACCTGCTGATGCAGTTCCAGGCCGACCTGCTCGGCGTGCCGGTCGTGCGACCGCAGGTGACGGAGACGACGGCGCTGGGAGCCGCGTACCTCGCCGGATTGGGCACGGGCTTCTGGTCGTCGCCAGCGGACGTTGCATCGAACTGGCGGGCCGAGCGGCGCTTCGAGCCGGCAATGTCGCGTGACGAGGCGGGCACTCGGCTGGCGCGCTGGGCGCAGGCCGTGGACCGATCGCGCGCCTGGCACGTCGAGAGCTAGGATCGCAGCATGGGCAAGGCCATTGCGTTCGCGACCCCGGTGTTCTTCCTGCTGATCGCGCTGGAACTGCTGGTCGCGCGCGCGCGCGGCCTCACCGGCGCCTACCGGCTCAACGATGCGATCAACAGCCTGAGCCTCGGCGTGATGAGCCAGGTGGTCGGGCTCTTCGTGCGAGTGTTCAACTACGGCGTCTACGCGCTGGTCTTCGAGCACGTGGCGCTCGGCACCTGGCCGCGGCGCGTGGTGGGCGTGGGCGCTGGCCATCGTCTTTTACGATTTCTGCTATTACTGGAATCACCGCCTTGGTCACGAGAGCGCGGTGTTCTGGGCCTCGCACGTGGTGCATCACCAGAGCCAGCGCTACAACCTGTCGACGGCGCTGCGGCAGACCAGCAGCGGCGCGTTTCTCGGCTGGATCTTCTACCTGCCGATGGCCGTCGCCGGCGTGCCACCTGCAATGTTCGCGGTGGCGGCGATCGTCGACCTGCTCTACCAGTACTGGATCCACACCGAAGTCATCGGCAAGCTCGGCTGGTTCGACCGCTGGTTCGCGTCGCCTTCGAACCACCGGGTGCACCACGCCGTGAACGACCGCTACATCGACCGCAACTACGGCGGCATCTTCATGGCGTGGGATCGCCTCTTCGGCACGTTCGTCGACGAGTCCGAACGCTGCGTGTACGGCACGCGCACGCCGCTCAACTCGTGGGATCCGCTGTGGGCCAACCTCGAGGTGTACGCGGACCTCGCGCGCAAGTCGCTGCAATGCGAGCACTGGGGCGACCGTGTTCGCGTCTGGCTGAAGCCGCCCGGCTGGCAGCCGGCCGCAGCCGATGGCACGACCTGGCACAAGCCGCATTTCGACGTGTCGCAGGTGCAGACCTACGACCCGCCGATGCCGCGTGCCGTGCGCGCGTTTGCCCTGGTCCAGATCTCCCTGGCCATCCTCGGCTCGATGCTGCTGCTCTGGTATGCCGAGGAACTCTCGGGGCTACCGTTGATTGCCGGGGCCCTGGCGGTGATCGCCATGTTGTGGCTGACGGGCGCGGTCATGCAGTCGCGCCTGCGGGTGAGCCATGCAGTCGCGGTCGAACTCGCTGTCGCGGGCATCGCGCTCGTCGCGACCGGCGCGTCGGCCGCGCCCGCTGCGGCTGCGCCGTCGACGACTGCGCCAGTGATCGTTGCCGACGCCCGAGTGCAGGTCGCCGTCGAGCGTGCGCGCACGGATTTCCTCGTGCAGCAATCGTTTGATCGCATGCACGTGACCGTGCTGCTGCAGGACCGCGACGGCCGCTGGCGGCGGGGTGCCGTCGAGGGCGACCGACTGGCGTATCCGGCCAGCAGCGTGAAACTGGGTTTCCTCGTCGGCGCCGTGCACTGGTGTCACGAACAGGGCAAGGCGCCGGATTGCCTCGACGAATTCGTGCGCCCGATGATCGTCGACTCCGACAACGTCGCGACCGGCGAAGTCGTCGACCGCATCAGCGGCGCCCCGAATGCACCCGCGACCGGCAACGACGCCGAAGCGTGGATCGAGCGGCGTCGCTATACGGAACGCGTGCTCGAGTCGGCGGGCCTGCTTGGATCGCAGCGGCTGTTCACCAAGACCTACCCGACGAATTCAGGCGAGGAACCGGCCGAACTGGAGCGGCTTGCCTGGCAGCGCCTCGGTCGCAACGTGATGACCACGGACCTGGCCTCGGCGCTGATGCTCAACGTGGTGATGGGCACGCTCGAGCCCCAGGCCACGGACTACATGCGCTCGTTGCTGCGCAGGCCGGCATTCTCCGGCCACAGCAGTCTCGGCGGCGGCCTGCCTCCCGGCTCGGTGCACGAGAACAAGATCGGCAGCGCCTTCGATACGCTGCAGGACGTGATGTACGCGCAACTGCCGAACGGCCAGCGGCTGGTCATCTCGGCGTTCACGAACGGCTGGGACTCGAGCGAACCCGAACCCTGGGACGTCGCCAGGCTTGGCGATTTCACGGCTCGGCTGCTGCACGAACTGCGACTGGACGATGCCGCCGGTCGCGCGCCTGCGTATCTCGAGGCTTCAAGCGCAAGCGCTGAAGCAGTTCGCTGGAGCTGGCGCGTCCCGCAATCCGGCCGTTATGAACTCGCACTGTGGCATGACGCCGATCCTGGCAATACCCGTGACGCACGAGCGACCTTGGCGGCGCGCGGCCAGCGCAAGGAGATGGCATCGCTCGATCTCTCCACGTGGGGGCGCCGCTGGATCCGGGTAGGTGACGTCGAACTCGAGCGCGGCAAGGCCGAACTGGTGCTGACGAGTTCCGCGCCCGGCAATCTCCCGGGTGGTCGACTGCGCATCGCGCGCTGGCCCGACGCTCAGGTCGAATGAGCGCGCGACCGCCGCCAGTACTTCTGCGCCTCCATCAGCACGAGCAACGAGACAGCCAGCACGGGCAGCAGTTGCCAGTCGAGGCCCGACGGTGGCTCTATGGCCAGCACACCCTGCAGCCAGGGCGTATACATGGCGGCCACGTGCAGCCCGAGCGCCGCGCTGATGCCGGCCAGCAGCACCGGATTGTTGCGCAGCGGCAATCGCAGCACGGAAGTCGTCTCGGAGCGCGCGTTGATCGCATCGACGTTCTGCAGCAGGACCATCAGCAGCAGCAACGCATTGCGCGCCTCGTCGAGTGGCCGCCCCGAGTTCAGCATCCAGACATAGAGCGCGAGCCCGAGCGCGGACATCCAAAGCCCGGCAAGCACACCGCGCTGGATCATCAACCGGTTGAAGATCGGCTCGTGGCTGGGCCGCGGCGGCGCACGCAGTTCGTCGCCGGTGCCGCGTTCGAACGCCAGGCCCACGTCCTGGACGCCGTTGGTCACCAGGTTCAGCCAGAGCAACTGCACCGGCAGCAATGGCAGCGGCAGACCTGCAAGCACGGCGAGCCCGACCGTGACCACCTCCGCGATGCCGGCGGCTGTCAGCAGGTACACCACGTTGCGGATGTTGCGATAGGCGATGCGACCCTCTTCCACTCCCGCCACGATCGTCGTGAAATTATCGTCACTGAGCACGAGGTCGGCCGCGTCGCGCGCGACATCGGTACCGCTGCGACCCATGGCGACGCCGATGTTGGCACGGCGGAGCGCCGGCGCGTCGTTGACACCGTCGCCCGTCACCGCGACGAAATGCCCGGACGACTGTGCCGCTTCGACAATCGCGAGTTTCTGCTCCGGAGTGACGCGGGCGAATACCCTGACGCTGCCGATGGCTGCGGCCAGCTGCGCCGGCGACGCAAGCTGCACTTGCGAGCCCTGCATCACCTCGTCTGGACCGGCAGCGATACCGAGTTCGTCGGCGATCGCCAGCGCCGTAAGCGGGTGGTCACCGGTGACCATGACGACGCGTATGCCGGCGTCATGGCAGCGACGCACCGCCGCGGCGGCGCCTTCGCGCAGCGGATCGATCAACCCGACCAGCGCACGGAACTGCAGGCCGACGGGATCAAGGCCCAGGCTCTCCGGGTCCGACTCCGCATCAAACCTCCCCTCCGCGAGCGCAAGCACGCGCTGACCAAGTTGCGCCATCGCGCTGACGTCGCGCTCGCGCAACGTGCGCTGACCGGCATCGAGCACGCACATGTCGAACACGCGTTCGGGTGCGCCCTTGACAGCGACCCAGCCGGATCCGTCACGCCGGTGGAACGAGGCGGCGAATCGGCGCTCGGGCTCATAGGCGATCTGCGCGACGACAGGCCACTGCGCGAGGACGTGGTCGCGCTCGATGCCAGCTTTCGCCGCGAGCACCAGCAGCGCCAGGTCCGTGGGATCACCTCGAGTGCGCCATGCACCGTCGACGGCGAGCAACTCCGCTTCGTTGCAAGCCACCGCAATGTGCATTGCGGCGACCAATGTCGATTCGTCCAGGCTGGAGCCGCCATCGACTCGCTTGATCTCGCCGACCGGCCGATAGCCCGCGCCGGTCGCCTGCCAGCGAGTACCGTCGTCCAGCCGCAACTCGACCGCGGTGAGTTCGTTGCAGGTGAGCGTCCCGGTCTTGTCGCTGGCGACGAGCGAACAACTGCCGAGCCCTTCGACGGCGGGCAACTGGCGCACGATGGCGCCGCGGCTCGCCATCCGCCGCGCGGCGATCGCCAGCGCGATGGTCACGGCGACCGGCAGACCTTCGGGAATGGCGGACACGGCGAGCGCGACGCCGAAGGTGAACATCGTGAAGATCGACTGGTCGTGGACGAGCACCGCGACACAGCCGATCAACACCGCGGCTGACAGGACGACGATCGCCACTGCATGACTGAATCGCTCCATGCGGACCGTCAGCGGCGGCTTGCCTGCCGCCGTGCCGGTCATCCTGCTCGCGATGCGTCCCACTTCGGTCGCGGAACCGGTGGCGACGACCACGCCTTTCGCCCGGCCGCGCACGACGAGCGTGCCGGCAAATGCGCAGTTGATGCGATCGGCAACCGGGGCGTTTTCCTCGCAGACGAGTGCGGCATCGTGCGCAACGGGCACCGATTCGCCCGTGAGCATGGACGCATCCACTTCCAGGGCCTGCGCTTCGCACAGGCGCAGGTCGGCAGGCACGCGGTCGCCGCTGGCGAGCGCAACGATGTCGCCGCGTACGAGTTGCGATGCGTCGATTTCGCGCGCGACGGCGTCGCGCAGGACCGTTGCCCGCACGCGCAGCAGGCCCCGCAGGTTCGCACTCTGCCGTTCCGCCTGCAGTTCCTGCCACGCGCCGAGAACAGCGTTCACGACGAGCACGAAACCGATGAATCCGGCGTCCGTCAAGTGCCCGAGGCCGAGGGAAAGCAGTGCCGCGGCCAGCAGGACATACACCAGCGGGCTGCGGAACTGGCGCAGGAAGATTACGCCGGGATGCGCCGTCCGCGGGGCGGGCAGATCGTTGGGACCGTCGCTTTGCAGACGCGCCGCAGCCGCAGCCTCGCTCAGGCCGCGAGTCCCCTCGGTCTGCAAGGCACTCATCGCCGACTCGGGCGACAAGGCATGCCATGCCGTCGGGGACGGCGACGGGCGAACGGCTGCAGTCGCGGGAGTAACGTCCATCGAGCGGACCTCGGCTCGATTGTCCGGCCGCACCGGCGCGGGCGAATCCGCGGTACTACCTAGCGGTGCGGCCGCGGGGCGACCCCGCTACACTGCCGCGTCCCGCAACGAGGCCCCGCAACCCGCATGAAGAAGAAAGTCCTGAAACCGCGCTACGACTGCGCGAAGTGCCCCGGCTACTGCTGCAGCTATGCGCGCATCGCCATCAAGGATTTCGACATCGAGCGGCTCGCCCGGCATTTCGGGATCAGCAAGACCGCCGCCAGGCTGAAGTTCACGTACCGCTACCAGACGCAGGAACTCGACGAGCAATTGCTGCGCCATCGCAAGGACCACGTCTTCAAGTCGACCTGCATGTTTTTCGACCAGGACCAGCGTCGCTGCACGGTGTACGAGGCGCGGCCGTCGGTCTGCCGCATCTATCCGGAAGACCGCACCTGCGGCTACTACGAGTTCCTGAAGTTCGAGCGCATCCAGCAAGGCGACGAGGATTTCATTCCGTCCGCCTGAGAGTGCGCCTCAACGGAATCGATAGCCGACGCTGACGCCCACCGTTACCGGATCCGCGGCGACCGGTCCGTACGACCCGCGCAGCAGGTTGGCGCGCTCGTCCAGGTCGCACCAGCGGACGCCGGCATTCACGCTCACCCGTGCATTCAAGGCAAGCTCGGCGCCGAGCTCGGCCGCCGGTCCGACCGCGGCGTGCCGGTTGCGGCGCGTCAGCATCGAAGGCCCGGTGGCGGCTTCTTCGACATAGAACTGCGCATGGTTGAGTCCGGCGCCGGCATAGGCCTGTAACGCGCCCTGGCGCACCAGGGCATACCGCAGCGTGACGAGGTCCATGCCGTCCGGACGATCTTCCTGCAGTACGACGTAGGCAGCACCCGCAGCGCGCTCCGGCTGCACTGACGCGCGTCCCTTGCGTTCATGGTGCAGCCAGTCCGGGACGTCGTCGCGCAGGCGCGTTCGGGCGTCGTCCCACAGCGATCCGAGCAGCCCTACGCCCTCGCGCCACCAGGCCACTTCAGCGACCGGCGGCGTCGCTGGTTGCACCACATCGGATCGTGCCACGCTGGCCTGCGGTTCGGCGCACACGACTGCGCTCCAAGCCAGCGCAAGGCACGCTGCGGCGGCGACTGATCGTGGAACGAGCCGATGCGGAAGGATCATGCGACGGGACCTTACGCCCCGCAGTCGCTCATGGACGCAACGCGCCAGGTTTTTTTGGAATCTGTGACCGGGCGCTCAGCGCTCGAGCCAGCGCAACAGGTCAGCCGTCACCCTTTCGCGTTCGGGCTCGTTGAAAACCTCGTGGTAGAGGCCATCGTAGAGCTTCACGACGCAGTCGCGTGTTCCGAACGCCTGGTAGACCGGCCGGGTCGCCGCCAGTGGCACCAGCTTGTCAGCGGTGCCGTGCAGGACCAGTGTCGGCAGACGGAGGCCAGGCGCGCTTGCCGGAAACCCCCGCATCGCGTCGAGCAGCTCGACCAGCGTGCGCGCCGGAATCGGCTTGTGATGCACGAGCGGGTCAGCTGCGTACCGCGCGACGACGGACGGATCGCGGCTGACGGCGTCAGGCGGCAGCGTGAGCGCACCCGTGCCTGGCGCGACGACCGACAGGAGCCGCACCAGCATCTCCTGCAATCGCGGCACGGGCTGGTCCATCGCGAGCGCCGGGGCCGACAATACCAGCCCGCGCAGCAGGTGCTGCAGGCGCAGTGCGCTGGCGAATGCGACGGCGCCGCCCATGCTGTGGCCCAGCATGAACACCGGCGCACCGGGATGCTCGCCGGCGCAGCGTTCCGTGAACCCGCAGAAATCCGCGACGAGGTACGCGAAGCGCTCGATGTTGGCGCGCGGCCCGGACGACCGGCCGTGGCCGCGATGATCGACGGCATACACGGCATATCCACGCTGGGCCAGCTCGCGTGCGAGCGCTTCGTAGCGACCGCCGTGCTCGGCAAGGCCGTGCGACAGCACGATTACAGCGCGCGGAGCGGCGCCAGGCAGCCAGGCTTGGGCATACAGGCTTGTTCCACCGGTGCCGGCGGCCGTAAGTTCAAGATGCTGCATGCAGTTCCAATACCTGTCGCGACGAGGGCTCGCCCGGCGCCCCGGACCGCAGGCAAAGCCCTAGTTCGTCGCGGCCGGCAAACCGGCCGGCACGTTCTTGCAGGCGTAGTCGACGATTTCTCCGAACACCGTGCCGGTGGGCGCATCCATCCATTTCAGGTTCTTCTCGCCGATCCTGGTCTTCTGCACCGGGTCGCCCTGCAGGTCGAGCTGTGAATAGGTCTCCATCTCGCGGTAGGCGAGTCGCCGCTGCGTGCAGTCGATGCGGTATTCATTGCGTGCCGACAGGAATGACTTGCCCTTCTTCGCCGACGGCTGCGGCTCGACGAAATTCTGCTTGGTGCGCACGATCACCCAGGATGCGGGCGAAACGCCGAGCGTCGCCGGATTCGCGAACACTTCCGTGCGGTCGGACTTGGCGATGGAAACCCATTCGGCCGCCTGCGTGACCGGAGGCGCGCCCCAGGCCGTCAGCGCGAAGAATGCCAGGGCCCATGCGCGAGTCCGGCCGGCCATGCGGGGAATCGAGTCTTGTGTGCTCATGGGTTGCTCCTCAGCAGCGTTCAATCGTCAGTTCGTTGCAGGCGAATTGGTCCGCACCCGGCGGACCGCGTTTGACCAGCGGGCCACCGCCGGCTCAGCGCGCGAACAGCAGGCTGCGCGGCGATTCGCCGTCCTGCGGCGCCACCAGCAGCAACCGGCCCGCCTGGAATGCATACGAGGTCGTCGCGCGCATCCGGTCGAGGAAAGCTGCTTCGATTTCGTTCGCGGCGGCATCGCATGCTTTCCGCGTCACGGCGAGCTCACCCAGCTTCAGTCTGCCAGGTGCCGGTTCCGTAATAGGCCCCGTGTACCGATTGCAGCCCGAGAATCCCGCCGCCTTGCCGTACTGCACCAGCGTGGTCGGCGGCATGACGCCCGCCGGCAGCGGTTGTCCGTCCATCTCGACCAGCATCCAGTCCGTGGCGGCCAGCAGGTTGATCGAAAGTCCGCCGACGACATCGTTCGCGAGCAACTGCAACCTGCCGTCCTTCCAGCCTACAGCCTTGCGCGACAGTTGGGTCGGACAGCAGGACGGTTCGCCGGGGCCCGGCTCGACGATGTCGAGCAACACCTTGCCCGGTTCGTGCCAGAGTCGGAAGAGTTGCACCCGGTCGCCCAGCGGCACGATCCCCAGCGTCGCCGCCTTGCCGTCCTGAATGCTGAATACGCCGAGATGCGAGTTCGTGCCAGAGCCGCCCTCGCCCGACGTAAGCAACGCAACGCCTTCCTCGGGCGGGACGCCATCGATGTCGACGAACTCGATCGTCGAGTCCCAGAGCTTCAGCGTCGGCTTCGACGCCGCGCCCGCCTCCGCCGGTGGCCCTTCGTAGAGGCCCGCGGCCAATGTGACTGGAGCGCCGAACACTCCGGTCACCGTCGCGCCCAGCAACTGCTCGCGCGTCGGTGCCACGGGTTTCGCCGCCTGCGCAGTCGCCGGAGTGGCGGGCTCCTGCCTGGCGCAACCGCCAAGTGCGGCCAGGACCAGACCCATGATCGCGGCGCCTGTCGACGCCGCCCCCGATAGCCAGTTGGTGTTTGTCATGACCGCCGATGTTGCCGCTGCCCCGGGCCCACGTAAAGAGTGGCCTGCACGGACGCTGTCAGCGGCGACGTCCCAGCCAGCGTTGCGCCACTTCCGCATCGCGCAGGTCGGCCGCAGTCTCGATGCCGAACCTCGGCGCAGCCTCGAGCACGATCATCAGCAACTGCGCGGTTGCGTATGCATCGGCGATCGCGTGGTGACGGCCGATCGGCGGCAAGTCGAAGTGGGCCACCCAGTCATCCAGCGTGTCGTTCTCGGTCGCCGGAAACAGCGCCGGCAGGACCGTCGCCAGGTCGATGAAACGCGGCCAGGCGCGATATCCCAGCAGGCTGCGCACCTCCCGCCCGAACACCGTCGCGTCGAACTCGGCGCGAAACGCCACGACGCGCGACTCTGCGATGAACTCGAGGCACGCGACCAGGCCTTCGACTGGATCCATGCCGGACAGCTGCTGCTGGCCGCCAATCTGGTGGATCAGGATGTTGTCCACCGCGCTCGAGCGATCCTGCCGCAACAGCACCTCGAACGCGTCGTCGTGACGAACCGTGCGCTCGGCGACCGCCACTGCGCCGATCGAAATGATGCGGTCCTCGAGCATGCGCGGCCCGGTGGTCTCGAGGTCGAGCACGACGAAGCGCGCCAGCGCGAGCGGCTGCGCCAGTCCGGGACGCTCGAGAAAGGCCCGTCGAACGCGGACCAGCCGCGCGTGCACCGACGGTGCGAGGCTGCGCCGGACCTTGCGCGCCCGCCACGCCTCGGCCGGGGACAGCGGCCAGGTGATCATCGCGGACTCAGTGGCCCACGGCCTGGTCGAGATGCGTCTGCAGCGCGCGAGCCTGACGGAACGCCTCACGCAGCATGCGCTGGTCGATTTCGTTCAATGCGTAAGGATCAAGGCGGTTCAACGCCTGTCGCGGACGCTCCGCGCCACCGGCTGCATCGGTCGCCGCGAGTTCGAGGCCACCACGCTGCGCACGCAGACGCAGTAACTGCAGGAAATGGTAGGCATCGACCGACGCCGCGATGTCACGTTCATCACGGTTGAGCCGACGTCCGGCCGTGCGAATCCGCTGCGAAGTGTTGGTGTCACCGATGCCGAGCGCGAGCGCGAACGCCCGCGCTGCGTCGACGAAGATGCGCGTGCCGTGGGTCTTGAGATCGATGGTTCCGGCGAAATCGCCTTCGTCCGTGCGGAAGGTCCGAATCCAGCCGAGCGGTGGCTCGGCCTGCAGCGCGTTCGCGACGAGCATGCGCAGGAACAGCTTATTCTCGCCGCTCGTGGCATCGAGCCAGCCACGCAGCCGTTCGGCGAGCGTGTGATCGCCGGCCAGCGGACGGAAATCGAAGAAGATGTTGGCCGCAAGCAGCGCTTCCGGCGTCGGCTCGCGCATCCAGCCCGCAAAG
Organism: uncultured Gammaproteobacteria bacterium; assembly: GCA_963700045.1. Taxonomy (GTDB): domain Bacteria; phylum Pseudomonadota; class Gammaproteobacteria; order Steroidobacterales; family Steroidobacteraceae; genus RPQJ01. Next base: position 51,573 of record CAVOWK010000015.1, read on the forward strand.
CGCCCGCGCCATTCTTCGACAGTCAGGCAGCAGTCGGGATTGCCGGCCATGATGTTGCCGGTGCAGAGCGGGAAGCCCAGCTCGGCCAGGCGCTGGTTGGCCTCGCCGGCAAACCGCAGCAGCCGCTCGCGCGTGCCCGCGACGTCACGCTCGTCGCACTCGAACACGATCGCATTGTCCTGGTCGGTCGCGACCGTCTGCTCGCGACGACCTTCACTGCCGACCGCGAGCCAGCACCAAGCCACGTCGTCGAGCTGGAATTTCGGCAGCAGCAATTCGAACAGTCGCTGCGTGAGCGAATCGTTGAGCGCGGTGATGGTGTGCGTGAGGGGCTCGGCGGCCGCACCTTGCGCCACGAGGTTATCCGTCAGCGCTGCGATGTCGGCCACTATGCGCTGCAAGCGCCGCCACGTCGCGCGCCTGCCGCACAGCCTGCGTGATGCCGCGCATCGTCACGCGCTGCAGCCGGAAGAGGTCCCGCTCCGTGACGATGCCCGCCAGCTCGCCGTCGCGCACCACCAGCAACTGGTGAAACCCGCGGCTGGCCATCAACGCCAGCCCTTCCTGTGCGCTGCTCAATTCGTCGAGCATCGCGGGCCGCGTAGTCATCACCTGTTGCACGGCCGTCGTCAGCGAGACGCCGGGCAGCGCGACGCGATCCATCAGGTCGAGCAGCGTGAAGATTCCGAGCGGCCGACGCTGGCTGTCGACGACAGCGATCATGCGCACGCCTTCCTCGCTCATGCGCTCCAGCGCCTCGCGCACCGTGGCCTCGGCGGTGCAGTACACGGGTTCGCGCCGCACCAGCGCCTTGAGCGGTTCGAGCAGCGTCTGCTGCTCCGTCGCGCGCTGGGAAAAGTGGTTGCGCAACTGCCCCAGTGAATGCTGGACCAGCGTGGCCAGCGCTTCGGTGCAGAACTGCGCGAACTCGGGTGAGCGCTCGCGCAGCGCATCGAAATCGGCCCGCGGCAGCAGCAGCGCAAAGACGTCCTCGGTAGCCTCGAAAGTGCGCGTGCCCGCCGCGCCGGCCGCGAGCGCCGCGACCGGAAAGCATTCGCCGGCCCCACGCACCTCGTCGTCCACGGCCGCATTCGGGTTGCGCACGCGCACGTGTCCGCGCTGGATGATGTGGAGATGCCCGGCGATGCCGCCGGCGGGATCGACGATCGTGCTGCCCACCGGAAAGTACCCCAGCCGCGCCCGCGCCGCGATGAACTCGAGATCGCGCCGCGCCATCCGCGAGAACGGCAGGTGGGTCTTCAGGAAGCTGATCGTCGATTCGACGATGAGGGGCGGGGTGGGCACGGGAAGGGGAGGAAGTGAAGGAAGGGGAGGAAGGTCAGGAAGGACAGGAAAGGATTCAACGGAAGTGTAGCCCGACCATTGGCAGGATCCGATGGCGGCGTGCTGCAACGATCGCGGTCGCGATCGCAACCGGCCGACGTAACGAGGGAGCCGGCAGTGGCGCGTCCGACTTCCTCGCCTTAGCGCCTTCCTGCCCTTCCTGTCCCTCCTGTCCTTCCTAGCCTTCCTCCCCCTTCCGCCGGCGCTCCCTCCCGCCCACGCGGGAGGGCCGCGCCAGCGTCAGTGCGCCGCCGCCTTCGACGCCAGGATGCCGGTGTTCTGGCGCGCGTAGACCTCCGGCCAGAGTTCTTCCGAACGCCGGTCCCGGAACAGCAGGGAACCGAGCAGGACGGCCAGGAACCCGAGCGGAATCGAAATGATGCCGGGATTCTTGAGCGTGAACAGCGGCTCCTCGAGGCCGAGGAACGAGCGCTCCTTGCCCGCGACCTTGGCCACGTCGTCCTTCGCCTTGGTGACGGCCTTGTCGAGCGCGGTAAGGTTGATCTTCGCCTGGCTGACGGCTTCGGCATCGGTCGAGAGTAACGCCTGCTCGATCGCGGACCGCTTGGCCGCCTCGCCGTCGAACACCTTCTGCGACGCGGCACGCACGGCTTTCGGGTAGGTGACGTTCGGCGAGACCAGCGTCAGGCCGACCGCCACCACCGTGCCGACGATCATGCCGGCGACGATGCCGCCCGTGCTGCATCGCTTCCAGTACAGCGTGAGCAGCACGCAGGGGAAATTGGCCGACGCGGCGACTGCGAACGCGAGCGCCACGAGGTGCGCGACGTTCTGGCCCTTGGCCGCGATGCCGATCGTGATCGCCATCGCTCCGACGATGACCGTGGCGATGCGCGCCGCACGGACCTGCTGCTGCGGCGGCACGGTATCTCCACCGTGATACACGCCCACGTACAGGTCGTGCGCAATCGCCGAAGCCGCTGCGAGCACGAGCCCCGCCACCACCGCGACGATCGTGGCGAACGCCACCGCCGACACGAACGCCAGCATGAAGTTGCCGAGGAACGAGTTGGCGCCGCCGCCGAGGTATTGCGCGAGCAGCGGCGCTGCCATGTTGCCACCGGCGTCGACCGATGCGATTGCCGCGGGGCCGACGAATTTCGCCGCACCGAAGCCGAGGAACAACGTCAGGATGTAGAAGCCGCCGATGATCGCCATCGCCCACACGACCGACTTGCGCGCCTGCTGCGCGGTAGGCACGGTGAAGAACCGCATCAGGATGTGCGGCAGGCCCGCCGTGCCGAAGACGAGCGCCATGCCGAGCGAGATCTGGTCGATCGGCGCCTTGAAGTACAGCCCGGGCTCGAGGAAGCGCTGGCCGAGTTCGGCCGCGGTCATCGTCTTGGCCGGGTCGCCGATCAGCGTTGCCACCCTGGCCTGCACCTTCGGATCGGCCACGACGTCCTGCAGGAAGCCCGGCAGCGAGAAGCCATAGGGCGACCACACCAGGACCACGAGCACGAGTGATGCGATCACCAGCAGGATCGCCTTGATGATCTGCACCCAGGTCGTCGCGACCATGCCGCCGAACAGCACGTAGGCGAGCATCAGCACGCCGACCGCGATGACCGATATCTCGTAATCGATGCCGATCAGCGTCTTCACCAGCACCCCGCCGCCGACCATCTGTGCCGTCAGGTAGAACGTCGAGACGGTGATGACGGACAACGCGCCGACGATGCGCATTGCCTTCGGGTTGTTGCGGTAGGCAAGGATGTCGGAAAGCGTGTAACGCCCGATGTTGCGACAGGGCTCCGCGATCACCAGCAGCACGGTGATGTAGGCCACGAGCCAGCCGACCGAGTACATGAATCCGTCATAGCCGTACTGGGAGATGAGCCCGGCGATACCGAGGAACGATGCGGCTGAAAGATAGTCGCCCGCGATCGCCCAGCCATTCTGCAGGCCAGTGACGCCACCGCCCGCGGTGTAGAAGTCGGACGCCGACTTCACGCGCTTCGACGCCACGTACGTGACGTACATCGTGAGCGCGATGATGGCCGCGAACACCGTGAAGGTGATCCAGCGGTATTCCTGCGTGACTGCGCCCTGCGCGTAGGCCGTCATGCACACTAGCGGCAGCAGGCCGACGAGTCCCCAGGCCAGCGCCTTGCGGTTCTGGAGGTTCATGTCGTCACCTTCCCTTTCTCGTAGTCCGCGGCGATCTCGCGTGCGAGACGATCGAATTCGGACCCGGCCCGGCGCGAGTAGAAGATCGCGACCCCCCAGGCGACGATGAACTGGAACAGTGCGAACACCAGCCCGAAGTTGACGACGCCCCAGACCTTGACCTTGTACAGGTCCTGGAAATAAGCGGCGCCGATCGGCAACAGGAAGTAGAAGACCACCGAGAAGATCATGAGGCCGGTCAGGAACCCCTGCTTCTTGCGGTGCAGCGTCTGGAAGCGCGGGTCGTTGATGACGGCGTTCCAGTCGATCGTCGGCGGTGCGGCCATGAAGCTCTCCCCCTGTTCGATGGGCACTGGCCGGCAATCTAACAAGGACGACCCGCGGCGGAACTGAGACATTGGTCTAATATGGCCAGCCTATGACCACCCAGCCATACGACGTCATCGTCTTCGGCGCCACGAGCTTCGTGGGCCAGATCCTCACCCGCTACCTGTTCGAGGAGTTCGGCCTCGACGGCAAGCTGCGCTGGGCCGCGGCCGGCAGGTCGCTCCCGAAACTCGAGGAGCTGCGGAAGTCCCTCGGCAAGGGTGCCGGCAAGCTCACGCTGCTGCAGGCCGATGCCGGGGACGAAACCTCGCTGCAGAAGCTGTGCAAGAGTGCACGGGTGATTGTTTCCACGGTCGGCCCATATGCGTTGTATGGCGAACCGCTGGTGCGCGTCTGCGCCGAGACCGGCACCGATTACTGCGACCTCACCGGCGAGGTGCAGTGGATGCGTCGCATGATCCACAAGTACGAAAAGACGGCGCAGGCCTCGGGCGCGCGCATCGTGCACAACTGCGGGTTCGATTCGATTCCGTCCGACCTCGGCGTGCACTACCTGCAGCAACAGGCGCAGGAGCGATTCGGCCAGCACTGCACGACCGTGAAGATGCGTGTCCGCTCCATGCGCGGCAGTTTCTCCGGCGGCACCGTGGCCTCGCTGCTGAATGTGCTGAAGGAAGTCAAAGCGAATCCGGCGTTGCGCAAGGAACTCGCCGATCCCTATTCGATCTGCCCGCCGGGCCGCGGCAAGCGTGTCCGGCAGAAGAACGTGGGTTTCGCCGAATACGACCCCGACTTCAGCGCGTGGATCGCACCGTTCGTCATGAGTGCGATCAATACGCGCGTGGTGCATCGAACCAATGCGTTGCTGCACGACGCTTACGGCCCGGAATTCCGGTACGACGAGGCGGTGCTGACGGGGCGCGGATTGCGCGGTCGCCTGACCGCCGCGACGACAGTGCCGGTCTCGGCGCATTCATGGTCGCCGGCTCGATCGGCGCCGTGCGCTCGCTGCTCGAGAAGTACGTGCTGCCGGCGCCGGGCGAGGGCCCGAGTCCCGAAGCGCAACTCAAGGGTGGCTTCGACCTGCGTTTCCACGGCCGCACGCCACGGGGCGATGTCCTCCGCGCGCGTGTCACGGGTGACCGTGATCCGGGGTACGGCTCGACCGCGAAGATGCTCGGCCAGGCGGCGGCCTGCCTCGCGGACGACATTCCAAAGAAGAACGTAGCCGGCGGTTTCTGGACGCCCGCAGCAATCTTCGGTGATCGCATCGTCGAACGGCTGCGGGCCCATTCCGGGCTGACGTTCGAAGTGCTCGACAAGTAAACAGCGCAACACCGCGACACAAGGGGGACGACCGATGCCGACCACCACTGAATTCCTGCTGCCCGTCCTGGCGCTCGTGGCCTGGACGCTCGTGATGTGGGTCTGGCTGTATGCCACGCGCATCCCCGCCATGAAGCGCGTGGGAATCGATCCGCAGGAAGCCGCACACCCGGGCACGTACGCTCACCGGATGCCTGAACACGCCCGCTCAGTCGCCGACAACTACAACCACCTGCACGAGCAGCCCACGATTTTCTACGCGCTGATGTTCTTCATCGCGTTGACCGGCGGCGGCGCCGCGGGCACGCTGACCCTGGCTTGGGGCTACGTTGGCAGCCGTGTCGTGCACTCGCTGGTGCAGTCCACGATCAACAAAGTGGTCGTGCGGTTTACGGTCTTCGCCTTCGGGTCGCTGCTGCTCGTCTGCATGACGGTGCGGGAGCTGATCCGCGTCCTCGGCTGACGGACGCACGGCCCGCCATTTGCAGTCACGCGGTCCTTGCGTTCGGTCCTGCGCCGTGTCGTTTGCTGGAGATTCCTGATGCGTTGTTCGATTGCTACCCTGGCATTGACGGTTCTGTTCTGTGTCGCGCCTGCGGCGACCTGGAGCAAGGACGAGACGGCGACCGACCCGGCGGAGAAGACACCGCCGGCAACGGACGCGAAGCAGGCCGTCCCCGCCTCCTCCGTGACGAGGCATCAGGCGGTCATCGACGGCAAGACGGTCAAGTACACCGCGACCGTCGGCTGGTTCATCCTCAAGGACCCGAAGGACAACCCGATCGCGCGCTTCGGCTACACCGCCTACACGCTCGACGGGGTGAAGAACCTGACCCAGCGGCCGGTCACGTTCGCGTTCAACGGCGGCCCCGGCTCGTCGTCGATCTGGCTGCACATGGGCATCATGGGTCCACGGCGCGTGGTGGTGAACGATGGTGGCTACGCGCCCCCGCCGCCCTCGCAGGTCGTCGACAATGCCTTTTCGCCGCTCGACGTCACCGACATCGTGATGATCGATCCGGTCGGCACCGGGTTCAGCAAGCCGCTCGGTGACGCAAAGCCCGCGGACTTCCACGGCGTGGACGAGGACATCAAATCCGTCGCACAGTTCATCAAGCGTTACGTGTCAGAGAACGGGCGCTGGGGCTCGCCCAAGTACGTGCTCGGTGAAAGCTACGGCGGCATGCGCGGCGCGGGACTCGCCTACTACCTGCAGGCGAACATGGGCATGAACCTGAACGGGCTCGTCCTGGTCTCGCCATTCCTGAACGGCGCCACCGGCATCGACGGCGAGGGCATGGACCTCGGCCAGGTCACCTACTTCCCGACGCTCGCGGCGACTGCCTGGTACCACGGCCTGGTCCCGAACAGGCCGGCTACCGTGCAGGAATACATGCGCGAAGTCGAACAGTTCGCGCGCGATGAATACGCACCGGCACTCGCCAAGGGCTACGTCATCCCGGAAGCCGAGAAGAAAGCGATGGCAGCGAAGCTGGCACGCTACACCGGCACCAGCCCCGAGTACTGGGAGCGGGCCGACCTGCGCGTGAGCCATCCGCAGTTCCTGCAGGAACTGAAGCGCAACGATCGTCTCATTGCCGGCCGCATCGACTCGCGCTTCGTCGGCCCCGCGATGAATCCGCTCGGCGAAGAGATGGATTACGACCCGTTCTTCCCGTCAGTCGGGCCGGCCTACACCTCGGCGTTTCTCGGTTACCTGCACGACGAACTCAAGTTCGGTCGCGACGAGGAGTACATGGTCTCTGCGTTCGACATCGACTGGAGCTGGAAGCACAAGGTGCCGGGCAAGGGGGGTTGGATGTCGCCCGTGCCGACGACCGTGCCGGATCTCGCGGCAGCCATGACCATGAACCCGGGGCTGCACGTGCTGGTGCAGCAGGGCTGGTACGACCTGGCGACACCTTACCTGGCGACCCGGATGGACCTCGAGCACCTCCACATCACGCCGGAGGCGCGCAAGCGCATCCAGCTCGAGCACTACGACGCCGGCCACATGATGTACCTGCACGAGCCGTCGATGCGGAAATTCCGCGACGATCTCGTCGGATTCATCCGGGCGACCGACCGCCTCTGACTCACTGCAGGACCGGATCCCCGACTTCCTGCAGCATCACTCGCGGTAGTGGCAGCCTCGACTCTCGGGGTTCACCCATGCGGCCAGCGTCACGATGAGCGCCACGCGCACGGCGTTGCGCAGTCCGATCAGGTCGTCGGTCATCGCAGCGGCGCGATAGAAACGCTCGACCTCCACTTCGAGGTTGCGCAGCGCCTCGATCGCGCGCAACAGCCGGCGCGTGGTTCGCACCAGGCCGACGTAGTTCCACATGATGTGCCGCAGCGAACTCATGTCCTGCGCGATGAGCGCGGGATCGGGTGCTTCCGTGCCGGTGTCCTGCCAGGGCGGAATGTCGTCGAAGTGCAAACCGTTGCTCACCTTCAGCTGCCCCACGATGCGCTGTGCCGAGCGGTGACCCCAGACCAGGCCCTCGAGCAGCGAAGTGCTGGCGAGCCGGTTGGCCCCGTGCAGGCCGGAGCACGCGACCTCGCCCACCGCAAAGAGTCTTTGCACCGTGGTGGCGCCGTCCAGGTCGATCCACACCCCGCCACACGAATAGTGCGCGGCCGGCACGACCGGCAGCGGATCGCGCGTGATGTCGATGCCGTACTCGAGACAGCTGCGATACATCTCGGGGAATTCCGCGCGGATGCGCTCGGCCGGAACGTAGCTGGCGACGTCGAGGTAAACGTTGGGCACGCCCAGTCGCAGCATCTCGGAGTGGATGCTGCGCGCGACGACGTCGCGTGGAGCGAGGTCCTTCCATTTCGCGTCGTAGCGGTCCATGAACGGCTGCCGCTGCTCGTCGACCAGGCGCGCGCCCGCGCCCCGCACGGCTTCGGTGATCAGGAAGCACGGTGCGTTGCGGTGATAGAACGCCGTCGGGTGGAACTGGATGTATTCGGTGTTGATCACGCGCGCACCGGCGCGGTACGCCATCGCGAGTCCATCGCCGCGGGACCCGGCCGGATTGGTCGTGCGCAGGAAGATCTGCCCGAGACCGCCGGTCGCCAGCACGGTGGCCCGGGCGAAGCAGCGGCCGATCCTGCCCGTGCGCTGGTCGTAGACGTAGGCGCCGACGCACGAAAGCGGATCGTACACGGCGCGCCGATCGCGGCCCTGGTGCGCGGGCGTCAGCAGGTCGACGGCAGTGTGGTGCGTGAGCAGGCGAACGCGTGGATGTGCGCGCAGCGCCTCGATGAGTCTGTCCTCGATGGCGCGGCCGGTGGCGTCCGTCGCGTGCACGATGCGGGCGATCGAGTGCCCGCCTTCCCGGCCGAGCGCGAGTCTGCCGTCGGGCGTGCGATCGAACGGCACGCCGAGCTTGTCGATCAGGATCGACTGGACGAGCGACGGGCCCTCGTTGGCAAGCGTGCGAACCGCCTGCTCGTGACACAAGCCCGCACCGGCATTGACGATGTCCCGCGCCAGCGATTCGGGCGAATCATCCTCGCCGCGGAAGATGATGCCGCCCTGCGCCCAGTACGTGTTCGACTCACCGGCGCGATCGGCACGCGTGATCACGGTGACGTCGAGACCCGACTCCGCGAGCTCGAGCGCGGCCGTGCCGCCGGCAATGCCGCAGCCGATGACCAGGACGTCGCTGCGCAGCATCTCGCTCAATCGATTTTCGGCCCGACGGCCAGCATGCGTTCGACGGCACGCAGCGCGCGCACGCGGATGTGCTCGGGCACGTCGATCTCCCAGCGCATGAACTTGAGCGAGTCGCGCGTCTGCTCGAGCGTGATCTCGTGCATGTGCGGGCAACGATGGCTGCAGAGGCGCAGCATTTCCTTGCCCGGATTGGCGGCGACGATGTTGTCGCCCATCGAGCATTCGGTGAGCAGCAGGAAGCGCTTCGCCTTCGATCTTTCGACGGCCCTGATCATCGCCGTCGTGCTGCCGGAGAAATCCGCCTTCGCGGTGACCTCGGGGCTGCATTCGGGATGCGCCAGGATCATTACGTCAGGATACTGCTTGCGGACCACGTCGATGTCTTCGGGCGTGAACAACTCGTGCACTTCGCAGCGACCCTTCCACGCGATCATCTTGTGCTCGACCGTGGTGTCGTCGCCATTGGCCGCCAGGGCGCCCTTGCGCAGCACCGACGGCACGATGACGTGGCGACCCGTCTCGCGCGCCACGTTGCGGGCGAGGAACTCGTCGGGCAGGAAGATCACCGTGTCGGACTGCAGCGATTCGACGACCGCGGCCGCGTTGCTCGAGGTGCAGCAGATGTCGCACTCGGCTTTCACGTCGGCATAGGTGTTGATGTACGTGACGATCGGCACGCCCGGATAAGCCTCGCGCAACGCGCGGACGTCGGCGGCCGTGATGCTCTCGGCCAGCGAGCAGCCGCCTTTCTCCGTCGGCAGCAGCACCGTCTTGGTCGGGTTGAGTATCTTCGCCGTCTCGGCCATGAAGCGCACGCCGCAGAACACGATGACCGACTTGTCGGTCTCGGCGGCACGACGGCTGAGCTCGAGCGAATCGCCCCGGAAGTCGGGCACCGTATGGAACAATGCGGGTTCCATGTAATTGTGTCCGAGGATCACGGCGTCCCGCTCCACCTTGAGGCGGAGCACTTCGGCGGCGACCTCCGCCTTGATGAACAGTTCGGCGTCCGGCAGGACGTCCCCCAGGCTCGATTGCAGGTCGCGGTAGATATCCTGGGCGGTCTTCAAGGGCAGGCCCCATGGCGGCTGCCCGTTGCAGCCTGTGCAGCCATTCTAGCGGACCGGGGTTGTGACGGCTCGTCCCGGCCACGGTGAGGCCGCTCCCCCGCCCCAGCTGCCGTTGCCACGCTATGATTCCGCTCCCTTCGCGACGGCAGCCATGAAGAAAGCGAGACACCCCGATCCGCTCGCCGCAATGCTGGTTGGCTCCCTGCTGTCATGGGCGCCTGCGCGCGCCACGGAGGGCCTGGAGACGGTCCAGGTCACGGCGACGCGCCGCGCCGAGTCCACCTTCGACGTACCGGTGGCGACTGACGTCATCGACCGGGACGAGATCCGGGCCGCGGCCCCGCAGACGGTGATGGACGCGCTGCGCGGCCAGGCAGGCGCCTACGTGCAGCAAACGACTCCCGGCCAGGGTGTCGTGATCCTGCGTGGCCTCAAGGGCTCCGAGGTGCTGCACGTCGTCGACGGGTTCCGCCTCAACGACGCCATTTTCCGCAATGCGCCGAATCAGTACGTCGCACTCGTCGACAGCCAGTCGCTGGCCCGCATCGAGGCCGTGCGCGGCCCGATGTCTGCGCTGTACGGCAGCGACGCGATGGGCGGCGTCCTGCAGATGCTGACGTGGGAGCCTCGCTTCGAAGGCAGCGAGTGGCAGAGCCGCGGGCTGCTGCGATCGATGTACGGCAGCGCCGACGACTCGACGCTGTCCCGGGTCGAGGGCGCCCTGGGCCGCGAGCGACTGGTCGTGAGTGGCGGTGCGACCTACCAGGACGTGAACGAGCGCCGCGTCGGTGGCGGCGAGGAGTTGCCTTACACGCAATTCACCGCACGAGCGGCCGACGCCAGAGTCCGCGCGATGGTCACGGCGGGCAACGAACTCACCCTGTCGCTGCAGTACTCCGAGCAGCCGCGGACCCCCCGTTATGATGAACTCACGCCGGGTTATGGCCAGGCCCAGCCGAATTCCGCAGTGTACTGGTTCGAGCCGCAACGCCGTGATTTTGCGCAGCTGCGCTGGCGCGCAAGCGACCCGACCAGCGCCTGGGACAGTGCCGAGGCACAGGTCGGCCAGCAGGTGATCGAGGACGGCCGCCGCAATCGTGACTCTGGTTCCAACAACGAGGACCGCGAAAGCAACGTGGATACGAGCCGCGGGCTGGCGTTCCAGGCCAGCAAGGCCGTCGGCGCCAGCCATCACTTGACTTACGGCTTCGATCACTACGAAGACGAAGTCGAATCGTCACGCACCCGCACCGACATCGTGACGGGCACGACCAGCGTTCGTGCGCCACGCTTTCCCGATGGATCCACGATGTCCCAGGCCGGTGCCTTCGTCGCCGACGATTGGTCCGTGGGCGAGCGGCTCGACGTGCTGGGCGGCGTGCGCTGGAGCAGGAGCCGCACACGCCTGCCTGCAAGCGGTGAGTTCGCTGCCACGACCGTCGAGGACGACGGGTTCACGGGCAACCTGGGCGTCGCCTGCACGTTGACGGAGAGCGTCCGGCTCGTCGCCAACCTGGGACAGGGCTTCCGCGCGCCGAACGTGTTCGACCTCGGCACCTACGGCGACCGCCCGGGCAATCGCTTCAACGTCCCGAATCCGGACCTGGCGCCGGAACAGGTGACGACGCTCGACGCCGGCTGGAAAGTGCTGAACGACCGGCTCGATGGTGAACTGATCGGTTACTACTCGCGCTACCGCGACAAGATCACGAGCGTGCTGACCGGCGAGGTGACGGACTCGGGGCGCCTGGTCGTGCAGAGCCGGAACGCAGCGCGCCTGGTGCTCTACGGCGCGGAGTTTTCCCTGCGGCACTGGCTCTCGGATTCAGTCGAGTGGCGCACGCAGCTCACGTGGACCCACGGCGAGGAGACGCTGGCGGGCGACAGCTATCCAGCCGACCGGATTCCGCCGCTCAATGGCAGCGCAGGAATCACGTGGCGACCCGCAACGCGCTGGACGCTGGATGGCTGGCTGAACTTCGCCGACCAGCAGGACCGGTATAGCCCGCGCGACGAGGTTGACCCGCGGATCCGGCCGGACAGCACCCCGGGCTGGGCGACACTGAACGTCCGCGCAGCCTGGGAGGCCAGCGAGCACGTGTACACGTCGCTGCAGTACGGCAACATCGGCGATCACCGCTATCGTGAATTCGGCTCGGGCCTGGACGCGGCGGGACGCGGCATCGTCCTGACGCTCGAACTGCGGCTGTAGTTCAGTCCGTCAGCGGCACGCCGGCCGCCAGCAACTCGTCGATCAGCGGCTGCAGGTGTCGCTCGAACCGACGCCAGCGGCCAACGCTGCTGGCATAGAGCGGCTGCCTGACCTGCACCGCGCTCGCCGTGGCCACTGCGTGCTCATTGCGTTCGAAATGGAGGCACGCCTCCTCCCAGGGCAGGCGGCAATGCGCTAGCAGCCGCCCGGTCTCGGCACGCTGATCGGCGACGAGCGCCTCGTACGGGACTTCGTGCACCCGCCCCGGCAGCGTGGTCCGCCAATGCGCGATGAGCCGGTCGAACTGCACGTAGTAGCGGCCGATATCGCGCAGGTCGCACGCGTATTGGTAGTACGAAAATCCAGTGGCGAACAACTGGCGGAAATTGCTGAGCCCGGTATCGAGTGGATGACGGCGCAGGACGACGAAGCTCGCGGCCGGCAGCGCACGCGCGATGTGCCCCAGGTAGAAGAAATTGAGCGGCATCTTGTCGACGAAGCGCGGTTGCGCCCGGCCCGCGGGTCGCGTGCGATCGACGTAGTCGCGACCGAGTGCCTGCAGGTCGATGCGCAGCGATTGCGCCAGCGTGGCTTCGTCGAGCACCTGTGGCGACGGCGTCCGGCAGGCTCGCTTGAGCAACACGCCGAAATTCTGCGACTCCCCCGCGGAGACTACCTGCGAGTGGCTCGAGAGAATCCGCTCGACGAGCGTCGTGCCGCTGCGCGGCATACCCACCACGAAGATCGGCGCACGGTCGACCTGGTCGCCCGTCAGGTCCGCATGGGCAGGTGCCGGCAGGACCTCAGGGAAGAGACGCGCGACGGCGTCAAACAGGCCCTGGTCCCGCTCGAATCGATACCCCGTGGCCGCATGCTTGCGAGCATTGCCTGCGAGCAGGTGCGCGAACGCCTCGTCGTCCCGCCCCAGGTCTTCGAGCTCCTTGGCGAGCGCGTGACGCAGGTGCAATTCGGCGTCGGGTTCGAGCGGATCGGTCGTGAGCAGCCGCTCGAGCCGAGCGAGGTGGTTACGCTCTGGCGTCTGCCGTCGAGTCGCCGCGAGCGCCGAGTGTGCACGCCAGAAGTGGGGATCGCAGCGCACGCACGCCTCGTACGCCGCCTCGGCCTCGGCGAAGCGCCCCAGGAACTTGAGTGAAGCGGCATGATTGAAATGCATGCCGGCACGCGCCGGGTCCAACTCGACCGCACGCCCGAAGCACGCAACAGCCTGCTCATGGCGACCAGCACGGCTCAGCACGACGCCGACGGTGTCCCAGCACGGCGCCGATTGCGGCACGAGCGCGAGTGCTCGCGCGACAGACGCCAGCGCCTCGTCGTTGCGGTTGAGCCTGGAGAGCCAACGTGCCAGTTGCGCCTGCGGCTCGGGATTGTCCGGATCGACTGCGCAGGCCTCACGAATCTGCGCGAGCCCCTCGGCGATGCGGCCACGCTCGGCCGCGAGGACACCGCGCTCGAGAATCGACGACGCCGTTCGCCCGGCCGCCAAGCCTGCCTCAGAGATCGAAGCGGTAGGTGACTTCCAGGCCCACGGTGCGCGGCCGCAGCATGCTCTGGAAATACGTGCGTGAATCGATCGGCGCCAGGCCGTCGCGCTCGATCTGCCGGATGTAGCTGGGATCGCGGCGCACCGACGTGATCGCATACTTGTCGAACAGATTGTCGACATACAAGCTCGCCACCCACGGGCCCACGCCCATCCCGATCGAGGCTCCGTGGATCGCATACCCGGGCAAGGCTTCGCCGTTGTTGCGCAACCCCACCTTCGTATACACGTCGCTGACCGCGGTCAACGAGTAGTTCGCGTTCAGGGTCCAGCCGTTGTCGAGCGGTCGCGTGTAGTCGAGCAGCAGCGTGCCCTGCTGTTCCGGCGAACCCGAGAGGCGGTCCCCGTCGAACGCGTCCTCGCCGTCGACGAGTCCCGGAGCGTCGCTGGTGAGCTGGGCGTCGTTGAAAGCGATGCTCGCCATGAGCTGCAGGGAGTCCGTGATGGCCCATCGCGTCGACAACTCGATGCCACGGGTCTCGGCAGTGCCGCCATTGACGGTGATCGGAACCTCGCCAACGTCGCTGGTTCCCGCCACCTGGATGTCGTTCCAGTCGATCTGATACACGGCGGCATTCACGATCAGCCGGCCGTCGAGCAAGAGGCTGCGCAGTCCGACCTCGTAGTTGGTCGTCGTGTCCGGCTTGATCAGGACTTCGTCCTCCTTGAGGCAGAACGACTGCTCGTCGGGGATGGGGTCCTGGCACGGCGGGCCCGAGTTGATGCCGCCCTGGCGGTAGCCCTCGCTGATCGTCAGGTAACCCATCACGTCCGGCGTGAACTTGAACGACGTGTTGAACTTGAAAATGGTGTCGTTGTCGCCGGTCTGGTTGCTGTCGTTCAGCACGGTATCGAAGAACGGGAACGAGGTTTCGAGCGCGAACTCGTCGTCGTAATCGAACCAGCGCGCGCCCACCGTCACCTGCCAGCGCTCGGTCAACTGGTATCCCAGCTCGCCGAACAGCGCCATTTCTTCGAACGTGCGCGCGGAGACGGCGAGGTATTCCAGGTCGGGGAATCCATCAGGCAGTCCGTACCATTCCGGAATACCAGGCGTGTACTCCGCGGCGACTCCGTCGCCCTCGTAACGGTTGTAAAAGGCGCCCACGATCCAGTTCCACTTCCCCGTGCCCTGGGAGACCAGGCGCAGTTCCTGGTTGAACGTCTCTTCTTCGAGATCGTCGGTCGCGTAGGCCGCGAATTGCGGGAAGTCCTCGTAGCCGTAATCGAGGTCCATCAGGAAGTCGGTCTGATCGCGTTGGCCGAACGACTCGAACTTCGATGCTCCCGTGGCCGACGTCAGTTCGGCGAAGCCGAGATCCCATGTCAGCTCGAGCGCCAGCAGGTGATTGGTCTTGTCGTTTGGCTCGAGGAAACGGCTCGCCGCCACATAGCGCCCGGTACCGAACGCCTGGTCGTGGTTGACGGTGCGCCCGCCGACCTGCTGGTCCTGGTAGTAGTAGCTCAGGTTGGCGTCGATGGCATCGGTCACCTGCCAGAACAGGCCGAGCCTGCCGGTGAATGTCTCCTCGGTATCGACGTCCTCCTGCCGGCGCAGGTTGGCCGCGACATCCCCGGCGTCGTCAAAGTCGGGATCCGGATTGGAGACGCCCGGCTCGCGCACGATGTAGTTGTAATCGATGAAACCTGGATCGTTGACGTAGCCGGCGGCGACGCGCAGGGCCAGGCGATCTTCGACGAGTGGCACGTTCACGGCACCCCAGACGTCCGTGCCCATGCCGTCGCTCTCGTTGATCGAGTAAAGACGGCCGCCCGCCGATGCTTCGAAACCCGCCGGATCCGGCCGATTCGGCAGGTAACGAATGGCGCCTGCGAGAGTGCCGGTGCCATACAGAGTGCCTTGCGGGCCGAGCAGCGCCTCGACCCGCTCGATGTCGATCATCTGCAGGTCCAGGAACAACGGTATGTCGCCCAGGTAGGTAGCGACCGTGCCTCCCGTGCCATTACCCAGAGCGATGGTGTCGGTCAGCGAACTCACGTTCAGGCCGCGGACGGTGAGCAGGTTGCTGGAGCGCGGTCCCTGGTTCGGCACGTACAGCCCTGGTACAGCCCGCGTGAACTCGGCCAGGTTCGTGATGCGCAAAGCCTCGAGCGACTCGGGCCCGAGCGCGACCATGTTGAAGGGAACGTCCTGGACATTCGCTTCGCGACGGGTCGCCGTCACGATGATTTCCTCGAGCACCTCGCCGTCTGCGGCCACCGGCTGGGCGAACGCGACCCCCACAGGCGCCGCAAGGCCAAGCGCGGCCGCCACTGCCGCTGCGATCCGCGGCGAATACCGATTGCCAGCCATGCGAACTCCCTCCCCAACGACCCGACCGGCCAAGATAGGCCAATCCCCAGGCCAGTCACGCAAAGCGAGCCGAGTCTATAGCGGAACGGGGCAGCACTTTCAAATTGCAGGAGATTGCGCGCCGGACGCGAACCACGCGTTCCTGCGGCAGCGGCATCGCGCCGATCACCTGCGCCGGGCTTGGCAGGAAGGTCGTCGCCCCCTACTCTTGCGGGCCTTGCCGCCACCGCGTCACGACGTCCATGAGCACCATCGACCGCAAGCCACTGGGCCCGTTGCCGGCCCTGATCTTCAGTTCGCGCTGGCTGCAGCTGCCGCTCTATCTCGGCCTCATCGTCGCGCAGGGCGTCTATGTCTTCCTGTTCCTCAAGGAACTGTGGCACCTGATCCACTCGGCGCCGACGCTGACCGAGCAGTCGATCATGCTGATGGTGCTGGGCCTGATCGACGTGGTGATGATCTCCAACCTGCTGGTGATGGTGATCGTCGGTGGTTACGAGACCTTCGTCTCACGCCTGGACCTGGAAGGGCATCCCGACCAGCCCGAGTGGCTCAGCCACGTCAACGCCAGCGTGCTGAAGGTGAAGCTCGCGATGGCGATCATCGGCATCAGCTCGATCCACCTGCTCAAGACGTTCATCGAAGTCGGTGCACTCGGCGGCATGCCGCTGTGCGGAACGGACGCTTCCGTCGCGGCTGCGCAGGCATTGAGCGCGGCCGGTTCCTACGGCAGGGGCTGCACGCAGGTCACGTCCGAAGGCGTCTTGTGGCAGACCATCATCCACTCCGTTTTCATTCTTTCCGCGCTCGGCATCGCCTGGACGGATCGCATCATGTCGCTCGGTGTCAACGCGTCACGCAAGGGACATTGACCCGCACGCATGACTGACCCGGTCGCCTACCTGGTTGCCCTTGCCGTCACGTTCGTCATCAACGTGCCGTTCGGTTACTGGCGGGCAGGTGCGCGCAAGTTCTCGCCGCAATGGTTCGTGACGGTGCATGCGGCCGTGCCGATGGTGATTGCGCTGCGGTTCGCGCTCGGACTGCCGTTCCGCTGGAAGATGTTGCCGTTCTTCGTCGCCGCCTACTTCGGCGGCCAGTTCGCTGGCAGCCGGCTGCGCCGGCGGCGCGCGGCTCAGCCCAATCGGCCGTAGTCGGTGAACAAGGCGACTACCTTCTGGATTTCTGCGTCGTCGAGCAACTGCGGCACCAGCCCCGCGGACAGCATCGAGAGGTATTCGCCCGCGAGATTCTCGACCTCGACGGCCACCGCATGGGCGCGGGCCAGCGTGCTGCCGGTCGCCATGACCCCGTGATTGCCGAGCAGGCACGCGCGCCGGTCCTGCAGGCCACGCACTGCCGACGCGGCCAGTTCGACCGTGCCGAAAGTGGCATACGGCATGCAGCGCACGTCGCCACCAACCAGCGCGATCATGTAATGGAATGGAGGGATGCCCCGGCCGGCGGCTGCGAGCGCCGTCGCGCGTGGGCTGTGCGTGTGGACGATCGCAAAGACGTCCGGTCGCGCGCGATAGATGGCGGCGTGCATGCGCCATTCGGACGAAGGCCGTGGCTCCATGGCAACCACCGGCGCATCAAGCGGCAACGTGACGATGTGCGAAGGCACCAGCTCACGGTATGGAATGCCGGCGGGCGTGATTGCGAAACCGCCGGCCACCCGGCAGGACACGTTGCCCGACTTGTTCGGCACCATGCCGGCGTCGTCGAGCGCGTGCGTTACGGCAATGATCTCTTCGCGATGGTCACGCATGCGCTCCGCCCTCAGTGCCTTTCGTGCTCGGGATACAGTGCAGCCAGACCCGCCCTGCTCGCAGTCGTCACGCCGCGCTCGGTGATGATCCCTGTGACCAGCCGCGCGGGCGTGACGTCGAACCCCGGATTGCGCACGTGACTGCCGGGCGCGACGACTTCCACTTCCTCGAGGTTGCCGTCGGGCGCGCGTCCACGCACGTGGGTGACTTCGCGCGCGCATCGTTCCTCGATCGGCACCTGGCGCGCGCCGTCGTCGAGCGTCCAGTCGATCGTCGAGAACGGCAGCGCCGCATAGAACGGCACGCCGTTGTCGCGCGCAGCGAGCGCCTTGAGGTACGTGCCGATCTTGTTGGCGACGTCGCCCGTCGCCGTCGTCCGGTCGCTGCCGACGATGCAGACGTCGATCTCGCCCTGCTGCAGCAGGTGACCGCCGGCATTGTCGGCAATCACCGTGTACGGCACGCCATGCGCGCCGAGCTCGAACGCCGTGAGGAAGGCACCCTGGCTGCGCGGCCGCGTCTCGTCGACGTATACGTGCACGGGTAGACCGGCCTCGTGCGCCGCGTACACCGGCGCGAGCGCGGTGCCCCAGTCGACGCAGGCGAGCCAGCCGGCGTTGCAATGCGTGAGGACGTTGATGCGCTCGCCGCTCTTGCCGTGCGCCAGTTCACTCAAAAGGCTGAGCCCGTGACGTCCGATCGCTGCACACGACGCGACGTCTTCCTCGGCGATCGCTGCGGCCTCGGCGTACGCGCGCGCAGCCCGTTCGGCGGGCGGCAACTCGGCCACCGTGCGCCGCATGCGCTCCGCCGCCCAACGCAGGTTGACTGCGGTCGGTCGCGTCGCCACCAGCATCTCGATGGCGGCGGCGAGCCTGTCGTCGCCAGGATCTTCGCGCAGCGCCAGCGCCACGGCGTAAGCCGTGGTCACGCCGATCAACGGGGCGCCACGCACCACCATGTCGCGGATGGCGGCTGCCGCATCCTCGACGTGGCGCAGCGTCCGCACTTCGAACGCGAATGGCAACAGCGTCTGGTCGATGACCGCCACGTCACCGCCGGCATCGGCCTGCCAGATCGTGCGGAACTCCTTGCCGTTGACCCGCATGCAACGGTTCCGTTCAGGCTCGACGCAGCACGCGGCCGGCGACCGACTGCAACTTGGCGACCAGCGCAGGATCGCGCGCGTCGGGGTGCGTGAGGATCGCGCCGTCGAGCGCACGGTCGGAACCCACCGGACAGGGCACACGCTCCGCCGGAAAATCCCGCGCCAGCCGCGCAAACACACGCTGCGCCTTGCCGTTGTTCTCCGCCATCACGCGCAGCAGGCTCGCGACGTCGACGGCGCCATGCACCTCGTGCCAGCAGTCGTAATCGGTCACCATGGCAATCACCGCATAGGTGATCTCGGCCTCGCGCGCCAGCTTGGCTTCGGGCATCGACGTCATGTGGATGACGTCGTAGCCGAGCTGCTGGTAAGTCAGCGATTCCGGCAACGTCGAAAACTGCGGACCTTCCATGCAGACGGCCACGCCGCCGCGCTGGCAGGGAATGCCCTCGGCCCGGACGGCGCGTTCGATCAGGTCCTGCAGCGCCGGCCCCACCGGATGCGCCAGCGACACGTGCGCGACGCAGCCGGTACCGAAGAACGTGCTGGCGCGGTGTACGGTGCGATCGACGAAGTTGTCGACCAGTACGAACGTCCCCGGGCTCAAGGCTTCCCGGTACGAGCCACAGGCAGAGAACGACACCAGATCGGTCACGCCGAGTTGCTTCATTGCATCGACGTTGGCGCGGTAGTTGATCTCGTGGGGCGGGATGCGGTGGCCGCGCCCGTGCCGCGGCAGGAACACGACCCTGGTCGTCCCGACTCGTCCGACGCACAAATTGTCGGACGGTTCGCCCCAGGGCGTCATGACTGTCTGCTCGCGCACGTCCTCGATGCCGGGCAGACCGTAGATGCCCGACCCGCCGATGATTCCCAACACTGCCTTTGCCATGCCTGCCGCCCTGTCGCCTGGTGCGCCGCAGATTAAACGAGACCGCGCGCCATCGGGAACCGGGGTTTTCCGCGCGCCCCGGGTCCCGGCATGAGACCATGGATGCGTTTCGCAGAGGGCCTGCAGCCATGCATCGATACGCAACCTTGCTCATCGCCGCAGGAGGCTCGCTTTCTGCGAGCGCCGCGGACGTGGTGGCGCCGAGGCCCGATCCACGACCCGTCGCCCTCGTCGCCGGTCTCGAAGACGGCCCTTTGAAACGGGAACTGGCGACCTGCACCGACAATCCGGTCCGTCGCACGTCGTTTTCGCTCGGCCATCGCGGCGCGCCGCTGCACTATCCCGAGCACACGCGCGAATCGTACGTCGCGGCGGCGGCGATGGGTGCGGGAATCATCGAGTGCGACGTGACGTTCACGCGCGACAGGCAACTCGTCTGCCGCCACGCGCAGGACGATCTGCACACGACGACGGACATCCTGCTGACACCCCTCGCTGCGCGCTGTGCGGAGCCCTTTCGCCCGGCGCAGTTCGATGCCCAGGGCGCACTGACCGCGCCCGCCTCGGCACAATGCCGCACGAGCGACATCACGCTCGCCGAGTTCCGCACGCTGCGCGGCAAGCGCGACGGCTTCGACCCGCGTGCGCGCACCGTCGAAGACTACGTCTGGGGCGGCAAGGCGGCTTTCGATGCCCTGGGCCCCAGCACCGGCACCCTGATGTCGCACCTGGACAGCATCGAACTGTTCCGGCAACTGGGCGTGCAGATGGTTCCCGAACTGAAACAACCCGTGGTCACCATGCCGTACGACGGCATGAGCCAGCAGCAGTTCGCGCAGCGCCTGATCGACGATTACAGAGCGGCCGGCGTACCGCCAGGCTCGGTGTGGCCGCAGTCGTTCGACCTCGGCGACATACTCTACTGGATCGAACGCGAACCCGAATTCGGCCGGCAGGCCGTCTACCTCGAGGATGCCGAGAACGTGGCCCAGCTGCCCGATGCCGTGGAGTTCAGGCGCCTGCAGGCGCAGGGCGTCCGCATCTGGGCGCCCCCGCTGTTCGCCTTGCTGGCGCTCGACGACCGCGGGGCGATTGTCCCGTCGCGAAGCGCGCGCGATGCGCGGGCCGCCGGACTCGAACTGGTCGCCTGGAGCCTCGAACGCTCCGGCACGCTGGGTGCCGGCCAGAACGGCTGGTACTACCAGAGCATCGACACCGCCCTGCGCAACGACAGCGACGTCCTGAAGGTGCTGGACGTGCTGGCACGGCAGGTCCAGGTGCGCGCCGTGTTCAGCGACTGGCCCGCCACGACCACCTTCTACGCCAACTGCACCGGCCTCGACTGAGCCCGGCTGCCCCCCTGCCCGCGCGTCGTCAGCAATACAGGAGCCGTCTTGAAGACCCTGTTGATCGTCTACCACTCGATGACGGGCGGCACGCGGCAGATGGCCGAGGCCGCAGAGCGTGGCGCTGCCATCGAGCCTGCCGTGCGCACGGTCCTGCTCCATGCGCGAGACGCGCAACCGGACGACGTACTCGGCGCCGACGGCTACCTCTTCGCCACGCCCGAGAACCTGGCCTCGATGAGCGGCCTGATGAAGGACTTCTTCGATCGCACCTATTACGCCGCGCTCGATCGCGTGAACGGCAGGCCCTATGCGGTGATGGTCTGCGCGGGCAGTGATGGCCAGGGCGCAATCCGCCAGCTCGAACGCATCGCGCTCGGCTGGCGGCTCAAGCCGGTCGCGCCGCCAGTGCTCGTCATCACCCATGCGCAGGCTGCAGCGGACATCCTGCGGACCAAGGTCATCGAACCAGCGGACCGGCAGCGTTGCGAGGAACTCGGCGGTACGCTGGCGGCCGGGCTGGGGCTCGGCCTGTTCTAGGTCGCGCAGGCTGACGCCCGTGGCATTTGTGCGATGCTCCGCCGCCATGAACTGCGGCCCGCATCCCTCGCTTCACGAACCGACTCGATGAATTTCCTCTACCGCTTCGTCAAAGGCGTCGACACCGTCAACGACTGGATCGGCCGCACCGTCGCATGGCTGACGCTCGGTTGCGTCCTCACCTGCTTCACGGTCGTCGTGCTGCGCTATGCCTTCAACCTCGGCTTCCCGTGGATGCAGGAACTCTACGTCTGGCAGCACGCCGCGGTCTTCATGGCCGGCGCCGGTTACACGATGCTGCATCGCGGGCACGTCAACGTCGACGTGATGTACGGCAAGCTCGGTGACCGGGGCAAGGCGTGGATCGACATCCTCGGTACGCTTTTCCTGCTGTTTCCCTGGCTCGCGATCCTTGCCGTGACCTCTGCGCCGTTCGTGCTGTCGTCCTGGGGCATCCGTGAATCCTCGGCCACGGCGGACGGGATGCCCGGGCTGTACCTGCTGAAGTCGCTGTTGTGGGTGCTGTGCGCGCTGCTGTTCGTGCAGGGGCTCGCGCTGATCGCGCGGCGCTCGCTGTACCTCGCAGGCCATCCAATCTTCGATCACGACGAGGACAAGGTGACGGATGAGCGCATCTAGGCGCAGCCGCGGCAGGCACCCGCAATGAACGCCGTGCTGATCGGGGAGGTGCTCGCCGTCGCGATGTTTGCGACGACGATCGGCGCCGTGCTGCTCGGCTATCCGGTGGCGTTCACGCTCGCCGGCGTCGGACTGATCTTTGCGACGCTCGGCATCGTGCTCGGCGTATTCGACGTCGCGATTCTCTCCGCCCTGGTCGGACGTTACTTCGGCACGATGACCAACGAGACGCTGGTGGCCGTGCCGCTCTTCGTGTTCATGGGCGTGATGCTCGAACGCTCGAAGATCGCCGAGGCCTTGCTCACCACCATGGGCGAGTTGTTCGGGTCGTTGCGCGGCGGCCTCGGGTATTCCGTGGTGATCGTGGGCGCGCTGCTGGCAGCGTCGACGGGCATCGTCGGCGCCACCGTCGTGACGATGGGATTGTTGTCGCTGCCCGCGATGATGCGCGCGGGTTACGACCCTAAACTCGCCGCCGGCACCATCTGCGCGGCGGGCACGCTGGGGCAGATCATTCCGCCGTCGACGGTGCTGATCTTCGTCGGCGACATCCTGCAGGGCGCCAATCAGCAGGCGCAGCTCGAACTCGGCAACCTGTCGCCGGATCCGATCTCGGTCGGGCAGTTGTTTGCCGGCGCCATGCTGCCGGGCCTGGTGCTGGTGGGCCTGTACCTGCTGTGGATCCTGGCGAAATCGATCTTCGACCCGAAGTCGTGCCCGCCGCTCGCAATGAACGACGTCCAGCGCGCCGGACTCGCGGGACGCGTCGTCAAGGCGCTGGCGCCACCGCTGCTGCTGATCCTGTCAGTACTCGGCTCCATCCTGGCCGGTGTCGCGACGCCCACGGAATCCGCGTCCGTGGGTGCGGTCGGCGCGATGCTGCTGTCCGCGGCCAACCGCAGCTTCAGCCTCTCGATCCTGCGCGAGGTGATGCGGACGACGCTGACGATCAGTTCGATGGTGTTCGTGATCCTGCTCGGCGCCAGCGTGTTCAGCCTCGTGTTCCGCGGGCTCGGTGGCGAGAACCTGGTGCACGCGGCGTTGTCGTCACTGCCGGGCGGCACGTTCACGGCCGTGCTCGCCGTGATGCTGGTGATCTTCTTCCTGGGTTTCTTCCTCGACACGTTCGAGATCATCTTCGTCGTCGTGCCGATCGCCGCGCCGGCGCTGATCAAGATGGGGGTCGATCCGGTCTGGCTCGGCGTGATGATCGGCGTGAACCTGCAGACGAGTTTCCTGACGCCGCCCTTTGGATTTGCGCTGTTCTACCTGCGTGGCGTGGCTGGGAAGATGCTCACGACGCTCGACATCTACAAGGGCGTGGTGCCTTTCGTCGTGCTGCAGGTGATCGGGCTCGGCGTGCTGTGGGCGATGCCGGCTCTCGCGACGTACCTGCCTGACAGGTTGTTCGCGCACGCCGCGCCGTTGCAGGAGGACACGCGCGGCCCGAGCCTCCCGACGACGCCGTCAGGTTCGCCGGTGACGGACGATTTCAGCGACCTGTTCGACGGACCTGCTCCGCACCAGCCGCGTCCCTACCAGGACGACCTGCAGGATCTGTTCCCGCCGGAAGCCGAGCAAGCCGGGAAGGAATAGCAAACCAGCGGCGAGTCACGCGCAGCGAACACGTATCGGTACCGGATGGGTGGCGCGCGGCCGGAAGTCGCTATTGCAGCTTGAACTCGAACGGCAGCCGTCGCGCGTTGACGAACGCCTGCTCGCCAACGCGCGTCCACGGAATGACGTCTTTCCGGAACGCCAGGAAGTCTTCGATGATGCGGCGGACGATGCGGTTCGGCGAGGTGTCGCCTGCGTGAATCTCGTTCAGCACCTCGTTCGACTTCTCGCCGCACGCGATCAGCACCTCTTCCGGCAGGCTGCGCACGATCACGCCGTGCTTCTGCACGAGTGTCCGCAGCGCCGGGCCCGACTGCGCGGTGTACTCGGCGTACATGTCGGTCGTCGCGGCATCCGCGGCCGATCGCACGATCGCCTGCAGCTCGGGCGTGAGCGAGCGCCAGGCCTGCTCGTTGACGATGAGTTGCAACGCGGGCCCAGGCTCGTGGTAACCGGGCGAATAGTAGTACCGGCAGACCTGGTAGAAGCCGAGCGCGAGGTCGTTGTACGGGCCGACCCATTCGGCGCCGTCGATCGCGCCAGACTGCAACGCGGGGAAGATCTCACCGCCCGGCAACGAGACGGGAGTGACACCGAGCTTCTGCAGCACGCGGCCCTGGTTGCCCGGCGTGCGGAACTTCAGGCCGTCGAGGTCGGCGAGCGAGCGGATTTCGCGGCGGAACCAGCCGAACATCTGCGTGCCGGTGCTGCCCGCCTGGAAGCCGCGGATGCCGAACGGCGCATACAGCTCGTCCCAGAGCTTCTGGCCGTTGCCGTGCTTGATCCAGGCGGCCATCTCACCCATGGTGAAACCGAACGGAAAAGCCGTGAAGAACGCGCAGCCTTCCGACTTGCCCGTGTGGTAGTAGGCGGCGTCGTGCCCCATCTGCGCGGTGCCGTTCGCGACCGCACCGAAGCATTCGAGCGCGGGCACGAGTTCGCCGGCCGAGTACACCTTGACGGTCAACCGCCCGCCACTCATCGCGGTGATGTTCGCCGCGAGCCGTTCGGCGCCGGTGCCCAGGCCCGGCAAGCCCCTGGGCCAGCTGGTGACCATGCGCCATTCCATCAGGCCCTTGGAAATGGCCGGCGCGGAAAAGGCGGCCGTGCCGCCAAGCACGGCGGCCTTGAGTAACGACCTGCGTTTCACCCGCGATTCCTCACTGGACGATGCCTGCTGACCGTCGACATACGATAGCAGCACGCGCGTGGCAACGTACTCCGCCCGCACGCAGATCACTTGACACCGCTGACCCGCCATAGGACGGTGCGCGCCACTTTGCCATTCCCGGAGCTTCCCCACGTGGCCAATTCGCATGAGCTGAGCCGGACCCTGCTGCCGCGCCACATCACGATGATCACGATCGGCGGCGTCATCGGCGCAGGCCTGTTCGTCGGCAGCAGCGCCGCCATCGCAGCGGCCGGTCCCGCGGCCCTGTTGTCGTACATCCTGGCGGGCACGATCGTCTTCATCGTGATGCGCATGCTCGGCGAGATGGCCATCACGCATCCGGGCGTACGCACCTTCACCGAGTTTTCGCGCGCGGGGCTCGGTGACGCGGCCGGCTTCATTGCCGGCTGGCTCTACTGGTACTTCTGGATCGTGGTGGTGCCGATCGAAGCGATCGCCGGCGCCCAGATACTGCAGCTGTGGATCGAGCTGCCGATGTGGCAGATCGGGCTGGCGCTGATGGCCGTCATGACGGCCGTCAACCTGCTCTCGGCGCGCTCTTACGGCGAGTTCGAGTTCTGGTTCTCGTCGATCAAGGTGGCCGCCATCGTCGCCTTCATCCTGGTTGCGGCGGCTTTCGCCTTCGGCCTGACTTCGCCTCACGGCGCGACGTTCGCGAACCTCACGGACCATGGCGGCTTCGCTCCCAAGGGCTGGGTGCCGGTGGTGGCCACTGTGACGACGGTGTTCTTCTCGCTCGTGGGCGCCGAGATCACGACGGTCGCAGCGGCCGAATCGAAGGATCCGGAGAAAGCCGTAGTGCGCATGGCCACGACGATCACGTGGCGCATCCTGCTGTTCTACGTGGTGTCGCTGGGGCTGATCGTCTGCGTCGTCGCCTGGCCGATGGTCAAGCCGGGCGAGTCGCCGTTCACGCTGGCGCTGAACGTCATGGGGTTCAAGTGGGGCAGCGCGGTGATGAGCTTCATCATCCTGACCGCCGTGCTCTCGTGCCTGAATTCCGCGGTGTACGTCTGCTCGCGCGTGCTGCACGTAATGGCGGACCGCGGCGACGCGCCGCGCTGGCTGGCCGAAGTGAACTCCCGGCGCGTGCCCGCGCGCTCGATCCTGCTGGGCTCGGTGGTCGGCGTGATCGGCGTCGTCATCGCCATCGTCTCGCCCAACCGGGTCTTCGCCTTCCTGATCAGCACCACAGGCACGGTGATCCTGTTCGTGTACCTGATGACGGCCTTCGCGCACGTCCGGCTGCGCCGCCGGCATCCGGAGACCGAGACCAAGGCCGTGCGCGTCTGGCTGTTCCCCTGGCTGAGCTACGTGACCATCGGCGCCATGTTCGCGGTGCTGCTGGCGATGGCGTTGACCCCGGAGCTTGCGAGCCAGTTTTATTTCAGCCTGCTGACGCTCGCGGTCGTCGTGGGCTCGTACTACGCCTTCCGCAGGCCGCGCGGTCGTTTGCACGCCGGCGACTGAGGCAGGAGAAAGGACCCGCCGCCTGCGCGCCGGGTCCCGGCCCTGAGACAGTTCCGTCGCGAATCAGCCGCCGTCGCCGCGGGTCACGGTCTTGATGCAGCTCTGCGCTGCCTGGTCGCACGAGACGTCGACGCCACGCTCCTTGACCTGGCCGTCCGGCAACGTCCGCGTGACATCGCGCGTGTAGCCGTCGATTCCGTGCGCTGGGTGATGGTGTCGACGGTCGTGCTCCTGCCTTCCGGACCGGTCCGCACGGCATTGCGATTGCGAGTGCCGGAAGCCTGGTCGCTGGTCACCACGACGTCGCGCGAAGCCGACTGGCCGTTCGCGTTCTGCCAATGGTCCTGTCGCGTGTGCCCGTTCGGCGTCCGCTGGACCTGCGTCGAGCGCGACCAGTTGCCGCCGGCGCCCTGCCCTGCAGCGGCCTTGTGCTTGCCGCCGCTGCCGGCATTTGCGGCCGAACCGACGGCGCCGAAAAGCAGCAGCGTCGCCGCGATGCCAATGACTCTGGCGGTCCGGGTGAAGTTCACATAAGACATGTTCGTATCCTTGTTGCGTGAGGGGCATGAGGTGCGCACATGCCTCTCAACGCGGCACCGCCCGGTTCGTTGACACGAACCGGGCAGGGCCAGGGACAGGTCCTGCGGACGCGCCGGCAGGCAGCCCTAACGACCGTCCGTGCGCAGCGTGTCGGCACCGCCGCGCGCCGTGAGGTGCAGGAGTATCCCGAGCACCGCCATCGCCCAGACGATCACGGGGCTCGACGGCAGGTCGGTCACCAGGGAAACCGCGAGACCGACCACGTAGCTCGCCAGCGCGACGAGGTACCCGAGGTTCAGCTGGCGGTCACGCGCGTGCCGGTAGGTGGCCAGCGCCGGCACGATCAATGTCGTGAACACGAGATAGACCCCCACCAGCTGCACGGACGTCGTCACCATCAAGGCGAACAGCACATAGAACCCGACGTTGCCGATGCGCTCGCGCCAGCGGAACCAGACCAGCAGGAACAGCGCGGTCAGCACCGCCGCACGCACCAGCTGCTCGGTCGATACCCAGAGAATCTGCCCGGCCAGCAGGTCCTTGAGCGCCTCCCCGCCGTGCGGATTGTTGGCGAGCAGCAGGATCTGCGCGGTCGAAGCCAGCACGAACAGCACGCCGATCAGCGCTTCCTGCACTTCCGGCCGCTTGCGCTCTGTCCACGTGAGCAGCAAGGCGCCCAGCAATGCCGCCACGACCGCGGCGGCCTGGGTCATCCAACCCTGCGATTCGAAGCCGACGGAATGCGCGGCGATGACGCCGAGGCCGGCAACTTGCGCAATGGCGAGATCGATGAACACGATGCCGCGCCTGAGCACCTGCTGCCCGAGCGGCACGTGCGACAGGACGACGAGGACGCCGGCCACGAGGGCCGGCCAGAGGATGCTGATGTCGCCGGCGAGGTCGTTCATCTCGCGGCCGCCGTGAGCCTGTTGAGGGTATCGTCGAACAGTCCGAAGAGGTCTTTGGCCTCCGGCGTGCCGCCCACCGAGAATGGCAGCGTTACGACCTTCGCCTTGACCCGCTCCGACAGCCACTGCGCCGCCTTCGGGTCATTGTAGGCATTGGCCAGGATCATGCGCGGAGGCGTGGCCGACAGCTTCGAAACCAGGCTCGCCAGGTAGCCGGCGCTCGGCGGCACGCCGGGTTTCGGCTCGATCGCTGCGAGTTCCTGCATGCCGAGCCAGTGCACGAGATACGTCTGATCCTTGTGCATCACGACGACCGGCACGCCCTTGAGCGCGGCTCCCTGTGAAGTCCAGCGTGTCATCGCCTGTTGCCAGCGCGCCTGGAAGTCGGCACCGCGCGACTGGTAGTAGCTCGCGTTCGGCGCGTCGACGACCGCAAGCCGTGCCGTCAGCGCCTTCGCGACGAGCGCGACGTTGCGCGGATCCAGTTGCACGTGTGGATTCCCCAAAGGATGAACGTCGCCCATCGAACGATCGACGGAGGTCGGGATATCGAGCAGACGCAGCGCGGAGGTCGCCTCGAAGTATCCGGGCGAGCCCGGCTGGATACGCGGGTTGCCGGATTCCTGCAACAGCACGGGCAGCCAGCCGATCTCGAGCTCGGCCCCATTGGCGACCAACAGGTCCGCTGAGCGCGCGCGGGCAACGAGGCTCGGCTTGGCATCGACCCGATGCACGTCCTGCAACGCGTTGGTCGCGGTGTAGACGTTCACCTTGTCGCCGCCGAGCTCGGTAGCGAGCGCACCCCAGTCGGCGGTGGTTGCCAGCACTTTGATCGCGGCCTGCGCCGGCAACGCGAAGACCAGGGCGTCAATGCCAGGCACAAGCCCGTGATGAATCGATTCATGGCCGTCTCCTAGAACTTGTGGGCGCCATGGGCGCCGATCGCGTAGATGTACTGGACGAAAAACTGTTGATCCGTGTCGGCGTCACGCGCATCGTCCCACGCGTACTGCGCGCGCAGCCGCGAGAACTCGCTCGGGCTCCAGTCGACCATGGTGGTGACACGGCTTGGCGAGCCCGGCAACAACAGCGGGAAATCCGTCGCCAGCAGTTCCCCGCTGCGCACGAGGCCGATGCGCGTCGAGCCTGAGTCCATCTCGTCGTAACGCAGTCCGACGCGCCAGCGCGGCATGAACTGGTAGACGCCCTGCACGTACCAGCCCGATTGGCGGCTGCGATAGCCGTCAAGCAGGTTGGACCCGTCGACGTCGAAGGCGAGATCACCGTCTTCCGTGCGTTCCATGTACTCGGCCTGCAGCTTCAGCGCGCGGCGACGCGAATCGCCGGTCGGCGTCCATTTCAGGGTCGCGTCGGCAATCCAGGTCTCGGAACTGCCCGTAAAGGCGTTGACGACCGGGCTCCCGAAGCTGTCGACGTCTTCGTAGGCACGATCCTCGGCATCCAGGTCGACCCACGACAGTCCTGCGCGCCAGCCGATGGTGTCGCCGAGGTCGCCGCCCGTGTGGGCAAAGAGCGTGACGCCGTTCAGGCCGTTGCGCTCGAGCCGCGTGCCCGGGAACGCATCGCCGTTGCCCGTTTCGGCGCCGAACTCCAGGAACAGGTCGGTCGGCGCGAGCCACTTCACCTGCACGCCGTCCTGCGCGTACTGCCCGCCATGAATGCCTGGTAGACGAGCGGCTGGTCGACGAAGTCCCAGGCGTGCGCGTGGATCTCGTTCAGATAGCCGAAACCGGAGAAGAACCTTCCGCCCTTGACGGAGAATCCCGCCGGGAGTGACGTCGTGCGGAAGAACGCTTCCTCGACGCCGAGCTCGTTCTCGGGCGACAGCGCCACGGTGAGGTACGCCGAGAAATAAGGATCGACGCTGGCAGAAAACGTGATCTCGGACTCGCCGAGGTTGAAGCTGCGCTCGCCAGGGCCGATTTCGCCCCCGCTCGGCATGAAGCCGGCGAAATTGTAATCGGCGGGATCCTGCGACAGATCGGCATAGTTGCCGGCCAGGATCACCGAGATGGCAGGATTGAACGCAGACGAATTGCGGGCAGGTGCCGACGGCGCCGGGGGCGGCGGCTCCACCGGTGCAGCGGCCGCCACCGTTGCCGTCGTCTCCAGTTGATCGATACGGGTTTCGAGCGCGGTGACACGCAGCGCGTACTCGGCCTTGAGTGCTGCAATCTCGGCACGAAGGGCGTCGACGTCGTCAGCGGCCCGAACGGTGACAGGGGCGACCAGGGCGGCGACAGCCACAGGCCCAATGATGCGGAAAAAGTGTCCCATTGGAGGATCCTCGTTGAATGCAGGCAGACCGGCCGCATGGCGGCCGGCGTGAGCGAGCGGTTCGTTCGTTCAGCGAGGAGGTGCGCGGGCGAGAAAGGCGCGGCGCGCGGGGCGCAACGCCGGGGCTTCGAAGCGGCAGGGCCGCAGCAGGCCCGAGACCTGGAGAGCCAGCAAGAGGACGACCGCGCCGCTGCCGGCCATGGCCAGCAGCGGCGCGTGCGAGACGCATTCCTTGCAGAGGGTCGTGCGCTCGCCGGCCGGGAGCTGCTGGTCGGGTCCGCTGGCGGCATGACTGAATTCATGCAGCATCGCCGCCGATTGCGCAAACAGGAACGCAATCAGCGCGAAGGCGACCAGCCAATGGCGACGAGAAGGACTCAGGACGACTCACTCCGTTGCAGCGCCCCAAAATACTAACTGAAAGCCGTGGATCCTGCTCACAGCAACCCGTCAGGTGCTATAGCCTTGGCATGGCCGATTCATTCCGCACCTTCCGGCAGCCCGCGGCGCCCACGCTTGCCTTCGCCGCGTGGGTCCTGGTCGCCCACCTGCCCGGTTCCCATGCACTGGCCCAGTCCGAGACACAGGAACCCCAGCGCGTCGAAGAAGTGGTGGTCAGTGCACCCGAACCGCGTTACGTCGCGCCCACGACGCGCGACCGGATCGGCCGCATCTGGGCCCCCGTCCTGATCAACGGCAAGGGGCCTTACCGACTGGTGCTGGACACCGGCGCCACCCGGTCGGCGGTCATCCAGCGGGTGGTCGACGATGCCGGCCTGCCGGTGCGCGCCAAGCCGGTGAGACTGCGCGGCGTGACTGGCTCGGCCATCGTGCCGGCCGTCCTGGCCGACACCCTCGAGTTCGGCGAACTGGTGATAGAAAACGCGACCCTGCCTGTCGTCGCCGATGCCTTCGGTGGTGCAGACGGCGTGCTCGGCGCGGAAGGCATGAAGAACAAGCGCATCCATATCGAGTTCCTCAAGGACCGGATCAGCATCATTCGCTCGCACAACGCCGCCGCTCCTGCTGGATTCTCGACGGTGCCGTTCAGGTACGGCGTGAACCGCGGCATGCGCATCGAGGCCATGGTCGGACCGGTTCGCACCACGGCCGTGATCGATTCGGGCGCGCAGGTGACCGTCGGCAACCTGGCACTGCGCGAAGCCCTCGCCCGCCGGCGCGGCGCGCAGGACCCGTACGACGATGCGATCATTGGCGTCACCGAGGATGTCCAGCAGGCAGTACGGGTACGGATTCCGAGCATCGTTGCAGGCGACCTGCTGGTGAAGAACGCTGAAATCATGTTCAGCGAACTGCACATCTTCGAGCACTGGCAGCTGCTGTCGAAGCCGGCACTGATCATCGGCATGGACGTTCTCGGCGCGCTCGATACACTGGTGATCGATTACCGTCGCAACGAATTGCAGATCAAGGTCCGGCGCTGACCAGGGGAACAGGCATGACACGGGCAACGGCGATCGCCGACGGGCTCTATTTCGGCGAGGGACCCCGCTGGCGTGACGGCCGGCTGTGGTTCAGCGATTTCTACGACCATGCCGTCCGGTCGATGGATGCGAACGGCAACGTGCGCACGGAGCTCGAAATCGACGACCAGCCCAGTGGACTGGGCTGGCTGCCGGACGGCCGGCTGCTGGTGGTGTCGATGCACCGCAGACAGGTACTGCGGGTCGATGCCGATGGCATCAAGGTTCACGCCGACCTGGCGGCTCTCGCGACGTTCCACTGCAACGACATGGTCGTCGACCGGCTCGGCCGGGCTTACGTCGGCAACTTTGGCTTCGATCTCGATCATGCGCTGCGCACGCGCGGCGTCGAAGGCGTGCTCGCGGACCACCCCACAGCTGTGCTCGCACGAGTCGACCCGGACGGTAGCGTGCATGTCGCGAGCCCGGACCTGCATTTCCCGAACGGCAGCGTCATCGCACCGGGCGGCAGGACGCTGATCATCGCCGAGACGCTTGCGCTGCGATTGACCGCGTTCGACATCGCAGTGGATGGCGCCTTGTCGAACCGGCGAGTCTGGGCGCCGGTCGGCATGCGTGCGCCCGATGGCATCTGCCTCGACCGCAACGGCCACGTCTGGATCGCCAACGCCATCGGCCCCGAATGCGTGTTGTTCGCACCGGGAGGCGAGATCGTCGCCACCGTCGAGACGGACCAGCCCTGCTTCGCGTGCGCGCTCGGTGGCGCCGACGGCAGGACGCTCTACATGCTCACCGCGCCTTCTTCCGTCGGCGACATCGCGCGCGCCTCCCGGCAAGGCCGCGTGCTCTGTGCACAAGTCGAGACACCGGGCGAGGTGGGCGCATGACCGGGACTGGACTGCCGACCTACCTTACCCGCCAGTTCACGCTGACCAGGCCGCAACTCGCGACCGAGCTCGGCGCCGAACTGCTGTCGTTGTGCCAGACCGTGACGGCCGACGGTCGCCTGGCGCCGGAAGAGATCGCAGGGCTGCGGCAATGGCTGGGAGACGCCGAAGCGGCTGAAATGCAGGCCGCACGCTTCCTGCGTGGCGTGATCGAGCGCGTGCTCGCCGACGGCAGGATCACGGCGGAGGAATACAAGGAAGTCTATCGCGCGGTCGAAGCGGTGCTGCCCTTCGAAGCCCGGCAACAGGCGTACGCGGCACGCGCAAGAGCGGAATCGTCCGACCTGTCGGCACCCGCGCCGGTCCCCGCTGTGCAGCCCGCTGCTGCCGGGGCAGAGCCAGCGCCGATCGTCGACGTCATCTTCATGGTGGCTGGGGTGCGACAGGCAGGTCGGCCTGCGCTGATCGAGCAGCAAGCTGCGGCTGGCCTGGCGGTCACGCTCGAACTCGTGGCGGCCGGCCCGCGCGGCGACGCAGCGATCGCTGTGCAGCTGCCTGACGGCGCCCGGATCGGCTTCGTGCCCGATGCCGAGTCCCGGCAGTTCGTTCCGCTCCTGCAGCAAGGGAGTCGCTACAGCGCGCACATCGTTCGCATTCGCAGCTCGGGGCGCAGCCCAATTCCCGTCGTGCAGGCACGTTTCTTCCCCGCCGGTTTCGAGACCATGGCCCCCCTGGCTCTGCCTGACTCGCAACCGGTGGCCGCAGCAAGTCGCTGGGGCCGGATGATTGCAGTACTCGTCGGCATCGGTGCCGCCCTGCTCGTGCTCGCGGTGTTGTCACGCTGAGTCGGGGCGCCAGCGACCAAGGGCGATCCGGGATCGCTCTTCGTGGGTGGCATGGCTATGATTCGGCCATGCAGATCCTCGGCAGGCTCCTTGTTTTGCTCGCTCTTGGTGCCACCTTTTCCGGGGCGTCGGCGGCCACCCCACCGAAGGTAACCGTTGCGACGGCAGAATCTGCTTTCCTCGACTACCTCGACGCCGTGGGCGCGATCGGTTTTATCGAGTCCGGCGGTGCCAAGTCGTTCGGCGGCAAGGACCTTGCCGCATGGACGACGCGGCTCGACGCACAGCGCAAGCAGTTCGACGAGGCCATGTCGCGTATCGAGCCCGGCACACTCGACGCTGCTGACCGTGACGCCGTGGCATCGATGCGCCGCTCGGTGACGGAGCTGGCCGCGGACGACACCACGGCGGGGGTTCAGGTCCGCACGTGTGCCGATGCCCAGCGCCGCGACCTCGACTACTCTTCGCTGCGTGCAGCGCTGGTCAGCTGCTACGTCCAGCATGGCAATGGCCTGCAGTACGACGGCGGCACCATCGATCGCGGCACCGCGCTGCAGCTGCTGCACGTCGTCGAGGACCGCGCCAAGCGGCAAGCACTCTTTGCAGCCTTCGTGCCGCTCTGGACGGCGCTCAATGGCCGCGGCGAGGCCGACAGCCCGTATCGGCGCATGATCGCGATGGCCGCCGCCGACGCGCGCAGGAACGGCTCGCAGATCGATGCGGCGGCACGCGCCATCGGCGTCGCGACGACGGACGTCGAGCGCTGGCTCGTGCAGGTGCTCGAAGCCTGGCGCGACGCGAATCCCGCCGATCCCATCGAGCCGTGGGACTTCCGTTACGTCAACGGTGTGGCCAACCGCGAGCTGCAGGCACGCATTCCCGCGACGGCGCTGTTGCCCGTGAATCAGCGCTTCTACCGCGACCTCGGGGCGGACCTCACGCAACTCGGCGTGGTGTTCGATCTCGAATCGCGTCCGGACAAGTCGCCGCTCGCCTACTCCGACTTCCTCGTACGCGGCCGCGCTGTGCAGGACGAATGGCATCGCCCGATTGCGCGAGTGCTCGGAACGTACCCGGTCGGCGGCCTGTTCTCACTCAACGAACTGGTGCACGAGAACGGTCATGCCGTGCACGTGAGCGCGATACACACACGACCCGCCTTCATGGACTGGCCCGATACATTGTTTACCGAAGCGTTCGCCGACGTCCCGTCGTGGAGCGTGCACGAGCCGGTCTGGCAGCAACGCTACCTGGGCACTGCCGTAGGCGAAGCCGCGTCGATGCGCGCCTTGTTTGCGAACGTGATGCTCGATGTAGCCTGGTCGTTGTTCGAACTGCGCATGCTGCGCGACCCTGCCCTGGATCCGAATTCAGTGTGGACCGGCATCACGCACGAGTACCTGCGCGTGGTCCCGCATCCAGAGATCCCGTGGTGGGCAATGCGCGTGCAGCTCGCGGGCAATCCGGGCTACATGGTCAATTACGGGTTGGGTGCCCTGCTGACGGCGGAAATGCGTGCACGCACCGCAGCGGAAATCGGGCCGTTCGATACCGGCAACCCACGCTGGTATGGCTGGTTGAGCGGGCAACTGCTGCGGTACGGCTCCGAACGCGACACACGGCGGTTGCTGCAGGACCTGCTTGGCCGGCCCCTGTCGGCCGACGCATTGCTCGAGCAGATCAAGCGCTGCGGGGCGCACAACCCATGACCTTTTCTGTAACCGGGGTCGCATGACTTCCGAACGCGACACCGTCCTCCATAGCTGGTGCGCACAGTCCGCCTGGAACGCGCCGACCGTCGTGGGTGGCGCCGGAGCCTGGCTGCACCTGGAAGATGGGCGCCGCGTGCTCGACATGAGCAGCCTCGCGGAGTGCAGCAATCTCGGGCACCAGCATCCGCGCGTCGTCGCGGCGATCCGCGCGCAGGCGGAGCAGTTGTGTTTCGTGACGAACGCCTGGGGCGCAAAGCCGCGCGCCGACCTGGCGGCCCGCCTGCTCGAACTGAGTGGATTCGAGGGCGGCCGCGTGTTCTTCACGCTGGGCGGCGCCGACGCCAACGAGCACGCCGTCAAGATCGTGCGGCAGGCCTTCGGCAAGCCGAAGGGATTCGTGGTGGCGCGCGATCGTTCGTACCACGGCTCGACGCACCTGGCGATGGCCCTGTCCGGTGACACCCGAACGCGCGCCATGATCGACCCCGACGCGATGGGCGTCACCCACGTCGAGCCACCGTATGGCTATCGCTGTCCTTTCGGCAGCCAGGACGCGGCGGCATGCGGCGAGCTGGCGGCGGATGCAATCGGGCGACGCATCGATCTTTTTGGCGCCGACCGTGTCGCCGCCGTGATCGTGGAACCAAACGCCGGCTCCAACGGCATCGTCGCGCCGGACAGCTACTGGCCGGCTGTGCGTCGCGTCACGCGGCAGCGCGGCATTCCGTTGATCGCCGACGAAGTCATGAGCGGCTTCGGCCGCTGCGGCGAATGGTTCGCCTGGCAGCGCTACGGCGAAGCCGGCCGGCCGGACGCCATCACGCTCGCGAAAGGCCTCACGGGCGCGATGATGCCCCTGGGGGCCGTGGTGATATCGCATGAGATCGCCGAACGACTTGCAAACCAGGTGCTCGTCACCGGGTTGACGTACTGCGGGCATCCATTGTCCTGCGCCGCGGGCGTGGCTGCCATCGATGCGTACCGCGACGAACACCTGATCGAGCGCTCGCGTCAGCTCGGCGCAGAACTGGAGCGCGAACTTCGGCGGCTGGCCGATCGGCATCCGGTCATCGGTGACGTGCGCGGTGGACACGGGCTGTTTGCCGTGCTCGAACTCGTCGCTGATCGCGCTACGCGCGAACCGTTGGCACCCTGGCCCCAGACGCCGCCGCCACTGGCTGCCTTGCTGCAGGCTGCACTCGACGAGGGCGTGTCCTTCGGCGCGCGCGGCAACCTGATCCTGGTCGCACCGCCGCTCGTCATCGACGAACGCGACCTCGCCGACTCGCTGGCGCTGCTGGATCGCCTGCTGGCGCGCTTCTTCCCCGCCTGAACCCCATCGAACCGAGCCCGCCATGAGCTTTCGCCTCACCTACGCCACGATGTTCGACCCGCCACCGGAGATGCACGAGCGCTTCGACGCGGCATTGGTCACCGTGCGTTCCACGCTCGGCGGCCGTCACCCGCTGTTCCTGCATGGCGGGGACACGCCCGCCGCGCACTACGTTTCCCGCAGCAGCCCGATCGACTGCGACATCCAGCTCGGTGAGTTCGCCGTGGCGACTGAACAGGACGCCAGCGCCGCCATGGACGCCGCGCGCAAGGCGTTCCCGGCGTGGCGCGCCACGCCGGGCAGCGACCGAGTGCGCCTGCTGCGCCGGGTCGCGGAGATCATGGAAGCGCGCGTTTACGAAATCGCAGCAGCACTCGCCCTCGAAGTCGGCAAGAACAGGATGGAAGCGCTCGGCGAGGCGCAGGAGACGGTCGACTTCTTCCGGCACTACGCCGACGATTTCGAGCAACACGGCAGCTACGAGCACGAGTTGCCGAACGACCCGTTGCCGGACACCGTCTCGCGCAACCGCAGCGTCATGCGCCCGTATGGCGCGTGGGTAGTGATTGCACCCTTCAATTTTCCGCTCGCGCTCGCCGGCGGCCCGACGGCCGCTGCACTCGTCACCGGCAACACCGTCGTCGTCAAGGGCGCGACGGATACGCCCTGGGCGGGGCGCTTGCTCGCGGACTGCATCCGCGACGCGGGGCTGCCACCCGGCGTGTTTCAGTACCTCTCGGGCTCGGGTCGCGAGGTCGGCGAAGCCCTGTCGGCGCATCCCGCGACGGCCGGCATCACCTTCACCGGTTCCGTTGCGGTCGGCACGCAGCTGCTGCAGCGCATGGCATCGGGACCCTGGCCCCGGCCGTGCATTGCCGAGATGGGAGGCAAGAATCCCTGCATCGTCACGGCGCGAGCCAGTCTCGACGATGCCGCCGCCGGTATCGTCCGCTCGGCCTACGGCATGGGCGGCCAGAAGTGTTCCGCCCTCTCGCGCCTGTACGTCGACCGCGCGGTGGCCGATGAATTGATCGAGCGCATGCGCGCGCAGATCGACGCGATCCGTATCGGCGATCCCTGCCACCGCGAGAACTGGCTCGGCCCGGTCATCAATGGGAACGCCGCGGCGAATCACGCACGGTACCTGCACGACCTCCAGGCAGGCGGCGCCACGCTGATCACAGGCGCGCGCGGAATCAACGCGGCGGAGTCGACGCGCGGCCATTACGTGCAACCCGTGCTGGCGGAGGCGCCGCTCACGCATTCGCTGTGGCGGCACGAGATGTTCCTGCCGATCCTCATGCTGCATCGAGTCAAGGGTCGCGACGAGGCCATGCAGCTCGCCAACGACACGAACCTCGGGCTCACGGCAGGTTTCTACGGCGGCGCCGACGAAGTCCCGTGGTTTCACGAGAACATCGAGGCCGGCGTCACCTATGCCAATCGACGCCAGGGCGCCACGACGGGCGCCTGGCCCGGCTACCAGCCATTCGGCGGCTGGAAAGGCTCCGGTTCCACCGGCAAGGCCATCGCGTCTTTCTATTACCTCGCGCAATACCAGCGCGAACAGTCGCGCACGGTGGTCGAACGGTGAGGTCGAAGGTCACGACGCTGGGTGATGCGATCGCCGCGCACGTGCGCGACGGCGCCTGCGTTGCGCTCGAGGGCTTCACGCACCTGATCCCGTTCGCGGCGGGACACGAGATCATCCGGCAGGGCCGTCGCAACCTGCATCTCGTGCGCATGACGCCGGACCTGGTCTACGACCAGATGATCGGCATGGGCTGCGCGAGCAGGCTCACGTTCTCCTGGGGCGGCAATCCCGGCGTTGGCTCGCTGCACCGACTGCGGGATGCCGTCGAACACCAGTGGCCCGCGCCGCTCGCGCTCGACGAGCACACCCATGCCGGCGTGGCTGCGGCCTACAGCGCAGGCGCCGCCGGGCTGCCGTTCGCGACGCTGCGCGGCTACCTCGGCACCGACCTGCCGTCCGTCAATCCGCGCATCCGCAGCGTCGATTGCCCGTTCACGGGCGAGCGGCTGGCAGCGGTGCCCGCGCTCAATCCAGACGTCACGATCCTGCATGCACAGCGCGCCGACCGGCGCGGCAACGTGGCGATGCACGGCATCGTCGGCGCCCAGCGCGAGGCTGCGTTCGCTGCCCGTACCTTGATCGTGACGGTCGAGGAGATCGTCGACGAACTGCCGCCCGCCATGAATGGCATCGTGCTGCCGCACTGGATCGTAAGTGCCGTGGCACAGTGCCGGGGCGGCGCGTACCCATCGTACGTCCACGATCATTACGCGCGCGACAACAGCTTCTATCAACGCTGGGATACGATCGCACGCGAGCGCGAAGTCTTCCTCGCCTGGATGAACCGGCACGTCCTGGCGAGCCGCGATCACGCAGCGTTCCTGGCCAGCCTGCAGGAGGTCGCATGAGCGGCTGGACCCGCGACGAAATGATGACGGTCGCTGCCGCGCGCCAGCTGTGGGACGGTTGCGTCTGTTTCGTCGGCATCGGCTTGCCGAGTGCCGCGTGCAATCTCGCGCGCCTCACGCATGCGCCCGATGTGGTGCTGATCTACGAATCAGGCACGCTCGGGACGCGCCCGGACGTGCTGCCGCTGTCGATCGGCGACGGCGAACTCGCCGACACCGCAGCCTGCGTCATTCCGCTGCCGGAGGTCTTCAGTTACCTGCTGCAGGCCGGCCGGGTCGACGTTGGTTTTCTCGGCGCCGCGCAGGTGGACAGGTTCGGCAACCTGAACAGCACCGTGATCGGTCCGTACGAGGCGCCGAAAACCCGCCTGCCCGGCGCGGGCGGCGCCACGGAGATCGCGGCCCATGCCCGGCAGACGTTCGTGATGCTCAAGGCCACGCCGCGCAGCCTGGTCGCGCAGCTCGACTTCCGCACCAGCGGTGGCTTTCTCGAAGGCAACGGCGCGCGCGCGCGCACGTCGATGCGCGGCACGGGTCCGCAGTCAGTGATCACCGACTTCGGCGTGCTGCAGCCGCACCCCGCCAGCGACGAACTGCAGCTGGCGGCCCTGTTCGACGGCACGACCGTCGACGAGGCCCGCGCTGCAACCGGCTGGCCACTCAAGGTCGCTGCGACTGTCGAGACGATCGCGCCGCCGACCAAGGTTGAACTCGAAACCCTGCGCGCCTTGCACGCGCGCACCCGCGAGGCGCACCGCCGCCCCGTGCGACTTCCCGCCTGAGGCGGGATTCCATCCAGGAGCCTACCGTGACGAATCCGCATATCAAGACTGCCCTCCCTGGCCCGAACGCCCGGGCCATGCTCGCGCGCGATGTGACCGTCGCTGCGCCGTCGTACCCGCGCGACTATCCGTTCGTGATGTCGCACGGGCGCGGCACCGAGGTCTGGGACGTCGACGGTAACCGCTTCCTCGACTTCGTCGCCGGCATCGCCGTGTGCTCCACGGGACATGCTCATCCAACAGTGGTCAATGCCATCAAGACCGCGGCGGACAAGTTCCTGCACGTCTCGAGCGACTACTGGCACGAGAACATGACGCGCCTGACGGAGCGCCTGGCCGAACTCGCGCCGATGGGAGAGCCCGTGATGAGCTTCCTCTGCCAGTCCGGCACGGAATCGGTCGAAGGCGCGATCAAGCTCGCGCGCTACGTGACCGGCCGTCCGCGATTCATCGGCTTTCTCGGCAGCTTCCACGGGCGCACGATGGGGTCACTCGCGTTCACGTCGAGCAAGTACACGCAGCAGAAGGGCTTCGCGCCGACGATGCCCGGTGTCACGCACGTGCCCTACCCCAACCCGTACCGGCCCTTGTTCAACGGCGCGGACCAGGGCAAGGCGGTGCTCGACTACATCCGCATGCTGTTCGAGCGCAACGTGCCGGCCTCCGAAGTCGCCGCGATCCTCATCGAGCCCCTGCAGGGTGAGGGCGGTTACCTGTGGCCTCCCGAGGGCTTTCTCGCAGGGCTGCGCGCACTCTGCGACGAGCACGGCATCCTGCTTATCTTCGACGAAGTGCAATCCGGAGTCGGCCGCACCGGCAGAATGTGGGCATGCGAGCACTCGGGCGTGAAACCCGACATCATGACCAGCGCCAAGGGACTCGGCTCCGGCCTGCCGATTGGCGCGATCATCGCCAAGACGAAGATCATGGAGCAGTGGAAGCGTGGCGCGCACGGCAACACGTTCGGCGGCAATCCGCTGAGTTGTGCTGCGGCCATCGCCACGCTCGACCTCGTGCAGCACGAGTACGCAGCCAACGCAGCGCGCGTCGGCGAGCATTTCATGGGGCGCCTGCGCGAGATGATGCGCGACTACCCGTGCATCGGCGAAGTCCGCGGCAGAGGCCTCATGATCGGCATGGAGTTGATCGAGAACGATGCCGAGCGGACCCCCGCGCGGGCCCTGTGCGACCGACTCGTGACGCGCGGCTATCACAACGGGCTGCTGCTGCTCTCGTGCGGCGTCAGCACTCTGCGTTTCATGCCGCCGCTGTCGACGACGACCGCCGAGATCGACGAAGCCGTCGGCTTGCTGCGCACCGCGCTCGACGAGGCGCTGCAGGGCAAGGGCGCGTGAGGCGAAATGC
The DNA here is from genome assembly GCA_963700045.1 of uncultured Gammaproteobacteria bacterium. Lineage (GTDB taxonomy): Bacteria > Pseudomonadota > Gammaproteobacteria > Steroidobacterales > Steroidobacteraceae > RPQJ01. The sequence continues at coordinate 92,702 of CAVOWK010000015.1, forward strand.
AACAGCCGAAGGAACTCGGATTCTGGATGTGCACGGCCCTGGTGGTCGGCAACACGATCGGCATGGGTATCTTCGTGCTGCCGGCATCGCTGGCACCCTACGGCTTGAATGCGATGCTGGGCTGGGGCATCACGGTGCTGGGCATGACCATGCTCGCGCGCGTGTTCGCGCAACTCGCGCGTGAGTTCCCTGCGGCAGACGGCCCCTACACCTACATCGAGCAGACCACCGGCAAGCTGCCGGCCTACATCGCGATCTGGTGCTATTGGGTTTCCTGCTGGATCACGAACGCTGCGCTCGCGATCGGCCTCGTCGGTTACCTCGGCAAGGTACTGCCGGGACTCGATGCAGTGTCGCCAGTCGTGCTCGCCACGGCGCTGATCTGGCTGTTCGTCGGCATCAACCTGCTCGGGGTGCGCACCGGCGGTGGCGTGCAGATCGTCACGACCGGGCTGAAGTTGCTGCCGATGCTCTTCATCCTCGGCCTCGGCGCGTGGTTGCTGCTGACCGAACCGTCCGTCTACACGCGCCACCCGCCCACGACTCCGATCACGCTGGAGGCCCTGATGGCGGCGTCCACGATCGCGTTGTTCGCCATGCTCGGCATCGAGTCTGCGGCGGTGCCGGCCGGGCGCGTGCGCGACCCGGAGAAGAACATCCCGCGTTCGACGCTCTTCGGCACGTTGCTGATGGCCGTCATCTACATCGGCGTGTCGGCGATGGCGATGCTGCTGCTGGAGCAGGAGCAACTGGCGCGCTCCTCCGCGCCGTTCGCCGACCTGCTCGACCAGTTCGTCGGTGCAGGCAATGGCCGCCTGCTGTCGGTCTTCGTGGTGATCAGCGGGCTCGGCGCACTGAACGGCTGGACGCTGCTGGTCAGCGAACTCACGGCCTCGATGGGACGCCATGGCTTCCTGCCGCAAGCCGTGCGCGGGCTCAATTCCCGCGGGGCGCCGTGGCTCGCACTGGCGTTGACCGCCGTGCTCGCCACCGTGATGGTGCTGATGAACTACAGCAAGTCGATGGTGGACGGCTTCACTTTCCTGTCGCAGGTGGTGACGGCCGCCAACCTGCCGCTGTACCTGCTGTGCGCGATCGCGCTCGTGGTGCTGACACGCCGCGGCACGCGCAAGCTGCCGGGCAGCCTGTTCGTGCTCGGCATTTTCGGCACGGTCTACGTCGTCTTCGCCTTCATCGGGCTGGGTCGCGAGCCGTTTGCCTGGTCGCTCGTGCTCGGCGCGGCCGGCCTGCCGCTGTACTGGTTCATGCGCCGACGCCAGCAATCGGAGGTGTCATGAGGATCGCCATCGCGCTTGCCGCGGCACTCTGCATCGGGACCGTGCCGAACGCGCGTGCCGATGACTCGGTCGCGGCGAAGGCATCGGCGGCAACCGCCGACTACACGACGGACGGGCGGCTTCCGCTCGCGACGCTCATGGAGCGCTTCGACGCGCTGTCGACCCGGCACGGCTGGCTGCCCGAGACAATCTACAGCGACCCCGCTGCGCCCGCGGTGGCAATCAAGTCCTGGCGCACGCCGCATCGAGGCGAAGCCCTGTGGATCCTGTCGGGCATTCACGGCGAAGAGCCCGCCGGGCCGAACGCCATTGCCGCCAACCTGGCGAGCCTCACGCAACTGGCCGAGGCCGGCGTACCCATCGTCGTGATACCGCTCGCCAATCCCAATGCGTATCGCCACAACTGGCGCTACCCCAACACACCCGAGCGCGACTGGAAGAAAGGCGGCGGCTACAGCGTCGGCGATGCCGAACACCTGCTGCCGGACCTCGACGCTGGCAACAAACCCCGTGCCGGCAAGGCGCCGGGACCGGAAACCGCCGCGCTGACGCACTACGTCCTGCGACTGGCGGAGCAGTACCCGCCTCGTCTGGTGCTGGACCTGCACGAAGACGAGTTGTCGACGGCAGGCGGATACATCTATTCGCAGGGACGCCAGGCCGACGGCAATCCGGCGGGGGCCGAGATCATCCGCTTGCTGCAGGCGACTGGCATTCCACTGCGTCAGTCCGGCCAGACCCGCTTCGGCGAGACGATCGTGCAGGGCGTGATCAGCCGGGACGACAAGGGCGGGCCGATCCGCGACGGCTCGATCGACGAACTGCTGGCAGCGACCGAGGTGTTTGTCGACGGGAAGAAAGTCCGCGGTCCTTCGGCCCACACCGTGATCGTCGTCGAAACGCCTGCCTTCGAGGGGTCGAAGTTCGACCTGCGCGTGGCCGCGCAGGGTGCCGTCGTGCAGCATGTCGGGGAATTGTGGCGCTCGATTGAGCGGCAAGTAAGAGATGAGCGGCCGCCTGCTGGCGCTGCTGGCCCTGCTCTACTTCGCGCAGGGCCTGCCGTCCGGCCTGATTGCGAAGGCACTGCCAGCGCTCCTGCGCGACCAGGGTGTCTCGCTGTCGCTGATCGGCTTCACCAGCGCGCTCGCGCTGCCGTGGGCCCTGAAGTTCCTGTGGGCGCCCGTGATCGATCGCTTCGGTACTCGCAAGCAGTGGCTGCTGGCACTGAACGGCCTGTCGATGGCGCTGATGCTGGTCGTGGCGTCACGGGATTTCGACGCCTGGGTCGACCGGCTGCCCTGGCTGCTCGCCGTGCTGTTCTGCGCCAACGTCATCTCCGCGACACAGGACATCGCGACCGACGGTTACGCGATCACCCAGCTGCAGCCGGAATGGCGCGGCCTCGGCAACAGCATCCAGGTCGTCGGTTACAAGCTCGGCATGGTGATGGGCAGCGGCGGCTTGCTGTGGCTCGTCTCCCGGCACGGCTGGCAGGCGAGCTACGGCAGCCTCGCGTGCCTGATGCTGCTCGTGATCGTACCGGTCCTGTTCATGGACGACGCCCGCACGCCCACTCAGCAGTCCTCGACACACACCGAGTGGCAAGGCCTGCGCGGCTATGCCGGGCTGTTCCGCGGCTTCGTCACGCGGCCCGGGCTCGGCTGGTGGCTCGCAACCATCGCGCTGTACAAGTTCGGCGACTCGCTCGCCTCGCGCATGACGGGACCTTTGCTCACCGACAGTGGGTTCTCACTGGCACAGATCGGCGTAATAACGGGGGTGGCGGGCGCCACGGCGGGAGTCATCGGCGCGTTCGCCGGCGGCGCGACGCTGCTGCGCATCGGTCACCGTGAGGCATTGCTGGCGTTCGGCGTGTTGCAGGCGCTGGGACTCGCGGGCTACCTGCTCGTGGTCGGCGGCGTTCGCGACCTGCATGCGATCGGGGCCATCGTATATTTCGAGCAGTTCGCGGACGGCCTGTCCACCGTCGCCCTGTTCACGCTGATGATGGACCGCTGCCGCGCCCATTCTCCGGGCACCGACTACTCGCTGCAGGCCTCGTTGGCGGTGATGGCCACGGGCGTGGCTGCGACGACCGGCGGGCTGTTTACCGACCGCTTCGGATACGGCGCCGTTTTCGCCACGGCCGCGCTCCTGACCCTGCTGGCACTGGTGCCGGCGATGCTATTCTTCCGAAAGTCCGGCTACCGACGCAGGCCGCCCACGACATGAAAGCCCTGACCACGGCGCAAGTGCTGGTGCTGGCGCGCTTCGCCCTGATGCTGCTCGAGATGGCACTGATCCGCGCTCACCTCGTCCGCGGCCGCTACACGCTGAAGGATACGCTCGCATCGATCGGCATGCGCGCGGGCAACTACGCAACCAACGTGGCGCTGGCCGGCGCCACGGTCGCCGTCTTCGCCTTGGATTTACCAGTTCCGGCCTATTCGACATTTCGATGAGTTCGCCCTGGGCCTGGGCGGCGATCGTCGTGCTCGACGACCTGGCGTATTACTGGTTCCATCGCATCAGCCACGAGTGCCGCTTCTGGTGGGCGGCGCACGTCAATCATCATTCGTCGCAGGAGTACAACCTTTCCACGGCGATACGCCAGCCCTGGACCGGCGTGCTGGTCGGCACCTGGGCGCCGTGGTTCGTGCTGCTGCTCATCGGCTTTCCGCCGGAGATGGTCTTCCTGCAGAGCGGACTCAACCTCTTGTACCAGTTCTGGATCCACACCGAGGCCATTCGCCGGATGCCCGCGTGGTTCGAGTACCTGTTCAACACGCCGTCACACCATCGCGTGCATCACGCGTCGAACCCCCGCTACGTCGACCGCAACTACGCGGGCATATTCATGGTGTGGGACCGGATGTTCGGCACGTTCGTGGCCGAACGCGACGACGATCCCCCGCAGTATGGGCTGATCCACAACATCAGCACCTACAACCCGATCAAGATCGCGTTCCATGAATGGGCGGCGATGTTCCGTGATATCGGGCGCGCGCGGAGCCTGCGCGAAATCGTGGGATATGTCTTCGGCCCGCCGGGCTGGCGGCCGGATGGCACCGGGCCGACAGCGGCGAACGTGCGCGCCGCGTGGCGGCGTGAAGGCGCGAGCGCGTAACACCCGGCAAGATCGCCAATTGCACGCCGGGCCTGTATGCGCTCGACCCCGTGACGGGCAAGTTGCTCTGGAAAGCGGCACTCGCGACTCGCCCATCGCGAGCGTTGCGGCCCTCCCTGCACACGAGTACCTTGGTGCCACGGTATCTTCTTGAGCGGAGAAGCAGGCGTGAGTTATTCCGGGCAGTGTCAGTGCGGCGCGATCCGATACCAGCTGAGCGGAGAGCCCGGCAGCGTCGCCCTTTGTCACTGCATCGACTGCAGGCGCAGCTCGGGGGCCCCCGTGATGGCGTGGGCGGAGTTCCCGGAAGCTTCGCTGACGGTGCTGCATGGCGAACCGAAGACCATCAACTCATCGGGCACGGCCATGCGCAGTTTCTGCAGCAACTGCGGCACCGGGCTGTTCTACCGCAACGCCGGGATACTGCCGGGACTCGTCGAGGTTCAGCTTGCGACGCTCGATTCAGCGGACACGCTGGCCCCGACCCTGCACATCCAGACGGCAGAACGGCTCCCCTGGATGGAACGCGTCCACGAGCTTCCCGCCTTTGAGCGATTTCCAGAGTAGGCTGGCAGGCAAGGCTGGCTTCCCCGTCAGGACCCAGACGGCGCGTGGACGGTCACAGTGGCGGACATCTTCATCTCCTATGCGCGTACCGACAAGGTGCGGGTGGCGCGATTGGTTGCGGCGCTGCAGTCCAACGACTGGACGGTCTGGTGGGACGCCGAGGTTTCCCCAGGCAAGGAATTCGACGACGTCATCGCCGCGGCCCTTGAGTGCGCGAAGGCGGTGCTGGTCGTCTGGACGCCAACCTCGGTCGCGTCACGCTGGGTGCGCGGCGAAGCGCGATTCGGGGCGGATCGGGGGATCCTCGTACCGGTCCGCTTCGATGACGCACAACTGCCGATCGATGCGCGCGCGATCCACACCATCGATCTCGATGAATGGGACTACGACCCGAAGAGCCCGGCGTTTCAGGCAATCTGTCGGTCCATAGCTGCGCTGCTGAGCGGTGCGGCACCGGTTGCAATCGTCCCGGCAGCGTCCGGGCCGCGGCTGGCCGACAAGCCCTCACTCGCCGTGATGCCTTTCGTCAATCTGTCCGGCGATCCGCAGCAGGACTACTTTGCGGACGGCATGATGGAAGAGATCGTCACTGCGCTCTCACGTGTCCGGTCGGTATTCGTCATCGCCAGTGGTTCCACACTTTGTTTCAAGGGCAAGGCCATCAGTGCCCAGGCCGTCGGTCGGCAACTGGGCGTGCGTTACCTGCTCGAAGGCAGCGTGCGCCGCTCGGGCGACCGTGTGCGCATCGCGCTGAAGCTGGTGGATGCGACGGATGGATCCCAGATCTGGGCAGAACGCTATGACGGCACGTTGGAGGACGTGTTCGCCCTGCAGGACCGGATTTCCCTCAATGTCGTCGGCGTCATCGTGCCGACGGTCCAGAATGCCGAGATTCGACGGGTCTCGTCGCGGCCCACGCAGGACATGGGATGCTACGACCTTTTCCTGCGCGCGCTCGCGCTCGTCGCCGCCTATGAAAAGGCCGAAGCCTTCGCTGCACTCGAGCTGCTCGATCGCGCCATTGCGACCGATCCACGCTATGCAATGGCGATGGGCCTCGCCGCCTACACGCATGCTCAAGTCGTCGTGTCGGGCTGGTCCGACGACCCCGCGCGCCACCGCCGCCTGGCGCTGGACCTGGCCGGACGAGCCGTGCAGCTCGCTGATGATGACGCCGAGGTGCTGTCCTGGGTAACCGGGGCCTATCTCCCGCTCGACGAGAACTTTGACGACTCGATCGTCCTGATCGACAGGTCGCTCGCTCTCAATCCGGGCTGCTCCCTCGCCTGGCTGATGAGTGGGTGGCTGCGCGCTGCGGCCGGGGACGCCGACCGCGCCGTCGAGCACTTCCAGATGTCGATGCGCCTCGATCCCTGCTCGTCGGATCGTGGGTATCAGCTGAGCGGGATTGCACTGGCAAGATTCGGCCAGGGTCGATACTCGGAAGCGGCGGCGCTGCTGCGGGAGTCACTGCAGCTGCAGCCGACGGTTTCGATCAACCACGCCCTGCTGGCGGCCTGCTACGGTCACCTGGGCAATGTCGACGCCGGGCGCGCGGCAATCGCCAGTTACCAGGTGATGAGTTCGAGAGAACTCGACGAACGCGTGACGCTGTTTCGGAGGCAGGAGCATCGCCATGCCTACCTGGATGGGATCGCTCGCGTCAGGCTGGTCGCCTAAGGGTCGGGCCGTTCCACCCGCGACGTACTCCAGGGCGAGTACTGCGTTTCGCCGGCGAAGCATCGCGCTGCCAACCATCGACACACGAACCGCTTCGCGCTTCAATTGGATGGCGCGGGTCTCTGCTGCCCGGCGTCCCGGCAGGAGGTCCGCTGCTGGACGCCACGCATGAACTCACCGGATAGCCGCAGCAGGTCATGACATTGATCAAACGCATTCGGCGTCAGTGCCTCCGTGCAGGGGTAGCGCTTGCCGTCGCGTTCGTCGCTGGTATCTGCCTGCCCGGCGCGCCCGCCATGGCCGAACCGGCCGGTGCGTCGACCGACCAGGACGCCGCGACTTCGGAAACAGCGGCGGCCGATGCACTGCGGAACCGGTACGCGGCATTGCGCCCGCAGCTCGAACAGAGCCCGTTCCAGAGGCCCCTGCATCTTGAATCTGCAGCAGGGCCCCACGCAGCGCAGGGGGACGTCTTCGCACTGGTCGATCATCCCCTCGCGAGCATCACGGACTCATTGACCAACCCGGACAACTGGTGCGACGTTCTGCTCCTCCACCCCAACGTGAAGTTCTGTCGCACCGACTCGCACGGCGAGCTCACCGTACTGCGTGTGGCCATGGCGACGAAGCGGGATCAGACGCTCGAGAACGCCCATGAGGTGGAGTTCGACTGCAGCGTGGCTGCGCCGCTGGCCGATTTCACCGAAGCTGAGCTACTCGCGGCGCACGGACCGTTCGGAACACGGGACTACCGCATTGCACTGCAAGCAGTGGCGCTCGAGAACGGGCAGACGCTCCTGCACCTGCAGTATTCTTTCGGCTATGGTTTCCAGGCACGCTTCGCAATGGGGCTCTACCTGGCAACCGCCGGCAGCGACAAGGTGGGTTTCACGATGGTCGCCCCCAGCGCGGACCGCCCGCCGCGACCGGTGCGCGGAATCCGCGGCGCCGTCGAACGCAACGTCATGCGTTACTTCCTCGCTGTCGAGGCCCACGTCGCTGCCCTCGCCGCACCGGAACCCGAGCGGTTCGAGCGCAGCCTCGATCTCTGGTTCGACGCGACCGAGACCTATGCGACACAGCTGCACGAAATGGATCGCGACGCGTACCTGTCCATGAAGCGGCAGGAATATCAACGGCAGCAGGCGTTGAACCAGTCAATCACTCCGTAGCACAGCTCTGACAACGCACGCCAGGGCTGGCGGACACGAAGACGCGGCATTCGATCATGACGGTGCAAAACGGCGAAATTGCGGACCTGTTCGAGCAACTCGCTGACCTGCTCGAGGTCCGTGAGGACAATCCGTTCCGCATCCGCGCCTATCGCAATGCCGCGAGGGTGATCCGCGGCCATGCGCGCAGCATGGCCGAACTCGTCGATTCAGGCGCTGACCTGGCTGAACTTCCCGGGATCGGCGCCGACCTCGCCGGCAAGATCGTCACCATCGTGCACACCGGCAAGCTGCCACTGCTCGACCAGCTGCGCGCCAAGGTGCCGCGGCCGCTCGTCGAGATGACCCGCATCGAAGGCCTTGGCCCAAAGCGGGCCAAGGCCCTCTACCGGGCCCTCAGGATCCGCAGCCTGGAGGACCTGCAGCGGGCCGCGCGCAGCGGACGCATCCGGAAGATCAAGGGTTTCGGTGCAAGGACCGAGCAGCTGATCGGCCAGCGCGCGGCGCGCATCGCGTCGGCGGAGCGGCGGATCAAACTGGCCGATGCCGAGGACATCGTCGGGCCACTGGTCGAACACCTCCGAGCGGTGGATGGCGTCAAGGCGGTCGAAGTCGCGGGCAGCTACCGGCGTCGACGCGATACGGTGGGCGATCTCGACCTGGTGGTCAGCGCAAGCCGCAACGCCCGCGGGGTGATGGATGCGTTCGTGGGCTATGAGGACGTGATTGAGGTGCTGGCCAAGGGGTCGACGCGCGGCACCGTGCGCCTGCGTAACGGAGTGCAGGTGGATGTCCGCGTCGTGGCCCCAGCGAGCTTTGGCGCCGCGCTGTATTACTTCACCGGATCCAAGGCGCACAACATCGCCGTGCGCAAGCTCGCGATCGCCAGGGGCCTCAAGCTGAACGAATACGGCCTCTTCAGGGGTGACCGCAGCGTAGGGGGACGCACCGAGCAGGACGTCTTCGACGCCGTCGACCTGCCGTTCATTCCACCCGAGCTGCGCGAAGACCGCGGTGAGATCGAAGCTGCGCGCAAGAAACGACTGCCTGCCCTGGTCGAAATCGCCGACATCCGCGGCGACCTGCACTGCCACACGAGGGCGACCGATGGTCGCGACACACTGGAGGCGATGGCCCGGGCGGCGGCGGCGCGAGGCTACGAATATATCTCGGCGAACGACCACAGCAAACGAGTCAGCATCGCGCATGGCATGGACCGACGTCGTCTGTTGCAGCAGGTTCGTACGATCGACAAGCTGAATGCGAAGACTGCAAGGCATCAGGTGCTCAAGTCGGCGGAGGTGGACATACTCGACGATGGTTCGCTGGACCTGCCCGGCGGCGTGCTGAAGGAACTCGATTTCACGGTGTGCGCGATCCATTACGGCCTCAATCGCAGTCGCGAGAAGCAGACCGAGCGAATCCTGCGCGCGATGGACAACCCGTATTTCACGATCCTGGCGCATCCGACCGGTCGGCTGATCAACGCCAGGGAACCCTACGACATCGACCTCGAGCGCGTGCTGACGGCGGCCAGGGAACGCGGCCGGATCCTGGAGGTCAATGCGCACCCGGATCGACTCGACCTGGACGACCAAGGCTGCCGGATGGCCAAGCAGGCCGGGGTCCGCCTTGCAATCTCCACCGACGCGCATAGCGTGGCCGACCTCGATCTCATGCGCTTCGGGATCGACCAGGCGCGACGCGGCTGGCTGGAACCCGAGGACGTCGTAAATACACGGCGACTTGCCGACCTGCGACGGTTGCTGCGACCGTGACTCGGGCCGGAAGGAAGTAAGGAAGGAAGGAAGGAAGGAAGAGTGTCGAGCACGCGCCAATGGAGCCGCAAGATGACGCTCAGAAGCACGACCTTTTTGCTGATCGCACTACTGACAGGAGGCCCGGCCATGGCAATGGAACTCTCGTCGAGCGCATTCGAACCCGGCGCGGCGATACCGGGGCGGTGCACCTGTGAAGGCAACGACGTATCGCCGCCGCTGCGTTGGCAAGGCGTACCGACAGGCGCGAAATCGCTGGTGCTCATCGTCGACGATCCGGACGCGCCGGACCCGCGCTCGCCCAAGATGACGTGGGTTCACTGGGTGCTGGCGAACCTGCCCGTGGATTCCGGCGGACTGCCGGAGGGCATCGCGCCGGCAGCCCTGCCCAAGGGAACGGTCGAGGGCCTCAACGACTGGCAACGCACGGGCTATGGCGGCCCCTGCCCGCCCATCGGCCGGCATCGCTACTTTCACAAACTGTACGCGCTGGACGTGGTGCTCGACGGTCTCAAGCACCCGACGAAGGCGCAGGTGGAGACAGCGATGAAAGGTCACGTGCTGGCGCACGCGCAACTGGTGGGCACGTACGAGAAGACGGGCCACTGAATGCACCGCCGCGCCGACCCGTCTTGAACTTCTTCAGGCGATAGTGAGCCTCGCGCTCACGCTCGCCAAGGAACTGCACGATGGAGCGGATTTCCGATCGCAACCGCGGCAACACGCGTTCCTCGAGTACTCGTACCCTGCGCGTGACGGCCAGGATCTCTTCGCCAAGCATCTTGATCTTGCTCTCGAACGCAGCGATCTCGAGCATCGCTTCCAGCACCGACTCGAAGCGATGGACCGACTCCTCGAGATGCGGCGTGGTGACGGTGTAATCGTAGGCACGTTCCTGCGGCGCCCGCACGAAAGGCCCGAAAGCCACGAGGTCCCGATAGCGGACACCGAGCAGGTTCCGCTCTGCGATGTCCACACCCACCTCGCGCTCCGAGAGTGCGGCGAGCGTCTCCACGAAAGCGGCTCCCTCGTGTCCTTCGCTCAGGTGCAGCTCGTCGATGGCGACGCCATAGTCGCGCCGGATCGCATCACGGGAACGCACGAGGGGACGGACCGATTCGAGGAAGCCGCGAATCAGCGCCTGGCGCCGTGCTTTCAGGATGGCCACGCTGTTCGCAATCGACGTGGCCTTTTCCTCCAGCTGCAGCAGATCGGTGCGGGTCGGGTGGATCATGCGAGCAGGCCGAATCTCTGCAGCAAGGCCAGGCTCAGGTCCAGCGTCTCGCCGATGCCGCGGCGCGCATCACCCTGGTGCACGATCTCGCGTTCGAAGACCTCAGCAAAGTCGAGCATGCGCTTGTCGGACTCACCCATGCTCTCGCGACCGACGATGGCCTCGAGCCGGCGCAGATCCCGCCCGCTTGCGTAATGCATGTACAGGGCATTGGCGATCTTGCGGTGGTCTTCGCGCGTGTGCCCGGCGCCGATGCCACGCTGCATCAGTCGCGACAGGCTCGGCAATACGTCGACGGGCGGGAAGACACCGCGTTGATGCAGCTCGCGGCTCAGCACGATCTGGCCCTCGGTGATATACCCGGTCAGGTCGGGAATCGGGTGCGTGATGTCGTCCTCGGGCATCGTGACGACCGGGAGCAGGGTCACCGAACCAGGGCGCTGCTTGATGCGTCCGGCACGCTCGTAGAGCGATGCCAGGTCCGAGTAAAGGTAGCCTGGATAGCCGCGCCGACCCGGCAGCTCCTCGCGTGCCGTGGAGACCTCGCGCAGTGCGTCGCAATAGTTGGTCATGTCGGTAATGACCACAAGCACGTCCCTGCCAAGTTCGAAGGCGAGGTACTCGGCGACGGTGAGTCCGAACCGCGGTGCCAGCAAACGCTCGACGACCGGATCCCTGGCCAGGTTGATGAACGCGACGAAGTCACCCTGCAGCCGCTCGAGCGTCTGCCGGTAGAACGCGTACTCGTGATGTGCGAGCCCGAGCGCCACGAACACGACCACCGAGCCTGAGCCGGGACTGGCGGCCTCGACGACGCCAGAGCGTGCATGCGCAAGGATGCTGGCGACGATTGCACTGGACGGCAGTCCGGCGCAGGAGAAGATCGGCAGCTTCTGACCCTTGACCAGCGTGTTCAAGCCGTCGATGCACGACAGCCCGGTTTCGATGAATTCCTGCGGGCGCTCGCGTGCAACCGGGTTCAGCGGATGGCCGGACACCGGGGCCCAGCGCTCCGGCACGAACATCGGCAGGTCGTCGAGCGGCTGGAACGAGCCGCCGAAGGTGCGGTTGAGTACGCTCGGTGACAACGGGGCGCGCTTGATGGCGTCCGTGAACACGACCTCGGTGTGGTCCATGTCGAGGCCGCGACTGTCGCCGATGACCTGGATCAGCACGGTGTCGCCCTCGATCCTGAGCACCTCACCGGCAGCCTCGTGCCCGTCCGGAAAGGCGATCCTGACCGCCTCGCTCATGCGCGCGTCGCTGACCTTGTCGACGAAGAGCAGCGGTCCCTGGATGCTGCGCAGCGTCGAGTAACTGTGCCGGCTCAGGCGCGTGGCGTGTTCGGCGAAGGCCGTCATGGCTGATGAACCTCGGCAACGTGCCCGGGCGACTCGCCACGCTCGAGTCGCTCGCTCGCCTCCTGGTGTTCGTCGAGCAGCTGGCGGATCTTCTGGTAAGTCTGTTCAGGCGTGGAAAACGCGTCCTCCGTGAATGCGTTCTGGGCGAGGAACGTCTGCCGGATGCCAGCCGTCGTCCGCATCAGCAGGCGGTCCGCCTCCTGCAGCCCTTCGGTACCCACGATCTCGGCGACCTCGCGCAGGCTCTCTTCCCGCTGCAGGAGCGCTCGAGTGCGCTGCCTGAGCGCGCCCCATTCCGCGGCAACCTGCCGATCGAGTTGCGCTACGACATCCGCTTCGTACAGCGAGAAGCTCTGGAACCAGTTGATCGCCGGGAAGTGCCGTCGATGCGCCAGCGACGTGTCGAGCATGAAGAACGCGCCCGTATTGCGCAGGCACGCCTGGGTCACCGGCTCCGAGAAGTCACCGCCCGGTGGCGAGATCGACAACAGCACCGTCAGTGAGCCGATGCGGCCGTCGAGCGTCTCCACGACGCCGGCACGCGCGAAGAACTCCGCCATCCGCGAACTGAGATATGTGGGGTAGCCCTCCTCGCCCGGCATCTCCTCGAGTGCCGAGGATATCTCCCGCAGCGCCTCCGCCCAGCGCGACAGGCTGTCGGCGAGCAGCAGCACGTTGTAACCGAAGTCCCGGTAGTACTCCGCCATCGTGATGGCCGTATAGATCGATGCCTCGCGCGCCGCCACCGGCATGTTCGACGTGTTCACGACGACGATGGTACGTTCCATCAGCGGCCGCTTGCTCCAGGGATCGCTGAGCACGGTGAAGTCGTCGAGCATCTCGGCCATTTCGTTGCCGCGCTCGCCGCAACCCACGTAAACGACGATGTCCACCTCGGCGAACTTCGCGATCGATTGTTCGAGCAGCGTCTTGCCGGTGCCGAACCCACCGGGAAAAATGGCGCTGCCACCTCGGGCCAGCGGGAACAGGAAGTCGATGCAACGCTGCCCGGTGGTCAGCGGTTCGAAGCGCGACAGCTTGCGCCGATAAGGCCTCGGCAGTCGCACGGGCCAGTCATGGCAGGCGAAGATCCGTCGGCCGTCGGTCAAGGCCGCTACGGCCTCCTCCAGCCCGATCTCGCCGTCCTTGATCGCATCGATCGTGCCCGCGCAGTCGACGGCAAGAATCGGATGGCGGAATGACCCTTCGTCGACGAAGCCAATCGACTCGCCGATCCGAATCTTGTCGCCACGCGCTTTCGTCGGCGAGAAGCGAAGCTTCATCGCTGCGGTCGAGCGTTCGCTGGATCCACCCGGGAGCAGGAAAGGCCCCTGCGACTGGCGCATCGCCTCGAGCGGCCGCTGCAACCCGTCGAACATCTGGTGCAACAGGCCCGGACCAAGTCTGGCTGTCAGCTGGGTACCTGTGCCGACGACCGGCTCGCCAACCGCCAAGCCTCGCGTATTTTCGTAAACCTGCACGACGGCACGTTCCCGCTCGAGGCGCACCACCTCGCCCATGAGCCCGGCCTCGCCGACGACGACGCGCTCGTAGAGCTTGAGCCCGGCCAGGTCTACGCTGACGGTCGGGCCGGAAATGCCAATGATTCGACCGCTCAAAGACTCAACCTCACCTGGTAGCCGATCGCACGACGAATCAGTTGCAGGATGTAATCCTCCTCCGCGACGGCTACGTCCCGCGCAGGCGCAGGGAGCACGATGACGAGGCCTGTCCAGCGTCGATCGAGTTCCCGGATGTATTCGCGGGCCCTGCCCGTCGCCAACCGCTCGTCGACGATGACGGCGCCATTCACCGGATCGCGCACCAGTTGCTGCAGCAGGACTGGCAGTTCCTCCGGGCTCGCGCTCAGCTGCCTGACCCCGGCCAGAGCAAAGCCAGGGCGCGCATCGGTTGGAGCGATCACGACGATCTTTCTCACGCGACCAGCTCCTTTTCGAGCCCGGCAGCATCGAGATGGGCGGCGTGCAGCAGCAGGGATTGATTGCGCGCATGAATGTAAACGCGCCACGCATAGTCAAGGACGGTGCCGACGGGATCCTCGTCGCGGCTCAGGTTGCGAGTCCTGCGGGACAGGCGTCCAAGCAGGATCGTCTCGAGGGAACCTTCGGCCATTGCCAGCGGCGGTGCCGCGCGGCCCGCAATCTCGCGAACCAGGAGATCGAGACTGGCCATGTCCTTGTCGGCGCCAATCCGCTGCAGGCGCGGAACATCGATCGTGCCGCCGGGCAGGAACGCCTCGGCGTCGGCGATTTCCCAACGCAACTGCTTGTAGAGCGTCATGAGATTGCGCAGGTCGATGAAAGAAGCGAAGAATTCCCGGACGGGCGGACACAGGCGGGCATCGTTCATGCGCCCGAGATAGTTCCGGGTGAGCCGCGTCTCGAAGCCCTTCAGCCCCGTCTCTGCATAGGCACGTCGCAGCGATCCTGCGCCACCGTCGGCCGGCTCCAATGCGAACGCAATGGCCGCGACTGCGGTCGGAACATCCGTACGCTGCGACAGCGCCGTGCGCAATGCGTCGGCGACCTGGCTTGCCGCAAGCAGGCGGGCGATCTCTGCATCCCGCTGCACAGCCTTGTTGCGAAGGCACAGCACGACGGTCTTGAGCTCGAACAACCCGAGCATCGGATCGACGCTCGCACGCAGCCGACGATTCGCCTGGCTTCGCAGCCAGCCCAGCTCGCGCAGGAATCGTTCCCAGATGACGTCGTCCGTGACACCCGGCGGCAAGCCGCGCGCACGGATCGCGCTCCACTCCGCTGTCAACACCGCGCGCCGGGCACGCACCCGCGCCAGGAGGTAGTCCGTCGGGTAGCCGTCGGAGGCGATGTCACGCAGCAGTTCGCTGAGCATTGGATTTCGCGAGCAGGTCGTTGATCAGGTTCGGCAGCAGGTCGGGCCAGGCCGATTCCAGGCGTGTCTCGAGCGTATTGCTCACGCGGATCCGCCCAGCGTCGGCCTCCACCTCCAATCCACCGCAAATGGCTGGATCGCACACGACTTCGGCAGCCGGGAACCGTGCACACGCGGCCTCCCGATCGCCTGGGTTCACGCGGACACGTTGCCAGTCTCGCTGCGGCAGCTCGCGGACCAGAGCCTGGAAAAGCTCCGCACCGCTCGCGTCGCGCAGATGCGGCAGCTCCGCGACTGCAAGCCGGTAGAGTCGACCTGCGAGGACGAGTGCCGTCTGCGCACGAATTTCGCGAGCGCGATGCCCGCCTTCGACGATTGCATCGTCCCGCAGCTTGCGTGCGAGCGCGGCAGCCGCCTCCGTTTCCCGCAGGTGTTGCTGCTCGAGCGCGTGCGCCAATTCGAGGCGATAGGCCTCAGCCTGTGCCCGCACATCGCTCCAGAGCGATGCGACATCCTCGGTCGCCCTGCTGCGCAGCGACTCGACCAGCGCCGCCCTGCCCATCGCTCACACCTGCAGCAGGATCATTGCGGCGATCACGAAACCCAGGATCACGATGGTTTCCGGGATCGCGAGCAGGATGATGATCGTCGCCGTCAACTCCGGCTTCTCGGCCAGGGCCCCTGCCCCGGAGGCCCCGATCCGCGACTGCACCCAGGCAGTGGCGAGTGCGCTGATCCCCAGCGCGAGTGCGGCAGCGAAGGCCATCAGGACCTTGTCCCAGTGCACGACGGCATCCATGGTTCTCTCCTCAGTCGACCTTCTTGAGCGGCTCGTAGCGCCGGCCGCCGGTTTCGATAAACTTGCCGAAGAACTCGACGTAATGCAGGCGCAGCGCGTGGATCGTCGGCGCGAACGCGCCGAGCAGGATATTGAACGCATGCAGCAGCACAGCGACCGCGATACCCATCCAGACGCTGCCCGCGGCGCCGGCGAGCTCGTTGGCGACGTACGCGAGCAGCACCGACGCGAGGCCGACGGCCATGATGCGCGCGTAGGACACGATGTTGCCGAGGTGCCGGAGCAACTCGAAAGGCGCCAGCAATCCGCCCGTCAGCAGCAGCACCGGGCCGATCACCAGCATCGCCATCAGCAGTGGCTTCCTGAGCAGTGCGGCGACCGGTGCGAAATAGGACGCGAGCACTCCCGCCACGCAGAGCAAGGTCAGGATGCTGAACAGCCTGGCCACCGCTTCGCGCGTCCGGTGTCCCTTCAGTGACGAGACGATGCCCAGGACCAGCCCGACGAGCACGTGGACGGCGCCGACAGCCAGCGCGAAGTAGAGCATCGGCACGATCGATGTGCGCCTGTCGATACAAGCCGGGCCGAGGCCCAGCCACTGCGCGCCCAGCTCACCGAAGCACTCGCCGTACAGCGCCCCGAAAATGATTGAGTAAACGGAGGCAACCGCCAGGATCTGCCCGACCTGCCGCAGCGTCCGGCGACCCCTGGCGAACGCGACGAGACCGATCGCCACCAGCAGCAGCACGAGCCCATAGCCGATGTCGCCGAGGATCATGCCGAAGAACAGGGGGAAGAAGATGCCGATGAACGGCGTGGGATCGATCGAGGAGTACCGGGGCGTGGGCAAGGGACGGAGCAACAGTTCAAAGGGCTTGAAGTACGCGGGGTTGCGCAATGCCACCGGCACCTCGTCGAGGTCCTGCTGCAGGATCTCGCGCTCCTCGACGACCACGGTCTCGCCGTGTTTCGCGACGAGCGTCTTGCGCAGCCCCTCCACGCTCACGGACGGCATCCAGCCGTAGAGCACGAAACAGCGGTCGGTTTCGTACATCGACGCGCTGGTCCGCAGCAGCGCAAGGCGACGGCGCAGCCAGTCCCTTACGTTCTCGTAGAGTCCCCGCCATGAAAGCGCGAAGTCCTGGGCCTCCTTGTCGAGCGCTGCCATGTCGGCCCGCAGCGCCTCCTGACGTGCCCGTGTGGCCCGGATCTTCTCCGGCAACGAGAGCCCTTCCAGATACGCAGGCAGGGCGATCTCCGGGATGCGATTGTCGCGCAACCCTTCTTTGAGTTTGGTGGCGAGGTCCTTTTCCGTCGTGAGCAACCCGATGTAGGAACCATCCTCGGCGCGTGCTGTGCGCACCTCCGCGCCTAGCAGCAAGCGGCCTGCAACGCGCGTGAGTTGCTCCAGCGCCGCGGGATCACGGACTTCGACACCGATGAACTCCAGGCCCGCGCCGTCGGCACCCTTGGGTGCCAGCGATTCGACGGTCGAGAGGAAAACGGTGTAGCGGTTGAGTTGCGCCAGCTCCCCTTGCAGCGCTTCCCGTCGGCGCTCGCGCTCCTCGGCGGACTGGACGTGCTTGCCGATCACCGCCGCGATGGAGTTCACTGCACTCGGCGCACTCAGGTGAGACTCCCGTGTTTCGACGTCCGGCAGCAGGGCAAGCAGCCGATCGACCTTCACGCTCAGGTCTTCAAGGAACAGTCTTTCGGCAAGCATCCTGCCGTCGAGGGCGAGCGGATGGATCTGGAGCACGGCGCCTTCGTCGATTCGTCCCTTGATCTCCGGATCGATCTGCAGGACCTCGGCACGCTCGATCGTCTCGAGCACGGGCAGCATCTCATTGCGGGGACCCGTGATCTCGACCTTGGACATCCTAACCAGCACGGGATGACCCCGGGGCGATGCAGGCGATGTGCCGGGCGACGAGACTTCTCAATGCTTCATCGTCGAGTTGTTCGATGGCGCGTGCCGCGTCCTGCGCCTGGCCGACGATCTCCGCAGCGCTCTTTCGTGCGGCTTCCCGGGCCGCAGCTTCGCCTTGGCTCGAACCGCCTGGCAGACGCCCCATCTCGGCGGTGTGTTCCGCCTGGATCTGACGCCGCGCATCCTCGAGCCACTGGCTCGCTTTCTCGCGCTCGGCGTTGAGCTTCTCCCGGATTTCCTCTTCGACGCCGAGGATCTCTTGCAGGGTACTTTGCAGCATCGGGCAAAACCAGGGCCGCGACGGCCTGCCAGGGCTTACATTCGGCAGATCCATTGCCCCTCTGGGAAATTCTAGTCCGTACTCGCACTTGGGCAATCCGCAATTGAGGAAGCACTCCTGAATGCCGCCAGGGGTTCGCCTTTGGTGCGCCGAACGCAACTTGGATCCAGTCGAACCAGCGAATGCACGGATTTTCAAACCGGGTGCGACGGCGTAAATGTTAAATCGCAATGAATGTGCTTAAGGACAAGCACCCCGACTACCGCAAACTCCGCCAGTCAATGGTGGACCGACAGATCGTGCACCGCGGTGTCCGAGCCCCGCTCGTCCTCGACGCAATGCGGAGCGTGTCGCGCGAGGCATTCCTGCCGCCTGACCTGCGCGAGTTCGCCTACGACGACTCGCCCCTGCCGATCGAGGAAGGTCAGACGATTTCGCAGCCTTACATCGTCGCGCTGATGGCCGAGGCATTGCTGCTGCAGGGCGGCGAGACGGTCCTCGAGATCGGCACCGGCTCGGGCTACGCGGCGGCGGTGATCGCGAAGATCGCGCGGCACGTCTACACGATCGAGCGTTACAGCCAGCTGGCCGTCAAAGCCGCGGCGACACTCGCCGCGGAGGGCTTCGACAACGTGCACGTGCTGCACGGCGACGGCACGCTCGGCTGGCCCGAGCACGCCCCGTTCGACGCCATCGTCGTGGCGGCCGGTGGACCCAGGGTGCCGGAGTCGCTGAAGCACCAGCTCAGGATCGGTGGGCGGATGGTGATTCCCGTCGGGTCACGGGATCGGCGAACCCAGGAACTGCTGCGCATCACCCGGGTGGCAGAGGAAGAATTCCAGACCGAGGAACTGCTCGACGTGCGCTTCGTGCCGCTCGTGGGCGAGGAAGGCTGGACGCCGGACCGGCCAGACGACCAACCGGTCCAGCTCGCCCCTGCCCGGCCGGCCCCACTCGCTGACGCCCAGCTCGCGAGTTCGATCGCGCTCAACTGCGAGGCCTTCACGGACATCGCCTCGGCCGATCTGGAGCCGCTGCTCGAGCGAATCGGTGCGGCTCGTGTCGTGCTGATCGGTGAGGCCTCGCATGGAACCTCGGAGTTCTATCGCATGCGCGCCCGCATTACGCGCGAGCTGATCGAACGCAAGGGCTTCGCATTCGTCGCCATCGAGGGAGACTGGCCGGACGCTGCACGCGTCGACCACTACGTGCGGCACGCGAACTACCCGCCGTCCGAGTGGACGGCCTTTGCCCGCTTCCCGGTGTGGATGTGGCGCAATCGCGAGACCCGCGAGTTCGTCGACTGGCTGCATGCGCGCAACGCCGGGCTCAAGTTCACGCAACGCACCGCGTTTCACGGACTCGACCTGTACAGCCTGCACAGCTCGATCCGCGCGGTCCTGCAGTACCTGGACGACGTGGACCCGCACACCGCGCGCGTGGCGCGACTGCGCTACGGTTGCCTTACGCCCTGGCAGACGGATCCGGCTACCTACGGTCAGGCCGCGCTGACGGGGCACTACCGCACCTGCGAGGACGAAGTGGTCGCGGTGCTCGTGGACCTGCAGCAGAAGCAGCAGGCCTACGCCGAGCACGATGGCGAGCGGTTCCTGGATGCGGCGCAGAATGCGCTGCTGGTGACGAACGCGGAGCAGTACTACCGGGTCATGTACTACGGCTCGCGCGCCAGCTGGAACCTGCGTGACGGGCACATGTTCGAGACGCTGCAGAACCTGCTGCGTCATTACGGGCCCGCGAGCCGCGGTATCGTCTGGGCTCATAACTCCCACGTCGGCGATGCCAGCGCGACGGAGATGTCGAAGCGAGGTGAGTACAACATCGGCCAGTTGTGCCGCAATCACTTCGGCCTGGAGGCATACTCGATCGGCTTCGGCACCCACACCGGCACGGTCGCTGCTGCTACGGACTGGGATGGGCCCATGCTCGTCAAGGACGTTCGCCCGTCGCTTGATCAAAGCTACGAGCGCCTGTTCCATGCCGCCGGAGTGCCTGGATTCCTTCTGCCCTTGCGCAAGCCCGCATCGAACGACCTGCGCGAGGCGCTGCTGAAGCCACGGCTCGAACGGGCGATCGGCGTCATCTATCGTCCGGAGACCGAACTGCAGAGCCATTACTTCGAGGCCGTCCTGCCGCGACAGTTCGACGAGTACGTCTGGTTCGACCAGACCTGCGCCGTGACGCCGCTCGACTCGTCCGAACTGAAGGGAGCACCGGACACCTATCCATTCGGCATCTGAAAGCGGAGTCGTTCGTGGCGGCGTGCAGGGACATCGGTTACGTGCTCGACAAGCTCGAGTGGATGCGCGCCGAGGGCATCTGGCCGAATGGCCTGCGCTACCTGTGGACCGACGCGTTCGGCGTCGTGCTGCTGGTGTCTCTGCACGCGGCACTGCAGGATCCGCGATACCTCGAGCAGGCGCGCACGCTCGTTGCAGACGTCGAGCGTGTGCTGGGCCGCCCCCGCGGCCTGCGCATCGGCGAGGCTCCCGACCGTGGCGGCCAGTACTACCACTATCTCGCGATGTGGATGTACGCGCTCTCCGTCCTGGGGCGGTACGTGCCGGAATACAAGGCGAAGGGGATCCAGCTGGCGCGGGACGTGCACGATGCGTTCGTGGTCCCGGCACATGGCGTGCGATGGAAGATGCGCGAGGACCTGAGCGGCCCCGATCCCGACTTCGCGGGCTTCGGCGCGCTGGATGCCTTCGACGGCTATGTTTCGTACCGGCTGCTGGACGAAGCGGCGCTGGCACCGCAGATCGCAGACATGCGCCGGCTCGTCGAACGGGCTTATCCGGAGCTCTCGATCAACCAGGATCTCGGCATCGGCATGATGCTCTGGATGACCCAGTTCTTCCCCCACGAGAACTGGGCAGTCACGCAGCGCAACCGCTGCCTCAGGATGCTCGACCGGCTTTGGGCGGACGAGGGCTACTTCTGCCGAGGGCCCGGTTTGCCCGAGGTCAAGTTCGCCTTCACGAACTACGGCGTCGCGATCGGGTTACAGGCCGTCGGTGCGATGTCCGGACGCGTGGATCGACTGCATTCGTTCTTCGAGGGTTATCGATCCGGGGACGAATACGATCGCGAGGCCATCACGCACGTGATGGCGTGCAGCTCCCATCTGCCGGGATACCTGCTGCAGGGCTACGCCTAGAGAGCGGCGACCCGGTTCCGCGACTCGAGCCAGGTGCGGACCCGCTTGGCGTCCGCGATCCGCGTGTACTTGCCATAGGAATTGAGCAGGACCATCACGACCGGGTGGCCATCGATCACGGCCTGCATCACGAGACAGCGTCCGGCCTCCGGGATGTAGCCGGTCTTCTGCACGTCGACCTGCCAGGCCGGATTGGCGACCAGCAGGTTGGTATTGCGGAACTCAAGCAGTTGGCGGCCGACCGTCACGGTGTGACGGGCAGACGTAGAGTATTCGCTGATCGTGCGGTTGCCTGCGGCCGCCAGCACCAGCTTGGCCAGGTCCTCGGGGCTCGCCACATTGCGGCTCGACAAACCCGTGGGCTCGACGAAGTGCGCCGTGCTCATGCCGAGCGCAGCGGCCTTATTGTTCATGGCCTGGACGCAAGCACGCAGGCCGCGTGGATAGGATCGGCAAAGCGCGTATGCGGCACGGTTCTCGGACGACATCAGTGCCAGGTGCAGCAGGTCCTGCCGGCTCAACTTGTAGCCGGCCGCGAGGCGCGAACCATTGCCGGCGGTTCCACGCACGTCATCGGCGCTGATGGTCACCGCCTGGTTCAGCGGCTGACCGGCCTCGAGCACCACCAGGGCAGTCATCAGCTTGGTGATGGAGGCAATCGGAACGGCAATGTGTTCATTGCGCGCTGCAAGCACCGATGAGGCTGACTCATCGAGGATGTAGTAGGCGTGGGAGCGAACTTCGGGGATCGTCTTCGGCGCAGCGGACCCCTGCGTGGCAGCCAGCGCGGCCAGGGGTGTGAACACGGCCAGCATGACACTCGTCAGCGTCTTCAAACCCATATTCCTGCGCCAATACAGCATGTCTTCCATCGCTCCTGCGAGATAGTCGCTGCCTCGGGCCGCTCGCGAATCGCGCCAGCGTGTGTCGAGGCGGCCGGTAGCCTGCCACAGTCCGCAACGAATGTGACATAGCGTCGGACGGAAGACTTGCAACAGCTTCACATTTCGGACTGACGCGACGACGGTGCGCGAGGCTTGCCGCCGCATGTCTCCTGCAACCCGCGGCCAGGCAGTCATCGGCCCCTCGGTCATCCGCGGCGACCGGCGCCGAGTGGGGGCGGTTCGACTTGTGAACCGCGTCACAGTCGGGGCTGACATATTCGTACGGCGGTCACAGACCACGCCTGGACCCCTGGGGCTAGATGCAGCAAATCTACGAGGCCACCGCGTATGGGAGACGCGAGCCGAGCAATATGTCCCCACAGTGGCCAACGACCGATGCTGTGAAGAAACGTGAACGATTCAGCGCCGGCTGGACCGGCGCCGTTGCCGTCGGCCTGTTCGCCTACATCGCGCTCGCCATCGCACTGATCCTGGTCGACGGTCGTGCCTGGCGGTGGCTCGACGTCTTCAACCTGTATTCCGATTCGGTGGCGAGCATCTGTGTCGCCATCCTGGCCGGGGCTGCCGCGCGAGGTTCCGCGGACCCGGGCGCGCGCCGCACCTGGTGGCTCCTCACGGCCGCGCTGGCCATCTACAGCACAGGCAACCTGCTGCATTCGACGTACTGGCTGTACGGGATCGACCCCTTCCCGTCGATCGGCGACGTATTCTTCCTGGGCTTCTACCCGCTGGTCCTTGCCGCGGTGCTGACGGTGATCCGCACTGCCGCCGTTCGCGTGCAATGGGCCCGGCTCGGGCTCGACACCGCCATCCTGATGCTGGGATTCGGCGCCTTCTTCTGGTTCTTCGTGATTGCGCCGACAGCAGCAGCCCAACGCGACCCGAACGTGCTCAAGTACGCGCTGGCGCAGAGCTACATCGCCCTCAACTGCGTCATGCTGCTGGCCTGCGGCGTGCTGCTGATGCACTCGGGCGCCACGCCTATCCGGCGCCGGGCCCTGATGCTGCTCACGCTCGGCTTCTCGTCGATGTCCCTGGCCGACATCGTCTGGGCCATGTCCAAGGTGGACGGCAGCTACATTCCGGGCAGCGTCTCGGACGTCATCTACCTGTCCTGCTACGTCTGGCTTGCGGCCGCCGCGCGCGAGCAGTTGCGCGGCAGCCCTGGCGTGCGTCGCGTCCCAAGTGGATTCGGCGTCGTGCTCATCGAGGGCATGCCATACATCGCCATGATGGTGTCGTTCCTGGTGCTGGTGTACGTCGAGCGCAGCACGGCCGCCAGTCCCGTGAACACGATGACCGTCATCATCTTCGCACTGACTTCGCTGGTCATGGTGCGCCAGGGCGTGCTCTCGCGCGACGACGCGCTGCTGCGCGAGCGGCGTGCGGCCGACATCGTCGAGGCCCGTTATGCGTCCCTGATCAAGAATGCCTCCGACGTGATCATGATCACCAACGCCGAGGGAATGCTGCAATTCGCCTCGCCGGCGGCCGAACGCACCTTTGCGACCCATCCGGACGACATGGTCGGACGAAATCTCCTCGATCGCTGGGTCGACGGCGACAATGAGCGGCTGGCTGCATTCCTCGCCGAGGTGTCGGTGACGCATGGCCGGGTCGTCGGACCGATCGAATTGATCGTCGAGACGGGAGAACGGCGCAGCACCCTCGAGTGCGTCGGCAGCAACCTGATGGACGACCCGGCCATTGCCGGGCTGGCCCTGAACTTCCGCGACGTCACCGAACGCAAGGCACTGGAAGAGCAACTGCGCAAGCTGGCATTCCACGACCCGCTGACGCTGCTCGCCAACCGCAGCCTCTTCTGGAACCGGGTCGAGCACGCGCTGACGCTGGCGCAACGGTCGCAGCAGCGGGTCGCCGTCATGTTCCTCGACCTCGACAACTTCAAGAACGTCAACGACTCGCTCGGACACGACGCCGGCGACCGCCTGTTGCAGGCGGCGGCGCAACGACTGGTCAAGTCCACCCGGCCATCGGACACGGTGGCTCGCCTCGGTGGCGACGAGTTTGCGATCCTGCTGGAAGGTATTCGCAGCGACACGGACGTCGAACGCATCGCGGTGCCGATCACCGAGGCGTTCAACCGACCGCTGCTGGTGGACGGCAGGGAAACCGACGCCACGGCGAGCATCGGTGCGGCCTGCTCGCAACCCGGTGACGACGCAGAGCAGTTGCTGCGCAAAGCCGACATTGCCATGTACAACGCGAAGTCCGCGGGCAAGGCGCGCTGCGTGCTGTTCCAGCCGCACATGCAGGAACAACTGCACGACCGCCTGCGACTGGAGCAGGACATCGACCTGGCCTTTGCGCGCAACGAGTTCTTCGTCGAGTTCCAGCCCGTCGTCGACCTGACGAGTCGCGAGCTGCTTGGCGTGGAGGCCCTGGTGCGGTGGAATCACCCGCAGCGGGGCATCGTCATGCCGGGCTCTTTCATATCGATTGCCGAGGAATCCGGCCGGATCGTCGAACTGGGTCGTCGCGTCCTGGTCGACGCGTGCACGCAGATCCGCGCATGGAGCGATTCCGTCGAGGCCGGCACCGGCCTGCGTGTGGCGGTCAACATCTCGGGACGCCATCTGCAGCAGGGCGACCTGGTCGCGGACGTGCGCCACGCACTCGAGGTTTCGGGCCTCGATGCCGGCAATCTCGTGATCGAACTGACCGAGAGCACGATCATGCAGAACACCGAAGTCAACCTGGAACGCTTCCGTGAGTTGAAGGCGCTCGGCGTGCGTCTCGCGATCGACGACTTCGGCATGGGGTACTCGTCGCTGTCGTACCTGCACCGGTTCCCGATCGACATCCTGAAGATCGATCGCGCGTTCGTAAGCCGGCTGACTGAACACGACGGCGGTCCGGAGCTCGCCCGCGCAGTCGTGATGCTCGCGACGACACTCGGCCTGGAGACGGTCGCTGAAGGCATCGAGAACGAAAGCCAGGTGGCGACCCTGCTGGACCTCGGCTGCGTTGCGGGCCAGGGATTCCTGTTTGCCAGTTCGAGCGGGCTTGATGTCGTGGCGCAGACACCGTTCATGGCACACCGCGCCAACCTGCGGGCGGCCGAGCGCGCTGCACCGACCGACCTCACCGCGACCGGGCGCTATCGGGCCGCGGAACTCTGGTCGCGCTCCGCGGCCGGGTAGCGAATCGGAATCGCGTCCGCCGTCACCGGGCCTGCAGCATCCCCGCAAACTCGGTTGCGAACCGATGCGCGTCCCCCGGCCACCGCGCTGACAGATAGTTGCCATCGCGCACCGTGAACCCGAGTTCGAGACGACTGGCAGCATCCCTTCGCGCGCCGATGGGCCCGCGCACGAAATCACCCGATGAGGCGAGCGCGGCCGTGACTTCATCCTCGACCGTCGTCGGATACGTGCGGTAGTAGCTGCCGAGCCACGCACGGGTAAGCAACCATGCCGTCAGTTCCATCTGGCGCGTGAGTGCGGTGGTTTTCAGACCGAACAGCACGGAGCGATTGCCGGTAGCACGCGAGCGCGCTGCGAGTACGACGCCGTGGCAGATGGCGCCAACCGGCTTTTGCGCCGCAAACGCGGCAACCACCAGCGACTGCAGCTGCGTCGATTCGAGGTAAGGCTTCATTCCCGGCGCGTGGCCGCCTGGCAGCAGCAGGCCCTGGACGTCGGAGATCCTCGCCTCGGCATACGTGATCGGACGGAGAAACTCCGTACTCGCCGCCATCTCAGCGTAGGCCTGACGGCCATTGGTGTCAGCCCTGAGCAGGCGAGCCAGGACCCCCAGGCCCTGCCCTGTCAGCATCCGGGCATCGGCCTGGCCCGGCTTGCCGTCAGGCGTGGCGAACATGACCGCTACGCCACGTGCCCGCAGGATTTTCCACGGCACGGACGCCTCGGTCGGATCGAAGCCTGCGGTTGGAATCGGCAGCAGCACAGTCGGCAACTAAGTCGCTCCCGCGCCGCCGGGTCATCGCGGACGCAATAAGAGGAGACTAACTGCCTGGTGCGGCGAGCGGGCTGGTAATGACGGCAAGCGACGGAACCAGGGTCCCGGCGCGACCGTGGTGATCAGTCGTCGCCACCCTCATGGCCTTTGCCCTTGCCGTGTCCGTGTTTCGAGCCGTGATCATCGCTCTCGCCGCGAGCGTAATGGTCCTGATTGGCGTAACGCGGCACGTACTGGGCCTGGTACCAGTCCTCGCGCACGAAATAGACCGGCTGACCGCACGCGCCATACTTGCCGCAATGCTTGCTCCAATGCTTCTCGTGGCCCGGTGGCACCCGCAGGTAGATCGGCTGCACCTGAACCACCCTGACCGGACGCTGGACCCAGACCGGCTGGGCGTAGATCACGGCCGGTCGCGGGAAGTCGCCGATGTTGATCTGTCCGTAAAAGCCGGGCTGGCTGATCCCGATCGAAGCGCTGACGTCGGCGCCGACGGCTGGAACGGCGACACCTGATGCGATGAGTGCGACAAGCAAGCGTTTCACGGATGTTCACTCCTGATGTGGTCGTTCGAAGCCTGGAAGGCCCGACGCCCGGACTCTCGTGTCCATCGGATACTAGTCATGGTTCGCGGCAAGTCAGCCGAATCATTGCCGGACTGTGAACAGGTGCACAGCCTCGACCCGTGTCGACGTCGGATTGGCGCCGTAGCGAAGTCCCGACTGTGTCGTACCGTACAGATGAATCAGGACTCCAGGGCGTAGCGTGGCGCCATGGGTTGCGTACAACCCGCCATCACTGCCGACAGATCGGTAGGACCCATCGCGGAGACATGAGATGAAGACCAGCACCCTGACTCGACTTGGATTGACGGTCGCGATGAGCGCAGCGCTCGCGACGATGAGTTTCACCAGCCTCGCCCAGCAAGGACAGGACGTGTCGGCCCCGCACAAGGCCGAGGCGCAGCAGGACAAACACGACAAACAGGAGCAGAAAGACGAAAAGAAAGAGGCGAAGGAACAGCAGAAGCATCGCCTCTCGCAGCAGGAGCAACAGGAGCGTATTCGCCAGCAGAAGAAGCTCATCGCGGAGTACAACCAGCGTATCGCGCAACAGCAGGCGATCGCGCTGCGCAACGCGCAGCAGTTGGAGAAACAGAAGCGACTGGCTCACTATCGCTACCAGCAGGCGTACTACGAGCAACTGCGCCAACAGCAGGCGCGTCTCGAGCATGACCGCTACGACTACGACAACGACCCGTTCTACTACACGCCTCCGACTTACCAGTACCGTCGGGGCGACAATAGCTACCAGACCAACCAGTACGGCGCCGACCAGCTCCGACAGGCCTCGAACACCGGGTACCAGAAAGGCTACCAGGCCGGGCGCGCGGACAAGCAGGACCACTGGCGCTTCGACTACCGGGGTTCCTTCGCCTACCAGGACGCCAACTATGGCTTTGACGGCCGCTATGTGCGGCAGGACGACTACAACTACTACTTCCGCGAAGGTTTCCAGCGGGGCTATGAGGATGGCTACTACGGGCGTCGTACCTATGGCACCAATGTCAACGGTTCGGATTCACTGCTCGGCACGGTGCTGAACATGATCCTCAACCTGCAGCCGCTGCAGCAGTAGAGTCTGTCCGGGTCATTTACGGTAGACGGGGTAGAGGCCGTAACGCTCGTCCCAGGAGGGATGGCGTCGGTAGAAGAACTCGAGGCGCGCGTCCGGGCTGCCCGCGAACGCCGCATCCTCGCGCAACCGGCGCTCGAACTCCGCCTTGAGCGCCGCGTCCTGCGACAGCATCTGTCGCGCCACGGCCTCGGTGACGTAGTTCTCCATGTACTCCTTGCGTTCGAAGGCCGTGCTGAAATAGCCCCACGCCGCGAACGAATCTGGCGCCTGCGGCTCCAGCAGCGACATGACCAGCCGCGCCTTCGGCTGCGCGATCGGCACGAACAGCGCACCGGCGCCGATGTCGCGTCTTTCATCCCGCCACGCGCCATCGACCGTCACGAGCGATCGCCCCTCGAACGTTTCCGCCGCAATCGTTGTCCTGTCGGCGCGAAACGTCTGCACGGCACTGGCCGGCTGTGGCGAAACGACATGCTGAAACTCGATGCCGTGCAGAGCCAGCTTTTCCGACATCCACGCGGCGTGCGCGGCCGGCACGACATAGCCGGTAGCCGGCGCCGTCACGGTCAACGCAGGCCGCACCTCATACCGCAATGGCAGCCGCCAGACCACGGGCCTGGTGGAGTCGTAGCGTATCCATGGCTGACCCGAAACCGCGGAAGGTTCTCGCGTGTACTCATAGCCGCGCAGCTCGACGGTCTTCACGGCTTCCGTATTCTTGAAGCTCAACGCGACCGGCTTGCCGCCGAGCAGGCGCGCGCGCGCATCGGCCTCATGGGCCGCCGCGAGCCACTTGACCCCGTCGCGCGCAGCGAGTTCGACCATGGCATGAATGGTCTCGCGCGTGGCGGCGACGCGACGCGGGTACTCCTGCCACGAATGCGTCTCGACCAGGGCGCCGAAGCGGTTGCGGGTGGCCCAGTAGCTGAGACTGAAACGCGGTGAGCGTACTTCCACGGCCAGACCGGATTCCGGATCGTCGGCGCGGACGAACTCGGGATAGAACGGCAGCGCGTGGAAGCCCCTGCGCTGCAGGCGGGCCAGTACCTCGTCGCGCAGCGCGTGTCCCGTGTGGCCCAGTTCGAGGTCCCAGCCGTCGCCGGGCTCGACTTCGACCGACAGGTCCTCGCGCAGCTCGGCACCGTCCGTGACGTGCAGGTCGGCGTACAGGATCGGGTCCCAGGCGTTCAGGAGCCCGAGCAGGGCGCGCATCTCCGGCGCATCGGCCTTGGTGTAGTCACGATTGAGATTCAGGTTCTGTGCCGTTGCGCGCCAGCCCATCTCCTCCGGACCGCGCTGGTTGGGCCGGTTCCATGAGCCGAACCTCTCGTGGCCATCGACGTTGAAAACCGGCACGAACAGGACGGTCGCCCGCGCCAGTGCGCCACGATTTTCGCGTCCTTCGAGCAGTTCGCGCAGCGCGATGAAACCCGCATCCTTGCCGTCGATTTCGCCCGCATGAATACCGCCTTGGAACAGCACCACCGGTCGCTGGCGCGCGCGGACGGACTCCGGGTCGAGGACGCCATCGTCCGACACGGCGAGAGCGAGCAACGGGCGGTCCTCGGGTGAACGCCCGAACTCGAAGCATCGCGCCTTGTCGGGCCATCGCGCGGCAAAAGCTGCGCATAATCTTTCCACTTCGTCGTAGCGACCGGTGCGAGCGAATGCGGACCGCTCGGCAACGGTCGTAAGTTCACTTGGACTCTCCGCGGGTGCGGCGGACAGGCATCCAGCAGCAAGAACTAGAAGCAAACCGACCAGCAGTCGGGAGGGGTCTAGGGTAATTCATGAAGAACAGACTAACCGGATGGCCGCAGGAATGCTGCGCGACGAGCCGGCCCTGAATCATGCGAAAATACGAATCTGGTGCTGTGGGCAGCACCTATCGCGTCCCGGCTTGAGCCGCGGCGCCCGAACCTGAGGATTCGTCCCCTCGTCGAACCTCCGCGACTGCAGGACATGACGCCAATGGCAGCGACCATCCCGCGCCTCGAACATCAGCTTCCGGTCCTGCTGGAGTTTGTCCGCACCCTCGCCCGGCAAATTGAAACCGGTGAAATTCAGGATGGCGAGGCGTCGCCCCAGCCCAGCCACTGCATGGTGTCCGTGAGAACATCCAGCAACGACAGGTCCAACGCGTCAAGTTTCGCGGTCAGCCGTTGGTCCAATTGACTGAATCCCGGCGGAGCCGGCTTCTTCGCCGGTTTACTTAACTTCGGACGCCCGTCGATGATCTTGAAATAGGGGTTGTCGTGGTAGGTTTCGTCGGCCTTGGTCGCCGCTTCCGTCAACATCGTTCGCACCTGCCGGACGAACGCGCGACCCTCCACCGGCAGGCCAACTTTCTCCGCCGTAATCGGCGCGCGTCTTTTCACACTCGCCCATGGGCAACCACTATTCGCGGAAGTCCGAATACTCGTCGCCGCCCACGACGCAAAGGTCGCCGGACTTGGTTCCCTGACCGTCTGCGCGCAGACACACCTCGAACTGGCGGCGATTGAGCCGGGTTGGATGCGTGCCAGGCTGGCTCGCGCCGATGACGAGCTTCCGCCACGGGTCTGGCATCCACTCCAGATCCGCCAGGCTAAACTCATTTTCGCGGCCAGGCTTGAGTTCAACCCATTCCCCGTGCCGCTGGCGCAAACCCAGCATGAACGCCAGCGACCGTTCGAAACTGGCATCCTGGCTGGTGGACACCGGTTTTAGCTTGCCGAGAATCCGCAATAACTCCGCGCGCCGGTGCTTGAAGAAGTGCCACATAAAACGGCGCGCGTTTTTGCCACCGTGCTCGGCGTGTAGGCGGGAGACTCGCACAGGTCGGGACGCGCGGTTACGGTGTGCCGGACGGCCTGCAATTGCTCGGCCTCCGGGCAGTCGGAATTCAATAGCGTTTCCAGCGTGGCATAACGCCGGAGAATCTCATCGGTTTTTTCCTGGTTGTCGGCCAGATAATTTTCCAAGGCCGTCTCGGCGAGACGGGTGACCCGCCTAATCTGGTTGCAGAAGAGGTCGCAGAGGTCGTCGGTCACGCGGGCCAGGCGCTGGGAGATCAACGCTAGCGTTACCGCGAGCGCTTGTTCGGTTCCAGGTCGGCCATGCTGGCGGCATCCAAGCCGCCGCCCTCGAGCGCCCATTGCCTGACCTTGACCCGCGGGATCGCCTTCTACACGTCGGTATGGCCGCCTGCCGGTCAACTGGTCGTACCGGGCGACGAGTTGACGCATGCCATCCCGCGTCGGTTTCGCCGGGTCTTGCTTCAGGTCGTTCCAGGGACTCACCCGGCGCGGCGGGTCGCCGACGACGAAGAGACGGTCGAAAAGCAGCGGTCGGCATCGCTCAGGGCGCTGTTCACCTGGGCGAACAACGCCTGATTCGTCGCGGCCCGCTGTGCGCGGGCCTCACGTTCAGGGTGTCAAAGGCCGGTAACTGGTACCGGTCACGCACCAGCGTCTCGATGCCGATGTTGATCAGGTCGGCTACATCCTCCTTGGTGAGCGCCGCTTCGCGGAAGGCCTCCCGCATCAGCGCCTTGCCGCCAGCGTCGAACGGTTTGACCTCGAGAAACTCGCGCACGGCCGCCACGTGTTTGCGCCTGGCCTGGGAAAGATCGTACTGCCGAAGGGCCTCCCGGTCGCCCGATTCGTTCACGGCAGCGGCGACATGCTCAACGATCGCGTCGGGCACCTGCTCCGAGGTCACGAAGTAGCCCAGGCGCTGGTAGGTCTTGAGCAACAGCACGAAGCCCAGGCGGGTGGTCTGCGAGCGGGTGTGGCTGTCGCAGAACTCCGCTCGTTTTCGCACGGGGTGTAGAAGCGCTCCAACTCGGCCGATGACGGGCGGCTCTTGAACCGTGGATAAGCCGTATCGCTCGGTTGCAATGGGGGTGATTCGGTCCGGGTTGGCTATGAAAACGGTCGTTTTAATGAAACATAGATGACCATAAAACTACCGAATAGAATAGACTGATTCTGTATAGAAAACCCTAAAAAAGACCTATACTTCGACACCCAGGTCCGCCCCATGAAAACCGTCGCTTACTTTCGTGTTCGACCGGTGGCCAGGTTCTCGACAGCGAGCGGCTGGGGATCCTGGACTATGCCCATCGCTATCACCTGCACATTGATGATTTCGTCGAGGTGACGGTTTCTTCGCGTAAGACCTTAAAGGAGCGCGGGATAGAAGGGTTATGTGCGGGTATGCTGGCCGGTGACCTGATGGTGGTGAGCGAACTGTCACGCCTGGGGCGCAGTGTCGGGCAAATCATCCAGATCGTCGACGATCTGGTGACCGTAGGGCGAGACGACGCCGAGGCCCGTGATGGCAATGCGCGTCCGTGTTTCGAGCAGTCCGAATCCTATACTACGGTTCCGGTAACGATGCCACAATCAAGGCCCCGCGCAGCGCCACGGGCGTGCATCTCACCGTCTCGGTGCTCGGCCTCGCCACCTTCGGCGCCTCGCTGCTCGCGGAGCGTGGTTCTACGTCATTGTGCTGGGCCGAGCGCCGGCGATTGGTCCGCCTGGGCCATTCCCGCCGACATCGCGCTGTTCACGGGGTTCGCGGCGCACCACAGCGTCATGGCCAGGACAGCAGCGAAGGCGTGGTTGACCCGTCTCGTGCCCGTGCACCTGGAGCGCTCCCTCTACGTGTGGACCGCCAACCTGCTGTTCATCACGGTGTGCTGGCTCTGGCTGCCGGTTCCCGGGATCACCTGGCCGGTCGAGGGGCCGGCGCGGGTAGCCTCAACGGCCTCCAGGCCGCGGGGCTCGCGATCACGCTGGCCAGCGCACGCCTGCTGGACGTGTTCGACCTGGGCGGCGTGCGGCAGGTCCTGGCGGCCAGACGCGGCAGCGTCGTGCGGCCACACGTGGCCGCGGGCACCATCACCCGCGGCGGCCCGTTCGGTTGGGTGCGCCACCCGATCTACCTGGGCTGGCTGTTGATGACGCTGGCGGCTCCCACGATGACCGCGGGCCGGCTCGTGTTCGCGCTGGTGAGTTCGCTGTACCTGCTCATCGCGATCCCGTGGGAGGAACGCTCGCTGGCTGCCGAACACGGGCAGGCCTACCGCGACTACCAGCGAATGGTCCCGTGGCGCGGTGCCCTGGGTGTATTGAGGGGACACGTGAGCCCGGCCAGCGAAACCGCGATTCGCCGTGCTTCTGACCCACTCGGGTTTGCATGGCGGTCGTTGCTTGGTCGGGAATCACCTCGAGGCCGATACCACGCGCCCAGCGAGTGCCCCCGTGAGAAAATGGGCCCCCATGGGTACGCTGCCCCGCGCCGCGTTCGTCTTCCTCACCCTCCGGCCGAGGGTCCTGCCGCAAGACGGCGGGGACGCGCCTGACGACCCTATCGCCCGGCGTCGCCCGAACGTGCCGACCGCAGGGGAGGTCGCAGACTCGCAGCCCGTCATCGATCGGTAGTCATGGCCGACCACGCGCACCATTCGTTGCCTCAGAAACCCCCGTGCTGCCGCTTCGGCAGTCGGTGGTGTTCCCGCTCACCGTCCAGCCGCTGGCCGTCAACCGGCCCGTGTCGGTGGCGAGCATCAACGGGCGTTGCCGAGCGACCGCTTGATCCTGCTCGTGATGCAACAGACCGAGGCGGACGATCCGGCCGTCGATGATCTGCGGCGCGTGGGGACGGTCGGCGTGATTCGCCAGATGTCGAAAGCCCCCAACGGGCTGCAGGTGCTGGTCGAGGGCATCGTCCGCGTGCGCGTCGAGAGCTACCACCGGGAAGGCGACGTGCTTCAGGCGAGTATCGCCCTGCACCCGGAGTCCCCCGACCGGGGAATCGAGGTAGATGCCTACGTGCGCCGCGTCCGCGAGCAGATGGACAAGGCGGTGTCGCTGGCCAGCGGCATCTCCCCCGACCTGCGCCAGTTGCTGATGTCGGTCGAGGACCCGCTGCGGCTCGTCTACATCCTCGGGACGCTGCTCGACATGAAGCCGGAGGACAAACAACTGCTGCTCGAGCACGACGAGGTGACGGCGAAGCTCAACGCCGTCTCGCGGCGCTGCAGCGCGAGATCTCCCTGCTGGAGCTGAAAGGCAAGATCGAGTCCCAGGCCCAGCAGGAGATGACCGACGCCAGCGGCAGGACTACCTGCGCCAGCAGCTCAAGGCCATCCGGCAGGAACTCGGCGAGGGCGAGGACGCCAACGACACGTCGGACATCCGGGCGCGCATCGAGAAGGCGGCGCTGCCCGAACACGTCGCGGCCGCGGTGTTGCGGGAGGTGGATCGGCTCGAGCAGATGCCGCAGGCGTCGCCCGAGTACCAGATGGTCCGGACCTACATCGACTGGGTCCTCGAGATCCCCTGGACCGTCGTCACCGCAGACCGCCTCGACCCCGTGGAAGCCCGGCGCGTGCTGGACGAGGACCACTACGACCTCGACAAGGTCAAGGAGCGCATCGTCGAGTACCTCGCCGTCCGGAAGCTCAAGGGCGACATGAAGGGCCCGATTCTGTGCTTTGTCGGGCCGCCCGGCGTGGGCAAGACCTCGCTCGGCCGGTCGATCGCGCGCGCGATGGACCGCAAGTTCGTGCGCATCTCGCTCGGCGGCGTGCGCGACGAGGCCGAGATCCGCGGGCACCGGCGCACCTACATCGGCGCGCTGCCCGGCCGCATCGTGCAGGCGATGAAGCAGGCCGGCACGGCGAACCCCGTGTTCATGCTGGACGAGATCGACAAGGTCAGCGCGGGCGGATTCCGCGGCGACCCTTCGTCGGCGCTGCTGGAGGTGCTGGACCCAGCGCAGAACAACACGTTCCGCGACCACTACCTCGAGCTGACGCTCGACCTCTCGCGCGTGCTCTTCATCACCACCGCCAACCAGCTCGGCCCGGTCCAGCCGGCACTGCTCGACCGGATGGAAGTGATCTCCCTGGTCGGCTACACCGAGGAGGAGAAGCTGCACATCGCGCGTCGGTACCTCTTGCCCCGGCAGTTGTCGGAGCACGGCATCGGCACCGCGCAGATGGACCTCGACGACGAGGCCATCCGGCGCATCGTCGGCGAGTACACGCGCGAGGCCGGCGTGCGGAACCTCGAGCGGCAGAATCGGCGGGGTCGCCCGGAAGATCGCCGCGCGCATCGCGACCGCCCAGTCGAGGAGCCCCGAGGGACACCGGCGATGCTGCACGTCGTACACCGCCGACGAGGTGCCGCAGTTCCTCGGTCCGCCTCGCTTCAAGCCCGACACACCGTTCCGAACGTCACGGCCGGGCGTCGCGACCGGCGTCGCGTGGACCGAGACCGGCGGCGACGTGCTCTACATCGAGGCGAGCCTGCTGCCGGGCGGCAAGGGCAACATCATCCTCACGGGCCAGCTGGGGAACGTGATGCAGGAGTCCGCGCGCGCTGCGGTGAGTCACATCCGCGCGCACGCGGCGGAACTCCTGGTGCCGCCCAACTTCCTGGACGCCCACGACCTGCACGTCCACGTGCCTGCCGGCGCGATCCCCA
The DNA here is from genome assembly GCA_963700045.1 of uncultured Gammaproteobacteria bacterium. GTDB lineage: Bacteria > Pseudomonadota > Gammaproteobacteria > Steroidobacterales > Steroidobacteraceae > RPQJ01. Next base: position 127,943 of record CAVOWK010000015.1, read on the forward strand.
AGGATGGCCCGTCCGCCGGCGTGACGATGGCGACGGCGATCCTGTATGCCCTGCGGAGGCAACCGGTGCGCCGAGGACGTGGCGATGACGGGTGAGATCACGTTGTCCGGGCTGGTGCTGCCGGTCGGAGGCATCCGGGAGAAGGCGTTGGCGGCCAGGCGGCAGGGCATCCGGACGTTCGTGCTGCCCGAGCAGAACACGGCCGACCTCAGCGAGCTTCCCGAGGAACTGCGGAAGGACATGACGTTGGTACCCGCGGGCACGCTGGACGACGTCCTGAAAGTGGCCTTGCCCACCGGCGAGTTGACCTCGTCCCAGGTTCCGGCGTGACACCCGCTGGCTGCGCCGGTTGTTCAACGTCTACCCGCCCTATCTCGGCGCTGGCGTGCGGGTCGCGCGTTCGACAACGACAGCCGTTTCGCACGAGTCGAGATGCCGCTCCGCTGGTATAACCGTAACTACGTGGGCTCGCACTTCGGCGGCAGCCTGTTATCGATGGTCGATCCGTTCCTGATGATCATGCTGATGCACAACCTCGGGCGCGACTACGTCGTCTGGGACAAGGCCGGAAGCATCGAGTTCGTCGCGCCCGGTCGCGGGACGGTCTGGGCCGAGTTCCAGGTGACCGACGCGATGCTGGCGGACATCCGGGCGCAGACGCAGGGTGGTGCCGAGTAACTGCCGTGGTTCGACGTCGAGGTCCGTGATCCGCAAAGAAGCCTCGTCGCCACGGTTCGCAAGCAGATCTACGTCCGGCGCAACGACCGCGGCGGCACCGCCGCAGTCCCCGCCGCCAGGGTTGACGCGCGGCGCGTCCAACATGCTTCAGTCGCTCGTCTTCTACATCTCCGGCCACGGCTTCGGCCACGCGTCGCGGGACATCGAGGTCATCAACGGCCTGCTGGAGCGT
>CAVOWK010000016.1:0-28775 GCA_963700045.1 uncultured Gammaproteobacteria bacterium
ACCTGCGCGCGGATGGCGTCGACGTCCAGTGCCTCGATGTAGCGCAACAGGTTCTGCCACAGCGGGTGAAAGCCGTAGCCGCCATTGATCATCTCTTCGGTGGCCTGCGCCTTGGTCCAGCCTTCGACGACGATGCGGTAGACCGCCACCATCGTGCCGGTGCGATCCGAGCCGTGCCGGCAATGCACGAGCACCGGTTGCAGGGCAGGTGTCGAGGCGATGCGCAGGAACTTGATGACGTCCTCGTCCTCGGGGTGCCAGGTCTTGAACGAAATCTCCTCGATGCGCAGTGCCGAAGACATGGCGACAAGGGACGAGTCGTCCTTGGAGGTGCGGAGCGAGACGACGGTCCTGATCGGGGAATCTCCGACGGCGAGACTCACGTGCGTGTCGAGCAACACGAAGCCCTCCCGCGACGGCTGCGCCGAGCGATAGAGGTTCGCGTTGACGCGATGGAGGTTCGGCAAGCCGGGACTCGCCGCGACAGGCGTTGCCCAATTGGCTGGCCGGGCGCCAGGCGCGCCTGGTGCCGCTGTCGCGCAGCCGCCAACGAGGGCGGATACGCTCAGTACCAGCAGCAGGATTGCGCCGGAATGGGTTCCAGCGAGCGCATGCCTGCCTCTCATGGTCCTATCCCGCTCACTGGTAGTTGTCGTTCTTGTCATCATGACATGAGCCGACGCGGTGCCATAGCGCTGCAGGACTGAGGCCAAGTCCCAAGTCACCCTGACGGCACGCTGTATTTTTCCTCCTGCTCGGTGCTCAAGGGTCGAACGAAAATGATCGGACGCCTCATCCGTCGGCAGCGCGAGCGGCTGGCGGCAGGAGTGAACACTTCATGACACGCCTGGTTTTCCTGGTTCCCGGATTTTTCGGCTTCACCACGCTCCGTGCGGTGCACTATTTTCAGGACGTGGAGCACGTGCTCCGTCGGGCGCTCAAGCAACGCCGCGTCGATGCCCGCATCGTGCGGTGCCCGACGCAGCCGACCGGATCGATCGTCCGGCGCGCGGACAGCCTGCGCCGTCACGTCATCAGGCACGGCGGGCTGAAGGCGCGCGAACTGCATTTCATCGGGCACTCCACCGGCGGCCTCGACGTACGGATGCTGCTCACGCCGGGCGTGCAGATTGCGCCTGACGACACTGCGCAGCGCATTGCGCGGCGCACGCGCACCGCGATTTCCGTGGTGACGCCGCATTTCGGGACGCCGCTGGCGAATGCATTCCTCACCGCCCAGGGGCACCGGCTGCTGCTGTTGTTGAGTTCGCTCGCTACAACCAGTCCGGCACGAGTCGCTGCCATGGCGACGACGCGCTCGATCTCGTTGCTGACCCGCATCGATGACTGGATCGATCGCGGCAACGGCCCGGTCGACCGACTCTCGCGCGCGCTGCTGCGCGGCCTCTCGTTCAAGCGCAACGATCCCACCTGGAACTACCTGGAAGCCATCGCGTCGGACCAGGGCGCGGTGATGCAGTTGACGCCGGAGGCGATCGACCTGTTCGAAGCGTCGGTTACGGATCGCGCTGGCATCGACTACGGTTGCGTGGTCGCCGGCGTGCCCAAGCCACGCGAAGAATTGAGCGCCCGCGCCGTGCTGCATCCACAGCGCGTCGCACTGCGCGCGTTGTTCCGGGTGCTGCACGGGATCACGGCGAGCTCGCGCACGCAGTACCCGTGCCCGGTGCCGGCGGCCGTGGTCAGGCGCCGGCTCGAGAAGACGCTCGGCTTCGCAGTCGACCAGCGCACGAACGACGGTGTGGTGCCGACGTTGAGCCAGCTGCACGGGCGGTTGGTGCATGCGGCGTGCGCCGACCACCTGGACGTGGTGGGTCACTTCACGCTGGCCGCCGGGAACACGAGTGACTGGCTGCCCTCGGGCGCAGGGTTCACGCCCGAGGCGTTCGAAGCGCTGTGGGATTCCGTTGCAGCGGCGATTGCGGGGCGTTGAGGCGAAAGACGCTGCTGAGCTCGGACACACCTGATTAATCGCTGGGATTGCAGGACGGACGTCCGCTTCGACTACACTCCTCCCGAACAGGGGGGAATCTTGAGCGAACCGTCTGGGCAATCGGGTGATGGGTTGTGGGCCGGTTTGCGCCGCCGCAAGGTGGTGCAGTGGGGCATCGCCTACGTCGCGGCCGCGTGGGGACTGCTGCAGGGCCTGGCGTACCTCAGCACGGTGTTCCAGTGGCCGGCGCAACTGCAGCGTCCCGTCACCATGGCATTCCTGGTCGGCCTGCCCATCGCGCTGGTGCTGGCCTGGTATCACGGTGACCGGGGTCACCAGCGGGTCAGCGGTCGCGAGTTCTCGATCCTGACCGTGCTGCTGTTGATCGGCGGCGGGCTGTTCTGGTGGGTCGGACGGATGCCGGTCGCGCCTCCGGCGACGATGGCGGCGGGTGCCTCGGCGGCGTGGCACAATCCGCCGCCGACGCAAAGTCGGCGGGCACGTCGATCGCGGTGCTGCCGTTCGTCAACATGAGCGGCGACAAGGATAACGAGTACTTCTCCGACGGCATCTCGGAAGAGTTGCTGAATGTGCTGGTGCGTGTCGACGGCCTGGGTGTTGCTTCCCGTACTTCGTCCTTTGGCTACAAGGGCAGCCAACTGGGCACGGCGGCGATCGCGAGCGCGCTCAAGGTCAATCACCTGCTCGAAGGCAGCGTGCGCAAATCGGGTAACAGCGTGCGCATCACAGCGCAGCTGATCGACGCCGTGAACGATCGCCACCTGTGGTCCGAGACGTACGACCGCGAGCTGACGGACATCTTCGCCATCCAGGAAGAGATCGCGAACTCGATCGTCAACGCGCTGCGCGACCAGCTTGGTTCGGCGCAAGCTGCCGCGCCGGTGACCGTGCACGCTGACACCGAGAATCTCGAGGCTTACCAGCTCTATCTCAAGGCGCGCGAACTGTTCATTGCGCGCAAGGACCTGCCGGAGAGCATTCGCCTGTTCGAGCGGGTCACGCAGTTGGACCCCGACTTCGCGCGCGGGTGGGAAGGCCTTGCGGCTGTCTCCGTCGTTTCCCCGAGCTGGGGGATCCGCGATCGGGACTACATGGCGATGGCGAAGCTGGCGGCCGATCGTGCCCTGGCGTTGGATGCGCAGCTGTCGATGCCGTGGGCAGTGCTCGGCTACGTCGTGCGCACCGCGCCGCCGATGGACTGGGCCCGGGGCCTGGAGTTGACGGATCGCGCCCTGGCGGCGGACCCCAGGAATGCCACGGCGTACCACTGGCGCGGCATCATCTGGCTCAAGCTCGGGTTCTTCGAGCGCGCCATCGCGGATTTCAATCACGCGCTCGAGGTCGATCCCAGCTATCGGAACGCATTGCGGCACAAGGCGGTCGCTCTGCTGTGGTCTGGCAAGACGGACGAGGCGCTCGATCTGTTCGAGCGGGGCGTGGCCGACGGATTCATCGTCAATCGGGCGGAGAATTTCGTGGGTCTGCTGGTCGCGCGAGGGGATGTGCTCACGGCGCAGCTGTTGCTGGACGAGATGGGCTATGCGCCGGAGGTGCGCAAGGTGCTGATTGACGCGTTGCAGCGGCCGGGTCCGCCGAGCCGGGACGCTGAGGCGGTGATCCAACGGTTTTTCACCAGCACGAAAGTGCCGTACCTGGTGCAGCTCGGGCTGGCGTATCCCTACTTGTGGTTGGGCGACTTCGCCAAGGTGGCTGGAAACCAGGACGTGCTCAGCGGGGCGATCGTGAACTGGGAGCGCTATCCGCCCGGATTCCATGGGTCGCCCGAATTCAAGGGAATGCTGGAAAGCAGCGGCGTGCTGGCCTACTGGCGCAAGCACGGCTTTCCGCCGCAGTGCCGGGCAGTGGGCGCAAAGGATTTCACGTGCGATTGAATCCGTTGCAATCAGCTCATGCGCGCAAACGGAATGCCTGATCGCATGCGCACGCCCTCCGGCACCTGGCTCGCGTCGTCGATCCTGCTCATCGCACTGGTGATGGTGAGCTGCGGCGGAGGCGGCGGCGGCAGCGGCGGTTCCGGTGGCGGCGAACCTCCACCACCGCCACCCCCACCACCACCGCAGGAACCGCCGGTGTTCACGACAGCCACCGCGGTCCGGGTGACGGCGGCGACGCCTTTCAGCGCCAACTGCCTGGCCGTGCCGGCGGGCGCGACCGCGTACGCGAATGCGGAAGTGGAATCGCATCTCGCGATCAATCCTTCCAATCCGAACCACCTGGTCGCCGCGTGGCAGCAGGACCGCTTGTCGGACGGTGGCGCGCGCGGCCTGGCAACGGCGGTTTCGGTCGACGGTGGCACCACCTGGAGTACGCCCGCGGCCTCGCCATTCACGCAGTGTGCCGGCGGCGTGTTCGCCCGCGCGTCGGATCCCTGGGTTGCCGTCAGCGGTACCACCGCTCTGCAGATCGGCATTGCCTTCACCGGCGCGGCGCTCGCGGTCGGCGCGCGCAGTGCGGTGCTGGTGAGTCGCTCCACCGACGGCGGTGCCAGCTGGGGCGCTCCGGTCATCCTGGCCGATGACGACGGCACACGGTTCTTCAACGACAAGGAAAGCCTCACCATCGACCCGACGGACCCGCGCTACGTGTACGCCGTCTGGGATCGCCTCGATCCGAGCGAGCGCGGCGTCACGCTGCTCGCGCGTTCGACGGACGGCGGCGTGAGCTGGTCGCCGCCGGTGCCGATTTACGACCCCGGTGCGGCGCGACAGACCATCGGCAACGTGGCGGTCACGACGCCGGACGGCACGGTCCATGTCTTTTTCACCGAACTGGGTCCCGCGGCCGGCAACCCCGCGGTGACCGAAGGCAACCTCGCCGTCATCCGGTCGACCGACAAGGGCGTGACCTGGTCCGCGCCGACGCGCATCGCACAGCTGCTCGCGGTCGGCACGCGCGTCCCGTCGCAGACCTCGATCACGGTGCGGGCCGGTGAAGTCCTGGGCGCCTTCGCCGCAAGCCCGGTCGATGGCGCGTTGTACGCGGCCTGGCAGGACTCGCGCTTCGCGGGCTGGGGCGCACGATGCGATCGTGCTTGCGCGCTCGACCGACGGCGGCAACAGCTGGAGCGCAGCGGTTCCCGTCAACGCCAACACGGCGGTTCCTGCCTTCACGCCGACACTGGCCGTGCTGCCGGGCGGACTGGTCGGCGTGACGTATTACGATTTTCGCCAGGCCGGCACGGCGACTTTCCAACCGACCGACTTCTGGCTGGCCGTCTCCCGCGACGGCACGGCCTGGCGCGAGACGCGACTCGCCGGCAACTTCGACCTGCTGGACGCCCCGAACGCCAACGGCCTGTTCGTCGGCGACTACCAGGGACTGACCGGTGACGGGTCGACCTTCGTCGCCTCGTATGTCCGCACCAACACGGGCGACACGTCGAACCGCACCGACGTGTTCGCGGATCGCGTCAACGGCGATGCGATCGCAAGCAGCGGAACGGTGGCCGGCAGTGCCGGACAGAAGACCACGGCGCCGGCCTGGACCAGGAGCGCGGAAGAGCGGGTGGCCGAACACCTGGCCACGATCCGCGAGCGACGCAGCGCGAAGTGGCGCGCTTGGCGCGAGTCGCAGCCGCAGCCGTCACCGCAACAGTAGTTGTCGCGCAGGGGAGAAAGCCTGATGAATAAACGTACGACGAGTTCGTGCCTGGGGCTGGCGTGCCTGGCCCTTGCCTGGCCCGTCCATGCCGGCCCTGCGCCCGACACACTGGCTCCGTCCGCCACCGGCATCACGACGCTGCGTTGCGGCACGCTCATCGATGGCAGGTCGGCCACTTTGAGGCGCGACGTGGCGATCCGCATCGAAGACGGCCGCATCGTAGCCGTTGGCGCCTTCACGCCGGATGCGGCAGGCCCCTTGACGGGCACGGTGATCGACCGCTCGCAGGACACCTGCCTGCCGGGCCTGATCGACGCGCACGCCCACGTGCTGATCAAGACCGACGATTACCAGGTCGATCACCTGCGCCGCTCGTCCGGCTACAAGGCGCTGCGCGGCCTGAACGTGGTGCAGGAGATGCTGCGGTCCGGGTGGACGACGGTCCGCATCCTCGGCGACGCCGACGTGGCCTACGCGCACTTCGACGTGCGCACCGCGATCCAGGAGGGTCTCTTCATCGGTCCCCGGCTGACCGGCGCCGGGCACTACTTCTCGATCACCGGCGGTGGCGGCGACCTCAACTTCATCGCCCCGGAGCACCAGGTCGCGGGCGACGGTCTCGTCGTGGACGGCGTGGATGCCGTGCGCAAGGCCGTGCGCGAGGAGATCAAGCATGGCAGCGACTGGATCAAGGTGCTGGCGAGCGGCGCGATGATGTCGGCCGGCAACGATCCCAACCGCGCGCACTTCAGCCCGGACGAACTGGCCGCGATCGTCGATGAAGCCACGCGCCTCGGCGTGCCGGTCGCGGCGCATGCGCATTCAGCGGCGGGAATCAAGGCGTCGATCCTGGCGGGCGCGCGCACGATCGAGCACGGCACGTTCATCGACGACGAGGGCATCCGGCTGATGAAGGAAAAGGGCGTGTACCTGGTGCCGACGCTGTACGTCGGCGACTACTACCTCAACGAGCAGCCCGGCAGCGAGGCGCAGGCCAAGATGAACGAGCTGACGCGCAAGTACCGCGCCCAGCACATCGCAGCCGTGGGCAAGGCGATCAAGGCGGGCGTGAACGTCACCGTCGGCACGGATTACGTCGGCTTCCCGGTGAAACAGGGGGTACGCGAACTGGGGCTGCTGGTCGAGGCCGGCATGACGCCGATGCAGGCGATCCAGGCAGCGACGCGCGTGAATGCGGAACTGCTCGGCTGGCAGGACCACGTCGGCACCGTCGAGGCCGGCAAGCTCGCCGACATCATCGCGGTGCCGGGCGATCCGTTGCACGACCTGTCCGTGCTCGAGCAGGTGTCGTTCGTGATGCTGGGCGGCCGGGAGATTTCGTTGCAGTGAACGCGCAACTCATCAACGCCGATTTCGAGCAGCGCGTGGTCCTGCAGCCACCGGCGCCCGAGGACTGGGTGCCGTCGCCGATGGCCGGCGTGCTGCGACGTCCGCTCGACCGCGTGGGCGGTGAGGTGGCGCGTGCCACCAGCCTGGTGCGGTATGCGCCGGGATCGCAATTCAAGCGCCACGAGCACGGCGGCGGCGAGGAGATCCTGGTTCTCGACGGCGTGTTCTCGGACGAGCAGGGCGACTACCCCGCGGGTACCTACCTGCGCAATCCGCCCGGCACCGGCCACGCGCCGCACTCACGCGACGGCTGCACGCTGTTCGTGAAGTTGTGGCAGTTCGCCGCGCACGACACACGGCCTGTGATCATCGACACGCGCACCGCCCAGTGGCGACCGGGCCTGGTGCCGGGGCTGTCCGTGATGCCGCTGCACGAACTCGACGGCGTCAGCACCGCGCTCGTGCGGTGGGCACCGCACACGCAGTTCAATCCACACTCGCACCCCGGTGGCGAAGAGATCTTCGTGCTCGAAGGCCTGTTCCGTGACGAGTCTGGCGCGTACCCGGCCGGATCCTGGCTGCGCAGTCCACGCTGGAGCCGCCATACGCCTTACACCGGCGCGGAGGGGGCGATCATCTACGTGAAGGTCGGGCACCTGGGAGCGGAGCTCGATGACGCTGCCAGCGGCGTGAGGTTGACTCGCGGCGCGACCGAATCAGGCTCCACTGGCTGAAAATTCAGGTCGATCCGGAGGTATCAAGATTGGCCAACTGCGCTCCATGGAACCGGAGCGCTTTCCAACCACTGAATATTTCCGTGCGGTGCGCGTCCGGCCGGACCGTGCGATTATTCAGGACGAGTGGATTCAGCGAGCCATTCGGGAGCCTATTCGTGAGGCTGTCCAGACAGATGGCCGAATTCGCAGGTGGTGCATAGTTTCCGAGGCGGGTCACCGGTTTTTCCGGGTGGTGTTGCTGCGTGACAGGCTGACGGTGCACAACGCGTTCTTCGACCGGTCGTTCAAGCCATGAAGATCACGTACTTTCAGGATACCGACACGTTGTACATCGAGTTCCGCTCGTCCGACGTTGCGGAAACGCGCGAACTCGATGAGAACACGCTGTTGGACATCGACTCGCAGGGCAACCTGTGCGGCTTGACCCTGGAGCACGCGCGCGATCGCGCGGACATTCCACATGTGACATTCGAGCAGGTTGCTGCCTGACTCGTTCGCGGGCCTGGAACCCATCCAGGAGAACGCTATGCAGACCGACCCGAGCGCGTGGATCGACGTCGGTGCAGCCGACGAGCTGGCATCGAAGCCGCTGCAGCAGGTGCTGCTCGGCCGCAAGAAAATCGCGCTGGCCTGCAGGGACGGACAGTTCAGCGCGATCTCCGGTGTCTGCAACCACGCGGGCGGGCCGCTGGGCGAGGGCGCGCTCGACGGCGATTACGTCGTCTGCCCCTGGCATTACTGGAAGTTCCACTGCCGTACCGGCGAGGGCGAGCCCGGCTACGAGGAAGACCGCGTTCCGGCGCACGACGTCCGTGTCGAGAACGGACGGGTGCTGGTCAACCCGGAGGCGCGTTCGAAGCGAGGCCGCAAGCCGCACGCGCCGCATCCGCTGGCGCGGACGCCGCAGCGCGAGCCGGGTCCGATCCGCGTGCTGGGTCTCTCGACCACGGCGATGACGGCGGCGCATCCGCGCTACAGCACGTCCGAGGACCTGCTGTCCCACGCGCTGCAGCGCGCGGCCGGCGACCACGGGTGCGAGACGCAACTGCTGCGCATCCGCGACCTCAGTTTCCGTGAGTGCGAAGGGTTCTATTCGAAGTCGTCGCGCGCGTGCACGTGGCCGTGCTCGATCACGCAGATGGACTCGAGCGACCAGATGGACCGCGTGTACGAAGGCGTCGTGCACTGGGCCGACGTGATGCTGGTGGCCACGCCGATCCGCTGGGGCGGGGCGAGCAGCCTCTACTACAAGATGGTCGAGCGGATGAACTGCATCCAGAACCAGGAAACCATTGCCGGCAAGCACCTGCTGCGCAACAAGGTAGCCGGCTTCATCATCACCGGCGGCCAGGACAACGTGCAGGGCGTCGCGGGCCAGCTGCTCGGCTTTTTTGCCGAAGTCGGGTGCCAGTTCCCGCAGTTTCCCTACGTCGCGCACAGCCGCGGCTGGAGCGCGGAGGACATGGAAAACAACGAGAAATTCGTGCAGAACTCCGCGTCGCTGCACGACGGCGCCGCGGCGCTGGCGCGCCGTTGCGTCGAGATGGCGCAGGTCATGATCACGAGCTCGCTCGGCGAGGGTGCGCTGGTGCGCGGCGGTCGCAAGGGACAGCAGCTGGAGTCGGCGGTGCAGCGGGTGGCCGACGCGAGTTAATTGCCGACGGCCGCTGCCAGCCGCAGCTTGAGCCACCGCGCCACGTCGGCGATCTCCTCCATGCACACCGCGTGCTCCATCGGGTAGTCGCGCCATTCCGGCTTGTAACCATGGGCCTGCAGTTCGTCGCGCGCTTCGAGACCCATGGCGATCGGCACCACCGGATCGCCGCGGCCGTGGCACAGCAGGATCGGCACGTCCGCGTTCGCGGCCGACTTCTCCGCCGCGAGTCTTTCCGGAAAGGGCAGGTAACAGGACATTGCAAGAATCCCGGCCAGCCGCTCGGGATAGCGCAGCCCCGTGTACAACGCGACGGCGCCCCCTTGCGAGAAGCCGGCCAGCACCACGCGGGAGGCCGCGATACCCCGCTGCCGTTCGCGCTCGATGCAGTCCGCGACACGGCGCGCGGATTCGACGGTCCCGGCGAAGTCCGCCCGGCCGGCCGGAGTGAACGACTTGATGTCGTACCAGGCCCGCATGACGTAGCCGTTGTTCACCGTGACCGGCCGCAACGGTGCATGCGGAAACACGAAGCGCACCGGCAGCGAGCCGGGCAGGCCGAGCTCGTCGACGATCGGCACGAAGTCGTGGCCGTCGGCACCCAGGCCGTGCAGCAAGATCACCGACGCCACCGCTGGCACCTCCGGCGACAGCGTGATCTCGAAGTCGGTCTCTTCCTGCAGGTATCTCATGTCCCTCAAGATACACTGCCGGGCCGCGCGGGGAGCGCGACCGTGACAGCTCGCAGCATCGAATGCGGTGGGTGGGCGTAGGTATTGAGCGCTGTTGCAGTCGAAGCAGACCTGCGTAACCCTTGGCATGGGGCTGTCGCATTGCAGTGGCGATGCACGGTGCGTGAGGTGTATCCCGATGCTGCGGATGGACCCGACCGCGTTGCGAAAATCGCTGGATCAGCTGGACCAGGCGGCGCACGACCATGCCCGCTGGCACGACAATCTCATCCGCTCGATCGTCTGCCGCTTGCCGTGCGATCCGAACGACCTCGACGAGAAGGCCCATCGCCAGTGTCGTTTCGGCCGGTGGTACTACGAGCAGGCGCCGGTCGAACTCTGGGAGCAGCCAGCGTTCGCCGCCATCGAGGCCGAGCACAAGCGGTTGCACCAGGTCGCGGCAGGAATGCTGCGCGAGGCCGCCACCGGCGTTCCGGTCTCACGTGAAGGCTATGACGACCTCGTCGTCGGCTGCGAGCGCCTGCACCTGGAACTGGATTCGTTGCGGCACGCGATCGCGGGGTCGCTGCGGGACCGCGACGCGCTGACCGGGGCCCACGGCCGCGTCGAGATGCTGCCCACGTTGCGCGAGTGGCGCGAGCTGGCCCGCCGCAACGTGCAGCAGTGCTGCATCGCTTTCATGGACCTGGACCATCTCAAGGAAATCAACGACAGGCATGGTCACGTCGTCGGCGACCAGGTGCTGGCCGGCGTGGTGCGGCACGTCACGGAACACCTGCGGCCGTACGACAAGGTGTTTCGTTACGGTGGCGATGAATTCCTGATCTCGCTGCCCGGGGCCGACCTGGAAATCGGCAAGAAGGTGATCGGTCACATACGCGAGCAGATCGCTGCAGCGCCGGCCATCGCGAGTCCCGACGGCCAGCCGATTGCCACGACGGCGTCGTTCGGGCTCGCGTTACTGGAACCCGACATCAGCGTGGAGGACTCCATCGACAGGGCGGACAAAGCCTTGCTGGTGGCCAAGGCCGCCGGGCGCAACCGCGTGTGCAGCTGGGATCCTGCGGTCACGACCAGCACGCTGCTGCGGCGAATGATGGAGGACGGCGCAGCGGGCTGAGTGGATACGGCCGGCCGCCGTCAATTCGGTGGCGGCGGCGCTTCGTCCTTCTTCTGCTGCTGCCGGCGCTGCTGCTTTTCCTCGCGCTTCTTCTTGGCGGCCTCTTCGCGCTGCTTCTTCTGCTGTGAGTAATTCGGGGGCTTGGCCATGGAGTCTCTGTCCGCGTTGGTGACGGTGCGAAGGGTAGCCGTTAACCGCGCAGGCCGCTACTTCGCACAGTCGCCGATGCGGCGTGCGCGCAGCACCTCGTGCGTCTTCACGCCGTCCTCGGTCGAATCGACCGTGATGGTGTAGGCCTCGGCGCTGTCGACCGTCAGGACGGAATCCGACTTGATCGTCATGCCGCCCATCTTGCAGGTTGCAGAGTAGCGGTAGGTCTTGCCGCTCTGCACGAGCGGCGTGAACTGGCAACCGGCCTTGGCGAGCATCGCCCGCTGCGCTTTCTGGTCGGCCGTCGGGTCGGTGCAATCGGTGCGTGACACCTTTTCGGGCATGGAACCCGTCGGCGTCAGGGTGCGGTCGAACGTCCAGTTGCCCGGCTTGAAGACGGGCCAGTCAGCGGCAAGCGCGCTCGAGGTAGCAAGGGCAAGCAGTGCGGTGAGCGAGAACAGGCGAATCGCTGGGCGAATCGCCGGGCGGGGGGGTGTCGCGGTCATGCGGGTGGCCTCCGGTACGGGACATTGCTGGCGGTGCAGCGTACGGACCCTCCAGCGGTCTGCGGGATCGCCGCACCTGGACACGGCTTCCATTATCGCAAGCACGACGCCGGAGCCCGCTACGTAGTTGCGGAAGGTGAGCCGCAATGACCAGGAGCCGGGGAGTGCCTGGTCAGGGCGGTCGATGCACAGAACCGGGAGCGTGCGCTGACGTTGCGGGTGGCACGGGAGACCGGTTCAGCCGCCAGGCAGGACGAGAGCGCCGACAGTCGCGTTTGACGGCGGTGGCCGGGCATGCGGCAGTCCGGCCGACGTACTCAGGGGTCGGTAATCGAAAGCCTGTGAGGTTCACTGGCTGGCGGTGCTGCTCTTGCCCAGGTACTCGTCGATGTCACCGAGCAGGTGCAGGGCGCGTTGCTGCTGTTGATCGACGGTGCCCAGGAAGATGGCGGCCCATTCGCGGTTGGTGCGCAGGTAAGCGGAATACGCGGGACTGCCGCGCACGATGGCGCTCAGTCTGTCCGGATCCATTTCCCCGAACGCAGACAACCCGAGTGTGTGGCCCAGGGCAACGCCCTGCGCTCGGACCTGCTTCAGGGTGTCCGTCAGGGTGATCAATTCGTCGTACTGCGCGTAGTACACCTGCAACTGGCGGCTGATCTGCCGGTCGCGAATCTTCTGCATGCCGCCCGCGCCGAGCAGCGCTTCGAAGCCTGTTCGATTGCCCGTGGTGGAGCGAACCAGGTTGGCGCGTCCCAGCAGAGTCGTGCGATGCGCTGGGCCGACGGGCGGACCGGCCGGCATGTCGAATGAATCCCCGTTCGGAGTGACGAGACCGCTCGGCCGAGTCACGCCGCGGGTTTCGCCCAGGATGTAATCGATCGCGCTGATGCGCATCTCGGCAGACACCCGAATCTGGTCGAACACCGCTGCGTCCGCACGCAGGTCTTCGGCGATCTCTTCCAGGTGCCGCGCCTCGGCGGAGCGGTTGGCGCGCTCATTGGCCCAGTCCGTGACCTGGAAACCCAGGAACACGCCCAGGATCAAAATCGCCAGTTCGATCAGGACCGCGGTCCATTGCTGTTGTCTCAGATGGTGCGCGATGCGACGCAGGATCATTCAGTGCTCCGGGCAGGATCCTGAGGATTGATTGCAGTCGTCGAGGCGGGGATTACCCCGCCAGCGCCGGATACAGGCGCAGCCGCAGCATTCCCCGGCGGCACCTCGAGGCCCGCCTTGCGCAGGCCGTCGATCACGTGCTCCACGAGTTCTGGATCCAGGAACTTCCCGAACTCCGTGCGCGCCTCCAAGGCGAACTGCGGCGCCAGCGCGAGCAGTTCCCTCAGGCACCTCGTCGCCGCCTCATGCTCGCCGAGCTGCCCGTACACGGCGGCGAGCACCGCCTGCGTGTCGCGAAAGCCCGGCAAGTCGATCCTGAGCGCAAGATCGAGCGCCTTGCGATAGTCGCCCTGCCGGTAGGCGTGGAAGACCAGGGGGAACCAGTACCACCCGGGATGATGGGGATTGAGGCGCAGGGCCTGGTGCACGAGGGCGCAGCCGCGCTCCCACTCCCCGGCGTAGGCGATGAACCCACCCAGGCTCGCGACGCCGCAACCGTCCATCGAGTTGAGCTCGAGGGCACGCCTGGCAGCGGTCCGGAAGGCCGGGATCTCCCTGCGATAGAAAAGGATCTCGGCCAGCGCCTGGTGCGCGCGGTGATTGGAGGGATCGGCCTCGACCGCCTTTCGGGCCGCCTGCAGTCCCCGGCCCAGCGGGTCGGGCTTGCCTTCCAATCCCAAGGCGTACTCGTTCTCGAAGATAAGAGCCAGCGCGGCCCAGGCGTACGAGTAGCCCGGCGCCAGCGCGACCGCACGCTCCAGTGCAGTCCGCGATGCCACGAACTCCTCCAGTGTCATGCGCTCGAAGTAACTGAAGCTGCGCAGCACGGCCTCGTAGGGGCTCAATTCCTCGGGGCACCTGTTACGCAGCGCCTCGCCCAGTGTATGCGGCAAGACGCCATGCGCATCCGCGACGGTCGAGACGATTCGCGGGACGAGTTCGTCCTGCAGTTCGAGAATGCCTTCCGGACTGAACGGGCGATCGTAGGTCTCGGCCCACAGATGGGCGCCCGACTGGGTGTCGACGAGCTGCACCGCGATGCGGACCTTGCTTCCCGCCTGGCGAAGCGTCCCGTCGATCACGTAGCGCGCGCCCAGCTCGCAGCCGATGGCGCGCACGTCGGCCGCCTCGCTCGTGTAGCGAAGCGTGGAGCTGCGCGCGATCACCCGCAGGTACGGGAAGCGCAGCATACCCATCACAATGCCCTCGGACAGCGCGTCGGCGAGGGCGGCGATGTCGCCGCCGGCTCCGCCGTGCCTGAAGGGCAGCACCGCGACCCAGAAGCCCTCGTCGACGCGGGCGGCGCCCGACGGCGACGCTGAAGGGGCATGTGACTCAGTGGTCGATGTCGATGTCGATGACGAGGGCGCTGCCGGAACCTCGAGCCCCGCCTTGCGCAGGCCGTCGATGAAAAGCTCAACGTATTCCGGCGACCACCACTTCGTAAATTCCGCGCGTACCGTGGCGGCAAAGTCCGGCCGCAGCCGCAGCAGCTCGAGCAGGGCTTTGCCCGCCGCGTCCCGTTCCCCGAGCTGGGCGTGGCACGCGGCCAGCCCCGCGTGGAAGCCCCAGTGGCCCGGCATGTTGGCTCGGAGCAGGCTGGCGATTGCGCCGCGGAAATCGCGCTGCAGGTGCGAATGGTAGAAGTCGGCGTACCAGTACCATCCCGGATGGTGGGGATTGAGCTGCTTGGCGCGCCCCGCGAGCTCGAGCCCGCGCTTCCAGTCGCCCGTGTACGTGAACAGCTCACCTAGAAAAGCGATGGAGTAGCCGTCCATGGGGTTGAGGGCGACGGCGCGCTCCGCGGCATTGCGGAAACTCTCGAATTCCTTGCGGAAGTAGAACGCCTGGGCCAGGCCGAAGTGCGCCAGGTGATTCGACGGAGCGGCTTCCACGGCGCGACGCGCGGCGGCCAACCCCCGGGCCAGGGGATCCGGCTGGACGCCGAAGCCCTGCGCATGATCCTGCAGGCACAGCCATGCCAGCATCGCCCAGACGTCGCCATTGGCAGGGGCTTGCTTGACGGCCAGCTCCAGGCCGCGCAGTGCAGCTGCGAGTTCATCTGCAGTAATGCGCTCCGAGTACGTGAAACTGCGCAGCACGGCCTCGTATGGGGTCAACTGCGCCGGATCGCGAGTACGCAAGACCGCGCCCATGCTCCGGGGCAGGATGCCGTGGACGTCGGCGATCGTTGCAACGATGCGCGGCACCAGTTCGTCCTGCGTGACGAAGGCAGATTCCGGACTGAAGGCGCGTTCGTAGGTCTCCGCCCACAGGTGCGCGCCGGTCACCGCATCGATCAACTGCACCGTCAAGCGCAGCTGTGTCCCCGCCTGCCGCAGGCTGCCCTCCAGGACATACCGCGCGCCGAGCTCCTTGCCCGCCGCTCGCACGTCGAACGCGGCATCGGTGAAGCGCAGCGTCGAGCTGCGTGAAATCACGCGGAGGTAGGAGAATCGTGACAGCCCGGTGACGATGTCCTCGGCAAGTCCTTCGGCCAGGGCCGTGAGTGCGCTGTCTGTGCCGCGGTACTTGAACGGCAGCACCGCCACCCAGAATCCTTCGTCACCGCGCGCCGGCACCAGGGTCGGTTCGCTTGACTTCGAGGACTGGGGCAGCGCTGCACTCGCATCCTCCGCTGCAGCGATCTCGAGGCCCGCCTTGCGCAGCCCATCCATCAACTGCTCGACCAGTTCCGGCTGGATCCATTTCCCGTGCAGCTGCCGCGCGACCTTGCCGTAGTCGGGCTTGAGCGCGAGCATCTCCTGAAGCGACTTGTGCGCCGCGTCCATCTCGCCCAGCTGGGCGTAGCACATGGTCAGCACGGCGTGCTGATAGAAGTTGTCCGGCGTGTTGAGCTTGAGCGCCAGGTCCAGTGCGCGGCGGTAGTCCTTCCGGCCATACGCGTCGTGCCACGCGGTGTAGTTGTACATGCCCGGAAGGTTCGGGTTCAGCTTAAAGGCTCTCTCCGCCAGCTCGCAGCCGCGCGGCCAGTCTCCCGAGTAGGCAATCAGTAGTCCCATGAACGCAGCCGTCGCGGCATCCAGCGGGTTGAGGGCAACGGCCCGCTCTGCCGCCGTCCGAGCCGCGGGGAATTCACGCCGGAAGAAAAGAGCCTGGGCCAGCGCGTAGTGGGGCAGGGAATGCAGCGGCGCCGACAGGACCGCCGTGCGCGCCGCTCGCAGCGCCTTTTCGAAAGAGGCCGGGTCGCGGATGTCCCAGTGCCCGAACTCGTTCGAGTACATCATCGACAGCATGGCCCAGCAGTCGCCGTTGCGCGGGTCCTGCTGAACGGCTCGCTCCAGGCAGGTCCGCGATTCGGCGAGCGCTTCCATCGTCCAGCGCTCGTTGTAGCCGAAACTGTGTAGCAGCGCTTCGTACGGGGTCAGCTGATCGGCGGCCTTGTTCCGCACGGCGTCGCTCATGCTGCGCGGCAAGACACCGTGCATGTCCGCAACGGTCGACACGATGCGGGGTACCAGGTCGTCCTGCAGCGCGAACAAGTCCTCGGGGCGGAAGGGACGTTCGTAGGTCTCCGCCCACAGATGGGCGCCGGTGCCCGCATCGACCATCTGGACTGCGACGCGCAACTGCGCCCCCGCCTGCCGCAGGCTCCCTTCCATCACGTAGCGGGCGCCGATCTCCTTGCCGACCGTCCGCACGTCGATGGCGTGCCCAGCGTAACGGGACGTCGAGCTGCGCGAGATCACCCTCAGGTAGGAGAAGCGCGAGAGGCCGGTGACGATTTCCTCGGACAGCCCCTCAGCCAGCGCCGTCAGATCGGCGTTGGCGCCGGCACACTTGAACGGCAGCACCGCCACCCAGAAGCCGTCTTCCGCACGAGCCGCTGCCGCGGCCGGTGCGGACGGCTGCGTCGCAACCGGCGTCGCAGCGGCAAGCGCGGGTTTGCCGCCGAGCAGCCGCGCCACCCGTTCGACGAATCCGGCGGCCATTGCGCCTTTCGGCAGCCGCGTCCACTGCCGCTCCCGGAAGCGATCGGGCACGCGGGCCGCGGGCTCCGGTGTGTCGTCGATCACGACCGGGAGCAGGAAGGCCTGGTCGTCGGCCATGTCCAGCATCCGCTGCACCGCGAGATTCCATTCGCGACGGAAGTAGCCTTCGCTGCGCGCGTTGGTGTTGGCGGAGATCAGCGCCATGAACAGCGCACACTCCTTGACCTGCTTGCGGATCGCAGCATCCCACGCGTCGCCGCCGCGCAGCTCGCTCTGGTCGAACCATACCTCGAGCCCCGCGGCACGCAGCGCGTCGCAGATGCGCCGCGCCGGCTCGATGTCCTGCGAGGCGTAACTGAGGAAAATGGCTTGCTTGTCTTCAGGCATGGAGTGTCGGTCAGCGCGGTTCGAGTATTCGGGGTCTGGTGAAGAGGGTCAACCTGCGCCAGGCAGATTGTCGATGCGGCGCCAGCGGCCCACCTCTAGAGCCTCCCGCGCGCGTGTAATCTGCCCAGCATCAAGAACGAAGCGTGCTGCTTCGGCCCGTTACGCTTCACCGGCCTTGCGCCGCTAAGGACCGGCCAGTACGTCAATGTACGGGCGTTCGTCCGGTGCGACCGCACGTGAAGTGCGCTCGCGGCCCCGATCGGCTGCGCAGTCCATGCTTCGCCATCGGTCCGGCCACACCATCCGTTGCGTGGCGTTCGACGCAATGCGTCTCACCCACACTCTCCCTGCCGCAGGTTGGCCTGCGCAATAACACGCCATGCATGCTGACCGCGCGAGGGTCGTACCGTCGCTGCGCAGGCTCACCTCTTGAGCCTCCCGCGCGCGTATAATCTACCCAGCATCAAGAACGGGGCACGTGCTCCGGCCAACCTGCCAGCTCGGCAAGGTGGAGCGCCATTTCGGCGGATGCGGCCCGATCCCGGGCAACGAAGGAGCGACCCATGCCGTCCGTCCGTTCTCCCGCATTCAGGCTCGCCGACCTCGGCGTCTATGGCTTCGACCGTCACGAAGCCACGATCCTCGCCGCGCTCGTCACCGAGGACCCGCTGCTGCTGGTCGGCCGCAGCGGCACCGGCAAGACCTTCCTGCTCAACACGCTGTCGGAAGCGCTTGGCCTCGAGCACCGCCACTACAACGCCAGCCTGATCTCGTTCGACGACCTGGTCGGCTTTCCGTATCCCGACGAGGCGCACGCGACCGTGCGCTTCCTCGAGACGCCGGCGACGGTGTGGGGTGCGGAGTCGGTGCTGATCGACGAGATCTCGCGCTGCAAGCCCGAGCACCAGAATCGCCTGTTCTCGCTGGTGCACGAGCGCAAGCTGCAGGGCCTGCCACTGCAGCGACTCCGCTACCGCTGGGCCGCGATGAACCCGTGCACGTCCGACCAGGGCGGGGCCGAGGACTACGCGGGCTCCGAAGCGCTCGACCCGGCACTCGCCGACCGCTTTTCGCTGATCGTCACCGCGGCGGACTGGAGCGACCTCACTCACGCGCAACAACAAGCGATCGTCGCGCCGTCGGGCGAGGGGCTCGTTACGCCGCGCAACGGGGCGTTGTGCGACGCGGTCGACGCCTGGCGCGCGCTGTTCACCGAACAAGTCAACGCGTGCCCGGCCCAGGTGACGAACTACGTCACCACCGTCGTCAGCGCGCTGAACGGCGCCCGCATCCGCATCTCGCCACGGCGGGCGCGATTGCTGGCCCGCAGCCTGGTCGCCGCGACCATCGTCGCCGGCCGTGCCACATCGACCACCTTCAGGAGCGTCCTCGAGTGCAGCCTGCCGCACGCCACGTGGGGCCAGACGGTCGAACACGCCGTGATCGCCGCCGCGCACCGTGCGGGCTGGGATGCCGCGCGCGAGCAGGCCGGCGCGTGGATCCATGCGTTGCTTGCGGAGCAGAGCCTGCCGCGCAAGCTGAACCTGCTGCTCGACCAGTGCACGGACCCGGACGAAGGCTCGCAGGCCATCGCACAACTCATTGCGACCGAATCCCCGGATCGCGCCGCCGCGTTCGCGTTCGTCACCTATCCCGCGGCGCTCGGCGGCCAGCTGCCGATAGGCGCCGAGGGCATGAACGACCTGGCGAAGCTCGCCGTGCCGCTGCTCGACGCCGAGGGCGAGCTCTCCTGGCAGGAACGATTGAGCGAGCACGGCACCAGTCACCCGGTCATCGCCGAGATCGGCAAGGTGCTCGCCCCGTTGCGCGGCACGCGGCTGGCGCGCGCACGGCAGTTCCTCACGGCTTGCGTGGTGCGCGGCATCGCGTTGCCCTCTGCCGCAACCCTGGAGCCCCAGCTGCACGAGTGCGTGCAGCTGCTGCGCAAACAGGGCCTCGCCCGCGCGGGAGCAAGGCCGTGATCGTCTTCGCCGTCCCCGTCGGCGACCCGGTGTACCGCTGCTGGTCGAGCCCCGATGCGGGCTACTCCGCCAACAGCGGCGGTCCGATGTCGCGCCGTCGCACCGAGCGCGTGGTGGCGAGCGTCCTGCGCGACGACGCCTCACGCATCCGCCTGCCGCAGGTGATCCGCGCCGGCCTGCACTTCGGCGACAGGGACCCGTTGCAGGTCGTGCTCGAGTCCCTCGCACGCATCGGCCTCGACGACGCCGAGCTGTTACGCGAGCGCTTCAAGGCCCCAGCCACACCGCTGCTGGTGCGCACCGTGCCCGACGCCCGCTGGGGTGTGCAGGTGTCGCGCGGCAGCGACGACTCGATCCTGCAGCAGGCGCTGCTGCTGGGGCTGTGTACAGCCTGGCAGTACGACCCGTCGCGTCCCGTGCTGTGGACACGCGCGAGCCTCACGCGCCGCGTCGAGCTGTACGAGCCCGCGGGGTTCTACGCATGAACAAGATGCAGGTGCGTGCCCTGATGCACGAGCTGATGGACGAGAACCCGTTCGCGATCCGCGCGGTGCTCAAGATCCTGGCGGTCGAGTTCACTGCAGCCGTGCCGACGCTCGCGGTGACCAACGAGCCGCAGCCCCGGCTGCTGATCAACCTGGAGTTCATCGACCGGCACTGCCGCACCGAGGAACACGTCAAGGCGCTGCTGTGCCACGAGTTCCTGCACGTGCTGCTGCGCCATACGGACGAACAGGGAGCGCCGACCAAGGCCCGTCACCTGGCGCTCGATGCGGTGATCAACGCGATCATCCACCGGCAGCTGGGCGACAAGTACTCCAGCCTGATGTCGAACTACTACGGCCAGGCCCGGGGCCTCGCGAAGCTGCTGCGGCCGATGACGCGCGACGAGTGGGGCAAGTACCACGCCGGCACCTCGTCCAACGGATACCCGTCGATGCCGTCCTGGTGGAAGGCCTGGGCCGGGCTGTACGCGGGCAAGCTGCTGGCCGACGACCTCGAGCAGCTCGCCCGCGACCTCGCGCAGCCCGGCAACGGCCAAGCCGACGCAGCAGGCGAGGGCGGCGGTCTCGGGTTGCCCAGCCTCGAGAGCCTGCTCGGTAATCACGAGGACGACGCGCCGCTCTGCGAGGCGCTGCAACAGGCGCTCGATCGTGCCCGCAAGGAACTGAACGGCGGCGGCATCTGGCGCCACCCGGGGGCGGGTGCGAATTGCTACGAACTCCTCGTGAGCCCGAAGCACGCGGCAATCGCGGAGTGGCAGGCCAGGACCTTGGCCGTCCTTCGCAAACACCTCGAGCCCGCGCCTGGCGCGCCGGCCGCACCCGTGCCCGTCACGGCGCGGCTGCCCGTGCTCTCCACCTCCGACCGTCGTGCGTTCCTGCGCGCCACTTGGTCGCCGTTCCTGCCCGAAGCGCAATGGGGTGCCACGGTGCTGCGACCGGAAGGGCGCGCGCAGGTGTATCTCGACGTCTCGGGCTCGATGAATGCCGAGATGCCGCTGGTGGTGGCACTGCTCGGCCGCTTGTCGCGGTGGATCCGCCGGCCGTTCTGGGCATTCAGCACGGAAGTCGTGCCGGCGGTGATCGAGCACGGCGTGCTCAAGGCCGGAACGTCGGGGGGCACCAGCCTCGAGTGCGTGCTCGCACACGTCGAGCGGACGCGGCCCGCCTGCGCGGTGATCGTCACGGACGGGTTCGTGGAGACGATCCCGAAGCAACGCCTCGCCGCGCTTGCACGGCACACGCGCCTGCACGCCATCGTCACGCGCGACGGCAACCCGGCGCAGCTGCGCAGCGCGGGCCTCGCCTACTCGCAACTCGGGAGGTTGCCGTCATGATCCGGGTCAGTGAAGCGGTGTTGCCGGGCCACCCGGACAAGCTGTGCGATTTCGTGGCCGAGAGCATCGTGCAGGCGGCTCTCGCGGTGGACCGCGAGGCGTACGCGCAGATCGAGGCTGCGATCTGGTGCGACCAGTTGTGGCTGTCGGGCGGGTACGCGGCGCGTGGGCCGGCGCTCGACGTGGAGCGGATCGCGGTGGAGGCGCTGGAATCGATCGCGCGTGCCGTGGACCCCGGTGCCAGGCGCGACCCGTGGCAGGTCACCAACTGCGTCTGCCGCTACGAGGTGGACCCGACGCGCTGGACGCGCCACGTCAACGACCAGGCGATCGTGATCGGCTGGGCCGGTTACGACGACAAGGTGCAGTACCTGCCGCCCGAGCACTTCCTGGCGCTGGAGTTCCGCACCGCGCTGTGGGAGGCGTGCCAGGGCGGTGAACTCGCGCGCTGCGGACCGGACGGCAAGCTGATCGTCCGTATGCGCGAGGACGACGACGGGTTCGCGCTCGAGCACGTGCTGGTGACGCTCGAGCATCCCGAGGCCTTGAGCGTGTTCGAGCTGGCGCAGCGGGTGAGTGCGGTGCTCGGCACGCACTACGGTCGTTTGCGAAGTCTCGACCAGCGCTGGACCGCGACGTGGCCCGCGGTGGAGTTGCTGGTGAACCCGAACGGTCCGCTTTCCGATGCGGGCAGCCGCAAGGACAACGGCCAGACCGGCCGCAAGCTGGTGATGGATTACTACGGGCCGCGAGTCCCTCTAGGAGGAGGCGCGATCTATGGCAAGGACCCGATGCACGTGGATCGGTTCGGCGCGCGCAAGGCCAGGGAGATGGCGATCGAGGCTGTCAAGAACGGCGCGGGGGAGTGCCTGGTCAGGGCGGTGTATGCGCCGAATGTCTGCGGAGCCGTTGGATGTGTCAGTGGAGGCGTCACGCGGGGACCATCGCGTCAACGCGCTGCGACTGAGTTTGCCGTGATCCAATACGACAGGGCGTCCTCGGTGGGGTTGCCGGCGGCGAGCGTCTGGATCGTCAGGACGGCATCCATTTCGCCGCGTGCCTTGAAAGCACACCCTGGACCGACCAGCGTGCGGGATTACGGTCAAACCCGGCAATTACTCGGCGGGTGACAGGGCCGACAGCGACGCAATATCGGCGTGCACGCCCACCGTCAGCCCTTGTCCCAGTACACGGCTTTGTCCGGGAGCACCCAACGCACCCCGCCGCGCGGGTCTTCGCGATCGCCCGCGAACCGCGGGATCAAATGAACGTGCAGGTGCGGCACCGTCTGGCCGGCGGCGGCGCCATCGTTGATGCCGACGTTGTAGCCTGCGGGACGGAACTCACGGTCGAGATCATCACGGGCCGCAGCCAGCAGCGACATCAAGTCGGCACGCTCTGCTTCCGTGACTTCGAAGAACGACGCCACGTGTCGCTTCGGGATGATCAGCGTGTGGCCGGGCGAGACTGGGAACGCATCGCGTATGACGACTGCATACGCGCTCTCCAGCACGAAGCGTTCGGCGGGGAGGGAGCAGAAGGGGCAGGGCGGACTCACTGCGGCTCCGACAGGCAGCTGACTCCAGCAAGTCTAGCCCGGCGTATGGCGGAAATGCGGGGGCTTGCCGAAGATCATGAGGTCGCAACGTCGTCGCGACGACCAGACAATCGGTCGGTCCCCAGGGCGACGCACCTGGAAAGACGGCCGGGCGACATCGGTTGACCTGCTGTCATTACCGGGGTAATTTAAAATGATGAGCAGCATTCAATCCAAGGTGACGGCCCAGGGGCAGATCTCGGTGCCGGCCGAGGTGCGACGGCAGCTCGGCGTCGGGCCCGGTTCGGTGCTGGTCTGGGAATGGCGCGATGGCGCGTTCATCGTGCGACGCGACGGGAAATGCACGTCGGCGGACATCCACGCGGCTGTGTTCGGCGCCGCCAAGCCGGGAAAGCGCAAGCCCATCGACGTCAAGACGGGGGTACGCACTTACATCCGACGGAAACATGCGCGCGGTTGATACCAACCTGCTGGTACGGCTGATCGTGCGGGATGATCCGAAGCAGGTCGAGGCGGCCGAAGCGTTCATCGCCGGCGGCGCCTGGGTGCCACAGCTGGTGCTGGCGGAAACGATCTGGGTGCTGGATGCGGTGCACGAGCGTTCCGCGGTGCAGCTTGCCGCCGCCGTCGACATGCTGCTCAACCACGCCCAGTTGTCCATCCAGGAGGCGGACGTGGTCGAGCGCGCACTCACGCAGTTCCGTGCGCGGCCGGCCCTCGGCTTCTCGGATTGCCTGGTCCTCGAGGTGGCGCGCAAAGCGGGGCACCTGCCGCTCGGAACGTTCGATCGCGGACTGTCGCGGCTCGAGGGTGCCCAGCGGCTCTAGTCCGTGCTTACCCCGCCAGCGCCGGATAGTCGCTGTAGCCTTCCGCGTCCGCCGTGTAGAACAACTCCGCGCGCGGAGCCGCCAGCGGCGCGCCCGCCTTCAGTCGCTCGACCAGGTCCGGGTTGGCGATGAACGGCCGTCCGAACACCGCGAGCTGCAGGAGACCTGAGTCCAGGTGCGCCTGGGCGCTCTCGGCCGTCAGGTTGCCGGCCGCGATCAGCGCGCCCTTGACGTGCTTGCGCAGCGTGCTGAGCAACACCTGCGGATCGCCGGCGTTGTTCAGCTGCGGGCTGAAGGCGTCCGCCAGCATGACGTGCACGTAGGCCATGTCCGCGGTCGGCAGCGCATCGAGCAGCGCGGCGTGCGTCTCGAGCGGGTTGGCGTCGACGATGTCGTTGAACATGTGGCCCGGAGACACGCGGATCGCAGTGCGTGACGCACCAATGGCGCCGGCGACCGCAGCGACGACTTCGACCACGAACCGGATGCGCCCCTGCAGCGAAGTGCCGTAGCCGTCGGTGCGCAGGTTGGTGTTCGAGGCCAGGAACTGGTTCAGCAGGTAGCCGTTGGCTGAGTGCAGCTCGACGCCGTCGAAGCCGGCCGCGATTGCATTGCGCGCCGCGGTGACGAATTCCTCGATCAGTGCCGGCAGTTCCGCGGTTTCGAACGCGCGCGGCGTGGGGTAGTCCTGCAGTTGCTGCTGGTCGGTCCACATCTGGCCGGCCGGCTTCACTGCCGAAGGTGCCACGGGCGCATCCGCGATCTGCCGATTGAGCGGGTGGGCAATACGGCCGCAGTGCATGAACTGCATGAACATTTTCGCGCCGCGCGCGTGGACCGCGTCCGTCACGCGCTTCCAGGCCGCAATCTGTTCCGGGGTGTGCATCCCCGGGGTCCGGCAGTAACCCTGGCCGGCGAAGCTCGTCTGGGTGCCCTCCGAGATGATGAGACCAGCGCTGGCGCGCTGGGCGTAGTAATCGCGCACGAAGGGCTTCGGCACACCCATCACGTCCGACCGGTTGCGCGTGAGCGGCGCCATGACGATGCGGTTCTGCAGCGGAAGGCCGGCGAGCGTAGTCGGTTCAAAGAGGCTGTTCATCAGAAATCATCTCCAGCGGGAGTCGTAACGAAGGGGGTAGTGGGATCGCGGCGGGCGAGACGCCAGCCGGTGCAGGCGAGTCGGCGCGGGGTTCAGTAACCCGCCATTGTATTCGTTTGAGGCGCCGGCTGGATTCAATCGGGCGGGCGGGTAGCGCCACCCGCCAGCGGCTCGAACCGTGCCTGGAAGAAGCGCAGGTAGCGCGGCTCATGGGACATCCGGAGGCCGCGGGCCGTTTCGCGCTCGTCGAACACGGCCGCCGCCGACTCCGCGACGATGTCCATGTGCGCTTGCGTATAGACACGGCGTGGAATCGTCAGCCGCACGAGTTCGAGGGCAGGGTAGTGGTGTTCGCCGGTGGCGGCGTCGCGGCCGGCTGAGACGATGCCACGCTCCATCGCGCGCACACCGGCGTCCTCGTACAGGTTCGCCGCCAGCGTCTGCGCCGGGAAGTCGTCCTGGCGGATGTGCGGGTAGAACGCCTTGGCGTCGAGGTAGACGGCGTGCCCGCCGATCGGCCGCACCACCGGCACGCCCATGTCGATCAGCTTGTGGCCCAGGTATTCCACCTGCCCGACGCGCGCGTGGATGTGCTCGTCGTCGACCGATTCGACGATGCCGCGTGCCATGGCCTCCATGTCGCGGCCGGCCATGCCGCCGTAGGTGTGCAGGCCCTCGTACACGACGACCAGGTTGCTGGCTTCCTCGTACAGGTGCGGGTCGTTCAGCGCCAGCCAGCCGCCGATGTTGACCAGCGCGTCCTTCTTGCCGCTCATGGTGCAGCCGTCGGTGTAGCTGCAGTACTCGCGCAGGATCTCGGCCACCGGCTTGTCGCGATAGCCCGCCTCGCGCTGCTGGATGAAGTAGGCGTTCTCGACTGCGCGCGTGGCGTCGAGCATCACGCGGATGCCGTGGCGGGCCGTCAGCTCGCGCACCGCGCGCGTGTTTGCCATGGACATCGGCTGGCCGCCGGCCATGTTCACCGTGCCCGCGATGCAGACATACGGTATGCGGTCGGCGCCCACACGCTGGATCAGCGCCTCGAGCGCGTCGAGGTCGACGTTGCCCTTGAACGGGCTCTCGTCGTTCGGGTCGTGGGCCTCGGGCACGATCACGTCGACGAACGTTCCGCCTGCCAGCTCCTGGTGCAGCCGCGTCGTGGTGAAGTACATGTTGCCGGGCACGTAGTCGCCGGGCTTGATCAGGATGCGCGACAGCAGGTTCTCGGCGCCGCGGCCCTGGTGGGTCGGGACGATGTAGCGGTAGCCGTAGTGCTGCTGGATCGCCGCTTCCAGGTTGTAGAAGTTGCGGCTGCCGGCATAGGCCTCGTCGCCCATCATCATGCCGGCCCACTGCCAGTCGCTCATCGCGCTGGTGCCGCTGTCGGTCAGCAGGTCGATGTAGACGTCCTCGGAGCGCAGCAGGAAGGTGTTGTAGCCCGCCTCAATGATGGCCCGCGAGCGTTCGGCGCGAGTCATCATCTTGATGGGCTCGACCACCTTGACCTTCCAGGGTTCGGCCCATGAGCGATGCGCGGGGCGGCGGTGACGGGTTTCGGGCGAGTCGGTCATGGCGACGCAAACTCCTCTGGACGTGCCGAAAGTGGCAAGGATGTTGCCGGGTCCTGCGGCGAGGAAGCCGTGCATGTACGGATCCTCCTCCCCAGTCGGTGGCGATCGATGCCGTCGGCGCCGAGAAGCCTGCGGGGCGACTCCGTGTTCGCGCGCCCGGTGTGCGGGATTCTGGTTAATCCTGGCAATTTCTGAGCGGCTCACAGGGGCATCGGCGACGCAGAATTGCCGTTCTCTGATGTGACGGTTGCAATCGACCGGCCGGCGGTCGTATTTTCTGGGGAGAGGGCAATGCACGGCATGAAGTACAAGGTCGCACTCCGCGCATCGGAAGAAGGGTTCGCTGTCTCGGTTCCGGGGCTGCCTGGGTGCTGGTCACAAGGGGCCACCGAGGCGGAAGCACTCGAGAACATCAAGCAGGCAATCGAGGAATACCTCGCCGTCGTCGATGGCGAGCTCAAAGGCGCCACGATCCGCGAAGTCGAAGTGGCGGCCTGACTCGCTCAGTCGCCTGGACGAGATTCGCGCCATGCCGAAACTGCCTGGCGTGCCGCACCTGGCGGCCATCCGTGCGTTGCAGAAGGCCGGATTTCGAATCGTCCGGCAAGGCAGGCACGTGGTGATGAGCGACGGCCAACGCATCCTTACCGTTCCGCGCCACAACCCGGTCAATGCAATCACGATGGCAGGCATCGTGCGCGACGCCGGGCTGACGTTGGAGCGGTTTCGGGAGCTGCTGTAGTTCCAAGCCTCGGCGTGCACGCGTTCAGCATGCCCATTGCTCCACTCGGCCACAGCGATGTCGGCAATCGCATCGGTGTGACCTACTGGCTGGCCGATAACGTCACGATCCTGAACGCCGTCCACGACAGCGGGTTCAAACCGTGAAACTCAGTTACTTTGCCGACACAGACGCGCTCTACATCGACGAAGCCAGCAAACGAGTGCAGATGGACAAGCTGGTACTGAGCCAATTGCCGTCAACGGTCGAGACAGCTGCTGCGTAGCGCCGCGCGACGTTCATCCACCAGCCAGCGCTCCAGTCGCACCTATCGGTCGATCGACCGGGTCGATCAGCGCGCCCGGATTGAGAATGCCGTGCGGGTCGGCAACCTGCTTGGCGGCCGATAGCATCCGACGAAAAAGCGGATCCACTTCGCGCTCGTAACCACTGCGGTGATCGCGACCGACGGCGTGGTGGTGCGTGATGGTTCCGCCGTGCGCGACGACGGCCTCGTTGGCAGCGAGCTTGATGTCGCGCCAGGCCGCGAGTGCGCTTCCGACGTTGCCATCTGCCGCGCGGGTGGCGAAGGTGAAGTAGGGCGCGGGGCCATCCGGGTACAGGTGCGTGAAGCGGCATGACAGCCGTGCTTTCTGGCCGGTCGCGCGCGTGATCGCGCGGCTGACGTCTTCCTTCACGGACTTATAGAAGTCAGCGAAACGATCCCAGGTGATCGCCGTCTCGAACGTGTCCATGATCACGCCCAGCCCGACCGCGGGATCGCGCCAGTAGGGCATGCGCATGAAGGCATCGCGCCAGGCGCCGGCCGCGCCGGTGCGGTGTTCGACGGAATCCTCCGACGACATCGAGCGCGCCACGGCTGCGGCGTCGTAGCGCCCACCGTGACTGCTCACGATCTCCAGTGCCCGCGCCATCCAGGCCTGCAGCGGATGGTCGTCCGATTCAAAAGCCAGCACGAGCATGGCCGTGCGTCCGTCGCCGACGCCGGCGAACACGGTTTCCGCCGGATCGAGCAACCGGCAATTGCTCGGATTGAGCCCCGATTGCGCGAGTGCGCGCACACAGGTGACGGCGGCTAAGTAATCGTCGAACTGCGCGGAAGCCGACGCGCGGAATCGTGGCGGCACCTGCACGCGCACCCAGGCTTCGGTGATCACGCCGAGCGTGCCTTCGGAGCCGATGACCAGTCGGTCCGGTGCCGGCCCCGCACCGGAACCGGGCAGCCGCCGCGTCTGCATCACGCCGGCAGGCGTCACCAGGCGGGTGGCCTCGACGAAGTCGTCGATGTGCGTGTACAGCGTGGCGTAATGACCGCCCGCGCGCGTCGCGATCCACCCACCGAGGGACGAGAACTCGAAACTCTGCGGGAAGTGGCGCAGCGTGAGACCGTGCGTCTTCAATTGTGCGGCCAGTTCGGGGCCAAGGGCTCCCGCCTGGATGCGCGCTGCCCGGCTGATCGGATCCACCTCCAGTACCCGGTTGAGGCGCTCGAGATCGATCGACACGACGCCCGCGTAGTCGCTGCCAACCGCCGCCTCGACACCGCCACAGACGCTGCTGCCACCGCCGTAGGGAATCACGGCGACGTTGCGTGCCTGTGCCCAGTCGAGAATGTCGACGACGGCCTGCTCATTCTCCGGAAAGGCAACCCAGTCGGGTGAAGAGGGCGGTCGGCGCAGCCACATGCGGGCGCAGTCGGCGTAGCTCTTGCCCGCGCTGTGGTTGAGGCGGTCGAGTGGCAATGCAGAGAAACTGGCGGCGAGTGTCGCGGGTGGCGCAACGCGTGGCGGCGCAAGGTCGAACTCTTCGACGCGCGGGGCCGGCTTGTCTTCGAAGCGGGCACCGACGCCTGCCAGCATGGCCTGGACGATCGCGTGTTCGCGCGGGTCGAG
>CAVOWK010000017.1:0-57495 GCA_963700045.1 uncultured Gammaproteobacteria bacterium
GATCATGCGCGAGAAGCGCCGCGAGAAGCTCGTGAAGCAGCACGCTGCCAAGCGGGCCCAGCTCAAGGAAGCTATCCGCAACCCGAAGTCCACGGATGCCGAGCGGGAAGAGGCGCAGCGCAAGCTGCATGCCATGCCGCGCGACTCCAGTCCCTCGCGGGTGCGCAACCGCTGCGCGATCACCGGCCGCTCCCGCGGCGTCTACCGTAAGTTCGGCCTCGGGCGACAGAAGCTGCGCGAAGCGACGATGCGCGGCGACGTCCCGGGCCTCGGCAAGGCCAGCTGGTAAGCCGGGTACTGGAGTAACAGCATGAGCATGTCGGATCCCATCGCGGACTTCCTCACCCGCATTCGCAACGGCCAGCTCTCGGGCAAGCCCGAGATCGCCGCGCCGTCTTCGCGAGTCAAGCTGGCATTGGCCAAGGTGTTGAAGGACGAAGGCTACATCGAGGACTTCGCCATCGACGGCGATGCCAGCAAGCCGACCGTCAAGGTGCGCCTGAAGTACTACCAGGGCCGCCCGGTCATCGAACGCATCGAGCGCGTGAGCCGTCCGGGCCTGCGCATCTACAAGGCGAAGGACGAGTTGCCGAAGATCCTCGGCGGCATGGGCGTGGCGATCATCTCGACCTCCAAGGGCGTGATGACCGACCGTGAAGCCCGCGCCGGCGGACACGGCGGCGAAGTGCTCTGCATCGTGTCGTAAGGCACGGCGCAAGGAACAGGACCAAGACCATGTCACGAGTTGCAAAAAGGCCGGTTGCGCTGCCCAAGGGCGTGACCCACGCGGTCGACGGCAGCACCGTCACCGTCAAGGGCGCCAAGGGTGCGCTCAAGCTGCCGCTGCGTCCGGGCCTGAGCCTGGTGCAGGAAGGCAACGACATCCGCATCGAAATTGCGGAGCGCAACAAGGAGTCGCTGATGCACGCCGGCTCGCTCCGTTCGCACCTCGCGAACGTGGTGCAGGGCGTGTCGCAGGGCTACGAGAAAAAGCTCGAGCTCGTGGGCGTCGGCTACCGTGCCGCGGCCCAGGGCAAGAAGCTGAACCTGACGCTCGGCTTTTCCCATCCCGTCGAGTACGACGTGCCGGAAGGCATCACGATCGAGACGCCGACGCAGACGGAAATCGTCGTGAAGGGCGCTGACAAGCAGCGGGTTGGCCAGGTGGCTGCGGAAATCCGCTCCTACCGTCCCCCCGAGCCCTACAAGGGCAAGGGCGTTCGTTATTCCGGTGAGCGCATCGAGCTCAAGGAAACGAAGAAGAAGTAATGGGTGCCGCGATGGAAAAGAAAGTCAGTCGTCTGAAGAGAGCCCGCCGCAGTCGCGCGAAGATCCTGGAGCTTCGCGCCACCCGCCTGAGCGTGCATCGCACCGCGCAGCACATCTACGCGCAGATCTTCGACCCGCAGTCGAAGGTCATCGTGTCTGCGTCGACCTTGCAGAAGGATGTCGCCGAGGGCCTGAAGGGCACCGGCAACATCGAGGCGGCGAAGGCCGTCGGCAAAGCGATCGCCGAGCGTGCCAAGGCCAAGGGCGTGACCCAGGTTGCCTTCGACCGTTCGGGCTTCAAGTATCACGGGCGCATCAAGGCGCTGGCCGAAGCCGCGCGCGAAGCCGGCCTCGAGTTCTGAGCCGCACAAGGTTCCAGGAGCAGCAATGGCTAGAATCGAAAAAGTGGCGGCGTCGGACGAGTTCATCGAGAAGCTGGTGACCGTCAACCGCGTGTCCAAGACCGTGAAGGGCGGCAAGCAGTTCGGCTTCACCGCGCTCACGGTGGTGGGCGACGGCAACGGCCGCGTCGGCTTCGGTTACGGCAAGGCGCGTGAAGTGCCGGTCGCGATCCAGAAGGCGATGCAGCAGGCGCGCAAGAACCTCGTCAACGTGCCGCTGCGCAATTCGACGCTGCACTTCGCGGTCGTCGGCAAGCACGGCACCTCGAAGGTGTACATGCAGCCGGCCGCCGACGGTACCGGCGTCATTGCGGGCGGCAGCATGCGCGCGGTGTTCGAGTGCGCCGGCGTGCGCAACGTGCTCGCGAAGTCCTACGGCTCGCGCAACCCGATCAACGTCGTGCGCGCCACGATGAACGCCCTGACCGGCATGCCGGCTCCGGAGCGCATCGCGGCCAAGCGCGGCAAGACCATTGCCGAAATCACAGGCTGACAGCGCCATGGCAACCAAGAAAGACACCGCGGCCAGGAATGTGAAGGTGACCCTGGTGAAGAGCACCTTCGGCCAGATTCACCGTCACCGCGCCACCGTGCGCGGCCTCGGTCTGCGCCGCATGAACCAGACGGTCGTCGTGGCCGACACTCCCGAGATCCGCGGCATGCTCAACGCGTCGCGGCACCTGCTCCGCGTCGAAGAGGCGTGACCAGATCATGAAGCTCAACACCATCAGCCCGGCACCGGGCAGCAAGAAGACGCGCACGCGCGTCGGTCGCGGCGCATCTGCCGGCCAGGGCAAGACCTGCGGCCGCGGCGTCAAGGGCCAGCGCGCCCGCAAGGGCGGCTATCACAAGGTCGGCTTCGAAGGCGGCCAGATGCCGCTGCAGCGCCGGCTGCCGAAGATCGGTTTCCGTTCGGCGCTCGGTCGCCGCACGGCCGAAGTTCGCCTGAGCGAGCTGCACAAGATCGAAGGCGGCAACATCGACCTGGGCGTCCTCAAGGCTGCGAACCTGGTCCCGGCGAACACGCTGCAGGCCAAGATCGTGCTGTCGGGCGAGGTGAAGTCGGCGTTTACGGTGTCCGGCGTCGGCGTCACGAAGGGCGCCCGCGAGGCCATCGAGAAGGCCGGCGGCAAGGTCGTCGAGGCGTCGGCCTGAGCCCCGGCTCCGGTCTGCACACTACGCAAGCGTAAGGAACAGCAGTGGCCAACCAGTCCAACAACCCAGTCGCAGCCCTTGGCGAGGCGACTCGGTTGACCGAACTCAGGAACAGGTTCCTGTTCCTGATCGGCGGCCTGATCGTCTATCGCGTCGGCACGTTCATTCCCGTGCCGGGCATCGACCCGGTTGCGCTCGCGCGATTCTTCCAGGACCAGCAGGGCACGATCCTGAGCATGTTCAACATGTTCTCGGGCGGTGCGCTGCAGCGCCTGTCGATCCTCGCGCTCGGCGTCATGCCTTACATCTCGGCCTCGATCATCGTGCAGATGATGGCCGTGGTCGTGCCGCAGCTGCAGGCCCTGCGCAAGGAAGGCGAGGCTGGCCGCCGCAAGCTGACCAACTACACGCGCTGGGGCACGGTGGGTCTCGCAGTGTTCCAGGGCGCCGGCGCGGCCGTCGCGTTCCAGAACCAGGGCGTCGTGATCAATCCCGGCTTCCAGTTCGTGTTCCTCGCCACGGCGACGCTCACGGCCGGCACCATGTTCCTGATGTGGCTCGGCGAGCAGATCACGGAACGCGGCCTCGGCAACGGCATCTCGATGATCATCCTCGCGGGTATCGTCGCGGGCCTGCCGGCAGCCATCGGCGGCACGCTCGAACTCGTCCGCAACGGCGAAATCAACCCGGCACTGGCGCTGATCCTCGTGATCATGGTCGCGGCAGTCACGTACTTCGTGGTGTTCGTCGAGCGCGGCCAGCGCCGCATCCCGGTCAACTACGCCAAGCGCCAGCAGGGCCGCCGCGTGTTTGCCGGCACGTCGACGCACCTGCCGTTCAAGCTCAACATGTCGGGCGTGATCCCGCCGATCTTCGCCTCGAGCCTGCTGCTCTTCCCGGCGACGATCGCCAGCTGGTTCGGCACCAGCGAGAACCTGGGCTGGCTGCAGAACGTGGCTGCGAGCCTCGGGGTCGGCCAGCCGGTGCACATGGTCATCTATGCGTCGCTGATCATCTTCTTCTGCTTCTTCTACACCGCGCTGGTCTTCAACGCGCGTGAGACGGCGGAGAACCTGAAGAAGTCCGGCGCGTTCATCCCCGGCATTCGCCCGGGCCAGCAGACGGCCGAGTACATCGACAAGGTCCTGACCCGGCTGACGGTCTGGGGTGCCCTGTACGTGGCCCTGGTCTGCCTGCTGCCCGAGATCCTGATTTCCCAGTTCCGGGTGCCGTTCTATTTCGGCGGCACCTCGCTCATGATCATCGTCGTGGTGATCATGGACTTCATGGCCCAGCTGCAGGCGCACCTGATGTCGCACCAGTACGAGGGGCTCATGAAGAAGGCCAACCTGCGCGGCTACGGCCGGCCCGGCCAGGTGCGCTGAGCGCCCCCGGCCGTTTTGGAGAGAGATTCATGAAAGTTCGTCCCTCGGTGAAGCGTATCTGCAAGAACTGCAAAGTGGTTCGGCGTCGCGGCGTGGTCTACGTGATCTGCAGCAGCGACAAGCGCCACAAGCAGCGACAGGGCTGATGGCCCGGTCCTTGCATTGAGCAACACTGGTTTTTCTGATATAATTCCGCGCTTTTCGCGCCCCGAAGTGAGCCTAAAATGGCCCGTATAGCCGGCATCAACATCCCGATGAACAAGCACGTCTGCATCGGGCTGACTGCAATTTTCGGCGTCGGTCGCAGCCAGGCGCTGGCCGCCTGCGAAGCGGCTGGCGTCAAGACCAACACGAAAGTGAAGGACCTGACGGAAGCCGAGGTCACCGCGCTGCGCTCGGCGATCGCGAAACTCCCGGTCGAAGGCGACCTTCGCCGTGAAGTGTCGATGAACATCAAGCGCCTCATGGACCTCGGTTCCTACCGTGGCATGCGGCACCGCAAGGGCCTGCCGATGCGGGGACAGCGCACGCGCACCAATGCGCGCACGCGCAAGGGCCCGCGCAAGGCGGCGGTCAAGCTGAACGCACCTCCGGGCAAGGCATAAGCCGTCCCCCGGTCGAACTGACTAAGGTTGTACTCGAATGGCTGACGACAAGAAGTCCGCAGGCAAGCCTCGCAAGAAGATCAAGCGCGTCGTTACCGACGCGGTTGCTCACGTGCATGCCTCGTTCAACAACACGATCATCACGATCACGGACCGCCAGGGCAACACGTTGTCCTGGGCGACTTCGGGCGGCTGCGGTTTCCGCGGTTCGCGCAAGAGCACGCCGTTCGCCGCGCAGGTCGCCGCCGAAAAGGCTGGGGTCGCCGCGCAGGAATACGGTGTCCGCACCGTCGACGTGAAGGTCCGGGGCCCGGGTCCCGGTCGCGAGTCTGCCGTGCGCGCGCTGAACGCCGCCGGCCTGAAGGTCACCAGCATCGAGGACGTGACGCCGATCCCGCACAACGGGTGCCGTCCGCCCAAGAAGCGTCGCGTCTGACGCGCCGCGGCCGAGGATAAGAGAACATGGCAAGGTATCTTGGTCCCAAGTGCAAGCTCTCGCGCCGCGAGGGCACCGACCTATTCCTGAAGAGCGGCGTCAAGTCGCTCGAATCGAAGTGCAAGCTCGAAGTGCCGCCGGGCGGCATCAAGGGCGAGCGCCGCGCGCGCGTGTCGGGCTACGGCCTGCAGCTGCGTGAAAAGCAGAAGCTGCGCCGCATGTACGGCGTGCTCGAGCGCCAGTTCCGCGGCTACTACCAGCAGGCGGCTGGCCGTCCGGGTGCCACGGGCGAAACGCTGCTGCAGATTCTCGAGGCGCGGCTCGACAACGTCGTCTACCGCATGGGTTTCGCCTCGACGCGCAACGAAGCGCGCCAGCTGGTGAGCCACGGCGCGATCGTCGTCGACGGCGTGCGCGTCAACATTCCTTCCTACCAGTGCAAGGCCGGCGTTGTCGTCGGTCTTGGCGACAAGGCGCAGAAGCAGGCGCGTGTTGCGCAGGCCCTGCAGATCCGCGCCCAGACCGGTTTTCCGGACTGGGTAGAGGTCGACGAAAAGAAGTTCTCGGGTGTCCTGAAGTCGTTGCCAGAGCGCGGCGACATCCTGCCGGACATCAACGAAAGCCTCGTCGTCGAGTTGTACTCCAAGTAACCACCCGGCCCGGTCGAACCGGGCCTTGCCAAGGCAAGGGCACCTCAAATGCAGTCAGCCGTTGCGGAATTCCTCCGTCCGCGCGTAGTGAAGGTGACGCCGACGTCACCGCGCCACGCCAAGATCGTCATCGAACCGTTCGAGCGCGGCTTCGGCCATACGCTCGGCAACGCGCTGCGGCGCGTGCTGCTGTCCTCCATGCCGGGCAGCGCGATCACCGAAGTCGAGATCGATGGGGTGCTCCACGAGTACACCAGCATCGAAGGCGTGCAGGAAGACGTCGTCGACATCCTGCTCAACCTCAAGCTCGTCGCGATCCGCCTGAACGCGCGCGATGAGTCCGAGTTGCGCCTGTCGAAGAAGGGGCCGGGTCCGGTCCGCGCGGGCGACATCCAGGCCGACCACGACGTCGAGATCCTGAACCCTGAGCTCGTGATCGCCAACCTGACCAAGGCCGGCGAACTCAACATGACGCTCAAGGTCGAGAAGGGCCGCGGCTATCGTCCGGCCCTGCAGCGTCTCGCGTTCGAAGAGGCCAGCCGCCCGATCGGCCGGCTGCTGCTCGACGCGTCGTTCAGCCCGATCCGCAAGGTCACCTACAACGTCGAAGCTGCGCGCGTCGAACAGCGCACCGACCTCGACAAGCTGATCATCGACATCGAGACCAACGGCACTATCGACGCTGAAGAAGCAATTCGCCGTGCCGGCTCGATCCTCAAGGACCAGCTGTCGGTGTTCGTCGACCTGCAGGGCCAGGACGAAGAGAAGTCACGCCCGGCCGACCACCACTTCGACCCGCTGCTGCTGCGTCCCGTCGACGAACTGGAACTCACCGTCCGCAGTGCGAACTGCCTCAAGGCGGAGAACATCCACTACATCGGCGACCTCGTGCAGAAGACCGAAGTCGAGCTGCTGCGCACGCCGAACCTCGGCAAGAAGTCGCTCACCGAGATCAAGGAAGTGCTGGAAAGCCACGGCCTCTCGCTCGGCATGCGCCTCGACAACTGGCCGCCCTCGGGCCTGAAGCGCGACGACGAGCGCGACGTCCTTTAAGTAGCGAACAGTGACCGGCAATCGGTTTGCCGGTCGGAAAGAGACCAAGACATGCGACACGGACTTACCGGGCGGCAGCTGAGCCGCAATGCGACGCACCGCTCGGCGATGCTGCGCAACATGGCGGCTTCGCTGCTGCGGCACGAGACCATCAAGACGACGGTCCCGAAGGCGAAGGAACTGCGCCGTTTCGTCGAGCCGCTCATCACGCTCGGCAAGAAGGACAGCGCAGCGAACCGTCGCCTCGCGTTCTCGCGGCTGCGCGATGCGGAAGTCGTGACCAAGCTGTTTGCCGAGCTGGGCCCACGCTTCGCGGCGCGTCCGGGCGGCTATACGCGCATCCTGCACATGGCGGTCCGTGCCGGCGACAATGCCGACATGGCCCTGATGGCGCTGGTCGATCGCGCTGCCCCGGCCGCCGAAGCACCGGCTGCGGACGCAGGCGAGAAGAAGCCGAAGGCCCGCAAGAAGAAGGCGGCCGATGCCGCTCCTGCCGCGGAAGCCGCGGCGGGCGACGAGCCGGCGAAGAAGCCGCGTGCGCCCCGCAAGAAGAAGGCCGCCGCCTGATCGATTCGACGGTTGCCGCGGCCCGAACGGTTCAGTTGCAACCGTCCTGCCGCAAGACAGATGAAGCCGGACCCGTGTCCGGCTTTTCTTTTTCCGGTCCCTGCCATAACGTGCGTCGGATCCACCAGGCACTACGGAGCCGCAAGTACATGAGCATCGTCACTGAATTCAAGGAATTTGCCATGAAGGGCAACGTGCTCGACATGGCGGTCGGCGTCGTGATCGGCGGTGCGTTCGGCAAGATCGTCTCGTCGCTGGTGGGCGACGTGATCACGCCGATGATCGGCAAGGCCGTCGGCGGAGTGAACTTCAGGGACCTCGCGATCAGCCTCGGCACGGACCCGGCCGGCGCGCCGATCCTGGTGAAATACGGCATGTTCCTGCAGAACATCTTCGACTTCGTGATCATCGCGGCCGCGATCTTCATGGCGGTCAAGGCGATCAACCGGCTGAAGACGCCGCCGCCGCCCGCTGCGGCTCCGGCGCCGCCTGCGGACGTGGTGCTGCTCGGCGAGATTCGTGACCTGCTGAAGAAGCAGTAAGTAGTCGACACGCCGCGCTCGGGGGCGGCTTTCTCCGGCGCGCACCGGGTCTACCGCGCATCGCAGAGAAAATAGGGGACACGCACCTATTTCCCGGGAGAGTCATGGAGAAATAGGTGCGTGTCCCCTATTTTCTCTGCGGCGAGCCTTGCTCGAACGGGAGCGAAGCGATGGTGTCAGCGCATGAGCGACCCGGCGGCAGTGCCGCTTCGCTCCTGCGCTCGAGCTGCGGCGTCCGACACGGCGCGCGCCGGAGAAAGCCGCCCCCGAGCGCGGGCGTCCCCGCATTACCAACGCCGCATACATCGGCCTCGCAATCGAGACGGACCCTCGCCCACCTGTGGTGGGAGAGGGCGCAGACAGCTACGCGACCTGCGCGAACGCATCCCGCGTGAGGTTCTCCGGCGCGCCGGACGCCGTGCACGCCACGTCATCCTCGATGCGGATGCCGCCGTACGGCTGCAGGCGCCGCACGACATCCCAGGCGATGTAACGGCCGAGGCCGTTCTGCTGCGCCTCGTCGAGCAGCAGGTCGATGAAGTACAGGCCCGGCTCGATGGTGACGACCACGCCCGGCTCGAGCCGGCGCGTCAGGCGCAGGTAGCGATGGCCCGTCGGACGCGGAATTTCAGTGCGGCCCGAATCGTCCGCAGCGAGGCCGGCCACGTCATGCACCTGGATGCCGAGCAGGTGCCCGATGCCATGCGGGAAGAACACGCCGGACACGCCGTTTTCCGCCGCCTGTTCGGCCGTGCATCCGGTCACGACACCCGACTGCACCAGCGCGCCGGCGATCAGGCGATGAGCGAGCAGGTGAATCTGGCGGTAATCGAATCCTGGTCGAACGGCTGCGCAGAGTTCGAGCTGCAGCTTCTCCATCGACGCCATCAGTTCCAGGAAGGTCGGGTCGGTGCCGGCCGCATCGGCAATGTGCGTGCGCGTGATGTCGCTGGCGTAGCCGCGGAACTGCGCGCCCGCGTCGATGAGGAACGTGGGGCGCGGCACGTCGCGCCGGCGGCCCAGCGTCGTGTAGTGCAGGATGGCGGCTCCCTCGCCAAACGCGATGATGTTGCCGTAGGGCAGCTCCTGCTCCCGCAATCCGACCGCTGAGCAGTAGGCCTGGTGCACCTCGAACTCCGAGGCCCCTGCACGGTAGGCCTTTTCCGCCGCAACGTGACCGACTGCCCCGAGCAGTGACGCCTCGCGCATGCACGCGAGCTCATAGGGCGTCTTCGCAGCGCGGTGGTAATGGAGATACGCCAGCAGACCGGCTGGGTTCGTCGCGCTGAAACCCCACTCGGCGAACTCGGCAGGCAGCTCGCCGATGCAGGCCAGGCGACGATTGCCGGCATCGAGCAGTCCGCGCGCTGCGGCGGGCTCCCGGATCACGGTGAGGTCGAATTCGCGGGTCCAGGCTGCGGTCGGGACCGCCGGCGGCTTGTGCCAGTAGTCGGCGGGCTGGTGGAACACCAGCTGCGGCCGGCGGCCGGGCAGGTAGCGGACGAAGCAATCGGGTGCTTCCTGCAGGGGTGCCCAATGCAGGAAATGCGGGTTCGCCTTGAAGGCGGGCCCGTGGTCGTCCAGGAAATGCAAGCCTGGGCGGCCCGAATACACGACGAGGCCGTCGTAGCCTTCGCGCTCCAGAGCACGGTCCGCAAGCGCCTGCACGTGCTGCAGGTGGGCAGGAAACAACTGGTCAATGGCATCCGTCATGGTCTGGGTCCCTGGGTCAGGAACCCATGATCATAGGAGAACCGGGACCCGATGGGCGGTCTGTCGAGCGCTCCGACCCTGCCGGCTGTCGCCAGATAGAGACAGTTTATCGCCTTACCTTTGGAAAGCGGGGTCCTAGAATCGCATCCGCGCATCAAGCAGGCCCGCCGCCAAGTGGACCGGTTGAAGGTGCAAGGTGTTCGACATCATCAGACTGCAATTTTTTGGGGTATTTATTCAATGAACGCGAAGATCGCTCTCGCTGCCGCCCTTGCCGCCCTGGCCCTCGCCGGCTGCGCCAAGAAGGAAGAAGCCGTCGAAGCCACGCAGGAAGCTGCTGCTGACGCCGCCGCTGCCGCTGGCCAGGCTGCTGACGCCGCCACGGATGCCGCCGCTGCCGCGACGGACGCCGCCGCCGCCGCTGGCGACGCCGCTGTCGATGCGACGGCCGCCGCCGCTGGCGACGCCGCCGCTGCTGCTGGCGATGCCGCTGCCGCCGCTGGCGATGCCGCTGCCGCTGCCGGCGAAGCCGCGCAGGACGCTGGCGCTGCCGTCCAGGAAGCGACCAAGTAATTGGCGCCGACTGTTCGCCGGCCCGTTACGGGCTGACGAAAAGATGGAGCGGATCCCGGCTGGGGTCCGCTCCATTCTCGCTGCAGGAGACCAGCCCCGGCGCCCTGGCGGCCCGGTGATCAAGGCCACCCGCTGGAGGCGGGTCGAGCAGTGCCAGTAACGGTACGTGACGCTCGCAGCTCGACCGAGGACCGCGAATGGATCCGGGCGGTCTACCGTGACTATCTGTCCGAACTGTCCGCGTCCAAGACCGGAATGTTCCCGGCGCTCGGCGAATGGGATGCGCGCGAAAGCGAGTTCCTCGCCGGTTGGTTCGCCGATTCCAGCGCCAATCCGTTCGTGATTCTCGACGAGGGCCACCGCACCGGTTTCGCCCTCGTGTCGCGTCCGCCTGCGTTTCCGCGCACGTCGGTCAACTACCGGATGGCTGAATTCTTCATCGTGGGCGCCGCGCGCCGCCGCGGCGTTGGCGCGTTCGCCGCCTCACTGCTGTTCAACCGCTTTTCCGGCGACTGGGAAGTCCTCGAGGACGAGCAGAACCGCTCCGCGCTGCAGTTCTGGCGCCGCGTGATTGCACGCCATACATCGGGTCAATTCTCGGAGACTCGTAGCGGCGGGGAAGTGCGCCATCGCTTCCGTACCGAGGCGCACCCCTCGGTTCGCGGCACGGGCTGATCCCTCTTGCCTCTCCCGCCTGCGGGAGAGGTGGCATCAGCGCAGCACGCGAGCGAGATATCGGCCGGTGTGTGACTGCGGCGTGGTCGCCACCAGCTCGGGCGTGCCTTCGACGACCAGCGTACCGCCGCCGTCACCCCCCTCCGGTCCCATGTCGACGATCCAATCCGCCGTCTTGATCACGTCGAGGTTGTGCTCGATGACGACGATGGTGTTGCCGTCGTCGCGCAGCCGGTGCAGCACGCCGAGCAGCTGTTCGATGTCGTGGAAGTGCAGGCCCGTGGTCGGCTCGTCCAGGATGTACAGCGTGCGGCCCGTGGCCCGCTTCGCCAGTTCACGCGCGAGCTTGATGCGCTGCGCTTCGCCGCCCGAAAGCGTCGTCGCGTTCTGTCCCAGCCGCACATACGACAGCCCCACGTCGAGCAGCGTCTGCAGTCTGCCGGCGAGCGCCGGCACGTTGCGGAAGAACACCGCAGCGTCCTCGATCGTCATGTCGAGCACGTCGTGGATGTTGCGGCCCTTGTAGCGGATCTCGAGCGTCTCGCGGTTGTAGCGCATGCCGCGGCACGCATCGCACGTCACGTACGCATCGGGCAGGAAGTGCATTTCCACGCGGATCAGGCCGTCGCCTTCGCAGGCCTCGCAGCGGCCGCCACGCACGTTGAAACTGAAGCGGCCTGGGTCGTAACCGCGCGCGCGGGCCTCGGGTACTTCGGCGAACAGTTCGCGCACGGGACCGAAGATGCCCGTGTAGGTGGCCGGGTTCGACCGCGGCGTGCGGCCGATGGGACTCTGGTCGATGTCGATCACGCGATCGACCTGCGCAAGCCCTTCGATCGCACGGCAGGGAGCGGCTTCTCCGCCCGAATCCGTCAGTGCGTCCGCGGCGTGTCGATACAGCGTGTCAATCACGAGCGTCGACTTGCCCGAGCCCGAGACGCCGGTGACGCACGTCATGAGTCCTATCGGGAAAGTCGCGGTGACTCCGCGCAGGTTGTTGCCCGTGGCTTCGACGATGCGCAGCACCTTGCCGGCTTGCGCCACACGGCGCTCCTGCGGGTATGCGATGCGGCGCCGCCCGCTCAGGAACGCGCCGGTCAGCGAATCGGGATTGTCGGCGACGGCCTGCGGCGTGCCTTGCGCGACGACGATGCCGCCGTGCAGGCCTGCACCGGGCCCGAGGTCGACGACGTAATCCGCCTGCCGGATCGCGTCCTCGTCGTGCTCGACGACGATCACGGTGTTGCCGAGGTCGCGCAGGCGCACCAACGTGTCGAGCAGGCGCTGGTTGTCGCGCTGGTGCAGGCCGATCGATGGCTCGTCCAGTATGTACATCACGCCGACCAGGCCCGAGCCTATCTGGCTGGCGAGCCGGATGCGCTGTGCTTCGCCGCCCGAGAGCGTTTCCGCGCTGCGGTCGAGCGAGAGATAGTCGAGGCCGACGTCGCTCAGGAACGTGAGGCGGTCCGAAATTTCGCGGACGAGGCGGGAGGCGATTTCGCCGCGCCAGCCTGCGATGCGCATGTCGCCGAAGAAGCGTCGCGCCTCGGCGATCGACATCGCGGCGATCTGCGGCAGGGCACGGTCCGCAACGAATACGTGCCGTGCCGCCTGGTTCAGGCGGCTGCCCCCGCAGTCGGCGCACGCGCGTACGCCGCGGTACTTCGCGAGTTCTTCGCGTACCGTCGTCGACTCGGTCTCGCGGTAGCGCCGCTCGAGGTTCGGCAGGATGCCTTCCCAAGGGTGCGAGCGCTTCGTGCTGGTGCCCTTCGCGTCGACGTAGCGGAACTGGATCTTCTCCTCGCCGCCGCCCCAGAGCAGCGCGTGGCGCACCGCTTCGGGCAGGTCGCTCCACGGCGCTTCGATGTCGAAGCGGAAGTGCCTGGCGAGCGACTGGATCAGCTGGAAGTAGTACGCGTTGCGACGGTCCCAGCCGCGCACCGCCCCGCCCGCGAGCGAGAGGCTCGGGTTGACGACCACGCGCGCCGGATCGAAGAACTCCTGCACGCCGAGGCCGCCGCACGTACCGCATGCACCGTTCGGGTTGTTGAACGAAAAGAGCCGCGGCTCGAGTTCCGTGAGGCTGTAGCCGCACACCGTGCAGGCGAAGCGGTTCGAGAACACGAGCGGCTCACGGTCCGGCTCGTCGTGGAAGGCGAGGCGCGCCGCGCCCTGCGCCAGTCCGAGGGCCGTCTCGAACGATTCGGCCAGTCGCTGCGCTGCGTCGGGACGCACCTTGAGCCGATCGATGACCGCTTCGATCGTGTGGCGTCGCCGTCCGTCGAGTTCAGGCTTGACGTCGAGCTCGACCAGCTTGCCGTCGATACGCGCGCGCACGTAGCCCTGGCTGCGCAGGTGATCGAACACTTCGGTGTGTTCGCCCTTGCGGTCATGCACGATCGGCGCGAGCAGCAGCACACCCGTGCCTGGCGGCAGCGCGAGCACGTGGTCGACCATCTGCGTGACGGTCTGCGCGGCCAGGTCCTGCCCGTGCTCGGGGCAGCGCGGCACGCCGGCCCGCGCGAACAGCACGCGCAGGTAGTCGTAGATTTCGGTGACTGTGCCAACGGTCGAGCGCGGATTGTGCGACGTCGCTTTCTGTTCGATGGCGATGGCGGGTGACAGGCCTTCGATGTGGTCTACGTCCGGCTTCTCCATGACGGAGAGGAACTGGCGCGCGTAGGCCGAGAGCGACTCGACGTAGCGGCGCTGTCCCTCCGCGTAGATCGTGTCGAACGCCAGCGACGACTTGCCCGAGCCCGACAGCCCGGTGATGACGATCAGGCGGTCGCGGGGCAGGTCGAGGTCGATGTTGCGCAGGTTGTGGGTGCGCGCGCCGCGGATGCGGATGACGTCCATTCAGCTCAGCTTTCAGGCTGCCGGGAGGCAGCCTGCTAATATATGCGGCTACTCTGATCCGAGGCAAAGACCATCCGACCCCGTGAGTCGACCCCGCGGCTGGCAATGACGTCCGTCGAGCGCCGGTCCGTCGGTGCGCTGGCGGCTATCTACGCGTCGCGCATGCTCGGCATGTTCCTGATGCTGCCGGTGCTGGCCCTGTACGCCCACACGCTGCCCGACTACTCCCCCGAGATGCTGGGCCTGGCGATGGGTGCGTATGGCCTGACGCAGGCGCTGCTGCAGATCCCGTTCGGGCGCTGGTCAGACCGCTTCGGCCGCAAGCCGCTGATTACTATCGGATTGCTGTTCTATGCAGCCGGGTCCGTGCTCGGCATGTTCGCGCACACCACGTGGCTGCTGGCCTTGGCCCGCGGCGTCCAGGGTGCCGGCGCCGTCTCGGCTTCGGTCACGGCGCTGCTGGCCGACCTCACCCGCACCGAAGTCCGCACCCGCGCGATGGCCGTGATCGGGATCAGTATCGGGCTGTCATTCGTCGTGGCGTTGATCGTCGCGCCTGCGCTCGATGCCGCGGTGGGGGTGCCGGGCATCTTCGGCATCATGCTGGCGATGGCGATCCTGGGCATCTTCCTGCTGTATTTCGCGGTCCCGGCCGAGCCGGAACGCACAGGTGGGGCGGAGAGCCGCAAGCTGTCCGGGCTGCTCGAAATCATGAACCGGCCGCAGCTGCGCCCGCTGTATTTCGGCATGTTCGCGCTGCACGCGATCATGACCGCGACGTTCATTTCGGTGCCACAGGTGCTGGAGCAGACGCTGGGGGTCGCCAGGGCGTCGCACTGGGCGGTTTACCTGTGCGTGTTCCTCGCCTCGCTGGTCGGCACCGTGCCGCTGATCCTGCGAACCGAAAGGACCAGCACCAAAGGAGCAGGGCTGTTCATCGCGTCGGTCGTGCTGGTCGGCGTGGCACAGGCCCTGTTGGGTCTCGATCATGCCGACTACTGGGTCGTGATGGCGGCGCTGACCCTGTTCTTTGCCGTCTTCAATTTCCTCGAAGCTCGCCTGCCGGCCTTGCTGACCCTGACGGCCCCGGCCGCCGACCGCGGTGCCGCCCTGGGTGTCTTCGCCACGTCCCAGTTCCTGGGTGCGTTCTTCGGCGGCGTGATGGGCGGCATCCTGCTGGGCCGGTTCGGCATCTCCGGCGTGTTCTGGGGCTGTGCCGTCATGGCCTTCGTCTGGGCGCTGCTGGCGTTGCGGCCCTCCCTGGCGACCCCCGAGGCCGT
The DNA here is from genome assembly GCA_963700045.1 of uncultured Gammaproteobacteria bacterium. Lineage (GTDB taxonomy): Bacteria > Pseudomonadota > Gammaproteobacteria > Steroidobacterales > Steroidobacteraceae > RPQJ01. Next base: position 15,164 of record CAVOWK010000017.1, read on the forward strand.
TTCCAGCTGAACCCGGCCGTTTTGCATGCTTACGCGGCGATCCCCCGGTTGCCGTAAAATCTCACCACTTTCCCCACCCCTGCGCAGGCGTCCCCGAATGGCACGTGGCATCAACAAAGTCATCCTCGTCGGCAACCTCGGCAAGGATCCCGAGACGCGCTACATGCCGAACGGCAAGGCGGTCACCAATTTCAGCATCGCCACTTCCGAGAGCTGGAAGGACAAGCAGACCGGCGAGCAGCGCGAACAGACGGAATGGCACAACATCGTCATGTACGACCGCCTCGCCGAGATCGCGGCCGAGTACCTGAAGAAGGGCTCGCAGGTCTATGTCGAAGGCAAGCTGCGCACGCGCAAGTGGCAGGACAAGGAAGGCCGCGACCGGTACACCACCGAGATCAACGCCAACGAGATGCAGATGCTCGGGGGGCGCGCGGGTGGCGGTGGTGGCGGCATGGGCGGCGGCGAGTCGCGCGGTGAAGGCCGTCCGGCGCCTGCCAGCACCGGCGGTGGTGGTCGCGCGCCGGCGCAGGGTCCGGAAGAGTCGCCGTTCGACGACGATATCCCGTTCTAGCGACGGGCCTGCGTGGCTGCAACGTTCCGTATACTTGCCGCCCCATGCCTCGCGTTCACCTCAAGACCTTCGGCTGCCAGATGAACGAGTACGACTCCGCCCGGATGGCGGACGTGCTGCGTGTTTGCGGCGGCTACGAGCCCACCGAGGATCCGGCAGAGGCCGACCTGCTGCTGCTCAACACGTGCTCCGTGCGCGAGAAGGCGCAGGAGAAAGTGTTCTCGCAGCTCGGCCGCTGGCGCGACCTCAAGGCCGCGCGCCCGCACGTCATCATCGGCGTGGGTGGTTGCGTGGCGAGCCAGGAAGGCGAGGGCATCACCGAGCGGGCGCCGTTCGTCGATCTCGTGTTCGGCCCGCAGACGATCCACCGCCTGCCCGAAATGCTCGCGCAGTTGCGCAGCCAGGGCCGCGCGGTGGTCGACGTCAGCTTCCCGGAGATCGAGAAGTTCGACCGGTTGCCCGCGCCGCGAGCCGAAGGCGTGACGGCCTTCGTCTCGATCATGGAAGGCTGCAGCAAGTACTGCACGTTCTGCGTGGTGCCGTACACGCGCGGCGAAGAAGTCAGCCGCCCGCTCGAGCAGGTGCTCGCCGAGGTTCGCACGCTGGCGCAGCAGGGCGTGGTCGAGATCACGCTGCTGGGCCAGAACGTGAACGCGTATCGCGGCCCGATGGCGGGGGGCGGCCAGGCGGACCTTGCCGCGCTCATCTACCTCGTCGCGGCCGTGCCTGGCATCGAACGCATACGCTTCACGACTTCGCATCCGGTCGAGTTCCGCGACAGCCTGATCGACGCCTACCGGGACGTGCCGCAGCTTGCCAACTACCTGCACCTGCCGGTGCAGAGTGGTTCGGACCGCGTGCTCGCGCTGATGAAGCGCGGCCACACCGTGCTCGAATACAAGCAGAAGCTGCGCCGGCTGCGCGAAATCCGGCCCGACATCAGCCTGACGACGGACATCATCGTCGGCTTTCCGGGCGAGACCGAGCGTGATTTCGCGGCCACGCTCGACCTCGTGCGCGAGATCGGCTTCGACCAGAGCTTCAGCTTCATCTACAGCCAGCGTCCCGGCACGCCCGCGTCGTCGCTGCCGGATGACGTGACGCACGCAGAGAAGCAGGCGCGCCTCGAGCGGCTGCAAGCCCAGCTCAATTTGCAGGCCCGGGCGATCAGCCGCAGCATGGTCGGCACGACCCAGCGGGTGCTGGTCGAGCGGCCGTCGAAGCGTGATACGCGCCAGCTCGCGGGCCGCACCGAGAACAATCGCTGGGTCAATTTCGATGGCCCGGCTGCACTCATCAACCGCTTCACCGACGTCGTCATTACCGAGGCGATGCCGAATTCGCTGCGGGGTCGGCTGGTCGTCGCGGAACCTGTCCGGAGCAGCGCTTGAACGCACAGGTTGAATCGCGCGAGTTCTCGCTCGCTGGCGCCGACAATTCGCGACTCGCAAATTTTGCGGGACCGATGGAGCAGAACCTGCGTCACGTCGAGGAACGCCTCGGCGTCGAAGTGCGCCGGCGCGGCTACGATCTGCAGGTGCTTGGTCCCGCCGCGGCGGTGGCCAATGCAACCGCGGTGCTCACCCGGATGTACGAACTGTCGGCGCAGGAAACCCTCTCGCCGGACCGCGTGCATCTCTGCGTGCAGGAGTTCGGCTTCCCGCGCCCGGTCACGGAGCAGGCGGCGGACGGCAGTGAAACGGTGGTGCACACCCAGCGCGGTGGCATCCGCGGCCGCGGGCCGAACCAGCGCCAGTATCTCGACCAGGTCCGCGTGAACGACCTCACGTTCGGCATCGGTCCTGCCGGCACCGGCAAGACCTATCTCGCGGTCGCCAGCGCCGTCGAAGCGCTGCATTCAGGCAGCGTGCGTCGCATCGTGCTCGTGCGGCCGGCAGTCGAAGCCGGCGAACGGCTCGGCTTCCTGCCGGGCGACATGGCGCAGAAAGTCGATCCGTACCTGCGGCCGATGTACGACGCGCTCTACGAGATGATGGGTTTCGACCGTGTTGCCCGTAACATCGAGCGGCAGGTCATCGAAGTGGCGCCGCTCGCGTTCATGCGCGGCCGCTCGCTCAATGACTCGTTCATCATCCTCGACGAAGCGCAGAACACCTCGGTCGAGCAGATGAAGATGTTCCTGACGCGCCTCGGCTTCGGCTCGAAGGCCGTCGTCACCGGCGACATCACCCAGGTGGACCTCCCGCGGCAGCAGCGTTCGGGACTTCGTCACGCAATCGAAGTGCTGCGCGGTGTCGATGGCGTGGCCTTCACGTTCTTCAACGCGCTCGACGTCGTGCGTCACCCGCTGGTGCAGCGGATCGTGCAGGCGTACGAGCGCAACTCGGACGCCGACGACGCCAGGGATCGCTGATGCGCAGCAAGCCCAACCGCGGTGACGCCAATGCGCTGTCGCTGCTGCAGGTCGAAGTGCAGCTCGCCACGCGCCGGCCCTGGGTGCCGGGCACCGTCACCCTGCGCCGCTGGGCGCGAGCAGCCCATGCCGGGGGGCTCGCGGCCTTGCCGGTGCGCAAGCGCCGGATGCACGCAGCGGTCAGGCAGGGCGCCGCCGCCTGCCTGCGCATCGTGGGCAGCGCCGAGAGCCGTCGCCTGGACCGCGAATTCCGCGGCAAGGACCAGCCGACCAACGTGCTGTCGTTCCCCTCGTCGCCCGAGGAACGTGTCGCCACCGGCGTCCTCGGGGATCTCGTGATCTGCGCCCCGGTCGTGGCGCGCGAAGCCCGCGAACAGCGCAAGACGCTGCGCGCCCACTGGGCCCACATGGTGGTGCACGGCACGCTGCACCTGCTGGACTATGACCACGGGCGCGCGCGCGATGCCCGCACGATGGAGGCGCTCGAGGTGGAAATCCTGCGCGGATTGGGGTTTCATGACCCGTATCGCCCGCTCACCGAACAGGCTGTATGAGTAGTAGCGGACAAACGGGTTCGACTGGCAGCTGGCTCAGGCGACTGGCCAACTCGATCACGGGCGAGCCGCGCGATCTCGACGAACTCGCAGCCATCCTGGTCGAGGCCCGGGAACGCGGCCTGATCGACGCCGACGTCCTGCAGATGCTGGAGTCCGTCCTGGAGGTTTCCGAAATCCAGGTGCGCGACATCATGGTGCCGCGTTCGCAGATGGTCGTGATCAACCGCGACGAGCCGGTCGAGAAGATCCTGCCGGTCGTCATCGAATCGGGGCACTCGCGCTTTCCCGTCGTCGGCGAGGATCGCGACGAGGTGCAGGGCATCCTGCTCGCCAAGGACCTGCTGCGGTTCTTCGTCGAGGACCAGCGCGACGACTTCGACATCAAGGAATGCCTGCGTCCCGCGGTGTTCATTCCGGAGAGCAAGCGTCTCAACGTGCTGCTCAAGGAATTCCGCGTCACGCACAACCACATGGCGATCGTCGTCGACGAGTACGGCGGCGTGTCGGGCCTGCTCACGATCGAGGACGTGCTCGAGCAGATCGTGGGCGACATCGGCGACGAATACGATATCGACGAGAGCGAGGGCATCCGCAAGGAAGCCGACCGCAGCTGGACGGTGCCTGCGCTGACGCGGATCGAGGACTTCAACCAGGCGTTCGGTACGCGGTTCTCCGACGAGGAATGCGACACCATCGGCGGCCTGATCCTGCAGGAACTGGGACGGATGCCGCGTCGCGGCGAAGCCGTGCAGATCGGCGGGCTGGAACTGAAGGTGACCCGCGCTGACCGGCGCCGCATCGAGACCCTGCGCGTGACTTCGCCGCGCGACCTCGAATTGCGCCCGGCGGATGGCGGCTAGCCGGGTGGACGTCGCCGCCCGCCTGCACGGCCTCCACGGCTGGGGGCGCTGGCTTGCGCTGCCGCTCGGCGGCGTGCTCGCGCTCGCCTTTGCGCCCCACTCGCATTACCTGCTGGCCTTCGCGTGCACGGCCGCCTTGTTCGTGCTCTGGCATGGCGCGAGTCCACGCGAAGCGGCGTGGTGTGGATTCCTGTTCACGGTCGGCACGTTCCTCGCGGGCACGTACTGGCTGTACCACAGCATCCACCTGGTCGGGCAGGCGCCCGTCTGGGTAGCGCTGCTGCTCATGCTCGGGCTGGTGGCGATCATGGGCGTCTACACCGCGATCGTCGGATACGTCGGCGCGCGCTGGGCACCGGCCAGCGGCGCGCTGCGCTGGCTGTTCCTGCTGCCCGCGTTGTGGGTGTTCTCGGAGTGGTTTCGCGGCTGGTTCCTCAGCGGATTTCCATGGCTCGCGCTCGGGTACTCGCAGCTTGCGACACCGCTCCGTGGCTTTGCGCCGCTGCTCGGCGTTTACGGCGTGAGCTTCGCCGCCGCGGTCACCGCGGGTGCACTGGCCGCTTTGCTGCTCGGCGAGCGTCGTGACCGAATCGTCGCTGCCGTCATCGTCCTGTGCGTGTGGGGCACCGGCACCGCCTTGACCCGCATCGAATGGACGGTGCCGCGTGGGGCGCCGATCCGCGCCGCGCTGGTGCAGGGTGCCGTGCCGCAGTCGATGAAGTGGGCAGCAGACCAGCGCGCGCATACGATGCAGTTGTACGCGGACATGATGGTGCCGCACCTCGGCGCGGACGTCATCGTCTGGCCGGAATCGGCGATTCCATCACTCGAGGCGAACGTGCGCCCGTTCCTCGCGCAGATGTCCGCGCTCGCCAACGAAAACGGCTCATCGCTGCTGATGGGCCTGCTGCGGCGCGACGCAGCGACGGGCTCGTACTACAACTCGGTCGCGGCCTGGGCGCTCGAACAGCCGGTGCAGTGGTACGACAAGCGACGACTCGTCCCCTTCGGCGAATTCTTCCCGGTGCCGCAGGCCGTGCGCGAGTGGTTGCGGCTGATGAACCTGCCGTATTCCGATTTCGAGCCTGGACGCGCCGATCCGGCGCCGCTGCGGGCCGCGGGCGAAACCTTCGCGCCGACCATCTGCTACGAAGACGCCTACGGTTCCGAGCAGCTCGGGCTGGCCCGCCAGTCGACACTGCTCGTCAACGTCACCAACGACGCCTGGTTCGGCGACTCGACCGCGCCCCACCAGCACCTCGACATCAGCCGCATGCGTTCGCTCGAGAGCGGGCGCGCGATGCTGCGCGCGACCAACGACGGCGTCACTGCGCTGATCGAGCACGACGGTTCGCTGCTCGGATCGCTGCCGCAGTTCCAGCCCGGCGTGCTCACGGGCGAAGTGCAGCCGCGTACCGGTCTCACGCCCTACGTGCGTTTCGGCAACTGGCCGATCCTTGCCGTGCTCTGGCTTGGACTCGCTGTCATCGCGGTCTCGTACCACCGGAGCATCCGGCAATGAGCGAACACCGCGGTGCATTGACCGCCGAGGGCGAGCTGTACCCGTCGCCGCGCCGGGCCCTCGACTACCTGGAGACCGATCCGCCGGAACCGGGCCGCGCCATCGAGATCGGCGCCGGCCTGCACTGGGCGCGCATTCCGCTGCCGATGGAGTTGAACCACATCAACGTGTGGCTGCTGCGGCACGCAGACGGCTGGATGCTGGTGGACACGGGCCTCGCCGACGACGTCTGCCGCGCGGCCTGGCACAGTCTCGAGACGCACGATCTCGAGGGGCGCGCGCTGCGCCGGATTTTCATCACGCACGACCATCCGGACCACATGGGTCTCTCGCGCTGGCTGCATGAGCGCCACGGCGCGCCTGTGTGGATGTCCGAGATTGGCCACCGTTCGACCGCAGCCTACCTTGCCGCATCGCCGGACGCATTGCGCGAGCAGCAGCATGCGTTCGTCACCGCGCACGGCATGGAGGTCGACCTCGAGACGCTGCGCAGAGCACCGGGCAGGGAACACGGCGCCTGGTACGGCGGCCTGCCGCCGCTGGCGCAGGCATCTGCCGGCGGTGAGCGAGTGCACGCCGCGGGCCGCGACTGGGACATCATCGAGACCAGCGGGCATTGCCGCGGGCACCTTTGCCTGTATGACGCGCAGGACCAGGTTCTGATCGCCGGCGACCAGGTCCTGCCCACGATCTCACCCAACGTGAGCGTGCTGCCGTCGCGGCCGGAGGCGAATCCACTGCGTGAATTCCTGGAATCGCTCGCGCGGCTCGAGCACTGCGCACCGAACACGCTCGTGCTGCCGTCCCACGGCCGGCCGTTCCGGGGGTTGCACCGGCGCGTGGACGTGCTGCGCTCGCACCATCTGCAGCAACTGGCGAGCCTGCGTGCGGCCTGCCATGAGCCGCAAGCGGCCTACGGGCTGTTGCCAGTCATGTACGGGCGTCCGTTGCGCGGCTATCACCGCTTCCTGGCGCTCGGCGAAACCGTCGCGCACCTGAATTACCTTTGGCACGCCGGCGATCTCAGGCGTACCGTGGACGGCGCCGGCCGTATCCATTTCCTGGCTGGCTGAGGGAACTGGCATGGAATTGTCCGCAGCGACGGTCTGGTGGGTGCTGGCAGGGATCGCGGTCGCAGTCGAATTGTCCACCGGCACCTTCTACATGCTGATGCTGGCGCTCGGCCTCGCGGCCGGAGCGATCGCGAGCCACCTCGGCTTCGGAGTGCCACTGCAGATCGTCGCCGCGGCTGCGGTAGCCGGTGGCGGGACCGCGTTCTGGCGCTGGCGCCGCACGCGCGAGGCGCCAGCGTTGCCTGCGGCAAGCAATCGCGACGTCAATCTCGACATCGGTGAGCGCGTGTTCGTGCAGGAATGGTCCCCGAATCGAACGGCGCGGGTACAGTATCGAGGCTCACCCTGGGAAGCACGGCTTGCACCGGGCGCGCCAGCGGCGGCCGGCGAGCATCGCGTGAGTGCAGTGGAAGGCAACTGGCTCGTGCTCGAGCCCGCTGCCCCGCGGCAGTGACCGGCAACGCAATCGACCTCAGGCAAGGGACGGACTGATCAATGGAAATCGCACTGGTACTCGCAGTCATCGCGATCATCTTCGTCATGAAGACGATCAAGATCGTGCCGCAGCAGCACGCCTGGGTCGTCGAGCGGCTCGGCAAGTACGATCGAACGCTGACGCCCGGGCTCAGCTTCGTGGTCCCGTTCATCGAGCGCGTCGCCTACAGGCACTCGCTCAAGGAAGTCCCGCTCGACGTGCCGAGCCAGGTCTGCATCACCAAGGACAACACGCAGCTGCAGGTCGACGGCATCATCTACTTCCAGGTCACGGACCCGATGCGGGCCAGTTACGGCTCGAGCAATTACGTGCTTGCGATCACCCAGCTGGCGCAGACCCTGCTGCGTTCGGTGATCGGCAAGATGGAACTCGACAAGACCTTCGAGGAACGCGACGCGATCAATGCGTCGGTGGTGAGCGCGCTCGACGAAGCGGCTGCCAACTGGGGCGTGAAGGTGCTGCGCTACGAGATCAAGGACCTCACGCCGCCACAGGAGATCCTGCGTTCGATGCAGGCGCAGATCACCGCCGAGCGCGAGAAGCGCGCGCTCATTGCGGCCTCGGAAGGCCGCAAGCAGGAACAGATCAACATCGCCACCGGCGAACGCGAGGCCTCCATCGCGCGCTCCGAGGGCGAGCGCCAGGCCGAAATCAACAAGGCCCAGGGCGAGGCGTCGGCGATCGTGGCGGTGGCCGAGGCGACGGCGGATGCGATCCGCAAGGTGGCCCAGGCGATCCAGATGCCGGGCGGCGAACAGGCGGTGCAGCTCAAGGTGGCGGAGAAGGCGGTCGAGGCCTATGCCCAGCTGGCGCAGAAGAACAACACCATGATCGTGCCGGGCAACATGACCGAGGTATCGGCGCTGGTTGGCACCGCGATGGCGCTGATGAAGAAGGGGTAGGAAGGGGAGGAAGGGGAGGAAGGAGAGGAAGCGGAGGAAGGGGAGGAAGGGGAGGAAGGGGAGGAAAGGCAGGAAGTACCATTGCTTCCTGAACTTCCTGTCCTTCCTGTCCTTCCTGTCCTTCCTGTCCTTCCTGACCTTCCTGACCTTCCTGACCTTCCTGTCCTTCCTCCCCTTCCTGACCTTCCTCCCCCTTCCTCCCCCTTCCTCGCCCGGTCCAGTATCCTGTGTAGTCCGCCACGCGCCCCATCCGGTCGACCATGCAGGAACGTTACGAACCGTCCGTCCTCGAACCGCAAGCCCAGGCCTTCTGGGACGGCAATGGCAGCTTTGCCGTCGCCGAGGACCCCTCCCGCCCCAAGTACTACTGCCTCTGCATGTTCCCGTACCCGAGCGGGCGCCTGCACATGGGACACGTTCGCAACTACACCATAGGCGACGTGATTACGCGCTACATGCGCATGCAGGGTTACAACGTGCTGCAGCCGATGGGCTGGGACGCGTTCGGCCTGCCCGCCGAGAACGCCGCGATGGCCAACGGCGTGCCGCCCGCGAAATGGACCTACGACAACATCGCGTACATGAAGCGACAGCTGAAGTCACTCGGCTTCGGCATCGACTGGTCGCGTGAAGTCGCCACCTGCAAGCCCGACTACTACCGCTGGAACCAGTGGCTGTTCCTGCGCATGCTCGAGAAAGGCATCGCCTACCGCAAGACCGGCACCGTCAACTGGGATCCCGTGGACCAGACCGTGCTTGCCAACGAGCAGGTGATCGACGGCCGCGGCTGGCGCACCGGCGCGCTGGTCGAGAAGCGGGAGATCCCGATGTACTACCTGGGCATCACCAGGTACGCCGACGACCTGCTTGGCGCCCTGGACGACATGCCGGGCTGGCCCGAGCGCGTGCGGCTGATGCAGGAGAACTGGATCGGCCGCTCCGAGGGCCTCGAGATCGAGTTCGACGTCGAAGGCGGCGGCACGCTCGGCATCTACACGACGCGTCCGGACACGCTGCTCGGCGTCACCTACATGGCCGTTGCGGCCGAGCATCCGCTCGCGCAGCGCGCCGCCCAGGGCAATCCCGACCTGCAGCAGTTCATCGCCGAGTGCCAGCGCAATGGCGTCACCGAAGCCGCGCTCGAGACCATGGAAAAGCGCGGCATGCCGCTCGGCGTCCACGCCATCCACCCGATCAGCGGCGAACGCGTCCCGGTGTGGGTCGCCAATTTCGTGCTGATGGGTTACGGCACCGGCGCGGTGATGGCCGTACCGGCGCACGACCAGCGCGACTACGAGTTTGCGCGCCGGTACGGCCTGCGCATTCACCAGGTGGTGCAGCCGGCCGACGGTTCGCTCGCCCGCATCGACGAGGAGGCATACCTCGAACACGGCACGCTGATCAACTCCGGGCAGTTCGACGGCCTCGATTTCGACGAAGCATTCGACGCGTTCGCGAAGCTGTTCGAGGCGCAGGGTCGCGGCAGGCGCCGCGTCAATTTCCGGCTGCGCGACTGGGGTATTTCGCGCCAGCGCTACTGGGGCTGCCCGATCCCGCTGATCCACTGCAGCGAGTGCGGCGTGCAGCCGGTGCCGGACAACCAGCTGCCGGTCGTGCTGCCCGAAGAACTCGTGCCGGACGGCAGCGGCAATCCCCTCGGCAAGAACTCGAAGTTCCTCGAGTGCCAGTGCCCGCAGTGCGGCAAGCCCGCGCGTCGCGAGACGGACACGATGGACACGTTCGTCGATTCGTCCTGGTACTACTTCCGTTACGCCAGCGCGAACAACGACAGTGCCATGGTGGACGAGCGCGCGAAGTACTGGATGCCCGTGGACCAGTACATCGGCGGCATCGAGCACGCGATCCTGCACCTGCTGTATTCGCGCTTCTGGACGCGCGTCATGCGCGACCTCGGCCTGACGCAGGTCGAGGAGCCGTTCGCCAACCTGCTCACCCAGGGCATGGTGTTGAACCAGATCTATTTCCGCAAGCCGGCGGAAGGGCGCATCGTCTACTTCAACCCGGCCGACGTGGACGTGCAGTTCGACGGCAAGGGCGCGCAGGTCGGTGCCGTGCTGCGCGCGGACGGCCAGCCGGTCGAGACGTCCGGCATCGGCACGATGTCGAAGTCGAAGAACAACGGCGTCGATCCGCAATCGCTGGTCGAGACCTACGGCGCGGACACCGCGCGCCTGTTCATGATGTTCGCGGCGCCGCCGGAGCAGTCACTCGAATGGAGCGACGAAGGTGTCGAAGGCGCATTCCGCTTCATGAAGCGGCTGTGGAAGGCCGTGCACCAGCACGTGCAGGCTGGTCCGCTCGAAGCCGCGCTCGACAAGGCGGCGCTCTCGCCCGCGCAACGCGACATCCGGCGCCAGGTGCACGAGGCCCTGCGCAAGATCACGCACGACATCGGCACCCGGCGCACGTTCAACACCGCAATCGCTGCGGTGATGGAACTCATGAACGCGCTCGCGAAGTTCGACGACCGCAGTGCCCAGGGGCGCGCTGTCATGCAGGAAGCGCTGGAAATCGTGGTGCTAGGCCTGGCGCCGGTCGTGCCGCATGCCTGCCACGCTTTGTGGCACGAGCTGGGTCACGCGGGTGCCGTCATCGACGAGCGCTGGCCGCAGGTCGATGCCGACGCCCTGTTGCGCGACGCGATCGAAGTGGTCGTGCAGGTGAACGGCAAGCTGCGCGGGCGCGTCACGGTGGCGGCGAACGCCGACGAGGCGACCGTGCGTGAAGCGGCCCTGGCCGACGTGGGCGTGCTCAGGTACATCGACGGCAAGCCGATCCGCAAGTTCGTGTACGTGCGTGGCAAGCTGGCGAACGTGGTCGTATGAGAGCCTTGCGCGCGACGCTGGTGTCGCTCATCGCCGCGTTCCTGCTGGCGGGTTGCGGTTTCCACCTGCAGGGCAGCGGCTCGCTGCCGGAGGGGATGCGCAAGTTCTACGTGATCACCGCCGACCAGGTCACGCCCTTTGCGGTGGAGCTGCGCCGGGCCATCGAGCGTTCAGGCGGCCAGCTGACCAGCACAGCGGCGGAAGCGGACACGGTGGTGCGTATCCAGCGCGATCGCAGCGGGCGGCGTGTGCTCTCGGTTTCCGCGCGCAACACGCCGCAGGAGTTCGAGATCTTCTACCTGATCGAGTACTCGGTGGACCGCGGCGGCAAGGAAGTGCTCGAGTTGCAGCCGCTCGAGCTGATCCGCAACCTGAGCTTCGATGAAACGCAGCTGCTCGCGAAAGACCGCGAGGAGGCCATCATCCGCGAGGCGATGGCACGCGATCTCGCCGTGCTGGTGACGCGCCGGCTCGAGTCGCTCTGACTGCTTCGAATCGATCCACGCAGGTTGTCACCGCGCGAATCGATCGGTCGCCGACACGAGTTCGTGCGTGTTGCCGGCCTCCAGCGCCGAATGTCCCGCGTCCGGAACCACGCGGAAGTCGGCTTCCGGCCACGCCTTGTGCAGGTCCCACGCGCTGCGCATCGGGCAGACGACATCGTAGCGGCCCTGCACGATCACCGCCGGGATGCTGCGGATCCTGCGCACGCCCCGCAGCAGCTGGTCCTCGTTCTCGAAGAACCCCTGGTTGACGAAGTAGTGGCATTCGATGCGGGCCACGGCGATGGCAAAGTCGTCGGAATTCCAGGCGGCGATGTTCTGTTCGTTGACCAGCAGGTAGCTCGTCGCGGCCTCCCACTCGGCCCACGCCTTTGCGGCCTTGAGCTGCACTGCACGACTGCGGCTGGTCAGGCGCTTGTAGAACGCGCCGACCAGGTCGCCCCGTTCCGCTGGCGGAATCGCCGCGATGTAATTGGCCCAGTGATCCGGGAAGATCGCGCTCGCGCCGTGCTGGTAGAACCAGTGAATCTCCCAGTCGCGCAGCATGAAGATGCCGCGCAGCACGAGTTCGGTCACGCGCCGCGGGTGCGCCTGCGCGTAGGCGAGCGACAACGTCGAGCCCCACGAGCCGCCGAACACGAGCCAGCGCTCGACGCCCAAGTGCTTGCGCAATGCTTCCATGTCCGCGACGAGATGCTGCGTCGTGTTGTCGACCAGGCTCGCGTGCGGCTTGCTGCGGCCGCAACCGCGCTGGTCGAACAGCACGATCCGGTACCTGCGCGGGTCGAAGAAGCGCCGGGACGTCTCGCCCGCGCCGGCCCCCGGTCCGCCGTGTACGAACACCGCCGGCTTACCCCGCGGATTGCCGCATTCCTCCCAGTAAATCTCGTGTTCCGACGAGACGCGCAGCCAGCCGCTGCGGTACGGCTTGATGGCGGGATACAGGGTGCGGCGGGCGCAGGAAGCCCATGGCTGGTCCGTGGATGCGGAATGTGCGGGCAATATAGCGGAGTGGGGAAGGGGTAGGAAGGGCAGGAAGGGAAGGAAGGGGAAGGAGGAGTAGGACGCGCGAAGCATGCTTCCAGCTGACTCCATTCTGACTTTCCGCCCTTCCTGCCCTTCCTGCCCTTCCTGCCCTTCCTCCCCCTTCCCCTCTATAATCCCCGGCACATGCCGAGCCACACCCAGGCACTTCGACCACCGCGGATTCGCGCTGCAGGCCCGTCCGCCCCGTGAGGACGACCCCCGACGCCTTCCAGGCAGCGTTGGCCAAAGGCCAGCTGCCGCGCGTGTGCCTCATCACGGGTGTCGAACCGCTGCTGATCGACGAGGCCGCGACGGCGCTGCGGGCCAAGGCGCGTGCAGTCGGTTACGGCGATCGCGAGGTCCATTTCATCGAGCGCGGTTTCGACTGGGACGCGCTGCTCATGGACGCGAACAGCCTCGCGCTCTTCGCCAACCTGCGGCTGATCGAACTGAAGCTGCGCAATGCGCCAGATGCGGGCGCCGCAAAGAATCTCGTCAAGCTCGCCGCCGAGCCGCCCGCCGACACGGTCCTGCTGGTCACAGGCGAGCTCGAACCCAAGTCGCAGAAGTCGGCGTGGGTCAATGAGTTCGAGCGCCAGGGCACAGTGGTCGTCGCGCCGGCAATGACGCGCGAGCGCCTGCCCGAATGGATCACGCGCCGCCTGCAGCGGCACGGCGTCACGCTCGAGCCGGCAGCCGCGCAGCTGCTCGCTGACCGGGTCGAAGGCAACCTGCTTGCCGCGCAGCAGGAGATCGAGCGCATCGCTCTGCTGAAGCCAGGCTCGACGCTCGGTGCCGACGCAGTTGCCGAGCTGGTCGCGGACAATGCCCGCTACGACGTGTTCGAGTTGTCCACTGCGGCGTTCCTTGGCAACGCGCCACGGGCGCTTCGCATCCTCGACGGCCTGCGCAGCGAAGGCCGCGAACCGCCGTTGATCCTCTGGGCCTTGCTCAACGACCTGCGCGCAGTCTCGCGAGTGCTGCAACGCGAACCGAACGAACGCAACATCGACGGCATTTTCCGCGCCGAGCAGGTCTGGGGCAGCCGGCAGGGGCCGATCAAGGTCGCCCTCAAGCGCTTGCGTCGCGCCGACATCGATTCGCTGCTTACCGCTGCCGCACGCGCCGATCGTGTCGCCAAGGGCAACCTGCGCGGCGAACCCTGGGTCGAGATCACCGGACTGGTCGCACGCATCGCCGGCGTGAAGCTCGCGGCCGCATGACGGCAGGATTTCCCAGCGCACCGCTCGGCGTCTTCGGCGGCACGTTCGACCCGATCCACTTCGGCCACCTGCGCACCGCATTCGAGATCCTGCAGACGGTCCGGCTGCAAGCTGTGCGCTTCGTCCCCGCCGGTGATCCGCCGCATCGCGATCCACCCCGGGTCGACGCCGCCCGGCGCCTCGAGTTCGTGCGTGCAGCGGTGGCCGACCAACCGGGATTCGTCGTCGATGATCGCGAGGTTCGACGCGCAGGCCGTTCGTACAGCGTGCTGACGCTGGCTGAACTGCGCGCGGAACTGCCGGACACGCCGTTGTGCCTCATCGTCGGTATGGACGCATTCCTCGGGTTGCCGACGTGGCACCGCTGGACGGAACTGCTTGAACTCGCGCACATCGTCGTTGCGCCGCGCCCTGGTTGGGTGGCGCCGGACTCGGGCGTGCTGGGCGACCTGCTGGCCGAACGCGTTGTCGATGCGGCCGGGACTTTGCACAATGCGCTCGCCGGGCGCATCCTGATCCAGCCCGTGACGCAACTCGAAATTTCATCCACGGAATTGCGCGACCTGCTCGCAGCCGGCCGCGATCCCCGCTACCTGGTCCCCGATCCCGTATGCGCGCTGATCCGCGCGACCCACAGCTATTCTGTTTCCCAACCCACGAGGTGAGCATGGCAGCCAAGCGCCCGTCGCGATCGTCGTCCGTACCTTCCGCCCGTCCTGCCGCCAGAGCCGTCAAGAAGGCGCCCGCAAAGACCGCCGCCAAGGGTGCTGCCAAGGCTCGAGCGAAGGCGCCGCGCAAGGTCGCGGCAGGCACCAAGCCTGCGACGACGAAGCTGACCAAGGCCAAGGCCAGGACCAAGGCACCGCCGGCGCTGGCACAGGTCGTGCTGGCCGCGCTCGCGGACATGAAGGCCGTGAACGTAAAGGCGATGGATGTCCGCGACATCACCGACATCACCGACATGATGGTGGTGGCCAGTGGTACCTCGGACCGGCACGTGAAGTCGATTGCGGACCGTGTCGTGCAGCGCTGCAAGGAAGCCGGTTACCGGCCATATGGCATCGAAGGCGAGCGTGATGGCGAGTGGGTGCTGCTGGACCTGAACGACGTCGTGCTGCACGTGATGCTGCCACGAGTGCGCGAGTTCTACGCGCTGGAGAAGCTCTGGGAAAAAGGCGCCGCAAGGGGTTCCTGAGAACTCGCGGCCCCGACCTGAACCTGGATCGCTGGACCCCCCTGCATGCGCATGCGACTGCTGGCCGCAGGCACCCGGATGCCAGACTGGGTCGACGCGGGTTGCGACGACTACGTTACGCGCCTGCGGGGAGACTACCGGCTCGAACTGGTTGAAATCCCCCTGGGCGACCGCGGCAGCGGTGACGTGCGCCGGGCCGTGGAGGCTGAGGGCAAGCGCATGCTGGCGGCGGCGGGGGCGAGGCCCTACCTCGTCGCCCTGCAGGTTGGCGGCAAGGCCCTGACCACCGGGCAGCTTGCACGCTGGCTCGAGGACCGGGCGCGCGAGGGTGATGACCCGGTTTTCTGTATCGGGGGGCCGGACGGCCTGGCTTCTGAAATCGACGCCCAGGCCCGGCTGCGCTGGTCCCTGTCGGCCCTGACGCTGCCCCATGGCCTGGCCCGGGTCGTGGTCGCGGAAGCCCTCTACCGGGCTGTCAGCCTGATCAGGGGGCTGCCGTATCACCGGGCTTGAGGCATCTGCGATCCCCTCGATGGACAGGGGCCTCCCGGCACGATTCAATTCTCCTTTTGACATCCGGACTTACGGCCGAGAGGCAGCCCCATGCACCCATATCCGCACCAGTACACCGTCCACGCCACCGCCGAACCGACCGGTGACGTTCCGCTGAATTCCCCGGGGCTGCCTGCCATCCTCACCGCGCCGCCCGTCGAGTTCGACGGCCCGGGTGATCGCTGGTCGCCCGAGACTCTGCTCTGCGCCGCCGTGGCCGACTGCTTCGTGCTCAGCTTCCGTGCAGTGGCCCGCGCCTCGAAGCTCGAATGGACTTCGCTCGCCGCCCGTGCCGAAGCCAAGCTCGACCGCGTCGACGGCCGCACGTACTTCACCGAGGTCGTCGTGCATGCGACGCTGCGAGTGCCGGCCGGCACGGACCAGGATCGCGCGACCAAGCTGCTCGAGAAGTCGGAGCACGTCTGCCTGGTCAGTAATTCGCTGGTGGCACAGCGCCGCCTCGAACCGACCGTCATCGCGGGTTGAGTCAGGATGGCTGGCGACGCACCCGCCATCTACCTGGCGTCCGCCTCGCCGCGGCGCAGTGAATTGCTGCGGCAGATCGACGTGACCCACGAAGTGCGCCCGGTGGCAATCGACGAATCGCCGCGGCCCGGCGAGAAGCCTGCGCACTATGCGCTGCGGCTCGCCGAGGAGAAGGCGCGCGTGCTATGGGAACGCCTGGCACTCGCGGAACGGCGCCCGGTACTCGCAGCCGACACCACCGTGGCGCTTGGCGACGACATCCTCGGCAAACCCGCCAACCACGAGGACGCGGCCCGAATCCTCGGCCGGCTGTCCGGGCGGACGCACGAGGTGCACACAGCGGTCGCGGTGCTGCACGCAGGCGGTGCGAACGCCCGCATCAGCACCAGCACGGTCGAGTTCCGCCCGCTGACACGTGCCGAGATCGACTGGTACTGGCGCACCGGGGAGCCGGCTGACAAGGCCGGTGCATACGGGGTGCAGGGCCACGCCGCCATCTTCATTCGCCGTCTCGCCGGCAGTTATTCCGGCGTGATGGGACTGCCACTGTACGAGACCTGGGAACTGCTGGCACCGGCGCTCGGTCTGACCGGATGGAACACCCAGGCACCATGACCACGGAAATGATCGTCAATGTCAGTCCGCGCGAGACGCGCGCGGCCCTGCTCGAGAACGGCGTGCTGCAGGAGCTCTTCGTCGAACGGGCGAGCCGCATGGGACTCACGGGCAACCTGTACAAGGGGCGCGTGTCGCGGGTCCTGCCCGGGATGCAGGCCGCCTTCATCGACATCGGTCTCGAGCGCACGGCATTCCTGCACGTCTCCGACATCGTGCAGCCGGCGGACGCCGAAGGCTCGGGCGAGGAAACGCGCACCGAGAACATCCGCGACCTCGTCAGCGAGGGCGGCGATATCCTGGTGCAGGTGCTGAAGGATCCGCTCGGCACCAAGGGCGCTCGCCTCACGACGTTCATCACGATTCCTTCGCGTTACCTCGTCTACATGCCTTTCGGACACGGCGTCGGCATCTCGGCCCGCATCGAGACGGAGGAAGAAAGGCTGCGGCTGCGCGGGCTGATGCAGTCGTTCGTGACGCCGGGCGAGACGGGCGGCTACATCGTGCGCACCGCAGCAGAAGGCGCGACGCTTGCGGCACTGCGCGCCGACATGCTGTTCCTGCGCAAGCTGTGGGAGGTGCTGTCGACCAAGGCGGCAGGCACACGCGCCGGCACGCTCGTGCATGAAGACCTGCCGCTGCCGCTGCGCCTGATGCGTGACCTCGTCGGCGAAGGCGTGGACCGCGTGCTGGTCGATCACGAACGCACCTGCGAACGCATGCGGGAATTCGCGACGACGTTCATGCCCGCGCACGGCGCCCGCGTCGAGCGTTACACCGGCAACCGGCCGCTCTTCGACCTGCACGGCGTGGAAGAGGAGGTCCAGCGCTCGCTCGAGCGCAAGGTGCTGCTCAAGTCGGGCGGCTACCTGATCATCGACCAGACCGAGGCGCTCACGACCATCGACGTCAACACGGGCGCGTACGTCGGGCACCGCAACCTCGAGGAGACGATCTACCGCACGAACCTCGAAGCGGCGGTCGCGATCGCGCGGCAGCTGCGGCTGCGCAATCTCGGCGGCATCATCATCATCGACTTCATCGACATGGAGGAGGAAGAGCACCGCAAGCAGGTGCTGCAGGCGCTGGAGAAAGCGCTGGCGGCGGACCACGCGAAGACGCACGTGTCCGCAGTGTCGCCGCTCGGCCTGGTCGAGATGACCCGCAAGCGCACGCGCGAAAGCCTCGCGCACCAGTTGTGTTCGCCTTGCCCGGCCTGCGAGGGCCGTGGTTTCGTCAAGACGCCGGAGACCGTCTGTTACGAGATCTTCCGCGAGGTGCTGCGCCAGGCGGGCCAGTTCGACTTCCAGCAGCTCATGGTGCTCGCGCACTCGGACGTCATCGAGCGCCTGCTCGACGAGGAGTCTGCCGCGCTCGGCGAACTCGAAGTGCTGGTCGGCAAGCCGATCCGCCTGCAGACCGAGGCGCTCTACCTGCACGACCAGTACGACGTGGTGCTCATGTGATTTCCACCCGGTGGTGGCGCCTGGTCGCAGGCACCGCGGCCGGACTGCTCGTGGTGGTCGCGCTGCTGCTGACGGCGCTGCGCATTGCGATCGCCTACGTGCCGCACAACGAGCAGAAGTTGCGCACGTGGATCGAACGTCAGACGCACATGAAGTTCGAGTACTCGCGGCTCGACGCGCGGCTGCGCTGGTATGGGCCGGAAGTCGTGCTGCGCGATCTGCGGGTGGTGGCAGAAGACGGCTCGCAGACCTTGTTCGCCACGAGCGAAGGCAGCATCGGCCTCGACCTCTGGAACTTCCTCCGCACTGGCCAGTTCGTGGCGGGCCGCATCCGCATCCTCGAGCCGCGCGTGACGGTCGTGCGTCTCGCCGACGGCCGCATCCGGCTGCTGGGCCTGCGCGAGCGACCCGCCGATCGACCGCCATTCGATTTCGACCGTCTCCCGGCAGGGCGCGTCATCGTCGAAGATGCGACCGTCGTCTATCGCGACCTGAAGACAGGTCGCGCGCCGCTCGAACTCACCGATCTCGACGTCCAGTTGCGCCGCGACCGCGATTTCGTCGTGATGGAAGGCAACGCCACGTTGCCCGACGAACTCGGCACGCACGCCGACTTCAACGTGCGGCTCAATGGCACGCTCGACGAGCGTGAGCACCTCGATGCGCGGGTCGAGATCGATGCGGACACCGTGCGGCTGGCCGGCCTCGAGGAATTCCTGCCACCGCAGGTCGCCAGGCCGCTCGCGGGATCCGGCCATCTGCGCGGCGTGCTGGCACTCGAGCAAGGCAGCGTGTCGCACGTACGGCTCAGTTTTGAGTTGCGCGACGTTGAGCTGCAATTGCCGCGTCGTGCCGTGCCGCCGATCGAGGCCGTGCGCATCAGCGATCCGCGGCTCGAACTCGCGCCCGGCAGCCAGGTGAAATTCCCGACGGTGACCAAGGAAATGGTCGAGCGCGTGCCGCTGCCGCTGCCCGCACTGGCCCGCTACGGCGCCCTCGAAGGCGATGCGCGCCTGCGTCGAGAAGGCGAGGCCTGGGTCTTCCGGATTGAGGGGCTGCGCGCGCAGTCCGGCACGCTGCGCGCGCCGAAGGAGACGCAGGCCTGGGGACGCTGGACCGGGAAGCCGGTGACGCGCTTCGGGCTCGAGTTGAACGTCGACGGGCTCGACTTGACCGCGACCTGGCCGCTGGTGCTCGCGTTTGCGCCCACGACCTTCGATCGTTTTGCCGGATTGGCGCCACGCGGACGAGTGGAGACGCTGCGAGCCAGCGTGCAGCGCGAGCGGGCAGGCATCCCGCCGACGTTCACGGTGCAGGCAAGTCTTGTCGGCGTCGGCGTCCAGCCCATCGGGCGCTTCCCGGGTGTGTCGGGTGTCTCCCTCAGGCTCGATGGCAGCGACCAGCGGGGCACGCTGCAACTGCGCGCGGACCAACCTGTGTTCGAGTGGCCGCGGATGTTCCGGGAGCCGCTCGCGCTCGAGCGCGTCACCGCGGACGGCGGCTGGCGTCGCGAGGGCGCCATCTGGATTGCGAGCGTCAAGGGCGCACGGGTACTGCATCGCCAGGGCCGCGCGCAGGTGGACGTCGAGTTGGGCTTCGAAAGGCCCGGCGTCTCGCCGATCCTGGCGCTGACCGCCGAGGTACCCGAGGTCGACGTCTCGCTGGTGCCGCAAGTCGTGCCCGTCGGCCGTTTGCGCGAGCGCACGATCGCCTGGCTCGATCGCGCCTTCGTCCGCGGCAGGGCCACGAACGGCCGTCTGAGTTACCGCGGGCCGGTGCGCAAGTTTCCGTTCCGCGACGGCGAAGGTGATTTCACCGCCTCCGCCGACGCGACCAACGTCACTCTCGACTACTACCCCGGGTTTGCGCCGCTCGTCAATGCATCGGGCACCGCGCGATTCCACAACGCAGCGATCGAAGCGGACGTCGCGAGCGGCGAACTCGGCGGGCTGAAGCTGTCGCAGGCCCGGTTCCGGATGGCTGATTACAAGGCGCCGATTCTCGAGATCGACGGCAAGGCGGGCGGGGACCTGCAGCAGGCGCTTGGGTACGTGCAGGCGAGTCCGCTGGGGCCGATCGTCGGCAAGCAGTTCATGGGTCTCACCGGCAGCGGCCCTGCGCAGTACCAGGTCAAGCTTTCGCTGCCGGTGATTTCGGCCGAAGCGCTGGCGACGATGCCGACACCGCCACCTCCGCGCGACTACACGGTGCGTGCGATGCTCGGCGGTGTCACCGTCGCATTGCCTGCGCTGCGGGCGCCCGCCCAGCGTGTCCAGGGCACTTTCGAGCTGCACAACTATGAGGTGAACATTGCGGGGCTGCGCGGCACGATCCTCGACGGCCCGTTCGAACTGTCCGCGAGCCCCGGCCGCACCTCCCGCGATGCCGAAGCCGCGGTGGAACTCACCGCCAAGGGCCGCGCTGGTGGCGCCAGGCTACCCGCATTCATCGGCCTGCCGGCAACCATCGCGATGAGCGGCGCGACGGACTGGGACCTGCAAGGCCACATCGAGAAACGACGAGCCGGCGGTGCCTGGTCGCTGCAGTTCGACGTCGTGAGCGACCTGGAAGGACTCGTCATCCAGGCGCCCCGGCCGTTTGCCAAGGCCGCGCCCGAGACGCGGCCGACGCGCGTACAGATCGAGATTCCCAGTCCGCGCGTGAACGACGTGACGCTCGAGTCGGGCAGCGCTCGTGCGAAACTGCGTTTCGCCGTGCGGGACGAAGTCTGGCGGCTCGAACGCGGCGCGGCGCGCTTCGATGCGCAACCCGTGGCGCTGCCGGCGCAGCCCGGCTTGCTGGTGAGCGGCGAGTGGCCGCAGTTCGACCTGGGCGAGTGGCTCGCGCTCTCGAACACACCGGCCGGCGGTTCGACCAGCATCGGTGGCCAGCGCCTGATGGACTGGCTCGGTCCGGTCGACGTCCACCTCGATCGCGCGACGGTCTTCGGCTTCGAGTTCCGCGATGTGATCGCGAAGCTGCGCAGCGAGGGCGACGTCTGGCGGATCGCGGTGACGGGACCGCAGGCCGAAGGGCAGGTGACCGTGCCCGACGTTCTCACGCGCGGCCGGCCGATCGTGCTCGACATGCAGCGGCTGCAGCTTACCAGTGAGGAATCGAACCCGGCTGCGGTGGCAAAGGCGGCGGCAAACGCGCAGATCGACCCACGCACGCTGCCTGCCATCAGCGCGGTCGTCGCGGATTTCACCTGGCAGTCACGGCAATTCGGCCACCTGGTGGCAGCGATCTCGCGCGACCCGCGGGGACTCACCATCGATTCGATCTCGACGACGTCGCCGGCCTTCGACCTGCTCGCCAGTGGCAGCTGGTGGATGGAGCAGGGTGCGCCACGCACGCGCGTCGAGGCGCTGTTGACCAGCACCGATTTTCGCGCCGCCACGAAGGCGCTCGCCTTCCGTGACGCGATCGATGCCAGGAACGCGAAGCTGGCAGCCGATCTATGGTGGCCCGGTGGCCCGTCGATGGACGTGCTCAAGACCCTCAACGGCACGCTCCACGTGTCGCTCGAGGACGGCCGCCTGCGCGACATCGAACCGGGCGCGGGCCGCATGCTCGGGCTGTTCAGCGTGACGCAGTTGCCGCGACGACTCGCGCTCGATTTCCGCGACGTCACCGACGAGGGCCTCGCCTTCAACAGCGTGCGGGGCGATTTCGAGGTGCGCGCGGGCAATGCATTCACGCAGAACCTGCTGCTCAAGGGCGCAGCTGTCGACATGGGAATCGTGGGACGCACCGGCCTTGCGACCGAAGACTACGACCAGACGATCGTCGTGAGCGGCAACCCCAGCGGGCCCCTGGCTGTCGCCGGCGCGCTCGCGGCGGGGCCGGTCATCGGCGCTGGCGTGCTGGTACTGTCACAGCTTTTCAAAGACCAACTGCAAGGACTCACCCGGGCCTATTACCATGTGACGGGTTCGTGGGCCGCTCCGGTCGTGCAGCGAATCTCCGCGCCTGCCGGTGTCGGAGCGGCGGCCGGGACGGTCGAGAAACAAAGGGAAAATTCACCGTGACGCATGTCGCCGCCATCCAGATGACTTCCTGCGCCAACGTGGCGCGCAATCTCGCTGTCGCCGGCGAACTGCTCCGCCAGGCCAGGGCGCAGGGTGCGGTGGTCGCCGTGCTGCCGGAAAACTTCGCGTTCATGGGACGCGGCGAAGCCGACAAGCTCGCGGTCGCCGAAGCTCACGGGTCCGGCCCGATCCAGGCTTTCCTGTCCGAACAGGCGCGCATGCACGGCTTCTGGATCGTCGGCGGCACGATCCCGCTCAAACTGCCCGACGAGCCGCGTGTTGCGGCGTCGTGCCTCGTCTTCGACGACGCGGGTCGCGAGGTCGCACGCTACGACAAGATCCACCTCTTCGATGTGGACGTGCCTGGCAAGCTCGAGAGCCACCGTGAATCGAAGGCGGTGCGACCCGGCACGCGGGCCGTCACGGTCGACACGCCGGCGGGCCGGCTCGGTCTCGCCGTCTGCTACGACGTCCGTTTTCCCGAACTCTTCCGCGAACTGCTGCAGCAGGGCGCCGAATGGTTCACGTTGCCGTCGGCATTCACGGTGCCCACCGGCCGTGCCCACTGGGAACTGCTGCTGCGCACCCGCGCGGTCGAAAACCTCTGTTACCTGGTGGCGTCTGCGCAGTCCGGATTCCACGAGAACGGGCGCGAAACCCACGGCGACTCGATGATCGTCGAGCCGTGGGGCCGGATCCTGGCCCGATTGCCGCGCGGAACCGGCGTGATCACGGCAGAATTGGACCTCGCACGGCAGCGCCGGCTGCGGCAGGATTTCCCTTCCGTCCGGCACCGCCGGCTTGCCGTGGCCGCGCCCCGACAGGAATCATGAAACCGCACATTCCGCCGCCGCTTTTCGCTCCCCAGTCCACCCCGCTCATGGCCGGCATCGCCGCTCGTGATCCACTGGACGTCGCACGTGCCGCGCTGCTCGGCCCGGCCGAACTCGACGAGAACCGTATCGCGAGGGTACTCGGGGACGTGATGGGTCACGCCGTCGATTACACCGACATCTATTTCCAGCTCACGCGCGAAGAGTCGTGGGCGCTCGAGGACGGCATCGTCAAGGACGGCGCCCACAGCATCGAGCAGGGCGTGGGTGTGCGCGCTCTGGCCGGTGAGAAGACCGGCTTTGCCTATTCCGACGAAGTGATGCTGCCTGCGCTGCTCGAGGCCGCGCACGCCGCGCGCGCCATCTCGCGTTCCGGTGCGGGAGGCAGCGTGCAGGCCTGGCATGCCACGGGCGGACGCGGCCTTTACCCGGCCATCGATCCGGTCGAGACGATGGCCGACGACGACAAGGTCAAGCTGCTCGAGCAGATCGACCGCGAGGCGCGCTCGCTCGATTCGCGCATCACGCAGGTGATGGCAAGTCTCTCCGCGTCGCACGATATCGTGCTCGTCATGGCGAGCGACGGTACGCTCGCCGGCGACGTGCGGCCACTGGTGCGGCTCAACGTCAGCGTCATCATCGAACAGGACGGCCGGCGCGAGCAGGGCTACGCCGGCGGTGGCGGTCGTTTCGCCTATACGGAATTCCTCGCGTCCGAGCGGTGGCGTGCGCTGGTCAAGGAAGCCGTGCGCACGGCCCAGGTCAATCTCGACGCGGTGCCGGCACCGGCAGGCACGATGACCGTCGTGCTCGGCGCAGGCTGGCCAGGCGTGCTGCTGCACGAAGCCGTGGGTCACGGTCTCGAAGGCGATTTCAACCGCAAGGGCACTTCCGCGTTCAGCGGACGCATCGGGCAGCAGGTCGCCGCCAAAGGCGTCACGATCGTCGACGACGGCACGCTCGCGGCACGCCGCGGCTCGCTCAATGTCGACGACGAAGGCACGCCGACGCAATGCACCACGCTGATCGAGGACGGCTGCCTCCGCGGCTACCTGCAGGACAAACTCAACGCGCGCCTCATGGGCGTGAAGCCGACGGGCAACGGCCGTCGCGAGAGCTTTGCCGCGCTCACGCTGCCGCGCATGACCAACACCTACATGCTGCCCGGCCAGCATGCGCCGGAAGAGATCATCGCCTCGGTCGACAAGGGCCTGTACTGCCGCAATTTCGGCGGCGGCCAGGTCGACATCACGTCGGGCAAATTCGTGTTCTCGGCGAGCGAGGCCTACCTGATCGAGAACGGCAGGATCACGCGCCCGGTGAAAGGCGCCACGCTGATCGGCAACGGCCCCGAAGTCATGACTCGCGTCTCGATGATCGGCAATGACCTCAAGCTCGACGATGGCGTCGGCACCTGTGGCAAGGAAGGCCAGGAAGTCCCGGTGGGCGTCGGCCAGCCCACCCTGCGCGTGGACGCGCTGACCGTCGGCGGCACGGGCTGATTCCGCCGTGTGGCTGCCGCGCCCGGTGTACGAAGCCCTGCCTTACCTGGCGGTCGGCGCCGGGCTCGGTTGCTTCGCGGTGGCCTGGTGGGTCGAGCATGCGCCGCAAAGCCTGCTGTTCATCGCTGGCGGCGCGCTGCTTACCGTGGGGGCGTTGCTGTGGATGAAGCGACGCGATTACCGCGCCACGCAGTCGGGTTACGATCCGCGCGCAATCGACGAATAGGACGACTCGTCCTGTTCTTCGTCGTCGGTCTCCGATTCATCGTCGGTTTCCGATTCATCGTCTGAATCCAGGTCGGTATCGGAGTCCTGCAGCACCGTCGTCCGCGTTGCGTGGGTGTCATCGCCTGGTTCGGCCGGCAGGTCCACCGGCGAATACGTGATTTCGTGCATCCCCAGCTTGATCACGTCGCCCGCCTGCAGCTTGTGCCGGCGCACGCGCTTGCCGTTCAGGAATACGCCGTTCGTGCTGTTCAGGTCTTCCACGTAGCAGCTGTCGACGGAGGTGACGAGCTGCATGTGGTGGCGGCTCACGAACTTGCTGTCGATCTGCATGTCGTTGTCGGTGGTGCGGCCGACGATGAAGCGGCCAGGCACGAGCAGCGCGTGATCGATCGTGATGCCCCGCTTGGAGAGCACGACCCGCCCCACCGGCGGGCGCGGTTGCGGCGAGGTATCGTCGATGCGGGTCGCCGGCAGGTCGGTGTGGGTGCGCCCGGCGTATTCCTGCCACTGCAGTTCGCCGATCACCTTCCGCACTATATCGACGTCGACTTTTTCCACGTCGCTGCCGAAGGCAGAGAGCAGGCAGGTGTCGCACAGTGTGTTGGTAAGGCGGGGGATACCGCCCGTGTAGCGGAAGATCAGCGGGAAAGTGTCCGGCTCGAAGATCTCGCGGTCCTCGGAACCCGCCACCCTGAGTCGATGGAGGATGTAATCGCCCATCTCCGGCTCGGTCAGCGCGCTCAGGTGGAAGCGCAGCCGCACGCGCTGGCGCAACTGGATGAGCTCGTCCGAGTCGAGCTTGGCGTGCAGCTCGGGCTGGCCCGCCAGGATGATGCGCAGCACCTTCTCCTTGGTCGTTTCGACGCCCGAGAGCAGGCGCACTTCCTCCAGCACCTTGTTGCTGAGGTTCTGCGCTTCGTCGATGATCAGCAGCACCCTGCGGCCGTTCGCGTGCTGCTCGATCAGGAAATTGTTGAGCGTGTCGAGGAGCTCCGCCTTGCGCATGCGGAACGGGCTGAAGCCGAATTGCGCGAGCAGGCCCTGCAGGAACTCGATCGGCGAGACCTGCGTCTGGTTGATCTGCGCGACGACGACGTCCTGGTCGATTTCCTTCAGGAACGACTCGATCAGCGTGGTCTTGCCCGAGCCGATCTCGCCCGTGATCACGACAAAGCCGTCCGTGAACCAGATCGTGGACTCCATGTACGCCTTGGCGCGGGAGTGGATCTGGCTCAGAAAGAGAAATGCCGGGTCCGGGCTGAGCCGGAACGGAAGTTCCTTGAGCTTGAAGTGTTCCAGGTACATCGTGTGCTCGATTCCCCTCTGTTCAGTATACGGGAGCTGGCCGGGGCTCAAACTGCGCGGTCCGTCACATAACCCCAGCCACCCATTGCAGCGGTGCCGGCAAGCCTGACTTCAGCGTGGCGGCATCTTCCGCAGTACCTTGCGCACCAACCGGTCGCGCTCGACCGCACTGGCCGCCACGACCGTGCAGTGGCCGATCTTGCGACCCGGGCGCGGCTCCTTGCCGTAATCGTGCCAGTGCACGCCGGGCAGGGCCAGGATGGCATCACGCTCCGGCAGGGTACCGATGAAATTGATCATGGCGCAATGGCCTGACGGGCTGGTGTCGCCGAGCGGCAGTCCAAGGATCGCGCGCAGGTGGTTCTCGAACTGCGACGTGACTGCGCCTTCGATGGTCCAGTGTCCGGAGTTGTGCACGCGCGGCGCCATTTCGTTGGCGACCAGCCTGCCCTTGCGGACGAAGAACTCGAGCGTCAGCACGCCGGCGTATTCGAAGTGCCGCAGCACGCGCTTGAGACAGACCTCCGCCGCTTTCTGCAGGACGGGGTGACGGTGCGGCGCCAGCGTCACGCGCAGGATGCCGTGCTTGTGGGTATTGGCGACGATCGGGTACGCGCGCACCTCGCCCGTCGTGCTGCGCACGCCGACGATCGACACCTCGCGTTCGAAGTCGACGAAGCCCTCGAGGATCAGCGGCACGTTGCCGATCGCATTCCAGGCGGGTTCGAGATCGGCGGGTTTGCGCAGGTAGCGCTGGCCCTTGCCGTCGTAGCCGAGTCGGCGCGTCTTCAGCACGCAGGGCAGTCCGAGCTCCTTGACCGCGCTGCGCAGTTCCTCGAGCGAATCCACGGCGCGGAAAGGCGGTGTCGCAATCTTCAGCGTCGAGAACAGCTGCTTCTCGAGCAGGCGGTCCTGCGAAACGCGCAGTGCCTCGACCGGCGGCCACACGGGATGCGTTGACGCCACCTGCTGCAGTGCTGCGACCGGAACGTTTTCGAATTCGTAGGTGACCAGGTCGACTGCGGCCGCCAGCCGCTCGAGGCTGCGCGGATCGTCGAATGCACCCGTGATGATCGGTGCGACCTGGCCGCCGGGCGAATCCGCGCTGGTATCGAGAAAGCGGAACTGCTGTGCCAGCGGATAGCCCGCGAGGGCCAGCATGCGTCCGAGCTGGCCCGCACCGATGATGCCGATCTTCACGTTGCGATCGTCGGGTTGCGGGGGTCGGGCTGGGCGAGGACCTTGTCGGTCTGTGCCGCGCGGAAAGCATCGACGGCCGCGCGAACCTGCTCGTCCTCGTTGGCAAGGATCGACGCGGCGAGGATCGCGGCGTTGGTCGCGCCGGCCACGCCGATTGCGAGCGTGGCGACTGGAACGCCAGCGGGCATCTGCACGATCGAGAGCAGCGAGTCGAGCCCGTTCAGCGCCTTGGACTGCACCGGCACGCCGAGTACGGGCAGCGAGGTCTTGGCCGCGCACATGCCCGGCAGGTGCGCAGCGCCGCCGGCGCCCGCGATGATGACCTTGAGGCCACGTGCGCGCGCGGTGGAGGCGTAGTCGAAGAGAAGGTCGGGCGTGCGGTGCGCGGAGACGACGCGCACCTCGTGCGGGACGCCCAGGCGCTCGAGCATCTCGGCGGCGTATTGCAGGGTGTCCCAGTCGGACGTGGACCCCATGATGATGCCAACGCGCGGTTTCACCGGGACATTGTACAGACGGCCGCGAGAAACGCTAAATCGCAGGCTTTTCGAACGCATCCCGCAGGCGGCGGAACAATTGCCGTGCGGCGGCGGGTGGACGGGCATTGGCCTGCTCCGCCCGTGCCTGCCGGGCCAGGGCACGCATCTGCCGCAGGCCCGTCGGGTCGACCTGGGCGGCGAGCTCGGTCCAGGCGGCGGGCTCGTCCGCGATCAGGCGCTCGCGCCACGTTTCGAGCACGTGCTCGCGGCGGACTCGCTGGCGGTCGATTTCGCTGCGCCGCTCGAGGGTGGCACGGATCGGTTCGACGTCCACGCCACGCATGACCTTGGCGATGAACATCTCCTGCCGGAGCCGGGCACCGTGGGCAGTGATCCTGCGGCAGGCCATGACCGCGTCGTAGAGGCTCTCGGGCAGGTTCATGGCCTCGAGCTCGGTCAGCGGCAACTCGACCAGTTCGACACCGATCGCGCGCAGTTCCTGGTCCTGCCGCTTGAGCTCGCTCTTGCTCGGACCCTCGTCGAAGCCTGCGTGATCGGCCACGTCGTCCTGCTGGCCGTCGTACCTGCCGGGAAATGCCTGCTTGCGCGCCATGAATCCGCCCTTTTCCGAATGCTAGCACGCAGGGCGCAGGCCCGGACCGCTGCTAGAATTGCAGGCTTGCCAACAGGCCCCGATCACGGACGCTGCCGCACGATGAGCACGACTGTCGCCCCCAAGGACCATTCCCCGATGCTGACCGCCGACGGCGCCGACCTGCTCGCGCTCGTCGAACTCGCGCTGGCCGAGGCCCGCACGCTGGGTGCGAGCCAGGCCGAAGCGGCCATCAGCATGGACGTGGGCCTGAGCGTCAGTGCGCGCCTCGGTGAAGTCGAGACGATCGAGTACCAGCGAGACCGCGGCATGGGCGTCACCGTGTACTTCGGCACCCGCAAGGGCAGCGCGAGCACGGGGGACCTCGGTGCGGCCGCGCTGCGCGAGACCGTGGCCAAGGCCTGCACGATCGCGAGATACACGGCCGAGGATCCGTGCGCGGGCCTGCCCGATCCGGAAGACCTCGCGCGGGAAGTGCCCGGGCTCGATCTCTCGCACCCGTGGGAGATATCGCCCGAGCGCGCGTGCGAGATGGCCATCGAGTGCGAAGCGGCGGCGATGGCCGTCGACAGGAAGCGCATCACCAATTCCGAGGGCGCAGGCGTCAGCACGCATCGCGGCCTGCGAGCGTACGGCAACTCGCTCGGCTTTCTCGCGGCGTATCCCGGCACGGTGCACAGCATCAGCTGTTCGGTGCTCGGCACCGAAGGCGAGCAGATGGAGCGTGACTACTGGTACAGCACGCTGCGCGACTGGCGCGAGCTGGAATCGGCGGAAAGCGTCGGGCGTCGCGCGGGTGAGCGCACCATCGGCCGGCTCGGTGCACGCAAGCTGGCGACCATGAAGGCGCCGGTGCTGTATTCACCGGACGTTGCGCGTGGACTCATCGGGCACTTCATTGGCGCGATCCGCGGCGGCAGCCAGTACCGCCGCTCATCGTTCCTGCTCGAAGCGGCCGGCCAGCGCGTGTTTCCGGACTGGTTCGCGCTCTCGGAGCGGCCGCATTTGCTGAAGGCACTGGCCAGCGCCCCGTTCGATCACGAAGGCGTCACGACGCGCGATCGCGAACTCGTCGAGGCCGGCATATTGCTGGGTTATGTGCTGAGCACGTACTCGGCGCGCAAGCTCGGGCTGCGCACCACGGGCAACGCGGGCGGCACGCACAACCTGCTCGTGCGCGGTCGCGGCCGTGATTTCGACCAGATGCTGCAGCTGATGGATCGCGGCCTGTACGTCACGGAGCTGATGGGGCAGGGCGTGAACGGGGTGACGGGCGATTATTCGCGCGGCGCGGGCGGTTTCTGGGTGGAGAACGGCGAGATCCAGTACCCGGTGCACGAAGTCACGATCGCCGGCAACCTCAAGGACATGTACATGAAGATCGTCGATGCCGGGTCCGACATCGACGTGCGCGGCGGCATCCGCACCGGCTCGATTCTCATCGAAGAGATGACCATCGCCGGGGAGTGAGGCTTCCTCTCCCGCTTCAGCGGGAGAGGTCGGCGGCAGAGCGCTGTAGACGGTCCTGGCGTCCGATCCGGCATGTCCTGTCGCGCTTGGAAAGGCAGACACGCGCGCGCCAGGACATGCCGGATCGAACGCCTGACGGTCACGCGCTCTCGAGCGCAGCGGCATTACGGGAGAAGTACACCGGATAGCGTCGGGCGACACGGCAAGCCTGGCGCGAGGTTCGAGGGCCAAGTCCGCCTGCCGGATCGCCCGGCCCGGGCTCTGCGTCCGAGGTAGACCGATCAGTGACTTTGGGATAAGAAAGCAGACCTTCGCGTAGGCTCACAATCGGCCAAAAGCGGTCGCGCCGTCAAAGCGCTGATACCGGACGCTCGCGCTGCACGAGTGGCGAGATCTCATCGGCCGGCCGGGGTCCTACAGACCGTCCGCCAGCATGCCATCTACTTCACACGTGGATGCCTTGAGCGTACGCGTCGGCGCGCCGGTGTTCCGGCGTGAATTTCGGTCGCGACTACCTCGGCCTCGACGGCTCGCACTAGGTCGATGAAGGCCTGAGCCGCCGGCGACAGCGAGCGATCTTGCCGATGGATCATCGCGTAATTCGTTCGCAGGCCCGGCATGTGGAAATCGAGGCGCACCAATCGTCCCGAGTTCAGTTCCGACGCCAGCATCCGCGCGGTACCGGGAACCAACGCGTCGGTGTCACACGCGATCTGGTGCGCCATGGCATAGGAGTTCACGTGGATCGCCGGGACCAAGTCACCATGATCGGGATCCAGAAGGTCTGAGGTCACCCCGCCTGCCACCGCTGCGGTGATCACTTCATTCGCGATGAGCGTAGAAGCCATCGGGAAGGCCAGTATGTCGGCAAGGCGGAGACCGACGCGGCCCACCAGTGGATGACTGGGGCGACCGGCG
Source organism: uncultured Gammaproteobacteria bacterium (assembly GCA_963700045.1). Taxonomy (GTDB): domain Bacteria; phylum Pseudomonadota; class Gammaproteobacteria; order Steroidobacterales; family Steroidobacteraceae; genus RPQJ01. Next base: position 46,013 of record CAVOWK010000017.1, read on the forward strand.
ACGAAAATGTCGTGCCGCGGCATGGAATCCGCAACCAGGTCCGTCTGACCGCGGAGGAACTGCACATCGACCAGACCCACGTCGGCACGTCGGGCGAGTACGTCGCGGACAACTTCTCGAGGGTCGGCCAGCAAGGCCCGCACCTTCAATCGCGGGTGGGCGGCGATCAGCCGTGCCACCGCGGCTCCGACAGAAATCTCGAACGGAAAGGGAGCGGCACTCACTGCGAGACGGCCCACGTCCAGCCCGGCCAGCAACTGGATCTCCCGCCGCAGGTCCGCCTCGCCGGCGAGTACTCGTGCACCGCGCTCCAGCAGTATGTTGCCGAATGCAGTGGGCTCGACACCGTTGGGGCCACGGTCGAACAACCGGACTCCGACAGCCCGTTCCAGTGCCGCGATGCTTCGCGTCATCGTGGGCTGGGTGAGATGCAGGGACTGGGCGGCTCGCGCGTAGTTGCGAAAGCGTGCCAGGGCGAGTGCGTGCTGGATGAGCCGGAGTTCGATCACGATACGCGAAGCGTATCAAGTCCATACGCCAATTTCATTGGACGTATTCGCTTCCACTCCGTATAGGGACCGAAGGCCGTCTCGGCTGCGAACCGCAGGCATGGATGCCACCAAACCCACGATCACTCGGCTCCGGCGTCCGAATTTCGAGCAAAGTCTTTCGTTCCCTGGGCTGCAAAGACAATCCCACCCCCCGTCTGGGTAGCCCCGGGGACGAGGGCGCTTTTTCATCGCTCCCGCAACCCGACGGGTGCCCTATGGAACGTATTTCGCTCTTGAACCGATTCGCCACGATCCCGGTCGCACTGCTCGCATCGGTGCAGGCACCTGCTGCCACAAGCCCAACGCCACGCAATGCGGCTTCGGCGGCCACGCAGGCCGCCAATGCCGGCGTGCTGCCGTCAAGCGGGAACTGGCCGTCGCCATGGCGCTGACCGGGGCGTGGTCGATCAACGAGGTTCACCGCGGCTTGATCGAATTGGACAGATGCTGAGCCCTGCAAGCCAGCGCTTGTCGGCTGAGCCGTATTGATCAGTTAGGGAGGAGAAAAGGCAACATGAGACACAAGACACGAAACCGGTTCTACGTCGGCGCGAGCGTCTTCCTGCTCGCCGGCAGCCTGGTGGCGGTGGCCTGGGTGCCGCACGCCGACGCGCAGGACAGCCCCGGACCGGCCACGCGGAAGGTGACCTACTCGCCGTACCCTGCCCAGACGTTTCCGAACCACGTCTACTTCGGCGACACCCATCTGCACACGTCGTACTCGGCGGACGCGGGCATGGCGGGCGCCATTGTTGGACCCGAGGAAGCCTACCGGTTCGCACGCGGCGAGGAAGTGAAGTCGAACAGCGGTCTGCCGGCCAAGCTGGCGCGGCCGCTCGATTTCCTGGTGGTCGCCGATCACGCGGAAAACCTCGGGCTCGCGCCAATGATCGCGGAATCCGATCCCGCACTGCTCAAGTCGGAATGGGGCAAGAAGGTCCATGACCTGGCCAAGAGCGGCACCATCGAAGGACAGGGAGCAGCCTTCAACATGTGGATAGCCGCCATGCAGGAGCTGAAAGACCCGTTCAAAGGCCAGGAAGAAACCATGGGCCGACCGGCGTGGCAGCGGATCACCGCGGCCGCCGAGAAATACAACGAGCCCGGCCGCTTCACGGCTCTGATCGGCTTCGAGTGGACGTCCGGGCCAGACGGCAACAACCTGCATCGCAACGTGATCTTTCGCGACGGCAAGGACAAGGCCGACCAGATCATTCCCTTGTCCTACTACGACACCGGCGATCCGGAGGATCTCTGGGCGTGGATGGCGGCGTATGAGAAGAAGACCGGCGGCAAGATGCTCGCGATCCCGCACAACGGCAACCTGTCGAACGGCTTGATGTTCGATGACGTAACGCTGACCACGAAGAAGCCGCTCGACCGCGACTACGCCGAGCGCCGCATGCGCTGGGAGCCGATCTACGAAACCACGCAGCCCAAGGGCGACGGCGAGACGCACCCGGCACTGTCGCGTAACGACGAGTTCGCCAATTTCGAACGCTGGGACAAAGGCAGCTTCGGACCCGTGCTCAAGACGCCCGACATGCTGCCGCGCGAGTACACCCGCGAGGCCTTCAAGCGCGGACTGGCCTATGAGGCCAAGCTCGGCGTCAACCCATTCAAGTTTGGCTTGATCGGCTCGACCGACATGCACACCGGCCTGGTCACCACCACCGAGGACAACTTTTTCGGCAAGGTGGCGGTGCTCGAGCCCTCGGCGGATCCGATTCGATTCGACGAAGTCATCGTCGGCCGGGTGCCGGCCGACCGCGCGCGCAGCAATCAGCACCTCGCACGCGAGACCAGTGCGTCGGGCCTGGCGGCCGTCTGGGCACGCGACAACACGCGCGAAGCGTTGTGGGACGCGATGGCACGCAAGGAGGTCTACGCCACCACCGGCACGCGCCTCGTGGTGCGGGTCTTTGGCGGCTTCGACTTCACCGCCCAGGATCTCGAGCGCTCGGACTTTGCCGAACAGGGTTACAAGCGCGGCGTACCGATGGGTGGCGATCTCAAGAGCGCGTCCGCTGGCAAGGCGCCGACGTTCCTGGTTCGCGCCATGCGTGATGCGGATGGTGCCAACATCGACCGCATCCAGGTAATCAAAGGCTGGCTCGACGCCTCGGGCAAGACCCAGGAGAAGATCTACGACGTGGCGTGGTCCGGCGATCGCAACCCGGGCGCGAACGGCAAGCTGCCGCCCGTTGGCAACACGGTCAACGTGAAGGAAGCAAGCTACACCAACGCGATCGGTGCACCGTATCTCACGGCCTACTGGAAGGACCCAAGTTTCGACCCGAAGCTGCGGGCGTTCTACTACGTGCGCGTGCTGGAGATCCCGACGCCGCGCTGGACGACCTATGACGCCAAGGTCTTCGGTGTGAAACTTCCGACGGACGTGCCGGCGAGCATCCAGGACCGCGCCTACACCTCACCGATCTGGTACACCCCGTAACGGCGCTGGCACCAGGAGCGGAAAGAATACCCGGCGCCCATGATCCGTTTGTCCTGCAATCCCACCCCCCGCAGGACGTTCGGGTCATGGTGCGTCGCGGTACACCAAATGCAGAACAAAACCGGGTCGCCATCGCCATGACCAACAACACAGACGCTGGAGGGAGGAACAGATGAAAAAGACTCGGTGGGGATTTGGCAGTTTACTGGCGCTGTCGATCGTGCTCGGGCCGACGTGGCTGCAGCCTGTGCTCGCACAGGGTGCCCCGTCGGGGAAGAAGCCCAACATTCTCGTCATCTGGGGCGACGACATCGGCACCTGGAACATCAGCGCCAGCAATCGCGGCATGTTGGGGTACCGCACACCGAACATTGATCGCATTGCGACCGAGGGCGTGTCGTTCACCGACTACTACGGCCAGCAGAGCTGCACGGCGGGGCGCGCCGCGTTCCTGAACGGCAGCGTGCCGGTGCGCACCGGCATGACCAAGGTCGGGGTGCCGGGCTCGCCGGTCGGTTGGCAGAATTCGGACGTCACGATCGCGACCGTGCTCAGAGCCGAGGGTTACGCGACCGGGCAGTTCGGCAAGAACCACCAGGGCGACCGTGACGAGCAATTGCCCACGGCGAACGGCTTCGATGAATTCTTCGGCAACCTCTATCACCTCAATGCCGAGGAAGAACCGGAGAACGTGGATTACCCGAAGAACGATCCGTGGGCGAAGAACCACGGCCCGCGCGGCGTGATCCACAGCTGGGCGGACGGCAAGGGCGGCCAGAAGATCGAGAACACCGGTCCGCTGACGACGAAGCGGATGGAGACGATCGACGAGGAAACTCTGGCCGCGACCAAGGACTTCATCCAGCGCCAGCAGCAGGCCGGCAAGCCGTTCTTCGCGTGGTGGAATGCCACGCGCATGCACTTCCGCACGCACGTGAAGGCCGAGCATCGCGGTATCTCCGGTCAGGACGAGTACGGCGACGGCATGGTCGAACACGATGCGCAGGTCGGCGAACTTCTGAAGCAGCTCGACGAACTCGGCATCGCCGACAACACGATCGTCTTCTACTCCACCGACAACGGGCCGCACTACAACGCCTGGCCGGATGCTGGCACGACGATCTTCCGTGGCGAGAAGAACTCGAACTGGGAAGGTGCGTATCGCGTGCCCGCGTTCGTCCGCTGGCCCGGGCACTTCCCGGCCGGCACGACCCTGAACGGCATCGTCTCGCACGAGGACTGGCTGCCGACGTTCGCCGCGATTGCCGGCGAGGCCGACATCAAGGCGAAGCTGGCAAAGGGCGTCAAGATCGGCGACCGCACGTACAAGAACTACGTCGATGGCGCAAACCAGCTCGACTACCTGTCGGGCAAAGCGAAGGACTCGCCCCGCGATAGCTTCATCTACGTCAACGACGACGGCAACATCGTCGCCATCCGCTACCAGGACTGGAAGGCTGTCTACATGGAGAACCGCGCCCAGCAGTTCAACGTGTGGCAGGAGCCTTTCGTCGAGTTGCGCGTGCCGCTGCTGTTCAACCTGCGGCGCGACCCGTTCGAACTGTCGCAACACAATTCGAACACCTACAACGACTGGCTGCTCGACCGCGTCTACTGGTTCCAGGTGATCGGCGACAAGGTCGCGATGCCTTTCCTGCAATCGCTCGCGTCCTACCCGCCGAGTCAGAAGCCGGGGTCGTTCAACCTGAACTCGACGAAGCAGATGATCGAGCAGGCCTCGGCTAAGAAATGATTTCGACGGTTGCGAGTGCACCGGCAACATGCCCACCCCCCGCCGCCAGGGTGCTCGTGAGCCGGGGTGGCAACGCCCCGGCTCACTCTTGACCGTTTGACCGTCGTGTCGACGTCGCCGTTAGCCGACCTGCGACGAAGCCCACTGATGGCACGGAGACAAGGCGCAATCAACTTCGTCCACGCGCTGCTCTGCGACGTCCGCGAACGTCCGCTTCGCTAGCGCACGACAGGCAGCAGTGGGTCGACTTTCCCCGTTGAAGGGCTGCTTTCGGGGGCGGGTTCGGCGGGCGGCTGGGAGGGGGACGCCGCTGCGGAGGCAGCGGCTCGACGGCTCGGTCGCGACCGGGTTGACGGCGGTGACAGAGCTAACGAACGTCAGTCGACCTTACGCCAGTGATCGGTGAACTGACCCTCGATGACCGCGGTAAAACCGCTTCGGTCGTACGTCGTCACGACTGACTCGCCCGGTGGAGAGAAGATTATCTTTTCGCCTGCGACCTTGATCGGGGTGCAGTGCGAAGAAACTGGCGGCGCCTCGTTTGTGATGCCCGGCGCGTCCAGATTGTTGCGTGTCGTGTATTCGATCCACTCGCAATATTGCGTGTCGCTCAGGGTGTAGCGAATGATCGATGACTCGGACGCGAGCGTCCCATCGGCGTTGCGGATGAATAAGTTAAGGTTCGCGCGGTCGTGGCCGAACGTATAAAGGCCGGCGATGTCCGGTCGCCGCAGCACCTTGCCGTCTACCAGAACGCGATCGACTAACTCGTACGTGCCCGGCAGATCAGCCACGCGCAGAGGTGCTGGTTGGCGCTGCCCGGCTAGCGCAGCAAAGTTGCCAGCCACCAAACCCAACACTGTACCGACGCAAAGCGCAACACGTACTGCGTTCATTGATCCGCCCCCCCCAATAGGTCTCTTGTCAGTGTGACAGGCGCGACAGGTGCTGTCGAAGCGCTCCGCGACACGTGCGAGCAGCCGACGCAAAGCTGCAACGTAGATTGACCTTGCTCTCCGTCAGAGTGTCCGCCCTGGGTCGAAATTCCCCGTTAATCGTCCGTTATCGGGGAGGGACCGCACGGGTGGAAATTTCAAGATGAAAGGCGACGAAAAACGCCAGTGCGGACTGCCACGCGAAGATCGGCAAGTCCTCGTGATAATTTTCGCTTGGTCCGCCTCTGCGTCGCACTTTCGACGCCGGTTTGATCGGAAACGTTATCTCCCAATCCTTAGTCTGGCTGTTGGCTTGTGTACCGAACTCCGTAAATCCGCTTCAGTGGGAGTAGGTCGGATGAGGGCGGCGCGGAATTACATGCGCCGTGCGATCTTTCCCGGCTCTGCGGGAAAGGGCGCTCAGGCGCGTGATTTCGGGCGTCCGATCCGGTATGTCCTGGCGCGCGCGTGTCTGCCTTTCCAAGCGCGACAGGACATACCGGATCGGACGCCAGGACCCTAAAGCGTTCTAACGCTTCCTCTCCCGCTGCTGCGGGAGAGGTGATCGGACGCGAGCATCACAGCGCGCCGATGAAATCCTTCTTGCCGATGCCCACGCCGCAATGGCGCAGGATCGCGTACGTCGACGCGCAGTGGAAGTACACGTTCGGCGTCACGTACTCGAGCAGGTACTGCAGGCCCGGGTAGCTCACGTCGCCCGTCGGGCGCTTCAACACGATGGTCTTGTCCTCGGTGCCGTCGATCTGTCCCGGCTTGAAGCTCTCGAGGTAGGCGATGCACCTTTCGACGCGTGCGACGAGTTCGCCAAATGTCGCTTCCTTGTCCTCGTACGCAGGGATTTCGACGCCGGCCAGGCGCGACGCGCAGCCCTTGGCCATGTCGGTCGCAATCTGCACCTGCCGCGTCAGCGCGAACATGTCAGGCGCGAGCCGGTAGTTGAGCAGCACCGCCGGATCGATCTTGCGCTCCGCGGCGTTCGTCTCGGCCTTCTTCAGGATGGCGACCAGGTTGCGCAGGGCGCGGGCAAAGACCGGGACCGAGGCGCGGTACATCGAGATCTGCATGGGTGTCCTCCAGAAGGGGGGCGAGTCTAACCCACCACTTCGCCGGCGCGGGGCGATTCGGGGTTGCGCAGCAGGTCGCGCAGCGTCGTCTGCGACAGGCTGGCGCGCATCGCATCGTCGGCCAGGCGGGCGGCATTGTCGGCCGGGGGCAACCGCCTGGGCTCGGGGCTGCGCGGGTTCGGCGTTTCATGCCGGACAGCGTCGAGGATTTCTGCGAGCGTGATGCTGCCGAGGTCGCGGCCCGGGGCCACGGTGTCGTCCTCGGCCGTGAGCACGAGGCCGCGGTGCTCCAGCAGCGACAACTCGCCGTCGAGCACCGACGCGGGCACGTCCATGTGGTCGGCGAGGTCCGACACCTTCCAGCGCGGTCCGCCCGCGACGAAGCGCTCGCCGAGCAGGTACATCGCGCCCAGCGCGATGCGTTCGCGCAGCGCGCTGGTGATTGGAATCTCGCCGTGACCGGTGCGCAGGTGCTCCGGGTGCTGCACGTAGAAGCTCAGCTGCCCGCCGAGCAGCATGATCAGCCAGCTCAGGTGCAGCCAGACCATGAACAGCAGCACGATCGCGAAGCCGGCATAGATCGCCGCGGCCTGCGTCGCGTACACGGCGATGCGAGTGAAGATTGCGCCGACGCCGACCCACGCAGCGCCGCCGAACAGGGCGCCGATGAACGCCGCACGCCAGCGCACGCGCGTGTTCGGCATGTAGATGTACAGGAACCAGAACAGGCCGATGATCAGCACGTATGGCGCGTAGTGACCGCGCAGACCCTGCGTACCGGCCAGCCCCGAGACCCGCGCCATCATGGCGCTGGTCTCGATGCGCGTCAGCAGCACCATCGCGGCAACCATCAGGACCGGCCCGACGAGCATGATGACCAAGTATTCGGTAACGCGCCGGGTGAGGCTGCGCGGCCGCTCGACGTGCCAGGTGAAGTTGAGCGCGCCTTCGATCTTTTCGATCATCACGATCACGGTGTAGACCAGGATCACGAAGCCGACCGTGCCGAGTACCGTCGTCTGCGCGTTCTCGACGAACTGCATGAACTTGACCGTGAGCTCGGTGCCTTTCTCGCCGAGTGGCCGCAGGAACTCGAACAGCACGGGCTCGAGCTCGCGGTGGTAGCCGAAAGCCTTGAGCACCGAGAACGAGACCGCGACGACCGGCACCAGAGCGAACAGCGACGAATACACGAGACCCATGGCGCGCAGGCCGAGGTCGCCGCCGAACAGGTCGCGCAGCAGCGCGTAGGCGTACCGCAGCGGGGTCGCGACCAGCTGGACCGCGCGGCTCCCGGTCTGCTCCGGCCAGTCGAACAGCCAGTGTTCGAAGCGATGCTGCAGCGTGCGGAAGGGGATGAGGGTGTCGGTCAAGAACAATCCAGTGGCGGTGGGCGGCGAAAGCGTTGCATGGCTTGCCACCGCAGGCAAGCTCAGACCGATTCTCGGGCACAATGCCCTGACCCGGACGAATCCAGCCGGCAACCCGGCAGCACGAGGCCCTCCCGTTGACGATCAGTCGCCGAGCAGAAGCACGTTACCCGACCCGCATCGTCTGCCTGACCGAGGAGACGACGGAAACGCTGTACCTCCTCGGCGAGGAAGACCGCATCGTCGGCATCTCAGGCTTCACCGTGCGGCCGCCGCGGGCCCGCAAGGAGAAACCGAAGGTCTCCGCGTTCATCAGCGCGAAAATCGACAGGATCCTCGCGCTCGATCCCGACCTCGTGCTCGGATTTTCGGACCTGCAGGCCGACATCGCCGCGGAACTCATCCGGCACGGCGTCGAGGTGCACGTGTTCAACCAGCGCAGCGTCGCAGAGATCCTGCGCGTGATCCGCATGCTGGGCGGCATGATCGGGTGCGAGGCGAAGGCTTCGGCGCTGGCTGCTGGACTTGAACGCGGCCTGGACGCGATACGCGCCACGGCGGCCACGTTTTCGCGCCGGCCGCGCGTGTACTTCGAGGAGTGGGATGAGCCGCAGATCTCGGGCATCCGCTGGGTGTCGGAACTCGTCGGCATCGCCGGCGGCGACGACATCTTCCCGGAACTCGCAGCCTGCGGTCTGGGCAAGGATCGCATCATCGCCGACCCGCTCGAGGCCGTGCGACGCTCGCCGGACATCATCTTCGGTTCGTGGTGCGGCAAGAAGTTCTCGGCACGCAACGTTGCCGCGCGTCCAGGCTGGCAGGCCGTGCCGGCCGTGCGTGATCGCGAACTGCACGAAGTGAAGTCGTCGATCATCCTGCAGCCGGGGCCGGCCGCGCTGACCGACGGTGTGCGCGAACTGCATCGCGTGATCGCGGCGTGGGTCGCGAAGCACGCGTGATCGCGTGGCCAGGCGCTTTGCGCTACGCCGTCAGCCGCCGCAGCGCTTCCTCGTACTTCTCGCTGGTGTGCTGGATCACGTGCGCCGGCAGCTTCGGGCCGGGCGCCGTCTTGTTCCAATCGAGCGTCTCCAGGTAATCGCGCACGAACTGCTTGTCGAACGACGGCGGGCTCGTGCCCGGCACGTACGTGTCCATCGGCCAGAAGCGGGACGAGTCGGGCGTAAGCGCTTCGTCGATCAGCGTCAGGCGGCCGTCATTCTCTTCGTCGATGCCGAATTCGAACTTGGTGTCGGCAATGATGATGCCGCGCGTGAGCGCATGCGCCGCCGCGAACCTGTAGAGCGCGATCGCCGTGTCGCGCACCTGGGTCGCGCGATCCGCGCCGATCACCCGGGCGATTTCTTCGAAACCCACGTTCTCGTCGTGATGGCCTTTCGGCGCCTTGGTGGACGGCGTGAAGATCGGTTCGGGCAACTGGTCCGCCATCCGCAGGCCGGGGGGCAGCCTGATGCCGCAGATCTCGCCAGTGCGCTGGTAGTCTTTCCAGCCGGAGCCAATCAGGTAGCCGCGCACTACGGCTTCGACCGGCAACGCCCGCAGCTTGCGGACGACGATTGCGCGGTCGGCGAGGCGGGCACGATCGCCGGCGTCCGGTACCACTTGCGCAAGATCCGCACGCGCAGGCGCGGCGAGGTGATTCGGCACGATGTGGCCCGTGCGCGCGAACCAGAAGTTGGAAATGCTCGTGAGTACGCGACCTTTGCCCGGAATCGGATCGGGCAGCACAACGTCGAACGCGCTCAGGCGGTCGGTGGTGACGATCAGCATGTGCCGGTCGTCGCCCGGGATAGCGTAGATGTCGCGCACCTTGCCTTGGTGGATGCGCGTGAGGCCATGCAGGTTCGACTCGTGCATCGGCGGGGAGCCGCCGGCTGCAGAGCTTGCGGAGGGATTCGAGCCAGGCGTGGGCATGGACATGGTGGAGCCGCCGCTGCTGTTAATATGTCTTGATCGTCGGCCGCAGGGACGCAACGTCCTGGCCGGCCACCCATTGTAACGACTCCCGGGAAGGGGCACGTCCCCGCGAACATGCTCGAAGGCTGGCACGGCAAGATCCTCGGCGCGATCCTGGGCTACGTCATCGGCCGCGGGCTGCTGGGAGCCATCGTCGGATTCGTGCTGGGCCACCAGTTCGACGTCGCTGGCAGGCGCAACCGGGGTCGTTCTGCGTCCGGCAAAGGCACTGCCGACTCCGCCGAACTGCGCCGGGCGTTCTTCGAGGCTACGTTCCAGGTCATGGGCCACGTCGCCAAGAGCGACGGCCGCGTCACCGAGCAGGAGATCGACGCCGCGCGCGAGGCCATGCGGCGCTTCGCGCTGGTCGAAGCCGATCGGCTGCGCGCCATCGAGTGTTTTACGGCAGGCAAGCAGGCCGACTTTCCGCTCGAGCCGACGCTCGAACGCCTGCGCAGTCTCGCCGGTAGTCAGCCCGACCTGTGCCGCCTGTTCGTCCAGATTCAGCTCGAGGCCTCGATCAAGGGCAACGGCCTCGGCGACCGGCCGCGCGCCGTTTTCCAGCGCATCTGTCGCTCTCTCGGTATTTCCCAGCTCGAATTCGCGGCGCTCGAAGCCATGCTGCGCATGCACGCGGGTGATTACGGTTACGGTCCGGACGGCCGGCCGTCGCAGGGCCCGGGGTTCGGCACGCGCACGAATGCGCGCCTGGCCGACGCTTTCGAGGTGCTGGGCGTCGCGACGAGCGCCACGGACGCCGAGGTCACCAAGGCGTTTCGACGGCTCATGAGCCAGAACCACCCGGACAAGCTGGTCGCCCAGGGCCTGCCCGAATCGATGATCGCCGCGGCGCACGAGCGCACGCAGCGGATCCTGGAAGCGTACGAACTGGTGAAGTCTCACCGCGGCATCAAGTGAGGTTCGATATGACGACGAAGCAACAGAACCCGTGGATCGCGCCGTCGATCCTGTCCGCCGACTTCGCGCGGCTCGGCGAGGAGGTGCGCAACGTGCTCGCGGCGGGCGCGGACGTCGTCCACTTCGACGTGATGGACAACCATTACGTGCCGAACCTCACGATCGGGCCGCTGGTATGCGAGGCACTGCGCAAGCACGGCATCACTGCGCCGATCGACGTGCACCTGATGGTGAAGCCGGTCGACCGCATCATCCCGGACTTTGCGAAGGCCGGTGCCAGCTACATCACGTTCCACCCGGAAGCGAGCGAGCACATCGACCGCACGCTGGGTCTGATCCGCGAATGTGGCTGCAAGTCGGGCCTGGTGTTCAATCCCGCCACGCCGCTGCACTACCTCGACTACGTGCTCGACAAGGTCGACATGGTGCTGCTGATGTCGGT
>CAVOWK010000018.1:0-58887 GCA_963700045.1 uncultured Gammaproteobacteria bacterium
GGACTTTGCGAAGGCAGGTGCCAGCTACATCACGTTCCACCCGGAAGCGAGCGAGCACATCGACCGCACGCTCGGGTTGATTCGCGAGAGCGGCTGCAAGTCCGGGCCTGGTGTTCAATCCCGCCACGCCGCTGCACTACCTCGATCACGTGCTCGACAAGGTCGACATGGTGCTGCTGATGTCGGTGAACCCGGGTTTCGGCGGCCAGTCGTTCATCCCGTCGACGCTGCCCAAGATTGCAGCAGTGCGGCAGATCATCGACCGCAGCGGGCGTGACATCCGGCTGGAAGTGGACGGCGGCATCAAGGTCGACAACATCGGCGCGGTCGCGGCGGCGGGTGCCGACACGTTCGTCGCGGGCTCGGCGATCTTCAACGCGAAGGATTACGCAGCGACGATCGCGGCGATGCGGGAGCGCATTGCGGCGAAGGGGTAGCGGAAGGGGAAAGGGGAAGAAGGGGAAGGAAGGGGGAGGACGCGTTTAGTCGGAACGGAGCGCGTCAAGCGCGTTCGCGGCCCCGGAAACGAACACTCCCGCCGCAGCGGGAGTGTTCTTCGCTCAAGACGAGGATCAATCCTCGTCGTCCTCGTCGTCGTCTTCATCGTCGTCCGGCGCCGTCGTCGCCTTGTTGGCGCGCAGCGCCAGACCGGCCGGGCCACCCGCTGCGAGCGACATGGCTGCCGCCTTGCCTTTCAGACGCGGGCGCACGCCGTACACGACCATCGTCTTGCCGCGCGCGGTGAGCAGGCCCTGCTCCTCGAGCACCTTCAGCACGCGGCCTGCCATTTCGCGCGAGCAACCGACCAGGCGCGACAGCTCCTGCCGGCTGACCTTGATCTGAGTGCCTTCCGGGTGCGTCATCGCGTCCGGCTCGTTGCACAGGTCCATGATCGCGTGTGCGACCCGGCCCGTGACGTCGACGAAGGCGAGGTCGCCCAGCTTGCGGTTGGTGCGATCGAGGCGGCTCGCCAGCTGCGTGGCCAGCTCGAACAGCAGGGTGGGGCTTTCGGCCGCAATCTGCCGGAAGCGCGGGTAGGTCATCTCGGCGAGTTCGCACTGCGAGCGCGTGCGCACCCAGGCGCTGCGCGCGGGCTGCTCGTTGAACAGGCCCATTTCGCCGAAGAACTGGCCCTTGTTCAGGTAGGCCAGCACCATCTCGTTGCCTTCCTCGTCCTCGATCAGGACTTCCACCGAGCCCTTGACGACGTAGTAGAGGACGTCGGGCACGTCGCCCGCGTGGATGAGGACCGTCTTGGACGGCACGGCCCGGATGCGGCAATAGCTCAGGAAGCGATTGATCGCGGGAATGTCACTCAAGGGTCTACCGCCGGTTTCCATGCTCCCTTCCTGTGTTGGTGCCCGTTTATGTCAAAAGGCTGCGAAGCTTTTAATATAAAGCCGCGCCGTGCCGCAAGTTCCGGTCAGATGCGGTAGGCCGTGCGCGTCATCACCCTGGCCGTTCGGCGCATCAATTCGCGGATGGGCCGCGGTAATCCGACGGCACCCCTGTTTCGCGCGTCGCCCGCGTGGCGGTCTTCGTCAGCCTTCATCTGCGCAACGATGCGCCGGGACCGCTGGTCGCCGGGTGGCAGCTCGTGCAGGTGCGAGTCGAGGTGTTCGACCACCTGTTTTTCCGTTTCCTCGACGAACCCGAGGCTGGTGCGGTCTCCGCTGAGGCCCGCCATTGCGCCGATCGCGAACGAAGCGGCGTACCAGACCGGGGCGAGCAGGCTGGTGCGGCTGTCGAGTTCCTTCACCCGGCGCTCGCACCAGGCCAGGTGGTCCGTTTCGTCACGGGCGGCATCCAGCATCTGCCGGCGGACGTCCGGGTTCCGGGCGGTCAGGGCCTGCCCGTGGTACAGGGCCTGCGCAGCGATCTCGCCGGCGTGATTCACGCGCATCAGCGCCGCCGCGTGCTTCCGGGCCGCCGGGTCGCGGACCGTTTCCTCGACCCCCTCGTCCGGGAAGGGGCGGGCCGAGACGTTGGCGGCGGCCACAGTGCGCAGGCCACGGTCGAGTTCCTGGATCAGGCGGTCGGCCAGACTCATTCGGCGGGCCGGGGCGGGGTTCCGGGGGCTCATGGCCTCCTAGTATAGTGGCTGGAGGATCGCGCCCCTGATGGGGTGAATACCGGGCGGAAACGGGGGATTGAGTCCCCGGCAACCGGCGCTTTGCATTGGCCGAACCGCTGGGATAGAATTCGCGGCTCTCTGCATGGCAGACAGGGCCTGGAGCCTTTCCGATGACCACCGTTTTCGCACACCCCGAGAAGGTGCGGCGTGACTGGTTTGTGGTGGATGCGAGCGGTAAGACGCTCGGCCGCCTCGCCACTCAGCTCGCCTTCCGCCTCCGCGGCAAGCACAAGCCGCAGTACACGCCGCACGTCGATACCGGCGATCACATCATCGTGATCAATGCCGAAAAGATCGCCGTGACCGGCAACAAGCTCACGGACAAGGTGTACTACTGGCACACCGGCGCGATCGGCGGCATCAAGAGTCGCACGCTCGACAAGATGCTCGAACAGCGTCCCGAGCGCGTGATCGAGCTCGCGGTCAAGGGCATGCTGCCCAAGAATCCGCTGGGACGCGCCATGTTCAAGAAGCTGCACGTGGTGACCGGCGACAAGCACGCCCACGCCGCGCAGCAGCCGAAGCCGCTCGATATCTGAGGCCTGACAGCACATGCCTGCAAACACCAATTACGGCACCGGCCGCCGCAAGTCCTCCACGGCGCGGGTTCACCTGCACCCGGGCACCGGAAAGATCAACATCAACGGCCGCACGATCGAAGAATTCTTCGGTCGCACGACCTCGCGCATGATCGTGCGCCAGCCGCTCGAGACGGTGCAGATGGCCGATCGCTTCGACGTCGTTGCCAACGTGGCCGGCGGCGGCATGACCGGCCAGGCCGGCGCGATCCGTCACGGCATTACGCGCGCGCTGATGGAATACGACGAAGCGTTCCGCAAGCCGCTGCGCGTCGCCGGGTTCGTGACGCGCGATGCGCGCGAAGTCGAGCGCAAGAAGGTCGGCTTCCGCAAGGCTCGTCGCGGTACCCAGTTCTCCAAGCGCTGACCAGCGCGCGGGTGCGGGCGGCGGTCAGGGCGCTGCTCGCGGGAATCCCCGCAACGGTTCCTTTGGGGGATCGTCTAGCGGTAGGACTACGGACTCTGACTCCGTCAACCTAGGTTCGAATCCTAGTCCCCCAGCCAAATCAAAAGGGCTCGCTACGAAAGTGGCGGGCCTTTTTGTTTTGGCGCGAACCAGGATCACATGCACTTTCGCGAGCCGCCGCGCAGTGCGCCGCAATCGGGTGCAAGTGCATGGCTCCGGTATAGACTCGGCTGGCGCAACTCGGTGGGGAGCCGGGCATGACCGAATTCGAATTCCTGTCCGTCCTGATCTCGATGATCTTCGGCCTCGGCCTGACGCACGTACTCGCCGGCACGATGCGCTATGTCTACGCCGGCCGCGCCACCGAGCAGCGGCTCGTCTACTCGCTCTTCGCCAAATCCAGCGCCGTGCACCGCTTTGTCAGCTGGTGGTTCCTGATTTCGCTGGTGACCTGGGCGCTGGTCGTGCGGCGGTTCCTGACCTGACCTGACTTGAGTGCCTCGATCGCCTCAGCCCAGCGCAACCGGCCATCTCCTAAGCCATCAGTGGACCGAAGAAAGACGGCAGGTCAGTGCCGGAAGTATCAACGACAAGGAGAACACCGCAGTGCTTCAACTCAAACCCCTGGACGAAGCCGTTCCAATCTTTCAGCAAATCGGTGCCGAAGGTTCGCCAGTTGTACTGGTAAACGTGTTCCAAGTAGCAAAGGAAGACATTCCTGCACTACTGAAGGCCTGGGAGGCGGATGCCAACTGGATGAAGGCTCAGCCAGGTTACATCTCGACGCAATTGCATCAGGGAATCGCTGGCAGTACGGTATTCATGAATTACGCGCTGTGGGAATCAGTTGCGCACTTCCGCGCCGCGTTTACCCACCCAGAGTTCAAACAGGCACTCAGCCACTATCCCTCATCGGCCGTCGCGTCCCCACATCTGTTCACGCGCCTCTCCGTACCCAATCTTTGTGTCGGGCCGTAAAGGCGACTCGAGCCAGTTGCTATCTCATGCCCTTACACAGGGAGACAGGTGTATGTTTAGCCACGTGATGGTCGGAACGAACGACATCGAGCGCTCCAAGCGCTTCTATGACGCAGTGCTGGCCGTTCTTGGAGCGGGCGAGCCAATTCGGAATCAGAACTCCACCGGACAAGTGCGCCTGTTCTATAGGCACGATGGCAGTTCCTTCTGTGTAAGCGAGCCAATCAACGGCGAACCGGCAACCTTTGCCAACGGAGGCACTGTCGGGTTCAAGTGCAGTTCGCCAGAGCAGGTGCGGCAGTTCCATGACACTGCCGTTGCACATGGCGGCACATCAATCGAACAGCTTCCTGGTCTGCGCGAGGGCAAACTCGGCGCCATGTACCTCGCTTACGTGCGCGACCCCGACGGCAACAAGCTTTGCGCTCTCCACAGGCCAAAGTGAGTGCGCCGAGCCGAACGCCCACTCGGCCATCACGCCATCGCAAAGTGCGGCCTAACCCTTCGCTCAACCGGACGTGCTACGGGCTGCGCCCTCCACGCGCGGCTGGACTCAGGCGTCAGGCCGTCCTCAGCCGATGCGGATTCGAACGAACGTACTTCGCGGACGTCAGTGAGGAACCATTGCCGCCACCAGCAGAAGGAACTGCGGAAGCCGTCGCGCAAGCGCCGCTGAGCCTGTCGGTTTACGTCGATGATCTTGCACTGAAGGCTGAAACCCCCGCAGTCTTGGGGAGCGCCAGATCCGACTGTTCAGAGGCGCATTCAGAGTAAAATGAGCGACAGAGCGGTGCGGCCCAACCAGCCAATGAAGCGGACGCGTTCGTGCTGCGCACTTCGGCGCCGCTCGCCGGTGAGTTAGCCGCCAGGTCAGTCGCCACAAGGACAAGCCGCGTAGCTCTCATGGCTGAACCAAAGACCAAGCCCACTGACGCGAGTGTTGCTGGCTATCTGGCGGCCATCGAAGACGACGCACGCCGGGCTGATTGCGAAGCGATCGCAAAGCTCATGCGCAAGGTCACGCAGCAGGAGCCTAAGATGTGGGGCACCAGCATCGTCGGCTTCGGCGATTATCGCTACACATACGAGAGCGGCCGCACCGGCGAGTCCTGCCAGACTGGCTTCTCCTCGCGCAAGGGCGATATCAGTGTCTATCTCGTGGCCAGTGGGCCGGAGCAAGATGCACTCTTGGCGCAACTGGGTAGGCACAAGATGGGCAAGGCGTGTCTATACATTCGCCGGCTGAGTGACATCGACGTAATGGTGCTGGAGCAGCTGGTGTCGGGGTCTGTCGCTGAAGTCAAACGCCGCTATGGCCAGGCAGCGAGTGGCGCATAGCCCCTCGCTCTAAGGCAGCAAGCCCAATCCGCTGCGAGCGCGGCGTTCGTCTCAGCCGTTGGGCTTCGGATCAAGGCTTCAATATCCGGCCATAAGGAGAAGATGCATGGCAATGTTCCGTACGTATCTCGTCGTCGTTCTGGCCTGCCTCACCGGCTACACGCTGGTGGTTGGTATCAATCATGGTTGGCACCTTTTCCCCGTTTTCTTCTCGAACATCGCAGAAATGAGCTGGTCAGGTCAGTTCAACGTCGACTTCATGACGTTCCTCGGGCTCGCAGGCATTTGGGTCGCGTGGCGACATCAGTTCAGTGGAGGCGCAATTGCACTCGGCGTCGTTGCCTTTTTCGGCGGCATGATGTTCCTGGCGCCCTACCTGCTCTGGGCCAGCGCGCAGGCCGGTGGCGATGCCAAGGTCCTGCTGCTTGGCAAGGAGCGGGCTGCCAGCTGAACTGCACATTTCTCATGAATCATTCAGTGAGTCCGTCGCGTCGGTGACGCAAGAGACCGGGGAATCCAGACCATGAACAACCGCACAGTCCACCTGCATCGAGTGCTCCGTACCAGGCCTGACAGGGTCTATCGCGCCTTCCTCGAGGCGAGTGCGATGGCAAAGTGGTTGCCGCCGTACGGCTTTACGTGCCAGGTGCATCACCTGGATGCGCGCGTCGGGGGCACGTTCCGGATGTCGTTCCACAATTTTTCGACCGGCAACGGTCACTCATTCGGCGGCGAGTACGTTGAGCTCGTCCCGAACGAGTTGATTCGGTACACGGACAAGTTCGAAGATCCCAGCCTGCCGGGAGTTCTCGAGGTGACCGTGTCGTTGAAACCGGTTCTCTGTGGCACCGAGCTGGGCATCACCCAGAGCGGTATCCCCGAGCCGATTCCTCTCGAGATGTGCTATCTCGGCTGGCAGGAATCGCTCCTGCAGCTGGCCGCACTGGTCGAACCCGAGATTCCAGGCTAGCCGCGGCGACGCCTGATCCCTTCCTGCAACAACTTCAGGTCACACACACAAATGCACAGGACACTGCTTGCCATGTCGATGGTCTGTGCAATGCTGGCTCCGCTCACTGGCTCCGCCCAGTCAAACCCGCCTGCACCCGACTCCCTGGACGAGGAGCGGCGTGTCTTTGCTGCGGAGGACGAGTATGTTGCCGCCGAAGTCAGTCGCGACGAAGCTGCGTTGCGCCGGATGGTCGACGACCGGTTCGTCTTCAACTCGAGTAATGGCACGACCTCCGGCAAGGACGAGCTGATCGCGGGAGTCCTCAAGATGGCCATGATCGGCCAGACGATTCGCGAACGCTCCGTACTCATCGACGGGGACATCGCAATTGTTTTCGGCACTGCGGATCTGGAGTTCGCCGGCCCTGACAATACAGAGTCCCTCTCCAGCCTGCGCTACACGTCCACGTACGTTAACCGGCAAGGCCAGTGGCGAATGCTCGCGCTCCAGATGCAGAAACGAGCGTCGGAATAAAGACTGACTGCAGCCAGAGGAGGCCAGATGCGAATTCCACCGGGCTTCAATACCGTAACACCGTATTTCTTCGTCAATGGCGCCGACCGCTTGCTGGACTTTCTCGTGCAAGGCCTCGGCGGCACGGAAATCGGACGTCACATGGACGGCGGACGCATCGCCAATGCGCAGGTTCGCCTCGGCACGTCGACAGTCATGGTGAGCGAAGGGTCGCCAGCGTTTCCTGCGATGCCTGCGTCGTACTATCTCTACGTCGAGAGCGCTGACGCAGCCATGGCCACGGCGATTGCTGCCGGAGCCACGAAGGTCATGGACGTCGCCGACATGCCGTACAACGACAGGCAGGGCGGCGTGAGGGACCCGTGCGGAAATCTGTGGTGGATTTCCGAGCGCCTGATCGATGGCCCGTATTGAACTTTGTCATGCTGCACCCTGTGGTTGACCTTCAAGGGCGTGAACGTCCAGCAATGGGCGCGCTGAATTCGATTCTCATGTCACGCCGGCATGTCGCGGCCAATGCAGGATGCCGCGCACTGGCGGCATTCGTGCTGTGTCTCGCGGCGATACCGGTGTGCGGGGCGGAACCGACTGCGCCAGGCGCGGCGGATGCCGCCTGCCTGGGCGTATCCCGCGAATCCGCCTGACTTCAAGCCTGCAGTCGACGACGGCAGCCTGCGACACGTTCCGGGAAGCACGCGGGCCTATACGCTCGGCCAGCTGCGCGATTTCTTCATGGCGCCGGATTGGCACCCTGGCGATCATCCAGTCATGCCGGGCGTGGTGGCAGTCGGGCGCAAACCCGACGTGTACGCCTGCGGCTTCTGTCACCGCGCCGACGGTCGCGGCGGGCCGGAGAACGCAAGCATTGCCGGACTTCCCGCGGCCTACATCGTCCAGCAGATGGCCGACTTCAAGAGCGGAGCCCGCAAGTCGTCGGTGCCGTCGAGACTCCCGGTCGCTGCGATGGCCTCGCTATCGATGGCGGCCTCCGCCGCGGAGATCGATTCGGCAGCCGCGTACTTTTCTGCGTTGAGGCCGGCAGCGAACATCACTGTCGTCGAGACGGCCATGGTGCCGAAGTCGTACGTGACCGGATGGCACCTGGCTGCGCTTCCAGGGAGCGAACGCGAACCGACCGGCCAGCGGATCATCGAGGTTCCGGAGAACCTGGAGCACTTCGTCAGTCGCGACGCGCGTGCGGTTTTCATCGCGTACGTCCCGATCGACAGTGTCGAGCGGGGCCGCGCGCTCGTTGCAGGCGGCGGTGGGAGGACGGTCGCTTGTGCCGGTTGTCACGGGCCGGACCTGCGAGGTCTCGGGGCGATCCCGCCACTCGCCGGTCGGTCACCCACGTATCTCGTCCGCCAGCTCTACGATTTCAAGCATGGCTCTCGTGCGGGCAGCGGCAGCATACTGATGCAGCCTGTCGTCGAGCGGCTCGAGATCGAGGACATGATCGCGATTGCGGCGTACGCTGCTTCCCTGTCGCCCTGAGTTGTCGGGACGCTATCTTGTCCGCCGCCGCTCGCTCGCAGGCACACGGACAGATCGATCCTTCACAGCACGCGGGTGCCGTGAATAAAATCGCTGATGAGCAGCTCCAAAGTCCTGCCGCGACCCGGCCTCGGCTTCATACTCAGGCGGTTGTCGCCAGGAGATCTCGACGACTTCCAGGCCTGCCGTCACGACGAGGAGTTGGGGCGCTATCAAGGCTGGCTGCCGACCCCGGATGAGGAGGCCAGGGCATTTCTGGCCGAAATGAGCGTGGCCCCTTTTCCAAGCCCAGGCCACTGGGTCCAGATCGGCATCGCGGAACCTGGATCTCAGCGTCTGATCGGGGACATCGGCGTGTTCCTCAGCCTCGACGCCACCTGCGCCGAGATCGGTTTCACGCTCGCTCGTTCTGCCCAGGGGCGTGGCGTGGCCACGGCAGCGGTCCGTGCGGTGGTAGAACTCATCTTCAAGTGCAGCACCGCTGAGCGCGTCATTGGCATCACGGATGCGCGCAACCTGCCTTCGATGCGTCTCATGGAGCGCGTTGGCATGCGAATGACGGAAACCAGTCAGGCCGTCTTCCGCGGCGAGGCCTGCGTGGAGCACACCTACACCGTGACCAGGGCTGTCGCCTGAATCCTTCATCGAGGCACCATGACTGCACACAAATCCAAGGCAGATTCGGCGCAGGCGGTCGATGTCCTGCTGTCGTCGCTCAAGCATCCCGCGACCGAGGAAATCCAGATGTTGCGGGCTATCGTATGCGAGGTGAGTCCGTCGATACAGGAGGGTGTCAAATGGAACGCGCCAAGCTTCCGGGTCGGCGAGTACTTCGCGACGATCAATCTACGGGAGAGGCAGGGCGTCGGGGTCGTGCTTCACTTCGGGGCGAAAGTGCGCGATGTCGCTGTCGGCCCCGATTCGATCATGGATCCGGAGCGGTTGCTGAAGTGGCTGGCGCAAGACCGAGCCACCGTGAGGTTTTCGGGCCAGGACGACATCGCCACCCGCAAGCCAGCATTCCAGGCCGTGCTGCGGCAGTGGATCCGATTTGCATGAACGCCGGGCAGCAAACGATCATGAGCAATGAACGCCGCGTCGCCGGCCTTTCACGTGCGCTTTGATCCGGTTGCAGGTCACGTGAGCCTGAGCGACGCGTTCGTCATTGACGACACCGCCACGCCGGAGCGCCTGGCGCAGGCAGCCGACCTCCTGGATAGTTGCACTGGCACCGTCATGCTGATGCCTGCCATCGTGCTTCGCCCCAGCGTTCGTGAAATTCGCTGTGAAGTCATCGACCCCACCCCGGCTGCGCATCGCTGCGAGGAGGAGTACAAGGTCCTCGTGGAGAATGCGGCGCGCGCGCTCGTTCGCTCAAAGCTCGAGGCCTTGCTCCCGGACAGGCCGCTTCGCTGGGCGGTCGTCGAGCAACGTGCCAGCGGGATGGTCGAGGCATGGAGCAGCTGATTCCGTGGGAGTGTCACTGGAAATGACGGATACAGTTCGCGTCCGCCCGGTCGAGCAAGCCGATCTCGCAGCCTGGACGCCGCTGTGGGACGGCTACAACGCCTTCTATGGCCGTGCTGGCCCCACCGCGTTATCGCCGGAGATTACGGCCGTCACCTGGCGCCGTTTTCTTGACCCGAACGAGCCCGTCTTCGCCCTCGTCGCCGAATCCGCGGGCCGCCTGGTCGGCCTGACGCACTACCTCTTTCACCGCAGCACGACGCGGATCGAACCCACGTGCTACCTGCAGGACCTGTTCACCGCGCCGGACATGCGCGGGCAAGGCGTCGGACAGGGCGTTGATCCTCGGCGTGTACCAGGCGGCGAGGGCGGCGGGTGTCCGCGAGGTCTACTGGCAGACCCATGAGAGCAACAGCGCGGGTCGCCTGCTCTACGACAAGGTAGCAAAGTACGCGGGCTACATCGTCTATGAACAGGAAGTCTGAGGCCGGTCGTCGGCTCGACGACGGGGAGGTTTGATGGGCGGATTCCAGTTGGCCCAGCTCAATATCGCAACCATGCGTGAGCCGCTCGAGTCACCCTCGATGGCAGATTTCGTCGCCAACCTCGAGCGCATCAACGCCTTGGCCGAGCAGTCGCCCGGGTTCGTGTGGCGCCTCAAGGACGACGAGGGCGACGCCACGTCTTTGCGCCCCTTCGGCGAAATGATGATCGTGAACATGTCGGTGTGGCAGGACATCGAGTCGCTGCGGCGGTTTGCGTTCGAATCGGCGCACGTCGAGATCTTCCGCCGCCGCCGCGAGTGGTTCGACCGCATGAGCAATGCCCATGCCGTCTTGTGGTGGGTGCCGCAAGGGCACCGGCCGACGATCGAGGAGGCCGCCGAACGCCTCGAATACCTGCGCGCCCACGGCGCGACCGCCCTCGCGTTCACGTTCAAGAGCGCGTTCCCGCCGCCTCGGCTCGACGAGATGCCGGGCGCGTCCTGAGCCGGATTTCGAGCGACATGCCCACTTACGTTGCCCTCCTGCGCGGTGTGAATGTCGGCAAGGCCAAGCGCGTGCCCATGGCGGACCTGCGCGACGTCCTCGCAGGCCTCGCCTGTACCGACGTCACGACGTTGCTGAACAGCGGCAACGCCGTCTTCAAGTCGGCTGCCCGGTCGCCTGCAGGATGCGCCGCAATGATCGCCCGCGCGCTCGCCGAGCGATTCGGGTTCGACGTTCCCGTCGTCGTGAAATCCGCAAGGAACTGGCCGCCATCGTTGCCGGCAATCCCTTGCGCTTCACCGAGGCGGATCACTCCCGCCTGCTGGTGGCGTTCGTGCAGGACGCTGGGCAGCTGGCAAGGCTCCGCAAGATCGAGTCGCTCGTGGTTCCGCCCGAGCAGTTTGCCGTCGGCAGCGACGCCGCCTATCTGCTGTGCGCCTCGGGGCTGCTCGCAAGCAAGGCCGGTGCGGCGCTCATCGGCGCGGCGGGCCAGGCAGCCACGACCCGCAACTGGGCCACGGTCCTGAAGCTGCAGGCACTGGCACTTTCGACCGGCGCCTGAGCCTGCGACACTGACGACAACTGTCCAGGCGAGGTCCAGCCACTCATGCTGATCCGAGCCTGCAAATCGAAGATCCACCGCGCGACCGTGACCCGGGCCGACCTCGATTACGTCGGCTCGATCACCATCGACCAGGCGCTGCTCGATGCCAGCGATCTGCAGCCTTACCAATACGTCAACATCACGAACGTCTCGAACGGCGTCTTCTGGCAGACGTACGTGATCGCCGCACCCAGGGGCAGCGGTCGAGTGGAGCTCAATGGACCGCCGGCGCGGCACTTCCAGGCCGGCGACAAGATCATCGTGCTCGGCGAGGCCTGGCTCGAGCCGTCCGAACTCAAGGACCTCGATCCGAAAATCGTCATCGTCGAGGGCGACGACAACGCCAGGAAGTTGACGGACCGGAACCGGAAGTTCCGGCTGCTGGCCCACAGCAGAGTGAGGAACCCTCCGCGCAAGAGGGCCTGAACGGGATGCAACCCAGGTTCTTCGCCAGGCCCGCGGATTTCCGTCGCTGGCTCGAACGGAACGCGGCCACGGCCAGCGAACTGGTCGTCGGGTTCCACAAGGTCGGCTCGGGCCGCCCGAGCATCAGCTGGCCGGAGTCTGTCGACGAAGCGTTGTGCTTCGGCTGGATCGACGGTGTCCGCAAGCGGATCGACGATCAGTCGTACCTGATCCGGTTCACGCCACGCCGGGTCGATTCGATCTGGAGTGCCGTGAACGTCGCGAAAGCCGAAAGTCTGCTCACGCAGGGTCGGATGCAGCCCGCGGGTCTCGTTGCGTACCAGCGCCGCACCGAGGCGAGGACGCGCGTCTATTCCTACGAGCAGGTTGACGACGTGCAGCTCACCGACGAGGAGCTACGACGGTTCCGGCGCGACAAGGCCGCCTGGAGATACTTCGAATCGGCCCCGGCGGGTTATCGCCGGACTGTGCTGCACCGGATCACTGCCGCGAAACGACCCGAGACCCGTGCGCGCCGGCTCGAGCAGTTGATCGCGGCCTGTGCCGGAGGAAAACGCCTCTAGTACGGGCGGCGTCCCGGGTTCGCTATGCTGCGGTCCGCTCCAGGTGCAGAATTTCGGCACGATCCACCTGCGTGTCCTCGCCGTCGAGGTGAAGGGCTGACTACAAGGAGGTCATCATGTTGCTTGGACTGCGCACAGCCATCTACCCAGTCAAGGACCTCGAGGCAGCAAAGGCGTGGTACTCGACGGTAGTAGGGCACGCGCCGTACTTCGACCAGCCGTTCTACGTCGGCTTCGACGTCGGCGGGTTCGAACTGGGTCTCGTGCCCGACGGCACGCCTGGCACGTCAGGTCCGCAACCGCTGTGGGGCGTCGCGAATGCGGCCGACGCGCTGGCCCGGCTGATTGCACTCGGCGCCGAAGTGCTGGATGCGCTGCAGGAAGTCGGCGAGGGTATCCGCGTCGCCGCGGTGCTTGATCCCTTCGGCAACCGGCTGGGCATCATCGAGAATCCACACTTCGCCCATGAGCAACTGGAGATGGAGCGGCCGGATGGACTGGCACGAACGCCGGACCGCCGCGCGGCGACGCGCCGTCGGCAAGTACGACACGGCCGAAGCCCGGGCCTACGGCGAGACGCAGGGGCTCGGCTGGCTGACTGCCGACGAAGAGAGCGCCTACCTCGCCGACCTGGGCCGGGTCGTGCAGTTCGCGCCCGGCGCAAACGTGCTCGACGTCGGCGCCGGCACCGGCGTGATGTGCTCGATGCTGCGACGCCTGCCGGGCATCGAACTCACTGCGCTCGAGCCCTCAGCGGCGATGCTGGCTATCCTGCAAGCGAAGCCCGAGCTCGCAAACGTCAGAGCGATCAATGGGTTCTGCGATGAACCTCAGGACCACGATCGATTCGAGGCGGAGCAGTTCGATGCCATCGTGTCGCGGCAGGTCGTGAATGGCCTCTTTGATCCGCTACTGGCGTTCCGTCATTGGCATCGCTGGCTGAAGCCTGCCGGTGCCGTCGTCGTCATCGACGGACTCTACGGACGCGACGGCTGGGTGGGTCGCTGGGAGGAAGAAGTCGATGTGCTGCCGCTCGCCGCATCGCAGTCGATGGCGTCGACGCCCTACCTGCTCGAAGCGTGCGGCTTCCACATCGACGTCGTGGAGCGAATGACGGCGGTGAACGCTTTGCCGACGACGCGCACTCCGCGGTACGTCGTCGTCGCTCGCAAGACAACGCGCTGACTGTGATCGAGGCATCGATTCGTCGCCGCCATGGTCGATGGAGCGCAACGACTATTCGATATCTGCCTTACGAGCGTTCCTGCGGCGCTCTGACGCGCGCAGCGCGCAACCCGCAGCGTGTGCCGGCACACGCTGCAAGGCCGCTCCACGTCGCTGAGAATGCGTTCTAAGCGAAGAGGATCGAGTCGACGATCTCGATCCAGTGCCGAACCGGCACGGGACTTGCCTGACGCAGGTGTTCGAGGCAGCCGATGTTGGCGGTTGCGATCGCCGTCGGCTGGTCGCCGAGCAGGGAGTCGAGCTTGCGCGCGCGCAGCTCGCGCGCGAGTTCCGGTTGCAGGATCGAGTACGTACCCGCCGAACCGCAGCAGAGTGTCGGGTCACGCGTGGCCACCAGTTCGCAGCCGGCGGCACGCAGCAGCGCTTCCACCTTGCCCGCCGTTGACGATCGCTGCCCATGCTGGAGCGAGCAAGGCGCCTGCCAGGCGACACGGACGGGCTCGCGCGTCGCGTTCCTGGCCTTCCTGACCGCGGTGACCGCGCCTTCGAGCGCCGCCGGATCGATGACTTCGCAGAGGTCGCGCGTCGCGGCGCCCACCCGTGCTGCAGTCCCTGCGATCGATGCGTCTGCATGACGGAGCACGTGTCCGTAGTCCTTCGCGAACGTGCCGCAGCCGCTGGCGGTGCTGACGATCGCCTCGCAACCTCCGTCCAGCAGCCGCGCGCTCGCCGTGACGTTACGACGCACCTGGTCCAGCGCCGCGTCGGCTCGCCCCAGGTGGTGTTCCATCGCGCCGCAGCAGCCGACATCGCGCGCCGCGACCAGCGAAATGCCGAGATGGTCCAGCACTCGTGCCGCCGCCGCATTGATCTGCGGTGCGAGTCCCGGTTGCACGCAGCCTTCGAGCACCGCCATGCGTCGGGCATGCCGTGCCGTGGGCCAGTCGAGCACGTCGCGTGTCGTCGACTGGCGGCCTTCCTTTGCCGGCACCATGGCCTTGAGAGCGGCCGGCAGCCCCGGGCGCAGCGCCTGGCCGATTCGCACCAGGGGCGTGAACAGTTCGCGCCGGGTGGCGACCTTGGCCAACGCAAAGCGGACGAACCGCGTGCCTGCGTCGCGTCGCGAGGGTTGCTGGTGTTCGATCAGTTCGCGACCGAGGTCGGCGAGCCTGCCGTACTGCACGCCGGAAGGGCAGGCGGTTTCGCAGGCGCGGCAGGTCAGACAACGGTCGAGGTGGGTGCGGGCGGTTGCGGTCGCGCCGCCATGCTCGAGCATCTCCTTGATCAGGTAGATGCGACCGCGCGGGCTGTCGAGTTCGCTGCCGGTAATGCGGTACGTCGGGCAGGCGGGCAGGCAGAAGCCACAGTGCACGCAGTTGCGCAGCAGGTCGCGTGCCTCCCGTGCGAGCGGCGAGTCGGCGAGCGAGTCGGCGGGTCTGGCATGCATCGCCGCAGTCTCAGAGGCCCACGTACATCCGGCCGGGGTTCAGGATACCGGCCGGATCGAAGACGCGCTTCACTGCGCGATGCAGGTCGAGCAGCGGCGCCGGCAGCGGCGCGAAGACTTCGCTGGTCTCGCCGACTGCTGTGTCGTCGCGGCGGAAGAGGGTGGCATGGCCGCCCGTTGTCCGGGTGATCAGGTCGATTGCCTGTCGCTCGCCTCCGTTGATCCAGACCTGTGCTCCGTTCCATTCGAACGCGACCTGATCGGCCCGGACCAGCGCAGCGCCCGCCGCCGTCGCCGGCAGCGAGAGTCGCCAGAGCGGGTGCGCCGAGGCGAAGAACGCGTGGGTCTGTTCGCGAACGCTGTGCCAGAGCGAGGCGGCTGCGGACTCGTCCATCAAGTCGCCGCCGATCGCCGGCACCACCTCGTCCAGGCCCGCTGGGGAGCCTTCCAGGCGCACGTACAGTTCGTCGGCGCTCCAGAAACTGCCGGTGATCGGCATGCCGTGTTGAGCGACCGCGCCGAGCAGGTCGATCGCGCCGTCCGCGGCGATTTGCCGTCGCAGCGTCCGGGTACCACGGGCGACCGGCAGCACCTTGAGCGACACGTCGAGCAGCACGCCGAGGATGCCGAGTGACCCGGCGAGCAGGCGCGAGACGTCGTAACCGGCGACGTTCTTCATGACTTCGCCGCCGAACTTGAGCACGCGGCCGTCGCCGGTCAGCAGGCGGGCGCCAAGCACGTAATCGCGCACCGGACCCCGCGCGACCCGCGCGGGACCGGCCAGCCCAGCGGCCACAGTACCGCCGAGCGTGGCTGACGGCCCGAAAGACGGCGGGTCGAAAGGCAGTCGTTGCCCGTGCCGGGCAAGCAGCGCCTCGATGTCGGCGAGCTGCGTGCCGCCGCGCGCAGTGATCACGAGTTCAGCCGGGTCGTAACGCAGTACGCCGTGATGACCGGCCAGGGCGAGCGTTTCGCCCGCGACCGGCCGTCCATAGAAGCGCTTGGTGTCGCCGCCGACGATCCGCAACGGCGTCCTGGCATTCGATGCGGCGAGCACGCGCTCGACCAGCGCGTCGGTGAGGTCCTGCCCCGGGGGCGTCTCGATCAAGGCCATGTGCGTCAGAACCGCGGCAAGTGCGAATGCGGCAACTGGCCACCGTGCACCCGCAGGGCGCCGTAGTCGGCGCAGCGGGCGAGCGTGGGCACGGCCTTGCCGGGATTGAGCAGGCCCGCGGGATCGAAGGCGAGCTTCAGTGCGTGGAAGGTTGCGAGCTCGGCGGCACCGAACTGCGAACACATCGGTCCGAGCTTCTCGACGCCGACGCCGTGTTCTCCGGTCACGGTGCCGCCTGCGGCGACGCAGGCCTCGAGGATGTCGGCGCCGAAGTGTTCGGCACGTTGCAGTTCACCTTCCTTGCCGGCGTCGAACAGGATCAGCGGGTGCAGGTTGCCGTCGCCCGCGTGAAAGACGTTGGCCACGTCGAGGCGATAGGTCGTCGACAGCGCCGCGATCTGCGCCAGCACGTCCGCCAGGTGTCGACGGGGGATCGTACCGTCCATGCAGTAGTAGTCGGGAGCGAGGCGACCCACCGCGGGGAAGGCCGCCTTGCGGCCTGACCACATGCGCTGGCGCTCCGCGGCGTCGCTGGCGATGCGCACGCTCGTCGCTCCGGCGGCTTCGAGCAAGGCGCGTGCGCGGCCGAGTTCGTCGTCGACGTCGGCGGGCAGTCCATCGACTTCGCAGAGCAACAGCGCCTGCGCGTCCAGCGGGTAGCCGCAACCGGCGAAAGCCTCGGCCGCCCTGATCGCGGGCGCATCCATCATTTCGAGTCCAGCCGGGATGATGCCGGCGGCGATCACCTGACCGACGGCCTCGGCGCAACGGCCCACGTCGTCGAACGCGGCCAGCAGCAGTTCGACGCGGCGCGGAAGCGGCAGCAACCGCACGGTCACTTCGACCACGATGCCCAGCAACCCTTCCGAGCCGATCACGGCGCCCAGCAGGTTGAGGCCAGGTGCCTCACCGGTCTCGCTGCCAAGCGTCAGCAACTCGCCCTCCATGGTGACGAGCTTCACGGCGAGGACGTTGTGCACGGTCAGCCCGTACTTGAGGCAATGCACGCCGCCCGAATTCTCGGCGACGTTGCCGCCGACCGAGCACGCGACCTGCGAGGAAGGATCCGGCGCGTAATACATGCCGTAAGGCGCAGCCGCCCCGGACACCGCGAGGTTCGTGACGCCGGGCTGCACGCGCGCGAGACCGCGGCGCGGATCGACTTCCAGGATCTTGTCGAGCCGCGACAGCACCAGCAGCAGTCCGCCCGCGACCGGCAGCGCGCCGCCCGAGAGTCCGGTGCCCGAGCCGCGCGCGACCACTGGCACCGCATGCCGATGACAGGCACGGACGATCTGCCGGACCTGCTCGACGCTCGTCGGCAACGCGACCAGGTCGGGCCGGTGACGGTGAGCGGTGAGCGCGTCGCACTCGTAGGCGACGCAGGCTTCGGGACTGGAGAGCAGGCCCGGTCCGAGAACCGAGCCAAGTTCGCGCAACAGTCCTGCGTCAACGGCCACTGGGTCGCAGGGTCTGCACGCCGGCGTCCGTGCCGATCACGAGCACATCCGCGCCGCGCTGCGCGAACAGGCCGTTGGTGACCACGCCGGGAATCTGGTTGATCGCGCGCTCGAGGCTGACCGGGTCGACGATGTCGAGACCGCGGACGTCGAGGATGTCGCAGCCGTTGTCAGTCACCGTGCCCTGGCGCCAGACCGGCTGGCCGCCAAGTCGCACCAGCTCCCGCGCCACGTAGGCTCGCGCCATCGGTATGACTTCGACCGGTAAGGGAAACTTTCCCAGTCGCTCCACCAGCTTCGCCTCGTCCACGATGCAGACGAAGGTGCGTGCAGCCGCCGCGACGATCTTCTCGCGGGTGAGGGCGGCGCCACCGCCCTTGATCAGGTGCAAGCCGCGGGTCGCCTCGTCGGCGCCGTCGACGTAGACCTCGAGACCTGCGACCGAATTCAGGTCGAGCACCGGGATGCCGTGAGCCGCGAGGCGGCGTGAGCTGGCTTCGGAACTGGAGACCGCGCCTGCGATGCGGCTCGGCATGCCGGCCAGCGCGTCGATGAAGAAGTTCACGGTGGAACCGGTGCCCACGCCGATGACGGTTCCCGGCTGGACGTAGGCGAGCGCGGCTGCCGCGGCTCGCTGCTTCTTCTGGTCCTGGCTCATGGTTGCACTGCTTTCCCGGCCTCTGAAACAACTGTGCCCGCTTTCGCGGGCACAGTCGTCGTTTCGGATTCGGCGGCGTCTATCTTTCGAAGGAACGCCGCCTCATCTTCAAGCGACCTTACTTCTTCTTCGCGGCCTTTTTCTTGGTGGCCTTCTTCTTGGTCGCCTTCTTTGCCTTAGCTGCCATGATCAATTCTCCATATCGGGTTAGTCCCGGGCCGAGTATTTACAGAATTAAAAAAAGAAATGCAATAGTCACGTCACGATTTTTTTGAACGCGTTCTCAGACCGGCGGTCGACTTCGTCGCTCGCGACGACGCGACGGCGGGTCGCAACGCGACGATGCATCGCCACTCTGCTGCAGTGAGCGGCGTCACCGAAAGACGATTGCCGCGTTTCAGAATCAACATTTCGCGCAACGCGCCTGCTGCGTGCTCGCGCAGTTCCGGCAGCGTAATTACAGGCTCAATTCGTCTTTCGAGTTGCACGTCGACGCTGAACCAGCGCGGTGCGTCGCGCGTGCTGCCGGCGTCGTAGTACTCGCTCGTCGCATCGAACTGCGTCGGGTCGGGATACGCTTCGCGCACGACCTTGACGACGCCCGCGACGCCCGGAACCTCGCAGCTCGAGTGATAAAAAAAAGCGAGGTCACCTTGCCGGAAATCGTCCCGAAGCATGTTCCGCGCCTGGTAGTTGCGCACGCCTTCCCACCCCGTCGTGCGCCGTGGAGCGGCTGCGAGGGCGTCGATTCCGAACACGTCGGGTTCCGATTTCAGCAGCCAGTAGTGCATGCGGCGTGTGCTCTGCAGAGTGTGCGAGGAGGGAAGTGGAGGATGCCGCGCTCGGTGACGACGAGGTCGAGAGCGACGTCCCAGGAGGCGGGTTCGAGTCGATCGACCTGCTGCATCGAGTACGCGATGCCGATCAGGCGCGGACGGCGGAATGGTTGCGTGCGATCGAGCCGTGGACGCAGCGCGCGGTCGTAGAAGCCCGCGCCCATGCCGAGGCGATGGCCCTGCGGGTCGAAACCGACGAGCGGAACGAGGATCGTGTCGAGGTGGCGGACCGGGATGCGGCCGCGTGCACCGTGCAGCGGTTCGGCGATGTCGAACATGTTCCTGCGCACCGCTGCGCCGGCCTCGAGCGGGACGAAGACCATCCGGCCGTCCCGACGACTGACGATGTGCGGCACGTAGATGCGGACTCCTCGCTGCCATGCGGTGCCGAAACAGGGGCGCAGGTCGACTTCGCCCGGCATGCCGAGGAACGCGGCGACGCGCCGGCCGCGCTGCCAGACGCCGAGCCGACGCAGCGAAGCGTGGATCGCCCGGTCGTAGACGCGCCGGTCGGCGTCAGCAATCGCGCGACGCCCCGCGCGCAGCTGCCGGCGCAGCTCGCGGAGGGTCATCGTCGCAGTGGAAGGGAGAGGCGCCACCCGCCTGTGCCGTCACAGACCATTGCTCTCGACAAGAGCAATATTTGGGGAGGGCCGCGGCACTTAAGGCTTCCCGCTCGAGGCGGACTTGCACAATGTTGCCGGCTGACCGTTCCCCGGGGTATTTACATTAAGGTCGAGAGGTAACCCGGCCCGTGTCGAACACCGCAGGCGGCGCCAAATCGTCGAAGGTTCGGACTGCTGCGAACCCTCAGAGTTCAAGTTGCTGGCCTTTCGCGAGCGCGGTTTCCACGCGCTCGCGCAGGGACTTCAGGCGCGCGCCGAGATCGCCTTCGACGACCGTGCCGTGCTTGCGCACCTTGATCAGTTCGTTGGCCAGGTTGAGCGCGGCGATGACCGCGATGCGGTCGAGGCCGACGACTTTCCCGGAATCACGGAT
This sequence comes from uncultured Gammaproteobacteria bacterium, assembly GCA_963700045.1. GTDB lineage: Bacteria > Pseudomonadota > Gammaproteobacteria > Steroidobacterales > Steroidobacteraceae > RPQJ01. The sequence continues at coordinate 20,163 of CAVOWK010000018.1, forward strand.
CTCGCGCATCTTGCCGTCGAGGTACTCCGCGGAGTCGAGCAGGTCGGAGCGTTCTTCGGCAGGGCAGGCCACCTGGTACTCGCGATCGAGCAGGCGGACGCTGACGCGGCTGACGCGTTCTTCACTCATCAACCCTGCTCCATCGCCTTGAGGCGGCCGATCATAGCCTCGACCCGCGCGCGCACCTGCTCGTTCTTCTGCAGCAGGTTGGCGCGCTCGCTGATCAGGGTGTCCTGGCGCTGACGCAGGGCACGGTTCTCTTCCTTGAGCTGGTTGACCGTAGCCACCAGCTCGTCGAGGCGGCGTTCGATGCGTCGGAGTTCGACGTCGACGGCGGATCGGGCAGCGGGTTCGTTCATGGAATTCACTATAGTTGGCGCACCCCGGGGAATCAATTTGAACTGGCACGCCCGGGGCCGGTTACGGGGTACGGATGGTACGATATGCGCAATGTCGGCACCGATTGCTTTCGATGATGTCGCGCAGGCCCTGGCGGCCGGCGGTTCCACTGTCCACGCTGCCGAGGCGCACGGCTGTCTGTGCGGGGCCCTGTGCGCGCGCCGCATCTACCTGGCCGCGGAATGGCTCGAAGAGTTGCTGCCCGACGGCCCCGAGCCCGGCAAGACTGTCTCCGTCACCACGGCCGGTCCCCTGAAGTCGCTCTTCGACCAGGGTCGCGCCGTGCTGGAGGCGCGCGAGATGGAATTCGAGCCGCTGCTGCCTCCCGACGAAGCCACGCTCGACGAACGCGTCGAGGCACTCGGCGCCTGGGCGCAGGGGTTCCTTTACGGCTTCGGCGCGGCCGGCCCGTTCAAGCCTGGCACGCTGACCACGGCAGTCGCCGAGGTCCTCACGGATTTCGCCGAAGTCGCCCGCGCCGGCGCCGTCGGCTCCGAAAGCGTCGAAGTCGAAGAGGGTGCGCTCGCCGAACTGGTCGAGTTCGTCCGCGTCGGCGTGCAGCTCGTCTATGACGAGCTCGCCGACCTGCGCGCCGCCCAGACCACCTCGACCGCGCGTCACTGAACCCGAACCGTTCATCCTCCCGAAGAGAATTCCTACCGCCCATGACCCTGCGCAAAGACGAATACGCGCGCCGCCGCAAGCAGCTCATGAAGCTCATGGGCAAGGGCGCCATCGCCATCATCCCCGCAGCGCCCGAGCGTCAGCGCAACAGCGACATCCATTACCACTATCGGCCGGACAGCGATTTCCACTACCTCACGGGCTTCAGCGAGCCCGAGGCGGTGGCGGTGCTGATTCCCGGTCGCGAGCAGGCCGAATACATCCTGTTCGTGCGCGACCGTGATCCCACGCGCGAAACCTGGGACGGCCGTCGCGCCGGTCCCGACGGCGCGGTGCGTGATTTCGGCGCCGATGACGCTTTCCCGGTCGGCGACATCGACGACATCCTCCCGGGCCTGCTCGAGAGCTGCGGGCGCGTCTACTACTCGATGGGCGTGAACCTCGATTTCGACCAGCGCGTGGTCGGCTGGGTGAACACGCTGCGGGGCCAGACCAAGCTCGGCATCCACAGCCCGCAGGAATTCGTCGCGCTCGAGCACCCGCTGCACGACATGCGGCTCTACAAGAGTCGCGCCGAGGCAGGGGTCATGAAGCGTTCGGCGCAGATCGCGGTGGGCGCGCATGTGCGGGCGATGCGGGCCACCCGGCCTGGCGTCACCGAATACGAGGTGATGGCCGAGCTGCTGCACGAGTTTCACCGGCACCAGGCCGACATCTCGTACCATCCGATCGTCGGCGGGGGCGCGAACGGCTGCATCCTGCATTACCACGAGAACGCGGACACGCTGCGCGACGGCGACCTGCTGCTGATCGACGCCGGCTGCGAATACGGCCTGTACGCTTCGGACATCACGCGCACCTTTCCGGTCAACGGCCGTTTCTCACCCGCGCAGAAGGCGATCTACGACGTCGTGCTCGACGCGCAGGAGGCCGCGTTTGCCTGCATCAGGCCGGGCAATCACTGGAATGAGCCGCACGACGCGGCGGTGCGGTCGATCACGCAGGGGCTGGTCAGGCTCGGCCTGCTCAAGGGCCGCGTGCCCACGCTGATCAAGGAAGAGGCCTACCGCAAGTTCTACATGCACCGGACGGGTCACTGGCTCGGCATGGACGTGCACGACGTCGGCGAATACAAGGTGGGCACGGAATGGCGCGTCTTCGAACCGGGCATGGCGCTGACGGTCGAACCGGGCATCTACATCCCGGCCGGCACCAAAGGCGTGTCGAAGCGCTGGTGGAACATCGGCGTGCGGATCGAGGACGACGTGCTCGTCACCGCCAGCGGCTACGAACTGCTGACCTCGGGCCTGCCGCGCACCACGGCTGAAATCGAGCGCGTGATGGCGTCGGCGGCCTGACCGTGGAATGCCGTTGAACATGACGCCTGCCGGATACGACCTCGCCATCATCGGTGGTGGCCTGGTCGGCGCGTCGCTCGCCTTGTCGCTCGCACCGCTTGGGCTCCGCATCGCGCTGGTCGAAGCCGTGCCGCCCGTGCAGGGCGAGCAGCACCCGAGTTTCGACGAACGCACCACGGCGCTCGCCAATGGCACCGTCCGCGCCTTCAAGACGCTCGGCGTCTGGACCGGCATGGAGCGCGAGGCCGCGCCCATCCGCAAGATTCACGTTTCCGACCAGGGCCGCTTCGGCAGTGCACGCATCGACGCGGCCGAGCAGGGGCTCGAGGCCCTGGGTTACGTCGTGCCAAACCGCGCGATCGGTGCGGCGCTCTGGCAAGGCCTGTCACGGGCGCCCACGGTAGAGGTGATTGCGCCGGCGACGGCGACTGGCAGTGAACTGGCAGATGGGAGCCGCATCGTTCATTACGAGGTGGCGGGTGCAGCACGCTCGCTCAGCGCCAGGCTGGTCGTGGCCGCCGACGGGATACGCTCGCTGGTCCGCGACCAGGCAGGTATCGACGCCGATCACATCGGCTACGAGCAGGTTGCAATCACGGCCGTCATGACCACGCAGCGCTTCCACGACTACGTCGCGTACGAGCGTTTCACCGCTGAAGGCCCGATCGCGATCCTGCCGCTGACCGATGGTCGCTGCGGCATGGTCTGGACGCGCAAGCCCGCCGAGGTCGAGCGGATGCTCGCGTTGTCGGACGACCAGTTCCTGCGCGAGTTCCAGGCGGCGTTCGGGTTCCGGCTCGGACGCTTCCTGCGCATCGGCCAGCGTTCTTCGTACAACCTCATGCTCTCGCGGGCCGACCGCCACATCGCGCAACGACTCGCCGTCGTCGGCAATGCCGCGCAGGGCCTGCATCCCATCGCAGGGCAGGGTTTCAACCTCGGATTGCGCGACGCGATGAGCCTCGCCGAAGTCATCGCCGACCGGCGCGTGGCCGGCACGATGGATCCGGGCGATGCAAACCTGCTGCAGGACTATGCCGACTGGCGCGAGAGCGATCGCCGCCGCATCGTCGCCTTCACCGATGGCCTCGTGCGCCTCTTCGCGACGCCGCTGGGTGTGCTGCGGAGCCTGCGCAGCCTCGGCATCCTCGCCTTCGACGTGCTGCCGCCAGCCAAGTCCGCGCTCGCACGCTTGAGCGTGGGCGCGGCTGAGCGCGTGCCGCGACTGGCCCGCGGCGTTCCCCTCGCTGGTACCGGCTGAGCATGGCCACGCCGCGCCGGAAATTCGATTTCGACATCGTCATCGTCGGCGGCGGAATGGTGGGTACCTGTCTCGCCGCGCTCCTGGCGCGAGAAGATGCGCTTTCCGGCTGGAAGATCGCGCTGGTGGACCCGGTCCCGCCGCGCAAGCCGGACGATCGCGCAATGGACCTGCGCGTGTCGGCATTGTCACGTGCGTCAGAGCGCATCCTGACCGCTGCCCGCGCATGGGACGCCATTGCTCCGCATGCGTCGCCGTACAGCGACATGGTCGTCTGGGACGCGGCGAGCACGCCGGACCGCCCGGACGCGCTGAAGTTCTCCGCGGCTGAGACCGCGGAACCGAACCTCGGCCACATCGTCGAAAACCTGCGCGTGCAGTGGGCGCTGCACGAGTCGCCGCTGCTGCGCGGAGTGACCGAAGTGCGCAGTGCGCTCGCCGGCCTGGAGTTCGACGAGGGCTCGGCGCGCGTGACGCTCGAGGATGGTCGACGGCTCGCGTGCCAGATCGTGATCGGTGCGGACGGCAGCCAGTCCGTCGCACGCCAGCTCGCCGGCATCGGCCGGTCGGGGTGGGCGTACGAGCAGACGGCGGTGGTCGCGCACCTGCACACCGGGAAGCCGCATCGCGAGACAGCCTGGCAACGTTTCCTGCCGAGCGGTCCGCTCGCGTTCCTGCCGCTGAAGGACGGACGCGTGTCGCTCGTGTGGAGCACGACGCCGGCCGAAGCCGCGTCTTTGCAGGCATCGAGCGAGGCGGAATTCAGCGAGCGGGTCTCGATCGCCAGCGATCACGTGCTTGGCAAGGTGACACTCGCGAGCGGCCGCGCCGGCTTCCCGCTCGCGCTGTGGCATGCGCGCGCTTATGTGCAGCCTCGTCTTGCGCTGGTGGGCGATGCTGCCCACACGATCCATCCGCTGGCGGGGCAGGGCGTGAACCTCGGCTTCCTCGATTGCGCGAGCCTCGTGCAGGTGTTTGCTGCGGCGGCGGCCAAGGGCGAGGAACTGCACGGGCTGCGCGTACTGCGCCGCTACGAGCGCTGGCGCCGGAGCGAGAACGCGGTCGTCATGGGTGTCTGTGACACGATCAACCGGCTATTCACGGATAAGAGCGTGGCGATGGCGGGACTGCGGCGCTTCGGCATGTCGCTGGTGACCAGCCAGCCGTACCTCCGCCGCACGCTGGTCGAACGCGCGCTTGGCGTGGGTGGCGATGCCCCGCAACTCGCGCGGCGGACGGCTGCGACGAATTAACCTGGACGGGCCGCCGGGCCTGCGGAGCCTCGCAATGCAGAATCAAGACTGGCCGGATACGCTCTTCACGCAGTCGCCGCCGAGCCTTGGCAACCAGTTCGACGATGATCCGCTGCTCGGTTCGTGGATCAAGCGCACGCTGCCTGCGTCCATCGTTGCAGAACTGCGCGGTGAGCTGCGTGAGCTGGGTGCGCTCGCCGGTGGCGACCTGTACCGGATGCAACAGGCCGATCTTGCGAACGAACCCGTGCTGACGCAATGGGACGCCTGGGGCAAGCGCATCGACCAAGTCGTGGTCTCGCCGCTGTGGCGCGAGGCCGAGCGCCTCGCGGCCAGGCACGGCCTGGTCGCGACCGGTTACGAACCGGCGATGGGTCGCCACGCGCGCATCGCGCAATTCCTCAAGGTCTACCTGTTCCACCCGTCGACGGACGTGTACACCTGTCCGCTGGCGATGACCGATGGCGCGGCGCGCTGCCTGCTGGAATCCGGCAACCACGAGCTGATCGATCGCGCGTTGCCGCACCTCACCTCGCGTGACCCCGCGACGTTCTGGACCAGCGGCCAGTGGATGACAGAGACGACCGGCGGATCCGACGTCGGCCATTCCGAGACGCGGGCGGTACCGGACGACGAGGGTGGCTGGCGCCTGTATGGCCGCAAATGGTTCACGTCGGCCGTCACTTCGCAGATGACGCTCACGCTCGCTCGGCCCGAAGGCAATCCGCCGGGCGGCAAGGGCCTCGCGATGTTCTACGTCGAGATTCGCGACCTCGACGGCAGCCTGAATGGCATCCGTGTCGACCGGCTCAAGGACAAGCTCGGCACGCGCAAGGTGCCGACGGCCGAGTTGCTGCTCGATGGCACGCGCGCGGCGTTAGTCGGCCCGCCGCTGAACGGCACGCGGTCGATCGAACCGATGCTCGGCGTCACGCGGATGTGGAACAGCGTCTGCGCAGTCTCGTTCATGCGCCGTGGCCTGTCGTTGGCCCGTTCCTACGCCAGGGAACGCAGGGCTTTCGGCCAGCCGCTCGAGCAGTTGCCGCTGCATGCCGACACGCTGGCTGGTCTCGAGGCAGAGACCTGGGGCGCCTTCCTGATGACCTTCCTGCTGGTCGAGCTGAACGGCCGGCTGGAACGCAACGAGATCGACGACCAGCAGCGCGCCCTGCTGCGGCTCATGACCCCACTCACCAAGCTGATCACCGGCAAGCAGGCCGTGGCCGTCGTGACCGAGGTGATCGAGAGTTTCGGCGGGGCGGGCTATGTCGAGAACACCGGCCTGCCGCAGTTGCTGCGAGACACGCACGTGCTGCCGATCTGGGAAGGCACGACCAACGTGCTCTCGCTCGATGCGCTGCTGCGCAGCGACCTCCATTCGGGACTGGCGGCACTGATGGCGCGGGCCTCCGCGTGCCTGCGAACGGTCGCGGAGCCGCGCATGGTCGCAGCCACGCAGCAGGCGCTCGGGGCGCTGGAACGCGTGGCGCTGGTGCTTGAAAGCGGGCAGGAGCCGGAAGTGCTGCAGGCCGGCGCGCGGCGGCTGGCGATGACGCTGGCACGGGCGCTGCAACTGACGCTGCTGTGCGAACACGCGCAGTGGATGATCGATCATGGCGGCGACCGACGCGGCTACGCGGCCGCGATGCGGTTTGCACGCCAGCCGGTCGACCTGATGACGGAAGTGGACCCGGAAGCGGATCGGCTGCTGCTCGGCTGATGCCCTGCACCTCTCCCGCTCGCGCGGGAGAGAGAGTAAAAAGGGACATCGCTGATTCGGGGGAAACAGCCAATGACGACCGACGCTCCTGCCGGCGAACCGCAGAGTCGATATGCCTGCTACCGCCGCTGTCGACGACGCGAACGCACTGCCGTTCGTCGCGCCTTGCCGCACGCTCGGCACGTGGGAGCCCATTGGCTGGCTTGGACACGCCTGGGACGACTTCAAGGCTGCACCGCGGCAGAGCCTGACCTACGGTGCGGTCGTCGTCCTGTTGAGCTGGGTGCTCGCGTACATCGCTGTCCGCTTCGGCGGTTACTTCGAACTCCTTGCACTGGTCTCCGGTTTCATCCTGGTCGCGCCACTGCTCGCGGTGGGCACGTATTCGATCAGTGAACAGATCGAGCGTGGCCTGCAGCCTTCTCTACGTCGCTGCTTTGTCGAGGAGCGGCGGGCATTCGGCAGCCTGATGGTCTTCGCGCTGGTCCTGATGATCGTGTTCCTGGTCTGGTGGCGCGCCGCCTCGGCTGTGCACATCTTCTTCCCTGTCGACATGACGACACCCGACTGGACCGATTACCTGCAGTTCCTGGGCATCGGCAGCGCGGTCGGTTCGATCTTTGCCGTGATCGTGTTCGCGGCCGCCGCGTTTTCATTGCCCATGCTGATGGATCGCGAAGCCGATTCGATCACCGCCGTCGTGACGAGCATCAATGCCGTTCTGCGCAACAAGCCGGCCATGGCCGTGTGGGCGGCGCTGATCGTGCTGGCCGTGGCCCCGGGCTTTGCGCTGCTGCTGCTGGGGAATGGTACCGGCTTCGCACTCGTGATGGCCCTGCTCGGCATCACGCTGCCCCTGATCGGGCACGCGACGTGGCACGCCTATCGCGCGACGATCGATGCCTCGGCGTGGCCGAGGAACGAGCACCTCGACCAGTGAGTCGCGCGGCGCTCGTTCCTGCCCCAGGCGTTACGCGAGGTCGAAGCGATCCAGGTTCATCACCTTGCTCCAGGCCGCCACGAAGTCACGCACGAACTTCTGCTGCGAGTCGCTGCAGGCGTAGACCTCCGCGAGGGCTCGGAGCTGGGAGTTCGAACCGAAGACGAGGTCGACGACAGTACCCGTCCACTTGAGTTCGCCCGTCGCCCGATCGCGCCCTTCCAGCACGCCGTCCGACTCCGCTGACTTCCGCCACAGCGTGCGCATGTCGAGGAGATTCACGAAGAAATCGTTGGTCAGTGTCCCTGGTCGCCTGGTGAAAACGCCGTGCTGTGACTGGCCGACGTTTGCATTCAAGACGCGCAGGCCACCGATCAGGACCGTCATTTCGGGAGCGGTCAGGCGTAGCAGTTGCGCCTTGTCCACCAGCAGTTCGGCGGCCGATCGCTCGAGTCCCTTGCGGACGTAGTTGCGGAACCCGTCCGCCTTCGGCTCCAGCACGGCGAACGAATCCACGTCCGTCTGCGCCTGCGATGCGTCCATGCGCCCCGGCGAGAAGGGAACCTTCACCTCAACGCCGGCCGACCTCGCCGCCGCTTCGACCGCGGCACAGCCGCCCAGCACGATCAGGTCCGCCAGTGAGATCTTCTTCCCGCCGGACTGCGCGCCGTTGAAGTCCTTCCGGATTCCTTCCAGCTGCTGCAGGACCTTGACCAGTTCGGCCGGTTGATTGGCTTCCCAATCCTTCTGCGGCGCGAGCCGGATGCGCGCGCCGTTGGCGCCGCCGCGCTTGTCGCTGCCGCGGAACGTCGCTGCGGACGCCCAGGCCGTCGTCACCAGCTGGGAAACGGACAGGCCGGACGCGAGGAGCCTGGCTTTCAGCGCGGCAATGTCCTGCTCATTCACCAGCGGATGATCGACGGCGGGGATCGGGTCCTGCCAGATCTGCACTTCCTTCGGCACCAGCGGGCCCAGGTAGCGTGCGACCGGACCCATGTCACGGTGTGTCAGCTTGAACCAGGCACGGGCGAAAGCGTTGGCGAACTCCCGCGGGTTCTGATGGAAGCGCCGCGAGATCTTTTCGTAGGCCGGGTCGAGGCGCAGCGACAGGTCGGCCGTGGTCATCATCGGCGGGTGCTTCTGCGACGGATCGTGCGCGTCCGGGATCATGTGCTCCGGCTTGACGTTCTTTGCCACCCACTGGTGGGCGCCGGCGGGACTCCTGGTCAGCTCCCACTCGTAGCCGAACAGCATGTCGAAATAGCCGTTGTCCCACTTGGTGGGGTTGGGCTTCCAGGCACCTTCGATACCGCTGGTGGTGGTGTGCACGCCCTTGCCGCTGCCGAACTTGTTGATCCAGCCCAGGCCCTGCTCTTCGATCGGAGCTGCTTCGGGCTCGGGGCCAACCAGCTTGGGGTCGCCTGCGCCGTGGGCCTTGCCGAAAGTGTGGCCGCCAGCAACGAGCGCCACGGTCTCTTCGTCGTTCATGGCCATGCGCGCGAAGGTTTCGCGAACGTCACGGCCCGAGGCCACCGGATCCGGGTTGCCGTCCGGGCCTTCCGGGTTCACGTAGATCAGGCCCATCTGGACCGCGGCCAACGGGTTCTCGAGTTGGCGCTCGCCGGAGTAACGGCTGTCGGGCTTGTCACTGGTGGCCAGCCAGGATTTCTCCATGCCCCAGTAGACGTCATCCTCCGGCTCCCAGATGTCCTCACGCCCGCCAGCGAAACCTGCGGTCTTGAAGCCCATCGACTCCAGCGCGACGTTGCCGGCGAGGATCATCAGGTCGGCCCAGGAGATCTTGCGACCGTACTTCTGCTTGATCGGCCAGAGCAGGCGGCGCGCCTTGTCGAGGTTGCCGTTGTCCGGCCAGCTGTTGAGGGGCGCAAAGCGCTGGTTGCCCGTTCCTGCGCCGCCGCGACCGTCGGCGATGCGGTACGTGCCGGCGCTGTGCCATGCCATGCGGATCATCAAGCCGCCGTAATGACCCCAGTCAGCGGGCCACCAGTCCTGCGAATCCGTCATCAATGCATGCAGGTCCCTGATCAGGGCATCCAGGTCGAGGCTCCTGAACTCTTCGGCGTAGTCGAACGCCTCGCCCATGGGGTCGGACTTGGTGGAATGCTGGTGCAGGATCTTGAGGTTCAGCTGGTCGGGCCACCAGTCTGCGTTCGTTGACGCCCCTGCCACTGCCTGTGTGCGAGCTGCGCTCGAGAACGGGCATTTTGTTTCGGTGGACATGGCTGATCTCCTGGGTCGTCGGCAATTGCTGTTCGATTCAGTCTAGGGTTCGCGACACCGGGCGAGCAAAGACTTTTGACTCAATGGAACCGATTGGTGGGTTCTATCGTTCGGTCCAGGGATTCCGGCTCGTGCGGCGATTACGATTTATACCTGTACACGACTCCTATAGCCCGAATGCAAGGCTCGAGCGGCTAGCGTTACCTTGGCGGCAATAGGGTGGACGACGCGCCGTTGGTGGTGCGCCCAGCCTCGAGCCAGAAGGGAGGCGCCGATGAGCCCGTCACGCCCGCAGGGCGTGCCCGGATCGCTCGACCGTTACTCTGCGCCGCAGCGGCTCGCGGAGCGAGCCGGCAGGCGATTCCACGTGATGGCCAAGCCGGCTGGATCGGCCTGCAACCTCGACTGCACCTACTGTTTTTATCTGAGCAAGCAGAAGTTGCCGGGCGGTCCGGGCGGCGGGCACATGGACGACGAACTGCTCGACCGGTTCGTGCGGGACTACATTCAGAGCGTCACCGCCGACGAGGTCGTCTTCTCCTGGCAGGGCGGCGAGCCCACGCTGCTCGGCCTCGAGTACTTCGAGAAAGTCGTCGCGCTGCAGAAGAAGCATGCGAAGGCCGGGCAGCGCATCGAGAACGACCTGCAGACCAACGGCACCCTGTTGACCGACGATTGGGCGAATTTCCTCAAGGAAAACCGGTTCCTCGTCGGCCTGAGCATCGACGGCCCGCGCGATATTCACGATCACTACCGGATCTCGAAGCACGCCGAACCGACGTTCGACAGGGTGTTCGCCGCGGCGCAGACGTTGCAGAAGCACGGAGTCCGCTTCAACACGCTGACCTGCGTGAACCGGTTCAATGCTTCGCGACCGCTCGACGTCTACCGCTTCCTCCGGCGCGAACTGGGCTCGACCTACCTGCAGTTCATCCCGATCGTCGCGATCAAGGATTTTGAAACAACCGCACCGCAGGCCTGGGACACGGAGCGCCTGCCGATCGTCGGCAGTCCGTCAGCGCATCCGGACCATGCGGAATCGGTGGTTACCCCGTGGTCCGTCGATCCCGACGAATACGGCTACTTTCTTTCCAAGGTGTGGGACGAATGGCTGGCCCGCGACTTCGGCAAGGTGCTGGTCAATTTCTGCGAAACACTGGTCGCGCAGCACATGGGGCTGCCGTCGCAGATCTGTATCCACAGCGAGGTCTGCGGCAAGGGTGTCGCGCTCGAGCACGATGGCGACGTGTACAGCTGCGACCACTACGTCTATCCGGAGTACCGGCTGGGCAACATTCGCGAGCGCTCGCTCGGCGAGATGGTGTTCGACCCGGCCCAGGTGAGATTCGGTTACGCGAAGTCGGAGTCGTTGCCGGCGTACTGCCGCGAGTGTGAATTCCTCCGCGATTGCTGGGGTGAGTGTCCGAAGAACCGCGTTTTGCGCACGCCGGATGGCGAGCCGGGCCTCAACTATCTGTGCCCCGGACTCAAGCGGTTTTTTGCGCATGCGGTGCCGGAAGCGGGGCGGATCGCCGCGCGACTGCGTGCACCGCGCAGCGGAGGGGACTAACGCGTAAGGAAGGCGCATGTCGGAACTGCAGGACTTTTTGCTTCGCATGTGGACGGATCTGCTCGCGCGCCCTGCAGGCCCGTTCGCGTTCCGTCTGGTCCTGCAGCCGCTGATGGCGGTCTTGTTCGCCGTGCGCGACGGTTACAAGGACGCGCGAACAGGCCGCTCACCCTATTTCTGGACCGTGCTGCACGACCCCGGACAGCGACGCGGTCGGCTCGTGGAAGGCGTCAAGGCGACCGTGAAGGTCGTCCTGCTCGGTGTCGTGATCGACACTGTTTACCAGCTCCGAGTGCTCGGCAGGTTTTACCCCGGCGAAGCGTTCGGCTTCGCGCTGCTGCTGGGCTTCGTTCCCTATCTATTGATCCGTGGCCCGGCAGACCGCGTCGTGCGGTGGCTGAGCGCGCAAGGGAGACGGCAATGACCAAATCGACCAAACCCAACATCCTCGTCATCTGGGGTGACGATATCGGTATCTGGAATCTCTCCTGCTATCACCGCGGCATGATGGGCGGCCGTACGCCGAACATCGACCGCATCGCGGCGGAGGGCGCGCTCTTCACCGACTGCTACGGGCAGCAGAGCTGCACGGCCGGCCGGGCTGCGTTCATCACGGGCCAGCACCCGTTCCGCACCGGGCTGCTGAAGGTCGGCCTGCCGGGCGCCGAACTCGGCCTGCGGCCGGAGGACCCGACCATCGCCGACCTGCTCAAGAACCACGGCTACATGACCGGCCAGTTCGGCAAGAACCACCTCGGCGACCGCAACGAGTACCTGCCGACGGTGCACGGGTTCGACGAGTTCTTCGGCAACCTCTACCACCTGAACGCCGAGGAGGAGCCGGAGGACCCGCAGTATCCGAAGGACCCGAAGTTCAAGCAGCGCTTCGGCCCGCGCGGTGCGCTGCGCTGCAAAGCCACGGATGTCGATGATCCGACGGTTGACCCGCGCTTCGGCAGGGTCGGCAAGCAGACGATCGAGGACACCGGTCCGATCACGCGCAAGCGCATGGAGACCGTGGACGAGGAGTTCCTCGCCGGCTCGCTGGATTTCATGGAACGCGCCGTCAAGGCGGGCAAGCCGTTCTTCGTCTGGCACAACTCGACCCGCATGCACGTGCTGGACGCGGCTGGGCCCGAAGTACGAGAACAGCACGGGCTACGGCCTCTATGCCGACGGCATGAAGCAGCTCGACGACATCGTCGGCGCGCTGCTCGCCAAGCTCGACGAACTCGGCGTCGCCGAAAACACGATCGTGGTGTTCTCGACCGACAACGGCGCCGAGAAGTTCACCTGGCCCGACGGCGGCACGTCGCCGTTCCACGGCGAGAAGGGCGGCACCTGGGAAGGCGGCTTCCGCGTTCCGTCCGTCGTCCGCTGGCCGGGTGTCGTCAAGCCCGGCACGGTCATCAACGGACTGTTCTCGCTCGAGGACTGGGCGGTGACGCTGCTGGCGGCGGCCGGCGAGCCCGACGTCAAGGAGAAGCTCAAGCAGGGCCACGTCGCCAACGGCAAGACCTTCAAGGTGCACCTCGACGGTTACGACCAGCGCGAGCTGCTCGCGGGCAAGGAACCCGGCCAGCGCCAGGAGATCTTCTACTTCGACGACAGCGGCAACCTCAACGCCGTGCGCGTGCGCGACTGGAAGGCCACCTTCGCACTCCCGGGCGACTGGCTGTACGGCGGCCCGCCGCTGCCGCAGGCCTTCCCGAAGATCACCAACCTGCGCATGGACCCGTTCGAGGCCCAGGTGAACTTCGCCGAGTCGCCGATGGCCGCGCGCTGGATGGCGGACAAGATGCTGGGCCTTCGTGCCCATGCAGGCGCTGGTCGGACACTTCCTGCAGTCGTTCAAGGAGTTCCCGCAGCGGCAGAAGTCCGCGAGCTTCAACATCGACCAGGTGATGCGTCAGCTCGAGCACGGTGCGGGCGCCGGCAAATGAGACCAAGCGGCAGCAGTGTCGCGGAGCCACGGCGGACGCCGCGTGGAAGGAGACTGACATGGCAAAGGCAAGCAAACCCAACATCCTCGTCATCTGGGGTGACGACATCGGCATCTGGAATCTCTCGTGCTACAGCCGCGGCGTGATGGGATACCGCACGCCCAACATCGACCGCCTCGCGGCCGAAGGCATGCAGTTCACCGACTCCTACGGCGAGCAGAGCTGCACCGCCGGTCGGGCAGCGTTCATCACCGGGCAAAGCGTCTTCCGCACGGGCCTGTCCAAAGTCGGCGCGCCCGGCATGGACGTCGGCCTGCAGGCGGAGGACCCGACGATTGCCGAACTGCTGAAGGTGCAGGGATACGCGACCGGCCAGTTCGGCAAGAACCACCTCGGCGACATGAACAAGTACCTGCCGACGGTGCACGGGTTCGACGAGTTCTTCGGCAACCTCTATCACCTCAACGCGGAGGAAGAGCCCGAGGACCGCGACTATCCGGACCCGCAGCAGTTCCCGAAATTCAAGGCGGCCTTCGGGCCGCGCGGCGTGCTGCACTGCTGGGCGACAGACGTGGACGATCCGACGGAGCAGCCGCGCTGGGGCCGGATCGGCAAGCAGAAGATCGAGGACACGGGTGCACTGACTAGCAAGCGCATGGAAACCTGCGACGACGAGTTCGTCGCGGCTGCCGGTGATTTCATGAAGCGGCAGCACGCGGCCGGCAAGCCGTTCTTCTGCTGGGTCAACACGACTCACATGCACTGGCGGACGCACACCAAGCCGGAGAGCCTCGGCCAGGCGGGCCGCTGGCAGTCGCCGTATCACGACACGATGATCGATCACGACCGGCAGGTGGGCCAGTTGCTCGACCTGCTCGACGAGCTCGGCATCGCCGACGATACCTTCGTCATGTACAGCACCGACAACGGGCCGCACATGAACAGCTGGCCCGACGGCGCGATGACGCCGTTCCGCAGCGAAAAGAACACCAACTGGGAAGGCGCGTTCCGCATTCCGCTGCTGGTGCGCTGGCCGGGCATGGTGCCGGCGGGCTTCGTCACCAACGAGATCGTCCAGCACCACGACTGGCTGCCGACCTTCCTCGCGATGGCGGGCGAGCCCGACATCGTCGCGAAGCTGCTGAAGGGCTACGACGCGGCTGGCAAGAGGTTCAAGGTGCACATCGACGGCTACGACCTGTTGCCGTTCCTGACCGAGCGGGGCGTGGAGAGTCCGCGCAAGGGGCTCATCTACTTCAACGACGATGGCGACCTGGTCGCGGTGCGCTTCGACAACTGGAAGGTCGTCTTCATGGAGCAGCGCTGCGTGGGGACGATGAAGCTGTGGGCGGAACCCTTCGTGCCGCTGCGCATGCCGAAACTCTTCAACCTGCGCACTGACCCGCTGGAGCGCGCCGACACGACGTCGAACACCTACTACGAGTGGTTCCTGGGAAAGACGTACATGCTGGCGGCCGCCTCCGGCATCGTCGAGGAGTTCCTGAAGACGTTCAGGGAGTATCCACCGCGGCAACGGGCAGCGTCGTTCACCATCGACCAGGCGCTGGAGAAGATGCAGGCGGCGATCGGCGGCGCCGGTCACTGAGCGGTGACATGGAAGCGTTGCTGCACGAGTTCGCCCGCTGCGTCGCCCTGGTCATCGAGGGCATCGCGATCGTCATCATCGCGGCCGGCAGCGCCAAGGCGCTGCTCGACTTCGGCCGGATCACGATCGCGACGCGCCGGGGCCAGGTCGAGAAGCGGGTCGATCTCGCTCGATTACGCGCATTGGCTCGTGGCCGGCCTCACCTTCCAGCTGGCGGCCGATATCGTGAGCACGTCGTTCGCACCGAGCTGGAACGAGTTGGGCCGGCTCGCGGCAGTGGCGGCGATCCGCACGTTCCTCAGCTATTTCCTGGATCACGAAATGGAGACGACCCGGCGGCTGCAACAGGCGCCCGTGCCGTCGGAGTCGAACCCAGGCCGCCCGCAGCCGAGTGCCTAGCCGGAGAAACAGCCGATGGACAACCATCCTGACGTTGACGCCGCTGCCAGACCGAAGCTGACTGACGTCTCGACCGAGCTGTCGGCGCGACGCACCGGCATGTCCTTCCAGCGCACGCGCATGTCCGCCGACCGGACGCTGATGTCGGTCATGCGCACCTCGCTGTCGCTGATCGGCTTCGGCTTCACGATCTTCCAGGTGTTCCAGAAGATGCACGAGATGCAGGTCGTCAAAAGCGCCTACGCGGCCGGGAACTTCGGCAAGGCGCTGGTGCTGCTCGGCATCCTGATGCTCGCCCTGGGCATCGGCTACCACGTGAGCTACATGGTCGAGCTGCGGCGCCTGCGCATCGAGCTGAAGCGCGACGGGCTCATCCACGGCGAGACAAGGTTTCCGGTGTCGCTGACGCTCGTCGTCGCGCTGCTGTTGCTCACGATCGGGCTCTTCGCGATCGTGAGCATGGTGTTCGGCGTGGGACCGTTCCATTGACGCAGCGGCGGTCCCGGAGTTGCACCGGGCCGCCGCCGCACTGAAAGTTCGCTCAGAAAGTGAAGACGACGCCCAGCGCCGGGCCTGACGTGGCCACGTCGTACAGGAAGCGGTTGGCGCCCTTGCCGTCCTCGTAATCCATGTCGAGATGGCGATAGGCAAGGCCAACGCCCGTGCGCGGCGAGAACTGCCAGCGCAGTGTCGCAATCGCCTGCCAGGCGAAGTCCGAACCGACGCCAAACCCGCCGATGTCACCGCGCAGGTTCAACGACCACTGGTCCGCGAATGGCCACGAGTATTGCGCGCCAATGACCGGGTCTACCCAGCTCTGCTGCTCGCGGCTCGACCGCTCGTTGCCGAGCGGGCCGCTGACCTCGACCTGGGCATCTCGAGGTCCACGTACCGCAGGCCGGCCAGTACCGTGAATCGATCGCTCAAGGCGTAGCCGAAGTCGCCCTCGAGCCCGACCTGGTCCATGTCGATGTCGGCTTTCAGCGCGCCGCCCGGGCCTTTCTCGGTCACGCCGAGACCCATGTAGATGGCGTCGACCGTAATGGAGTAGCGATCCGTGGAAGCGCGGTACGTCCCCATGAAGCCAAATTCCAGGTTGTCCAGGAGGTCGGAGAAGCTCAGGTCCGTCTCCGCCGTGATGTCGCCGATCCCGACGGTGCCTTGCATCGACGAGCCCCAGAGGTAGGGGGCGATCTCATGCTTCCATTCGGCCGCATTCACCGGGCTCGCGACGACGCACAGTCCAAGGCTCAACACCATGTTTCTGAAACAGGCTGACATATCGGGCACTCCCTGCTATCGAGACTGTCGACCGCGTGGCTGGTTGAATCGCGCGTGGCTCGAGCCGCGCCAACGTCCGAGCGGTTGCGCCGGGTGCCGGCGCTGTCATCGTGAAAATTTTCCTCGGGTCGTGTCCCGGGTCGCAATACGGAGTTCCAACAGCCCGCCGGCTCGAGTCGGATGCGGATCGATCTCAGTCGGAACTGGCATGGCCCTCGGTCGGGCCGTATTGCGGCCGCGTCCATGCCGCGCGGATACTGCTTGCATCGGATCGTGTGGGAGGGCTGTCATGCGCAAGGCTCGCGACCGATGGGCATTGAAGTTTGCGGCGATCCTGTTGGCGCCTTTGCTCCTGGGCGCGACCTACAAATGGGTCGACCCGCAGGGTCAGGTGCACTTCACCGACTCGCCGCCACCAGCAGGCATTGCCTACGAGGTCATCGCGACGCCTCGTTCGCCATCGGTATCGTCATCGGCCCCGTTCGCAACTCAACCAGCGCGCGCCGGCCCCGAAGCCCTCCCAGCGGCTGCGGCTGAATCGCCGCCACGCGAACCTGCCGACACGGCAGGTGCGTCCTCCGACGATATGCGCTGTGTCGACGCGCTGTTCCAGCTGGAGGTGCTGGCCGGCGACTGGAAGGTCTACAAGCCGGGGCCCGGCAACGACCGGACCTACCTGAACGATCGCGATCGTCCGGCGGAGATCGCACGGTTGAGCAGCGAGCGCGATGCGAACTGCAGCGTTGAGCCCGGCGTGTTTGCGTCGCAGAAGCAGCGTGCGAGCGAATTGTTCGAGGCGCTGAGCCCGGACTGCAGGGAGGCGCGCGAGAAGCTGCAGAACCTGCAGCGACCGACTGCCCATAGTGCCCCGTCGGATATCGAGAAGCAGAAGTCCTACATTGCGGCGCACTGCCCCGACGCCAGCCGCGACGGTGTCTGGCTGGCCGACTGGATCTGGGTGCGGCATCGGTGACGGGATCGCCGCATATTCCTCACGTCACTAAGTTTACGAGCCAGTGCGAGACGGCGACCCACTCGTCGGTCCGGGAGACCAGCAATCGCAGCGGACCCGACACTGCGATGGCCAGGCCGCCCCATAATGTCACGGGGTGAATG
The DNA here is from genome assembly GCA_963700045.1 of uncultured Gammaproteobacteria bacterium. GTDB lineage: Bacteria > Pseudomonadota > Gammaproteobacteria > Steroidobacterales > Steroidobacteraceae > RPQJ01. The sequence goes on from CAVOWK010000018.1 coordinate 37,874, forward strand.
CGTCCGAGTACCTTCCAGTCCCAGACGACGAGAGGAACCAGGAACAGCGTAGCCACCGCGAGCACAACCGGTGGGCCGAGTCCCAGCAGCAGCGCCCATCGTGCCACCGCGGGTGGCAGCAGCGCGATCGTTCCGAGCAACATGTAGCGCTTGTGCGCCTGCGGGTCTCGGCGTCGAGCGCGACCCCCCGCGACGATGAACACGGCGAACAGCGCGATCGCGACCAGCGGCACGATCAGGAAGCGATACGGGTCCATGCCGAAAGGAGCAACGCCGCGGATCACGGCGTGCAGTGCCACGAGCACGCCGACACCCACCATGGCGATCGCCACGGCCACAGCGAGAATGCCGGCCCGGCGGTGCAGGTCGATGCGCTGGGCCGCCACGAGTCGCGTTTGTGCGAACAACAGCAGCACCCAACCCGTGAACAGGATGGCGTGCAGATGCACCAGTTGCGTGAGTCCGGGCGGCGCAGGCGTGGGTAACGGCAGGAGCGGGCGCAGGAAGTACGTGCGTGCGAAACCCAGGATGGCTATCGCGATGATTGCGAGGGCCATGCCGCTATAGAAGCGGCGCTCGGCGCCAGCCGTCGCTCGTATCCCGCCCATCACTGCCATGGTCGACCTCCCCCTTCTCAGGCCAACAGCATGACAGACGCCGGCGACAAAACCGCGGGCCGGTTGGGTTAGCTGCGGCCGTAGGTCCGCTCGACGTAATCCTCGACCAGTTGCTGGAATTCCTCGGCGATGCGTTCGCCCTTGAGCGTCGGGCCTTTCTCGCCGTCGATGTAGACCGGCGCCACCGGACGCTCGCCCGTTCCAGGCAAGCTGATGCCCAGGTTGGCGTGCTTGCTCTCGCCAGGGCCATTCACGACGCAGCCCATGACCGCGACCGTCATCTGCTCGACGCCCGCGTAGCGTTTGCGCCAGTCGGGCATGCGCTGCCGCAGGTGTGACTGGATGTCCTGCGCGAGCTGCTGGAAATACGTCGACGTCGTGCGCCCGCAGCCGGGGCAGGCGATGACCATCGGCGTGAACGAGCGCAGGCCCATCGTCTGCAGGATTTCCTGCGCGACGATCACTTCCTGCGTGCGATCGCCATCGGGTTCGGGCGTGAGCGAGACGCGGATGGTGTCGCCAATGCCTTCCTGCAGCAGCACGGAGATGCCTGCGGTCGACGCGACGATGCCCTTGGAGCCCATGCCGGCCTCGGTCAGGCCGAGGTGCAGCGCGTAGTCGCAACGGCGCGCGATGTTGCGATAGACGCCGATCAGGTCCTGCACGCCACTGACCTTGCACGAGATCACGATGTGGTCGTGCGGCAGGCCGATTTCTTCGGCGCGTGCAGCGCTTTCGAGCGCGGAGACCACCAGCGCTTCACGCACGACATCGTTCGCCTCGAGCGGCTGCGCCTGCTTCGAGTTCTCGTCCATCAGTCGCGTCAGCAGATCCTGGTCGAGGCTGCCCCAGTTGACGCCGATGCGCACAGGCTTGTCGTGGCGACAGGCCGTCTCGACCATCTCGGTGAACTGCGGATCGCGCTTGCTGCCGCGACCGACGTTGCCGGGATTGATACGGTACTTCGCCAGCGCCTCGGCACAGCCAGGGTGTTCGCGCAGCAGCTTGTGCCCGTTGAAGTGGAAATCTCCAACGATCGGCACCGAGACGCCGAGTTGCGCCAGCCGCTCGACGATGCGCGGCACCGCGGCGGCGGCTTCGTCCGTGTTGACGGTGACACGCACGAGTTCCGACCCCGCGATCGCGAGTGCACGGATCTGCAGCGCCGTGCCTTCGACGTCCGCCGTGTCGGTGTTGGTCATCGACTGCACGACGACCGGGTGACCGCCGCCGACCGTCACCGGGCCGATGCGGACCGGCGTGCTCGGGCGACGGACGATGGGGCTGCTCATGGGCGCGCGGCTTTCGTGGCTTCGATCCAGCGATGCACGTTGGCTTCGAGCACGTCGAGCGGAATCGCGCCGCTGCCGAGTACCACGTCGTGGAACGCGCGGATGTCGAACTGGTCGCCGAGCCGGGCAGTCGCCTCGCCGCGCAGCTGCTTGATCTTCAGTTCGCCGATCTTGTATGCCAGCGCCTGGCCCGGGTTGCCGATGTAGCGGTCGATTTCGTTGATGATGTCGAGTTCGGTCTTTGCCGCGTTCGCCTTGAAGTAGTCGATCGCCTGCTGCCGCGTCCAGTGCTTGTGATGCAGGCCGGTGTCGACGACGAGCCGCACCGCGCGCCACATTTCGTAGGTCAGCTGGCCGAACTTGTCGTAGGGGTCCTCGTAGAAGCCCATCTCCTCGCCGAGGCTTTCGCTGTAGAGCGCCCAGCCTTCGACGAACGCGGTGGCCTCGAAGTCGCGACGGAACTTCGGCAACTCGCCGAGTTCCTGCGCCAGTGCAATCTGCAGGTGATGGCCCGGGACTGCCTCGTGAATCGTCAGCACCGGGATCTCGTACTTCGGGCGTTCCTCGGGTTTGTAGAGGTTCACGTAGTAGTACCCCGCGCGCTTTCCGTCCATCGCCGGACCCTGGTAATAGGCCGTCGTGGTGTCCGGTGCGACCTGCTCCGCGATCTGCCGCACGCCGTACGGCATGCGCGGCAGCTTGCCGAAGTACTGCGGCAGCTTCGGGTCGACGCGCTTTGCCATCGCCTCGTAGGCCTGGAGCAGGTCCTTCGGGTCCGTGTAGCGGAACTTCGGGTCCGTGCGCAGGTAGGTCAGGAACTCGTCGAAGCCGCCCTTGAAGTCCGTCTTCGCAATGACCTGCATCATTTCGCCGCGGATGCGCGCGACTTCCTTGAGGCCGATCTCGTGAATCTCGTCCGGTGTCAGCCTGGTCGTCGTGTAGAAGCGCGCGAGTTCGGCGTAACGGGCTTCACCTTTCGGCGTGTCCCACAGGCCGACGGTCTCGCGAGCCTGCGGCAGGTAATCGTCGACGACGTACTGCTTCAACTTGGTGTACGACGGCACGACCGTCTTCGTGATTGCATCACGTGCAGCGGCCTGCAGGCGCGCCTGCTCGGCAGCCGGGATCGAATCCGGCATCTTCCTGAACGCTTCGTAGAACGGGCTCTGCGTGGGATCCGTGACGATCTGCTTGTCGAGCTGCGGCGGTACCCGCTGCATGATGATCTTCGGCGGTACCTGGCCGCGCTGCACGCCTTCGCTCATCAAGGCGATGTTCTGGTCGACGAGCTTGTCGATCGTGCCGATCCGGCTCAGCCACTGCTCGTAGTCCTTGACCGTGTTGAACACGACGACGTCCGCCATGCGGTGCATCGAAGTGAGCCCGCTGCGCTGCGAGAGCGGCGTGTACTGCGAGCCGTAGTCGTAGGTGTCGATGTTCGCCTGGAATTGGCGGCGGAACAGGTCGCGGTTCAGCTGATCCTCCGGGGTCAGCTGTTGCGGGTCGATCCTGTCGAGCGCGGCGACGACCGCCTTGTCACCCTCATAGGAGGCCCTCAAGGCGGCCGGGGAGAGGTCCGGCCACTTGTCGTCAAAGCGATGGTCACCGATGTAGGTGGCGCCAACCGGGTTCTCACGCAGACCGCGCTCCCATTCGGCGTCGAAAAGTGAATGCAAGTCATTGGTTGCGCTCGTTTTTTCCTGTGCGTGAAGCGGGGCGCACAAGGGCAGCGCGAGCAGCAGGAGCAGGGCGGACAGGACCGGGCGCATGCGGTGACCTCTCTATATAGAAGGACGCGATGTTCCGGTCCCGGCGGGGCATTGGCAAGCCGCTGCCCTTGCCCCAACCATCGATGCACTGCCTGGAGTGCCGAAATGTACCAAGGCAACCGAAAGAGTGCCTTATTATCAATCACTTAGATGTGGTTCGCAGTTGGCCAGATGCCAATCTTGGGCAGGTGCGTGGCATCCTGAGAACGATCCGCTGCCGTTGGTGACATTCTGTCTGACTGCGCACCACGGTCACGACCGATCTATTCAACCGACGAGGCGGGAAGACAACAATGATTCGAAGCATTCTGGGAGGCATGGTGCTGGCGGTGTGCGGCACCATCGCGTTCGCGGACAGTCCTCCGGCGCCCGGCACTACTGGACACCAGGCTGAAGACGAGACAGCCGTTCTTGCCGCAATGGACCGCTACCTGGCCGCGATCTCTGCGAGCGATCTCGAAGCGATGGCGTCGATGCAGACGCCGGACGGGACGAACTACCGGGCACGCGCGCTCCCGAGCGGTGGCATGGAGGTCCTGGGCCGGCCTAACTCCTACTGGGTGGATCCGGCGCGCAAGGATGGCCACACATACCGCGAGCGGTACTGGTCACCGACCGTGCTGGTCCGGGGCAGCATCGCGACGGTCTGGGCGCCGTACGAGTTCTGGATCGACGGCAAGACCAGCCACTGTGGCGTCGACGTGTTCAGTTTCATCAAGGTCGGCGAAGCGTGGCACGTCGCCAACTCGATGTGGACCGTGGAACCGGACGCTTGCCCGGAGTTGCGGCCGTCGGATCCGGCGAGCATTCGGCCGAAGAGTTGAACGCTGCGCCAGATCGATTTCAGTCGCGAGGCGCAGTGTCCCGTGGGGATTGCGTGGCCCGGTCGCTCTCTGCTGGCTGCGCGGCGGTCTCGCGAGACGGCCTGACGCGCGACAGCCAGACGTCGCATGGACTCCAGGTCCACAGCGTGCGGGCGGAAACCCGGCCGGTGGTCTCCGTGCGCTCGGCCAGGACGGTCAGCGCCGTCGCTTTCACTGTGTCTGCCCAGCCCATCGGTGTGCCTCGCGTTCTTGCTGTGCCACGGGACGTCATCGCTTGGCGTCCCTTGTGACGTCGAGATTATCCATCGGTCGTGAAGCCATGCCAGCCACCGGAGTGTTTCCGTTTGGCGACAGGCTGAGGAAATGTGAAACATCACTCACGGCATGAGCAACGAAGCCGCGCGTCGATTGCAGCTCGTAAAGCTGGTGCACACGGTGGTGTGGGCCGTGTTTGCCGGGTGCGTCGTGGCGATTCCGTGGCTGACCTGGCACCGGCGGTTCGCCGCCGCGGCCGTACTGGCAACGATCGTGCTCGGCGAAGTCGTAGTGCTCTGGTACCACCGGTGGAGTTGCCCGCTCACGGCGATCGCTGCGCGCTACACGGACGATCGGCGGGCGAATTTCGATATCTACTTGCCCGAGTGGCTGGCGCGGCACAACCAGCGGATCTTCGGGTCACTGTATGTGATCGGGGTCGCGTACCTCGCGGCGATGTGGCTGAGGGCGAGTCAGGGGTGATGGAGGGTTGGCGGGGGCAGAGACGACGGATGCTGATGCATCCTCGAAGCCTCGGTGAGGCGTCCGAGGCGCCCATGTCGACGAGGATGTGGCGGCCGTTCAGTGGACGCTCAATGATGGGTGGGGATCAAGGTGGCGCACGTGCGGCAGTCCGCAGTCATCACCCGCACCTGGCCTGTGCGGGCTTGCGGTCTGTGCGTCACTGCTGATTTCCGGTCGATACGGATTGACCGTGAAGCGTAACGGCGCAGCCTTGGGGCCGTGACGCCCGACTGGCCGTCGGCGGCGGCGGAGGCGCCCGCAGGAGGATAGCCACGTGCCTTACAAGTTGCGATGGGAAGGACACGGTGTTTACCGACGGTTCTTCGGTGTGGTGTCGTCGGCTGAGTTTCGGGAAGCGTACGACGAAATGAAGGGTGACCTGCGGTACGAGTGTGTCCGCTACATCATTTCCGACTACCTGGAAGCCGAGGCAGGTCCGGATCTCACGGATACGTTCCTGGGCCGGGTCGAGCAGCTGGCACGACGCGAGTACGATTGTGGTCCTGACATCGTGCACGCGACTGTCGCCACGGGCGAAAAGATGCTGGAGCACGTCCGATACTTTGAGTCCCTGCCGCTGGCACCGTACCCGGAAGCGACATTTGCAACGATCGCCGAAGCGCGACGATGGATCGTCAACAACCCCAGGCCGGCCTGGCGCATTTCCTCGGCGCCGGCGCCGGACGCGGTCACGATGCCGCGCGTCGATTGAGGGTGGTCGCGGTGCGTACCGCGTGACGAGTTGCCTGGGTGCGGGGTAGCGGGCTGTTGCACGGCCAGCGCACGGTCGAGTTGAGTTACCTGCACCAGCAGAAACTTCAGGTGATCGGCGCCGGGTTCGGGCGCTCGGGGACAACGTCGCTGCGGGCGGCCCTGCGCAGGCTCGGCTACGATCCCTGCTATCACATGCAGAGCGCGATGACGCGCTACGCGCACCTGAAGTTCTGGGTCCGGGCGAAAGCCGGCGAGCCGGTCGACTTCCCGCAGTTCTTCCGACGCCACCGGGCCGTCGTCGACTGGCCGGCCTGCGAGTTCTACCAGGCGCTGATGGCGGCCTTTCCGGAGGCGAAGGTGGTGCTGAACGTCCGCGATCCCGCGGCGTGGTACGACAGCACGCGCGAGACGCTCTGGATCATCGATCAGGTCCTGCCTTGGTGGTTCCCGAAGGTCATGCGGCAGATGCACGAAGAGGTCATCTGGAAGGGCCGCTTCCGGGGCGAGTTCACGGATCGGGCGAAGGCGATCGCCGTGTACAAGGCGCATCTCGAGGAGGTGCGGCGCAGCGTGCCCGCGGAGCGTCTGCTGGTGTTCAACGTGAACGAGGGCTGGGCACCCTTGTGCGCATTTCTCGGCAAGCCGGTGCCGGAGAATGTGCCGTTTCCGCATCTCAACGACCGGGTGTTCTTCAGGCGGGTGATTCTCGCGCTGCGCCTCGCCACGTGGCTGGTACCGGCGCTGGTTGTCGTGGCGCTGGTGTGGGTCGGCTTCTTGCTCCTCTAAAGGGCCCGGGGTTCTGATTCAGCGCCGTGTCTGCAACGAGGTTGCGACTGCGTAGATCCGGGATCTCGCCGCGCAAGGCGACTGCAGCTCCGTTGCAGTGAAGTCGGCAGGCGTGACGGTTACCGGAACCTCCACGTCAGTCCGAGCACGGCAGAGTCGAAGCGTGCGAACGTGTACAAATCGTCGTTGTCCGCACCGCCGTCGAGGATGCGGTACCCGCCTGCGACCGAGACGTTCGGCGTGACATCGTAGCCAAGCTTCAGCGCCGCGTCGATTGCGCGACCCTGCGGTGCGGCGAGTCCCTCGAAGTCGAGCAGGCCATACCAACCGGGCGCAAAGCGCCACTCGCCCTCGAGAGCCAGCAGGGGCACGACGCCGGTGTTCTTTCTCACCCGTGTCAACGCGCCCTGCTGCAGACGAATCTCCGCATCGCGGATATTCAGCGTGCCGCCGCCGGACCACGTCCACCGCTCGCGCTCGTAGAACACGTATCGATAACTGGCACGGTAGGAATCGAACCGGTACTTCACGTCGATCGGGCCGGGCGCGAACGTCGTGTTCCGGAACACGATGGGCTGCGAAGCGGTGCCGGTTTCGTCGATCCCGAGTGGTGCGATGAGAAATCGCAGACGGTGCTTTTCGTTCAGCGGCCAGTCGAGGACCACGCGTCCGGCCGGATACGGACCGTCGCCGGTCAGATCGTCAATCTTGAACCGGGTGTTCGGCGGTTCGTTTGCCACCTGCGCGGTGTTGCGCAGCTGCCAGGCCGCACCCAGTTCGACCGTGAGCGCCGGGGACGGCGGCACGCTTTCGGCCGCCGGCGCGGTCGCCGGCAGCAGTGCAGCGAGCGCGGCCAGCCAACGCAGGGGAGAGGTGCGGAGAATTGAATGCAGCATGTCCTTCGTGATCCTTCAGCGGGTGATTTGCCGGTGCACCAGGGGCTACCGGTGTCGGCGCGGGCTCTGCGGCCTCACGTCGGCACCGGACCGGCCAGGCTCAACTCGGGGGTTCGTTACGACGGTCAGGAGGTTGCAGATCGACGTCAACACTCGGTGCAAGTTTCGTTGCGGCCCAGCGCCTGAGTTCGCGCACCTTGTCTGGTCCAGTGCGCGGGTTCCGGACAAGCGTCTCGATGCTGCGCATGACTGCGTCGACCTCCGATTGAGGCGCGCCCACACCGGGCGTCGCGACGCGCCACAGGTCGATCCGGTGCTCGCAGCGCTCGCCGAACCGCAGCACGGCGTGGAACCATCGTGGTCGTCGCCAGTTCCCCAGCAGCAGATCCAGCGCTGCTGCCGCGAGTGACACAGGGATGAGCGTCAGGTCCAGCACCGCCTCCATCCCCAGCTTGATCTGGAACACCACGACATCGCGCACGAGTCGCCAGCGTGTATCGTGGTCGGACATATCGGTCATCGCCGTCCTCTGCGTGTTGTCGTCATCTTACCGGCCTGGCGGGGCAGGATGCCCGGCGCACGGAATCGCGCCGGTCATCGAGCGGCAAGCAGTCCAGTTGGTAGCTTCATTGTGAGGTGTACATGGCCGCGTATGCGATCTTCGACGTCGAAATCCGCGATGCCGACCAGAGCTTCCATTGCGGCGCAGCGTCGAACCCCACCCCGCCCCACTCCCACTTCCGTGGGCGAGGGGGTAGAATTCCCGGACCCATCGCAAGGTCTGTCCGAAGAGTGGCCGGAAAGCGGCCCGCCGAAGGCGCAACCCGCCCGGAAACGCTCAGGCAAAACAACGGCGGCACCTGATGGGCTCTGGAGAGCGGTCCGCCTCGTTGCGGACCCACCGAAGGGGTGCGGCGTCGGCCTGTGGCCGGCTCCCGATCTCTCAGGTCAAAAGGACAGAGGGGCGGCAGGTCGTTTGCGAGCGGCTTGCCGCCCTTTTTTTTGGTCACGAAATGGCACGGCCGGAACGGGAAACTCAAGTCATGGGATTGCGCACACCGCTTTTCGATACCCACGTCGCGGCCGGGGCCCGCACCGTCGACTTCGGCGGCTGGGACATGCCCGTCAACTACGGCTCGCAGATCGAGGAGCACCACGCCGTGCGCCGCGACGCCGGCATGTTCGACGTCTCGCACATGTGCGTGGTCGACCTGCGTGGCGACCGCGTGCGCGATTTCCTGCGCCGCCTGCTCGCCAACGACGTCGCGAAACTGACGCAGCCCGGCAAGGCGCTGTACTCCTGCATGCTGCGGGACCACGGCGGCGTGATCGACGACCTGATCGTCTACTACATGGACGACCACTGGTATCGCATGGTCGTCAACGCCGGCACGCGCGACAAGGACATCGAGTGGCTGCGCCAGGTCGCCGCCGGCTACGGTGTCGCGGTCGAGCCGCGCACCGAGCTCGCGATGATCGCCGTGCAGGGCCCCAACGCGCGGGCCAAGGCCGCCAGCGTCATTGAGCCGACGATTGCGAAACGTGCGCTCGAGATCGAGCCGTTCGTCGGCATCGACGCGGGCAGTCTCTTCATCGCCCGCACGGGCTACACCGGCGAAGACGGCTTCGAAATCATGCTGCCTGCCGGACACGCAGTCGCGCTATGGCAGGGTTTACGCATTGCCGGCGTCGCGCCGTGCGGACTCGGTGCCCGCGACACGCTGCGCCTCGAAGCCGGCATGAACCTCTACGGCAACGACATGGACGAGACCACGTCGCCGCTCGAGTCCGGCCTCGGCTGGACGATCGCGTGGGAGCCGCAGGATCGTGATTTCATCGGCCGCGGCGCACTCGCTGCGCAGAAGGCGAGTGGCGACACGCGCAAGCTCGTCGGCCTGCTGGTGGAAGACCGTGCGGTGCTGCGTTCGCACCAGAAGGTGATCGTCGCCAACGTGGGCGAAGGCGAAGTCACCAGCGGCACGTTCTCGCCGACGCTGCAGCGCTCGATCGGCTTTGCGCGCGTGCCGGCGAAGACCGGCGACCGCTGCGAGGTCGAGATTCGCGGCAAGCTCGTTGCGGCGCGCATCGTGCGTCCGCCGTTCGTGCGTAACGGCAAAGTCGCCATCGCGCTGTAACACATTCGACATTCAATCCTTCGCGTCACTCTTCAGATCTTTCCAAGGATTCCGCCATGAGCAACATTCCTGCCGATCTCCGCTTCCTGAAGTCGCACGAGTGGGCACGCCTCGAGGCGGATGGCACGATCACCATCGGCATCTCCGACCACGCGCAGCAGGCACTGGGCGACCTGGTGTTCGTCGAGGCGCCGGAACCGGGCCGTCACGTGAACGCGGGCGAAGCCTGCGCGGTCGTCGAATCCGTGAAGGCTGCGTCGGACGTCTACAGCCCGGTGAGCGGTGAAGTCGTGGCCGGCAATGCCGACCTCGGTGGCCAGCCCGAGCTGATCAACTCGGATCCGTACGGCGCTGGCTGGATCATGCGCGTGCGCCCGGACGACAAGGCCCAGTTCGCGTCGATGCTCGACGCCAAGGCCTACGCGGCCGCCCTCGCTGCCGAGACGCACTGAGCACCACGGAGGGTCGTCATGCCTTTCATCCCGCACACGGACAACGACATCCGCACGATGCTGGACGCGATCGGCGCGCCGGACATCGACGCGCTGTTCGAAGAGATTCCGGCGAATCTGCGCGCTCCCGGCCTGCCGGGCGTGCCGCCGGCGCTCAACGAGATGGAGATTGGCCGGCTGATGGCCGACTTCGCCACGCGCGATGGCCGTCCGCTCAACTTCATCGGCGCGGGCGCGTATGAGCACCACATTCCCTCGGCGGTGTGGGCGATCGTGACGCGGGGTGAGTTCTACAGCGCCTACACGCCGTACCAGGCCGAAGCGAGCCAGGGCACGCTGCAGCTGCTGTACGAGTACCAGACGATGATGGCGAGCCTGACCGGGCTCGACATCTCGAATGCGTCGCTCTATGACGGCGCCTCGGGTCTCGCCGAGGCGTGCCTGATGGCCGTGCGCGCCAATCGCAAGTCGAAGTCGCAGCGCATCCTGTTGCCCGTGGCGCTCAACCCGACTTACCGCGACGTGACGCAGGTCGTCGCCGGCAACCAGAGCATCGCGTTCGAACTGCTGCCGTACGACCAGAAGGGCGGCCAGACGCTGGTCTCGGCGCTCGAACCCTACAGCGGCCAGGACATCACGGCCGTGGTGCTGCAGCAGCCGAACTTCTTCGGCACGCTCGAGGACGTCGACGCCGCAACCGACTGGGCACACGCAAACAACGCGCTGATGATCGGCGTGGTCAATCCGACCTCGCTCGCCGTGCTGAAGCCGCCGGGCCAGTGGGGCAAACTCGGTGCCGACATCGCCATTGGCGATGGGCAGCCGCTCGGCGTGCCGCTGTCCTCCGGTGGCCCGTACTTCGGCTTCATGGCGACGCGCACCGAGCATGTGCGACAGATGCCGGGCCGCATCATCGGCCGCACGCTCGATCTCGACGGCAAGACCGGTTTCACGCTCACGCTGCAGGCGCGCGAGCAGCACATCCGTCGCAGCAAGGCGACGTCCAACATCTGTACCAACCAGGGGCTGCTGGTGACCGCGGCGACGATCTACATGTCGCTGCTCGGGGCAAAGGGCCTCGCACAGGTGGCGGCGACGTCGATGCAGCGCACGCAACAACTGGTGGATGCGCTCACGCGCGTGCCGGGCGTGCGGCTTGCGTTCGACCGCCCGCGCTTCCACGAGGCGGTGCTGCTGCTCGATCGTCCGGTCAAGCCGGTGCTCGAGGCGCTCGCGCGCCGCGGCATCATCGGCGGCGCCGACATTTCCGCACGGTACCCGTCACTGGGCAACGCGCTGCTGGTGTGCGCCACCGAAACGCGCACGCTCGCCGACATCGAAACCTATGCGCAGGCGCTCGCCGAGACGATGCGCCACTCCGCGGCTGCGGCCTGAGCCCAGGAATGAAAGCCATGCATGAAAAGCTGATATTCGAGCACTCCGCGCCCGGGCGCGGCGCCGATGCACAGTACCCGCAGGTGCCGGTCGAAGCGCCGATTCCTGCAGCGCTGCGCCGTGGCAGCGCGCCTTTGTTGCCCGAGGTGTCGGAGCTGCAGGCGGTGCGCCACTTCACGCGCCTGTCGCAGCTCAACTTCTCCATCGACACGCACTTCTACCCGCTCGGGTCGTGCACGATGAAGTACAACCCGAAGGCGTGTAACCAGTACGCGATGTTGCCCGAGTTGCTCAACCGGCATCCGCTCGCGCCCGAATCGACGGGGCAGGGCATCCTGCAGATCCTGTTCGAACTGCAGGAAATGCTGAAGGAAGTGACCGGCATGCGCGGCGTGTCGCTGACGCCGATGGCGGGCGCGCAGGGCGAGTTCGCCGGCGTGGCCATGATTCGCGCGTACCACAAGTCCCGCAAGGACTTCGCGCGCATCGAGATCATCGTGCCCGATGCCGCGCACGGCACCAACCCCGCGACCGCGACGATGTGCGGCTGCACGGTTAAGGAAATCCCGACACTGCACAATGGTGACATCGACCTCGACTCGCTCAAGGCGGCGGTCGGCCCGCAGACGGCCGGCATCATGCTGACCAACCCCTCGACGATCGGCGTGTTCGAGCGCCACATCGACGACGTGCGCCGCATCGTGCACGAGGCCGGCGGCCTGCTGTATTACGACGGCGCCAACCTCAACGCGATCCTGGGCAAGGTGCGCCCGGGCGACATGGGGTTCGACGTCATCCACATGAACCTGCACAAGACGTTCTCGACGCCGCACGGCGGCGGTGGCCCGGGCTCGGGTGCGGTGGGCGTCAGCGAGCGGCTGTTGCCATTCATGCCGGTGCCGATCGTGGGCCGTGAGGGCGACCGCTACCGCTGGCTCGACGAGAAGGACCTGCCACAGACCATCGGCCGGCTGTCGAACTTCATGGGCAACACCGGCGTGTTGCTGCGCGCGTACATCTACATGCGCATGCTCGGCCGCGACGGCATGCAGCGCGTGTCGGAGTTCGCGACGCTCAACTCCAATTACCTGGCGGCGCGACTGCGTGCTGCAGGTTTCGAGCTCGCGTACCCGGAGCGCCGGGCGAGCCACGAGTTCATCGTCACGCTGCGGCATGAGGCGCGGGAGTGGGGCACCAACGCGATGGATTTTGCCAAGCGACTGCTGGATTACGGCTTCCATGCGCCGACGACTTACTTTCCGCTGCTGGTGCCCGAGTGCCTGCTGATCGAGCCGACCGAAACCGAATCGAAGGAAGAGCTGGACGCTTTCGTCGACGCCATGATCGCGATCCGGCGCGAAGCCGAAACCGAGCCTGACAAGCTCAAGGGCGCGCCTTGGACCCTGCCGGTGCGACGCCTCGACGATGTCCGTGCGGCGAAACAGCTCGACCTGACCTGGAAAGCTGCATGACCGCGGAGCTGCGCGAGGGCGGCCGCCCGACCGGGTTGAACCGCCTCGTGCTCGCGACGCAGAACTCGTTCCGCGGCATCGCCAACTGCTACCGCAACGAGTCCGCCTTCCGGCAGGAAGTCTGGGCGGCCTGCGTCCTGATTCCGGCGGGCCTGTGGCTGGGCCAGACCGGGATCGAGCGGTTGCTGCTGGTCGGCGCCGTGCTGCTGCTCATGCTCGTCGAATTGCTGAACTCCGCCGTCGAAGTGCTGGTGGACCGGATCTCGACCGAGCGGCACCCGTTGTCCGGCTACGCCAAGGACCTGGGCTCCGCCGCGGTCTTCTTCGGCCTCGTGCTGCTATTCTTGACCTGGGCGCTGGTCCTCTGGGACCGCCTCTTCTGATCCAACAGCAAGTTTCGGTACGTGCGCACCAGCGCGCCTCCTTTTCCGACTAACCCCCAACCCCTATCCCCTAACCCCTTCTTATGACAGCACTGATCTGCGGCTCCCTGGCGTTCGACACCGTCATGGTCTTCCCCGGCCATTTCCGCGAGCACATCCTCGCCGACCGCATCCACATGCTGAACGTGTCGTTCCTGGTGCCGAGCATGCGGCGCAATTTCGGCGGCTGTGCCGGCAACATTGCCTACAACCTGATTCTTCTGGGCGAGAAGGGCGCGCCGATGGGGACGGTGGGTCACGACTTCGAGCCGTACCGGCGCTGGCTGAAAGCCTGCAACGTCAGCCTCGACTATGTGCGTGAGCTCGACGACGAGTTCACCGCGCAGGCGTTCATCACGACGGACATCGACGACAACCAGATCACCGCATTCCACCCGGGTGCGATGTCGCAGTCGCACCTCAACGCCGTGCCGACCGCCGCCGGCATCACGCTCGGCGTCGTGGCGCCGGACGGTCGCGACGGCATGGTCGCCCACGCACTGCAGTTCGCGGCCGCGGGCATCCCGTGGCTGTTCGACCCCGGCCAGGGCCTGCCGATGTTCGACGGCGAGACGCTGCGCGACCTGATCGGCAAGGCCACCTGGGTCGCCGTCAACGACTACGAAGGCCAGATGCTGCAGGAGCGGACGGGTTGGGGCCCGGAAGAGATCGCGAAAAGAGTCCGTGCCTATATCGTCACCAAGGGTGCGGAAGGCAGCGTCATCTACGCCGACGGCGAGCAGTACGTGATCCCGACGGTCAAGCCGGAGGCGGTCAAGGATCCGACCGGGTGCGGCGACGCGTACCGCGCCGGACTTATTTTTGGCCTGATGAATGAACTCGACTGGGAAACCACGGGTCGAATCGCTTCACTGATGGGTTCCATCAAGATCGCGCACTCCGGCACGCAGAACCACCGCTTCAACATGAACGAATTCAAGCAGCGCTTCAGCGCGGCGTACGGCCGCGAACTGTGACCTGCCGGTCGACGGACACCGGCGCGGGCCGGCGCCTCACCCAGTTGCTGCTGTTGCCGTGGTTGGCCGTGGGATTCGTCGGTGGCGCATCCGCCGCCGAGAGCCCTGCCTGGGACCGCACGATCGAGCGCATCGCGCCGTCGGTCGTCACCATCGAAATCGACCAGACCCGCGCCTTCGACACGGAGTGGAACCAGTCGAGCCAGGCGACGGGCTTCGTAGTCGACGCCGTGCGCGGCCTGATCCTGACCAACCGGCATGTCGTGACACCAGGCCCGGTGGTCGCAACCGCGGTGTTCCAGAACCGCGAGGAAGTCGAACTGCACGCCGTCTATCGCGATCCGGTGCACGATTTCGGCATCTACCGCTACGACCCGGCCAGGCTCCGGTACGTGCAGCCCGTGGCGCTGCCGCTGTATCCGGCGGGCGCGCGCGTCGGCACCGAGATCCGCGTCGTCGGCAATGACGCCGGCGAGCAGCTCTCCATCCTGGCGGGCACGCTGGCTCGGCTCGACCGCGCGGCTCCCGAATACGGTGTCGGCAAGTACAACGACTTCAATACGTTCTACGTGCAGGCCGCTTCCGGCACGTCGGGGGGCTCGTCGGGTTCGCCGGTCATCGACATCCAGGGTCGCGTCGTCGCGCTGAACGCGGGCGGCAGCAGCGGGGCGCAGTCCAGTTTCTACCTGCCGCTCGATCGCGTGCAGCGTGCCCTGCAGCTGATCCAGCGTGGCGAGCCCGTGTCGCGCGGCACCCTGCAGACCGTCTTCAACTACACGCCGTACGACGAACTCGTGCGCCTCGGACTGCAGGCCGCCACGCAGGAAGCCGCACGCAAGGCGCGCCCCGACCTCACCGGCATGCTGGTGGTGGACGAAGTGCTGCCGGGCTCGCCGACCGAAGGCAAGCTGCAGCCGGGCGACATCCTCACCCACGTGAACGGCCAGCTCGTGACGACGTTCCTGCCGCTCGAGGAAATTCTTGACGACTCCGTCGGCGGCAAGGTCGACATCGTCGTCGAGCGCGGCGGCGAAAAGGTCCAGCAGACGCTGCCGGTAGGCGACCTGCACGCGATCACGCCCGCGGAGTTTTTCGAGTTCGGCGATGCCGTGGTGCATACGCTTTCGTACCAGATGGCGCGACACTTCAATGCGCCCGTGAGCGGCGTGTACGTCGCCAACCCGGGCTACGTGTTGAATGCGGCGGGCGTGCCGCGCGGCGCGGTGATTTCCAGCGTGAACGGCAAGCCGGTCGCCACCATGGCGGAATTTCGCGACATCGTCGCCACTCTGCCGCACGGCGCGCGCGCGGCCCTGCGCTACTCCACGCTCGACGACCCCAAGGGTTCAGAGACTCGCGTGATGCGGATGGACCGCGCCTGGTTTCCGGCGAAAGTCTGTCGTCGCGACGACAAGACCGGCCTGTGGCCGTGCGAAGAGCTGGCAGCGCCTCCCGCTGCGGCATCGGTACAGCCGGCCCGCACCGACTTCGCTGCCGGCAATGGCAAGCGCGCGGACGAGATCGCAGCTTCACTCGTGCTGGTGACGTTCGACATGCCGTTCTCCGTGGCCGGCATCACCGAGCGCAACTACCACGGTACCGGCGTCATCGTCGACGCCGAGCGCGGGCTTGTCGTGGTCGACCGCAACACGGTGCCCGTGGCGGCAGGCGACGTGCGCCTCACGTTCGGCGGGTCGATCGAAGTGCCCGGCAAGGTCGAGTACGTGCATCCGCTGCACAACCTGGCGGTCGTCGCGTTCGACCCGAAGGCGCTGGACGGCACGCCCATCCGGGCCGTGAAGTTCGACACGCGCGAACTCGAGCCGGGCGAGCCGGTGACGGTCGTCGGGCTCGGCGGCGATTCGCGGCTGCGGTCCCTGGCGACGTACGTCGCGACGCTGGACGACGTGCAATTCCCGTTGTCCCGCACGCTGCAGTTCCGCGACGCCAACCTCGAGGTCGTCTCGCTGGTAAATTCCCCGTCGGATTTCGACGGCGTGATCACCGGCAAGGACGGCCGTGTCCGGGCGCTATGGTCGAGTTTCGCCACCGAAGGCGCGCGCGACGCCGTCCAGATCAATCGCGGCATGCCGGCATCGGTCGTGCTCGAGGCTGTTGCGGCCGCACGCGACGACAAGCCGCTCTATTCGCTCGAAACCGAGTTCGAGGCGTTGCCGATCGCTGCCGCGCGCAAGCTCGGGCTGCCCGCCGAGTGGGTCGAGAGACTGGAACGACACAACCCGGCGCACCGCCAGGTGCTCGCCGTCTCGAAGGTCGCCGCGGGTTCTGGCGCGGCCAGGGTGCTGCAGGAAGGCGACCTGCTGCTGGCCGTGAATGGCGTGACGCTCAACCGTTTCCGCGAAGTGGAGGAGGCGACGCAATCGCCCCGGGTGCAGGTCACGGTGCTGCGCGACGGCGCCGAAAAAGTCGCCGACGTCGAGACCGCCGCGTTGCGGGGCGAAGACATCGATCGCCTGCTGCTCTGGGCGGGCGCCGTGATCCATGCGCCGCATCGAGCGATGACGATCCAGCGTGCGATCCCGCCCGAGGGCGTGTTCGTGGCCTATTTCGCCTACGGTTCGCCGTCGACGCGGTACGGGTTGTTTGCCGGGCGCCGCATCATCGAGGTGGACGGACGGCCGATTGCCGACCTCGACGCGTTCATTGCCGCCGTCAGCGGCCGGCCCGATCGTTCATCGGTGCGTCTGAAGACGGTCACCTGGAACGGCTCGACCGGCGTGACGACGTTGAAGCTCGACCAGAATTACTGGCCGGCATATGACCTGCGTCGCAACCCGAGCGGCGAGTGGGAGCGCAAGGCGATTCCCTGAGCCTGCGTCTGCGCGGCACTCAGATTTTGACGCTATCATTCGCGTCCTATGGTGACCGCGCGACTCCCCCAGGACGAAATCGACCAGGCCGTTGAGGCCCTGCGCGCAGGCGAGGTCGTTGCATTCCCGACCGAAACGGTTTATGGCCTCGGCGCGGACGCGTCGAATCCCGACGCCGTCCGCAAGATCTTCGAGTTGAAAGGACGTCCGGCGACGCATCCGTTGATCGTCCACATCGAGCATCCGCGGGCCCTCGAGCGCTGGGCGCTCAGTGTGCCGCCCGCCGCCGCTGCGCTCGCGGACAAGTTCTGGCCGGGCCCGCTGACGCTGATCCTGCGCCGTGCGCCGGCCGTCGACCTGGCCATCACGGGCGGACAGGACACCGTCGCCGTGCGCGTGCCGGGTCATCCGGTGGCCCAGCAGCTGCTGCGCGCTTTCGGCAGCGGCATCGCCGCGCCTTCCGCCAACCGCTACGGCCGCATCAGCCCCACGCGTCCCGAACACGTGCGCGAGGAATTTGGTGACGACGTGCGGATCGTGCTCGACGGCGGCGACTGCAAGATCGGCCTCGAATCGACCATCGTCTCCTGCGTCGACACCGTGCCGCGCATCCTGCGGCCAGGCTCGCTCACGCTGACGCAACTGCGCACGGTGTTGCCCGAACTCCAGGCAGGTCCGGACAACGGTGCGCTCCGCGTTCCCGGCAGCGACGCCAAGCACTATGCCCCCCGCACGTCGCTCAGCATCGTTGCGAGCCGCACGCTCGAGGAAGTCGTGGGCCAGCTCACCGAGCACCGCGAGAAGATTGCGGTCCTCGCCATGCGCCCGCCGCGCGTGGCCAACAGGTACATGACGTGGATCAACGCCGGCCGTCGCGCGGACGTCTACGGCCGCGAGCTGTACGTGAACCTGCGCACGCTCGACAAGTCGGGCGCGAAGGAAATCCTGGTCGAGGAGGTGCCGGCGGGCGAAGCCTGGGATGCCGTGCGCGATCGCCTGCATCGCGCCGCCTCGGCCGAAAACGTCGTCTACGGCGATCCGGACATTGCGGCGCTGCGTGCCGACCTGGGCCAGGACTGAGACCGCGTGAGCCTGGGGCCTGATTTCAAGGCGCTCATTGCGCAACACGGTTCGCCGCTGCTCCTGCTGGACTGCGCTGTCGTCCGTCGCCAGTACAAGAGCCTGCAGGCCGCTTTGCCCGGCGTGGGGCTGTTCTATGCGCTGAAGCCCTTGCCGCATCCAGCGGTGGTCGCCGAGCTGCGCGATCTCGGCGGCTGTTTCGACGTGGCGACGTCGGGCGAGATCAAGCTCGTCAAGGCGGCGGGTGTTGCGCCCGAACGCTGCGTTCACACGCACCCGATCAAGACCGACGCCGAAATCCGCGCGGCGCTGCGCTTCGGCATCCGCAATTTCGTGGTCGACAATCCCGACGAGCTGCGCAAGTTCCGCAAGTACCGCACCCGGGCGCAGGTGCTGCTGCGACTGTCGTTTCGTGACCCGACGGCGGTCGTCGACCTGTCGCGCAAGTTCGGCTGCGAGCCGGCGGCCGTCGTGCCGATGCTCGAACTCGCGCAAAGCCTCGGCGTCACGGTCCGGGGCCTGTCGTTCCACGTGGGTTCGCAGGTGGCCGAGCCCAAGAAGTACGTCGAGGCCATCGGGGTCTGCGCCGAGCTGATCAAGCAGGCCGGCGCGTCGGGTCTCGCAGACCTGAACCTGCTCGATATCGGCGGCGGATTTCCCATCGCGTACGGCGGCAGGATGCAGCCGATACGTGAGTTCTGCCGGCCGATCCGGCAGGCCCTGAAGAAACTGCCGCGCGGCGTGCGCGTGATCGCCGAACCGGGGCGATTCATTGCCGGGCCGTCCGGAACCGCGGTCTCCACCGTCGTCGGCCGCGCCCAGCGCGAAGGCCGCTGGTGGTATTACCTCGACGACGGCCTGTACGGCTCGTACAACGGCCAGTTGTACGACCACGCCCTCTATCCGATCGACGCGCCCGGATGCACGGGTCCGACCCATCCCAGCGTGCTCGCGGGCCCCACTTGCGACAGCATCGACGTCGTGCGCGAGGACATTCCGCTGCCGGAGCTGCAGATCGGCGACCTGGTCGTCGGTCGGATGATGGGCGCGTACACGGCGTGCTCGGCCACGGATTTCAACTTCATTCCACGCGCGAAGATCGTCGCGCTCAACGTGCAGGCGGGGTCGCGACATGCAGATTGAAGTGGTCGATCACGTGGCGGGCGCCTCGCGTGCGCGTGGCATCGCGCTCGTCATCGACGTGTTCCGCGCCTTCACGGTCGCGCCGCACGCAGTGGCCGCAGGCGCAAGCCGCGTGCTGCCCGTTGGCGCGATCGAAGACGCACTCGCACTGCGTCAGGTGATGCCGAACGCAGTGCTCGTGGGCGAGCGTCATGCGCGTCGCCTGCCCGGGTTCGACGCCGGCAATTCACCGACGGAGATTCTCTCGATCGGCGTAGCGGGGCGACCGGTGGTCCACACGACACATGCGGGCACCCAGGGGCTAGTCAATGCCACGGGTGCCGACGAGGTGCTGACCGCAAGTCTCGTCAACGTCTCGGCGCTCGTGCGCTACGTGCAGTCGCGCAATCCGCAGTACGTCACGATCGTGCGCATGGGCCACGAAGCCCGCGAACGCTGCGCCGAGGACGATCTTTGCGCAGAAGCGCTGGTCACGTTGTTCAACGGCGGCAAGGCACCGACCACCTCCGAGGTCCGTGATCGGCTGCGTGATGCGCCCGCCGCCGTGAAGTTCTTCGACCCGGAAGCCGACTGGGCGCCGCTCACCGATTTCGATTACTGCACCGAGGTGGACCGCTTCGACTTCGTGCTGCGCCTGCGCACAGGCGCGGACGGCCGCCGCGAACTCGAGCGCATCGACGTTCCCAGGGCGACGGCGTGACCGAATCGCTCGCCGCGGCGGCTGGCTTCCAGCCCTTCGGCATTCCCTTCGAGTTCATCCTGTTCGCGGTGACGCTGCTCGGCGTCGCGCTGTTTCATAACCGGACGCTCGCAGTGGCCATCACCGGCCTCGCCTCGATCGTGCTGTACAAGGTCGCATTCACCGGCTTCCACGAAGGCACGGGACTCGCGGGCCTCGTCGGGCACCTCGCATGGCGAATGGGTGGTACTCGCCAACCTGTTCGGCCTGCTGATGGGTTTCGCGCTGTTGTCGCGCCACTTCGAAGAGAGCCACGTGCCGGCGAAGTTGCCGGACTACCTGCCCGACGACTGGCGCGGCGCCTTCCTGCTGCTGGCGATGGTGTTCGTGCTGTCGAGTTTCCTCGACAACATTGCGGCTGCCCTGATCGGCGGCACCGTCGCGGCCACCGTGTTCCGGCACAAGGTGCACATCGGGTACATCGCTGCGCTGGTGGCTGCGTCCAACGCCGGCGGCTCGGGCAGCGTCGTGGGTGACACGACCACGACCATGATGTGGATCGACGGCGTCAGCCCGCTCGACGTGCTGCATGCGTACGTGGCTGCCGGCGTCGCGCTGGTCGTCTGCGGCATCCCGGCGGCGCTGCAACAGCACGCGTACTCGCCGATCGTGAAGCACAGCAGCAAGCGCATGCAGGTGGACTGGGGGCGCGTCGGAATCGTCGCGACGATCCTGCTCGCGGCCATCGCC
>CAVOWK010000019.1:0-30940 GCA_963700045.1 uncultured Gammaproteobacteria bacterium
TTGCTACGGACAACCAATCCGAGGCGTCGCCCTGCGACGCGAGCTGCGCAGCAGCGTCCCCTCTCCGGCCTATCCCTCGGGGATCCTCTACGCTTCCACCGCATCCGCCTGGCTGGTCCTGGCAGCGCCAGCGGCCATGGCCGACAGGAACCTCGAACGCAGGGTGTCCGACATCAGCGCCCTTTTCACCGGTGGCAGCCGCAGGAATCCTCCCACGATGCCGCGCATCGCCTTGTGCGTCAGGCGCCCGGGATCGTCGAACAGCTGATTCTGCAGCGTTCCCCGCTCGAGGCACTGCAGGATCACGCGCTCGAAGGTCGTCTCCGGATGAATCACGTGCTGCTCGCGCTTGCGCATTTCGATCGCGTCCGGCTCGCAGACCAGACTGCACACGCCGCAACCGATGCAGGCCGTCTCGTCGATCTGCGGCATGAACATCCTCTTGCTGCTCGCCTTCTTCGGCTCCGGCACCAGTGTGATGGCCGACACGTGGCAGGCCCTGGCGCACTTCTGGCACCCGTTGCAGTCCTCCATCCTCACCTGCGGCACGAGCGTGGAGGAGACGATCGCATTCGGGTACCCGTGCTTATTGATGCCCTCGAGGATTCCGCAACAGCAGCCGCAGCAGTGGCACAGGAACGCCGGCTGGTTGCGCACGTTGTCCACGGAAAAGACCAGCTTCAGCTCCTTCGACCGCTGCACCACGTCTTTCATCTCTGACTTCGAAATCTCGCGCCCCATGCCGTGACGCACGAGGTAGTCCGCCGCGCTGCCGAAGGACGTGCAGGTCTCGAGCGGAACCTTGCAGACCTGGCCGCCGGCGTGATGCTTCTTGTGCCGGCACGAGCAGTTGGACAACGAGAAGGTCTCGGCGGCATCGACGATCCGCTCGACCTTCTCGTAGTCGAGGATCTCCACGTGATCGCCGAGATGCTCGAGATGAGGCAGCGCCCGCGCGACGGAGACTTGCTGCCCGTTCTTGAAATTGGCCGCATAGAATTCGCCGCTCTCGAGATAGTCGACGAACAGTCTCGAGACCTTGCCGATGTCCGGATCCGAACTGTCCATCCGCATCATCGTGAACTCGAAGATGCCGATCACGAACGGCGCCGGCATGTAGTGGTAGCTGTCGCCCAGGCGAACATCCACCACCAGGCCCTTGTCGCACAGTGCTGCGAGCATCGGCTCCAGCTCCTTGCGATCGCGTCCCGTGACTTTCGCGATCCGTTCGAGCGTCGACAGCCCGAACGGCATTGCGACGATCAGCTCGGCCTCGTCCGGGGAGTACAGCTCCCGCAACATGGCGTAGAACGCCTCGGTCTGCGGCGTGCGAACGTGCAGATTGTCGATCTTGTCGCCGAGCGCCCCGTAGATGTCCTTCGCGACCATGTGTCCCATGGTTCACCCCCGAGTTTCTGGTCAGATGTCGGCTGATATGGCGACCAGCAACGCGTTTCTAGCCGATCTGACTCCGGCTTGCGGGCAACCACAATTCGGAGAAGTCGCTACCGGGCCGCAGCATCCCTCTTCACTTCCGATCCCCTGCCCAACCCCACCCGGAACCCCGGAGCCGGAGCGCAGCTTCAGTCGCTGCGCGGGTCGCGTACCAAACCAACCTCTCGGCATTCCTTGCCACGGACAACCCGCGACGTTCCGCTGTCCATGCTCCACTGCGGACCGGCCGGCACGTCAGTGTGCCGGCGTTCGCGCGGGCCACCTGACATCCAGTCAGCTGGCAACAGTCGCCGCGCTCACCCGAAGCGGGGCTTTAGTCGCCCCGCGAGCCAGCGAAGCTGGCGTCTGCCTTACCTCCGAGGCTCTACCTGCCCGCTTCCCTACCCTCCAATCCCCATGCCCCGCATCCGATCCAAGACCACTCGCATCGCCACACAATCGTCCTCGTTGTAATCGAGGATGCGCTGCTTGATCGCCGGATCCCGGGTATTCACCCACTCGTCGAACCATTGGATCGACGATGCGCCGGACGGATCGAGGTCCCGCCACTGGAACCCGCAGAACCTCGCCAGCGTCTTGACCGAGTAATCCATCGTCGGCCACTCAGACTTCTTCACCGCGTCGAAGTAGAGATCAAACGATCGATCAGGTACCGCTGCGAACAACGCCTCGATCTCATCCACCCCGCAGACCTCAGGGTACTTCGCCTGTAACACCCGGTACACCGTCCGCTCGTACTTCGAGTAGTACACGACCACTGCATCCGCGTTCTCCCTGATGAACGCCCAGGCCGCCGCGAACGCATCCCGCTCGGCCTGCGGAGTCTCCTCCTCTGCGAAGAACGCCACGAACCGCTCGGAGCCGGCATCGCGCTCGTTCCGTACCACGAACCCGTGCAGGTAACAGAGATCCCGGAGTGGATCGGTCTCGATATCGAAGAACAGTTCCTGCCGCGCGGTCGGCAACGCCACCGGCTCACGGAAATAGGGTGCCGCCTGGGGCGTCACGCAAAGCTGAGCCCGCGCCTGCAGCCGCTTGAGCGTCTCGGGCCCGATCCCTCGGAACTCCGTCTTTTTGCCCTTCACGTACCCGGCAACGTTGGCATCGGCCAGGGCATGCACCGTCGGGAACTCTTCTCGCAGTGCATCGCGCTTGGCCCGCCCGAGCTCCGGCAGCAGCGTCAGATCGTCCGCCGCCCTAACCTCGCTGAGACACGCGGAGCGCCACACGCAGAGCTTGCACACCGATGCGGCCGCGGGTGTGGACCGTGTCTCCTGCTTCAGGAGCTTGTCCACCTCGAGCCGCGTGTCGAGGTAGAGCGCCCACAGTGTGTTTGCCGGATCCTTCGTCAGCGCCGCATCGAGGTCATAGCGCACTTCCTCGCCGTGCACGTCCCAGATGTAGCCGTAGCGCCCGGCCGACACGCCGAGTTGGGTCAGGAGATCGGTGTAGAGCGCAATCTGCACGCCGTAGTGCTTCTTGAGCTTCCCCTCGTCCTCCTCTCCCGCGGACTCCTCTCCGGCGCCCGACTTGATGTCGATGGCGACGTATCCGCCTCCTTCGCGCCGCAGCAGATCCGGCTCACCGAGCAATCCATCCGCCGACAACCGCCCGTTGTAAATGAGCTCCTCGCCGCGCGCGATCGCCGCCCGTGTTGCCGCTTCCTTCTCGTCGCCCGCAAGCGTGGACAGGTCGACATACGGCTCACCGAGTCCACCGACCACCGTCGCTTCGTACTTGTTGCCCCGCGCCCAAAGCATCTCGACAAACGGACTCACCTTGTCACGCCGATTCCAGTCCCCGAACGCATCCATCGCCACCCGGTGCGGACACGCGAGGTGGTCGTAGAGCATCGAGGCTGTGATCAATTTCGGCTGCTGCATGTTCTTATCGCTCTGCCCTGGTAAACCAATCCGGGGCGCTGGCCCCAGCGCGAGAACGCGCCCCGACCGGCGCGTTCGTCTGCCCGAAGACCGCCCGGTTCTCAGCCTGACTCCCTGCAGGCTCTCCAGCCGTGCCTCGCATGCCTGTCTGCTCGCCTCGAGATCCTGCCGAACCATCCGTGGCCCTGCTACCCGGGCAGCCGCCGTTGTGGAAAGGCGGCGAGGACAAGGACGTAGAGCGCAAGCGCGATCCACAGCACGACGCTGAAGCCGAAGTCGACCGCGAGCAGCGTCGCCAGCGCGGCGCTGACGACCGAGGCACAACCATTGATGCCCCAGGCCCACGGCACCAGCGGCTCATCGAGCTCGCGCAGCGCGAGCGGAAACGGCATGCCCATGCAGAAGGCGAGTGGGGCGAGCAGCCCCGCGGCGACCAGTGCGCGCGCCGCCGTCGGCCAGGCCGCAAGTGCACCGATAAGTGCGTCGAACGCTGCGCCGTACAGGGCGCCGAGCAGCACGATACCGGCGACCGCGCCGATGAGCAGGATTCGACTCTGAGCCGTTGGGAAACGGCTCGACCAGGCGCTGCCGGCGCCCGCCCCGAGCAGGAACGTCGCGAGCACCAGCGACAGCGCAACGGTCGGATGGTGAACGAGGAGCATCAGCTTCTGCAGGAACGCGATCTCGACGAACAGGAAGGCGAGCCCGATCCCCGTGAAGTACGCGAACACCTGCCACCGCACACGCCGGTTCGTCCGCGCGAGCGGTGCGAACAGCACCAGCGGCAGCAGGATCAGCAACAACCCCGCCAGCAGCGCCTGCACGAGCGTGGTAACGAGCAGCAGGTAACCGGCCTCGAGCAGCGCCATGCCGCCGCGATCCTTGGCGCGCCAGGCCTCCGTCAGCACGGGCCAGCGGAAGAAGTTCTGGAAATACGGTCGATCGTCCGTTGCGGGCCGGATATCGAACGCGTACGCGGCCGTGAAGTCGGCACGGCCCGGGCCAAGCAGCGCCTGCACGCCATCGAAGTACCAGGGCGCAGGCAGCTGGTTGTAGATGTTCACGTCCTCGGCCCGGATGCCCGGGAACCAGACGACGTCGAAAGAAAGTGCAGCGCAGAACTCGCGCAGTCTCTGCACCTCGCCCGTCGTGACGGGACCGTTCTTCACGAGCAACGTGGACGTCTGCCAGCCCCGGATCATCAGCAGGCGATCGGCGGCATCGGTCACGCCGCTCGATTCGAGGGCGGCGATGACCGTCGCCACCAACTTGAGGCTGTCCCGCGGCGGAATCTGCGCCCAGCGCGTGATCGAGAGGAAACCGCCGGGTTCCAGGTGCCCGAGGTAGAGGCGGAGAGCCTCGACGGTATGCAGGTAATCCTCGTTGAGGCCGCCGAGGCTACCGCCGGCTGCCGCGCCCGTCAGCGACATCTGGATCAGGTCGTAGCGATGATCGGTCGCCGCGAGGAAGCCGCGAGCGTCGCCGACGTGCAGGTGCACGCCCGGGCGCTCGAGCAGGCCGCCCGTGTAGTCACTGAACTCCACCCGCAGCAGATCGGCGACCTGCGGGTTGAGTTCAACCGCATCGACGAGCTGCGCGCCAAGACGCTGCGCACGCAGGATTTCCATGCCGCCGCCCGCGCCCGGGATGAATACCGTGCGGGGCGTTGCGATACGATAGGCGAGCGCAGACGTCGTCTCTGCCAGGAACGCCAGGCGTTCGTCGTCGCCGCTCGCGGCCGTGATGACCTGCAGGTTGTCACCGTCGGTGAATACCCCCACCTGGTCCGGCGGCTCGCTCGTGGAACCCAGGCTCAAGCCGGGCGCAGAGCGCAGCGGGACTCGCGGGCTTTCGATCACGCTGACGCGGCCCAGCGGACTCGATCGCTCGAGCGTGACCCGCGTGCCATCGATGAGCAACGCCTGGCTCAATCCCTTGTAGGGCCCGGGCTCGAACCTGAGCAGCGCTGTCGGAATCGCGATGGTCGCTGCGACGCCGATCACCGCGGCGCCGACCCACACTCCCGGGCGCGCGCGCAGCTCGAAGGCGCCGAGGCACATCGCCACGAAGCCCGCGGCGGCGATGATCCTCAGGATCTCCTCGGGCCAGAGCCGGTACAGCAGGGCGAGCAGCACCACGCTGCCCACGCCTGCGCCGACCAGGTCCGCTGCGTAGACCCGGCCGGCGCGGTCGCGGAAAGCGATCAGCGCGAGACCGATCGCGTTGGCGGCGCAGAAGAACGGCGTGGACAGGACGAG
This sequence comes from uncultured Gammaproteobacteria bacterium, assembly GCA_963700045.1. Lineage (GTDB taxonomy): Bacteria > Pseudomonadota > Gammaproteobacteria > Steroidobacterales > Steroidobacteraceae > RPQJ01. Next base: position 5,597 of record CAVOWK010000019.1, read on the forward strand.
GTAGAGCAGCACGAGCCACAGCGGCTGCCACGGGTCCCAGAGCAGCGCCTCAGCCTGGAATGGCAGCGCCTGGGCCAGCACCGGGCTGGCGACGACCAGGATGGCGAACGCCGCGACGTTGCCCAGGTAGCTCGCAGCAAAGTGCCGCAGCAGCCGACGATGTGCGAGCGCAAGGAACGTGCCGCTCGCGCCGAAGCCGAGCAGCGCGAGACTGATGATCATGTAGGCGAAATGGTGCCAGTGCACCACGGCGAAGGATCGGCTGAGCAGGATCTCGGTGGCCAGCGCGGCGGACGAGAGCAGCGCCACCGACGCGAGCGGTGGACGCGGCGCGACGTCAGTCATGTCCGCCGGTGAGCGGCACGAAGGCGACGGGCAGCATCTGCCGGGTCGTGATGCGACCGTCGTCGAGCTTGCGCACCAGCACCAGCTGCTGCGTGGTGAAACGCGTGCCGACGGGCAGCACCATGCGACCGCCAGGCTTGAGCTGCTTGAGGAGTGGCGGCGGAATGTGACCCGCGACGGCCGTCACCACGATCACGTCGAACGGCGCGGCCTCGGGCCAGCCGTAATAGCCGTCGCCGATTCGCACGTCGACGTTCGTGTAACCGAGCCGCGCCAGCCGTGCGCGGGCCTGCTGGCCGAGCCCCTCGACGATCTCGAGCGTGTACACCTTCTCGCACAACTGGCTCAGCACCGCGGCCTGGTAGCCGGAACCGGTGCCCACTTCGAGTGCCCGGCAACCCTTGGCGGGTTCGAGCAGGTCGGTCATGACCGCCACGATGTACGGCTGCGAGATCGTCTGGCCGAACCCGATCGGCAACGGCCGGTTCGCGTAGGCGAGGTCCCGGTCCTCGGGGCGCACGAACTCGTGTCGCGGCACGGAGGCCATGGCCGCCATCACGCGCGGGTCGAGTTCGCGCCGGTTGAGGTACTCGGCGGTCTCGCGCACGTCGCGCTCGATTTCGCGCATGAGCGCCCGCCGTTCGGCTTCGTAAGACGCGGTTTCTGACGCGCCCGCCTGGACACAGCCAGCCAACAGCAGTGCGGCCAGGATCCCGATGACCGAAATCGACGGCTTTGCCATGGCGATTGACGGCTCAGCGATGAGCGGCGCCTCCATTGCGAGTACGCGTCGGCCCCGGCGAGAGGACGCACCCCAATGGGCATGTGTCCGTCTGCCCGAAGACCGCCCGCTTCCGAGCCTACCTCCCCGCAGGCCCATGCGGTGCGCCTGAAATACCTACCGATTCGCGTCGCTCCCGCCTCTTACCCCTGCCCACCCCAGGCCCAAGTGGAAGTCGGCAAGACAAAGCTCACCCCACGAGCCTGCGCCCCCTCACACTCCTTTCCGCTCTCCCCCAACCAGGTGACGCATACGCTTTAACTTCCGCGTATAACCCGCTGAACAATAAGAACTTCTGAATGCAACGCCTGGACCCGCAAATCCTCCTCTCCGCCACCGACCTCGTGAACTTCCACAAGTGCGCGCACCTGGCCGCGCTCGACCTGGCGGCACTCGACGACAAGGCGCTGAAGGCGCAAAGAACCAAACCCGACGAACACGCCGAGCTGCTCTTCAAGCGCGGCAACGAGTTCGAGGCTGCGTACCTGGCCGACCTGAAACGCGAGGTGCAAAGCACCGGTGGCACCGTCGTCGAAATCGCGAAGCACCGCGGCAACCCGGCGAAGTCGGCCGCCCAAACCCTCCTCGCCCTGCGGTCCGGCGCCGACCTCATTTACCAAGCCACCTTCCTGGACGGCGACCTCGTCGGCCACGCGGACTTCCTGCGCAAGGTGCCGCGCCCCTCCGCGCTCGGGGACTACAGTTACGAAGTCATCGACACCAAGCTCGGCCGCCACGCCAGGGCTTCGTACGTGCTGCAGCTCGCGTTCTACGGCGACCTGCTGGCCAGGGTGCAACAGCTCGACCCGCACGCAATGCACGTGGTGCTCGGCACGCGCGAGCAGGTGACGTTCACGTGCAGCGAGTACTCACGGTACTTCCGCCGGCTGCTCGGCCGATTCACGCAGACGATCGAAAGCGCCTCGACCGCAATCACGACGGGCTCGCGATGGTGCCGACAGCGAGCAAAAGTTGAGGGAGGAGTCGCGGGAAATCGCGCAAGCCCGTGAAGCCACTGGCTTTCCTTGCCATTGGCGCCCCATGTCTTTCATTGCGACTTATCCAACCGCGACTTACGGCAGGACTCGCACACCACACTCCTGTAGGAACTGAAAGGTCGGATCATAGAACGATGAATCGCGCGAGCAGTCCACTGAATCGCCTTCGGGCACGAAGATCACCATGCCTTGCCGTGCACGTGTCAGCAGCACACGGTATGCGTTGATTAGGTAGCGCTGGTTCTCTTCAATCTTTACCTTCGTCCAGCGGTCGCCGCGAAAGTCGTGGTACGACCAGCCCGTTCGATTGGGCCGGAGGTCCGCATCCCATGTCACGCATACCCAATCGAGTTCGAGCCCTTGCACTTGGAACTCGGTCGCCGCGTCCTCCAAGTAGTAGCTGGATCTAGTGTCGTATCGACTATTCAAGAAGTAGTGCACCGGGTTCACTGGCACTCGAATGTCAATCGCATGTGGTTTGAGTCGCTGCGCCTTGGACGAAGCGACGAGCCCGTATCGCTCAGAGCCACGCGCCTTAGCGCGAGTCCAATGCTTAGCGTGATCCAGGTTCCTCGTTACGTAGATCGGGTAGCGGCTGGCTAGCAACTGATAGGCCGCCTTGGCGGCGGCTTTATCCTGGTCCAGCAGGGCTTTGACGAACGCCGAGACGTTTTCGGCTCGGAAGGATCGCATTGAGACCGAAAGGTGCAAATGATCCTCAAAATGAACGTTAGAAAGGCTCTTAATGAGTTTGAGGGCCTCGCCTGATTCGTACTCCGAGTCCGTCAACCGCGACGAAATATGGAGATGCCAGTCGTCAAAGCTCTTTGCCATCGCTCGCAGCCACTCTCCGATGCCCGCTTCACCGGTATTGATCTCCTGTCCGCCACCGACCAGGCAAACCACAACAGCCCAATCTTGATGACGGTTCATCGTTGAGATCAGAAAATCCGGCTCAGACTTGCCGAACCCTGGCCGCCTCTTTTTGCGGAGCATGAACCCTGCAGTCTGCTTCAAATTCCAAGCGCGCTGTGCCTCGTCAAAGATAACAACATGGTCATCCGGCGGCCTCGGGTCTTCTAACGCGTAGTCGCGGAAATGATGGACATTCTGGATGAACGCTTCTACTCGCTTTCGAACGACACCCTTGCGTTCACGCGATCCATGCTTCTTTAGTCGATCGTACTCGTCGCGGGCCAATGCCTCGCGGAGCACAGCTACTAATGGACCATTGCCAGATAGAAACACAGCGTGCGTCGACGAGTGATTCTCGCCACGCCGGGTAGCTACGTTAAGCCCGACCAGCGTCTTTCCGGCGCCGGGCACACCAGTGACGAAGCAGATCTTCTTTTGCCCCTGGCTTTTCGCTTCATCGACCAGCGCTTCGATTCGATTCGATGTGACCCTTAGGTTGTAAGCACCGGCATCGTAGCGAGCGATCGCTTCAACCGAATGCTGCGCATACAGGGCACGCGCTGCCTCAACGATGGTGGGGGTCGGTCGGTACGGCGCCTGCAGCCACGCCGGTACATCGAGCACCGCGCCCGGAATGATCCGAAGCACCTCCCCGATGATGGTCCGCAACTCTTCGGGCGTTGCACAGACAGGGCGATAGACTTGGTCGTGGTCGGGTCGAAATTCGGTCGCCGGGCAACTGCTCGCCGCAGTCGCGACGAGAATTGGCACGATCGAAGCGATGTGGCTCGCCTCGTGGAAGTTTTTTAAGTCGAGAGCGTAATCCCAGACCTGCTCGATGGCGGCACGGTCGAAATCCTTTTGTCCGACCTTGAACTCAACGACCATGACCGCGGTGCCGATTAGCAGTACCGCATCAATGCGGCGGCCTAGGCGGGGAATCGTGAACTCGAAGAGGATCGTGCCACTGAGCCCCGCCAGGGCGTCCTTCAGTATGACAACTTGTTGCACCCAGGCTTCGCGCTGGGTCTGCTGCAAGTCGTGACTGCCGGCGAGGGACAGCCGCCCGACGATGGCGTCCGATTCGGTTCGGAGAAATTCGTCGATGGTGGCCCCGTACCACGCACGCGCGTAGATTTCAGGCAGACCGGTCGTGGCGTCAAGTGGGTCCACGGCGTTGATCGTAGCGCCTGCTACGTACCTTTGGTACCCAACCTGTGCGAGCCACATGTGATGTCTCCGGACGCTACTCATGGTCGCGGACTCCATGCCTGGTCGGCCGACGAATTGGCCAACTGTCTTGCAATCGAAACGACACGTCTGTTGGCGAACTTGGTGGAAACGTCGGGAAATCCGCCCAGCCCCGGGCTAGACTCAATAGCATTCGCCGCCCCGGAGCCGCATTGAGCCCGCCCTGCCCATTTTGCGCCCTACCTCGCGACCGCATCATTTTCGAGAGCGAGCACGCCCTCGGCTTTCGCGACGGCTACCCGGTCTCGCCCGGCCATACGCTGATCATCCCCAGGCGACATGTGGCGTCGTTCTTTGAAATCACGGACACAGAGCGCACCGACCTGATGTCGCTGCTGACCGCTGCTCGTGACGAGCTCGAGCGCCAGTTTCATCCTGCGGGTTACAACGTCGGCATCAACGATGGCACCGCCGCCGGTCAGACAGTGCCGCACCTGCACATTCACCTAATCCCACGGTACGCCGGCGACGCTGACGATCCGCGAGGTGGAGTCCGGTGGGTGCTTCCGGATAAAGCCGCTTACTGGGACAAGGGTTGAGCGTGGGCAAGGTCAACGATTCGGGGATACCACCGCCCTACCTGCCGACCGACACCTCACGCCCGTCACCCGCCGACCAGATCCGGTTCATCGCGAACATCGAGCGCATCCTGGCCGAGGGTTCGTTCGTCGCGACGTACAAGTACGCCCTGTTGGTATCGCTCGTGGAACTGGCGATCGAACGAGGCGACGATTCCAATCGCGAGCTGGCGCTGCCAGTCCATGACATCGCGGACAAGTTTGCGGAATTGTACTGGCGCCAGGCCGCGCCTTATGAGGCGCATGGGGTTTCGGGCCCCGGGCTGGTGCTGCACCAAAACCAGGGCAAGCAGGCCAGCGCGATTTCACGGCTGGTGAAATTGCGAAACGACATGCGGGGCAGCCGGTCGACGCTGGCGCAAGCGCGTAGCAGCGCCGACTGGTCGTCACTGGTCGCGCAGATGCGATCCCTGCTCAAGAACATGCCGCTGTGGAGACTGCAGCGAGTCGGCCACGAGGAAGTCCGGTTCATGTACGAACTCGGCCCCGGAGCCAACTTCATCACGCTGTTGCCCGGCGTCGCATGCCACCTGCGTGAACGCGCCCCGCTCATTCGTCGCCTGGCGGAAACCGAGTGGCTGCGATTCGTGCTGTCGTTGAAGCAGAACCAACCGGTGCTGGGCCGCGCGGTGGGTCTGTCGGAATTCCTGTTCGGCTCGAGTCGGGCGGCGCTGTCGCTCAATGTGAGCAAGCCGCTGCGCGAACTGCAGCACGGCCTGTGCTTCTATTGCCAGAATAACTTGCCGGGAACTGCCGCCGTCGATCATTTCATCCCGTGGTCACGGTACCCGCGCGACCTGGCGCACAACCTCGTGCTGGCCCACGCGAAATGCAACTCCCTCAAGAGCGATCGTCTCGGCGGCGAGCCGTACCTCGAGCGATGGGCGGAATTCGTCACCGATCACGACGCTGGCCTAGTGCAGATCGGCACCGAAGCTGGACTGTTGATCGATCGTGCGACGTCGGTCGCAGTGGCGGAGTGGAGCTACGGGCATGCTGAACGCGTGCACGCCGAGGTCTGGCTCGGCGGCAAGGACTACGGCCACCTATCCAGTAGTTGGCGCGAACTGCTTCGTTAATGCACGACACGGCAGGATTGGACTTTCCTGGGGACCCGGATGGCGACGACTCAGATCAACAATCGGCTGGCAGTGCTCATTGATGCGGACAATGCGCAACCGTCCGTGATCGAGGGGCTTTTGGCGGAAGTGGCGAAACTCGGCGTGGCCAGCGTCAATCGCATCTACGGCGACTGGACCTCGACCGGCACCACGCAGTGGAAGCAGAGCCTCCTGCGTTACTCCATTACGCCGGTGCAGCAGTTTGCCTACACCAAGGGCAAGAACGCGACGGACGCCTCGCTGATCATCGACGCCATGGACTTGATGCACACCCATAGATTTGGCGGCTTTTGCCTGGTCTCGAGCGACAGCGACTTCACGGCACTGGCTCGACGGTTGCGCGAAGAAGGGTTGGTCGTATATGGCTTCGGCGAGAAGAAGACGCCGGAGGCGTTTGTTGCAGCGTGTGACAAGTTCATCTATACGGAGGTGCTGCGACCCGCCTCATCGGAGACTTCGACCGTTTCCGTCGAGCCACCGAGTCCGCCAAAGCGCCAGGAAGCCGCGGATTCAGTCAGCCCCGTTGAACTCGCTGCCGTAGTAGCTCCCAGCAAGGCCACCACGCCACCCCAGGTTCCACTGGAGCTCATTCGACAGGCGATCGAGGAGGAATCGGATGACAGCGGCTGGGCGGGTCTGGGCGCGGTCGGCTCGTATATTCAGAGAATTCGGGCTGACTTCGACGCACGCCTCTATGGCAGCAAAAAGCTGAGCGACCTGATCAAGAAGTACCCGAAGCATTTCGTCGTTGAGGAGCGAATGGCTCCGGGCTCGTCGAGCAAAGCGATCTACGTACGTAAGCCGCCCAAATAAGTGGCCTGCGCGGTGCTTCAGGCTTCCCGGGGGGCTTGCCCCTCACCGCCGCTCATTATGTTGTTCTTCGCTGCTCGCGATCCGGCGTCATTGGACGACCGGATAAACCGCATCTCCCCACAAGGTCTCCGGGTGATCCATCATCACCTCGATCACCAGCGGCACGAGCTTCCCCATCAGGTTCACGCAGTCCCGCAGCTGCTCGCGATTGACGGACCCGTTCCAGGTGGCCCCGCCATGAATCAGCTGGTTGCGCAGCGTGTAGATGCGCGACAGCACGATCGACAGCACCGTCACCGTGTCCTGCCGGCCCAGCGCCACGTGCGCCGCCTTGTTGGCGGCCGCGAAGCTCGCTTTCCATGCCGACTCCGGCAACGACCCGTTCTGGAACTTCCAGAAATCAGCGAACACGTACGGGTTGTCGAGCAGCACCCGGATGCTTTTCGGAAACTCGGTCCAGGCCAGCGCGTCGAAGCGCCTCGATCCCGCGTCGAGCTGCGTCAGCTTGTCGAGGAACCCGCGAAAAGTCTGCTGCTCCGAATCGCGATACTTCTCATCGATCTCCGTTGCATACGCCGCGTTGAACGCAATCCACAGCAGGATGAACTGCCCGTCCGCATCGTCCTGGTCACCGAGCTGCTCGGCCCGGTCGAGCCACGACAACGCCCGGTGCACCCGCAAGCTCAGGTTCGGGTGCCATGCACTCCGCTCTGCTCGATGCCGCTCCTTGAGTTGCGCGTAATCCATCACGTCTTCACGGCGGCCGGCCCCGCCGCGTCGAGTGCCTGCGTCGTGGCCTTCGCCTTCTCGATCCCCTGCAGCATGGCGCCGGTCGCTTCGATCACCATCACGAACGACCGCTCGTTCGTCTCATCGCGCTCAGCAGCTTTCTCCAGTTCGTCCACGACGTCAGCCATGGCCGCCACGGCGCCCATCATCAAGGCGTCCATGCCGGCCAGGCGCTGCACGGCTGACTCGGCCTCCGTCTTGCCCTCGCCAAGTTCGGCTTGCAGCAACGCCAGCTCGAACGTCACACGACTGGACGCATCCTTGAGCCCTGCGATCAGTTCCAGTGCGCTCGCCCGCAGCCCCTCGTTCATCGGCACTGTCGGCAATGCCTCCAGCAAACTCACCGCTTGAGTCTCCATTGTGTCCGCGCAGTCTCGTACGGCGGTAATGGCCGCCCGCAGTAAGTTGTCGCTACTTTTTTTCATGGGCCAGCTCATCCATCGTTTGCGCGAATCAATGCCGCGAAGCTATGCAGCGACCGTATCCCCACCCCCAACATTGGGCAACCGGACTTTCCGCGGCAGCGAGACCGCCGGCACGACTGATCAGCCTCTCAGGCTCCGCCGATACGCGAGTTCGCGCAGCACCGGATCCCGCGCCTCCTCCGTGCACAGCCTTTCCACCAGGGGCGTCTTGCCCACGCGACCGAGATCGAGCCGATCCGCATCCCAGCAGGTCTGGACGGTGAGGTCGGCCTCGAGCAGTCCGTCGCTGTGGTGCCGCACGGCGTAGGTGAGCAGCTCGAGCCCCGGCCGGTCGAGTCGCAACAGGTCTCGATTGAGTTCCAGCGCGTAGTCCGCTGCCCGTGCGCCATGCTCGCGATCGGTCCCGTCGTGGAACCGCTGGCTGTCGTGCAGGAACGCGAACAGTTCGACGACGTCCTCGCGCGCTCCGTTCACCCGCGCCATCGCCAGCCCGTTCCAGCGCACTCGTCCCCAGTGCGGCACGCCGTGGATGCCCAGCCACTGCAGGCGGAACTGCCGGCGCACGATCGCGATCAGCTGGCGTCGTCGCTGCACCTGGCTCTGGATCATCGCTTCATCGCTCGAAGGCTATGTGCGGTACCGCGCTGACAATGCTGCGCCGCAACATCTATTCTAATCCGTCTTCAATGAGCGGAGCACACCATGACGATGGGCTGGATGGAAGCGATTCGATTTCTCGGCCTCGACCTCATGGTCGCGACCGTGTTCGCAGTGGCGAGTCTTGACGCAGCTGCGTGCACGTTTAGAGCCGCATGGGGTCGCATCGCGCGTGACGCCCCCCGTCGCCGGGCCCATTTCTTGCTACCGCTCGAGCGTGATCTCTGCGGACTGCGCGACGTCGGGTGTGACGGGCATTGGTGTGCGGCAGCGTACAGTCGGCGCGAGCCGCTACTGCCAGACTCTCCTCTCGGTCCGCTTAACCAGGGGAATCATTCCATGAACAAGATCGTACTCGTCGCCGCTCTCGCCACGCTGGCCCTCGCGGGCTGCGCCAAGAAGGAAGGCCCGGCCGCCGAAGCGCCTTCCGACGCCTCTGTTGCCGCGGGCCAGGCTGTGGACAGGGCCGGCGAGGCCGTTGACGCTGCTGCCGTCGCGACCAGGGAAGCCGCTGCAGATGCCGCCGACGCCACCCAGGAGGCCACTGCGAACGCCGTGGACGCGACCAAGGAAGCCACTGCTAACGCCGTCGATGCGACCGGCAAGGCCGTCGAGAATGCGGGCGAAAAGATGCAGGACGCGGCCAAGAACTGATCGGGCGTTCGGCGCAAGCTGAATCGGACAGGGCGGGTTCCGCAAGGGCCCGCCTTTTTTCATTTCACGGCAGGCGGCAGCCGAACACCATGGCCGACGGAGGCACAACTTGCGTCGTGCTTCAGTCCCCGCGGGCCCTGTCTATCATGCGACGCGACGAACGTGCGCGATCTCGTTGTCACCGACTGGGCGAATTGCATCCGCAGGCACGGTCACAACTGCAAGCGTATCACCGGCGAGCGTAGCGAACTCCACCTCGAATCCGGCATCGGCCCGGTGCACGAGCACGACGGTACCGACGTCGCCCTGCTCGAGGCCTTCGGCAGGGATGTCGGCAGTCAGCACCACCAAGTCGTGTTCTCGAATCGTCATTTCGTCACGCCTCGCAACGGGTATGCCGTGATGAGCCTCGGGCCGCACTCTCCGGCCTCGATGAACCAAATGCTGCGAATTCCCGCCGAATTACCGTTCGGCCCTGAAATACGACCGTCAATCAGGTACTTGGCTCCGAACGACGTCTGCTGAACCGAGCTTACCTGATTGCCTGCTGCATGTTGAAGTAAGGCACGACGCAGCGCGGCCGGCTTGTCTTTCGAGAATCCCAAGCTGTTGAAGAACTGCGCTTTGCTGCGGCCGGACGGGTGGTCGTCCGCCAGCAGATACCCCGAGATCTTCGACTCGGGGACGTGTGCCTCGTCGATGTGTGGAAGCTGCATAGAGCGCGGTCACAGTGAGTCTCCATGACACTACGGCTGCGCTGGCACGTCGGCTGATGCAAATCTTCCCGGTACAGTGACATTCGAAAAGAGCCTGCCGCATTCCTTCCGAGGCAGGTTCCAGGTGAACACAACGGACCACGGCGTATCCTACCGAGCATGGACACCCCTTCTAAGCGCAGGCCTGCCGCGAAGAGCGCGCAGTCCACGAAGCCCGTACCCGCTGCGTCGGGACCATCGGCCAAGCCATTCCTGCGCTTCTATCACTCCGACGCGCTGCGCAAGAAGACGCTGGCGATGCTCACGACCCTGGAGAGCGCTCGGGACCCCACCGTGCACCGTGGCGCGCTGGCCGGCATCGCCGTGGAACTCACCAACGGTGGCCTCGACTACTTTTTTCTCCAGCCGCTCAAGGTTGCCAAGGCAGGCTTTGTGGTGGAGCAATCCGCCAGCCTCGGCATGACGTGCGGTCAGGGTGCAGCAGCTCATGGGGGCTCTGTCAATCCGCACCGGTTTCGTCGGGCGGTGTTTCACGCGGCGTGATGGTCGTTCCATCGCCTGCACCGATCGATCCGCCAGGCGCTGGTACCATTCCGTGAATGGCCTGCGGAAACTACGCGCCTGATCGCTCGCGACGCATCGCATCTCGCAACACTTTGTTCATTCTTGCCTGGTAGTCGCGACCACCGGCACGGAAGTGCTCGATCACGTCCCGATCGAGACGGATGGTCGCTTCAACCTTCGTCGATCTTGACGATGCACCGCGACCAGCACGGGTCCGCGCTGTCCCGAGCATCTGCTCTGTCCAGGGCGGATTTTCCGGGTCAACCGGCTTACGCTGAGTGCGCTTTTGCGGTTTCAAGGTAATAGCGCTTTTCATATTTCTCGGCCCGTCGAAGAGAAATGACGTGCAGGTCGTCGTTTCGTTCAGTGTAGACGAGGATCACGACCTCGCCGCGCAACATGCCGAAAGTGACGAACCTGCGCTCGCCGTTCGGCATGATCAGCCTGCGTCGGCCTTTCGGCAAGCCGCTGTGCACATGACGGTAACCACGCACCGCCCGCGACGCGCGCTGCAAATTCAGCCTGCTTGCCAGGAAACTCGTTGCAAGCGGCACGACCGACCAGCGGCCGACGACTCAACCATCGAATCCATCGTCAAATCGAACTTGAGAGTTTCAGCTGAAACGTCGCTAGCGATGCGAAAGCGACCGATGACCGCGAGGATGCGGAATCATCGAACCCTCAGCGGGTCACGCCGCCGGCCGGACGGATAGCTTCAGTCCTGCCACCCGCAGCACAGCCACCAACGTCGACAGACGTGGGTTGCCCGCAGCGGAAAGCGAGCGATACAGGCTCTCGCGGCTGAGCCCTGCGGCCTCGGCCACCCGAGACATGCCTTGCACTTCCGCAATGCGTCGCAGGCCGAGCAGCAATTCCTCGGGCGTGTCGGACTGCTCGAGAACTTCACGCAAGTACTCGCCGGTCAACTCGGCATCAGCCGCCAGCGTGTTGCGCGCCCACCGATCGTAGGAAGTTCCAGTAATGACACGTGACCGCCGTGTCACTGGCTTGGTCGCCTTCTTGCTTCTTCCAGCCACTTCCTTGCCCTCTCGATGTCAGCCGCCTGGGTTCGCTTGGACCCGCCCCACAGGATGAGGCAGTGTCCAGGCGCAAGCCGGGCGAATTAAACTCGATAGCCCGGCCCCATGTCGACTCGCAATTCCACCAGGCCCGCTCCAAGCGACTTGCAGTCGCCGGGATTGCCGGACTGCAGCCGATCCAGACGCTGCATCACCCTCGCCTGCACAGATCGATCCGCGAGGCGCTGGAACCATTCGGCGAATGGCTGGCGACCGTCTCCCGTCCGATGGATGGATAGTTGGACGGGCGGTCGCTGCACGATTGTAGCTTATAAATCACGGCTACCGGAATACCCCGATGTTGCGCCGGCGAATCGATAGCTCGCGGCAGCGATTTCCTTCGTGAAGGATCAGAAATGTGCGAGCTGCGGTCTGCGCGCTCAGGCGATCAAGCGATCAGGCTGCCCAGGTTCCAGCGCCCACGCTTGCCAAAGCACATTGGCCCAACCACTATTTCCCACCAAACGCGCGGCGCAACACGCACAGGTGCCTCATGTCGCTCACGCTCTACGCCCATCCCTTCTCGTCGTATTGCCAGAAGGTCCTCGTTGCGCTGTACGAGAACGACGTCGAGTTCGAGTACCGAACGCTCGAGGACCCGTCGGCGATGGCGGAACTGAAGGCGCGCTGGCCGTTCGCGCGTTTTCCGCTCCTCGTCGACGACGGGCGCACGATCGTGGAGTCGACCATCATCATCGAACACCTGATGCTCGAGCACGGTGGCCGGGTGCGCTGGCTGCCCGAGGATCCGCTCGCAGCGCTCGAGGTTCGATTCCTCGACCGGTTCTTCGACAACGACGTGATGACGGCGATGTCGAAGCCCGTCTTCGCGGCGCTCAAGCAGGACGACGCGCGCAAAGACGAAGCGATGGTGGAAGCACGACGGGCACTCGACCTGGCCTATGGCTGGCTGGAGCAACGGCTCGAGGGACGCACCTGGGCGGCCGGCGAGCGCTTGAGCCTTGCGGATTGCGCAGCCGCGCCGTCGCTCTTCTATGCCGACTGGGTTCATCCGATCGCAGATGCGTATCCCACGCTGCGCGCGTATCGGTCACGCCTCCTCGCCTGGCCTGCATTCGCGCGAGCCGTCGACGAGGCGAGACCGTTCCGCTCGTACTTTCCGCTGGGAGCGCCGAACCGCGACTGAAGGCGTACTCTTCGGTATCGAAGCGAATACGCCCGTTCATCCTGCGGGGACCGTCATGAACGCGAATGCCTCACTGTCACGCCGGCCACCACGTCGTTTCTGGGGCTGGGGACTTGCGGACGCCGCGCTCGACCCGCGCGAACACGCGATCGTCCAGGCCATGCTGGCAGGCGTCGGTGCCCGCTTCGACGACAAGCCGGCCCCGCGCGTCGAAGAGTTCGACCTCGCGCCGCCACGCGTTGCGCCACCCGCGACACTCGCTGCCAGTTTCTCAGCAATGCCGCTCGACCGCCTCAACCACAGCGCGGGCAAGAGCTACGCCGACTGCGCCCGCATGTGGCTGCGCCGACCGCCCTCGGCACCCGACTGGGTTGCCTTTCCTGAGGACGAGCAGGCCGTCGTCGACATTCTCGACTGGGCACAGGCACGCAACGTCGCCGTGATTCCCTACGGCGGTGGCAGCAGTGTCTGTGGCGGTGTCGAGGCGGCGGTGGGCAGCGACTACGCGGGCGTCGTGTCGATCGATCTCGAGCGCCTCAACCGGGTACTGGAGGTCGACCCGCTCAGCCGGGCAGCGCGCATCCAGGCGGGAGCCCTTGGCCCCGAACTGGTCGCGCAATTGAAGACGCACGGTCTCACGCTGCGCCACTTCCCGCAGAGTTTCGAGTTCTCGTCCCTGGGTGGGTGGATCGCGACGCGCGCGGGCGGTCATTACGCCACGCTGTACACGCACATCGACGACTTCGTCGAGGCCACCCGCCTGGTGACGCCCGCCGGCGTGATGCAGACGCGGCGGCTGCCCGGTTCCGGTGCGGGGCCGGCACCGGACCGACTGGTCATCGGCTCCGAGGGCACGCTCGGCGTGATCACCGAAGCCTGGGTGCGCATGCAGGTGCCGCCACGATTCCGCGCGTCGGCCTCCGCGCAATTCGACGATTACTTCGCCGCCGTTGCCTGCGTGCGCGCACTTGCGCAATCGGGGCTCAATCCGAGCAATTGCCGGTTGCTCGATCCGGCGGAAACCGTGTTCGCCGGCGTCGGCGACGGACGCACGGCCATGCTCGTGCTGGCTTTTGAATCGGACGACCATCCGCTGCAGGCCTGGATGGCGCGGGCACTGGAGATCGTGAGCAGTCACGGTGGGCGCTACGACGCCGCAGCCGTGGCGCGATCGATGTCGTCGGAGGATTCCGTCGAACACCGCACCGGCGCGGCCGGCGCCTGGCGCGATGCCTTCATGCGCATGCCCTACTGGCGCGATCCCGCGGTCGGGCTGGGCGTGATCATGGACACGTTCGAGACGGCGATCACCTGGGATCGTTTCGCTGACTTCTATAAGTCCGTGAAGGAAGACGTCAGCAGCGCGATCGCGCGCGCGACCGGCCAGAAAGCACGGCTGTCATGCCGCTTCACGCACCTGTACCCGGATGGCCCCGCGCCATACTTCACCTTCGCCACCCGCGCGGCAGATGGCAACGTCGGAAGCGCACTCGCGGCCTGGCGCGACATCAAGCTTGCCGCCAACGAGGCCGTCGTCGCGCACGGCGGAACCATCACGCACCACCACGCCGTCGGTCGCGATCACCGCAGCGGTTACGAGCGCGAAGTGGATCCGCTTTTTCGTCGGATGCTATCGGCCGCCAAGCAGGTTGCCGACCCGCACGGCATTCTCAATCCGGGCGCGCTGATCGACCCGGTCGATCGACCGATAGGTGCGACTGGAGCGCTGGCTGGTGGATGAACGTCGCGCGGCGCTACGCAGCAGCTGTCTCGACCGTTGACGGCACTTGGCTCAGTACCAGCTTGTCCATCTGCACTCGTTTGCTGGCTTCGTCGACGTAGAGCGCGTCTGTGTCGGCAAGGTAACTGAGTTTCACGGTTTGAACCTGCTGTCGTGGACGGCGTTCAGGATCGTGACGTTATCGGCCAGCCAGTAGGTCACACCGATGCGATTGCCGACATCGCTGTGGCCGAGTGGAGCAATGGGCATGCTGAACGCGTGCACGCCGAGGCTTGGAACTGCAGCAGCTCCCGAAGCCGCTCCAACGTCAGCCCGGCGTCGCGCACGATGCCTGCCATCGTGATTGCATTGACCGGGTTGTGGCGCGGAATGGTAAGGATGCGTTGGCCGTCGCTCATCACCACGTGCCTGCCTTGCCGGACGATTCGAAATCCGGCCTTCTGCAACGCACGGATGGCCGCCAGGTGCGGCACGCCAGGCAGTTTCGGCTTGGCGCGAATCTCGTCCAGGCGACTGAGCGAGTCAGGCCGCCACTTCGACTTCGCGGATCGTGGCGCCTTTGAGCTCGCCATCGACGACGGCGAGGTATTCCTCGATTGCCTGCTTGATGTTCTCGAGTGCTTCCGCCTCGGTGGCCCCTTGTGACCAGCACCCAGGCAGCCCCGGAACCGAGACAGCGAACCCTTCTTCCGATGCGCGGAGTGCGACCTTGTACTTCATGCCGTGCATTGCCCTCTCCCCAGAAAATACGACCGCCGGCCGGTCGATTGCAACCGTCACATCAGAGAACGGCAATTCTGCGTCGCCGATGCCCCTGTGAGCCGCTCAGAAATTGCCAGGATTAACCAGAATCCCGCACACCGGGCGCGCGAACACGGAGTCGCCCCGCAGGCTTCTCGGCGCCGACGGCATCGATCGCCACCGACTGGGGAGGAGGATCCGTACATGCACGGCTTCCTCGCCGCAGGACCCGGCAACATCCTTGCCACTTTCGGCACGTCCAGAGGAGTTTGCGTCGCCATGACCGACTCGCCCGAAACCCGTCACCGCCGCCCCGCGCACCGCTCATGGGCCGAACCCTGGAAGGTCAAGGTGGTCGAGCCCATCAAGATGATGACTCGCGCCGAACGCTCGCGGGCCATCATTGAGGCGGGCTACAACACCTTCCTGCTGCGCTCCGAGGACGTCTACATCGACCTGCTGACCGACAGTGGCACCAGCGCGATGAGCGACTGGCAGTGGGCTGGCATGATGATGGGTGACGAGGCCTATGCCGGCAGCCGCAACTTCTACAACCTCGAAGCGGCGATCCAGCAGCACTACGGCTACCGCTACATCGTCCCGACCCACCAGGGCCGCGGCGCCGAGAACCTGCTGTCGCGCATCCTGATCAAGCCCGGCGACTACGTGCCCGGCAACATGTACTTCACCACGACGCGGCTGCACCAGGAGCTGGCAGGCGGAACGTTCGTCGACGTGATCGTGCCCGAGGCCCACGACCCGAACGACGAGAGCCCGTTCAAGGGCAACGTCGACCTCGACGCGCTCGAGGCGCTGATCCAGCGTGTGGGCGCCGACCGCATACCGTATGTATGCATCGCGGGCACGGTGAACATGGCTGGCGGCCAGCCGATGTCCATGGCAAACACACGGGCGGTGCGCGAGCTGACGGCCCGCCACGGCATCCGCGTCATGCTCGACGCCACGCGCGCAGTCGAAAACGCCTACTTCATCCAGCAGCGCGAGGCGGGCTATCGCGACAAGCCGGTGGCCGAGATCCTGCGCGAGTACTGCAGCTACACCGACGGCTGCACCATGAGCGGCAAGAAGGACGCGCTGGTCAACATCGGCGGCTGGCTGGCGCTGAACGACCCGCACCTGTACGAGGAAGCCAGCAACCTGGTCGTCGTGTACGAGGGCCTGCACACCTACGGCGGCATGGCCGGCCGCGACATGGAGGCCATGGCACGCGGCATCGTCGAATCGGTCGATGACGAGCACATCCACGCGCGCGTCGGGCAGGTGGAATACCTGGGCCACAAGCTGATCGACATGGGCGTGCCGGTGGTGCGGCCGATCGGCGGGCACGCCGTCTATCTCGACGCCAAGGCGTTCTACCCGCACATCCGCCAGGACGACTTCCCGGCGCAGACGTTGGCCGCGAACCTGTACGAAGACGCCGGTGTGCGCGCGATGGAGCGAGGCATCGTCTCAGCCGGCCGCGACGCCGCCACCGGCGAACACCACTACCCTGCCCTCGAACTCGTGCGGCTGACGATTCCACGCCGTGTCTATACGCAAGCGCACATGGACATCGTCGCGGAGTCGGCGGCGGCCGTGTTCGACGAGCGCGAAACGGCCCGCGGCCTCCGGATGTCCCATGAGCCGCGCTACCTGCGCTTCTTCCAGGCACGGTTCGAGCCACTGGCGGGTGGCGCTACCCGCCCGCCCGATTGAATCCAGCCGGCGCCTCAAACGAATACAATGGCGGGTTACTGAACCCCGCGCCGACCCGCCCACACCGGCTGGCGACTCGCCCCCGCGATCCCACTACCCCCTTCGTTACGACTCCCGCTGGAGATGATTTCTGATGAACAGCCTCTTTGACCCGACTACGCTCGCCGGCCTTCCGCTGCAGAACCGCATCGTCATGGCGCCACTCACGCGCAACCGGTCGGACGTGATGGGTGTGCCCAAGCCCTTCGTGCGCGATTACTACGCGCAGCGCGCGAGCGCTGGTCTCATCATCTCGGAGGGTACCCAGACGAGCTTCGCCGGCCAGGGTTACTGCCGGACCCCGGGGATGCACACCCCGGAGCAGATTGCGGCCTGGAAGCGCGTGACGGACGCGGTCCACGCGCGGGGCGCGAAAATGTTCATGCAGTTCATGCACTGCGGCCGTATTGCCCACCCGCTCAATCGGCAGATCGCGGATGCGCCCGTGGCACCTTCGGCAGTGAAGCCGGCCGGCCAGATGTGGACCGACCAGCAGCAACTGCAGGACTACCCCACGCCGCGCGCGTTCGAAACCGCGGAACTGCCGGCACTGATCGAGGAATTCGTCACCGCGGCGCGCAATGCAATCGCGGCCGGCTTCGACGGTGTCGAGTTGCACTCAGCCAACGGCTACCTGCTGAACCAGTTCCTGGCCTCGAACACCAACCTGCGCACCGACGGCTACGGCACCTCACTGCAGGGGCGCATCCGGTTCGTGGTCGAAGTCGTCGCTGCGGTCGCCGGCGCCATTGGTGCGTCACGCACTGCGATCCGCGTGTCTCCGGGCCACATGTTCAACGACATCGTCGACGCCAACCCGCTCGAGACGCACGCCGCTCTGCTCGATGCGCTGCCGACCGCAGACATGGCCTACGTGCATGTCATGCTGGCGGACGCCTTCAGCCCGCAGCTGAACAACGCCGGCGATCCGCAGGTGTTGCTCAGCACGCTGCGCAAGCACGTCAAGGGCGCGCTGATCGCGGCCGGCAACCTGACGGCCGAGAGCGCCCAGGCGCACCTGGACTCAGGTCTCCTGCAGCTCGCGGTGTTCGGACGGCCGTTCATCGCCAACCCGGACCTGGTCGAACGACTGAAGGCGGGCGCGCCGCTGGCGGCTCCGCGCGCGGAGTTGTTCTACACAGCGGACGCGGAAGGCTACAGCGACTATCCGGCGCTGGCGGGGTAAGCACGGACTAGAGCCGCTGGGCACCCTCGAGCCGCGACAAACCTCGATCGAACGTTCCGAGCGGCAGGTGCCCCGCTTTGCGCGCCACCTCGAGGACCAGGCAATCCGAGAAGCCGAGGGCCGGCCGCGCACGGAACTGCGTGAGTGCGCGCTCGACCACGTCCGCCTCCTGGATGGACAACTGGGCGTGGTTGAGCAGCATGTCGACGGCGGCGGCAAGCTGCACCGCGGAACGCTCGTGCACCGCATCCAGCACCCAGATCGTTTCCGCCAGCACCAGCTGTGGCACCCAGGCGCCGCCGGCGATGAACGCTTCGGCCGCCTCGACCTGCTTCGGATCGTCCCGCACGATCAGCCGTACCAGCAGGTTGGTATCAACCGCGCGCATGTTTCCGTCGGATGTAAGTGCGTACCCCCGTCTTGACGTCGATGGGCTTGCGCTTTCCCGGCTTGGCGGCGCCGAACACAGCCGCGTGGATGTCCGCCGACGTGCATTTCCCGTCGCGTCGCACGATGAACGCGCCATCGCGCCATTCCCAGACCAGCACCGAACCGGGCCCGACGCCGAGCTGCCGTCGCACCTCGGCCGGCACCGAGATCTGCCCCTGGGCCGTCACCTTGGATTGAATGCTGCTCATCATTTTAAATTACCCCGGTAATGACAGCAGGTCAACCGATGTCGCCCGGCCGTCTTTCCAGGTGCGTCGCCCTGGGGACCGACCGATTGTCTGGTCGTCGCGACGACGTTGCGACCTCATGATCTTCGGCAAGCCCCGCATTTCCGCCATACGCCGGGCTAGACTTGCTGGAGTCAGCTGCCTGCCGGAGCCGCAGTGAGTCCGCCCTGCCCCTTCTGCTCCCTCTCCGCCGAACGCTTCGTGCTGGAGAACGCGTATGCAGTCGTCATACGCGATGCGTTCCCAGTCTCGCCCGGCCACACGCTGATCATCCCGAAGCGACACGTGGCGTCGTTCTTCGAAGTCACGGAAGCAGAGCGTGCCGAGTTGATGTCGCTGCTGGCTGCGGCCCGTGATGATCTCGACCGTGAGTTCCGTCCCGCAGGCTACAACATCGGCATCAACGATGGCGCCGCCGCCGGCCAGACGGTGCCGCACCTGCACGTTCATTTGATCCCGCGGTTCGCGGGTGATCGCGAAGACCCGCGCGGCGGGGTGCGTTGGGTGCTCCCGGACAAGGCCGTGTACTGGGACAAGGGCTGACGGTGGGCAAGGTCAGCGACTCGGGGACACCACTGCCCTGCCTGCCGACCGATACGTCGCGCCCGGGTGCATCGGGCTGGAGCGCCGCTGCAGGCCACGCCTTGGTATGCTAAAAATGGTGTTGTGGTGACGCTCGTTCGCGAGCGGGACCACGACCCTGTCTCCACGCTGGCGAGAACGAAGGGGGAGAGACCAATGAGCTCGAGCCGTCGATCGATGCGTTGGGTGCTGATCGCCCTGGCCGCCGTGGTCGTGGCGCCTCCAGCGCCGGCCGACAACGTGGCCTCGCCGGAGGAGGTCCGCGCGCTGCGCGCGAAACTCGCCAAGTCCCCGCCCAAGCCGGCCGATTACGCGGCGCAGCCCTACCCGGGTGCGACGTTCGACGCCGGGTGTTCCGCTGAGCACACCGCTCCCCGTCTACCCGACTCTGCAGTCTACTGCTTCTACACGCGCGACCCGGTCGACAAGGTGCAGGCCTTCATCAAGGGGGCGGGCAAGCCGAGCAACGGCGGAGTCCATGTGATCGTCGGCGAGGACGACGTGGTCGTCGACGGGATCGTCAAGATCGCTGACGTCACGATGATCACGTACTGGACCACACCGTCCTACATGGCGTACTACGACAGCTTCCCGTCCAGTCCGCCGCCTGCGGCAGAGCTGATCGCCCCGCTGTATCCGGGCGCAACCTATGACAAGGAGTGCTCGGCGGCGAAGAGCCGCGAGGCAAAAGACAACCCAAAGTGGCGGCAGGTGTGGTGCTACGTCGCCAACGAACCGTATATGAAGGTCCGCGACGCATTCGATCTGGACCTCCGCTCAACATCGAAGCGAGGCGTGCAGGTCGACCTCACCGATGTGAGCGCCACGCCGCCAGTCACGCAGATCCAGTACTGGCTGACCAGGGACCCGCCGCAGACCGCAGCGGTACCGACACCGGCGACGTCCCCGTCCACTGCGTCGTCCGCGGACACGACCGCACCCACGACCGATCCCGCGCCGGCACCGGCGCCGGCACCGACGGATGTCGCGACGAAGACAAAGGAGACCGTCGACAAGCTGCGCGGCTTGTTTGGTCATTAGCCTGGCTTGCACGCCCCTGCTCTCGATGCGACTCCTGGCAAGGCCAGCGCTCGCAGGTTGGCCGTCGTCGATTTTTTCGCATCACGACCGTCGGGTAGACGACTGACATCCACCATCACATCCAGGGGTTGCGCCACGTTCGGCGCATACACCGCCCTGACCAGGCACTCCCCCGCGCCGTTCTTGACAGCCTCGATCGCCATCTCCCTGGCCTTGCGCGCGCCGAACCGATCCACGTGCATCGGGTCCTTGCCATAGATCGCGCCTCCTCCTAGAGGGACTCGCGGCCCGTAGTAATCCATCACCAGCTTGCGGCCGGTCTGGCCGTTGTCCTTGCGGCTGCCCGCATCGGAAAGCGGACCGTTCGGGTTCACCAGCAACTCCACCGCGGACCAGGTCGCGGTCCAGCGCTGGTCGAGACTTCGCAAACGACCGTAGTGCGTGCCGAGCACCACGCTCACCCGCTGCGCCAGCTCGAACACGCTCATCGCTTCCGGGTGTTCGAGCGTCACCAGCACGTGCTCGAGCGCGAACCCGTCGTCGTCCTCGCGCATACGGACGATCAGCTTGCCGTCCGGTCCGCAGCGCGCGAGTTCACCGCCCTGGCACGCCTCCCACAGCGCGGTGCGGAACTCCAGCGCCAGGAAGTGCTCGGGCGGCAGGTACTGCACCTTGTCGTCGTAACCGGCCCAGCCGATTACGATCGCCTGGTCGTTGACGTGGCGCGTCCAGCGCGTCGGGTCCACATCGTAGCGGCAGACGCAGTTGGTGACCTGCCACGGGTCGCGCCTGGCACCGGGGTCCACGGCACGCGCGATCGATTCCAGCGCCTCCACCGCGATCCGCTCCACGTCGAGCGCCGGCCCACGCGCCGCGTACCCGCCCGACAGCCACAACTGGTCGCACCAGATCGCAGCCTCGATCTGCGCGTACGCCTCGCGGTCCACCGCGAGAGCCGCCTGCACGATGCTCTCGGCCACGAAATCGCACAGCTTGTCCGGGTGGCCCGGCAACACCGCTTCACTGACCCGGATCATGACGGCAACCTCCCGAGTTGCGAGTAGGCGAGGCCCGCGCTGCGCAGCTGCGCCGGGTTGCCGTCGCGCGTGACGATGGCGTGCAGGCGCGTGTGCCGTGCAAGCGCGGCGAGGCGTTGCTTCGGGATCGTCTCCACGAACCCGTCCGTGACGATCACCGCGCAGGCGGGCCGCGTCCGCTCGACGTGTGCGAGCACGCACTCGAGGCTGGTGCCCCCCGACGTTCCGGCCTTGAGCACGCCGTGCTCGATCACCGCCGGCACGACTTCCGTGCTGAATGCCCAGAACGGCCGGCGGATCCACCGCGACAAGCGGCCGAGCAGTGCCACCACCAGCGGCATCTCGGCATTCATCGAGCCCGAGACGTCGAGATACACCTGCGCGCGCCCTTCCGGTCGCAGCACCGTGGCACCCCATTGCGCTTCGGGCAGGAACGGCGACCAAGTGGCGCGCAGGAACGCACGACGGTCGGAGGTGGAGAGCACGGGCAGCCGCGCCGTGACGGGCACGGGTGCGGCCGGCGCGCCAGGCGCGGGCTCGAGGTGTTTGCGAAGGACGGCCAAGGTCCTGGCCTGCCACTCCGCGATTGCCGCATGCTTCGGGCTCACGAGGAGTTCGTAGCAATTCGCACCCGCCCCCGGGTGGCGCCAGATGCCGCCGCCGTTCAGTTCCTTGCGGGCACGATCGAGCGCCTGTTGCAGCGCTTCCGAGAGCGGCGTGTCGTCGTCGTGGTTACCGAGCAGGCTCTCGAGGCTGGGCAGTCCAACATCGCCGCCTTCGCCTGCTGCGTCGGCTTGGCCGTTGCCGGGCTGCGCGAGGTCGCGGGCGAGTTGCTCGAGGTCGTCGGCCAGCAGCCTGCCCGCGTACAGCCCGGCCCAGGCCTTCCACCAGGACGGCATCGACGGGTATCCGTTGGACGAGGTGCCGGCGTGGTACTTGCCCCACTCGTCTCGCGTCATCGGCCGCAGCAGCTTCGCGAGGCCCCGGGCCTGGCCGTAGTAGTTCGACATCAGGCTGGAGTACTTGTCACCCAGCTGCCGGTGGATGATCGCGTTGATCACCGCATCGAGCGCCAGGTGACGAGCCTTGGTCGGCGCTCCCAGTTCGTCCGTATGGCGCAGCAGCACGTGCAGGAACTCGTGGCACAGCAGCGCCTTGACGTGTTCCTCGGTGCGGCAGTGCCGGTCGATGAACTCCAGGTTGATCAGCAGCCGGGGCTGCGGCTCGTTGGTCACCGCGAGCGTCGGCACGGCTGCAGTGAACTCGACCAACAGGATCTTGAGCACCGCGCGGATCGCGAACGGGTTCTCGTCCATCAGCTCGTGCATCAGGGCACGCACCTGCATCTTGTTCATGCGTAGAACCCCGCGGGCTCGTACAGCTCGACGCGGCGCGTGAGGCTCGCGCGTGTCCACAGCACGGGACGCGACGGGTCGTACTGCCAGGCTGTACACAGCCCCAGCAGCAGCGCCTGCTGCAGGATCGAGTCGTCGCTGCCGCGCGACACCTGCACACCCCAGCGGGCATCGGGCACGGTGCGCACCAGCAGCGGTGTGGCTGGGGCCTTGAAGCGCTCGCGTAACAGCTCGGCGTCGTCGAGGCCGATGCGTGCGAGGGACTCGAGCACGACCTGCAACGGGTCCCTGTCGTCGAAGTGCAGCCCGGCGCGGATCACCTGCGGCAGGCGGATGCGTGAGGCGTCGTCGCGCAGGACGCTCGCCACCACGCGCTCGGTGCGACGGCGCGACATCGGACCGCCGGTGTTGGCGGAGTAGCCCGCATCGGGGCTCGACCAGCAGCGGTACACCGGGTCGCCGACGGGGACGGCGAAGACGATCACGGCCTTGCTCCCGCGCGGGCGAGGCCCTGTTTGCGCAGCAGCTGCACGCACTCGTGCAGCTGGGGCTCCAGGGTTGCGGCAGAGGGCAACGCGATGCCGCGCACCACGCAAGCCGTGAGGAACTGCCGTGCGCGCGCCAGCCGCGTGCCGCGCAACGGGGCGAGCACCTTGCCGACCTCGGCGATGACCGGGTGACTGGTGCCGTGCTCGCTGAGGCGCTCCTGCCAGGAGAGCTCGCCCTCGGCGTCGAGCAGCGGCACGGCGAGCTTCGCCAGGTCGTTCACGCCCTCGGCGCCGATCGGCAGCTGGCCACCGAGTGCCGCGGGATAGGTGACGAACGCGAACGCGGCGGCGCGATCCGGGGATTCGGTCGCAATGAGTTGTGCGATGGCCTGCGAGCCTTCGTCCGGGTCCGTGCAATGGTCGAGCAGCAGGTTCAGCTTGCGCGGCAGGCTCTGCTCCGCAAGCAACGCATGGATCCACGCGCCGGCCTGCTCGCGCGAGGCATCCCAGCCCGCACGGTGCGCGGCGGCGATCACGGCGTGTTCGACCGACTGGCCCCACGTGGCGTGCGGCAGGCTGCACTCGAGGACGCTCCTGAAGGTGGTCGATGTGGCACGGCCGGCGACGATGGTCGCGGCGACCAGGCTGCGGGCCAGCAATCGCGCCCGCCGTGGCGAGATGCGGATGCGGGCGCCGTTCAGCGCGCTGACGACGGTGGTGACGTAGTTCGTCACCTGGGCCGGGCACGCGTTGACTTGTTCGGTGAACAGCGCGCGCCAGGCGTCGACCGCGTCGCACAACGCCCCGTTGCGCGGCGTAACGAGCCCCTCGCCCGACGGCGCGACGATCGCTTGTTGTTGCGCGTGAGTGAGGTCGCTCCAGTCCGCCGCGGTGACGATCAGCGAAAAGCGGTCGGCGAGTGCCGGGTCGAGCGCTTCGGAGCCCGCGTAGTCCTCAGCGCCGCCCTGATCGGACGTGCACGGGTTCATCGCGGCCCAGCGGTAGCGGAGTCGCTGCAGTGGCAGGCCCTGCAGCTTGCGCTCGTGCACCAGCGAGAACAGGCGGTTCTGGTGCTCGGGCTTGCAGCGCGAGATCTCGTCGATCAGGACCGACTCCGCACCCCACACCGTGGCCGGCGTCTCGAGGAAGCGCACGGTCGCGTGCGCCTCGTCGGGATACGGAAAGCCGACCAGGTCGTCGAACGAGATCAGGCTGGCGTTGTAGTGGCGGTGCTCGAGGCCAAGCGCTTCCGACAGCGTGTTGAGCAGGAAGGTCTTGCCGGTGCCGCTGCGGCCGACCAGCAGCAGCGGGTCCTCGGTGACGAGCGCGGCGAGGATCGTGGCTTCGTGACGGTCGAAGCCATAGACGCCGAGGTCGGCGAGCCTGAATGCGGGAGAACGGACGGACGGCATGGGTCGCTCCTTCGTTGCCCGGGATCGGGCCGCATCCGCCGAAATGGCGCTCCACCTTGCCGAGCTGGCAGGTTGGCCGAAGCACGTGCCCCGTTCTTGATGCTGGGTAGATTATACGCGCGCGGGAGGCTCAAGAGGTGAGCCTGCGCAGCGACGGTACGACCCTCGCGCGGTCAGCATGCATGGCGTGTTATTGCGCAGGCCAACCTGCGGCAGGGAGAGTGTGGGTGAGACGCATTGCGTCGAACGCCACGCAACGGATGGTGTGGCCGGACCGATGGCGAAGCATGGACTGCGCAGCCGATCGGGGCCGCGAGCGCACTTCACGTGCGGTCGCACCGGACGAACGCCCGTACATTGACGTACTGGCCGGTCCTTAGCGGCGCAAGGCCGGTGAAGCGTAACGGGCCGAAGCAGCACGCTCTCGTTCTTGATGCTGGGCAGATTACACGCGCGAGGGAGGCTCTAGAGGTGGGCCGTTGGCGCCGCATCGACA
>CAVOWK010000020.1:0-50089 GCA_963700045.1 uncultured Gammaproteobacteria bacterium
TGGACTTCAACGTCGCCCCGGTCCAGTCTGTCCGCCGGCATTCCATCCGGACGGGAAAAGCGATGCGATTCGACAGGCCCCTGGTGATCGGTTGTGCGGCGGCATTGGCCCTGACCTTCGCGACAGCGCCTGCCAACGCGGCATCGCAGTATCCTGGCCACGAAAAAGTCGTCGCAGCCATCAAGAGCGACAAGGCAGATGCGATCGAGCGACTGCGTGCATGGATCGCGTTGCCGACCATCGCCAACATGGGCGTCAACACCCCGCAGGGCGCCGAGTACATGCGCCAGCTCGCGCTGGACGCCGGATTCCAGCAGGCGAAGGTGGTCGAGAGCGGCGGTGTGCCGGGGGTGTTTGCAACACTGGACGCAGGTGCGAAGCACACGCTCGCCATCTATTTCATGTACGACGTCAAGCACTACGATCCGGCCGAATGGTCGTCGCCGCCGCTCGAGGGGCAGATGGTCGAGCGGCCGGGTGAGGGGCAAGCGCTGGTCGGCCGCGGCGCAGTCAACCAGAAGGGCCCGCAGATGGCCTTCCTCACCGCGCTGCATGCGTTCAAGGACGCGGGCGTCAAACTGCCGGTCAACCTTGTCCTCGTTGCCGAGGGCGAGGAAGAAATCGGCTCGACCAATTTTCCGACGTTGCTCGCCGACCCCGAAATCAAGGCGGCGCTGCAGCGCTCGGTAGGCGTCATGATGCCGTCGACCGACCAATCCCGTGACGGCTCGATCTCGCTCGATCTGGGTGCCAAAGGCGTGATCGAAGTCCAGTTGGTATCGAGCGGCGAAAAATGGGGCCGGGGTCCGGCCAAGGACATTCATTCGAGCCTGATGGCCCGGGTCGACAGCCCCGCCTGGCATCTCATCAAGGCGCTCGACACGCTGGTGGCCGACGACGGCTTCACGCCGGCGATCGACGGCTGGTTCGAGAATGTCCGCCCCCTCACGCCACGCGAGAAGGAACTGCTCGCCGCGAGCCTCCCCAAGGATGAGGAAGCCGTCAAGAAAGTACTCGGCGTGCGCCACTGGATCCAGGACGAGGACTTTCTCACCAGTGCTTATCGCCTCGCCTCACAGCCGACGGTCAACATCCAGGGCCTCGTCAGCGGCTATACCGGACCGGGCGGCAAGACCGTGCTGCCCGGCCGCGCGGAAGCCAAGCTGGACTTCCGCCTGGTCCCCGACATGACCAAGACAGAGGCGGTCGAGAAACTCAAAGCGCATCTCGCGAAGCGCGGTTTCGGTGACATCGAGGTGATCGTCAGTGGCGGCTACAGCCCGACCGAATCGCCGGAGGACAGCGTCGTCATCCAGGCAGGCGCGGCGGCACTCAAGAAAGCCGGCATCGAGTACAGCCTGTTCCCGCGTCGCGCGGGGAGCTGGCCAGGCGTCGTCTTCACTGGACCGCCGCTCAAGATGGCAGCAGGCCACTTCGGAGTGGGCCGCGGTGGCGGCGCACATGCTCCGGATGAATGGCTGCTGATCGAGAGCAGTGATCCCAAGATTGCGGGTTATGCGCAACAGGCAGAGGCGTTCGTCGACTACCTCTACGAGACTGCGCGAGCGGCGAAGACCAGACGCTAGCTGCGGCGCGACTGACGTACCCGCGGTGGGACCATTGCCAAGGTCGCCGGGCGTCGGTGAGCGCACACGCCATCGAACCCGTCCCGGCACTCACTCCCGCGTCGTGTACGTTTCCAGCGCGCCAAGCCCGCGCTGGTCGATGCGATCCAGCCGCGCGTCCAGCGGCGGGTGCGTCTTGTAGAGCTGCGCCAGGCTCGCCGATTCACTGCCGAGTGCGGTGAGTTTCTGCAGGACAGCGTACAGCGTCAGCGGATTCATGCCGGCGCGGGCAAGATAGAACTCCGCGGCTTCGTCAGCGCGATACTCGGCCTCGCGATCCAGTGACGTCAGCATGATGGCCGCGCCGTTCGTCTCGACGTAACGCCTGGCGTAACTGCCCGCGACGCTGTCGTTGCCGACGGTGACATTCTGCACCGCCTGGTCCTTGCCGACCGTCGCCAGTTCCTGCTTGTGGATCACCTTGTAGTGATCGCGCTGCACGCAGTGACCGATCTCATGCCCCAGCACGGCCGCGAGCTCGCTATCCGAAGACAGCAGCTCGTACAGCCCGCGCGTGACCAGGATGAAGCCACCCGGCGCGGCGAATGCGTTGACTTCGGGCGTGTCGATCACGCCAAAGGTCCATGGCAGTTCGGGACGACTCGTCTGCGAGGCAACCCAGCGTCCGACGACGTTAACCCGCTGTTGCGCAACGTCATCGCTCCACAAAGGACGGGCGCCGAGGATGCGGCCGGCGATTTCCGGGCCGAGCGCGATCTCCTCCGCGGCCAGCTCGTCCTCGGACTTCGGCGCCACCCTGGCGGCCGTGTCCAGCTTCGTGCCGACGTTGACGCCAAATGAGCCGAGCAGTCCGCCCACGGATTTCGCCAGTTCCGTTTTCGAAGCCGCAGGCTCCGCTGTCGGCTTCCCGGACTTCCTGCCGGCTTTGGCTTCACCGGCATACGCGACACGTGTCGCCTGCCAACCCTGCCCCGCGGCATACGCGGCGGCAGCGGACGCATCGACCCGATGACCGACCATCGCGTTCAGTTGCCCCTGGTTCCGCGCAGCCGACTTCAGGTCACTTTCCTCGATGCCACGCACGCCAGCGGTTTCGGTGACGCGCCCTTTGCCGGCCTTGCCGCCCATCAGCACGCGCAGATTGGCTTCGCCATCTTCGGCGCCGGCATAGCTAACGCGCACGTCATTGACACGCACGAAACCCGGCGCTTCGGTGGCCATCAGTAACTGGTACCACAGGCCCTGCTGCGCGGAAATTCTGACTTCTGCATCGCGCTGCAGGGTCACGACCTTGGGCGCGTCGAATCGCGGCTCGGCATACACGTCGGCACTGGGCTTGTGCACGACGGCCGGCAGCTCCGCGGCATTCACGCTCGTCGCGAGTAGTGCAGCCGCCGACAGAATGCATGGAATGCTGCGCATCACGAGCCTCCCGACGACACGTCCGCAGGATCGAAGAACACTGTTCGTCGCGCCAACGGCGATTCGCTGGTGGCGGCCACCGCCTGGCCGACCAGGTCGCGCAGGCGCCGGCGCTCGCCACGATCGCTGTCGTCGGCGCCATCGTCGATCTCGGCACAAGCGAATGCAAGTCGCACGCTACCATCATCGGGCAGTCGCGCGTCGTATTCCGCCAGTTGCTGTTCGAGCCTGGCGAGATCGCGCCTGGCGGCAGCGCGAGCCGCAGCCTCGGTCTCGCCGTGCCACACCAGCACCATCAAGTCGTCCAGGGCTTCGTGCAGCCAGCTCTTGCGCTCTACCACGCCCTCCAGCATGACCGCATCGCTGCCGGCATACAGGAAGCGTCGCAGCCGGCGGCGGTATTCGCGTCGCCGTCGCGCCGCTGCCCTGGCATCGAGATGCGCGTCGGGCACGAAGCGCAAGCGCGCGATCGCCAGCCAGCGATCCCGGTCCGGTGCGAACTCCGGCAGGAAGTCGCCATTGCCCACCGCGCGCCCACGCTGTATGCCGGCGTACAGGCGACACAGGCCGAAGATCAGGCTGACGAAGCCGATGCTGGCGAAGACGTCGAAGAAGAACCCGAAGAACGTGAGTCCCACGAACGCTGCCGTCAACATCGTCACGTTGGCGGCGACGAAGACCGAGTCGATGTCGGTGGCCGGTTCGCCACGGTAGAAGGCGAACGCTGTAAGCGTGGCCAGCAGCATCGCGATGACGTACTTCAGCCACGCCGGCGGCGCCCGAATGGCGCTGTTGGCGATCAGTGCCTCCGTCGCCTCGGCCATGACCTCGACGCCCGGCATGACGGGATCGACGGGGGTGGGTTTGGCATCATTGAGCCCGGAAGCCGTATAGCCGACCAGCGCCACGCGACCCTTCAGTGCTGGTGGCGCCGTCGTCGCATTGCGACAGACGGGTTGGCCGGTCAACAAGTCGGCGGCGCTGATACGCGGCAACCGCGTGTCCTGTCGCCAGTTCGGTCGTACCGCGGCGGCAAAGCCACCTGGCGATCGTGCCATGGCAGTCGTCGCCAGGCGCAACGGCAGCGAAGGCAACGCCCAGTCGCCAACGGTCTCGCGCAAGGGAATATCGCGAAGCACGCCATCGGCATTGCGCGTGACATTGGCAATCGCGCTGAAGCGGGCCATCGCCGCGCCATAAGGCAGCAGCAAGGCGACTTGCGGGTCCTGTTGCGGCTGGGGCGTCAGCGGAAACGCCGCAGGGGCTTGCGACGCCCGCAACGGCGAACCCTCGTCGTAGTCTGGATGCATTCGCGTGGAACTGAATACGAACCGGCCGCCGCCGCCCCTGGCCATGGCTTCCAGGGTTTCGTCGCCGACGGGATCGCCTGGTGAGGCATCGACGAACAGCACGTCGTAGCCGACCGCGCGCACCTCGGCACGATCGAGCTGGTCGAGCAGATCCGCGTGCCGTTGCCGGCTCCACGGCCAGCCGCCTTCGTTGCGCGCGCGGAAGTATTCGATCGAGCACTCGTCGATTTCGACCACGACGACGCGGCCGGAAGGCTGCGGCTCGAACGGGCGCCACTGCACCACGCGATCGAAGATCGCATCCTCAGCCGAGTTGAGCGAGCGGGCGTGGCCCCAGTCCCAGGCGAGCCAGGCGATCGCGCCGAGCGCCAGCAGCGGATAGAAGGCGAACTTCAGCCGCAACGCGATTTGCGCAAACGGCCGCCGGTAACTGCGCTCGACCCTGGTCCACGCGAGGATGAAGCCGTGGCCAAATGCCGCCAGGCTCGAGTCGATCCATGAGAGTACGCGGTCCGCCAACCTGCCCGTCATTTGCGATCCCCCTCGCAAATGATGGCAGGTTTGGCGGGCTGCCGGGCCAGGCAGACCAACGCCGATCCTCAGGCAGCGTTTCTACTCAGGTATTCGAGGCCCGGAAGATACTCTCGATGGCGCGGTCAAGCGCGGCGTTGAACTCAGCATCCGATTGCTGGGCCGATAGCCCTTCGGTCAACGCGCGGGAGAAGCTGGCGACCATGTTGTGCTGGCGAGCCAGGCGCGCATTTGCTTCATCGCGTGAATACCCGCCCGACAGGGCCACGACTTTCAGTACACGCGGGTGAGCGATGCACTCGGCGTAGAAATTGTCCTGGTTCGGCAGCGTCAGCTTGAGCATCACCTGCTGGCCGGACGGCAGTGCCTCGAGCCGAGTCATGATCGCAGCCTTCAACAGGTCTTCCGCGGCGGCCTTGTCCGGGCACTTGATGTCGACTTCGGGCTCGATGATCGGCACGAGGCCCGCTGCGATGATCTGGCCGGCAATCTCGAACTGCTGGTCCACCACGGCGCGAATCCCCGCCGCGTTTGCCTGCTTGATGACCGAGCGCATCTTGGTGCCAAAGATGCCCTTGGCTTTCGCGCGTGACAGCAACTGGTCGAGGTCCGGCATTGGCTTCATCAACTGCACGCCGTTCCCTTCCGCTTCGAGACCCTTGTCGACTTTGAGAATCGGGACGACTTGCTTGACCTCCCAGAGGTACTGCGCCGTCGGGCGGCCAAGTATGTCCCGGTCCATCGTGTCCTCGAACAGGATGGCGGCCAGGATCCGGTCACCGTTGAAGCTGGGGCTCGTGATGATGCGCGCGCGCATCGCGTGAATGAGATCCATCATCCCGGCATCGCTGGACCAGCTTCCCTCCGGGATCCCGTACAGGCGCAAGGCCTTGGGCGTGCTGCCGCCACTCTGGTCCAGCGCGGCAATGAAGCCTGGCTGAGTGCGGAACTTGGCTTTCTGCTGTTCGAAAATGTTCATGACGGACCTCTGCGAGCGCTGCAATGCAGACATATAGTAGGCCCGGTGCATTGCGAAGGCTCAACCGTGATAGTCCTGTGTCTCCGGTGCAGCGGCGGTGAATTCGACATCGATCAACCCGCCCGACAGCTTGACGTGCGGCGCTAAAGCCAGTACTGTTTCGTAACAAGGTACCGTGCTTACAAACTTATGGCCGCCGAATCCAAACTTGCGCCGATCCGTAAGGGTCTCCTGGAATTCCTCGTGTTGAAGATCGTGGGTGCGAAGAGCGTCTATGTGCCGGAAATCCTGCGCAGTCTCGCCGGCACCGAATTCACCACGCAGGAAGGCACGCTGTATCCCCTGCTCAGCAAGTTGCGACGCGAGGACCTGGTGCAGTACGAATGGCAGGAATCGGACGCCGGGCCACCGCGTAAGTACTATCGGCTCACTGACGCCGGTCGGGCACAGCTCGCGGAGCTGGACGAGTACTGGAGCCTGCTTAACCGCACGATCGCGAACTTTGGACACTGAACCATGCAACGCATTGCAACCACCGTCCGCCTCAATCGCAGCGTTCTTCAATTCGACGACGCGGCGAATGCGCGTCTCGAACGGTACCTCGCCGAGTCGGCGAGCCTGCTCGAGGGTGATCCCGATCCGCAGGAGATCCTGGGTGACCTGGAGCAGGCCGTGGCCGACCAGTGCACGCGTCGCATGCGCGCGGGACAATCCGTCGTGACGCTGGCCGAACTCGAGCCAGCACTGGAGGAGATCGGGTCGGTGCAGGCGACCGGCAACGGATCCGCGTGGCCGCACCCACCGCGTGCAGCGGCGCCGCGGGTACTGCAGCAGGTCAGCGAAGGCGCCGTGATCAGCGGCGTGTGCCTGGGACTGGCGCGGTATTTCCAACTGGACGTGACGCTGTTGCGAGTCATCTCCGTCCTGCTGCTGCTCGGCACGGGCGGAGCCATGGTTCTCGTATACCTCGGCCTGATGCTGCTGATGCCTTACGCCCCGCTGCAACCGGGTGGTACGCCGATTCGCTGGCTGCCGGCGAAATGCCGCGCGTTCATGGAATTCCTGCGCGTCAAGCTCGGCGTCGACCGGCCAGGAAAAATCGCGTCGACGTAGTCGCGGAGACCGGATAAACCGTATCGTTGGAGCAGCGTTACGACGCGATCATGATCGGCTCGGGCGTCGGTGACGCGAGCAGCCCACACGGCTCGGACGAATCACTGGCGCGACAAACGGTCGATCTCGGCGAAGAAGCTCCGGCGCCCGCTGGTCAGACCGAGCGCCTTCCATGTCGGCGCGAGTCTCACCACGCGGTCCTTGAATGCGTCCTCGTAGTACTCCTTGTCGAGGTAACCCTGCTGGAACTGGTAGTGCATGTTGTCCCAGTGAGTCTGCTGGGCAATCTGCCACATCCTGAATCGTCGCCGCTCTCCATCGGTCAGCTCTTCCAGCGCCTTGACGTCCTCCGGATAGCCGAGTTCCGTGAGCTTGATGATGATCGGTCCGATGTACTCCGAGTCTGCCGCGTGCACCAGCATGGCCTGCAAGGCATCGGAGCGCATCTGGTAGGTCTGCGCGAGCGCGAGCTTGCGTGCCTCTTCCATCGCATGGGTGTTCTGGCCGATCTGCTTGGCGAGGTAGATCAGGGTGATGACGACGGCCAGCGCCCCGACGACCTCACCGATTGAGCCCCAGTCCTGCAGGTTCATACGCGTCCTCCATTGGCATGCTGGATCAGCCTTGCGCAAGCGAACCCTGGGCGGCGCACGCTCGGCGTCGGTGCTCTGACCCAAGGATCAGGCCGAACAGGGCGAACTGAACCGTATGGTAGCCCGCAGCAATGAACCAAAGCTTGAACGAACAGTGGCGGTCCTGCTGGATTGCGGACCAGCCCGTGCCGCCCCGGCAAGCGCCAACGCACATCCTCATGCGGCTGATCGCGCCCAGAGCTGCCGAGCGGCCGAAATCTGAAATACTCGTGGCACCGCTGTTTGCGGCGCGCAACAGGAGTCCCCGATGAGCCGAAAGTCGCAGAGAAACCGCGCGAGCCCGCAACGTCAGGACCCGCAGGCGAACCGACCCAGCCGCAGGGGTATCGTCGTCGGTGCCGTCGCGGCCGTGCTGCTTGCCGTCGTGGTGGGGACTCTTCTGTTCAAGGGCGACCGGTCGCAGACTTCACAAGGCACGACCATCGCGAACCATGACCCGCTCGCGAGCGTCCATTCGCCGACACTGGGCGACGCGGCCGCCAGGGTGCATATCGTCGAATTCATCGACCCGGCGTGTGAAACCTGCGCGCAGTTCTTCCCGCTGGTGAAACAGTTGATGGCCGAGAATCCGAACAGGATCCGCCTGTCGATTCGCCACGTTGCGTTCCACGACGGCTCTGACTACGCGGTGAAACTCCTGGAAGCGAGCCGCAAGCAGGACAAGTATCTGCCGACGCTGGAAGCGCTGCTGACATCGCAAGCGCAATGGGCACCCCATCACACCGTCCAGCCGGACCTGGTGCTGCAGGCAATTGCCGGGGTGGGATTGAATGTCGAGCAACTCATGGTGGACATGAATTCGCCCGAAGTCGCGCAGCGCATGGAGCAGGACCGCAACGATGCCGTGGCGCTGAAAGTCACTGCGACGCCGGAATACTTCGTCAACGGACGCCCCATGCCGAGCTTTGGCCAGCAGCAACTGCTGACGCTCGTCAGCGAAGCGCTGCAGAGCGCCTATTGACGAACGGGCCGCCCAAAGGCGGCCCGTCGTCGCACTACGGCAGCGACAAGGATCAGCCGGCCGACATGCCGAGCCCGGCCATCGCCGCGTTCAGTTTCTCCTTTACCTGGCGCGCGGCCATGACGGCCTGCTCCATGTTGCCAGCCGCCTGGGCGGCCGTGGCCTGGTCCCACAGGGCCTTGGCTTCATCCGCGCCGGACCTGGCTGCCTCGAACGATGCCGCGTCGAGCCCCGCCGGCAGCTTCTTCGACTTCGAGAGAATGCCGACCCGACTGGTGACGGCCGCCAGCTGTGCAGGGACATCCGCCGCAAGCGTCCCCCACTCACTGTTGAACGCCTCGAGGGCAGCCGCTTCGGCAGCCTGCTTGGCGCTGGTGGCTGCGGCAGAGAGGCCCTGCGCCTGCGCGAGCAGCGCAGGAGCCGCGGCGAGCAAGCCCTTGTAGTCCTTCTGGTCGAACTTCATCTTCAGGTCGCTGATCTGGGTCGTCACGGCCTGCAATTGATCGGGAACGTATTGCGCAGCATCCGGACCGGCGGCGGCGACGGCTGCTTCGATGTCGGCGATGGCCTTCTTGGCCGGCTCCATCTGGTTGGCACAGCCGGCGAGCAACGCGGCGGCCATGACGAGCGAGAGGAATCCTGCGAAAACGGGCTTGAACTTCATCGGTATCTCCTGGGCTGAGCGGTGGTGTCAGGCGCGATCAGGGAATGCGCAGCTGCTGGCCGACCTGGATCTTGTCGGGGTCGCTGAGAGTGTCCTGGTTGGCCTTGAAAATCTCGGGGTACAGGCTGCCGTCGCCATACACTTCCTTGGCGATCTTCCAGAGCGTGTCGCCCTTCTTCACTTCGTACCACTGCGTATAAGCGCCGTCGGCAGGCGCTGCGACCGGTTCTTCCGGCGTTGCGCCCAGCGGTGTGTTCCAGGCAGGAGGCGTCTTTTCTTGCATCGTGATCTCCTTGTCGTTTGTGCTGTCAGCCGGCGGCGCAACTCGTCACGGTCTGCCCGTCCAACAATTGGACCCCACCCCTGGGAATACCGACGCACCGAGATGCGCTCGATTATGGAATTTCTTCGACGCCGACAATTTTAGCCGGTCCGACGCTGACGTTGCGCTGCCAGATTTTCAAGCTCGCAGGGCCGCGATCAAGCAGGCGGTGGCCCGGGGATTGTTCACGCCGATCTGCAAGCCCTCCCTGTCGAGTACGATCGACGGGAGGGGGCGGCGGCGAGGGATGTGAGCCGAGCCAAACCTCCTGGCGAGCACGATCGCCTCGAATCTCGAACCGTCCCATGGCGACCGCGACCTCGATATAGTGCCCCGACAGGCCTCTGGGCCCGCGGGGAGACATGACCTACCAGACCCTGACCTACGCGGTCGCCGGCCGCGTAGCCACGATCACGCTCGATCGGCCGGAGCGGATGAACGCGATCAACCTGGCGATGCCGGGTGAGATCGCCGACGCCGTGGACCGGGCCAACCGCGACGACGCGGTGCACGTGCTGGTGCTGACCGGCGCGGGCGACGGATTCTGCTCCGGCTACGATCTCAAGGAATTCGCCGAAGCTGCGGGTGAGCAACCGGGCTCGCAGCTCGGCGGCGCGACGGGCGCGGGCGTTGCACGGCCCTGGGACCCGATGGCCGACTTCTTCGGCATGCACGAGTGCACACAGCAGTTCATGTCGCTGTGGCGCAGCTACAAGCCGACCATTGCGCGCGTGCACGGCCCGGCCGTGGCGGGCGGCAGCGACATCGCGCTGTGCTGCGACCTGGTGATCATGGCGGAGGAAGCCGTGATCGGTTACCCGCCGGCGCGGGTCTGGGGCTGCCCGACCACTGCAATGTGGGTGTACCGCCTCGGTGCCGAGCGCGCCAAGCGCATGCTGTTCACCGGCGACCTCGTCGACGGCCGCGAGGCCGCGCGCCTTGGCCTGGTGCTCGAGGCAGTGCCGCGTGCACAGCTCGATGCGCGCGTGGCGCAAGTCGCGGAGCGCATTGCGGCGGTGCCGAAGAACCAGCTCATGATGCAGAAGCTGATGGTCAACCAGGCCTACGAAGCCATGGGACTGGCCAACACGCAGCGCTTCGCCACCCTGTTCGACGGCATCACGCGGCACAGCCCGGAGGGCGTGTGGTTCAAGCGTCGCGCAGAAGAAGTCGGCTTCAAGCAGGCGGTGCGCGAGCGCGACGGCGGCGCGCCGATCGCACCGGACGCGAGCCGGCCCCTGGCAGCCTGGCGCAAGTCCGACGACTGAGCGCACGACTGGACGGCACGAACACGACGGCGGGAGACGAAACCGATGAACGAGACACCGCGGCCTGAAATTGCAGCGCTCGGCAGTTCGACGTTATGCGAGGCATTTCAGATCACCGCCGCGCAGCGACCAGGGCAGGTGGCGTTGCGCACGCTCGGAGGCGGCACCGAGATCACCTACGCCGCGTTCCTCGCACGAGTGCGGGCGCTGGCGGAAGGACTGCATTCACTGGGCGTCGGTCGCGGCGACACGGTTGCGCTGATGCTCACGAATCGACCGGAGTTCTCGCTCGCGGACACCGCCGTCATGCATCTCGGTGCCACGGCGTTCTCCGTCTACAACACGTCGAGTGCCGAGCAGACCCATCACGTGTTCCGCAATGCCGGCAACCGCGTCGTCGTCACCGAAAGCCAGTTCCTGCCGCGAGTGCTCGAATCGCGAACGCCCGAGATCGAGCACATCGTGCTGGTGGACGGCGCCGAAGCCGGCACGATCACGCTGCAGGATCTCGCGCACCGGCGCGTGGCGGGCTTCGACTTCGACGGCGCCTGGCGTGCGGTGCAACCCGACGACGTCGTCACGCTGATCTACACCTCGGGAACCACCGGGCCATCGAAGGCGGTGCAGCTGACTCACGGCAGCGTGCTCTTCCAGACCCGGGGCGTCGCCGCGATCCTCGGGTTGCAGGCGGACGGCCGCAGCATCTCCTACCTGCCGAGTGCGCACGTCGGCGACCGTTGCCTGACGCACTACGGCGCGTCGCTCTGCTTCGGCAACAGTGTCACGTCGATCCCCGACCACCGCCAGGTCGGTCTGGCGCTGGTGGAGGTGCGGCCGACGGTGTTCGGCGGCGTGCCGCGCGTCTGGGAAAAGCTCAAGGCCGGTCTCGAGGCGGCCGGTGTCACTGACCCGGCGAAACTGCCCGAGCAGGTCAAGGCGGCGGTGCGCGCAAAGAGCGGACTCGACCAGACCGGCTGGCGAATCACGGCAGCGGCACCGGCTTCGACCGAGGTCATGCAGTATTTCGCAGCGCTCGGCCTGGAACTCAACGAAGGTTGGGGCATGTCCGAGTCGTCGTGCTTCGGCACGCTCAATCCGCCCGACCAGATCAGGCTGGGCACCGTCGGCAAACCCCTGCCCGGCGTCGAGATCGTGGTCGCCGACGACGGCGAGATGCTGCTGCGCGCGCCGCTGGTGATGAAAGGTTACCGCGGCGACCCGGAGAAGACCGCCGAAGCGATCGATGCCGACGGCTGGCTGCACACCGGCGACATCGCGCGGATCGACGGCGACGGGTACGTGCGCATCGTCGACCGCAAGAAGGAACTCATCATCAACTCGGCCGGCAAGAACATGTCGCCGGCCAACATCGAGTTGAAGCTGCGCGCGTCGAGCCGGCTGATCGCGCATGCGGTGTGCATCGGCGACCGGCGGCCGTACAACGTCGCGCTGATCGCCCTCGACCGCGAGATGTGTGCCGGCCGTGCGCCGGACGAACTGCGCTCGGCCATCGAAGCCGCGGTGGCAGCGGCCAACGCCGAGCTGTCACGCGTCGAGCAGGTCAAGCGCATCGCGATCGTCGACGCCGACTGGCTGCCCGGCGGCGACGAGCTCACGCCCACCATGAAGCTCAAGCGCAAACCGATCCAGCAGAAGTACGCGTCCGAGATCGAGCAGCTGTACGGCTGAGGCGCGGTCGTCAGGATTCGCCGTGCTCGACCGACGCGCGCGGCGAAACCCGCACCGTGTCGATGCGCGGACCGTCCATGGACAGCACTTCGATCTCGAAGTCGGGGAACGTGATCCGCTCGCCGGCAACGGGCATGCGACCGAGTGTCTCGGTGACCAGGCCGCCGACACTGTTTGCATCCACCTCCGGCGCCAGGACCCCGAGCGCCTCCTCCACGCTCAGCAGCGACATGCTGCCTGCGCCGGTCAGGCTGCCATCTTCCGCGCGCTGCCAGGCGGGGCTCGTCTTCGAGAATTCATCTTCCACCGGTCCGAACAGCGCCTCGACGATGTGCTCGAACGTGAGGAAGCCGATTTCCGTTCCGAGCGGGTCGGTGACGATGGCGAAGTGCGGATCGCCGCGCCGGAACGCAGCCAGGGCCGACTCGAGCTGCTGATGCTCATCGACATGGGGCAGCGTGCGCAGGTACGGGCGCAGGTCGTGGATGTCCCGCAGGCGCTCGGACCTGGTCAGCAGCTCCTTGATGTGCAGCAGGCCGACGAATCGATGCGTCTCCGGGTCGCGAACCGGGTAGCGGGTATAGCGCGAGGTGCGGACTTCGGTGAGCACGTCGTCGATCGACGTGTCGAGCCCGATCCAGACCAGTTCCGCGAGAGGACGCATCACGTCGCCGACGACGAGGTCGCCGAGGTCGAGGCCGCGCGTGAGTATCTGGGTTTCGATCGCACCCAGCTCGCCGTGGTGATGGCTCGCGCGCAGCACGGTGCGCAATTCGTCGACCGAATGCGCATCGTCACCCTCCGATGCCAGCTCGATGCCCAGCCCGCGCAGGATGACGTTCGCCGCCCCGTTCAGCACATGGATGAACGGATACATCACCCAGTAGAAGACGTACAAGGGCAGCGCAGTGTTGAGGGACACCGTCTCGGCGCGCCGGATCGCTAGCGACTTCGGCGCAAGTTCGCCAACCACGATGTGCAGGAACGAGATGAGCCCGAACGCGAATGCGAACGCGACGCTGCGGACGACTCTCGGGTCGGTAACATTGGCAAATGCCAGCACCGGCTCGATCAGGCGGGCGAAAGCGGGTTCACCGATCCAGCCAAGACCGAGGGAAGCCAGCGTGATGCCGAGCTGGCAAGCGGACAGATAGGTATCGAGGTGGGTGCGTACGGTTCGCAGCACGCGCCCGCGCAGGCCATGGGTCTTGGCGAGTTCCTCCGCCTGGGTGCGCCGCAGCTTGACGATCGCGAACTCGGCCGCGACGAAGAACCCGTTCAGCAGGACGAGCAACAGGCCGATCGCGGTCAACAGCAGGTTATCCATCGACATGAGCCGCAATTGCCACGGTTCCGTGCCTTACCTGTCGCCGCACCATTGCTTCTCGCAGGGCACGCCGTCGCCACCGCCGTCCATCTTTACGCCCGGGCAGTTGGCAAGGAAGAACTCTGCCTCCTCGCAAGAGGTCATCTGCGAGCAATACACGCGCCCGTCGCACTGATACGGACTGCGCATTTCCGAAGCGGCCTCCTGCTCGAGCAACTGCGCGGTCACCGACGATTCGCTGTCGTCGAGGAACTCCTCGTCGCCATGGCGCGTTTGATACGCGCCCCAGGCCTGCCAGCCGATCACTCCGATCACGAGGGCGATGAGCAGCTTTCGCATGAGGTTCGGTCAGTCGACCAGTTCGGACGAAAAGTCGGCAACCTCGCCCTTGTCGTTCAGGAAGAAGCGATAGCGGCGGTCATGCTCGCCGGGCATGAAGTGGAAGACGACACGACTGATCGTCTCCCCGCGACGTTCGATGCCACGACCCGTTACGTCGTCTGCGGCCAGGAACGTGAATCCCTTCGCCGTCGCGAGCTGCTGCTGCAAGTCCTCGCGATCCGCCTTCTCGCTGGCGGTGCCTGCGTTCGTGCTGCGGAGTCCATGTGCCATGCCTGATGAAGGCTCTCCCTTCGCCCACGCCTGCAGCACGTCGCGCAATCGCGTCGTGCGCACCGGATCGGGATCGACAACGGTCGCATTTACGTCCGGCCAGGCGAGTGCGGGCTCCACGAGACCCGCCACCGCGGTGGCCAGGGGCATCGGCTCGGCCTGGGCGAGGTTGGCCAGCACGATCACGGTAAGCTTCGGCCCAGGGTAACGAACGATCGCCGTCTTGAAACCCTGCCAGGAGCCGCTGTGCTGGATCACCGTCTCGTGTCGCTGCACGTCGAAGGACCACGCGAACCCGTAGGGATAACTGGTGCCATCCCTCAGCTTCACGGGTGACCACATCGCCTCGTAGCTCTCCGGCCTGAGGAACCGACGCGACCAGAGGGCGGCGTCCCACTTCGCCATGTCGAGGGTCGTGGTGTAAAGCGAGCCGTCGGCGGTAGTGTTGACCGATGGGGAGACCCACTCCTGATTCTGCAGCTTACCGTTC
Organism: uncultured Gammaproteobacteria bacterium; assembly: GCA_963700045.1. Taxonomy (GTDB): domain Bacteria; phylum Pseudomonadota; class Gammaproteobacteria; order Steroidobacterales; family Steroidobacteraceae; genus RPQJ01. Next base: position 14,928 of record CAVOWK010000020.1, read on the forward strand.
TCGAGGGTGTACCCGGCTGCCCGGTTCTTCACGATGTCCGACTCGCTGATGACGCGCGTCGACTCCATGCCCAGCGGCGAGAACACCCGCTCCGCCAGGAAGTCGCCGTAGAACTTGCCGCTGACCTTGTGCACGAGGACGCCCAGCAGCACGTAACCCGTGTTGCTGTAACTCCACTGCGTACCAGGGGCGAAGTCCGGGGGCAGCTTCATCGCCACCTGGACGAGTTCGTCCTCCGTGTAGTCCTTGCGGTAATCGATGTCGGTCTTGCCTTCCCAGTCCTTGATCCCGGACGTGTGGGTCAGCAGATGCCGCACGGTGATGTCCTGCCACGTCGCCGGGGCGCCGGGGAAGTACTTGCTGATGGGATCGTCGAGTCCGAGCCTGCCTTCATCCACGAGCATCATCACCGCCATCGCGGTGAACTGCTTGCCAACGGACCCCGTCTGGAAGACGGTCCCGGGCTTCGTGGCCACGTCGAGCTCGACGTTGGCGAGGCCGTAGCCCGTCGCGCGCACGAGTTGGCCATCGCGGCAGATTGCCAGGGAGATCCCCGGAACCTGGTGGCGCTGCATGTGGCTCTTGAAGAACTCGTCGACAGCGTCGGCGAGCACGACGGCAGGCAACGCGAGCAGCGTCGCGACCAGAACCAGGGTTTTCGTCATGGGTGCCTTGGTACCACGAAGTGCATCGTGCTGACAAAGGCAAGGCCGTGCCGCCGGCTGATCCGCGTTGTCGTAAGATGGCACGCAACAGAGCGGCTCAGCCGCCAGCAGGGGGGAGTCCGATGGCGACGCCGTCGATCGGTTCGCTGCCGATGAGCGAACGCATTGCAACGCTGGACATCATCCGCGGGTTTGCGTTGCTGGGCATCCTGATCATGAACATGCCCGGCTTCAGCAGCTCGTTCTTTGCCGAAGCCGATGGCTCGCACCAGTGGACCGGGCAGCTGGACCAGGTTGCGGAGGCGGTCCGCGACATGCTGTTCTCCGGCAAGTTCAACAGCATGTTCAGCCTGCTGTTCGGCATCGGCTTCACCATCCAGTTCGCCCGCCTGGAGCAGAAGGATCCTGCTCGTGCCACCGGCATCTACCTGCGTCGCCTGGCGGTGCTGGCAGTGCTCGGGCTCATCCACGGCGCAATATTCTGGCCGGGCGACGTGCTGCACATTTACGCGATCCTGGGGTTGCTGCTGGTATTCCCGCTGCGCCGCGCCAGCATCCGTACCATCGTCACGCTGATGGTCCTGTGCCTCGTCTATCCGGTCGTGTCCGGCTCGCTGCGGTTGATGGTGATGACACCCGAGATCACGGCGATGCTGGTGCGCGAGGCGCAGGCATTCGAGGCCAGCAACAACGCGGTCTACCCCAACGGCAACTTCCTGCAGACCGCGGCAGAGAACATGCGTGTATTCGCGCACTTCTACAGCGGCCCCTGGGAGCTGTGGGGTTCGCTGGGCTTCTGGGTGCAGATGGCGTTCACCATGTTGCTCGGACTGCTGGCCGGACGGCTGCGCTGGGCGCAGCGGATCCCGGAACTGGCGCCCAGGGTTCGCTCATGGATGTGGGTCGCGCTGGCTGTCGGCCTGGCGTGCGGCGCGGCGTTCACGCTGATATTTCAGTTCAACCGCGCGCCCGGGCCGTCACCGATCAAGCTGCTGGGCGGCCTGTGCTACTGGATCAGTCGGCCGGCATTGATGATCTTTTACGTGCTGCTGATCGTGCGCCTGGCGCAGGATCCGCAATGGGCGAAGCGGCTCGCGCCGTTCGGCGCAGCCGGCCGGATGCCGCTCACCAATTACCTGATGCAGACCGCCATCTGCACCACGATTTTCTACGGCTGGGGTTTCGGTCTCTGGGGCCAGGTCGGACCAGCCGCAGGACTGCTGCTGGCGCTGACCATATTCTTCGCGATCCAGGTGCCCTGGAGTATCTGGTGGTTGAACCGCAACGAGCGCGGTCCGATGGAGCGACTCTGGGCATGGATGACCTATGGCGCCCGCAGCGCGAGAGTCGACGCCAGGGCGACGTGACCCTCGTCCTCTCACTCGAACACTCCGAGGATGCTCTGGTACTTTTCGATGTACCAGCGATTCTCATTGTTGTACTTGGGGATCGCCACGGGACGGACGCCAGTCGCTTCCTCCTTCCATAGACACGGGCAGTTCACCTGCTGTCCCAGAGGCTGCTCTCCCGGGGGACGCAGGTCTTCAAGCTTCACCCCCATCCTTTTCATGACACCGTAGAGCTTCGCGACATTCCTGGGTCCACCGTTGTAGGCGGCGACCGGGAAGATGCCAAGCACCTCCTTGTTGTCACGATACGCGAAGCGGATATCGGAACGCATTTGATGCAGCTCGATGTCAAAGAGGCAGATCGCCGCTTTCATGGCGTTCAGAAGGTTCGTCGCGCCGCGCTCGAAGTTCGGGTCAAGCTTTGCCTCAGGGCATCGCCTGACCACCAGCGCATAGGTGCCATTCCCCCTCCTGTTCGTGAACTGCATGGCGCCGAGGGCGGATGCGCTTGAGACGCTGTACCGATACGCCTCCTCCCGTTTCAGTCCGTAGTGGCTCAGGACCTCATCGACCGCACCCGCTTTCTTTTTCACAAAATCGGTGTCATCCGTCTGTTCGATCACCGCCAGCGTCGTGAGGACTTCAGCGGGCACCACATCTGCGAGCAGCACCCCAGGAAATGCCACTGAAGGTGCCTTGGCGAGACGCAATTCCTCGATCGCCTTCCGCGCCGTCCCGAGCAGGAATTCTTTCCCGCCACTGACAAACAGCGGATCGAGGGTGTCTTCGTTGGACGGAAGATAGACGATCGGCTGCGCGGTCTCGACGACGGCTCGCCATCTCTTCTTCGCAATCAGGGTACTGTCGAAGACGGGGAACTTCCTGCCGTAGACCTTCAGTGGCTCGCCGTCTTTGGAGAAAGCGAACATCAGCCTTTCGGCACCCGTGCCCTTGACGTGCCGCGCCTCGACTCCTGGTGTGCGCACGATGAAAGGAAATGGTTTCTTTCCGGGCTTCCATTTGACCGGAGGGCGCGGAATCTCGACGTGCACGATGGACCATTCCTGCTTCGCCTCGCTCCACAGAGCAAAGACGACGGGACGTCCGCGAAGCGCTTCTTTCCTGCCTTTGCCCGTGAATACATACTCGAGTTCGACATCACGAAGAAGAGTCTTCGCTGCGGCCACGAGATCAAGGATCACCTCGTGACGTTCGCGTTGAGCTTCAACGATCACCTCCTCGAGCTCCTTGCCGGGAGCGACATCTTCGGGATGCTCCGACTCGGCAACGACCAGCGGAACCTCCCCTTCTCCCCCATCTTTCGCCATCGGGGCCCCGGGCGCTTCCTGCGGAGCAGATGCTTCCGCGACGAAGACGGGCTCGCCTTCATCGGGGGCGCCTCCCGTCGTCTCACATGCCGCGGTGCAGATCAGAGAAGCAAGGACAAGGAGAGCCTGTACTGCCCTGCGTGTGACGAGCGCATTCATAAAGTCTTCTGTCAATGGCGGGTGATGAGTGGCCTTGCCGGGCAAGGACCGCAGCAGCACCTTACCCCAGTTCTGAATGGCCGGATGGCTCGCTCCCCACTCGAGGCGCCTTGGACGACTTGACCTGACAACACCCGCGATGATCGCTGCTCAGGATTCGCTCAGTACCTGCTGCAACGCGCGCACCCGCTCCGGCAAGGCCTCGACTACTTGCGACAGCAAAGTCTCCTGGATGCCCAGCAGCTCGAGCGTGCCCTCCTGCAGTGGCCAGGCCTGCGGCTCGAGCGCGTATCCGTGCCCGGTCTCGAGGCTGATCGTGTCGGCGAGATGCACGAGCGCCGCCAGGCGCCGCGAACCCGGCGGCGCCGCAGCGGGCGCGTGGTGGTTGCCCACTGCTGCGACCAGTGTCGCCGGCAGGTTCCAGACGCGGAACACGACGGCGGCGCAGTGCTCATGGCCGATGCAGCCGAGAGACCGTTCGACCTCGCGCGGATTTTTCCCCGGTTCGGCGTCCACGGCAGCAATGACCGCGAGCAGCCGGGTCCGGTCGACCTGCAACTGCAGCATGACCCCGAAATCGTGCAGCAGTCCCGCGATGAATGCCTCCGAGGCCAGCGATCGGTGCGACACGCGGGCCAGCGACTCGGCCGCGCACGCCACCGACACCGCGTGGCGTAGCATCGACTCGAGCTCGATTGGCGACGACCGGAGGGCGCGCACCGTTGCACGGTCGAGGCACGCCGCGGCCGCGATGCCGCGCACCGCATCCACGCCCAGCAGCACGAAGGCGCGCTCGAGCGTCGCCACCGAGCCCGAGGCGCCGTAGTAAGCGGAATTGGCCACGCGCAGGACCCGTGCCGCCAGACCCGGATCCCGCCCGATGACCTGCGCCACCTCCTGGGCCGTCGCCTCCGGGTCGCACAGCTGGGCCATGATGAGCGGGATCACGGTACCCAGCACCCCGATCTCGGTGGCGGCCTGGAGGATCTGGGCATTCATCACGGGAGTGACATCGCTGGCGGACATCGGATTCTCGCCGGGAACCGCCCGGTTGACGGACAAGTGTTAACGCAATCACAGCATAGCGTCCCGCCCCGCCCTTTTCCTCAGGTTTCGGCCAGCCGCGCCGACGACCCTCAGACTAAGGAGTACCCATTGCCGATGCTCAGGAGAACGTCCGACTACACCGCCCGTCCGTCGGCTGCGCCGGTCGACAACGCCCGGCGTGATCGCCGGCGCGCCATGCTGGAAGCACTGGCGGTCGGGCTGGCCGTCTCGGTCGCCGTCGGAGCCGCCATCTCCGGCTTGTGGCATTCCGCGACGACCACGGTGCGCGAGAACTATCGCGAGTACCTGGTGCAACTGGCGACTGCGGCGGCGGTACAGGTGGACCCGGTGGCACACGCCGCCATCCGCCGGCCCGAGCAGGACAACAGCCCTGAATACCGCGCGGCGGTCGAACCGTTGCAGCGCATGCGGGCCGCCATCCCCAAGATCCGCTACATGTACACGCTGATCCGGGACGGTGATTCCGTGCGGTTCGTCCTCGACTCGGCCGCCCCCGGCGACCACGACGGCGACGGCGTCGAAGACCATTCCCCAGTCGGGGAATTGAGCGTGAGCCCGCAGACAGCCAAGCTCGAGGCACTTGGCTGGAACGGCCAGCCCGGCCGGCCGACGGCCACCCACCAGCCCTACACCGACGCCTGGGGCACTTTCATGACCGGCTATGCCCCGATTTTCGACGCGCAGGGACGCCAGGAAGGCGTGGTCGGCGTGGACCTCGACGCCAGCGGTTACGTCGCGCACCTCGAGGCGGCCCGCCGGGATCTGCTCGTCGGGCTGGTGCCGGCGGCCTTGATGATCCTGCTGCTCACGGTGACCGTATACCGGCTGCGGTACCGAGGCTTTGCCGACGCACGCGATATCGCCAGCGCCGCGTTGCATGCGCAGCTGTCGGCCCGCAAGGATCGCCTGACCGGACTCGCCAACCGGACGCTGTTCATGGAACAGCTGCACGCGGCAATCGCTCGCACCAGTGCCGGCACCCAGGAGCGATTCGGGGTGCTGTTCCTCGATTTCGACCATTTCAAGCTGATCAACGACACGCTCGGCCATGAGGCGGGCGACGAACTGCTGCAGCAGATCGCGGTGCGGATGCGCGGCGCGCTGCGCGTGACCGACGCGTTCGGCGACGACGCGTCCGGCAACGTCGTGGCGCGCTTCGGCGGCGACGAGTTCGTCGTGCTGATCAACGACCTGCGGACCGACGCCGACAGCGAGCGCGTCGCCGAGAGGCTGCTGCAGACACTCGAACCCGCCTACGCTCTGCAAGGCGGCGACGTGCACTCGTCGGCAAGTATCGGCATCGTCGTCGGCCACGACGACCGCGACAACGCCGAGGCCGTGATCCGCAACGCCGACGTCGCCATGTACGAGGCCAAGCGCTCCGGACGCGCCTGCCATGTGGTCTTCGACGAGACGATGCACAAGCGGCTCACCCGCCGCGTGGGCATCGAGCGCGGGCTGCGCAAGGCCGTCGGCAAGGGGGAATTGTCGCTGGCGTACCAGCCGATCGTAACGGTCGAGACCGGGCGCATGGTCTCGGTCGAGGTGCTGCTGCGCTGGGTGCACCCCGAGTTCGGTGACATCCCACCGGCCGAGTTCATCCCGATCGCCGAGGAGTCCGGCCTGATCGTGCAGATCGGCGAATGGGTCCTGCTCGAGGCCTGCACGCAGCTCGCGGCATGGCGGCGCGAGTGGCCGGAAGAGGCCCCTTCGACCATCAGCATCAACGTGTCCCGCGCCGAGCTGGCGCTCGGCGGGCGACTGCTGTCGCGCATCAACACCACCCTGAAACACACCGGCCTGCCGGCTCGCTGCCTGCAACTCGAGGTGACTGAGCGCGAGGTCATGCGCGACCCATCCGCCTGCAACGCCCTCATGCAGCAGCTGCGCGCGATGGGCGTGCGGCTCTCGATGGACGACTTCGGCACCGGCACGTCGTCGCTCGCCTGCCTGCGTGACTACCCGTTCGACACGGTGAAGATCGATCGATCGTTCGTGAAGGGGCTGACGCGCGACACGGACGTGATGGCGGTCATCCACGCCACGCTCACTCTCGTCGAGAACCTCCGCATGGCGAGCGTAGCGGAAGGCGTCGAGGATGCGACCCAACTCGCCATCCTCCAGTCGCTGGGTTGCCGCTACGCACAGGGCTACTATTTCAGCCCGCCCGTCCCGGCGGATCAGCTGATTCGCGCAGCGCGCCCCCTGCGCGCCGTCGACGGCGACGGCGACGCGATCATCAGCGCCGCCTAACGTTGCCGCGCCCCGGGACGGCGCAGCAGATGCCGGTGCAAAAGTCCCGAGCGGAAAGTACACTCGTCCGGGCAGTGTCGCACTCGCATTCGAACGAGGGAGATGCACCGATGAGGCAGTTGCTGTTCACGACGGCGGCGATGGCATTCTCAATCCTGGTTGCTGCCAGCGCAGCCCGGGCCGACTGCGTCGACTACAGTGCGGCCCGCGCGCAACAAGCCGGCGCTGCGCTTGCGCGGAATCCACCCGCAGCGGCGCAGCTCGGGCTGCCGACGCTCGACGGCCTGGTCCTCGACGCGGCCAAGTCGAGCGGCGATCCCAAGTGCGACGGACCGACACCCAAGCGCTATTTTTATACCACCACACGCAGCATGGCCGAGGTCATCGAAGCGCTGTATCCGAACATTCGCCGTCGCACCGAGGAGGACGGGATGGGGCGTGTGTGGTTCAGGAATCCGCTGGGAAGCGACCGCCTCTTCCTCACGTCCGGCACGGAGTTGCACATTCAGAGGAATGCCGATCAGTCGATCTGGCAGATTACGGTCGATCCGCCCGACGCGCTGACGCCGCTTACGACGGAGCAGCAACCCTATTCCGTCAGCGACATCGTCGACGGGTCGCCGTGGCCTGGCGGCGCAAAGGGCAACCGCCAGTTCGTGCGCGCCGACGGCGCGACGGCGGGCGACGCGGCGGCGGCATCCTCTGCTGCAGCCGCGCCGACGCAGACGGCACAGAAATCTGCTGCGTGCCAGCCATCGGGCGCGGGCGGCGCCTCGGCGGATGGTGCCAAGACGGGTTCGGCAGCCGGCGCAGAAGTCGGGGGGCAGGCCATCGGTGGCGGGTACGGACGCAGCGTCGGCTCGGCGGCCGGCGCGCTACTCGGCGGCTTGATGGGCGGGCGCAAGAAACAGGAACCCCCGCAACAGCAGACGACCGCCAATCCGGACTGTCCGTAGCAACAGGATCGCATCGATCGGCGGCCCCGTCAGTCGCGAATGCCCGCCTGGTCGAGAATGAACGAATAGATCTCGGCGATGTCCGCGTACTGCTGGTAGCGACCCGACTTGCCGCCGTGGCCGGCCGCCATCGTCGTCCGGAACAGGAGCGGCTGCTCGCCCGTCTTCGTGGCTCGCAGCCGCGCGACCCACTTGGCGGGCTCGTAGTACTGCACCTGGCTGTCCCACAGGCTGGTCGTCACCAGCATCGCCGGGTACTCCTGGCGCGCGACGTTGTCGTACGGCGAATAGCCGAGCATGTAGTCGTAGCAGGTCTTCTGCTTCGGATTGCCCCACTCGTCGAACTCGTTGCTGGTCAGCGGGATGGTCTCGTCGAGCATGGTGGTGACCACGTCGACGAACGGAACCTCCGCGACGATGCCCCGGTAGTCCCGCGGCGCCTGGTTGGCGATCGCGCCCATGAGCAGGCCACCGGCGCTCCCGCCGTTCGCAAATACGCGCTGCGGGTCGGCGTAGCGTTCTCGCACGAGATAGCGCGTGACATCGACGAAATCGTTGAAGGTGTTCTGCTTCTTCAGCAGCTTGCCGTCCTCGTACCAGGCGCGCCCCATTTCCTGCCCGCCGCGCACGTGCGCGATCGCGAAGGTGAAGCCGCGGTCGATCAGCGACAGGGCCTCCACCTGGAACCATGGGTCCGTCGAAAAGCCGTAGGATCCATACGCGTACTGCAGCATTGGCGCCGTGCCATCGCGCTTGCTGCCCTTGCGATAGACCAGGGAAACGGGAATCTTCGCGCCGTCGCGTGCCGTGGCCCAGACGAACTCGGTCGCATACTGCGCCGCGTCGAAGCGGCCCGGCACCGGCTGGCGCTTGAGCAGGGTTCGCTCACCCGTGCGCACGTTGAAGTCGAACGTCGACGGCGGCGTGGCCAGGGATTCGTAGGTATAGCGGACCAGGTCCGTATCGACGTCGTGGTTGTCGCCCAGGGCAAACGTATACGTCGGATCGTCGGCGGCAATGAACGTGTCCTTCCCGCCCGACCACGGCCGGATGCGGATCCTGCTCAGTCCGCCCGAGCGTTCGCCGACGGCGAGGAAGGTCCTGAACACCGCAAAGTTCTCGACGAACGCATCGTCCCGGTGCGGCAGGATCTCCACCCACTTCGACCGGTCGCTCTCGGTGCCGTCCCTCGCCGCCATCAACCGGAAGTTCCTCGCCTGCCAGTTGGTGCGAATGACCCAGCGTCCGTCCACGTGGTCGGCCTGGTACTCGTGGTCCCGCTCGCGCGGCAGGAACACCCGGAAGCGCAGCCTGGGATCGGCGGCGTCGGCGATGCGCATCTCCGACGACACCGTGCTCTGGGCGTAGACGACGATGAATCGGTCGTCGCTGGTCTTGTAGACACTGGTGTAGAAGCTCGGATCGTCCTGTTCGTACACGACGGGATCCAGCCTGGGGTCCGTTCCCAGGACGTGCTTGCGCACCTTGAGACCCAGCAGCGTGATCGGATCCTTCTCGACATATAGCACGGCGCGGCTGTCGGCCGTCCAGGCGATGTCCGCTTCGACGTTGGCGACCGTGTCCGCGAGCAGCCTGCCGTCGACGAGACTCTTGAACCGGAGCGTGTGCTGCCGCCGGCCCGTAGTGTCTTCGGTGTAGGCGAGCGTGGTGTCGTCCGGTGCGACCTCACGCCCGGGCACCTGGTAGAACTCCTTGCCCGCGGCCAGTTGCGGTACGTCGAGCAGGACCTGCTCGGGTTGCGTCATCGCACCCTTGCGTCGCGCGTAGACGGGGTATTCCTGGCCGGCCGCGAAACGGCGGTAGTACCACCAGCCGTTGTCCCGATAGGGCACCGAGGAGTCGTCCTGCGCGATGCGGCCGACGATCTCGTCATAGAGCCGCTTCTTCAGGGGCGCCACGTGCGCCAGCATCGCGTCCGCGTAGGCATTTTCTGCGTCCAGGTACGCCAGCACCGCGGGACTCCGGCGCGAGTCGTCACGCAACCAGTAGTAGTTGTCGACGCGGTTGCCGTGCGGCGACTCGACCGAGTACGGCTTGACGCTCGCGACCGGCGGAGCAACCACCGCGGTGGGAACGCCTGCCGGCGGGTCTCCAGTGCCCGCTGCGACAAACGGACCGCAGACCGAGGCCACGGCGACGAGGACGCCGGCCAGCGAACGCCGTCGCAAAGACCGCAGGTACGGTCGGGTGCCGTTCATGGCCGGGTCGCGAGTTCTGCGTGACTTTCGAGCCGGTCGAGGACCTGCAGTAGACGCGCGTGCAGTTGTTCGTCCTGCCCGCTGCGCAGGTAACGAGCCACGTTCTGGCGCAACTCCTCCAGCAGTGCGTTCCGTTCGTGCAGGTACAGCGCCCAGGCTGCGATCCCGTCGGCATCGGTCCCCTTCAATGTCGCGGACTCGGCCGCTTCGATTGCGTGGCGCACCTCGAGTTCGGTCGGTTGGCGTCTTGCGGCGTCCTGCCCTGGTCCGGGCCTGGGCCCGACGCCATGCAGAAGCGCTGCCACGATGTCGGTGGTCGTGACGATCCCCACCAGGCGATTGTCTTCGTTGACGACTGGCAACGCATGCACGCCGTGGGTCGCCATGGCGGCCGCAGCATCGGCAATGGTGTCGTCCTGCCTGGCCGAGATGACTGGCCGACGCATCATCGACTCGATCCGGAATCGATCGTTCAACAGGGCCGCGGCCGCCTGCGTGTCCGACCTGGGCATGAAATGCTGCAGCTTGAGCATGTCGGCCGAGCTCAACATGCCGATGAGTCCCGACTGATCGACGACGGGCAGGTGATGCAGCGGATACTCGGCGAACAGGCGCAGCGCCTCGGAGACCGGCTCGTGAACACCGATCGACAGCACGGCCTCGCTCATGATGCGTCGAATGCGCTCTTTCTGCATGGCTTACCTCGGTCGCACCTGCTCCACGCCGTGCATGATCCTCCAGTCTAGCAGCGGTCCAGTGCCCACGGTCAGCTGCCCGCGGCCGGCTTGCGCCCGGACGCAGTGACCACGGAGCCGTCGCAACAGTCGGGCATCTTCGCGAACCTGCCGCCGCGGCACTCGACTGCGAGCGTGGAGGGATTGCGGATCAGCTTCTGGTTGGCGCGATCGTAGAGCATCTCGACGCCCTCGAACAGCATGGGATCGCCCTGCTCCACGCAGTGCGTGATCGTCATTGCCGATAGCCCGGCTCGTCCTCGTCCAGGATTTCCTTCAGCGCATCGAAGTGCCGCCTGGAATAGTCGCCGGGGTACGAATGCCATTGCGCGCAGGTCCTGGCCGCGACATCCTCCGGTATCAGCGCCGGCGAGAACCCGGTGGACAGCGCCAGGATCTGCACCTTCGCGGCACGCTCCAGGTAATACAGATCGTCGAACGCCTCGGCGACCGAGGCGCCTACCACCAGCACGCCATGATTGCCCATCATCAACACGCTCTTGTCTGCGGCGAGCAGCCCGGCCACGCGCGCGCCCTCCGATGCCGTGAGCGCCATCCCGTCGTAGTGACGGTCATAGGCGACGCGCCCATGAAAGCGGCAGGCGTTCTGGTCCAGCATCAGCAATTCGAAATCCTTGATGCAGCAGAGCGCCGTCGCATAGGGCATGTGCGTGTGCAGAATGCAGCGCGCCTGCGGCAGGCGTAAGTGCAGTTGCGCATGCAGATGCCAGGCGGTGGGGTCGGGAGCGTCAGGGCCTTCGACCGCGGATTCGTCGCGCGCGTCCAGCAACAGCAGTTCGCTGGCGCGGACGCGCGAGAAATGCCGCCCGTTCGGATTCATCAGGAAGCGGCAGCGGTCCTCCGAGACGGCAACACTGAAATGGTTGGCGATCGACTCGTGCCAGTCCAGTCGGGCCGCCCAGCGAAACGCCGCGGCCAGGTCCGTGCGGGCCTGGGATTCGGTTGGCGGGACGATACTCATGGCTGCGACTCCGGCACGGGACAGACGGACTCTAGGGCCGGCGCGGCCGCGCGGCAACGCGGAACTTGCAACGCCAGGTGTCAGGAGTAACTGTATGAACATGGCGCTTTGCCCCGAACAGTTCGCCACTGAAGGCGTCGCCCTGGTGCGCGGGCTCGTTCCTGGGTCGCTGCTCGGAACGATCAACGCGGTGCTGCGTGCTCGAGCAATGCATGTGATGGACGCGCTCGGCTCCCGGCCGATCGGCATCGGCAGCAGGAACGGTTACCACGAGCTGGTCCAGCGGTCGCCCGGCAGGTTTGACGTCCCCATGCGTGAACAGGACCTGGTGCCGATCTGGGGCGCGCAAGGCTCCACTGCGCCGGAGGTTCCCTGGCTGGGGCTGGTCCGCGCGGTGCTGGGGGCCGACGCCAGGCCTTCGTTTTGCGGGGTGGTGTTCTCGCGTCCCGGCTCGCCGGCACAGCAGTGGCACATCGATTCGCCGCACGAGGCCGCGGAGGCCCGGCCCGCGCACGCGGTGAACGTGCTGCTGGCGCTCGCGGACATCCCGCTCGCGGCCGGCCCGACCGAAGTGGCGCGCGGCACGCACCTGCTGACGAATCATCTGCAGCGGCCGTGGCTGGACCGCGACAGCCTGCTGTATCAGTCGGAGACGGAGGTCACGCCGGCGATCCTGCGGCAGCCCGGGCATGGCGACGCCGCAGCGGAACAACCTGCGGTGCAGGCGATGGCGGCGGGAGATTGCCTGATCTTCGACGACCGGATCCTGCACCGCGGCCTCGCCAACGCCAGCGAGCAGGAGCGCTGGGTGGCGTACTTCAGCTACCTGCGGCCGCGTCCGGGCCTGGACCAAATCGCGGACACGCACTTCGAGGCGTCGAGGTCATTGTTCGCTTGAGTCGAACCTCCCGGGCTGCCCGCCGGCGCCGGTCGCGAGCACGTACACTGCTGGCCACCACTTACCTCGGTGCCGACCCATGGGCTCATTCGAATACGCGATGGTGCTGGTCTCGATCGTCGTGGGCCTCGGCATTACCCACGTCCTCTCGAGCCTTGGCAGCGCCGTCCACCGGATCCGCGGTCATGGGCGCCCGCTGCGCCTCGAGCTGAACTACCTGGTCTGGATCGGCTTCATGTTCGGCTGGCTGGTGCAGTTCTGGTGGTTCGAGTTCAAATGGAGCGAGCTCGAGCCGCAAGTAGGGTTCCTGCTGTTCGGCTTCCTGGTGCTCTACGCGGTGACGCTGTTCCTGGTCACCGTGATTCTCGTCCCGCATCACCTGTCGGTCGTAGACGATTCCTGGCAGTACTTTCTTTCGATCCGGCCGTGGTTCTTCGGGGGATTGCTGCTGCTGAACGGGATCGATCTCATCGACACGTTCCTCAAAGGCATGGAGTGGGGCACACGGTCCACGTACATCGTGTACATGAGTGCGGTAACGGTGAGCGCCATCACCGGACTCTTCACCAGACGCCGCAGCATTATATTGGCCATGGGCCTGCTGTTATTGGTCTGGAGCAATGCGCTCACGTTCTACGAACAGGGTGTGCTCGGCGCCTGGTAAGAAATGTCTCCCCGACCGCACCGACCCGATCTTCTCAGCCGGCCGACTCGGGTGCGGACCGTGCGAGTGCTCGCCTGAACTCCTGCTGCGCGGCTGCATGCCCCTCCTCCAGCGACCAACGATGGATCGCCTCGAGATCGGCGGTGCGCCAAGGTCCGGCGAACCGATGACTGGCCCGGCCGGTGGGTACGGTCAGGACGTCAGATTTTCGACCTGTTGCAGCAGGTAGAGCACGATCGAGCCCAGCATCACTAGAGCAACCATGTACATGACGATTTTCCGTTCGCGCCTGGTTGGCGTGGGCAGAGTATGAGACCGCTTTGTTGCAGTGCAACAGCACTGCGATGAAGCGTGCGGTCGGTCACAAGAGCAGCCCAGACGACATAGAACGGGCGTCGAGGATTGAGCAGCGGCCGGCGTCGAATGTTGACCAGGCGAACGCGAGACAAGCTCGCGTTGCTCATCGAGGAATGTCGCTTCAACCCTGGTCGGTCTTCGACGCCTGCTCAATCCCGCGGCTTCTTCGGTCGCTCCATCGCTTCCAGGCGGACCAGGGCCGCCTTGAACATTCCGGTGGCCTCGGCACTCGACAGCCCGCGGGCCGCCGCTTCACGCACCGCCTTGAGCAGCGCCGCCTCGAAGCGGATCTGTGTTGCATCGCCGACCGTCGTCTCACGCCCCTGGCTCGCAATGCAGAGGACGCCGTCCACGCGTTCTTCGAGCAACCCGTCTGCGAGCAGGCACGCATACGCCGCACGCACGTCCGCCGGTTCGATGGCCAGTTCAGCCGCAACGCGTTCGCTCGTCGGCAACAACGCCCCCGACGGCAACTGCCCACCTTCCACGTCCTGGCGGATCACCTGCTGCAGCCGCTCCGCCAGTGACGGTCCCGCGCGACCATGCATCGCCCGTCGCCACCGGCCCGTCCGCGTGGCCCAGTATTCCTCCATGCGCCGTCACCTCAAGTGCTTTCCCGACCTGTCCACGCCGGACGCGGCTGCGTCGCCACGACCGGCACCCGCACCGCTCTATTCCGTGACCCCCTCGATCCGCAGGCGCGGCAATCGCGTGCTCGTCGTGACGTTTTCGTCCCAGCTGATGGCGCGGTTGCGCCCAGCCGTCTTGGCCAGCAGCAAGGCCTGGTCGGCGCGTTCGATGGAGACCTCCACACCGACCTCCGGATCGAGCAACGCGAGCCCGAACGACGCCGTCACCCGAAGTTCGGTGCCGTCGGGACCGCTGGCCAACGATCCGGACGCGAGGGTCTCGCGGACGCGCTTGATCACGGTCTGGCCGATCGCGAGATCCGTCCCGGGTAACGCAATCAGGAACTCGTCGCCGCCGTAGCGAAACACCTTGTCATAGGGCCGCAGGTGCTGGGCGAGCAATCGAACCGCGCCGGCCAGGATCTCGTCGCCCACGTGATGGCCGCAGCGGTCGTTGATGTCCTTGAAGCGATCGAGGTCCATGAAGACGAGGCAGCACGTCTGGACGTGCCGTTTCGCCAGCTCGTGCCACTCACGCAGCTCCCGCAGCATCTCGGCGCGATTGTAGGCACCGGTCAGCGCGTCGCGGTTGCGCAGCGTGCACTCGATCTCGTGTCGCAGCGAGTCGAGTCCGAGGCGCAGCTGCGTGCATCCGGCCAGCAGTGCCTCGAAGTCCTCACGAACGATGGGTTCATCCGCCGCCACCTCCCGCAGCACCCGTGCGGCGATCCGATGCAGGCGCTCGTGCTCCGAGCCAACCGCCATGAATGCCGGTGTTGCCTGCAGCTCGGCCGATGCCTGCTGGTAATACCACCGGCCAAACCGGCAATTGAGGTGAGCGTCGTCCGCCAGGTCGTTCAAATCAAGCGGCAGCCCGCAGACGATCTCGCGCAGCAGGTTCGCGTGCCACTCGACATAGTCCTGCGTGGCGTGTTCCAGCTGCGCCAGTGCAGTGCGCAGCGTGTTCGGATCCATGTTGAGCATCGGTGTTCACCCCGTACTCCCGGCACCGGCCCCTGCCGCATCGTCGAACCCGGCCCCGAGTTCGAGGCATCCGATGCGCGCGCAACGGCGGTTGCAGTTCGCCAGCGCTCTGCGCGTTGCAGGCCAGGCCACGTGCATAGCGTGGCCCTTGATCACCTGCGGTACAAGAGCGGGCTTGGCAGATCAACTGGAATTTTCGTGCAACCCGTCACAGATTGAACCCGATCAGGCAGCAACGCCTGCCCAGAGTCCCCCTCCGGCGTTTGAATTTTCCGGCTGCGGGCACTACCGTCAAGGACGCGTTACCACACCAAAGGCGGGGCCGGACTTCCGTATGCAGACACCGTCTGACATTGCAGTCATTCCCCGCGACATCCACTTTCGCACCGAGTCCGCACGCGGGGCAGCGTGGCTGGGTGGTGATCCGGTGGCGACGGCGGTGTTCAACGCGCTGTCACTCACCTTTCCCGACGGCGAGCGGCTGTTCATCGATTCGGTGCGCGCGTTCCGGAGCCGGCTGCAGGGCAAGCTCGCGGAGGATGCGCGGGCGTTCATCGCCCAGGAAGCGATTCACTCGCGCGAGCACGCGAGCCTGAACGCACACCTCGATCGCAGCCACTACCCGGTCGAACGGATCGAGGGCTCGGTGCGTCGCCGCCTGGCGTTCCTGCGCAGGCTCGGTCCGATGCGGATGCTGGGCGTGACCATTGCGCTCGAGCATTTCACGGCCATGCTCGCGGACATGTTCGACTCCGATCCGCAGCTCTGGGACGGCACGCCGGAGGAGATTCTCAGACTGTGGCGCTGGCACGCGATGGAGGAGACCGAGCACAAGGCGGTGGCCTTCGACGTGTTCAACGAGGTGACCAGGGACTGGACGCCGCGCCGGCGCCACCTGTTTCGCGTGCACATCATGGTGCTCACCAGCGTGCACTTCACGCTCGATGTCATCCGCTTCGCCGCGGCGCTGCTCGAAGCGGATGGCACGGGGCGCTGGCGGGCGCGCTGGCAGGTGACGCGGTTCCTGTTCGGTGTGCCGGGAATTTTTCGCAAGCTTGGGTCCCGCTATCGCGCCTGGTATCGCCCGGGGTTCCATCCCTGGGATCACGACAATCGCTCGAAGCTCGCCGCGTGGCGGCAGCAGTTCTGACCTGCTGGTTTTCCGCGGACCAAGGTGAGCCTGCAAGCGACGTCGGGGACCTCTTCAGGAATCGGCGGCGCATCACTCGCGCAGCCGTCGCCAACCTCGGGCCGCTCCCGCAGCCACGGACACGGGCTCGACTCGCGCCGCGCCAGGCGACACTATCCGACCGCATTGCCAGACTCGTCTGATGGGAGCGATATGAAGAAGACCCTGCTTCGGCCAGTTGCAGTCGCGCTACGACTGCTGGCTGCCGGCCTGGCACTGGTCGCCACCGGTGCGTTCGCGCAGTCGGACCGAACCGCCGGCGCGCCCGCCGACCTGGTGCTGCGCAACGGCGCCGTCTACACGGTCGACGCGGCCCGTAGCTGGGCCGAGGCGGTCGCCGTGCGCGACGGCCGCATCGTCTACGTCGGAAGCAATGCAGGTCTTGGCGCGCTGGTCGGGCCGAAGACCCGCGTCGTCGACTTGCGCGGGCGCATGGTGCTGCCCGGTATCCACGACGCGCACATCCACCCGATCAGCAGCGGCATCCAGGCGCTGAGCTGCGACCTCGCCGGCAAGCTGACGGCCGACGAGTACGTCGCGGCGGTCAAGGCCTGTGCGGCCGAGCGGCCCGACGAAGCCTGGATCCTGGGCGGCGGCTGGCTGATGTCCGCGTTCGGGCCGGGCGCGATGCCGTCGCGCAAGCTGCTCGACGCGGTGGTGCCCGACCGGCCCGTGCTGCTCTACAGCAGTGACGGCCACACCGGCTGGGCGAACAGCAAGGCGCTGGCCCTTGCCGGCCTCACGCGCGACACACCCGACCCGCCGGACGGACGCATCGACCGCGACCCGCAGACCGGCGAGCTGGTCGGGAGCCTGCAGGAAGGTGCCATGGGGCTGGTCGACAGGCACGTGCCGCCGGCGACACCGGAGCGACGCATGGACGGCCTGCGCTACTCCGTCAAAATGCTGAACGCCTACGGCATCACCGGGCTCCAGGACGCCAGCGTTTCGCCCGCCGAACTCGAAACGTACGCGGCGCTCGACGCAGCGCGCGAGTTGACCGTCCACGCCGTGCTCGCCCAATGGTGGGAGCGGGAAAAAGGCGTGGAACAGGTCGCAGGCATGGAGCAGCGCCGCAGGCAGTTCACGAACGGGCACGTGCGCGCGACGTCGGTGAAGATCATGCAGGACGGCGTCATGGAGAACTACACGGCCGCGATGCTCGAGCCGTACCTGATCGCCGGCTCGCCACAGGGCATCCCGATGCTGCAACCCGCCGCGCTGAATGCGGCCGTGACCGCGCTTGACGCGAAAGGCTTCCAGGTGCACTTCCACGCGATCGGCGACGCCGCGATCCGCCAGTGCCTCGACGCGGTGCAGGCCGCGCGTGAACGCAACGGCGCCTCGGGGCTGCGTCACCACGTCTCGCACCTGCAGTTGATCGATCCGGCGGACCTGCCGCGGTTCCGGGAGCTCGGCGTGGTCGCCAATTTCCAGCCGCTGTGGGCCTATCCCAACCCGTACATCACCGAGCTCACCATCCCGTTCATCGGCGAAAAGCGCGCGGCACACATGTACCCGATCGGCAGCATGCACGCGAGCGGCGCCATGGTCGCCTTCGGCAGCGACTGGTCGGTTTCGTCGGCCAGTCCGTTCGAGCAGATCGAGGTGGCGGTGCGGCGCGCCGATTCGGCCACGCCGGACGGTGCCGTGTTCCTGCCCGATCAGCGGCTGCCGCTGCCCGCCGCGATCGCCGCATTCACGATCAATGCAGCCTACGTCAACGGCATGGAGGGTGAAGTCGGGTCCATCGAGGTTGGCAAGCGTGCCGACCTCGCGGTCCTCGATCAGAACCTGTTTGCGATCGATCCGCGTGCGATCTCCGACACCAAGGTGCTGCTCACCTTGTTCGAAGGCAAGCCGGTGCACGGCGAGCCGGGAATACTCTAGCAGCAGTGCTGTCAGCTTAGCCCCGGGCACTCCCCGTTACGGGGCAGAATTGCAAGCCGGCGTCGAGGATTGACCAGCGCCCGGCGTCCAATCCGGTTGCCGGTTGTCGCATTGCGCTGCGAACCCGGGCACGGATAATGCCGCTCATGCGTCTGCACCCGGTGCACGCGCGTCAGTGACGCCCGCGACCATGCCTGGAGGCCTGAATGATGAGAACTCCGCCTGAGGATGATTTGGCGGATGACGATCTCGATATCACCGCCAAACTGCCGATCCTGAGCTCTGCGGACGTCTTTGACGCGCCACCCGAGGTGGACGACGCCACGGGCGAATACCGCTCGCAGCTGGGCGTGACCGCCGCACTGCGTGTCGAGGCGGGCGAGCACCTGGACCTGATGGATGAACTCGCATCGGTGCGGGACCGGATCGTCAGCCTGGAAACCGCGCTGGCGGATACCGAGGTCGAACTCACCCAGCTGCATGCAAGCCATGATTCGCTGCAGTCAAGCCATGCCGACTTGCTGGTCCACAGCCAGGCAGTCTCGCGGGATCGTGACCGCCTCGCCGAGGAAAGCCTGCTATGGCTGGCAAGCCGGCAACAGCTGCAGGATCAGCTGGAGCAGCAGCGCGTCGAGACGAGCACCGCCCTGCTGAATCTGCAGCAGTCTCTTGAACAGCAACAGCGTGCAAGTGGCGATCTGCAGCGACAGCTGACGGAGCAGCGCGCCGAGGCAGAGCAGTTGCGCCAGCAGCATGCGCGCCAGATCGGTGACCTGACCCGGCAGCTGGAGGGGCAACGACAGCGTGGCGAGGCGCTGCAAACGGAGTTGCTGACTGCGCAGCAGCAGTTCGCACAGCAGCATGCCTCGGCCGCCGCACTGGCGCGCAGCATGGCGCAGACCCTGCTCGAAAAGGACGATCTGCAGCGCTCCCTGGTGGCTCGTGAGCAGCGCATTGCCGCGCTGGAAAGCCGCCTCAGTGATACCTCGGCGCAGCTTGCCACTGCAGTCGCCGATGGCGAATCGCTGGTGCAGAGCGTGGCGACACACCAACAGGAGATCAGCGAACGAGCCCGGCAGGCGGCCGAGCTGCAGCGTGAACTGTCGGAACGCCAGGCGAAAATCGGCGCCTTGCAGGACGAACTGAACCGCGCCGTGACCGAGAAGGACCAGTTGGGTCAACAGCTCGCCGAGCGCAATGCCTCGCTGAATGCGCGTCAGGAGGTAATTGCCAGCCAGGATCAGGAGTTACTGGTACTGCAGGAAGCGCAGGACGCCCTGATGCAGCGTGAAGCAACGCTGCTGGACAGCGTGACGCTGCTGCGCGAGCAGCTGGGGCAGGCGCAGTTGCAGCTGCAGCAGCGTGACCAGTTCGCGCTGGAGCAGGCGCGCGAGCTGGACGGCGTCAACAGCACCAATCGGGATTTGACCGAACAGATCAGGCACCGTGACCAGACCGTGGCGGTGCAGACCGAGCGCATTGCCACATTGTCTGCGACCCTGCAAAGCCTGCAGGACGAGAGCGCGCGCCAGGACGAGTTACTGCAGGAGGCACGACGGGATCTGGCGGCGAAGAATCTTGAACAGGGCGCCAGCGCCCGGCAGGTCGAGGCTCTGCAGGTCGAGCTGCACCAGCATGTCGAGGCGATGCAAGCCATTCGTCGCGACATCCATCAAGTGGCGCTGCAGACCCGCAAGAACGAGGGCGGGACGTTGCTCAGGACCCTGGCGCGGGAGGATGCCGAGGGCGTCGTGCATCTGCTCAACAAGAGTTCCATGTCGATCGGCCGTGGCCGTGAATGCGACATCCGGCTGCAGTCTGGTTCGGTCAGCCGGTATCACGCAGTTCTCAGGATCAGCCACGACGCCGTCATCTTCGAAGACATGAACAGCAGCAACGGCTGCTTCGTCAATGGCCGGCGTATCAAGCGGCAGTTGCTCAAGGATGGTGACAGGCTGAAGGTGGGCGCGATACCGCTGCGCTTTGCTATCCGCGCCACGCAGGGCTGACCAGCTCCAGCGCAGCAAGGTATTGCGGCATTACCCACCCCGCGCAGAAGGAGACGCGCCCCGCCCACGCCGAAGCTGCCCGACGAAAAACCAGTTCGAAGCGATATCCTGTCGCGTCCGCGCCCTCGTAGCGCGTGTGTTCTGTCTGATCTGGAGGCCTGCGCTCTCTCGACAAGTGAGGGGCCGCTACTTCAGCGGCGTGCGTGCACCTCGTTATTGTGCTTTGTCGCCGCCTTTTCGAACCGTAGGAATCGCCAATGACGCTTGCTCCCACCCGACCCATCACGCTTGCCGAAATCGAAGCTGCGCAGGCGCGTATCGCCGCCACGGTGCTGCGAACACCGCTGGTGAGGCTCGACCTTGCGCGGGGCGGGCCAGACATCCGCCTCAAACTCGAAAACCTTCAGCCGACCAACTCCTACAAGATTCGTGGCGCGGCGAATGCCGTGGCGATGTTGAGCGAAGAAGACAGAAGGCGCGGCGTCTGGACGATCAGCGCGGGGAATGCCGGCCAGGGCGTGGCCTACGCAGCGCGGGCTGCGGGCGTGCCTTGCAGGATTGTCGTGATCGACACGGCGCCGCAAACCAAGATTGATCGAATGCGTGCGCTCGGGGCCGAATTGGTGCTGACGCCGTTCGACCTGTGCTGGCGCGCGCTGGAGGAGCACGCATTCCCGGGAATGGACGGGACACTGGTGCATCCCTTCGACGATCATGACTTCATCGCCGGCCACGGCAGCATGGCGCTGGAGATCCTGGACGACTGCCCGGACCTCGACTGCGTGGTCTGCGCCATCGGCGGCGGCGGATTGATCACCGGCGTCGGCAGCGCAATCAAGGCGAAAGCCCCGCACGTAAGGGTGTTGGGCGTGGAGCCTGAAACCGCGGCGCCGCTTTCGCTCTCGCTGGCGGCCGGAGAACCGCAGGAAGCCAGGGACTGGCAACGCTCTTTCGTCGATGGCGCCGGCGGGCGCAGCGTCATGCCGCGAATGTGGGAACGGATGAAGCGGGTCGTGGATGACGATATCGTCGTGTCACTCGAGGACACACGCAAGGCAATGCGGTTGATCGCAGAGAAGACGCGAGTGATCGCCGAAGGAGCAGGCGCCCTGGCGTTGGCGGCGGCGTTGAGCGGGAAGGCAGGCGACGGTCCAATCGTGTGCGTCGTCGGTGGCGGCAACGTGGATCTGCTGAAGTTCGCCGAGCTGGTCGATTGCTAGGGCACTTGCCCACGCCGAGGATTGACCAGCGTTCGGCATCCAATGTGGACCATGTGAAAAAGAGATCGGCGCGGGTGAAATGCATGCCCGTGAAGACCTCCTGCGCCCTGCGCCTGTCGAGACCCCGGTCTGCCAGCGTGCGCTGACTCTTCGAAGAGTCACGCGTGATGCGCATGCATTATCGGCGGGCCCTGCGTCGCTGAGGGCGGTGGCCCTTGTCGCGTGCCCTTGCTGGCATTAGGATTTCGGATAGCCTGCGCGTCTGGACGCGCGCTGGCATTGACGGTTCTGCGGTCCCGCGGGCGTGAATCCGCCCAGTAAACAGCTTCGAACGTGCAAAAGTTAGCGGTCCACAGCCGAGGACGACCATGAATAGTCTGACCCGCAGCGCACGCCGAAGGGGACATCCGAACCGAGACCGCCACTTACTTCAACATCCTGGCGCCCGGCGAGACCGAGGTCGCATTCTTCAACGGCTCCGTCAACGAGAACCAGTATGAGGGCGTGCTGCCCGCGAGCGGCTGCTCGCGCCCGTTGCTGATCCTCATTTTTCGATCTGCACCGCAACACCTGCAATGGAGGTTCCATGAAGAAGTCTGCTTTCCTGCCTGCGTGCCTCGTCGCGATCGGGCTGAGTGGTTGGCTGTCGACCGCGCACGCCGACTCTGCCGAAGCATTCTGCGAGGTCCGCAAGGATGGCGAAGTGAAGCAAGGCCGGTCCGGGCCCTGCACGTTTTCGCAGCGGCAGGGCTACATCGACCTGGATCTCCGCAACGGCGTGACCTACAGCCTGTCCCCGGGCAAGAACGCGAACCACTTCAAGGACCAGAAGGGCAACAAGGTCATCCGTACGCAGGCGGGCGGCAGCACGCAGGAATTCAAGTGGGAAGGCGGCACGAAGGTGATCGTGACCTTCAGGTGATCGTCTGCCAGCGGCGGCGGCGCGGGCGTGGGAGATGTGCCGTTTTTCGCAGGATCCTTGCTTGAACTGACCCAGGATGCATTCGAACTCATGCGCAAATATTTGCTGCTCATGCTTCTTGCAATTTTCCCTGCATTGGCGGGCGCCGTCCCTTTCTGGGGCGCCCAGGAATCGCGGTCGGTCGAGACTGCCCCCGGCGACCTGAAGCCCGGGGAGTACGTCTGGAATGTCGCGGCAGCTCCGGATGGGCCGATCGTCGTGCTGGTGAGTCTTGGCGAACAGCGTGCCTACGTCTACCGCAACGGTGTACAGATCGGATTCACGACGATCAGCACGGGCAAAGGAGGTTACGAAACGCCCACCGGGGTCTTCGTCGTCCTGCAGAAGGACAAGGACCATCGCTCCAAGACCTACAACAATGCGGCCGATGCCCTACACGCAGAGGCTCACCTGGAGCGGCGTGGCGCTGCATGCTGGCGGCTTGCCCGGCTATCCGTCGTCGCACGGCTGCGTGCATTTGCCGTCGAAGTTCTCGGAGGAATTGTTCGCGATATCCCCGATGGGTATGACGGTGGTGGTCGCCGACGACAAGACGGCAGTTGTTGACGTCGCGCATCCGCCGGCTTTCGCGCCGGTCGACGCACGCACCGGGGCCGCGAGCGTCCCGGAACGGCTCAAGTCGGACCAGGAGTTTCGTCTCGAGCCGGAAAAATCGAGGCACGGCCCGGTGTCGATCCTGATGAGCGCCGCGGATCGCCGCGTTCTAGTGATGCGCAACGGCGTGGAGATCGGGCGCGCCCGCATCGACATCCACAATCCCGAGGCGCCGCTCGGCACGCACGCTTACATGCTGACGTCGGAATACCTCGACATACCGCATCCGTCACTGCCTGGCGCAAAAATGGGCAAGTGGATCGGGATCGCCGTGCCGGGCCATGAAGATGACGCCGGGCGGGAAGTCACTCAGGACGCTGCCGGACGCGTCTCGATGCCGAGCGGCTTCCAGCGGGCGCTGTACCTGCTGGTGGAGCCTGGCGCGACGATGGTCGTGACGGACGCGCCGATCCTCGCCGAGAACACCAGCACGGGCTTCACGATCCTGAGCGACGGCCCGCCGGACGCTGCTCCGAGATAGTGTCGCCTGGGCGCCATCGGGCTCTCGGCTTTGTGCAGCCACACTAAGTAGAACTGGAACTGCCACGCGGCCGCCGCGCAGCGTAAAAAGAAACTGAGCCCCGTGGTTTGACCGGCTGGCGGTCGGCGACACGGGGACCGGGCGGGCACAGACCGCAGGTTCGCCGCCTGTTGGCGGTCCCCCGCTCAGCCCCACGCGCAATGTCGCGTGGGGTGCCTTGGTCGGCAGATGCTTTGCGACGCTATCGCCATCGGCGCCAGGGCTTGGAACGTCGGAGCCAGCCGGGCCGAGCGCGCTCAGTAGACGCTCGGTCTCGTCATTTTGGGGCGCGCGGAGGGCATCGATTGGAGCCATCTCAAACCGACGAGATCACCTGCTTCGTCCGCGGTACGCTCGGCTGTCACTGCCCCGACGACGTTTTTCAGTCGATCGTCATTGGACGGGAGCGCACTCCGGACAACAGCGCTCCATTCACGCGACTCGTGATCGGCGAGCGCCTGCTGATCTACATCCACGAGACGCGGCCCGCCAAGGCAACGACAGCCGCCGTTTCGAAGCTGGCCACGCAGGGACGCACCGAGCGCGATAACAAGCAGTACAACCGCTTCCGCCTCGTCATCGTCGCCGATGACCCGACTGAGCTCCTGACCGCAGCACAATCGAGCTTCGCGGATGTCGCCGGCACCGACGACCGCGCGCACCTGCACGTCCTCGCCACCGATCAACTGCCACACGCGCTTCGCGTCGGCCTCGACGCGAACAGACCCGACCCCGCAACGGCTTTCCCTTCGCCAGCGGAACTCCCGCACTGGCTGCGAGGCGACCCGATCGCTCTGCACCTGCAGAGCCTCGGGCGACCCGTGACCAAGGCGATCTGGCTCGAATGCGCCTACGGCTCGAGCAATGAAACAGTCCTGGAGCACGACAAGGAAACGCGAACCTGGATCCGGAGCCACTTTCCCTTGGACCCGGACGAAGCGGTGGGCTGACTCCGACCACCCCTGCCGACCTTCGCAGGCGGCGCTTCAATCGCCCCGCTCGACGTCACTCTCGCAGAACGAACTTCTGCACCCGCTGACCCCAGGCATCGACGACGTACACGACGCCATCTTTCGCAACCGCAATGTCGTGTGCAAGCCGGAACTGCCCGTCGTGATTGCCGAAGCGGCCAAATCGCATGATCAATTGCCCGTCGGGATCCACGACGGCGACGCCGGCACGGTCCGGGGGCGCTTTCGGTTGATCGCCACCGTCGGCGATGAAGACCCGGCTGCCCGCACCCGGTGCGACTGCATAGGGCCGCCCGAGCTGGGCGCCCTGCCATTGATCAAGAAACTTGCCGGACGTATCGAATACCTGGACCCGCGCATTGCTGCGATCGGCGACCAGCACCCGACCGCGCTGATCGATCGCGATGCCGTGCGGCAGGTCGAACTCACCTGGTCCGGTTCCCTTGGTGCCCCATGTCTTCCGCAGCTTCCCGTCGGCTGAGAAATGCAGAACTCGCGAGTTGCCATAGCCGTCGCTGACGAAGAACGTTCCATCCTTGGCGACCGCCACGTCGGTAGGTTTGTCGAAGTGCGTGTCGTCGTTTCCTGCCACCCGCGCTTCGCCCAGCGCCATGAGCAGGCGCCCGTCGGGTGAGAACTTGAACACCTGCTGAAGTCCGACATCGGTGAGCCAGACGTTGTCGTCCCGGTCGATCGTAAGACCGTGCGGCATGATGAAGAGCCCGGCACCCCACGACCTGAGCAGTCGACCCGTACGGGATTCGAACACCCACACGGTCGTCCCCTGGATCGGATCGGCGGGAAACGGTTCCTGCCACATCCTCCCGGCACGGTGGAATACCCAGACGTTGCCGTTCGAGTCTACGTCGACTCCCGTGGCCTGCCCGAGTATTTCGCCCGGCGGCAGCTCCGGCCAGCCGTGCACGACTTCGTATCGTTCGACCGCGTGTGCAGGCTGAGCCTCAGCAGCGGCAGCCGACAGGGATGCCACGAGCGCGGCGGTAGCAAGAACGATCGACAACTTGTTGTTCATTCCTGGGAGTCTACCTGCGCTGAACCGGACCGAGGCGCTGCCCCTGCAGCGCGAGCTGGCGTCTGCCAGCGTCCCCTTTCCCGCTCTCGATTCCCCACCCCTGCCACAGCAAACGCGGGACCGTTTGCTGAACCGCCGCAGGCGGGCCCGCAGGGCGAGGCCCACGACGGGCCGAGTAGCCCCAGAGTCGGAGCGCAGCTTCAGTCGCTGCGCCAATCGCACAGCAAACTCCGATCTCGGCATTCTCTGCCACGGACAACCATCCGGCGCGGGGCTGTAGTCACCCCGCGAGCCGCCGCGCAGCAAAGGCGTGACACGCGCGCCGCCGTGGCGACAAGCATCTTAAGACTCGCTGTGTACCCTACCGCACGGACAGTCGCGAAACGCACCCGGATACTGCCGCAGTCGCGTTGGATCGGCGCGGAAAACTGTCCGCGCACCGGGAACACCGGCGCCAACGCGCAGTGTTGAACCCACGAACACCACACCTCCCGGGAGAATCAGGATGAAAACGATGTTGAAGAGCGCGTTCATGGCGCTGTTGCTGACTGTCGCAAGCGCCGCCGTGGCCGCGGCACCGGCCGCCGATCCCTTGATCGGGACCTGGCAGCTGAATGTCGCGAAATCGACGTTCAGCCCTGGCCCTGCGCCCAAGAGCGATACCCGGACCTACGCGGCAACCGAGCAGGGCACCGCCATGACCTGGAAGAATGTCGGCGCGGACGGCAAGGAGACCGTCGCCAAGTCCACGTTCAAGGTGGATGGAAAGGACTACCCCCTGACCGGGTTCGCCAACTTTGACAGCCTTTCCTTGAAACAGGTCGATGACCTCACGGTCCACAGCACGCAAAAGAAGGGCGGCAAGGTGGTCGGGACGACCACTCGCACCGTTTCCAAGGATGGCAAGGTACTCACGTTGAAGAGCAAGGGCACCGGCGCAACGGGTGTCGCGTACGACAACGTCATGGTCTACGACAAGAAGTAATTCGCGCGAGGCGGGCAGTCCACGCCTGACCGGCGTCGGGCTGCCCGACCCGGATCTTGCGTCCTCCGCCGCCGCCACTCCGAGTCCTCCCCCAACCCCTCTCCGAGGCGACCTCCGGTCGCGACCCGCAACGCGGCGTCTGCCCCCGCCATGCTTTCGCATCCTGCTTCGCTGCAGACCGGCCAGCCCCGACGGCTTTCGCTCCTGCTTCACCGCCGGACCCGCCGTACATCCATGTGCTGGCGTTCGTGCGGGCCGCCTGACATTCAGTCAGCCGGCGAACGACTCGCACTCACCCGCTCCCCGTTCTCCACCCCTGCCGACTCAAAGGAGGCGGGGCTTCAATCGCCCCCTCGCCAGGCCTCCATCACCGCTTCGGAGTGATGAGCTCCACCGTCGGAAAATACGACCGATACCGCCCGACGTCCCGCGTCAGGATCGGCAGGCCACGGACCGCCGCGTGGGCGCCGATGAAGAAGTCCGGCAGCACGTTACGCTTCACCGCCGATCGACTGCGCTGCCGGTAGCCGAGGTACACCTTGCCCGCCAGGAACAGCGCCTCGCGCGGAATCTCCTCAACCTCGAGTCCGCCGTCCGCCACCACCGCCTCGAGTTCTTCGATGCGCGCGAACGCCATGGACAGCTCGGCATAGATCACCGCATTGATACAGATCGGCCCACGCAGGCTCGCGGCATCGAGCTGCCGCTGCGACCAGTCCGCCCAGGTCGGATCGTCCTCGACCACGTCCAGCAGCACGTTAGTGTCGACCAGAATCACGGCAACTTACCGACCGCGAGTCAGCGCGAGGATTTCCTCGGTCCGCATCTTGACCGTCGCCCGCCCGCGCAGCTTCGCGAACCGGCTCTTCGGTGCCCGCGCCGGCCGGCGCCCGCCACCGCGGCCGACCGTCCGCAACACGACCTCCCCGGCATCGGTGAGCTCGAAGGCCACGGCGGACCCCGCTTCGATCCCGAGCCGCTCCCGTACCTTCTTCGGAATTGTGACCTGGCCCTTGGAGGTGACGTTATTCGCCATGAAAGTAATACTCTTGTCGTTAGTGGTATTACTTTAACACTCGCAACCGCCGCTGCCCAGCCCCTGTAGAATCGCCGCTGGACCCCGCTCCCACCTCCGACCACCCCTGCCGATCCGTAGGAGGCGGGGCATCAATCACCCTGCGATGCCGCTCCACCACCGTCCAACCGAGCGCCATCCTCAATCCGTCCGGCTCGCGACGACGCCGACGAACGCACCCCGATCATTCATCTCGCTCTTGAGCTCAATCGGCTGACAGCAAACCTGGCAGTCCTCGACGTAACTGAACGATCCCGCCGACAGGTCCACGGCGGTTTCAAATCGCTCGCCACAATAGGGGCATTGGATCGCGACGAACTCCGCGGACTGCAACAACTCCGGACCACCCGGCTCGAACACCGGCTCGAGTCCGTACAGCGCATCGATGGTCTGCGGGTCGAGTGGTTCGCGCGGCTTATTGTTCACGTTGGCAATCTACACCACGCCAACCCGTCCGAGGCTCGGCGCACAGCGCCGAGGAGCCGCGACGCGGCGTCCGCCCTAATCCTGCTCTTCGGCACTCTTCGCCACGGACAACCATCCGACAGAAATCGCAGGAACGATTTGCTGAACGGTCGCCAACGTTCCGACGTTACCGCTAGTGCACGGTACACCCCTTCGACAAGCGATCGTCTCTGAACCGCCGCAGGCGGGACCGAAGAGCCAGATCCATGGGTGGGCCGCGTGCGGCGAACGCACGCCACGCCACGCACGGCGTGGCAGGACCGCAGCGAAACAGGGACAGCGGAGCGTCGCGGGGTCGAGTAATTACGCCGCGATAGGCTGCGTTCGCCTGACTTGAACATGTCACCTGGCCTGCTCTGCCCCAGTTAACGTGCGATTGATTTTTCATGCAGCCGACGTCCAACCCGGCGACGAGAACACTTATTGGGACACGCCGCAGCACCGACAGCTGCTTACGGTGCGCTGCCGTGACTGCGGCGCGGTCGGGCATTCGAGAAAAAGCGTTCTTAACGCTTGAGAGAACGAGGGAAACATCATGAGACGAGTCATCGGCTTAGCTTTCGCACTGGCCGCGTTTGCAACGCACGCGACCACGTATCAATTGGTCCCGTTGACGCTCGACAACGGAACCACGGTAAGAGGCACCATCGATACCGATGGAATTGTCGGCTACCTCATCCCAGGCAACATCGTGAACTGGGACATCACCGTCACGCAAACCACGGATGTCGTCTACACCGACACGGCTTACACGCCGGCGCCGACCGAGGCCACCACGGTGGTCGTAACTCCGCCACCCGAAGTCAGCGGCGTGTCGTCAAATGGCAAACGGATACTGGTGCAGAGATCCCCCGACACGGCGAACTTTGCCGACGGTGGCAGTCTGCTCTTTCGCGCTGGAAACGGGGAACCCACCTGGGCGGCGGTGGCCGACTTTACCAGCTACACCTCCGGGTGGTACCCGGACTCAATCATTGGGGGCGTCGGCGGATGGGTGACTCCCTTTGGCATCTCGCTAGGAGCGCCTTTGACACTGGCGCCGTGCCGTGCCAACGGAACTTGCTCAAACTACGCGGCCGCTACGGCGGTCAACGGGCAACCCAATACGTTCAGGCTGGCCCGAGTCACGACTCAAGCCGTGGCACCGGTACAGACGTTGTTCGGTACCATCACGACGGACGGGACGGTCGGTCCTCTGGCGCCCAATAAGTTCCTGGCGTGGCACATCGTCGGGCGTACCCAGGAGATCCAGAGCTACAACCCGACCAACAGCGTCATTCGCAACCTGGCAGGCACCTACGCGGACAACACGGTGCTGCGTGCAGACAACTCCCCCAACAGGAATCCCGGAGTGCTGGATATCGGCACAGCGCCGACCGTTAACAATCCCGGCATCTCCGTCAACCTCGCGGATTTCACCGACCCGACGTACCTTGGCGGCATCGCCAGCTATTCCATTGGCAACTTGGGCTTGGTGGCGTCCAAGTCGCCGCTGACGATGCGAAGATCCTACGTGGTTGCCAGAGCGATCAAGACCGGCCCCTGACTTTGTGGCCACGGCAGAGTTCGAGTAACCGACAATGTTTCCGAACTCTGCCAGGCATCCGACGACCGTGTTGTTGACGCCGGCTGCACTGCCTTGATTGGATGAGCCTGAAGATGAACGCATCGGAGCAAGCCGTATCGAGAGAGATATCTGCGCACGCCGGGGACCCGATGCAGCCTCGACAGGTCGAGACCGTGATCATCGGCAGCGGATTCTCCGGGCTGTTGGCGGCCATCCGCTTGCAGAAGAATCGATGCAACGATTTTGTCTTGCTGGAAAGAAGTTCCGAGTTGGGCGGCACCTGGCAGGTCAACTCCTATCCCGGCGCAGAGGTGGACGTTCCGACCAGCCTCTATTGCATCTCGTTCATACCCTATCCGTTCAGGAAATCTTTTGCCCCGCAAAGCGAATTGCTCGCCTACACGAACCACATCATCGACAGGTTCGGCTTGCGGAAGTACGCCCGTACGAACCAGACGGTGACCAGGCTCGCTTTTGACGAACGCGAATTCCAGTGGCACGTCGAGACGGAGTCAGGCGAGAGATACACCGCCCGCTTCGTGATCGACAGCAGCGGGGTGCTGGCGAACCCGCACACTCCCAGGATCAAAGGCGCGGAAACCTTCAAAGGAGCGATGTTCCACTCCGGGCACTGGGATCACTCCGTGGCCTACGAGGGAAGACGTGTCGGTGTGATCGGCTCGGGATGTTCAGCAGCCCAGATCGTGCCGGCCATCGCCGGCAAGGTATCCCGCTTGACCCTGTTCATGGGCAAGGCGCAGTGGATACTCCCGCGCTCGGACCGGCACTACGGTGCCGTTGAGCGTTTCGTTCGAACGCTGCCGGGCATACGGCACAGCATCCGTCTGCTCGTCTTTGCTTTCTATGACATCCGGTTCATCGCCTTTCGCCGCTATCCCGGGCTATCGGGGATCAGTCGGCTGATGAAGGACCAGTACCGGAGAAGATTGAAGAAGCACCTGGACACGTACATCAAAGACGACCGAGTACGCCAGCACATGCTGCCCGATTACGAGATGGGCTGCCGGCGGCTCATACCGACCAACACCTATCTTCCCGCGCTGTCCCTCGACAACGTCGATGTGGATATCAGCGGGATTGAATGCATCACACCCGAGGGCATCAGGACCAAGGATGGCAAGGACATCCCGCTGGACGTCATTGTCTACGCCACCGGTTACTTCGCCTATTCGAACATGAAGAAGGCGCTGACGTTTCAGGTGCAGGGGCTGGGTGGCCGCAACCTCAACAGCGAATGGGAAAAGGCGGCAGTCTCCTACAAGGGCATCACCGTCTCCGGTTACCCCAACTATTTCAAGGTGAACGGCCCGAACACCGGCACCGGACACAGCTCGCAGCTTTCCTACATGGAGGCCGCAACCGATTACATCGTGCAGGCTATCTGCGCCGTGAAACGGGACACGAGCATCAAGGCCATCGATGCCAGACCCGACCTTCAGGATGCATACGTCGCCGACATGAGACGAAAGATGCAACAGACTGTCTGGCAGAATGCCACCTGCACCGCCTTTTACAGGAGAAACATGACCGAAGAGGTCACCAGTCTCTCCCCGGAACCGGTCACCGGGTTCATCCTTTCCCGCAAGTGGTTCCGCTTGAGTGATTATCGTCTGCTGAAGTGAAGGACGGTCGCGCGGGCGCCAGCAGATATTCGTGATGCAAGCCACCCAGCACCGATCTGGCGCATACCCCGAGGCGCCCGCCGATCCGATGGCGGGTTGGCGGGTTGGCGGTGTCGCAGACCGCACGACGAGGCCGGCCAGGTCGACAAGTGACCGAAGGACGATTCTCGCCAACGCGATCACGCCAAGATCATGCCGCAGGTCGACGACGGTCCCGCAACGGTGTCAGTTCGTCTCGGATCCAATATTTGCGGAGCAAAACCCGGCCTTCGGGTACCTCCGCCGTTGCGCCCGAGTCAGTCGCCGCTATCCAACGAACAGGATTCATTGCGGGTCCTACTATTGCCCTTGAATAGCCTCTCAACATCCGTCGAAGAACAGAGGTACGCGTTGCCTTTCTTCATAAAGCCAATCCTGTTAACCGGCGTCGAGGAATGACCAGCGTCCGGCGTCCAATGTTGACCACGCGAAAATGAGCTCACGATTCTCATCGAGAAATGTCCCTTGAACCCTGGTCGGTCTTCGATGCCTGTCAGGCGAAGATCCTGATCGAACTTCAACGCCTGTTCACAGCGTGAGAATCACGAGTTCGGTGCGGCTGAGGCGTTGCTCGCCGCGATCGCCGTGGTACCAGGCGAGCACCAGAACGGCCGGCAGCCCGAGAACGAAGGCCAGCGTCGAGAGCTTCAGCACGCGGGTCGGCCATTCGAAGGCCTCGGCGAAAAACTGCACACCCTGCGGCAGTCCCCACGCTCCCGCGGCGCAGGCAATGCCCCACTGCACCACCTTGCGGTGGCGCAGCCGACTCCAGATGCTCTCCCCCTCGCTCGCGTCGGTCACGGGCTCCTCCCGGTTGCGACCGCCTCCGCCCCATCCGACGCATGACCCAGCAGTTCGCCGCTGGAGCTCGTGCCCGGAGGCGTACCGACGAAAGGCGTCTTCTGCTGCTCCGGAACGGGCGCGCGCCGACCCATGCGGAACAGGGCGTAAGCGGCGAGCATCACGTGCAGGACGGCCAACAGCGGCAGGTACGCGTCGTTGCCGATCCCTTGCATGACTGCAGCAACGAGGATCGGCGCAATGAAGGCACCGGCACCATTGACGAGTATCAGGGTGCTGCTCGCGCCAAGCCTCGCATCGGCCGACACGTGATCGTTCACGTGAGCGGAGCTTAGCGAATACAGGGTCAGGCTCATGCCACCGTACGCCGCCACCATGGCGAAAAAACCGACCCGCGAGATATCCTCCAGCCACCAGGCGCCGCTTGCACCGAGGGCAGCCAGCAGGCAGACGGCGATTACGACCTTACGCCGGTCCACCCGGTCGGACAGGCGTCCGACCGGCAATTGGGTCAGGCAGCCGGCGAGAATCGCGACGGCCATGAACAGTGAAACCTCGAACGTCGTAAACCCGTTGCCGTCAGCGTAGAGGGCACCCAGCGAGAACAGGCAGCCCGAGACCGCGCCAGACATCGCCACGCCGACCACCCCGAGCGGCGAGCTTCGGAACAGGTCACGCAGGCGCACCCGCGCCGGTAACCGACACCGACAAGCTGAACTCGGGCGCCGAACTTGTCGTCAGTGCCATCGGTATCATCGCGACCGATATCAGTATCGATACCAGGATGAACAGCACGGTGCTGCGCGGATCAGCAAGGTTGAGCAGCAGCTGGCCGAGACCCAGGCCTGCATAGCAGACCAGCATGTACAGCGACAACAGCAGGCCGCGATGCTCGTTGTCCACGCGGTCGTTCAGCCAGCTCTCCGCCACGATGTAGATGCCTGCAAAGCAGAATCCGAACACGATGCGAACCAGCATCCAGGGCAACGGAGCGACAAAGACACCCTGCAGCAGGATCAGCACCGAAGCGAGCGAGGTAAACGCGGCAAAGACGCGGATGTGGCCGACCGACCGGACCAGGGCGGGCGTCATCAACGACCCGGCCATGTACCCAAGGTAGTACGCCGCCAGCATGACGCCCGCGAGCAGGACGGGAAATCCCTCGAGACTTGCTCGCAGGCCGACCAGCGTTCCCTGCAGGCCGGCGCCAAGCATCAGCAGCGCCATGCCGAGCAGCAGGGTCCAGGTCGCGGCCAGTGCAGTGCGCATGCGGAGTATTCGGCGGGAGCGGCGTCGGTACTGTCAAGTCGGGCGGTATTGAGGTTTTGCCCGCTGTGCTCCGCAATTACTTGATCATGCCAACGCTGGCGCCAGCAGATATTCGTAATGCAAGCCACCCGGCACCGATCCGACTCGCACGACGAGGCCGGCCAGGTCGGCAAATGACCGAAGGACGATTCGAGCCAACACGATCACGCCATGATCCTGCCACAGGCCGGCGACGGGCCCGCAACGGCGTCAGTTCGTCTCGGATCCAATATTTGCGGAGCACAGGCCTCCTGGTCGAGCAGCTGCGCGGTCACGGACTCTTCGCTGTCGTCGAGGAGTTCCTCGTCACCGTGGCGCGTTTGATATGCGCCCCAGGCCTGCCAGGCGATCACTCCGATCACGAGGGCGATGAGCAGTCTTCGCATAGGGCACTTCCTTCTCGGCGAATGATCCGTGCAATGCGCATCCGTTCTTCGGTGAACTTCGACTTCCGTGAGCGACCCCTAGCGAGGAGCGATCATTGGAAGTGCTTCCACACGTAATAGGCCAGCACGATCGGCGTCATGAAGATGGCGATCCGCAGCGGCTCTGCGATCCACCACGGCAGGCCGGGCCGCAGCCGATACGGCCACCGCCACCGACGCTTCTTGCCGACGACGAGATCGTCGCGTCGCTTGCGGTCCTCCCTGTACCAGTCGCGGTCTTCTTGGCCCATGCTCGAATCGACACAAATGCGACAGGAATGCGACCCGATTCTCCGTGCCTTTCGGTCGCACGGCCCGGTCAGGCTTCGATGCCGGATCGGACTAGAATCGGTCAACCGTCGACGCTTGTTCACACCCTGCGCTAATGAACGCAGGGGACGTCGATGAGCCCGACTTCAGTGACCTGTAGGCTTGCAGGCAACACCCAAGCGTAACGCCAGAGCGTCCAAACTTCTGTCGGTCGTCCAAAGCCGGGCATCCGGTGTCAGCAGGACGGATGCCAGCAAGGCCACATCGATGGCTCCGCAGCCTGAATCGTAGAGTCGCTCCTTCTCGACCAGTGCAAGCGTTTCTTCGGTCGTCGCAACAACAGCCTGACGCAGCATCCTGAGATCGCCGAGTGTTCGTTCACGCGGTGCTGGCGGGGTTCCGCACGCGAGTTCGAGCACGATCAAGGGGTGGCAGAGAACCTGGTCCATCGCCAGCAGCGATTGCAGGACCCGGTTGGCACGGCGAAAGTGTCCGACCCAGAGCGACGTGTCCACCAGCACCCGCGTCATTTGCGAGCCTGTGCCACCGGACGCCGTCTGGGAATGTCTTTCATGTCGGGCGCTGCCGCTCCCAGCGCAGCGAGCCTCTTCCCCGATTGCACTCGAACGAAGACTCTCATCGCTTCACGGACGAGATCGGCTTTGTCCGTTCCTGGATCAGCAACTTCCAGTGCCTTGCGGTAGAGCTCATCGTCGATCGTGATTGTCGTTCTCATATTGAACTCGCCTCATCAGAATTGATGCATAATGACATCATTTATGTCATCAATGAAGTGGGCGCATGGCAGAGTCCGGAATGCGGAATAAGGTGGACGCCGGTTGACACCCAGGATCCCGGAGCCCGGCCCCACCGCGGAGTCGAACCACCGACCCGATTTCCGATAGTCCGATGGTCAGCCGTCTTCAGGCCA
>CAVOWK010000021.1:0-18909 GCA_963700045.1 uncultured Gammaproteobacteria bacterium
GTGCCTCGACCGCGAAGCCTTCCTGCGCGAGCTCCGCGCGCAACTGCGTGACGAGCGCCGCGAGCCCCGTTGGCACACGGCTCGCCACCAGGCACACGACTTGCGGCTTGCGCCAGTGCTCGACCCGATCGAACTCGATCGCGACGGGCGAGCGGCTCGCACGGTCGGCGGCGGCTCGCAACGCAGGCTGACGCTCCCGTGGAACCTGGCCCAGGAATTCGAGCGTGACGTGCCACTGGTCGGGGCGCTGCGGCTTGCCATCGATCGAAGGCGTGATCTCCTCGACGCGGGCACGCAGAGCCTGACGCAGGGCGGGGTCCGGCCAGAGCGCGAAAAAGAGCCGGTCGCTCATTCGGTGAGCAGTCGCTCCAGCGCGCACCAGACCGTCCGGCGCCGCACTTCGTCGCGCCCGCCCGGGAACCGTTCGCGGCGCGTTTCGGTTCGCAACGAACCGTCCTGTTCGCGCCAGGCCCAGGCCAGCCAGACCGTACCCACGGGTTTGTCGGCCGTGCCGCCATCCGGGCCGGCCACGCCGCTCACGGCGACGGCCACGGTGCCGTCTGTTCGTGCCAGCACCTCCGCCGCCATCGCCCGCACGACCGGCTCGCTCACGGCACCGTGCTGCGCCAACAGATCCTCTGGCAGGCCGAGGAGCGCGGCCTTGAGGGCATTCGAATAGGCAACCACCCCACCCTGGAACCAGCGCGAACTGCCGGCCACGTCCGTGCACGCTTTGGCTATCCAGCCGCCGGTACAGGATTCGGCCGTGACGAGGGTCCCGGCCCGGGCCAGCAGGCGGTCACCCACGGACCGGGCCAGCTGCTGCAGGTCGACATCGGTGGGGGCCGTCATGCGACAATTCTACCGGCCCCTTGCGAGCAGCGGCACGCCGTCGCTATCGTGCAAGCCGAGGCTTGGACATTCCCACAAACAGGCAGATACCCATGAAAATCGCTTCGCTTGCAGTGGCGCTCGCCGTCGCTGCCTTTCCCGTTCTGACCAACGCGCAGGCCGCCCCTGCGACGCAGAACGTCAAGACGGACGAGCAGATCATTCTCAAGCAGGTCATGACCGACAAGCGCGCGGTCTACGCGCAGAACCTGCAGCTGACGGACGCGGAGAGCCGCGCCTTCTGGCCGATCTACGACGAGTACGAAGGCAAGGCCAAGAAGCTCAACGACGAATTCCTCGCGCTGGTCGACGACTACGCCGCCAAGTTCGGCGCGATGACCGATGCCGACGCCACGGCGATGCTCAAGAAGAAGATGCAGATCGAGAAGGACCGCGAGGCTCTGAAGCAGACATACACGAAAAAAGTCGCCAAGGCGTTGCCGCCGGTGAAGGCGCTGCGTTACGCGCAGATCGAGACTCGCCTGGACAACATGATCCGTCGCGACGTCTACGGCCTGATCCCGCTCGCACAATAAGCAAACCAGGATTCCACGGAGCCCCTACATGAAGAGTTTCAAGATCGCCCTTGCTGCCACCGCACTGCTGTCCGTCGCGACGCCGTTCGCCGCCCAGGCGCAGTCGAGCTACGACGAGACGCAGCAACTGATCGCGCAGATCCAGGCCGACAAGCGCGCCGTCGTGCTGAAGGCCATGGCCCTCGACGATGCGCAGATGGCTGCTTTCACACCGATCTACGACGCCTACCAGGCCGACCGCAAGCTGCTGATGCAGCGCGGCGTGGACCTGGTGAACGCCTATTCGTCCAACTACGACTCCATGACCGACGCCGCCGCCAAGGGGCTGCTCAAGGACTGGTTCAAGCTGCAGGACGACGAGCTGGCGCTGGTCAAGGGTACCGCCAAGAAGCTGGACAAGGTGCTGCCGACGACCAAGGTACTGCGCTTCGTGCAGGTCGAGAACAAGCTCAACACGCTGCTCCGCCTGCCGGGCATCCAGGGCATTCCGCTCGCCAAGTAATCCGCGAGGTAGCCATTCATGTTCAATCTACGATTGACCCGCATGCCGTTGGTCGCCGCCCTCGTGGCGGTGGCTGCGCTCGCTGGTGGTTGCGCCAGCGGTCCGGACGTTCGCGGCGACTACGACCGCAGCGTCGATTTCGGCAAGTACAAGACGTACAACTTCCTCTCGGCTGCAAGTGGCAATCCTGCCGAGTTCCAGTCGATCGCCCAGCAGATGATGCAGCAGGCGGCGTCGCGCGAAATGGAAGCGCGCGGTTACACCAAGTCCGACAACCCGGACCTGCTGCTCAACTTCAAGGGCAAGCTCGAGGAGAAGACCGACATCCAGTCGACGCCGGCGCCGTATTACGGTCCGTCGTACGGGTATCGGGGCTGGGGCGGCGCGCCGTACGGGGCCTACGGCTATGGCGGCACCGAGGTGACGACGCGCCGCTACAACGTCGGCACGCTGGTCATGGACGTCATCGACCGCGAAAAACGCCAGGCCGTGTTCCAGGGCGGCCTCGAAGACGTGGTTACCTCGAAGATGCTGCAGGACAAGGAAGGCACCTTGAACAACGCGGTCGCGGCGATCTTCGCCAAGTACCCGTTCGTCGCGGGCCAGACGGCCCCTGTGGCGCCGGCCGAGAAGAAGAAGTAGTCGCTGTACCGCCACGTGCGGGGCGGGACGAAGCCGGGCCACCGTGGCCCGGCTTTTTCTTTGGTGGCGTGCGGCGAATATGTGAAATGGACCGGTCGGTATTCACCGTGGCTCGCGCGACGGGGCCGGGCAGGATAATGTGCAGGCAGGTTTCACCTCGCAAACGGAGTTGGCAATGAATCGCATGCTTGGCCTGACCGTCGCAGCCACCCTCGCCCTCGGTGCCACCGTCGCGCAGGCTGACGACAACCGGGGCTTTTACCTCGGCGTGAACATCGGCGCGACGAAGCTGGACATCGACAAGAACGCGTACGATGCCGCGCTGTCCGATGTGTTGACGCAGAACGGACTCACCGCGCTGTCGGCGACCTCGAGTTCGAGCGAAAACGACGCCTCGTTCGGCGCGTTCGCCGGCTACCGCATCCTGCCCTACCTGGCCGTCGAGGCGGAATGGCTTACGCTCGGCACCGGCAAGTACGAAGCGCGCGGTGACGTGACCGACGGCACGACGACCGACACACTAAGGTTCGACGCGGAGACGGACTCGAAAGGCGTTTCCGCCTCCGCACTGGGCATCTGGCCGATCAGCCGATCATGGGATGTCTACGCGCGGCTCGGCATGATCTTCGCGACCACGACGCTGACGGCGCACGCACGCAACAGCACGCTCTCGTTCTCGGACAACGTCTCGGAAGATACCCAGGACATGCTCTACGGTATCGGCGCGTCGTACCGGTACTCGGGCACCTGGAGCGTGCGACTCGACTACCAGCACTTCGACGGGCTGGGCGATTCGAAGACCACGGGCGAGACGAACGTGGACCGGATCGCGGCGTCGTGGGTGTACTCGTTCCGCTGACGTCGAGCCTGCGCCCGCTCGATGCGTTGCGCACCGGGCGGGCGTCAGACTGGGGCTAACGGCCTACTTGGCGGACGCTTCGACGACCTTGATCGCGAGTGCTTCGGTGAAGGTCAGTTCGACCGTGTCACCCACGCTCACGCCTTCGAGCTTTTCAGGATGCAGCACCTTGATCGTGCGCGTGTTGCCCGCGGGCCCCTGGAACGTCACCGAGGGCACTTTTGGATCGATCGCCGTGATCACGACCGTCGCGGTGGTCTGGCGCGCCAGCGCACCTGCCGGCCGCTGACCCAGCTCGGCTGCGCCGCCGGCAATTGCCGTCGCCGGCGCCACGGTCGTGCCACCCTTCCTGACTTCGTACGCCAGCGCTTCGCCGTACACCACGTGCAGCATGTCGCCCACC
Organism: uncultured Gammaproteobacteria bacterium; assembly: GCA_963700045.1. Classification (GTDB taxonomy): domain Bacteria; phylum Pseudomonadota; class Gammaproteobacteria; order Steroidobacterales; family Steroidobacteraceae; genus RPQJ01. The sequence goes on from CAVOWK010000021.1 coordinate 3,834, forward strand.
TTCACCTGGGCGAGGTTCTTGACGTCTTCGCTGGCGACGAAGCTGACCTCGGTGCCGTCTTCTTTCTGCAACGTGACTTCACGCGTCGTCTGGTTGATCGCAGTCACGGTCGCGGTCAATTCAACGGTCGCGACCAGGGTCTCGCCCCGCGGCGCCGCGGCCGGTGCCGGTGCAGGAGCCGCCGCCGCGGGTGCCGCGACCTCAGGAGTGGCGCAACCCGAGGCCCATGCCAGGCAGAGGGCCGCGATCGAAAGCTTGACGAGTTTCATTGTTGAAGTGCTCCAGGTGGTCTTGGTCATGGACAACGCACGGCTGAACCTTCACGAGGTCAGGGCGGCGTTGGATTTTCAGCCGGCGATTCTAACCCCGCCAGCGTGTCGCGGCTTTGCTTTGAGCAAGACTGGCGATGGCGATCGGCCGAAACGCCTTGCGGCGGGGAATTGATCAACTCTCGAACCATGCGTCCTGCATCTCGCGACACGTCGGATTGCGAGCCGCGACTACGGCCAGCCACGCATCGATTTTCGGCAACTCGAAGTCGAAAAAATAGCGTGCCGCCTGCAGCTTGCCGCGCAGGAAGGCATCTTCCTGGCCCGCGGCGGCGGCGACCGCGACACGAGCGACGTCGAGCCACAGCCAGGCCACGACGACGTGGCCGAACGCTTGCAGGTAGGGAGTCGCGTTCGCCAGCGCTTCATCCGGTTGGCGAGTGCTCCACGCGGCGCGGGTCGCATCCAGCAGCGCCTGCAGTCCATGGGCGACCGCAGCTGCCCCGGCCCTCAACTCGGCATACCCACCCGCTTGCTGCACGGTCTGGCCGATGCGCTGCACCAGCAGACCAAGCGCCCTGCCTTCGTCCATCAGCACTTTGCGCCCCAGCAGGTCGAGACCCTGGATGCCGTGCGTGCCCTCGTGAATCATGTTGAGGCGGTTGTCGCGCCAGTACTGCTCGACCGGAAAATCGCGCGTGTAGCCGTAGCCGCCGTGCACCTGGATTGCCAGGTTGTTCGCCTCGAGGCACCACTCGCTCGGCCAGCTCTTCGCGATCGGCGTCAGGATCTCGAGCAGCGCCTTGATCGCAGGCACGCTCTCCGCCGATCCCGTCCTCGCTTCGTCGACCAGCCGGCCGCAATAGAGTTCGAGCGCCAGCCCGCCTTCCACGTAGGACTTCTGGGCGAGCAGCATTCGTTTCACGTCGGCGTGCTCGATGATGCTCACCGGTGGCGATGCCGGATCCTTGCCGGCCGGCGTCGACGGACGCCCCTGCTTGCGATTGCGCGCGTAGTCGAGACTGGCCTCGTAGCCCGCGTAGCCGATACCCACCGCGCCGAGCCCGACGCCGATGCGGGCCTCGTTCATCATGTGGAACATGCACTTGAGGCCGTCACCGGGCAGGCCTACGAGGTAGCCGACGGCACCCGGACGATCGCGCACCGGGAACGTGCCTTCACCGAAATTGAGCAGCGTGTTCGGCAGTCCACGGAAACCCATCTTGTGATTGAGGCCCGCGAGTGCGACATCGTTGCGTTCACCGGTGATTTCGCCCGCAGCATTGACCAGCAGCTTCGGCACGATGAACAACGAAATGCCTCGCACCCCGGGGACGAGCTTGCCATCCGCAGCGGGAATCTTGGCCAGCACCAGGTGCACGATGTTTTCGGACATGTCGTGCTCGCCGTTGCTGATCCACATCTTGTTGCCGGTGAGCCGGTAACGCGGACCGAGTTCGTCCTGCGCAATAGTCGTCGCCGTCGGGAGTCGCGCGCGTCAGGATGTCGGACAGGCTCGAGCCTGCCTGCGGCTCCGAGAGACACATCGTGCCGAACCACTTGCCGTCGATTTCCTGCTGCGCAAACACGGCCTTCTGCCGCGGCGTCCCGTGCGCCATCAACAGGTTGGCGTTGCCGACCGTGAGCATGCCACCGCCACCGAGGCCGATGCCTGCCTTGGCGAAAAAGGCATTGGCCGCCAGTTCGACGACGTAGGGCAGCTGCATGCCGCCGACGTCGTAGTCCTGCGTTGCCGCGAGCATTCCCGAGTCGACGTAGGCACGTGCCGCGTCATAGGCACATTGCGGCAGGATGACGACCCCGTTTTCGAGGCGCGGTTCCTGCACGTCGACCAGCCGGTTGAACGGCGCGAATTTCTCTGCCGCGATGCGCTGGCAGGTATCGAGCACCGACTCGAAGGTTTCACGGCTGTGTTCGCCGTATCGCGCGCGCTCGGCCAGCGAGGCCACGTCGAGCCAGTCGTTGAGCAGGAAGTCGATCGTCTTGCGCATGCGGAATCCTCGCGGGCCAGACCGGCCAGGCGTCCTAGTTTGACCCATTCGAGGCGAACCGATGCAGACTGCGCGCCGTGCACCCGGCTCGTTCGCTGACCGACAGGGCAAAAGGCTAGAATCCCGCGGCGTGACAGAACAGCCCAAATCCCCGTCCAACACCCCCGTCATGACCCAGTACCTGCGCATCAAGGCGCAGTACCCGGACGTGCTCCTGTTCTATCGCATGGGGGACTTCTACGAGCTGTTCTTCGACGACGCCCGCAAGGCGTCACGACTGCTCGACATCACGCTGACGGCCCGCGGCACTTCCGGTGGCGAGCCGATTCCGATGGCGGGCGTGCCGGTGCAGACGCTCGACAATTACCTTGCTCGTGCGGTGCGCAAAGGCGAGTCGGTCGCCATCTGCGAGCAGATTGGGGATCCCGCCAAATCCAAGGGCCCGGTCGAACGCCAGGTCGTGCGGGTCGTCACGCCCGGCACCGTCACCGACGACTCGTTGCTCGAAGAACGTCGCGACACGCTACTGGCCGCGATCTCACCCGGTGCCGACGGCTTCGGCATCGCGTGGCTCGAACTCTCGAGCGGCCGTTTTCATGCATTGCAGGCCTCGGGCCAGGAAGCGCTCGACGCAGAACTGGAACGACTCCGCCCCGCGGAACTGCTCGTCCCCGAAAACACACTGCAGCGGCTGCAGGGGCGCGCCGACATCTGCGTGCGGCAGCGCCCGCCGTGGCACTTCGAAGCCGGCAGCGCCGAGCGGCAATTGTGCGAGCAGTTCGGCACACGCGACCTCGCAGGTTTCGGCCTCGCCGGACAAACGCTCGCGATCGGTGCAGCGGGTTGCCTGCTGAACTACGTGCGCGAGACACAGAAGTCCGCGCTGCCCCACCTGCGCGGCATCCGCACCGAGCTGCGCGAGGACGCGTTGCTGCTCGACGCCGCCACGCGCCGCAACCTCGAACTCGACAGCAGCCTGTCCGGCCGCAGCGACAGCACCTTGATCGACGTGCTCGACCGCACGGCCACGGCGATGGGCGGACGCGAACTGCGCCGCTGGATCCAGCGCCCGCTGCGCGGCGTCGATCCGCGCGCGCTGCGGCTGCAGGCCATCGAGACGCTGATCGACACGGGCCTGCACGCGTCGCTGCACGCCCTCCTGCGCCGTGTCGGCGACATCGAGCGCATCCTTGCCCGCGTTGCACTGCGCTCCGCACGGCCACGCGACCTGTCGCAGTTGCGTGCGGCGCTGGGTTGCCTGCCCGAACTGCAGGCACTGCTCACGACACTGGACGCCCCGCTGCTGCAGCGGCTCGCGCAGGGGGTGGGCACGCACCCGGCGATTCATGTGCACCTGTCGAAAGCGCTGGTCGAGACTCCACCCGCGCTGCTGCGCGAAGGCGGCGTTTTCGCGACCGGCTTCGATGCCGACCTCGACGAACTGCGACGCATCAGCGAACACAGCGACGAAGCGCTGCTCGACCTCGAGACCCGCGAACGTGAGCGCACCGGCTTCCAGAACCTGCGTTTCGGCTACAACCGCGTGCAGGGCTACTTCATCGAAGTTAGCCGCAGCCAGGCCGATCGCGTGCCGGCCGACTGGGTGCGGCGACAGACGGTCAAGAACGCCGAGCGCTACATCACCAGCGAACTGAAGTCGTTCGAGGACAAGGTGCTCGGCGCACGCGACCGGGCCATGGCCCGCGAGCGCGAACTCTACGAGGGACTCCTCGATACGCTCATCGACACGTTGCCGGCCTTGCAGTCGACCGCGGGCGCGCTCGCGGCGCTGGACGTGCTGGGCAACCTCGCCGAGCGCGCGATCACGCTGCGGCTCGCACGTCCGGAACTCTGCGACGACTCGCGCATCGACATCCGCGGCGGCCGGCACCTGGTGGTCGAGCAGCACATCGACGGGCCGTTCGTGCCGAACGACCTGGACCTGCGCGATGGACGACGCATGCTGATCGTCACGGGCCCGAACATGGGCGGCAAATCAACCTACATGCGGCAGGCGGCGCTGATCGTCATCCTCGCGGGCATCGGTAGCTACGTGCCGGCCGAATCCGCGCGCATCGGACCGGTCGACCGCGTCTTCACGCGCATCGGCGCGGCCGACGATCTCGCGGGTGGACGCTCGACGTTCATGGTCGAGATGACCGAGGCCGCGAACATCCTCAACAACGCGACCCGTGACAGCCTGGTGCTCATGGACGAGATCGGCCGCGGCACCAGCACGTTCGACGGCCTCTCGCTGGCCTGGGCCTGCGCCCGGCACCTGGGGCGCGAGATCGGCGCGTTCACCCTGTTCGCCACGCACTACTTCGAGCTGACTGCGCTGGCGGACGAACTTCCCGCCTGTGCCAACGTGCACCTGGACGCGACCGAGCACGGCGACCAGCTCGTGTTCCTGCACGCCGTGAAGGAAGGCCCGGCCAACCAGAGCTACGGACTGCAGGTCGCGCGCCTGGCAGGCGTGCCGAAGACGGTCATTGGCGACGCCCGTCGGTACCTGCAGGAACTGGAGCGGCGCGAACACGCGACGAGGCCACCGACGCCGCAGCAGGAACTCTCACTGTCGATGCCGGAGAACGAAACGGAATCCGCGCTGCGCCGCATGCTCGAGGGAGTCGACCCTGAGTCGCTCAGCCCGCGCGCCGCCCTCGACGTGCTCTATCGGCTGAAGGAGCTGCTGGACCATGGCGACGACCCGGCCTGAAGGCGTGACCTCGCGACACTGATCGACGCGTCACTTCCGGGCTGGCGTCGCCTCGAGCACTCGCGTCATTGTCTGCATGCACTCGAGCAACCGCTCTGTCGTCTCGATGTCGAAGTCCTGGAAATCCTTTGATATCCCGTTGACGACGGACAGCCGGCCACGCTCGCCAATGCTGAGCCACCCCTTCTGCGCCAGCCACCGGACCTTGCGGCGCACCGTTTCGCGCGGGACTCCGGTCGCGGCGCTCACCGAGAGCGCATTGCACGGCCGCAGGTGCGGCAGGTGCTCGCCGGCAGCGACCAGCGGATCGAATCCCCCGGGCGCATCCCGCCCAACCTCGTCGTAGTACCGTTGCACGTTGTGCTGGGCCACCGTGGCCAGCACGATCGCGGCAGTAAGGTCGCCCTCGAACAACTTGTGGACACGGATCAGGTGCTCGGTCATGAACCGGCCGGTGACGTAAGACAGTTCGCGATGACGCTCGCGGATGCGGCTGCGATCGATCATGAGTGCCGGGTTCCCCGCGGGAGTGCCGGTTACATATAGCCCATTCGCTACGCCGCAGGTCAAGCATGGCGCAAGGCGCCCCACGGCCGTCACGAGGCGCCACAAGGCCGCGGACCGCCTCGAGAGCCCATTTTGAGCAGTTCAATCTGGACGAATTCCGCGACGGCAACTAACGCCAAGCGCAGCAGACAGTTAGACTGCGAACGCCGAAATCCAGGCAAGAAAAGCAGCGACCGCAGAGGCACCCCAGGTGAGCTCAGGAAATACGCATACAAGGCTGCGACTGATCTTCGCGGCATGCCTGGCCCTGGCGGCCGGTCCCAGTCTCGTCGGGTGCGGCAAGAAGGCGCCATCTGCGGTGCCGCAGGCGGCGGTCGAGGTGAAGGTGGTCACCGTCGAGGCCAGCCCGACGGTGATGTATGCCGACAAGGTCGGCGAAGTGAAGGGTTCGCAGGAAGTCGACATCCGTTCGATGGTCTCGGGCATCCTGCTCAAGAAGCACTTCGACGACGGCACCATGGTCGCCAAGGGCCAGTTGCTGTACTCCGTCGACCCGCGCGAGTTCCTCGCGCAAGTGGCCAATGCAGAGGCGCAGGTGGCGTCAGCCGAAGCGAACCTCTCCCGCTCCCGCCAGGACGTGGAACGGTACCGGCCACTGCTGGCCGACGAAGCGATCGCCCGGCAGGTCTACGACAATGCCGTGGCCGCGGCCCGCCAGGCCGAGGCGCAGGTGACGGCAAGCCGCGCTGCGCTCGACCAGACGCGACTCGGCGTCGAGTACGCACAGATTCGTGCGCCACTGACCGGCCGCATCGGCGCGGTCCAGGTCTTCCCGGGCGACCTCGTCACGGCCGGCCAGACACAGCTCGGTACCATTTCCAGCGACGACCCGGCCTGGGTCTATTTCCAGATCAGCGAAACGGAAATGCTCGCGTTCGCCAAGCGTCACGGCTCGACCGACCCGCCGGCCGACGACCCGGCGCGGATCGTCAAGCTGATGCTGAGCGATGGCTCCGACTATCCGCAGACCGGTCTGATCAACTTCGGCGACCGGGCACTCGACCCGACGACCGGCACGTTGAAGATACGCGCGGAATTCCCAAACCCGGAACACCGCCTGATTCCAGGGATGTTCGTGCGTGTGCGCGCCACGACGGGGCAGCCGGTCAATGCGCTGGTCGTGCCGGATCGTGCCGTGCAGGAGCAGCTCGGCAAGTACTTCCTCACCGTGGTCGGCGCGGATGACAAGGCCGAGCTGCGGCCGGTCACGCTGGGTCCGCGCTTCGGCAACCGGCAGGTGATCAATTCCGGGATCGAATCCGGCGCTCGAGTCGTGGTGGAGGGACTGCAGAAGGCACGGCCCGGCTCGCCACTGAAAGTCGTCGCCGTGACGCTCGAGGATTTCGACCGCCCTGCGGCGTCGGACTCGGAATCCGCTGCCCCGGCCGCTGCGGCGCACTGAGCAGTCCCTCATGTCACGTTTCTTCATCGATCGCCCGGTCTTCGCGATCGTCATCTCGTTGTTCCTGCTGCTCATCGGCACGCTGTCGCTGATCGGCCTGCCGATCGGCGAATTCCCCAACATCGCCCTGCCCACGGTGCAGGTGAACGGCTTCTACCTCGGCGCCAGCTCGGACGTCGTCGAGGAGTCCGTCAGCGCGCCGATCGACCAGCAGATCAACGGCGCCACCGACATGCTGTACATCAGCTCGGTGAGCGGCGACGACGGCAGCGCGTCGATTGCGGTGACGTTCGAGCTCGAGCGTGATCCCGACCTGGCCGCAGTCGAAGTTCAGAACCGGGTGGCGCAGGCCAACTCGCAACTGCCGTCGGAGGTGATCAATGCCGGCGTCACCGTGCGCAAGCAGTCGCCCGATACCCTGCTGTATTTCGCGATCTTCTCCCCGGACGGCACGTACGACCCGCTCTTCATCAGCAACTACGGCTACGTCTACATCGTCGACGAATTGAAGCGCGTCAAGGGCGTGGGCGACGTCAAGGTCTTCGGCTCGGACTTCGGCATGCGTGTCTGGCTGCGGCCCGACCGCATGGCCTCGCTCGGCATCACCGCAAGCGACGTGGCCGGAGCGATTCGCGAGCAGAACGTACAGGTGCCGGCGGGACAGGTTGGCCAGCCGCCGGCGACACGGGGCCAGAGCTATCAGTACTCGCTGCGCGTGAAGGGTCGACTGGTCAAGGCCGACGAGTTCGCCGACATCATCGTCGGCTCCAAGCCGGACGGGTCGTTCATCCGCATCAGGGACATCGGGCGGGTCGAACTCGGTGCGCGCAGCTACAGCAACGTCTCGACCATCGATGGCAAGCCCGCCGCGCTCGTGTCCGTGTCGCTGGTGCCCGGCGCCAACGCGCTGGAAACGGCCGGCCTGCTGAAGTCGCAGATCACCCGCCTCGCAGGCGAGTTCCCGAAGGGCCTCGACTACAAGATCGTCTACGACACCTCCGAGTTCGTCGAGGCGTCGGTCGAAGAAGTCATCCACACCTTCATCGAGGCGCTGATCCTCGTGCTGATCGTCGTGTTCCTGTTCCTGCAGAACTGGCGCACCACGCTGATTCCGATGCTGGCCGTGCCGGTGTCGCTGCTCGCGACGTTCGCGGCCTTCCAGCTGCTCGGGTTCACGATCAACACGCTGTCGTTGTTCGGCATGGTGCTCGCGATCGGCATCGTGGTCGACGACGCGATCGTCGTGGTCGAGGCCGTCGAGCACAAGATGCGCAGCGGCCTCGCCGTGCGCGAAGCGACGATCGAGGCGATGGAGGAAGTGCAGGGGCCGGTGATGGCCATCGCGCTGATCCTCGCCGCCGTGTTCGTGCCGATGGGGTTCATCCCTGGCGTCACCGGGCAGCTCTACAAGCAATTCGCCGTGACGGTCGCCGTGTCGACGATGTTCTCCGCCGTCGTCGCCATCACGCTTACGCCGACACTCTGCATCCTGCTGATGAAACCGCACGAGGAGAGCGACGGCCTCCTCGCCCGGTTCTTCAAGGCTTTCAACTCCGGGTTCGACCGCGTCAACGCACGCTATGGCTCCGTCGCGGCGATGCTCGCCCGGCGCACGCTGCTCGTCATGCTCACGCTGGGCATCGTGATCTTCGTTACCGCCGGACTGTTCCGGGCGGTGCCGACCGGCTTCGTGCCGGACGAGGACAAGGGCGCCGTCTTCATGCAGGTGCTGCTGCCCGACGCCGCGTCGCAGGAACGCACGGACGCCATCCTGGCGCGGGTCGAACCACTGGCGCGCGCGATCCCGGGCGTCGACTCGGTGGTCGGAGTTTCCGGCTACGACCTGCTGTCCGGCACGGCCGCATCGAACGGCGCGCTGGTCATCGTCAAGCTCAAGCCATGGGGCGAGCGCACCACGCCCGAGACCGGCGTGCGGTCGATCCTGATGCAGCTCTACGCGCTTGGCCAGGGGATACCCGAAGCCGTGCTCATGCCGTTCAATCCACCGGCCCTGCCCGGCTTCGGCTCGGTGTCGGGCTTCTCGTTGATGCTGCAGGCGAAGTCGAACCAGCCGCCGCAGGAACTGGCGCAGGTCGCGCAGGACTTCATCGCCGCGGCACAGCAGCGCCCGGAGATCGGTCGCATCAGCACCACGTTCAGCGCCAGCACACCGAACTACCAGCTGTTCGTCGACCGCGAAAAGGCCAAGAAGCTCGGCGTCCCGGTGAGCGACGTCTTTGCAACGCTGCAGACGTTCCTCGGCGGGTACCAGGTCAACGACTTCAGCCGCTTCGGCCGCAACTACAAGGTGACGATGCAGGCCGAGTCGGATTTCCGCCAGGAAGTCACCGACATCGCCCGGCTGTTCGTGCGCAACAAGGATGGCGGCATGGTGCCGCTCGACACGCTGACGACGTGGCAACGGGGATCCGGCGCGCGCTTCATGCAGCGCTACAACCTGTATCGCACGGCCGCGTTCAGCGGCACGCCGGCCCCGGGCGCGAGTTCCGGCGATGCCATCCGCGCAATCGAAGAAGTCGCTGCCGCGACGTTGCCCGACGGCTATGGCATCGAGTGGTCGGGACAGAGCAAGCAGGAGATCGAGGCGGGCAACTCCTCGACGATCGTGCTTGGCCTGTCGATCGTCGTCGTGTTCCTGTTCCTCGCTGCACTGTACGAAAGCTGGGCCGTGCCGTTCGCCGTGCTGCTCGCGACACCGTTCGGCCTGATGGGCGCGCTGTTCGCGCTGAAGCTGATCGGCATCCCGTTCAACGTCTACGGCCAGATCGGCTTGGTCACGCTGGTGGGCCTGTCGGCGAAGAACGCGATCCTCATCGTCGAGTTCGCCAAGATGAACCGCGAGAAGGGCATGCCGATCTTCGAGGCGGCGCTCGATGCGGCGCGACTGCGCCTGCGGCCGATCCTGATGACGTCGTTCGCGTTCATCCTCGGCGTGGTGCCGCTGGTCCTCGCCAGCGGCGCGGGCGCGGCCTCGAAGGTTTCCGTCGGCATCACGGTGTTCGGCGGCATGATCTTCGCGACGGTCCTCACGACGCTCGCGGTGCCCGCCTTCTACGTGCTTATCCAGGGGCTGTCGGAACGGTTTGGAGGCGACAAGCCGCCCGCAGCGCCTGCGGTCACGACCGAGACCGGAGCGGCTTCCGCATGAGATGCCCAGCCCGTGTCCTCGCCGTGGCAGTGGCGCTCGCCCTCGGTGGTTGCGCGATCGGCCCGGACTACGAGCGGCCGCAACTGCCGGCGCCGGTCGAATACCGCGGCGTGCTCTCGCCACAGGAGGCGACCTCGTTCGCCGACCTGCACTGGGCCGAGGTGTTCCACGATCCGGAACTGCAGCAGGTGATCGCGACGGCGCTTGCGAACAATCTCGACCTGCAGATCGCGGCTGCGCGAGTTGAGGAATTCCGGGGTCGCGCACGCGTGGCCCGCAGCTATCTCGGCCCGAACCTGAGCCTCGGCGGCAACACGACGCCCTCGCCCGGCACCCCGGACGACAGCAGTTATTCACTCGGCCTCACGCTCAACTGGGAAATCGACCTGTTCGGCCGCCTGCGTCGCGCCAACGAAGCGGCGCGGGCCCAGCTGCTTGCGACTGAAGACATCCAGCGCGGCGTGGTCAACGCACTCGTCGCAGACGTCGCGACGACATGGTTCCGGTTGCGCGAGACCGACGAAGAAATAGAGATCATCAAGCGCACCATCGAAAGCCAGGAGGCGTCGCTGGAGCTCGTGCGTTCGCTGAAGCGCAATGGCGTCGCGTCCGCAGCGGAAGAAATGCAGGCGTTGTCGCAACTGGCCGCCACGCGCGCGCAGCTGCCACAGGCGGAGCTCACGAGCGTGCAGACGGAAAACCTGCTGCACCTGCTGCTCGGCAGCGAGCCGGCACCGGTGGTCCGCACCAGCCAGGCGAACGCCTTCGCGATTCCGGACGACATCCCGGTCGGTTTGCCCGCGCAGTTGCTCGCCCGCCGGCCCGACTTGCGGCAACTCGAGAACGAGCTGCACGCGGCCACGGCCAACGTCGGCGTCGCCGAGGCCAACCGGTTCCCGTACCTGTCGCTCGGCCTCACCTCGTTCTTCGGCGTGATCAGCCCGGAGCTCGGCAACCTGCTCAACGGCAAGGATCCCGCGCAGGAACTGTTCTCGATCGGGCCGTTCGTCAGCATGCCGATCTACCAGTCGGGTTACGGCACCGGCACCGTCGAAGTGTCGAAGGCACAGCTCAAGCAGTCGGAGCTGGCGTATCGCCGTGGCGTGCTGCAGGCCTATCGCGAGACGGCCGACGCACTCGTCGTCACCGACAAGACGCGCGCGATTATTTCCGAAACGGTCATTCGCCGTGACGCGGCGCAGCGCCTGCTCGAGCTGCAGAAGAAGCGCTACAAGGCCGGCGTGTCCAGCTACCTCGAAGTGCTCGACGCCCAGCGCCAGCTGTTCGCCTCGGAAATCGACCTCTCCAAGACGCGCCTCACGCGCGTGGTCGGCTACGTCGATCTCTACCGCGCGCTGGGCGGCGGCTGGACGCCTTGAAAAGGGGATAGGGGATAGGGGTTGGGGGTTAGTCGGAACGCAGTCGGCGACTGCGGTGGCCCTGCGGAATTGGGTTGGGAAGCGGACGTTCCCGTACTCCCGGGTTCGGCCACAAGCAGTCGTACGAGGTGCGTGCCAACTGCAGTCGCTGCTCGAGAATCCCGGCGCGTTCTCAGCCGGAATCCGCGATGTCACGCAGTCGCGCAGGGTCGTTCACGGTCAGCGACCTGTAGTCGAGGGTCACGAGTCGACGGCTCGAGAACTCTCGCACCACGCGGCTGAACGTATTCCTGGAGACGTTGCTCAGCATCGCGAGCTCCGTTTGCGAAGCCGGAATCTCGGACGGCAGGTCGGCATCCGTAGCCGACGCCGAACGCCGGCCCGCCAGCCGCAGCAGGACGGCCGCGCAGCGTGCCGCGGCATCGCGGATCAGCAGGTCGGCCGCGATCTGCATGGCGAGTTCCATGCTGTAGATCGGTTCGCGCCCGAGCTCGACGGACCACTCCGGGCGACGTCGAAGCAGTGCCCGCAGCTCGTCGCCCGGAACGCGCAGGAGATCCACGTCGGTTCTCGCGACGGCGGTGACGACACGACTCCGCTTGAGAAGCACTGGCGCGATGCCGAACCAATCTCCGGGCCGCAGCATGTGCAGCAGCACCGCGTCCGGATGGGTGAACTTGCTCTGCACGGTGACCACACCGGAGCTGATACCGAAGACGTCCTGCCCGACGTCGTCCGCCTGATAGATCACGCTGCCGGCTGCGTAGAACTTCGGGCGCCCCAGCGCGAGGAACTCGCGCCTGAAGCGCGGCGTGCAGTGCGCGAACCACCCACGGATCGGGAAGCAGGATTCGACGGTCGCACCGCTGGACTTGGTCATATCGATAGCGACTGTACCATTTTGTGCAAAGTGCACCCCGGGGCCGTGGTATCTAGCTGCCGTGGGCGCGCGCAGTGACGCGTCGCGTGTGCCGAACCCCGAGGGACCAGCCATGACCAAACGTGTTCTCTTGATCCTGGCCTGTGCATCAACTGCATTGGCACCGTCGCTCGCCGCCCGCGCCCAATCGACGGACCGCGCCACCGCACAACCGGCGGCATCCTGGAGCAGCCGGTCGCTGACCATGGAGACGGTCACCGGTCCTAACGGAGTCATCACGACCGACACAGCGCTCACCGCCAACGCGCGAATGGGCATTACGGATTCGAAAGTCGCCGAGCAGGTCGCCCCAGGCGTGTACGCCCTGCGCGGCTGGGGCATCGCGCACAGCTTCGCCATCGAAGCGCCGAACGGATGGATCGTCGTCGACACCGGCGATTCCACCCGCGCCGCGGCCGAAATGCGCGAGACGCTCGAGCAGACGCTCGGCCACAAGATCAAGGTGGCCGCGATCCTGCTCACGCACTGGCACTACGCCGACGGCACCGGTGCGTGGCTCGACGACGGCACGGAGATCTGGGGACATGAATACCTGGACCGCAACCGCAGTGCCTCCGGCGGGGTCAACGTCCTGGGCGGCGTCACCCAGTCACGGGCGATCGCGCAGTTTGGCGTCTTTCATCCCACGACGGGCCCCGACGCATTCCCGAACGCGATGAGTTTCACGCCAGAGAAGTTCCTGGCCGTGTCGAGCTACCAACCGCCGACGAAGCTCTTCCCGGACGGCAAGGTCGTTGACGTCGTGATCGCCGGCGAGCCGGTCCAGGTCGCGCCAGCTCGCACGGACACGACGGACAGCGTCGCGTTCTATTTCCCGCAGCGGCGCCTGCTCGTGACCAACTTCCTGGTGATCGACACCATCTTCAACATCTACACGCTGCGCGGCGGCACGTATCGAAATCCCGAGATCCTGGTCAATGACGCCCGCTGGGTCGAGTCCAAGAACGCGGAGATCCTGCTGGACATCCACGGGCCGACGCACAAGGGCGAGAAGGCCGTGCGGGAGGCGGTCGAGCGCTCCGTCGACTCGGTGCAGATCATCCACGACCAGACGCTGCGCCTGATCGCCAGCGGCCTCGGCCCCCGGGAGGCGGCCGAGACGCTGTACATGCCGCGCCGCCTGCGCGAAGGGCGCGAAGCGTACGGGCAGGTCGAGAGTCACGTTCGGCAGGTCTACAACGGCAACCTCGGCTGGTTCGACGGCGACGTCTACCAGATCAATCCGCTGTCGGTCCGGGAAGAAGCGGAACGCACGGTGCAGGCGATGGGCGGCCGCGCCGCGGTGCAGAAGATGGCCACGCAGGCGGTCGCCGACGGCGGGTTCGCCGGCTGGCGCTGGGGGCTCAAGCTCACCTCGATGCTGCTGACGCTGGACCCCGCCGATGCGGCGGCCCAAAAGACGCGCGCGACGGCCGCCCGCGCCCTGGGTCAGCGCACTGACTCCGCCAACGCGCGGGGCTTCTACATCACGGAGGCGCTGCAGATGGAGGGTAAGCTTCTGATGCAGGGGCAGCCGGTCACGCTGGATGCGATCCGGACGTTCCTGAATACGCCGCGCGCCGACCAGTTGGCGCGCGCCTCCCTCGACCAGAACCTGCAGTTCGTCCGCTACCTCATCGATCCGCGCAAGGCCGAGGGCCAGCGTCTCGTCTTCACTATCGCAGCCGAGGGCGATCCGCAGATCAGGCAGGTCGAATTGCGCAACAGCGTACTCGTGATCTACCCGGTCGCCTCCCGGGGCGCTCGTCACGTCGACGTGACGCGGAGCGAGTTGGCCGACTTTGTGCTCGGCAAGGGCGCGCCGGCGAGGGGCGGCGACGCGCTGGCCGAACTGGATCGCGAGCTGGATCGAAGCCGGATGCTGCCTGCAACGACGGCCACGCCGGCGCTGCTCGGTGCGAAAGGTGACCTGAAATACAACGACGGCCTGGAGCACTGACCGCGCTTCGCACGTGTGCGCCGCGAGCCAGGAATTCCGCGTGGCGATTGAGCGCCGCCGGCGAACGCCAAGCCAGCGAATCGTTCAAATGGCGAGTCACCACGGCGCTGCTCTACGGCGGCAACGTGGACGTCGACGAGCGCAGCACGCTGCCCCGGCGTTTAGCGGGCGCGGCAATCCGGTAAGCTCGTACGACCAGTCGCCGGCCGTAGTGCTGACCGTATACGGCAACTGGTCCCTGTGACCGGGCACTGTCCGCCGAGCACCGTTCGAATAGTTACGCTCGCGTCGCTCGCGCTGGCGGCGCGGGCAGGAACTTCGAGCGGACGGCCGGCAAGCTGCGCCTGCCGGTTCGCTCCGCGCTTCGCGCTACGCCGGCGCCTCAAGTTGGACTTTGAGCGTCGGCTTTGTATCACGACGAACTTCTGCTGTGGGTAGACCGGTCGTTCGCCGCGAAATCGGCCACGGGCAGGAATGGGTCGTCTTTCACCGTACACCGTCTGGTTTGGGCGCACGGTACGGATCAGTGTGACGTTTCACCACCAAACTGTGGTGGCTGAGCTGGGGAAATTGCCGGCCACGACCCGGTCGTAGCGGGTGATAGGGAGTGACGCGTCGACGTTGATTGCGCCGTGCGAATTCTCGGGCTTTGACGAGAATTCGCACAGGCGCGGTCGATC
>CAVOWK010000022.1:0-172858 GCA_963700045.1 uncultured Gammaproteobacteria bacterium
CTGGACCATTTCACCGACGGTGGCGTACGCATGACAACAATCGATCAGGTATGGAATGAGGTTTTCGTCATCCCGGACGGCTGCGGCTTGTAACTTCTCAAGGTCTACGCTACCCGCGCGTTATCGCGCCGGTCATTGATGGCACTCAGCTTTTCGAGCACGCGTCGGCTTGCCTCCGGGTCTATCGAGAAGACTTCACCCGGGGCGCTTTGCTGGCCCTCCTGGCTGAAGCAGTTGAGCCCGACCACAGGTGACTCCCCGGAATCTATGTTGCGCTTGCGTCCGTGGGCGCGCCGGGCGATTCGCTGCTGCAACCAACCATCTTCGATGGCCTTGACCGCACCGCCGTAGCTCTCTACTTCGGTCATGATCCCCAAAATGGAATCTTCCATCTGGTCGGTCAGCCACTCCACATAGTAGCTGCCGCCCAGCGGGTCCACTGTGCGCCCAACCCCGCTTTCGAAGGCAATGATCTGCTGCGTTCTCAGAGCCAGCTCCGCAGACGCTTCCGTCGGAATCTGGAAAGGCTCGTCGTACGCACAAGTAAATATTGACTGCGCACCTCCCAGAACGGCGGCAAGCGCTTCGATGCTCACCCTGATGGCGTTGTTGTACGGCTGCGGCGCCACGAGAGAAGAGCCTCCGCACACGACCCGAATCGGAACATCTGAGCCTTTGCATCCGCAATCCCGTAGCGCTCGTGCATCGTACACGCCCAAATTCTGCGCGCAGCCCGGAATTTCGCGACCTCTTCGAAAAGATCCATGTGCACATAAAAAGAAGAAAGACAGCCGCTTTGCGAACTGATTCGCGTCGCCTCCGCGCCGCTTCAGCTCATCGACGTACGCAATGCCATTTGCCAGTGTGTAGGCAATCTCTTCGGCCGCCGTGCAACCTGCATCCCGGGCGTGCGCGCCGGCGATGGAGATCGGGATAATCGCGGCGTCGATTTAGTTGAGAAAAGAATACTGTCTGCAATCAAGCGCATCGACGGCCGGACCGGGAAGATCGATGTGCCGCGCGCAACGTACTCCTTGAGAATATCGTTCTGAATCGTACCGGTGAGTCGGCTTCTCGGCACACCCACTTTGTCCGCACAGGCAAGGTACATCGCATAGATGATCGCTGCCGTGCCGTTGATCGTGAACGAGGTGGAGATGCTCCCTAGGTCAAGATCTCGGAACAGAATCTCCATCTCCGAAAGATTGGAGATTGACACTCCCACCTTTCCGATCTCCGGCCGCGCCATCGGATCGGACGGATCGAGGCCCGCCTGGGTTGCAAGTCGAGCGCAACCGACAATCCGGTCTGGCCACTGAAAGCAGGAATCGGTATCGCGCGTTAGACTCCTCTGCCGTGCCAAACCGGAACACTGTCGCATCGTCCAGGGTCGACCCCGGTAGCCGTCCGCAAATATCCCGCGCGTGAACGGGTACTGCCCCGGCTGACCGGGATCCGGGTTGCGACACATATCGCGTGTTACCACCAAGGGAACCGCTATGCCGGATGGAGTTTGGCGACCGATACGCATCTGCGCATCTTATCCATCGTCCAGCTCAATCGAATATTTCACGCTCACTTTAATGTCACCTGGTTTCTTTGCGTCCACTTCTCCGTCGCGGACCAGTGATCATCGTGTGTCCAGGTCCTGCAGAACCATTCACGCTCGATGTCTCGACGCCTATCGCTTGGCAATTGCTGACGCTCCGCCAAAGCCATTGCCTTGTACGCACGTATGACGTGGGGCGTCCGCCCGAGAATTGGTCGAAGGAAACGGTCGACGCAATCGTCCAAGGTCTCTCCTGGGGACGCGACCTCATCGATAAGTCCCAACGCGATCGCATCCGCCGCACCAAGGACATCAGCCTTCAGTCCATGAAGGAGCCCGCGCCGGTGCCCGAGCAACCGCATCAGGTCCGCACCGCCACCGAAACCGCTGCATACATTGATAGTTGCCTGGATATAGCCGATCCGGGCGTCTGCGGCGGCAATGCGAAAGTCGCAGGCAAGTGCCAACTCCGCGCCACCACCTAAGGCAAGCCCATTGAGCGCCGCCACGACTGGCACGGGAAAGCAACGGATCCCATCCAGGGCTGCGCAGGCCGAGTCCCACAACTCTCTCGCCTGATCCAGGCTCCGAACGGTCGACAACTCCTTGAGATCGCCGCCGGCCGCAAACGCCTTGCTGCCTTCACCCGTCAGCACCATGGCCTTCAAGTTCGCGGAATCCGCGCTCACTGCGCAGATCGCACCCAACTCTGCGAGCGTCGCGCGACTTAGGGCGTTGCGACTCTGAGGACGGTTGACTCGCACCCAGAGCACATCATCCCTGGCTTCCACCACGATGTGCTCATAGTGTGCCATCACGCAGCAATCCCTTCTTTCTGCAACCGGCGCTGCGCATCAAGCAACCGCGATGCGTACGTGCGATAGTTACCCTCCATACGGTGGCGTCGACCTGCCACGGCGATGGCGTGCAACTCGCCGTTGACGACCACCGGCACCGCGATCGCGGTAACGTCCGGCACGTTCTCACCGTGCGTGGAGAAGTAACCGAGGCGACGCCCTTCCTTGAGATCCTCAACCAGCTTCGCGCGAGTTGTAATCGTCGAGTTGGTCACCTTCTCGAGTGGATTTTTACGCAGCCACGCGTCGAACTCCGCTGGACTGAGCGCCGAGAGCATTACCTTGCCGCTGCAGGACGAGTGAAGGGGCTTGTATTGTCCGACGTGTGCGCTGTAGCGGATGGTCTGCGGACTCTCCAGGACCTCAAGGTAGAGAATCTGGTCTTTCTGTCTCTTTGCGAACAGGACCGTTTCCTGAGTCTCTAGGCGAAGCTGCTCGAGAACCGGCTCAATGCGCTCGAGCACAGGATCATTGGTCACGATCGTGGCCGCGAGATCCATTATGCGACGGGTTGGGTAGAGATCTTTCGCCGACTGGTCTGGTAGAGATATCCACGTGAGAGCAATGTGTGCACAACTCCATGGCAAGTGCTCACGGGAATGCCGCAATGCTCGGCCAGCTCCCGCAATGTCAGTGGTCGACGCAGCTGCTCAAACGCCTCAAGGATCGCGAGCATCCTGTCGGCCCCTTTGTTCCCCAATGTGTCTGACACGGCAAAACCTTCCCCTGACGGCTAAGCTAGCAGCACAAATCCTGTAGAGCGGTCGAGGCACGTCGAATGACGGGGGAGAATCGGTCCGTCGCCTCATGCCGACGCTTCCGCCCATTACCGGAGAGGTATCATTTTCGGCGCTTTCTTGTAGTTCACCGACTCGAAGTGCTCCTTCGTGCCTGTGCGACGCTTTGGCCAGGTAGCTGAACATCTGCAGACCGATGCCGGCATCAAGGTCGTTTGTAACGCGTTCCTTCCACGGCCGACGGACGACAGCTGTCGACATTCGGCGCGTCATCCGGTGCTGCTTCATGATGTGGTCGGCGATCTCGTATGCGCGCGAGATCAGTTTGTCCTTGGGGTGCACCTCGTTGACCATGCCCCATTCGAGCGCTGTTTTGGCGTCGATGGACTGGCTGGTCAGCAGCGCAAACGCCGCGCGCTTCGCCCCGAGCAGCTCGCGGAAACACAGATTGATGCCGTCACCAGGAACCCAACCGGCGTCGAAATGCGGATCGAAGATGACGGCGTGATCCGCGCAGAGCGTTATGTCGCACATAGACACATCTCCGTGTGCAGCCCTGGCCCGTTGAGGATGCCGATCGTCGGGACGTCGACATCGAAGATTGGTGCGGTGATGTTAATCCGGAATCCTTTAGCGCATATTCGTAAGACCAGTACTGCGGATCCTCCTCCTCGAGCTCAAAACCGTCCGGATCTGCGGTCATCATGAAGTCGTCGCCCGTGCCGGTGAAGATCACCAACTCGTTCTGGGGATCCTGGCCAATCGTCTTCCACATCTGGCCGACCGAACGGTGATTCTGAACGCTTAGCTGGAGGGATCCACCGGCAGTGTGTGCCTGTACGAGCAAGACACCGTCGTCGCGGCGCTCCATCTTGTAGTGGTCCTTGAAGATTTCCTTGTACCCATCGAACTTCGGGGTCGAGATGAATTTCTGAATGGACATTGCCTGCCTCCTAGGACACGCCGCGCGGTTGATTGAAAATGTGGATTCGGAGTTTCATTCGATTTCTGCGTCCAGTCTACCTCCTCGATGACGCCCTTCACACACCGCAGAAACGCTGCTGAGTAGGCCCCGTCAAACGCCCGGTGATCGAAGCATTGAGCCAGCACGCCCACGGGCCGAATGGCGATCGCATCACCGTCCTCTTGTTCGATTACCACGGCACGCTTGCGTACGCCGTCCACCGACAGGATCGCAACTTGCGGCTGGTTGATTATCGGAGCACTGAAGTAAGTTCCGAAGCTTCCAGAGTTCGAGATCGTGTACGTGCTTCCGGCCTGTCATCCGGCCGCGCCGTGCCACGCTTGACCGCGTCTGCGAGGCGATGCATTTGGGCCGCAAGCTCCCGCACAGTGTGTCGCGGCGCGTCGCGAATCACGGCGACGGCAAGGCCCTCGAAACTGAGATCTTCCGCGATGCCAAGATGGACACGCCGATGCACGATCAGCTGCTCATTGCCAAAGCTGGCGTTCACATATGAAAGCTCGCGATTGCCTCGCAAATCGCGTGAGCTACGAACGGTAAGTAAGTCAAGGAGTGCCCATGTTGCTTACGCCATGACCCTCCGAAGGTCTGGCGCGCCCGCTCCACACCATGGAAGTCGACCTCCACGGCCTGGAGCACGTGGGGACTTGTTGCTACAGAGCGAACCATGTGCGCCGCGGTGATCCGTCGGACGCGAGTGAGGGGCACTACATCTGTTCCGGTCCGACCACGGGATCCGACGGCTGTTGAGTCTCTCCGCGTTCGGGAGCCAATTCTTTCACGCGTGCTATTGCATCCTCGCGCGTGATGCGACCGTCCCTGCCCGTACCCGTAATCGCTGCTGGGTCTAGCGCGTGCTCACGTACGAGTCGTCGCACAACAGGGGACAGTTGAAGCCTGTCTAACTGAGCGGTCGAAGCCAGCGAAGTGGCAACGGCAGAGGTTGCGACGCCACATCCTCTTTCGCCACAATCGCTGGATTCCCTTGTCTATCGCTAGACGCCGCTCGGATCCTATGACCGCCAGTCGCGTACCAACGGCGACGGAGACTCCAGCTTGCACAAGTATCTCGGCAACAAACCCGACGCTGGCGCGGGAATTTCTGTCGTTACTTTCTCCGTTTCGACTTCGAAAAGGGGCTCACCGGCTTCAGTTATCCCCAGGCTTTTTGTACCAGGTGAGTACGCTGCCCTCGAGCACGGTCTCGCCCAACTGCGGCATGATCACGTCCATGGACGTTCCCATATGTTCGGTATGGCGATCTCGTTTGAGTCTTGCACTGGAGATCCTACTTATCTGAAATTAGCCGCGGCGCAGATTTCACGCACAATCCGTTCAACGGACGGAAGGACTGCATCCTCGAGTTTTCTGTCGCGGGCAACGGAATATGCGGTGTAGTAATTCGCACCACTGGCTGGTCAAGATCGTATAAGCACTCCTCCATCACGATGGAATTTCGGCACCCCAGCCACACAGCCTTGGGTTTCTTTGACCGTGAAGAGCCGTCCAGTTTTAGCCGTTTCACGCAACATGTCTGCGTGTCGAGCGGTACCAACGAGCGGATATCGATGAGGTCGCTTCGATACGATGGTCCCGTTCTAGAATTTCGGCCGCGGCGAGCGCGCGTGGCACCATCGCCGCTAGCGCGGCAATAGTGATGTGCTCACCCTCACGGAGCACTTTTGCCGTGCCGATTTTGTCGACATGCTCGCCGTCGGGGACCTCGCCCTTCATTGCGTAAAGCGACTTGTGTTCGAAAAACAGGACCGGGTCGGGATCGCGAATCGCGGCGGCGAGGAGGCCTTTCACGTCCGCCGGACACGAAGGAGCGACCACTTTGATGCCGGGAATCGCCATCGCCCAGTTCTCGACGCTTTGCGAGTGCTGCGCGCCGAAACGGGACCCAGCTCCGTTCGCGGTGCGGATGACGAGCGGGAAGCTGAATTGTCCGTTCGTCATGTACCGCGTTTTCGCAACCTGGTTGGCGACGTAATCCCAGCAGACAGCGAGGAAGTCGGAAAACATGATCTCTACAATCGGCTTGAGACCAGTCATCGCCGCACCGATAGCGGCGCCGAGTATCGCTTGCTCAGAGATCGGCGTGTCTCGCACGCGCGTCGGTCCGAAGCGTTCGAGCAGCCCGACTGTCGCCTTAAGACGCCACCGGCAGCAGCAACATCTTCGCCGAGAAGTACGACGTTCGGATCTCGCTCCATTTCCTGAGCGATCGCTGCCGCCACGGCATCCCGATAGCTCAGTTCCGCCATGACACCCTTCCGTCGGCCCAGACGTCACGGTATGCCGTCGCTTCCGGGGCGACCTGCGACGCCTTCGCTTCTTCCGTTGCTTCATCCACGAGTTGCAGCACCTCGGAATGAATCCGCTGCAGGGCATCGTTTGAGACACCGAGTTGCTGCAGGCGATGGCGATAGATGACGAGCGGGTCCCGCTGCTTCCACTCCTCGAATTCCCCCTTCGGCCGATAGGCAGCAGGGTCTGCACGCGAATGTCCACACAGGCGATAGGTCATGCACTCGACGATCGACGGACCGTCACCGTTCCGGGCCCGGGCCAGGACCGAGGATGCCGTCCGGTAGACGACATCGACGTCGTTTCCATCAATCACGATTTTCTCGAGTCCGTACGCACAGGCCCGATCGGCCGCCGGGTGCTCAACGGCGGTAACGGCACTGGCGGCCGTATACTCTCCGTACAGGTTATTCTCGCAAACGAAGACTACGGGCAGCTTCCAGACGGCCGCGAAGTTGAGCGCCTCATGAAACGCGCCAATGTTGGCCGTGCCATCGCCAAAGTACGCCACGGCCACCTGGCCAACCTCGATACTGCGCGGACCAGGCTACGCCACAGGCGATCGGTAGCTCGGACCCCAGGATCGCGTACGAAGCCATGATGTTGTGACTGGCGTCGGCAAGGTGCATGGACCCGCCTTTGCCTGCCATCAGGCCGCATTCCCTGCCCATCATCTCGCCGAGAATGCCCCTGATCGACGCCCCTCTTGCGACTGTGTGGTGATGGCCCCGAAAGGTCAAAAACGAGTAGTCATCCCTTTGCATGGCATGGGCGAAGCCGGCAGCCACGCCCTCCTGCCCAAGTGCTAGGTGACTGGTTCCTTTTACAAGGTTCTGCAGGAACAGATCGGAGATGCGCGTTTCGACCGTGCGCGCTTCAACGAGGAGCCTGTAGAGCGCGAGACGCGTCTGCTGAGGGATGTCCTGATGCTCGGTCGCGGAGTCGGTGGCGCCGATTGGTCGTCATGGTACCTACCCATTCTTGGCGATTATTCGGGGTCGCAGGCGAGCCGCCTTCAGTAGAAGGCAACCCAACCAGCGACTCCCGTGGACGCAACGTCGCGCACCCACGACAAGAACCAGGCTGTGGCGCGCCTTATCAAGGCGCGCCACCTGGGCCGCTAGAATTTGTATCCCAGTGTTACGCCGTACGTACGCGGCGGGGCGTAGGTCCCTAGACCGGTCGCACCCGTCGAATTGCTGATATAAGCCAATCGAGCACGAGTTCGTCGGAAAGGTTGCGGACGAAGGCACTTACGGTCATGCCGCCGTTGCGCCGATAGGTGAGGAACGCGTTGCCCGACTCATAGGCTGGGGTACGCAGGTCTCTGGTTGAAAGCCGTGGTCCAGAACTCGTCCAGAAGGCAGTTCCCCCGCAGATCAAGATCGCCCGACTGCAACGGCCAAGTATACGTCGCACCAATCATACCGCTGTATTCCGGTGAAACTGGCAGCTGTTCCCGGAAGGTCCTGCACCGGTGTACCAGGATAGATGGGGTTCTGCGACTCGAACTCATCAAACTCAGCGTTGAGAAGTCCGAGGGCAAAGTCCAACTGAAACTGCGGCGTCAACATCGCCACAATATCCGCCTCGATTCCCTTGATCGTCGCGTCCGAGGCATTTCGGTAACGGTGACGCCCGGCAACACCTTCGTCTGATGCATGTCCGTGTAGTCGTACAGGAAAGCAGCGAAATTGGCTGTAATTTTCCATCCATCCACATGGTCTTGGTGCCGATCTCTAGCTCAGGATCTCCTCGGGATCGTACGAGGGTTGGATGGACCCGGCCGAGAAGCCACCGCTCTTGAATCCGGAGGCTATATTTCCGTACACCATCACGTCGTCATTAGGCGTGTACGTCAAAATGAACCGGGGAGAAAAGTTATCGGCCGATTGCTCGCAACCCAGGACCGCACAGTCGCGAACGCTGGACGCCAGCGGGGCCCGATCGACTCTCTCGTCGATGATTTCTACGGTTTCGTCGCTGTAGCGGACCCCAACGGTCGCCGCCCATTGGTCGTTAAACCTGTAGGTCCCTTCTGCAAAGATGCCAAAGGCCTCGTCCGTGACAGTCGCTGACTGGTGGAAATCGAGCACCAAAGTCGGCGTCACTGCATATCCACCAGGAGCCCGCGCATCGATGTGATCGGTCTCGTCAAAATAGTATAGACCTGCCAGCCAGTCGATCTTTTCGCTCTGGTAGGTGATCTGGAACTCCTGGCTGAACTGGTGGGCATCTTCCTCGCGGGTCAGGTTGAATATCGGCAGCGACGTGCCGTCGATGTCGGTCTGCCAGAAAAGTGCCGTCTCCCGGTAGGCGGTGATGGACTTAAATCCATACTTCTCTCCCGACCATCTGACGGTCGCATCAACGCTCGCAAGATCCAACTCATTGACCGGCTGAAATTCTCCCAAGATGTCACGAGTACCGGTGGTCTCCTTCCCGCCCCGCACCACGCCAAATAGTGGCGCGACTCCTGCGGGCTGGCCGATGTACTTCATGCCGTTCATCGTGTCGTCCTGATGGTACATCTCCGCGCCCAGATCTACGGCCCAAGAATCAGCCGGCAGGAATGTCAGCTTGCCGCGGAACGCGTTCATATCCTGCTCATCGACCGGCTCGCCCAAGAGACGGTTCTCAGCCCATCCATCGTGCTGGTCAATCACAAAAGCAACCCGACCCATCAACCGGTCTTCAATCAGCCCCCCTCCAACCGCACCCTCCAGCCGCCGGCTGTTGTAATTGCCGAGTGTTACGTCGATGAAACCATCAGGCTCAGCCGTTGGCGAGCCGGTAATAATGTTGATCGCGCCGCCCGTAGCGTTGCGGCCGTACAGCGTTCCCTGCGGACCTTTCACAACTTCAAGTCGCGTGACGTCGTAAAACGATGCTGCAGTTGCAGCCGGGCGCCCGACGTACACGCCATCGACGTGAACTGCCACGTTGGAACTAGTGCCGGCAGCAAGAATTGTGAAGCCGACACCTCGAATAGTGGGAGCACCCGCCGACAAGCGCGTGCCGAAGTTCACATTGGGCATCCCGGTCTGGACGTCCACCATGTTACTGACCTGCGTTGCCCGCAGCGTGTCACCAGTGACTGCGTTGATCGCCAAAGGCACGTCCTGCAGAGATTCCTCCTGCTTTCGAGCCGTCACCACGTCTCTTCCAGCGCGCCGCTCGAAGTGTCTTCCGCCGCGATACTGGCGGATGGAAAACCACTGCAACACGCACCAACAACCAGAAGTCCAACTGTTGCAATCCGCTCGCCGTGCTTATCACTGCCGACGTTGCGCACTAGCTTGCTCATTCGATGCCCCCCTACAGTTGTGTTCAGAATGCTGATTTAAGCTTCAGCTAAATGAACGGCCTTGTCAAACGCGAGCGCCTTGAGTCACCTGGTCCGACAAAAGCCTTGCTGCACCGCGATCGTTGAGAGCGTTCGCCCAAGGAGCTTCGGAAATTGTGGATGCCCCCCCGAGCGGCGTGCGGCCGACCCGCCCGATTCAATCTCTGTGGCTGAAAGTGCCTTAGATTCTGCCAAATCGGGGATTTCTTATTGCAATGCAAGATCGGCTGCTCGGCCAATTCAGAATGCAAAGTGGCGTTCTACAGGGCAAGTCAGGGCCCGCTGACCTTTGTCGCGTTTGCTGCATCGCGAGACAACAATCTGACCCTCGGGCCGCGGGAGCAATGCGCTGAGTTAACCAGTGACCCGCCGGGCGGTAACACGCAGGACGTCAGGCACTACGTCCGGCCGGTCTCAAGCATTCGACGGGCTTCCGTAATGAAACGTTGAGCCTCCGCAGGGTCCTCGGTCCTGTGTGCGCGGGGCGGAATCTCGACGCCGCGCTGACAAGCCGGTCGGCCAGCGAGCTCATCGCACCAGCGGCGAAGATTCTCAAATGGCTCAATCGCGACGCCGGCCCATTCGTGACTGCGGACCCACGCCCAGTTCGCAATGTCCGCGATCGAGTAGTCGCCTGCGAGGTATTGACGGTCTTCGAGTTGCAGATTGAGCACTCCGAACAACCTCCTCACCTCGCCCTGATAGCGCTCAATCGCCTTGGATTTTCCGGGTAATAGCGGAAAAACACGTTGGCCTGGCCCTCATTGGGCCGATCCCGCCCATCTGGAACATCAGCCACTGGATAACTCGGGATCGCCCCTTGTGTCAACAGGCAACAGGCGACCGGTCTTTTCCGCCAGGTAAATCAGGATGGCTCCCGACTCGAACACCGCGAAATTGTCCTCGTCCCAATCGACGATCGCAGGAATCCGGCCGTTCGGATTGATCTTCAGGTAGTCCGGCTCTTTCTGCTGCAACTAGCGAAGGACAACGTGAACCCTGTACGGCAGGCCTAATTCTTCAAGCAGGATGGATACCTTGTGGCCATTGGGCGTGGATGCGGTGTAAAGATCGATCATCACTATCTCCCTCACCTGACTGCGCGGCGTACACGCGTCAGTCATGATTCAAGCCGCCCGCGCTCATGTTTCAATGGGTGCCGCTCAGCGATTTGCGACATGGCGGAGAATTGTGGCAACTCGTCGGCAATCTCGAACCACGGTGCCTTTGAGTCGACATAGATGTGGCCTGTGGGCTCAATTCCGGGTTCGCTGTCCAACGAGCCGGCAGGTACCGATGCGACATTGCGTTCCGCGGAAACCCGCGGTATCCCGCTGCCGCAACAACGGCAGAACGCAGTCCCGAAGAACTGGGCGCCCGGGAGAGCGTACTCCTGCACGTCCTCCGCTCCTCGTGTCCAGCTAAAACCATCGGACTTGAAAAACACGTTCGCGCAATGTGCCGCGCTACGCCCCTCACGGCGGCGCAAGCAATGGCAGTAGAACATGCGCAGGGGCGTGCCGATGATTTCGTACGTGACTGCACCGCACAAGCAACTGCCATGGGTCACGCCCGGCCGCACCGGGATGGTCGCCCGCAATGTCGCCGGCATCGCGAACTCAGGAGGGAACTCGTCGTATTCCGGCAGACCGCCAGTGATTGCGTACCACGGTGCCTTGGAACGCACAAACATATGCTTCGTCGGCCGCAATCCGAGTTCCCCCAGGAGGTTGCCGGCCGGTGCGATAACGAAATCGGAAGCCCCGTCCACGGTCGGTGCAACCCAGCCGCAGATGCCGCAGAAATTGCGATGGCCTCTATCGGACGATGGATAGGTCCTGAGCGCAGAAGTGTCGCTTAGCCAGCGGAACCCCTTGGCTGGGGCCACGGCCCAAGTCGCGAATGGCGCGCCGTGGTGCTTCCGACACATCGAGCAGTGACAATGCACAAGGTGATAAACGGCCCGTCAATTTGGAGCGCAGGGACCCGCACAGGCAGCGACCTTCGGTCATTTCGCGAACTCCCTTGGCCACGAAGCGCAGCCAGAAGCTGACCACATTAGCCGTACGCGAGCAAACACGCCACCGACTAATCCGCCAATGGATCGCGACTTAGTGATTGACACAAGGGCGCTGGAGAATTTCCGCCGCGAACGCGACGTCTCGCCAACACAAATCAGTCCTCGCTCGGCGACGCTCGTGACCGTCGTGCCGCCCACGACGAGGTGATCCAAGACGCGGATGTCGAAGTACCGACGTCCCCCCGCTTTCAGTAGTGCAGGGCTTTGGAGTCTTCCGGCATTGTAATGGCCTTGCTGGCCAACTGCTTTGCGTACTGGGCGGGCGTCAGCCCGCCGAGTGATTTCTTCGGTCTTTCCTCATTGTATTCGTGCCTCCAGGCTTCGATCACGGCACGTGCGTGCGCCAGTCTCGTGAACCAGTGTTCGTTCAGGCATTCGTCGCGCAGCCGGCCGTTGAATGATTCGACGTAGGCGTTCTGGTTCGGCTTGGCGGGCTCGATCAGTCGCAGCGCTACGGCGTTGCGATACGCCCAATTCAGCATCGCTTTGCCAGTGAATTCAGCACCGTTGTCGGTGCGGATCATCGACGGCCTGCCGCGCTGCGAGCAGATGCCGTCGAGGATGCGAGTCAGGTGCTCGCCGCCGATCGTGTGTTCCGGCACGATCGCCACCGCCTCGTGCGTGGCGTCATCGACGATCGCCAGACACTTCAGCGTTCGTCCCGAGGCTACTCGGTCAAACACGAAATCCATCGACCAGATCTCGTTGGCCTTGCCGGGCCGGACCAGCGGCTGCCGATCGGACACCGAGATCTTTTTGCGCCGTCGGCGCCGGATATGCAGCTTCTCGAGCCCGTAGAGCCGCTCGACCCGCTTGTAATTGATGATCTCGCCGGCCTGCCGCAGCTTGAGGTGAATCATGCCGACGCCGTAGCGCCGATGACGCTGCGCCAGGGCGACGATGCGCTCGCGCACAGCATGGTTGCGATCTGGGCGCGGTCGGTACCGCAGCGCGCTCGCGCTCATGGCCACGATCTGTAGACCGCGCCGCTCCGACAGACCCCTCGACTGCATCCACCGCACCAGCTCGCGACGTGCCGGCGCGGTTACCATTTTTTTCGGAGCGCTTCACGCGTCACCTCGTTCTCGAGCATCGACTCCGCCAGCAGCTTCTTCAGGCGGGTGTTCTCCGCTTCCAGGGTCTTCAGACGCTTCGCGTCCGACACCCCCATGCCGCCGTACTTGCCCCGCCAGAGGTAGTAGCTCGCCTCCGAGAAGCCGTGCTTGCGGCACAACTCCTTGACCGCGACGCCCTGATCGCCTTCCCGCAGAAACCCGATGATCTGTTCTTCCGAGAACCGCTTCTTCACGTCCAACCTCCATCGCCAGGGTCAGACTCTAAATCGCCGTGCTACTCAAAAGCGGGGGGACGTCGGCCGCACGAGCCTCCCGCGGACGATCCAATTCCTGAAAAGCCTGAAGCTCATCAAACTGATCGAGGCCTTCATCCTGCCGGTCATTGAGTTGCTCCGTTAGCTGAACTGTTCGCGTCCACCTCGTTCCGCTGCGGGTATCTGGCGGTGACTCAGTCCGGGCTGCTGGATCGTATCCAAATTCTGGCTCGTCATTACAACCAGGCCATGCAATTTGTATCAGCTCTGAGAAGCGTGGTGCACTAACAATAGCGTCCGGTGCGGAACCCCAGCCTCGGCTCCTGAGTGGTCCAACCTTTAAAAGAATTTCGAACGGATCCGATTCTCTGTAGTCCCTAACCGTATGGAGAAAAATTCGGTGCGGATTTCTCGCTCCGCAAGCGTCAAGTATGGATTCGAAATACGGCCTTGCTCTGCGATGACAGTAAATTCTGTAGTCAATGCCCCGCGCGTTTAGCTCATCGATAACTGACCGGCACAGAACACGAATTGGATTCTCTTCCGAGGTGAGTCGAGTAGCGGCATGGAGCGCGGTGCCATATGACTCGCCTATTCGCTGTCCCCATCGCGCATTGACTGCATCAACGGAGCCGAGCGCATCGTGTAGTGAGGCCACGAAGGCAGCATCGAATGGCACCGGGGTGGTCAGCCATTCGGACAGAAGACCTCTTAATCGATTCAGGGCTTCGATTGCCTGGAGGTCATCAGAGTCCTTGAACTCGAAGATAATCGTGCGCAAGGCGCGCCGAACAATCGCAAAGCTGGTCGAAGCCACTTCCCGCCGATCGATAAGGCATGAGCCGTGTTGCTCGAGGAAATCGAAAACGAGGGAGGCCGCCGGCATCAAACGGTCCTTGCCCTTAGCGCCTGCAGGCTTATTCCACGAGGTGAAGGCGACAACGTTAAAAGTAGATCGCTGTCGTCAACGTACCACTGGCGCTGCTGAACGAGGCGTGCACCGACCATTTCCAAATCAGAACGATCAATAGCCCTATGGAAAACCCCCAGTACGTCAGCCTTTGAGAACAGCGGATTAGACAGCGCTTTTAGAAAGCTCTTCTCGCCGTCAGCGACGACCACATCAAGAGCCGCTGAATAACGATCGATAGTGTCCGTGCGAGGATTATAGAATGACATTCTTGAGACGCGATCCGAATCAGCCCAGTCATGCACGGTCGTAAGAGATGCGAGGTCACGCTCTTCTGCGCCAAACCTGAAGCGAGTCTGCTCGTAGATTTTCCGAGTGGACTCTCCGCCCGCCAATCGCCCCACAAGACACAAGCCGGAAAATGAGTTCCCCAGGCTCCCACTCGGAAACCGCACTCCGTTCGACAATGCAGCGTAGGGGGTTTCATCAAGGGTCGCTCCCGCCCCACCGGAGGTTAGGGCAGGCTCACCCTCGATATGCCATTGGGCTGAATTTCCGGGAAGAACCCACCTGCGCTCTGGCCGGCGAACGCCCAGGCTGCTGCAGACAATGCCGTCGAGGCCGTCGTGCCGACTCTCGGCGATGCCGCTAACTTTGTACTTGGTGCCGTCGATGTGACGCAATTCTCCGGTCGATTCAGACGCATAGGTGCAACCCGATATCTCCGGCCGGCAACGCACTTTGCAGATACTGCAGGCCTTCAGGAATTGGCGTGCGTAGCGCACTAGCCCGTCGTAGTGGCCATCCAGGTCATTGGCCCTTGGATTCTGAAGATCTCGAATCAGTACTCCCATGGCGACTAAGCCAGCTGCAGCCGAGTCGCATGGCATCGAGATCAACCCTATTCGACGCGGCTCGTCGTCACCAGCAGGCCACTGAACTCCCAAATTGATCAGGTACGCGACCCACGGCGGAATGCTCCTCCAGCCACATCCTGTGTCTGAGAACATCATCATTCGCTAACTTGTCGCAACCATGCTTCCAGAAACCGAACGACAATAAACATCGCTTGGCCTTCGCGAACCGATGTCGCGAGGTTGCCGCGTCGCGAGAGCGGCCCTTCCCGAACGGCGATCACCGCAGATCGCTCTTGGTTTCGCGCCACCCAGCGAGCCGCTGAAAATTACCCTGCGCGCCGAATACATGCTGCAACCCTCTTCTGGGCCTTTTTTGACTTGCAATCACACGCTACATAAAGATTTTCCGACAAGCATCGGGATCTTCACGGGATCACGGGGAATTTAAGCGTCTCCCACCGTTGCACATTGAGCGTCCCGAGGCTCACCGTGTGAGCCGACTAAATTTCATTGGCACCAAAGGCAGATCTCACCTCGCGGAGTCGGGCTTGGGCGGCGTGCGCTCGACCCTCTCCTTGACGCGCTCGCTCAATAGACCCTGCACGAGTATCGCCGCGACTCAGCAACGATTGAGTATTCTCGCGGCCAATTCGAACTCACTTCCCTCTCGCCGCCTCCGCCGCGCCGGGCCCGCCCATGGGGGTCGTCATGCCCCGCCCCCGCGCGTCGCACCCGCGCCCACTCCGGGGCAACGTCGGGCCCCGCCGGGACGCCCCGCCGACCCGCCCCCGCAGGTCGCCAGCCTCCCAGGTTCCCAGATCGCCAGCCCCGCCGCCCGCCCCGGGGCGCACGAATGGCCCAGTTTCCGATAGTCCGCGGGTCAGCCCGATTTCGGGCCAAAATCGCGCCCGGATAGTCCGCGGGTGATGCCCGAAACCGCATGCAAATCAAAAACTTGGAAGTGGTGGCCAGGGACGGAATCGAACCATCGACACGCGGATTTTCAATCCGCTGCTCTACCAACTGAGCTACCTGGCCACGGTGGGATCCGGCGAGAGGCCGGCCTGCAGAGAGCCCGAAATTAGACCCGAGGGCACTTCCCCCGTCAAGGACACCGGCACGTTCAAATCTCGATAAACCCGCGCGATTGGCGTCACTCGAGTCGCCGCCGCAAAGCGCAGAATCTCGCCAGCGTATCCACCCGACGGCAATTTGCCTTACACTAAAGTAAGGAATTTGCCGAACGGTAAGGCGTCATGAGCGAAGCCAGGATGACCAGCAAGGGACAGATCACCGTGCCCAAGGATGTGCGGCTCAAGCTGAACCTCAAACCCGGCGACCGGGTCCTGTTCATCGTCGAGGATGACGGCGCGGTGCGCATGCGCGCGGCCAATCGGGACATCTCGTCGCTCATCGGTATATTGCCGCCACCGAAACGCAAGGCAACCCTGGAGGAAATCGACGAGTCCATTCGACGGGCCGCGGTCGCGAGAGTTTTCGGACATGATCGGGATTGATACCAACGTCCTGCTGCGTCTGCTCGTCCGCGAGCACGACGGCCAGCTCAAGGCCGCGGAGCGGTTCATCGACACGCATTGCTCGAGCGACGATCCAGGGTACGTCTCGCGAATCGTCATCGCGGAGATTGCCTGGGTGCTGAAGGACGTCTACGACTACGACCGCTCGCAGATCGCCGGTGCAATCCGCGGGATCCTCAACGTTTCACAGTTCGAGATTGATTCGGCCGATGAAGTCCATGCGGCAGTAATGGACTTCGAGAATTTCCCAGCAGGATTCACCGACTGCTTGCTGGCGCGAACCAACGCGTCAGCCGGGTGCAACTACACGGTCACCTTCGACCGGAAAGCAGCGAAGCTCGACACGTTTGAACTGCTGAAGAGCAGCTGACCTCAGCGCAACTGGCTGTCCTTGCTGCCGCGACGGTTGTACAAGCTGGCCGCGCCCTGGGCCTGGTCTCGTTCCTCCTGGCACGCCACGCACAAGCGCACGCCGGGCATCGCCATGCGCCGCGGTTCGGGAATCGCTTCGTTGCATTCCTCGCAGTGACTCAGGCTCGGCCCGCTCGGCAGCTGGGCGCGGGCGCGCTTGATCGCGTCCTCGATGCTGTCGTCGATCTGCTGTTGCACGGCGCCGTCGCCGGCCCATCCAGTGGCCATGATCAGTCCTCACTCCATGTCGCTCCCGACAGAGTCCGGGAGAGGGGATAAGAAGGGAAGACTACAACATCAGCTGCGGGTTTCGTGCCAGTGGCGGATGTCGGCCAACCCCACCCTGCCCGGCTCCCCATCCAGGCCTGGCGACCAACCGGCGCGCGTACCTAACGACGGCCCGACTGCCAGCGCACCCGGCACGGGATCGTCCGGGAAGTACCTGCTGCGTGTGATGACGACCGGGATTCCTGCCGCGGTCGCCGCTGCCAGCCCCATCGCCGAATCTTCGATCGCAACCGTCTGCTCGGCTCGCAGCTGCAAGCGTTCGAGCACGAGTCGATAAGCCTGCGGATCGGGCTTCTTGACCGGCGCGTCTTCCGCGCACACCACGGCTGCGAACCGCGACTCCCAGTCGGCGCCGACCTGCGCCGCAAGCAGCGCCTGCACGTTGCTGCGGCTGGTGGTCGTGACGATGGCCATGCGCAGGCCTTCGGTCGCGCAGTCGTCGAACAATTCGCGCACGCCCGCTCGCAGCGGCAGTGCCCCGCTCGCGACGAGTTCCACATAGCGTCGGTTCTTCAACGCGTGTATGCGCCTGGCCAGCGCGCTGCGCTCCTCGAGTGCGACCGGCGCGAGCGGCTGCGACTCCATGTCGAACAGCAGTCGCTCGAAACCGCCGGCGACGCGCAGCAGTTCGCCGTAGCGCTGCTCGCTCCAGCGCCACGGAATGCCGAGTTCCTCGAACGCGGCGTTGAAGGCCACGAGGTGACCGTCACGCTCGGTTTCGGCGAGCGTGCCGTCGACGTCCCAGAGGATGGCTTCGAGCATCAAGGGTCCCAAATTGCTTCAAATAGATTGGGATAACTGCGTTCTGAACCGGTCACATCTTGTGACCGGTTCACCGAGACGCTCGATTTCAAGGCTGACTTGCAGCCCAGAAGCCCTCAACCCAACGCTCTCCGGCCAGTGCGGGAGAGGGGAATGTCAGATGCGATGCGCGCGCTGACCGGTCTGCGTGCGGTGATGATCTTTGCAAGGTCAGAGCTGGACGCGCCGAGCGCAATCAATGACCGGAACAGAAGGTCGATCGAAACGCCGGGGTCACCCGCTTCCATTTTCGCCACACGTGACTGGCTCGACCCGACGACTTTGGCAAGCTCACCCTGGGTCAGACGCCGTTGCACGCGCTGGAATTTCAGGCCCTTTGCGAGACGGAGGCGCAGATCGACGAGCGCCCGCTCTTCCGCGGTCAACCCAAGGAACTCGTCGGCATCGCCGACGGCCCAACCCCGTTGTAGAAGCCTGCGCCGTTTAGCTACTCGCATCGTCGTACTCCCGCAGCCGTCGACGACAGGTCTCGATGACCTGCCTTGGCGTACTGCGCGTCTTCTTGGCAAACACATCGGCAACGACGATCGCATCGTTATCGATCCGATAGACGATGCGCCATGACTGTCCAGCGTCGTTGACCCTCAGTTCATGGCAACGCGCCCCGATGGCGGGCAGCGGCCGGCTCATCGGCAGGCCGATCATTTCGCCCGCCTGCAGACGCCTGAGCAGATACCCCGCCTCGATTCGAGCCGCCGCACCGAAAGGCGGACTCTTGATCTCGCCCCGCAGCCACGCCAAGGGTTTGTCCTTGCGCGGCATTCTCATGGTATGTCCATTCTGACATATTGGTCAAACCAGTGGTCGCCACAGGATCAGGGTTGGCGCGGATCCCAGCCAGTCGATTAATCAGCGGAAATGCACCAATTCGGGTGGATGGGGATCCTCACCCGCGCTGCGCACGACCTCTCCCACTGCGGTGGGAGAGGTGAGACGCAATCAGGCGCGGCGCTTGCGATCCATGAGCCGCAGGATCAGCGGCGTGAGGATCAGCTGCATCGCGAGCCCCATCTTGCCGCCCGGCACGACGATGTTGTTCGGACGGGACATCCATGACTCGTCGAGCATCGACAGCAGGTACGGGAAGTCGATGCCCTTCGGGTTGGCAAAGCGGATGATCACCATCGACTCGTCCGCCGAAGGAATGTCGGCCGCGATGAATGGATTGCTCGTGTCCACGGTCGGCACCCGCTGGAAGTTCACGTGCGTGCGGCTGAACTGCGGGCAGATGTGGTTCACGTAGTCCGGCATGCGCCGCAGGATCGTGTCGACCACCGCATCCTGGCTGTACCCGCGATGGGTCTTGTCGCGGTGCAGCTTCTGGATCCACTCGAGGTTGATGATCGGCACCACGCCGACGAGCAGGTCCACGTGCTTCGCCACGTCCGCCTCGGGGCCTTCGTAACCGCCGTGCAACCCTTCGTAGAACAGCAGGTCGCTGCCATCCGCCATGGGTTTCCATTCAGTGAAGGTACCGGGGGCGCTGCCGAGTTGCTTCGCTTCCAGTTCGTCGTGCACGTAGCGGCGCACCTTGCCACCGCCCGTCGTGCCGTACGTCTCGAACGCCGCCGCGAGGTCGGCCAGCAGGTTCGACTCCGGCCCGAAGTGGCTGATCTGCGGACCTTCGCCCGCATCGGCCGCCTTTACACGCGCGCGCATCTCGACGCGGTCGTAGCGATGGAACGAGTCACCCTCGATCACCTGCGCCTTGATGCCGTCGCGCCGGAAGATGTGGGCGAAGCTCTTCATGACGGTGCTGGTGCCCGCGCCGGAGGAACCAGTGACGGCAATGACGGGATGCTTGGTGGACATGTGCGTGCTCGCAGGAAAGTTGTTCGATTGCAGGTGTCGTCGTCGTCGCTCAGTCCGCGCGTCGTCAGTTCGCGCTCGGCCGGAACAGCGACCGCTCGTTGAACAGCGGTGACGAATAGCGGCGGTCGATGCCTTTGTCGTGCTCCCAGTGGTAGCGCACGATGCGCTCGACCTCGTTCTTCGAGCCGAGGATCACCGGCACGCGCTGGTGCAGCTGGTGCGGCAGCAGTTCCATGATCCGCTGACGGCCAGTGGAGGCCGCGCCGCCTGCCTGCTCGACGAGGAAGCCGATCGGACTCGCTTCGTACATCAGGCGCAGCCGCCCCGGCTTCTCCGGGTCACGTGTGTCGCGCGGGTACATGAACACGCCGCCGCGCACGAGGATGCGGTGCACCTCGGCCACCATCGAGGCGATCCAGCGCATGTTGAAGTCGCGGCCGCGCTCGCCCGACTTGCCGTCCTGGCATTCGGTGACGTAGCGGTGCACCGGGATTTCCCAGAATCGCGCGTTGCTGGTGTTGATCGCGAACTCGCTGGTGTCCTC
This sequence comes from uncultured Gammaproteobacteria bacterium, assembly GCA_963700045.1. GTDB lineage: Bacteria > Pseudomonadota > Gammaproteobacteria > Steroidobacterales > Steroidobacteraceae > RPQJ01. The sequence goes on from CAVOWK010000022.1 coordinate 20,377, forward strand.
GGGTATGCGCAGGTTGGGATGCGTCAGGATGAAGTTGCCGACTTCGCGATCGAGCGTGAAGCCGTGCGTGCCCTTGCCGACCGTGACGACCAGCATCGTCGACGGACCGTAGATCGCATAGCCCGCGGCCACCTGCTCGATGCCTTTCTGCAGGAAGTCCTCGACCTTCGGCGCCTCCTTCTTGTCGTGACGCAGGATCGAGAAGATCGTGCCGACCGACACGTTGACGTCCGCGTTCGACGAACCGTCGAGCGGATCGAAAATCAGCAGGTAGCGGCCGCGCGGATACTCCGCCGGGATCGGGTACGGATCGTCGAGTTCCTCGGACGCCATGCCCGCGACCAGGCCGCCCCATTCGCAGCTCTTCAGGATTACGTCGTTCGAGGCGACGTCGAGCTTCACCTGCTGCTCGCCCTGCACGTTCTCCGTGCCGGCTTTGCCCAGGTAGCCGCCGAGCGCGCCTTTCGCCGCCATCGACGCGATCGTCTTGACCGCCGCGGCGACGTCGATGAGCAGTGCGCCCAGGTCGCGCGAGCCCTCGATGCCTTCGAGTTGCTGGATCAGGAACTTGGACAGTGTCGTGCGGCCGAGGTGCATGGGGTGTCCCCTGTTGTAGACGTCAGGTCTTCTGCGCGGACGCGGTGCCGATGTCAAACACGCGGCTCGCGCGGATGTCGGCCGGCAGGATCGTGCTCAGGTCTTCACGCGTGAGTTCCTGGTCGGGGTTCGCGAACAGCCGGCTCGCCTGCCGCAGCCGCGCGCGATCGAGCGCGTTGCGCACGCTGCGGGCGTTGGCGAACTGCGGCTGGCGGATGCGGTGCGCGATGTATTCCTGGAAGACGTCGCGCGCGCCCGGGCCGAACTGGTAGCTCTGCTGCGCGAGCATCATCTCGGCGATCCGCAGCAACTCGCCTTCGGCGAAGTCCGGGAACTCGAGGTGGTGCGCGATGCGCGAGCGCATGCCGGGGTTCGACTGGAAGAAGGTCTCCATGCGGTCGCCGTAACCCGCGAGGATCACGACGAGGTCGTCGCGGTTGTTCTCCATCACCTGCAGCAGGATCTCGATCGCCTCCTGGCCGTAGTCACGCTCGTTGTCGGGCCGGTAGAGGTAATAGGCCTCGTCGATGAACAGCACGCCGCCCATCGCCTTCTTCAGTACTTCGCGCGTCTTGGGCGCGGTGTGGCCGACGTACTGCCCGACGAGGTCGTCGCGCGTCACGGCGACCAGGTGGCCTTTGCGGATGTAGCCGAGGCGATGGAGAATCTGTGCCATGCGCAGCGCGACGGTCGTCTTGCCGGTGCCGGGATTGCCGGTGAACGACATGTGCAGGCTCGGTGCCTGTGCCTGCAGGCCCTGGTTCATGCGCAGGCGGTCGATCACGAGCAGCGCCGCGATGTCGCGGATGCGCGCCTTTACCGGGGCGAGGCCGACGAGTTCGCGGTCGAGTTCGTCGAGCACGTCGCCAGCCTGGGACTGCGCCATCACTTCCGCGACGGTGCGCGCGGTCTTCACTCCCTCGCCTGCGCCGGCGGGATCGGGCTGGGTCGAGGGCACCCCGCCCGCCTCGCCCGCCTTGGCGGGAGCGGTGACCGAACCTGGGATGTTGTACATCGAGGTGCCCTGAGCCCGTTCGCCGGCAAGCCGCGACTATTTCCGGTACCGCTCGCCTTCCGGCCGGTCGGCTTCGTGCCCGCGGATCGTGTAGCGGATCGTCCGCCCGTTGGTTTCCTGCCGTACCAGGCTGAAGCCCGGCTCGACCGGCGGACGATTCACGATGAAACTCATTGCGATCGTTTCCACGCCGCGGGTCGAATCGAACGCCACCAGCCGGATGTAGTGCTGCGGGAACGTGCTGCGGCAGCTCTTGAGTTCCAGCATCACGCCGGCTGCGTCGCTCAGGTCGAACATCGGCATGCCGAACATCTCCCAGTACGTATTCCGGGGATGCGGATCGTCGGTGTACTCGACGGCCCAGGCGTAGCCCTTCTTCAGTCCGTATTCGATCTGCAGCGTGATCTCGGCGTCCGTCAGGTCGGGCAGGAAGCTGAACTGGCCCTGCGTCAGGCGCCCGGTCGGATTGGTCATCATGGTCGGTGGTTCTCCGTGCGCTCAGTGAGACGCGGTCGGCGTGACGGCGTAGTCGGACGTGTCGGTCGACGTGTAGTTGAACGTGATGTCGCCCCACGTATCGAGCGCCTGCTTCAGCGGCGTGCAGAACTGCGCTGCCTTCTGCAGTATCGCAGGACCTTCGCTGAGGATGTCCTTGCCTTCGTTGCGCGCCTTCACCATGCACTCGAGCGCCACGCGGTTGGCGACGGCACCCGCCTGGATGCCCGCCGGGTGACCGATCGTGCCGCCGCCGAACTGCAGGATCACGTCGTCGCCGAACAGGTCCAGCAACTGGTGCATCTGGCCGGCGTGGATGCCGCCGCTCGCCACCGGCATGACCTTCTTGAGGTCGGCCCAGTCCTGGTCGAAGAACAGCCCGCGCGGCAGGTCCTGTTTCGTGTAGCTGTCGCGGCAGACGTTGTAGTAACCCTGCACCGTGAGCGGATCGCCTTCGAGCTTGCCGACGGCCGTGCCGGTGTGCAGGTGATCGCAACCCGCGAGACGCAGCCACTTCGCGATGACGCGGAAGCTGACGCCGTGATTCTTCTGGCGCGTGTACGTGCCATGTCCGGCGCGATGCATGTGCATGAGCATGTCGTTCCTGCGGCACCAGTTGGCCATGCTCTGGATCGCCGTCCAGCCGATCACGAGGTCGACCATGACGATGATCGAGCCGAGGTCCTTGGCGAACTCGGCCCGCTCGTACATGTCCTCCATCGTCGCGGCGGTGATGTTCAGGTAGCGAGCCCTTCACTTCGCCCGTCGCGGCGCTCGCCTTGTTCACGGCGTCCATCACGTAGAGGAAGCGATCGCGCCAGTGCATGAACGGCTGCGAGTTGATGTTCTCGTCGTCCTTCATGAAGTCGAGGCCGCCCTTCAGGCCCTCGTACACGACGCGGCCGTAGTTGCGGCCCGAGAGGCCGAGCTTCGGCTTGGTGGTGGCGCCGAGCAGCGGACGGCCGAACTTGTCGAGACGCTCGCGCTCGACGACCAGCCCCGTGGGCGGGCCCTTGAACGTCTTCACGTAGGCGACCGGGATGCGGATGTCCTCGAGGCGTGCGGCCTTGAGCGGCTTGAAGCTGAACACGTTGCCGATGAGGCTCGCGGTCATGTTCGCGATCGAGCCTTCTTCGAACAGGATGAGGTCGTAGGCCACCCAGGCGAAGTACTGGCCGGGGTTGTTCGGGACCGGTTCGACCTTGAAGGCCTTGGCGCGGTAGCTGTCGCAGGCCGTCAGGCGATCGGTCCAGACCACGGTCCAGGTCGCGGTGCTCGACTCGCCAGCCACGGCCGCAGCCGCCTCGATCGGATCCACGCCTTCCTGCGGCGTGATGCGGAACAGGCAGATCGTGTCGGTTTCCTTCGGGACGTAATCGGCGTCCCAGTACCCCATCTGGCGGTACTTGAGGACGCCTGCGCTGTAGCGCTTCTTCTTGTCCGTGATCTGCGCGTGGCTGCCGGCGAGTTCGGGTGCAGTGGCCATGTCGGACTCTCTGTTCAGGGTTTGGACGTGGCATCAATGTAAGGGGGTCGATCATTTAGCTGAAGTCATATATTCTGATCCCAGCATTCAGCCTTTCTGAACTGTCACAGAAATTAGGGGACGCTCACCTGTTTCTGAAAACAGGTGAGCGTCCACTGATTTCGGCTCCATGAAAAACGTGTCCTTGCGGCAATTGCGGGTCTTCGCCTCGGTAGCGAAGCACCTGAGCTTTGCCCGCGCGGCCGAGGAATTGAACCTCTCGCCCCCGGCAGTTTCCATGCAGATCAAGGAGTTGGAGGTCGAGGTCGGCCTGCCGCTCTTCGACCGGACCAGCCGCAAGGTCTCGCTGACCACCGTCGGCGAGTACCTGCTCGCCTACACCCGCCGTGTCCTGGTCGCCATGCGTGACGCCGAGGACGTGGTCGCCCGGTTCCGTGGCCTCAAGACCGGCGTGCTCGACGTGGGCATGGTCAGCACGGCGAAGTACTTCGTGCCGCGGATGCTCGCCAACTTCCGGGACGATCACCCCGGCGTCGAGATCCGGCTGCAGGTGTGCAACAAGCGCGACGAGGTCGTGACGCTGATGCAGCAGGGCACGGTCGAGCTCGCGATCATGGGGCGGCCGCCGCAGGCGTGGCCCACTCGCGCCGAGCCATTCGCGCTGCACCCGCACGTGCTGGTGACGTCAGTCGATCATCCGTTCACGCAGATGGAACGCGTGCCGGCCCGGGCGCTGCAGGAAGAAGGCTTCATCGTGCGCGAGCCGGGCTCGGGCACGCTCGCGGCGCTCGACGAATACATGACGGCGCACCACATGAAGGCACGCGTCGCGATGCAGATGTCGAGCAACGAGGCGATCAAGCAGGCCGTGATGGCCGGCATGGGCATCTCGCTGCTGTCGCTGCACACGCTGGGGCTGGAACTCGATCACGGCCTGATCGCGGTGCCGGAGGTCGAGGGCCTGCCCGTGATGCGGCGCTGGCACGTCGTCAACAACCTGGCAAAGACCCTGTCCCCGGCTGCAGAGGCGTTCCGTTACTTCATCCTGGAGCGCGGCGAGAGCTTCCTCGCCGAGCAGTTCGCGCGGCACGACGTCGCCCACACCGGGCGCGCGCTCGCGACGGAACGCTGAACAACCGCCGCAACCGGGTTTGCACGGGTCATACCGTGGTGATACCGTCCTGGTATGAAAATCGCGATTTCGGTGCCGGACGAGGTGTTCGAAGCGGGTGAGCACCTTGCGCACCAGCTCGGCATTTCCCGCAGCCAGCTGTACAGCGACGCGCTGGCCACCTACCTGAGCGCGCGCGGCGCCGAAGAAGTGACCGCCCGCCTTGACGCGCTATATGGCGCGCAACCGTCAGAAATCGAACCGGCAATCCAGCGCGCCCAGCTCAAGAATCTCGTCGATGAAGCGTGGTGAGGTCTGGTGGGCATCGCTGCCGGCACCGACCGGTTCCGGCCCCGGCTTTCGCCGGCCCGTGCTGGTGATTCAGTCCGACCCCTTCAACCAGAGCCGCATCGCCACGGTCGTCGCGGCGGTCATTACGTCGAACCTGGCATTGGCGGATTCTCCCGGCAACGTGCGCATGGGCAGGAGCGAATCTGGTCTTGCGAAGTCCTCGGTCGTGAACGTATCGCAGGTGATCACGCTCGACCGGCGCGTGCTTACGCAGAGAGTTCGCGCCGTCCCGGGCACGACGATGCGCCACGTGGACGAAGGGTTGCGTCTCGTTCTCGGCCTGTGACTCGTCGTCTGCGCAGGCGCGCAGCACGAGGTTTCCCGCAACGGCGACCCGCTGCGGATCCAGGCATGAAAATCAGCGAGGGCTGAGCAAGGTCAGTTCGGTCCTGCCCAGCAGGCGCAGAAAGCCGCGGTCGAACGTGACGAGGTGCTCGCCCAGGGTCTGCACGGCCGCGGCGATCCACGCATCGGGCACATCATTGCCGCTGGCAGAGTGCTCGTGCAGCAGCCGGCGCAACGGCCGGCCAGTCGCGCCCGAGTTCGGCGATCTCCACGCCCGGGACCGCCAGCAACGAATCGATGTACGCGACAGCGGCTTGCGGCGGCGCAGGTTCGCGGAAGACCCTGGCATGCGTGGCCAGGCGCAGGAAACCCGCGACCACCATGGGCAACAAGACGAAGCTCCGCCCTGTCGCGACACCGGACAAGGCGGCCCGGACGCAGGCCAGCGCAACTTCGTGCTGTGGATGATCGGGCCGGAACGCCGCCAGCAGCACGTTGACGTCAGGTGTCATCGTCGGCCGCGTCTGCAAGGGACCTGTTGGAGAGCGGATCCACGCCCTGGACCAGGCCGCCGCGTCCTTCGTACACGGCAATTTCCGGCTCTGCCACTTTTCCGGTCCCCTGGCGCCGCAACCTCAACCGCAGGCGCAGCCCGTCTTCGATGAGCCCAGTGAGACTGCGGCCTTCTCGGGCCGCGAGCGCCTTGGCGCGCACCAGCAACTCGTCATCGAGGTCCAGCGTCGTCTTCATAGGCGCAATTATACAGAAATCTGTACTCCGCCAGTCGAGACCTGTTTGTGACGAATTGCTACAGATTGAAGAACTGCAGCTCGCCGAATTCGAACGCCTTGCTGCAGGAGCCGGCCCCGGGCTCACCCAATCGAGCTGCCATTTCCCTCGCCTCCTGCAGGCATTCCGCATAGAGACGCACGCGTTCCGCGGTCGGCAGTACAGCCTGCTCACACCCATTGGATTCAAGCGCAGCCTCGATCGAAAAGCGTTCGTGCCGTTCCTGGAACTCGCGGTGCGTCCACATGCCCGTCACCGGATCGAACTCGTACAGCGGCAGGAAGCAGTGCCCCTGCTGCGCGACGAAATCGACCGCGTCCGTGATGAACCGGGCGTCGGCATCGTCCATCGTGTAATGGAACCCGACGCGGCACCAGCCGGGCTTGATGCCCTGGAAGCCCTTGCGCACCCAGTCGCGGTACTGCTCCGACGTCGTCTCGTCGATGCCCAGCAGGCGGTGCCCGTACGGACCGGCACACGAACAACCCGCGCGTGACTGGATGCCGAACAGGTCGTTGAGCAGCACCGTCACGAACTTGGGATGCAGATACCGACCGCGCGCGTCGCGCAGGTTGAACGACACGATGCCGATGCGGCGGGCTGGATCGGCATTGCCGAGCAACTCGAAGCGCTCGTTGGCCGACCACTGCCGCATCGCCCGGCGCAACAAGTCCTGCTCGCGCGCCTCGATGCGCTCGACACCGACCTTCTGCTTGAGGTCCATCGCCAGCGCCGCCTTCATCGTCTGCAGCACGCCCGGCGTGCCGGCCTTCTCGCGCTCTTCGATGTCGGCGATGAAATCCTGGTCCAGCGGGCTCACGTAATCGACGGTGCCGCCGCCCGCGACGCTCGGCGGCAGGTCGCGTGAATACAGCCGCTCGTTGAAGACCAGCACGCCGCTCGAACCCGGCCCGCCGAGGAACTTGTGCGGTGAGAGGAAGACGGCGTCGTACGAAGCGTCGCCACCCGCCGCGTCCGGCGCAGGATTCATGTCGATTTCGACGTAAGGCGCGCTCGCGGCATAGTCGAAGCACGCGTACGCATCGTGCGCATGCAGCAGCTTCGCAATCTCGCGCGTCGGCGAGCGCATGCCGGTGACGTTGGACGCCGCCGAGAATGAGCCAATGCGCAGGCGCCCCTGGTACTCGGGCAGACGCAGCAGGTGCAGCAGGTGCTCGAGGTCCACGCCGCCATCGGCCGCGAGGTTCACCTCGACCACCGTGGCGAGGCCCTGCCGCCAGGTGACTTCGTTGCTGTGATGCTCGTAGGGCCCGACGAACACGACCGGCTGCCGCGACTGCTGGAAACGACGGAATTCTTCGAACTTTGCGTCGCCCATGAAGGCGCGCAACTGGTCACCGACCACCTTGCGCGTGGCCGGCGGCAACGCGACGCCGAGGATCTGCTGCAGCTTGTCGATCGCGCCGGTCGCGCCCGTGCCGCAGGCCACGATGCGCCCGTGCGGGCCGGCGTTCACCGCGCGCTTGATGGTGCGCTCCGCTTCGTGCAGCAGGCGGCTCATGCTGCGGCCCGTCAGGTCGTCTTCCGTGTGCGTATTGGCGTAGATGCGCTGCAGGTGCTGCAGGTAGCGCTCGACGAACAGCAGGCAGCGGCCCGATGCCGTGTAATCGCAATAGACCATCAGGCGGCGGCCAAAGGGCGTCTCGAAAGCCGAATCGATGCCGACGATCTGCGAACGCAGGAAATCGAAGGTCAGGGAGGAATCCATGGAGTGATTCTAGCCGTCCGGGCTGCCAACTCTGCGTATTTTCGGCTGTCCTACCGGAGCGGGAGAATTGGACTCCCACGAGGGCACAGGGAGGCGTGCGATGACGCACAAACAGGTCCTGTTCCGCTCCGCCGCGCGGGAAAAGATCCTGCGGGGTACCCAGCAACTGGCCGAGGCCGTGCGCATCACGCTCGGGCCGAAGTCGAAATCGGTCCTGATCCAGAGGAAGTGGGGCCTGCCACTGGTCTGCAACGACGGCGTCACCATCGCCAAGGAGTTCGAACTGCGCGATCCCGAGGAGAACCTCGGCGCGCAGATGCTGCGGCAGGCTGCCGAGAAGACCGGCGATGCCGTGGGTGACGGCACCAGCACGGCCACCGTGCTGGCGCATGCGATCTTCGCCGACGGAGTCCGCAACGTGACCGCCGGCGCCAGCGCCATCGACATCAAGCGCGGACTGGATCGCGCGGTGGCAGTTGCGGTGGGCGCGCTCGCCGCGATGTCGCGCAAGGTCAGCACCCGCAAGGAAAAGGCGCAGGTGGCGACCATCTCCGCGCACAACGACGCGGCCATCGGCGAGCTGGTCGCCGATGCCATGGAAAAGGTGGGTGACGAAGGCGTCATCACGGTCGAGGAGTCGAAGACCACCGAGACCGTGCTCGAGGTGGTGGAAGGCATGCAGTTCGACCGCGGCTACACCTCGCCCTACTTCATCACCGACTCGGAGCAGATGGAGGCCGTGCTCGACGAGCCGTACGTGCTGCTGACCGACCGCAAGATCAACCTGCTGAAGGACCTGATCCCGTTGCTCGAACAGGTGGCGAAGTCGGGGCGGCCGATCCTGTTCGTCGCCGAGGACTTCGAGGGCGAGGCGCTCGCGACCCTGGTCGTCAACCAGATCCGCGGCGTGCTGAAGAGCGTGGCGGTCAAGGCGCCCGGCTTCGGCGACCGCCGCAAGGCGATCCTGACCGACATGTCGGTGCTGACCGGCGGCGAGCTGGTTTCCGAGGAACTCGGCAAGCGCCTCGAGGACGTGCAACTGGCATCGCTCGGCCGGGCCAAGCGCGTGGTCGTCGACAAGGACACGACGACGATCATCGGTGGCGCGGGCGCACGGTCCGCCATCGACGGCCGGATGACGCAGATCCGCCACGAGATCGAGAAAGCGTCCAGCGACTACGACCGCGAGAAACTCGAGGAGCGCCTGGCCAAGCTGGCCGGCGGCGTGGCCGTGATTCGCGTCGGCGCGCCATCGGAATCGGAGATGAAATCGAAGAAGGACGCGCTCGACGATGCGATCAGCGCAACCAAGGCGGCGGTAGCCGAAGGGATCGTCCCGGGCGGAGGCCTCGCCCTGATCCGCTGCATCGATGCCGTCGCGAAACTCGAAAGCCAGGTGGAAGGCGACGAGCGGACCGGCGTGGCGTGCCTGAAGCGGGTGCTCGAAGCGCCTGCACGCCAGATTGCCGAGAACTCGTCGGTGGACGGCGGCGTGGTCGTCGCTCGCATGATGGCGGGTACCGGCGCCGCGGGCTTCGACGCAGCGCGCAAGGAGTACGTGGACCTCTACGAGGCCGGCATCGTCGATCCGACCAAGGTCGTGCGCGTGGCGCTGGAAAACGCGGTCTCAGTGGCCGGCGTGCTGCTGCTGACGGAGGCGACGATGACCGAGATCCCGGACAAGGAGAAGCCGTCGCTGCCCGAGGGTGCAGATCTCTGAAATGCTGTCCGCACATTCCGACTGTTCGCCGCCTTTGCAGCGGCGCTACCATGAAATGCCGGATGACGTCGGCGGCGTGAAACGGGAGAACGGCCATGTTGCATGAGCATCGTTCGATCACCCAGGTCGGGTCGCCCGACCCTGAACTGCGCAACTCCCCGATTGCCGTCGAAGAGGACATCGATACCGATGTGGTGCGGCAGCAGGAGCCCGGCGCAGCGGTGTGCTGGTTCAACGGCACGGAATTCCGCAACGGCGATTTGGTCGCGAGCGGCTCGCAGGTCCTGCGTTGCAGCTACGGCGTCTGGGTCGATGCGGGCTCGACGATCGACGACCGCAGTCCGTAGTCCGGATTGAGGGGCGACGGCGGCAGCCAGAACCGGACCACGGCTCCCTCCTCGCCGTCGGTCCGGTTGCCTGCTTCGAGCGTGCCGCCGTGCGCCTCCACGATTTCCCGGCACAGCGTCAGGCCCAGGCCGCTCCCGGCCGGCTTGGTCGAATAGAACGGCAGCAACGCGTTGGTCAGCACGTCGGGACTCATGCCCGAGCCGCGGTCGCGCACCTCCACCGTCCAGCCGCCACGCGCTGGGCGGACCGACACGATGGTCGAGGACGGCGGCGAGCCCGCTTCCACGGCGTTCTTGAGCAGGTTGATCATGACCTGCTCGAGTTGCGATTCGTCGAACCACCCCGTCTCACCGGGCACGATGCCATCGAGCGAGAACGGCGCGACGGCCTGCAGCGAATCGAGGAAGCGGCGCCAGTCGACGTGCGCGGGGCGCGGCTTCGGCAGCTTGGCGAAGCGCGAGTAGCCGTCGACGAACTGCGCCAGGTGCGACATGCGCTCCTCGATCGCGCCGAACACGCGCTGCAGTTGCGCCGTATCCGGTTGCAGGGCGAGGCGCTGGCCCGACTGCGCCAGCGACGCGATCGGCGCGACGGAATTGTTGATCTCGTGCGCAATGACGCGGATCACGCGCTTCCAGATCGCCACTTCCTGGGCGTTGACCTCGCGCGTGAGCTGCTTCAGCAGGCGCAGGCGGTGCGGCTGCCCGTTCAGCAGGAACTGGCGATGCGAGACGTGGAAGACCTCGGCATCGTTCCTGATCGTCGCAGTGAACAGCCGGTCGCGATTGTCCTCGAACGCCTCGCGCAGCGAGGGCGGCATCGGCTCGAGCAGGGGCGCGAGCGCAAGCCCCTCGAGCTTGCGACCCGCGGACAGCAGCTGCCGGGCCGCGAGATTCGCGTACAGGATCGTGCCGGTGGCGTTCGTCAGCAGCAACGCCAGCGGCGACGCCTGGATCACGGTGTCGAGCAGCAGTTCGCGCTGGTAGAGATCCTGGCGCTGCCGGCGCAGCTTGCCGCCCAGCGCGTTGTAGGCGGTCACGAGCTTGCGCCATTTCGCATCCCGGGGTTCCGCGATGCTGATGCTGTAGTCCGCGTCGTGCAGGCTCGAGATGCCGTCGGCGAGGGAGTCCAGCAGCGACTCCTGCGCGTGCAGCGAGCGCCGTACCCACCAGGCCAGCGTCGCGTAGGCGGCCGTCGCGAACACCAGTGCCGCGGCACGGTACGACCACGCGATGTCCATCAGGCCGAGGGCGACGAGCGTCAACAGCCCCAGCGCGACGAGGAAGAGCGTGACCCGCCGCTGCCGCATGGTTCAGCGCCCGTCCTGGCTGCCGGGCGCGATGCCGAGTTTCTCCATGCGCCGGTACAGCGACTGGCGCGAGAGCCCCAGGTCGCGCGCGGCCTTGGCGATCACGCCCTCGTGGCGGGTGAGCGCACTTTCGATTTCATCGCGGTCGGGCTCGCGGGTGGGGAGCGCTTCCCACGATCCGGTGGTGCCCGATCCCGGCAGCATCAGGTCGGCCGCCGCGATGCGCGTCGTGCCTGCAAGCAGGCAGGCACGGCGGATGCTGTTGCGCAGTTCGCGCACGTTGCCGGGCCAGTCGTAACGCACAAGCAGGCGCTCGGCATCCGGCAGCAGTCCATACCCCGGCTCGAGAAAGTGCCTTGCCAGCGGCAGGATGTCGTCGCGACGCTCGGCGAGCGGCGGCACCTGCAGTTCGATGACGTTGAGCCGGTAATAGAGGTCTTCACGGAAACGGCCCTGCCGGATCGCTTCCCCGAGCGGTGTGTTGGTCGCTGAAACGATGCGTACATTCACCTTGCGGGTCTGGCTGGAGCCGAGCCGCTCGAACTCGCCGGTCTGCAGCACGCGCAGCAGCTTGGCCTGCCCGGTCAGGGGCAGATTGCCGATCTCGTCGAGGAACAGCGTCCCGCCGTTCGCGGCCTCGAAGCGGCCTTCGCGCGCCTTCGACGCGCCCGTGTACGCGCCCACCTCCGCGCCGAACAATTCACTCTCGAGCAGGTCCGCCGGCAGCGCGCCGGCGTTCACCCGCACGAACGGACCGGCCTTCGACGCGGAGTTGGCCTGGATGATCTCGGCCAGGATTTCCTTGCCCGCGCCGTTGGGTCCCGTGACCAGCACCGGCACGTCTGCCTTCGCCACCTGCGTGGCCATCTGCACGACGGCATGCATGGCGGCGCTGCGATAGACGATGCCGCGCAGGTCGAACCGCGCCGCGAGCTCGGCGTGCGATCGGTCGACGCGTGCCAGGCGTTCGCGCTCCGCCGCCAGCGCCGCGTGCAGCTGCAGCAGGTTGCGCACCGTCGTCACCAGTCGCGCGTTGTCCCACGGCTTGGCGAGGTAGTCCGCGGCGCCCTCCTTCACGAGTTCGACCGCGGTCTCGAGCTGCGTCCAGGCGGTGAGCAGCACCACCGGCAGGTCGGGCTGCACCGCCCGCAGCGAGCGGAACAGCGCAATGCCTTCGTCGCCCGAGGTCGCCTCGCGCTGGAAGTTCATGTCCTGGATGACCAGGTCGACGCCGCCCTGCGCCACGCGCTCGAGGCCGGCGCGCGGAGTGGCAACGCATTCCACCTTCGCGCCTTCGAGCGTCAGCAGGACGTCGAGTGCCGTACGCACGGCATCGTTGTCGTCTATGACCAGTAGCGTGCGACCCTGCATTCGGCTGGCTGCAACCTGTTGCGTGAGTTCAGACGGTGCGGGTGGCAATCGCCGGCGAGACCATCGAAGCGCGACGCGCGGGCCGGAACGCTGCCGCGAGGCTGACGATCCAGAGCCCAACCACCCCCAGCAGCAGATAATAGAGCTTCAGCCGCGGGAGTTCGAACGTCGTGCTGAGCCAGTAGCCGAGCAGCAGCGCCAGCACGCAGCCAAGTACCAGGCCCAGCGACGTGATCAGCCAGTTCTCGGCCAGGAAGTACTGCAGGATGTCGGTGCGACGGGCGCCGACCGCGCGGCGGGTACCGATCTGCTTGGTGCGCGTGCTGACGTTGAACGCCGCCAGGCCGAAGATGCCGAGCGCCGAAATGCCCAGCAGCAGTGCGATGACGACGCTCAGGTAAAGGGCCATCGCGCGATCTTCGGCGTAGCTCGAGGCGGCGACGTACTCGAGCGAGCGCACGCGCAGGATGACACGGCCGTTGTCGACCTTGCCCAGGACCTCCTCGGCCATCTTCATCATCGCATCGCGCTGCCCCGGCTTGGCGCGCACCATGTACCGGGCGTACGTCTCGTCCGTGATCACGGGAAACAAGGCGACGTTGCCGACCTTGTCCCAACCCGGCCAGGAGCCGTGCATGTGGTCGATGATGCCGAGGATCGTCACCGGTTCGTTCGTGCCGGTGTAGATCGTCTTGCCGAGCGCGGAACCGTCCGGGAACAGGTCCTTGGCCACGTCCCTCGTGATCAGGATGCCGGAGGGCGACGTCGAGCTGTTGCGTGCCGGCTTGGTCACGATCGTCGCGTCGAAGTTGCGGCCTTCCGCGAGCCTGACGCCGAACGTCTCGAGCCCCTGCTCGTCCACCTGGAAGTAGTTCATGTCGCCACGCCGGCCCTTCTGGTTGGACTCGGTGTACATGGACGTCGCCGAGCCGCCGCCGGACAGAGGCACTGCATTGACCACCGTCGCCGCCTGCACGCCGGGCAGGCTGCGCAGCATCTGCAGGTCTTCGCGCATCGTCGCTTCGCCCTGGAACTTGTCGCTCGAGGCCTGGAAGCCGACGAAGAAGATGTTCGGCACGTCCATGCCGGGATCGCGGTTCACCTTCTCGAACCGCTGCACGATGATGAACAGCGAGTTGACGACGATGGCGAGCGCGAGCGCGATCTGCAGCGCCACGAGGATGGCGCCGGTCGGGCTGCGGCGCAGCGAACTCAGGATCGGTCTGATGTCCATGGGGTCGGTGTCCTTGCGAACTTACTGGGTCTTGAGGTAGACAGCCGGCGCGGTGCGACCGATGCGCCACGAGGGATACAGTCCCGCGATCGCGCCAGCCACCAGCGACAACCCGAGCGTGACGAGCACGACGACAGGGTCGATTTCCGTCAGCCGCTCGTAGGAGCCGCGGGTGAAATCGGACCCGTAGATTGCGCGGATACCGGCGAGGCCACCGACGGCGAACAGGATGCCGAGCACGCCGCCCGCCAGGCCGATCAGCAGCACCTCGGTCATGTGCTGGCGGACGATGTCGCGACGACTGGCACCGAGCGCCCGGCGCAGGCCGGTCAGCGGAGCCGCGTTCAGGAACTTGGCGAGCAGCAGGCCGACCACGTTGACGAGGCACACGCCGAGGAACAGCAGCGCGATGCCGATCAACACGCGGTTGTCCTTCTGCACGACGTCGTTGCGGTCGAGCCACTGCTCGACGTCGTACAGGCGATTGTTGAGCGGCCGCGGCATGCGCCCCGCCGCCTTCTGGCTGCGCGCATAGTTGTCGACGAAGGCCTGGTACCTGTCGCGGTCCGCGACAGTCGGCAGCTCCGCCCACAACTGCAGCCAGATGCACTCCGAATTCAGGAAATCCTGGTAGTTGTCGCCGCCCTCGGGCTTCCAGCAGTTGGTGTTGCCGTACACGGGCATTTCGAGCGCCCTGCCCCAGCCGTAGGGGATGTACGCATCCTCGGGGTCCTCGAACGAACCGTTGTTGAGGTCGAAGAACTTGGGACTGGGGGCCCACGGCCGCAGCACGCCGACGACACGGTACTCGATCTTGCCCAGCTTGACCGTGCGGCCGACGCTGTTCTCGCCGCCGAACACCTTCTGGTTCGTTTCGTGGTTCAACACCACGACGGGTTGCGGACCTTCGTCGGCCGCCGCGTCCCAACCCTGGCCGTACTGGAACGGCACGTCGAACATGGGGAAGAACTCGTGCGTCGTCACGCGCAACTGGGCGTTGAACGGCTTGACGCCGTCGCGCTCCGGCAGCAGCAACGCGCCGGACTTGTACATGACCACGCTGCGTGACGCGGCCTTCGCCCCATACAGGTACATGGCATCGCGATAGGTCAGCAGCTGCGGCGGCAGGTCGGGCTTGTCGTCGTCGTAGGGTCGCTCTGCGCTCCAGGTGTCGAGCGTCACCGCATACAGCTGGCCGCTCTTGTCCGGGATCGGGTTGGTCGCCATCGCGTGGTAGATCGTGAACGTCACCGTGCAGACGGCGATGCCCAGCGCGATCGCGAGCACCATCAGCGCGGAGAGTCCCGGATGGCGTCTCATGCTGTCGAGCGCCAGGCGCAGGTCGTAGGAAAACATGTCGGGTGCCTCCTGGCCGGGATCAGCCGTAGGTCGCGTCGGCTGCCTGCGGGCGCAGCATCGTCACGCTGGCTGCGTGCGCTTCGTACGGTTTGTAGTCGGTGATCTGGCCGTCGATGACCTGCACGTTGCGGTGCGCGCGTCGCGCGAGCTCCGGGTCGTGCGTGACCATCACGATGGTGGCGCCCATGCCGTTGATCTGCTCGAGCAGGTCCATGACCTGGCGCGCCATCAGCGAATCGAGGTTGCCGGTGGGTTCGTCGGCGAGCAGCAGTGCCGGGTCGCCCGCAAGCGCGCGCGCAATGGCGACGCGCTGCTGCTGGCCACCGGAAAGCTGTGATGGCAAGTGTTTCGTGCGTGAGGAGAGTCCCACCAGGTCGAGCGCGGAGTTGATCCGCTCGCGGCGTTCGGCCGCCGGCATGCGGCGGTAGCGCAGCGGCACGTCGACGTTGTCGAACACGTTCAGGTCGGGGATCAGGTTGAAGCTCTGGAAGATGAACCCGATCTTGTGATTGCGCACCCTGGAGCGCGCGTCGTCGCCAAGCTTGCTCACGTCCTCGCCGTCGAGACGGTAGCTGCCGGAATCGAATGTCTCGAGCAGGCCCGCCACGTTGAGGAACGTGGTCTTGCCGGAGCCGGAGGGACCGGTCACGGCGACGAATTCGCCCTTGTCGACCTTCAGGCTGAACTCGCGCAGCGCGTGCGTCTCGAGCAGGTCCGTCCGGTAGGCCTTCGTCACCTGGGTCATTTCGAACATGGTTCGTCCTCTTGCGTTCGTTCGTCAGTCCGCGAGCATCACGCGCGGCGCATTCTTGAAATCTTCGGTGTCCGAAATCACGATCCGGTCGCCCGCGGCCAGACCGTCGACGATTTCGATCTCGCGCACGCTCACGGCGCCGGTCTTGATCGGACGCTGCTCGGCGACACCGTCCTGCACGACATAGGCCGTGGCGCCGCCGCCGGCTTCGTAGAAGCCGCCACGCTCCACCTTGAGTACGTTGTCGCGCTTGTCCATCAGGATGCGCACCGAAACGCGCTGGTTCTGGCGCAGACCAGCCGGGATTTCGCGCAGTCGCACGCGCCCGGTGACTTCGCCCTGGCGCACTTCCGGCGAGATCGCGCTCACTTCGCCCGCGTACGTCTTGCCGCCATACGACACGTCGGCCTGCATGCCGACGCCGATGGTCCCGGCGTAGGTCTCGGCGACGCGGAACTCGATTTCGAGCGCGGAGAGATCGACGACGGTGAGGAGCGCGGCATCCTGCTGCACGGCAGCCTTCTGCGTCACCGCGAGGTTGCCGACCATGCCATCGACCGGCGATTTCACCGCGAGCTCGCCGACGCGACGCTCGAGGTCCTCTACCAGCAACTGCTGCCGGTCCCGCTGCAGACGTCGTGTCTGCAATTCGAACTCGAGCCCTTCCTTTTCGAGGCCCGCGGTCTCGACCGCGTGGTGGTGCGTGAGTTTCGCCTCGTCGAGTTCGTCCTGGGCCCGCTGGAAGTCGCGCTGGCTGATGACCCGCTGGTCCCACGCTGTCTGGGCGCGCGCGAACTCCCGCTCGGCCGCACGGATCGCGACGCCGGCCATGTCCGCATTCTGCTGGCTCTGCAGGATCTTGCGGCGTACGTCGATCTCCTGGCGGCGCAGGTCGACGACGAGGCTCTCGAGCGTGGCGCGCTCGCGCTCGAACTCGTTCCGCAAGCCGGGACTTTCGACGGTCGCGAGCAGGTCGCCTTTCTTGACCGCGTCGCCCGCATTGCGGTTGAGAGTCACGGTGCCGGCCGCCGGCGCATACATCGTGGGACTGACGGCGGCCACGACGGTGGCCTGCGCCGCGACGTCGCTCAAGAATTCACCGCGTGTCACCGTCGCGACGCGCACGCGATCGAGGGCAACGGTCGCGTCCGTCGACGCCCAGCCCTGCAGGAACCACACCAGGACCACCGCACCGAGCACGAGCAGCGCGACAGCCGCGGCGATGCGGACGCGTCGATCGTGCTGCCATCCGGTGGCCTGCGCGACGACGCGATCCTGACCGTCGGTGCTGCGCATGCCCGGCGCGGCAATCTTGTCTGGAGTTCGCTTGAGGCTGGCGATTGACATGTCACTGGCTTGGATGCGGGCTGGTAGGGTTTAGTTTGCAGGGATCGTGCCAGCCGCCGTCGATCGCGCAAGTCTATGTTTTGGAAATGATTTGTGGCTGAGCGCGGAACCCTTGCGCGGTGTCCGGGTGTCCGCTGGCAGTCGGCGGACACTTTTTGCGGACACTTCCCCGCCACCGGACGGAGATGACATAGTTCGACTCCACCGCAGGAGACCGACAGCATGGATATTCGCGGCCAACGTCGCAGCTCGAACATCGAAGACCGCAGAGGCATGTCGCCCATGCGCAAGGGCGTGGGCCTCAGCGTGGGCGGTATCCTGTTCCTCATCGTGTTGAGCTTCCTCGGCATCAACCCGCTGCCGTTCCTGGGCGTTGCGACGAAGCAGACCCCGGTGGAGCCGCAACAGCCGTCACAGCCGTACCAGGAGTCGGCGCCCGAAGCGGAGCTCAGCGAACTTGCGGGCGTGACGCTCGCGCAGACCGAGGAGACCTGGGGCAAGACTGTTCGGTGGCAAGTACACGCCACCGACGATGGTGATGTTCAGCGGGCAGACGGAATCCGCGTGCGGCACCGGCCAGGCCGCGATGGGACCGTTCTATTGCCCGCTCGACCAGAAACTCTACCTCGACCTCTCGTTCTTCCAGGAACTCGAGCAGAGATTCGGCGCCCCCGGCGATTTTGCCCAGGCCTACGTGATTGCGCACGAGGTCGGTCATCACGTGCAGAACCTGACGGGCACGGCACAGCAGGTGCAGAAGCTGCAGAGCCGCGCCGGCAGCAAGGCCGAGGCGAACCAGTATTCGGTGATGCTGGAGTTGCAGGCGGATTGCTACGCCGGCGTGTGGGCGCGCGACGCGGCGCCGCGGCTCAACATCACCCAGGCGGACATCGACGAAGGCATGCGCGCGGCGTCGGCCATCGGCGACGACACGCTGCAGCGCGCAACCCAGGGCCGCGTCGTGCCCGATGCGTTCACGCACGGCACGTCGGAACAGCGCAGCCGCTGGCTGATGACGGGGATGAATTCAGGCGATCCGAACGCCTGCGACACGTTCAACGCAAGCCAGCTCTAACTTTCGGAAATAGGGGACGCTCACCTGTTTCCCAGCCCCGCGAGCGGAAGTCACAGGTCCACTTTCCCGCCGTACCCCGTCAGCTCGAGATACCCGCGACCGGCTTCCTTGCCCGTCGTCTCGTCGATGAGGCGGATCGGCCCTTCCCAATAGAGGATGCCGGTCGTCGGACGTGAATCGAGTTCGGCATCGAGCAGCAGCGGTTCGACCCGATAGCGCCGGTCACCGACCTGCACCCGCCACTGGACCGGGTACGTCACCCCGGTCCGCGGGGAACGCCAGGACTGCAGCGGTGTCCAGTGCACTGCCTCAGGCCCGAAGGTTGTCACTGCGCCCGCCCCGGCAATTTCAGCGTCTTCTGGTCTGGCGGGAACCGTTGCTCGAGGTGCGGGCGACGGTCGACGCAGCGTCGCGCCCGCCCAGCGCGCACCACCCTGGCGATCGCGCATGCGGAAGGCCATCAGCGCCCCGCCGTCGGTCATGTTCGCTCCCAGCCAATCCCAGCCGAGCGCATCCTCGTCCACGTAGTCACTCGACCATTCATGGTCGAACCACGCCTGGCCGCTGACTTGTCGAGTGCCGCCACCCACCGTCACTGCGCCGGTGACCGCAAGCTGCGGCAGGCTGTAGTAGTAACTCGCCGCAAGCGGGTCCGGCCCCTTGCGGCTGAAGCCGCGCTCACCCTGCAGCAACGGCGGCTGCGTCGATGCAAGCGTGAGTTCGAAGGCGAAGTCCTCGCCATGAACCGCCGTGACGTAGCGCCCGGGAGCCACCTGCCGGATCGACCAGTCGTCCAGCTTCACGTCCAACTGAGCCCTCACGTGCAAACGCCAGGTCGAACCCTGTTCGTGCGCTGCGTTGCGCATGGTGGAGCTTGCCGCTGGCCGGGTCGGCGATTGCAGCATGCGCGAACAGCACCTGCCGCGGTGCGAAGTTGCTCGGATTGTCGGCAGCGAGCCCCGTGCGCACGCGAAAGAACGTGACCTGGAAACCGAGCGGTGCCTTGGCCTTGCTGGCGTCATCGTCGAGCTGGCCCGTGACGTACCACCATTCGATGCGATGGTCGGGGTGACTGCCTTCGTCGCGCGGGAAGGCGATCTCGTAGCCGGGCACGACCGGTGGATACGCAACCTCGCCGAGCGCGCGCAGCGAGAGGAGGAATGCGAACACGCATGCAGCCAGACGACGCGGCCTCACCAGTCCTCCTTCACCGCACGGACCACGTCCTCGCCCATCGCGCGACGTCCACTGAAGGCCGCCGTCGCGGCAGCCGCGCCGATCAATACCAGGCTCAGGATCGCCAGCAGGCCCCAGGGCACGTGCACGTCCATGGTCCAGTGAAACGACTGCCGGTTGACGACGAAGATCAGGATCATGCTCACGATCGCGCCAACGACGAGACCCGCTGCAACCCCGATCGCGCCGAGCGCCGCCCCTTCGAAGGCAAGCATGCGACTGATTTCGCGGCGCGTGACGCCAAGGTGCCGCAACATGCCGAACTCACCGCGCCGGGCGAGCACCTGCGAACTCGTGCTCGCACTGATGCCGAACAGGCCGATCAGGACCGCGACGGCTTCGAGCAGGTACGTGACGGCGAAGGTGCGGTCGAACAGGGCGAGCGAGCGCTTGCGGATCTCGCCGGGAATGGCGACGTCGTAGTCGCCGCTGCGCGCGATGGCGTCGCGCAGTCGTCCGCTGAATTGCCCGGCATCGGTGCCTTTCCGCAGCCAGAGCGCCGCCGTCGTGGCGGTGCGTTCACCGCTCAACGCGATGAAGGTGTCGCGGTTCATGACGATCGAGCCACCCGGACGCTCGTAATCGCGCCAGATGCCACGCACCGTCGCACGCACGACCTGGCCGCCGATGGGCAGGTCGAATTCCGTGCCGACGTCGAATCCGCGCAAATCCAGCGCGGCCTCGGAAGCCCACACCGGAATGGCCCCCTGGGGCGCGGGCCCGCTCGCCGACCGTCGGATCGGAATCACCTGGTCGGCCGTCGGCTCGTGGATCGGGCGCGCGATGATGGTGAGGGGCAGTCGCTCGCCTGGCAACAGCACGTCCTGGAATTTCACGAAATCCGCACGGGCAATTTCAGGCAGTGCCGTGATGGATCGCTGCGCATTCACATCGAGGTACGCGCCGACCGCGGCCGAACCCGCACGCACGTAAAGATCCGCCGGCAGGATGCGCTGCATCCATGCCTCGAGCGACATGCGGAACGAGAACACCATGATCGCCATCGCGACCATCAGGCTGAAGCTGACGAGCACGGCGGCGATACTGACGGTCGCACGCCGCGCGGTGCCGCGGAGCTGGGCCACTGCCACCTGACGCCAGGCGGGTCCGTCGGGGCGCAGGCGACCGAACACGGTGGACGCGATACTCGGCGTCAGGAAGACGGCGCCCAGCAGGAGGCAGGCGATCGAAACGTAGCCCGGCAGCGCAATGCCCTCGAGCGGCGGCAATGCGAGCGCGAGGACGCCGGCTGCAAACAAGGTAAGCGCTACTCTGGCGTGCGTGCGCGGCGCCATCGGGGCTTCGTCACCGGCTTTCAGCGCCGCGGCCGCCGGCACCGACGCGGCTTCGCGAGCGGGCCCGAACGTGGCGACCAGCGCGGCGCCGACGCCCAGCAGGAAGAAGGCGAGGTACTCGCCGGCGCTGATTGCAAGCGCAGGTGCAACGCCGCGAAAGTAACCGGCGCCGAGGTCGGCGCCGAAGGCGGCAAGTCCCGCACGTGCCACCAGCGCACCAAGGATGACACCCAGCGCGGCGCCGAGTGCGCCCACGATGGTTCCCGAGAGCAACGACGCGGCCAGTTGTTCGCGCACGGTCATGCCCATCGCGTGCAGCAGGGCGATTTCGCGGCGGCGGCGCGCCACTGCGAGCGATTGCGTGGCGTAAACCAGGAACGCGCCGGTGAAGAGTGCGACGAGCGCGAGTGCCGTCAGGTTCGAGCGGTACGCCCGGGTCAGGCGCACGGCATCGTCGGTTGCTTCGCCCGGCGTGACGACCTGCGCGCCGGGTGGCAGCAATGCCGCGATGGCGGTGCGAACGGCCTGGCGGTCGGCTTGCGGCGCGAGTCGAAGATCGACACGATCGAGTCGCCCCAGCCGCTGCAGTCGCCACTGCGCCTCGCCGATGTCCAGCAATCCGACGGGTTGCGTGTATGCACCGGGCGGCAATATGCCGGCAACACGGAAGCGCACGCGATCGAGCGCCACCTGCACGTCGAGATCGTCACCAACCTCGAGTTCCAGTGACTGTGCCGCCGCCGGACTCAGCCAGATCGAATTCTCGGCAAGCAGCCCCTGCCCTTGCCGCTCGGCCGTCGCACCGGCGCCTGCGAGCGCGGGTTGCATCTGCAGCGCGCGGAACGGATCGATGCCGAGCAGCTTCAGGTTTCGCTCGCGCCCCGGCAGTCGAACCTGCACTTCGACGACCGGGCTCGCGGCAGCGACGCCGGGCACGCGCAGAAGCCGAGGGAACAGCGACTCGTCGAAGCCGCTGCCCGGCGACTGCACCGTGAGATCGGCGAGGCCGAACAGCGAGCGCGACGCTCCCTGCACCTCGTCGGCGGCTACGCGATTGATGAGATAGACCGCGAAACCGAGCGCGACGCCAAGCGCGATCGCGAGGACGGCCAGCAGGGTGCGGCCTGGCGCCTGGCGCAGCGGACCGAAGGCCGCGGCATCCAGCAGCGACAGCCGGGCCCGCAGCGCCCTCCTGCCCGGAGGCAGTGCCTGTGCCATGGCGCTCATGTTCGAAGCGTCAGCCCGGCGCGCGTGAGTTCGTAGACACGGTCGGTCGAGGCATGCCGCCGCGGCGGAATGCGTGACGAGAATGCCCGCCGCATCGTCCCGCTTGATCTGCGCACGCAGCAGTTCCAGGATCATCGCCGCGTTGTCGGGATCGAGATTGCCCGTCGGCTCGTCTGCGAGGACCAATGCGGGACGGTGCGCCAGCGCGCGCGCCACGGCGACTCGCTGCGACTCGCCGCCGGACAGCTCGCGCGGGAAGCTGGAGGCGCGGTCGGCCAGGCCCACGGCTTCGAGCAACTCCATGACGCGGTCGTCGGCTGCGCGACCCGCCTGTCCGTTCAACGCCAGCGGCAACGCGACGTTGCGGGCGATGCTCAGGTGCGGCAACAGATGGAATGCCTGGAACACGAACCCCATGCGGCTGCGACGGACCTGGGTGCGCTCGTCCTCGCCGATCCGGGCGAGGTCACGCCCTTCGAGCAGCAGCCGGCCGCTGTCGGGTACATCGAGTCCTGCGATCAGGTTCAGCAGCGTGGACTTGCCGACACCGGATTCACCGACGATCGCAACGTACTCGCCCGGCACCACGGTGAGCGCAATGGCGTCGAGCACGCGCCGGCCGGCGGGGCCGCCGAAGGACTTGGAAACGTCGCGGAGTTGGAGCATGGGACCCCATCGTAGGCGTTGTACCGGACGGATTCATTGTCTTGCGACGCGGGCGCCGCTTGCGGGCTGGGGCCGTTGGCCGCCGACGGCGCCCGGCCTGCCGGTGCGCCCGGCTTCAGGCGAGGCGCTCCGCGAGGTACGCGACGCACTGGTCGAGGCTCGCGAGATGCGCGTAGTCGGTCTCCGGCACGTCCACCCCGAACTCGCGATGCAAAGCGATGGCGAAGTTGAGCGTGTCCATCGAGTCGAAGTCGAACTGGTCACGGAAAGCGACGCCGGGGATCACCGAGTTCGCCTCGACGTCGGGTGCAATCGCCGTCAACAGTTCCAGGACGCGGCGTGCCGTTTGCTCGCGGTTCATGATCGCAACCTCACAGCGCCGCCGGATCGGCGAGCAGCGCGGCAATCCGCGCCAGGAAGTGCGCACCGAGTCGCCCGTCCGTGACGCGATGGTCAGCTCCCAGCGACAGCGTCAGCAGGTGGCGCGGGACGACATTGCCGTCGACGATCCAGGGGCGAACGGCGGCCTCGCCGGCACCCACGATCGCGACCTGGGGCGGCTGGATGATGGGCAACACGGTCTCGACCGACGCCTCGCCGAGGCTGGTCAGGATGATGGTCGGTGCGGCGAGCTCACTGGCACGCAGTCTCCCGGCTCGGGCGCGTGTGACCAGGTCGCGGAAACCGTCCATCAACTCCGGCAGCGACCGGGTCGCGGTGTCCGCGAGGGCCGGCGCCACGAGCCCGCCGCCGCGCAAGGCGACCGCAACGCCAACGTGCACGACCGGGGTTTGTTCGTATTGGCCTTCGCGATAGAAGCCGCTGAAGCCGGCCTGCTCGCGACAAGCCAGCGCAACCGCCTTGACCAGCAGCACCGGCAGCAACAGTCGCTCGGTCACCGGCACGACGGCGTTGTGCGCCGCGAGCCACTCGACGGCGGGCGTCACGTCGACCGTCGTGGCCAGGTAGTAGTGCGGAATCTCGCGCTTGGAGCGCGACATAGCGGCCGCGATCGCGGCGCGCATGCCGGCGGCCCCCTCTGCTGCGACTGCGGGAGAAGGTTGGGGTGAGGGCCCGGCCCGTTCGACATCCTGGAGCGTGATCGCACCCTCCGGGCCGGTGCCGCGCAGCGACGCGACATCGACGTGCATTTCCAGCGCGCGCTTGCGCGCTGCCGGCGAGATCTTCACGCGCGGTTGAATAGCCTCTGCCGCACCCTCCTCCGCCCGCGTCCGGGAAGGCGTCGGGACCTTCTCCGGCGCAGGAGCGGCTGCCTCGGTATCGAGCAATGCCAGCACGGTACCGACCGGGACGCGGGTTCCCGGCGGCACCAGCAGTTCACGCACGATGCCGTCGACGAACACCTCGACGTCGATCGCGCCCTTGTCGGTCTCGACCACGGCCACGACGTCGCCGCGCTTGCAGCGGTCGCCGGGCGCCACGTGCCACTCGACGAGCGTGCCCGCCTCCATATCGGCACCGAGCGCGGGCAGGCGGAACTCAGTCTGCATGGCCAAGCAGCCTCCGCACGGTGGCCACGATGCGCTCGGGGCCGGGCAATGCGGCGTCCTCCAGATGCTTCGGGTACGGGATGGGCACCTCCTCGGTGCAGACACGCGCAATGGGCGCATCCAGGTCGTAGAAGGCCTGCTCGACGATGCGTTGCCCGATCTCCGCCGCGAGGCTGCACGTGCGCCAGCCTTCATCGACGATGACGACGCGGCGCGTCTTGCGCACCGAACTCAGCACCGTCGCGTCGTCCAGCGGCCTGAGGCTGCGCAGGTCGACGATTTCAGCTTCAATCCGGTCCTGCGCGAGCACCTCGGCGGCCGCGACGCAGCGCCACAGACTCGCACCGTAGGTCACGAGCGTCACGCTGCTGCCGATGCGATGCACTCGCGCGCCTTCGAGCCGCACCTGCGCGGCGGCATCGGTGAGTTCGCCTTCCATGTTGTAGAGCGAGATCGGCTCGAAGACGATCACCGGATCGGGCGAAGCCAGCGCAGCTCGCATGATGCCGCGCGCATCGTCGATCGTCGCCGGCTCGACGACGCGCAGCCCCGGCACGTGCGCGTACCACGCCTCGAAGCTGTGCGAGTGCTGCGCCGCGAGCTGCCGTCCCGCGCCGGTCGCCATGCGGATGACGACGGGCACGGGAAACTGCCCGCCCGACATGTGGCACAGCGTTGCCGCCGTGTTGACGATCTGGTCGAGCGCGAGCAGGCTGAAGTTGACGGTCATGACCTCGACGATCGGCCGCAAGCCACCGAGCGCCGCCCCGATCCCGGCGCCGACGAACGCGGACTCCGACAGCGGCGTGTCGCGGATGCGTTCCGCGCCGAACTCGTCGAGCAGGCCCTTGCTGACCGCGAAGCAGCCGCCGTACTTGCCGACGTCCTCGCCCATCAGGAACACGCGCGGATCCGCCAGCAGGGCCTCGCGGATGCCCTGCTTGACCGCTTCACGGTAGGTGATGCGCAGCGGTGTCGTCATGGGCTCACCCCTTCCGCGTACACGTGCCGCGCGAGGTCACCGACCGGCTCCCACTCCGCCGCGGACGCGAACTCCACGGCGGCGGCGACCTCGACGTCGGTCTCGCGCAGCAGGGCCTGGAAGTCGTCCTCGGTCAGCAGTCGCGCCGCCTTGAGCCGCGTCGTGAGCGTGGTCAGCGGTCCGCGCTGGCGCCACTCCTCGACCTCGGCCTTGTCGCGATAGAGCTGCGCATCGAACATCGAGTGCGCGCGCAGCCGATAGGTGCGCATCTCGAGCAGGACCGGACCTCGTCCGGCGCGCGCATGCTCGACCGCGTCGCGCGCGGCCTGTTCCACCGCGATGACGTCCATGCCGTCCACGGCGGCTGCGCGCACGTCGTACGCCGCGGCCTTCGCCCGGATGTCCGTCTGCGACTCGGAACGCGCGAGCGCCGTGCCCATCGCGTACAGGTTGTTCTCGCAGATGAACAGCACGGGCAGCCGCCACAGCGCGGCGAGGTTCATCGATTCGTGGAACTCGCCTTCTGCCGCCGCGCCTTCGCCGAAGAAGCAGGCGGACACGTTGCGCGTGCCGCGCAGCTTCTCCGCCAGGCCCAGGCCGACCGCGAGCGGCAAGCCGCCGCCGACGATGGCGTTGCCGCCGTAGAAACGCGTGGCGGCGTCGAAGACGTGCATCGAGCCGCCGCGCCCGCCGCTGCAACCCGTGCGCTTGCCGTAGAGCTCGGCCAGCAACGGCCCCATCGCGATGCCGCGGGCAAGCGCGTGGCCGTGCTCGCGATAGGTCGAAACGATGGCATCGCCCGGCCCGAGCACCTGCATCACGCCGACGGCGATGGCCTCCTCGCCGTCGCACAGGTGCAGGAAGCCGCGGATGTGCCCCGCGCCGTAGAGCTCAGCGCAGCGGTCCTCGAACTCGCGGATGCGCAGCATCTCGCGCAGCAGGCGCAGCCCGCGTTCGCGCTCGAATCCGTCTGGCAGTCCGCTCATGAGCCCGCCTCCAGCGTCGAGAGATCTCCTTCCGGCAGGCCGAGTTCTCGTGCGCGCAGGAGCCGGCGCATGATCTTGCCGCTGCGCGTACGAGGCAGCTGCGCCGCGAAGGCGATCTCCCGCGGCGCGACCGCCACGCCGAGCAGGCGTCTCGCGTGCGCGAGCAGCTCGCGCTGCAGCGCCTCCCCCGCCTCGTACCCCGACTTGAGTTCGACGAACGCCTTGACGACCGACCCCGCGATCGGATCCGGCACCCCGATCACGCCGACCTGCGAGACGGCGGGATGCGTCATCAACGCGCTTTCGACCTCGAACGGGCTGATCAGGTGACCGGCGGCCTTGATCACGTCGTCGGCGCGCCCGACGAACCAGTAATAGCCGTCGATATCGCGCTTCGCGAGATCGCCGGAGAGATACCAGCCATCGCGGAAGCACTTGCGGTAGCGCGCCTCCTCGTTGAGATAGCCACGGAACATCGACGGCCAGCCGGGTCGCAGCGCGAGCTCACCGACCTCGCCCGCCGCTTCGACGACGTCGACACCGCCGTCCGCACGCGGCCGCACGATGCCCGCCTCGATGCCCGGCACCGGGCGGCCCATCGAGCCGGGCCGGATCGGCATGCAGGGGTAGTTGGCGATCATGATGGCGCCGGTCTCCGTCTGCCACCACGTGTCGTGGAATGGCAGGCCGAGCGCTGCAACGCCCCACACGACCGCTTCGGGATTCAGCGGCTCGCCGACGCTCGCGAGATGGCGGAGCGCCGGATACGTGCGGGTCCGGGCGAGTTCGACGCCGGCCTTCATCAGCATCCGGATCGCGGTCGGCGCCGTGTACCAGACCGTGACGCGCTCGGTGTCGAGAATCTCGTACCAGCGCGCCGCGTCGAACTCCTCGCGGTCCACGATCATGCCGACGCCGCAGGCGAGCGGCGCGATCACGCCGTACGAAATACCCGTCACCCAGCCGGGATCGGCCGTGCACCAGTAGACGTCGCCAGCCTGGAGATCCAGCACCCAGCGGGCTGTCGCCACGTGCGCGCTGACTGCAGCGTGCGCATGCAGCACTCCTTTCGGCTGGCCGGTCGTGCCGCTGGTGAAATGCAGCAGCGCGTAGTCATCGGGCGCGGTGTGGACCGCAGCGAACTCGGTCGAGGCAGCGTTCATCGCGACGTCGAAATCCGCCGTGTCGGCCGGCAAGTCGCCCGCGCCGGGAGTTCGCACCACGAGCACGTGTTCGAGTTGCGGCAACTGGTCGCGGATCGGTGCGACCTTGCGGCGGTACAGCAGGTCGGTCGTCACCAGCACCCGGACGGAACCGAGCGACAGGCGTGCACGAACCGGCTCGGGGCCGAACGCGGAGAAGAGCGGGCAATAGACGGCGCCCACTGCCAGCGTGCCGAGGACCGTCGCGTACAGCGCCGGCACGCGTCCCATCAAGGTCGCGACCCGCTCGCCGCGCTGCACTCCGAGACTCGCCAGGACGTTGGCGAAGCGATGCGAGGCGTCGGCCAGGTCGCGGAAGCTCAGGTCTGCGGACGGCGCACCACGGGCGAGAAAGCGGATGGCGAGGCGCTCGCCGGACGCGCCCGCTGCGTACCGGTCGACGGCTTCGAAGGCCATGTTGAGCGCGCCGCCAGGCAGGCCGGACAGCCAGCGGTTGGCCTGCGCCCACGCAAAATCACGGCGGGCCTGTTCGTAGTCCGTCAGGCAGGGCTCGCGGCGCATGGCACCGCGGGGCTTGGCGATGGGCGACCAATCCATGCGGTCACCTCGGGTAGCCGGGTCTCGACGCTTGCAGGACCACTTTAGGTGACGCCGCGCGCCGATTCATGCGGACTTTCCGCGGATCGAAAAAGGGGACATTCTCCTTTTCCCGACTCCAGGCGCGGATAAGGACGATGTCCGCAGTTTTCCCGGTCCCCGGCAGCGTGGAGGAACTGGCCGCGTTCACGCGGCTGCAGGCGCGCTTGCCGGCGCTGTTCGAGCGGGTCTTTGGCGATCCGCTGGTGCCGCGCACAGTCGTAATCGTACCCGGGCTCAGCATGGACCCCGACGTGCTGGCGAAGGTCGTCGGCGGACTGCACTACGAGGAACGTCAGCTGGCGATGCTGATGCTGCTGCGATTGCCGAACACGCGCATCGTGTTCGTCAGCAGCACGCCGCTCGAACCCGCGATCGTCGACTACTACCTCGGCCTGCTGCCCGGCGTCCCGCTCGCAGCGTCAAGACCGCGGCTGGTATTGCTGTCGGCCAGCGACGCCTCGCCGGTGACCCTCACCCAGAAGGTGCTGGACCGGCCGCGGCTGCTCGAGCGAATCCGGCAGGCCATGGGCGATCCCGAGGACGCGCACCTGTCATGCTTCAATGTCACGCCCGGCGAACGGACGCTCGCCGTGCGCCTCGGCATCCCGCTGTATGGCTGCGATCCGGGACTGCAGCACCATGGCGGCAAGAGCGGCAGCCGCAGGATCTTTCGCGAGGCCGGCGTGCCGTTGCCGGACGGCGCGGAAGGCCTGGCGAGCGTGCCGGACCTGGCGGAATCACTGGCGGCCCTCAAGTCGGGCAAGCCAGAGCTCTTGCGCGCCGTCGTGAAACTGAACGACGGCTTCTCCGGCGAAGGCAACGCGGTGTTCTCGTTCGCAGGCTGCCCGGCCGAGCGTGTGCGGCACTGGGTCGAGGCCCACCTGCCGCTGAACCTCGCCTTCGAAGCGCGCGACATGTGCTGGGACCTCTACACCGCGAAGCTCGCCGCGATGGGCGGCATCGTCGAGGAGTGGATCGCGGGCGCGGGTGTGCGCTCACCGTCCGTGCAGCTGCGCATCACGCCAGTCGGCGGCCTCGAGGTGATCTCGACGCACGACCAGATCCTCGGTGGGCCCTCCGGACAGATCTTCCAGGCGTGCACGTTTCCCGCGGACCCAGCCTACGCGCGTGAGATCCAGCGACTGGCGCTGACAATCGGACAAGTGCTGCTGGCAAAGGGCGCGCTCGGGCGCTTCAGCGTCGATTTCGTGTCCGTCCCCGGCGACGACGATTGGCGTCACGTGGCGATCGAGATCAACCTGCGCAAGGGCGGCACGACCCACACGTTCCAGATGCTGCAGTTCCTGACGCAAGGGCACTACGACGCCGGGCGCGCGGAGTTCGCCACGCCCGACGACGGCAGCCGCAGCTATTACGCGACCGACAACGTCGTGAACCCGTTGTACCGTCGGCTGACCCCGGAGGACCTCGTCGAGGTGACCGACCGGCACGACCTGCATTTCGACGCGCAGCGGAACCGCGGCGTCGTGTTCACCCTGATTGGCGCGTTGTCGGAGTTCGGCAAGATCGGAATCGTCGCGATCGACCGGGATCGCGAGAGTGCGCACGCACTGTTCCGCAGCACCGTGCAGGTGCTGGACACGGAAGCGGCGCGGGACTGAGCCGCGGCTTGACAGTCGATGCCAGGAGTATCATAGTGATATCACTTTGTAATCAGCGGCGCCCGGCGCCGCCAGCAGCCGGAGACCGCAGATGACCCAGCAGCCCATGTCGCGCACAGGCGAGATCGAGCGTCGCACCATCAGCGGCTACGTCGGACTCGGCATCGGCCTCGCGCTGCTCGCCGCAGCCGTGTTCTTCATCCTCAACGTGGGCGTCGCGGGGCCGCAGGCGCTGCTGATCGCGGCGCCGCTGTTCATCCTCGGCGCATTCGTGCTGTCCGGGCTGTACATGCTGCAGCCGAACGAGGCGGCAATCCTGCTGCTGTTCGGCGCATACAAGGGCACGGACCGGATGGAGGGCCTGCACTGGGCCAACCCGTTCTACAAGAAGCAGAAGATCAGCCTGCGGGCGCACAACCTCGCCAGCGACCGGCTGAAAGTCAACGACAAGCGCGGCAACCCGATCGAGATCGCAGCCGCCATCGTCTGGCGCGTGCAGGACACCGCGCAGGCGAGCTTCGACGTCGAGGACTACCAGGAGTACGTGCGCATCCAGGCCGAGGCCGCGGTGCGCCACCTCGCGTCGAGCTACGCCTATGACGAAGGCGAGGACCTGCACGAGGGCGAGATCACGCTGCGCGCCGGCCAGGATCGCGTCGCGCAGTCGTTGATCCGCGAGCTTACGGACCGCTTCGAACAGGCCGGCATCGTGGTCGAGGATGCCAAGCTCACGCACCTCGCCTATGCGCCGGAGATCGCGCAGGTGATGCTGCGCCGGCAGCAGGCCGAGGCGATCATCGCCGCGCGCAGCAAGATCGTGCACGGCGCGGTCAGCATGGTGGAGATGGCGCTGAAAGGACTCAGCGAGCGCGACATCGTCCACCTCGACGACGAGCGCCGTGCCGCGATGGTCAGCAACCTGCTGGTCGTGCTGTGCTCCGAGGGAGAGGCGCAGCCGGTGATCAACACCGGCACGCTGTACACGTGAGTCGGCCGCGATGAGCCGCCCGCTCTACGAGCACACGCAGACCGGCTGGCCGATCCGGATCGCGTTCCTCACGCTGGCGTTCGGCCTGCTGGCACTGGCCGCATTGCCAGACTTTGATCAGATGCGCACGCCACCGAGGGTGCTCGCGGCCGGTGTGGGCATCGCGGCGCTGGTCGGCTGGGTTTGGGGATCGATGACGGTCCGCATCCAGGACGGCGCGCTTTGCATTCGGTTCGGCTTGGGCTGGCCGCGCAGGACGGTGCCGCTGTCCGATATCTCCGCCGTGGAGGTTACCCGCACGTCGTTCATCGATGGCTGGGGCGTGCACCGGACCCGGCGCGGCTGGCTGTACAACGTGTCCGGCTACGACGCGGTACTGCTGAAACTCGCGAGTGGTCGCAACCTGCTGGTCGGCTCCGATGAGCCGCGTCGCCTCCAGGCCGCGCTGCAGCGCGCTGCCGCGCGCGCCTGACCGCGACCGTGGCAAGCCGCGACAAGAAGACGTTCCTGCTGCGCATCGACCCGGACCTGTGGGCCGACATGGAGCGGCTCGCCGCGGCCGAGTTGCGCAGCGTGAACGCGCAGGTCGAATTCCTGCTGCGCGAGGCGCTGGTCTCGCGCGGCGTCCGCTCGAAGACAGCCCGGAAGACCAGGCCCGGCCGGGACGACAACTAGGTCGACTTGCAGGCCCGCGGCCGGCGCGGCGCCCGCCTAGCGACGGCCCTTGCGGGTCGCCGACTTGGCTCTGGCCTGCGTCCTGGCTTGCGGTAGGGCCTTGGCTTTGGCCTTGGTCTTCACTTTGGCCTTGGTCTTCACCTTGGCTGTTACCTTCGCCTTCTTCTTCGCGACCACGGCCCTGGGCTTAGTGACGCGACCCTTGAGCCGCTTGAAGATCGCCGCGCCGAGTTCCGCGGGCGAGCGCACCGTCGTCACGCGCGCCGCTTCGAGCGCCGCGAACTTGTCCGCTGCCGTGCCCTTGCCGCCCGAGATGACTGCGCCCGCGTGACCCATGCGCTTGCCCGGGGGCGCCGTGACGCCCGCGATGTACGCAACCACCGGCTTGGTGACGTGCCTGCGGATGAACTCCGCGCCTGCCTCTTCGTCGCTGCCACCGATCTCACCGACCATGATGATGCCTTCGGTCTGCGGGTCCGTCTCGAACAGCGCGAGCACGTCGATGAAGTTCATGCCACGGACCGGATCGCCACCGATGCCGACGCAGGTGCTCTGGCCGAGGCCGACGTTGGTCGTCTGGAACACCGCCTCGTACGTGAGCGTGCCCGAGCGCGAGACGATGCCGACCTTGCCCTTCTTGTGAATGAAGCCCGGCATGATGCCGATCTTGCATTCTCCCGGCGTGATCACGCCGGGGCAGTTCGGGCCGACCAGTCGCGACCGTGAACCCTGCAGCGCCGCCTTGACCTTGACCATGTCGTTCACCGGAATGCCCTCGGTGATGCACACGATCAGTTCGATGCCGGCATCGGCCGCTTCGATGATTGCATCGGCCGCGAACGGCGGCGGCACGTAGATCATCGTGGCATTGGCTGCGGTCTTCGCCACGGCATCGCGCACGGTGTCGAACACCGGCAGGCCGAGGTGCTTCTCGCCACCGCGGCCCGGCGTGACGCCGCCGACCAGCCTGGTGCCGTAGTCGAGGCAACCCTGCGAATGGAACGTGCCCTGCTTGCCAGTGAAGCCCTGGCAGATCACGCGCGTGTTCTTGTTGATCAGGATCGACATCGGTTACTTCCTCGCAGCGGCCGCAACGACCTTCCTGGCGGCATCGGTCAGGTCGGTGGCGACGATCAGGTCCAGCCCGCTCTCGGCGAGCAGCTTGCGGCCCTGCGGCGCGTTGGTGCCTTCGATGCGGACCACGACCGGCAGGTGCAGGCCGAGGTCGCGCGCGGCGCCGATCACGCCCTCCGCAATCATGTCGCAGCGAACGATGCCGCCGAAGATGTTGACGAGGATCGCCTTGACCTTCGGGTTGTTCAGGATGAGCTTGAACGCGACCGTGACGCGCTCACGCGTGGCGCCGCCGCCGACGTCGAGGAAGTTCGCCGGCGAACCGCCATAGAGCTGGATGACGTCCATCGTGGCCATGGCGAGACCCGCGCCGTTCACCATGCAGGCGATGTCGCCGTCGAGCGAGACGTAGTTGAGGTCCGCTTCGCCCGCGATCCGCTCCATCTCGTCTTCCTGCGAGGTGTCGCGCATCTCGACCAGCGCTTTCTGGCGGAAGAGCGAGTTGTCCTCGATGCCGATCTTGCCGTCGAGGGCGATGACGTCGCCATCGCCGTTGACGATCAGCGGGTTCACCTCGACCAGGCTCGCGTCGCAATCCATGTAGAGATTGAACAGGCCGCGCGCGATCTGCTCGAACTGCGCAATCTGCTTGCCTTTGAGGCCAAGCCCGAAGGCCAGCGTGCGGCAGTGCGAGCCCTGGATGCCGGTAGCCGGGTGGATTTCGACGCGGATGATCTTCTCGGGCGTCCTGGCCGCGACCTCTTCGATGTCCATGCCGCCGGCGGCCGAGGCGACGAACGCCACGCGACCGGTGTCACGGTTGAGGAGCAGGCTGAGGTACAGCTCGCGGTCGATCTTCGAGCCGGTCTCGACGTAGACCTGGTTGATCGGCAGGCCCTCCGCCGCAGTCTGCTTGGTCTTCAGTCGCTGGCCGAGCATGCCGGCGGCGGCGGCCGCGACGTCAGCCGTCGACTTGACCACCTTGACGCCACCGGCCTTGCCGCGGCCACCCGCGTGCACCTGGGCCTTGACGACCCAGACCGTGCCGCCGAGGCGCTTGGCGGCGTCGACGGCTTCAGCCGGCGTGGAGGCGACGAAGCCCGCCGGCACGGGGATGCCATAGCGGGCAAACAGTTGCTTCGACTGGTATTCGTGAAGATTCATGGGGCTCGGTCGCGGTGTGACGAAGCGCCGCAGTTTACCTGAAGACGCCTCTGCTAAAGTGCCGGGCCATGGCACGAGTGCTCAAGACCGAGCGGTTGGAATCCGGGTGGGGGGCCACCGGCATCGAACTGCCCTGGCGGGTGCTCTCGCTGTTGAACGTGTTCCGGCTGCTGCTGCCGATGCTCCTGCTGCTGGTCTTCTTCTTCAACGCCCCGAGCGACAGCGTCGGCAGCAGCCAGCCCGGTCTCTTCCTCAGCGTCGCAGTGGGGTACTTCGCCTTCGGCCTGGTCTGCATCCAGACCATCCAGAGCCGCGTGCCCTCGGCCGAGTGGCAGGCCATCCTGCAGCTGGTCGTCGACGCCATCGCGATCAGCGTCCTGATCCACGCGAGCGGCGGCGTTTCCAGCGGTCTCGCCACCCTGCTCGTCCTGCCGACGGGCGCGGCAGCCACGATCCTGCCGCGGCGCTATGCGCTGCTCGGAACATCCTTCGTCGCGTTGTCGCTGCTGGTGGAGACGACGATCTCGTTCCTGCAGGGCGAGAGCTTCCGCTCGGACTACCTGATCACCGGGCTGACCGGAGCCAGCCTGTTCGCGATCACCCTGCTCGCCGTGCCGTTCGCTGCTCGACTGCGGGAGAGCGAAGCGCTGGCGCAGCAGCGCGAGATCGATCTCGCGAACCTCAACGAGCTGAACAAGTTCATCGTGCAGCACCTGCGCGAGAGCATCCTGGTCGTCGACGAGAACGACCAGGTCAGGCTCATCAATGAGACGGCCGCACAGCTGCTGAAAGGCGGCGCGGTGCCGGGCGGCATGCCGCTCGCTGCGATGTCGCCGCGCCTGGCGTACGTGCTGGACGCGTGGCGCAAGCAAGCGGCGGGCCGGCGCGACAATGTCGGTGAAATCGTCGGTGCCGATGGCGGCACGGTGATCCGGCCACATTTCGTGGCACTCGCCGAGAGCGGCTCCGGTCCCGTGCTGATCTTCCTGGAAGACACCAGCGTCATCGCCGCCCGCGCGCAACAGTCGAAGCTGGCGGCGCTGGGACGCCTGAGCGCCAGCATTGCGCACGAGATCCGCAATCCGGTCGGGGCGATGAGCCATGCGGGCCAGCTGCTGCGCGAGTCCCCGGGCCTCACCGATGACGACCGTCACCTCACGGACATCATCGAGAAGAACGGTATTCGAGTCAGCCACATCATCGAGAACGTGCTGCAGCTGTCACGGCGTGACACGACCAAGCAGGAACGCATCGACGTGACGGAGTGGCTGTCCGGGTTCATCGCCGAGTACGAACAGACCCTGCAGCTCGATCCCGCGTCTTTCCGCATCGACATGGATCGCAACGTCGGCCGGATCGACGTGCAGTTCGATCCCTCGCACCTGCACCAGGTGCTCTGGAACCTGTGCGACAACGCGCTGCGGCACGGTGCGGGCCCGGATGCCACGGGTCGCGTCGACATCCGGACAGGCCGCATCGCTGCCACCGGACGACCGTTCGTCGAAGTGGCTGATCGTGGCAATGGCGTCGATCCGGCGCAGGCCGAACGCATCTTCGAGCCGTTCTTCACC
Organism: uncultured Gammaproteobacteria bacterium; assembly: GCA_963700045.1. Taxonomy (GTDB): domain Bacteria; phylum Pseudomonadota; class Gammaproteobacteria; order Steroidobacterales; family Steroidobacteraceae; genus RPQJ01. Next base: position 55,551 of record CAVOWK010000022.1, read on the forward strand.
ACCGGGTCCGGCGGCACCGGCCTTGGCCTGTTCATCTCGCGCGAGCTGTGCCAGACCAACGGCGCGCTGTTGCTCTACGAGCCGCGGCCCGGGGGTGGTAGCATTTTCCGCATCATTTTCGCCGACCCCAGCCGCTGGAAGGATTGATGACCGAACGCAAGTCGAACCCGCGCGCACTGGTCATCGACGACGAGCCTGACATTCGCGAGCTGTTGTCCATCACGCTCGGCCGCATGCAGATCGAGGTCGTGACGGCGGGCGATTACGCGAGCGCGATCAAGGCGCTCGGCCCGGAACGCTTCGACCTCGTGCTCACGGACATGCGGCTTCCCGACGGCGACGGACTCGACATCGTCGACTGGATCCAGCACCACCGCCCTGGCGTGCCGGTGGCGGTGATCACCGCGCACGGCAACGTCGACACGGCCGTGCGGGCGCTCAAGCTGGGCGCCTTCGACTTCATTTCGAAACCGCTGGACCTGGGCTCGCTGCGCAAGCTGATCAAGGCGACGCTGAAGCTGCGTTCCGCGGACGGCGTGGAATTCGATGCCACGCAACCGATCGTCGTGCCGTCGGGCCTGCGGCTGCTGGGCCAGTCGAAGCCGATGCAGCAGTTGCGGGAGATGATTGCAAAGGTCGCGCGCAGCCAGGCCCCGGTCCACATCGCGGGCGATTCGGGCACCGGCAAGGAACTGGTCGCACGGCTGATTCACGACACGGGGCCGCGGCATGACGGGCCTTTCGTGCCGGTCAACTGCGGCGCGATCCCGTCCGAGCTGATGGAGAGCGAATTGTTCGGCCACAAGAAGGGCAGCTTCACGGGCGCCGTGGCCGACAAGGAAGGGCTGATCCACTCGGCCGAGGGCGGCACGCTGTTCCTGGACGAAGTCGCGGACCTGCCCCTGCACATGCAGGTGAAGCTGCTGCGCGTGATCCAGGAGAAATCCATCCGGCCGGTGGGCGAGACGCGCGAGACACCGGTCGACGTGCGCGTGCTGTCGGCGACTCACCGCAAGCTGGACGAGCTGGTGAAGTCCGGCAAGTTCCGCGAGGACCTGTACTACCGCATCAACGTCATCGAGCTGCAGGTGCCGGCGTTACGGGAACGCCTCGATGACGTGCCCCCGCTGGTCGACATGCTGCTGGATCGCATCGCCGGCCAGATCGGCGTGAAGCGTCCGCAGATCAGCGACGAAGCGATGGACAAACTGCTGTCCTATTCGTATCCGGGCAACGTGCGCGAACTGGAGAACATCCTCGAACGCGCCGTGACGTTGTGCTCGAACGATCGCATCGAGCCGGAAGACATCCAGCTGAAACCGGGACAGTTGCTGACGGACCTGCCCGAGATGGCGGGCCGTGACGTCACCCTGGCTGGCGAAGGCGGCGCGGATGGGCTGGAGGGCCAGCTGGAACACATCCAGCGCGAGGCCATCGTTCGTGCGCTCGAGCAGACCCGGTACAACAAGACCAAGGCGGCGGAATTGCTGGGGATGACTTTCCGGCAACTGCAGGTATCGCGTGAAGAAGCGGGATCGAGTAGCTGGGGATCGAGTGACGGGCGAGGCGTGACCAGCCAACTGCCGTCCCTTTTTTGTCACCAAGTGACGCAACGTGTCACCTCGAGGCGAGCCAGGCTCCCACCTAGCTCAGGGCGAAACGTCGTCTTTTCGTTGTGGATGCTGGTGAAATCCGATCAAACCGACAGGTTGGCACGGCACTTGCTTTGTCTGGTTCGCAGATCGCTTTTGATCGCTGACCAAACATCTTCCCCTGGAGTCAAGACAATGATGAAGCAAGTGCAGAAGGGCTTTACCCTGATCGAATTGATGATCGTCGTGGCGATCATCGGCATTCTCGCCGCCATCGCGATCCCGGCGTATCAGGACTACACTGATCCGTTCGCAGGTCACGGAAGGCATGTCGATGGCCGCGGCCGCCAAGGCTGCGGTCTCCGAGTATTACGCCAACAAGGGTTCGTGGCCGGCCGACAACAGCGACGCCGGTCTTGGCGTCGGCCGACAAGATCCAGGGCAAGTACGTCTCGGCCCTCACGGTCGCCGGCGGCGGCATCACCGGTCGACTTCGGCAACGAGGCCAACGCGGTGTTGACGATCCGGCAACGCTCGGCCTGACGCCGGGCGCCAGCGCCAACGGCGACGTCATCTGGCGTCTGCGGCAACTCCGAGCTCACCGTGCGGGTTGGCGGCAGCGCCACGGCAGCCACGTCCGGCACCACGACGTCACTTCCCGGCAAGTACCTGCCGTCGAGCTGCCGTTAACGTGTAGCTGATTGCGCGCCGGCCTGGCCGGATTGCGCAAGACAGAACAGAGAGCCCCCGCCCTGCGGGGGCTCTTTTTTTGAGCCAAGGCGATTGCGACAGGACTGTCGAGCTCAGACGGTCGACGCGCGCGGCAAAGCCTTGTCCTGGCGTCGAAACGGCTCCCAAAGCAGCACCGATCGCAATTGCGGAGCCTGTGGACCGCCTCACATAATCCCGCAGCCCGATCGGGGCACAATCACCCTCGCGACTTAACATTTGCTAGTCTTGCACTAGTTTCCGTCCGTCCGCCGGGTACCCCACAAGGGCAAGGCTAAGCCCATGAACGATTTCGCGATTTCCACACAGACGATCAGCCGGTCGGGCCTCCAGGGCCTGCCGCAGCGCCTGGTGATTGACGGACTCGTGGCCGATTCGGCCATGGTCGATGCCATTGCCGCGGCGAAGGAACGCCGGGTGGGGGTCGTGTCCTACCTGGTCGAGCACAACATTGCCGACGCGCGCGAGATCGCCATCGCGGCCTCGCAGGAGTTCGGCGCCCCGCTGCTGGACCTGGACTCCATCCAGCCCGACCTCGACACCGTCCGCATCGTCAGCGAAAAGATCCTGCGCAAGCACCGCGTGCTGCCGCTGGTGAAGCGCGGCAAGAAGCTGTTCATCGCGATCTCCGATCCGACCAACCTGCATGCGCTCGACGAGGTCAAGTTCGCCACCGGCTTCTCGATCGAAGCGGTGGTCGTCGAGGAAGACAAGCTCAACAAGCTGCTCGTTGCTTCACTCGAGCAGGTCGACACGTCGATGCCGGAACTCGCCGGCGACGACTTCGAGATGGACGGTCTCGAAGTCACCTCGGGCGACGACGAGGACGCTGCCAGGGACTCCGACCGTTCCTCCGACGCAGTCGACGACGCGCCGATCGTCCGCTTCATCAACAAGGTGATGCTGGACGCGATCAAGAAGGGTGCGTCGGACATCCATTTCGAGCCCTACGAACGCAGCTACCGCATCCGGCTTCGTCTCGACGGCATCCTGAAGGAAGTCGCCAACCCGCCGGTGCAGCTGGCCATCAAGATGGCAGCCCGCCTGAAGGTGATGTCCCGCATGGACATCGCGGAGCGCCGCGTGCCGCAGGACGGCCGCATCAAGATGAAGATCTCGAAGAACCGGGCCATCGACTTCCGCGTGAGCACGTGCCCGACGCTCTTCGGCGAAAAGATCGTGATGCGTATCCTCGATCCCTCGAGCGCGATGCTGGGCATCGACGCGCTGGGATACGAAGGCTTCCAGAAGAAGCTGTACATGGACTGCCTGGCGCGGCCGCACGGCATGATCCTGGTGACCGGCCCGACCGGCAGCGGCAAGACGGTGTCGCTCTATACGGGGCTCAACATCCTCAACACCGAGGACACCAACATCTCGACGGCAGAGGATCCCGTCGAAATCATGCTGCCCGGCATCAACCAGGTGAACATCAACCCGAAGGTCGGCCTCACCTTTCCTGGCGCCCTGCGCGCCTTCCTGCGCCAGGACCCGGACGTGATCATGGTCGGCGAAATCCGTGACCTGGAGACCGCCGAGATCGCGATCAAGGCGGCCCAGACGGGTCACCTGGTGCTCTCCACGCTGCACACCAACGACGCCCCCAAGACCCTGACGCGCCTGGTCGACATGGGTGTAAAGCCCTACGCGATTGCCACCTCGGTCAGCCTGATCATCGCCCAGCGCCTGGCGCGCCGGCTCTGCAACAACTGCAAGGCGCCGGCGAAAGTTCCGGCCGAAGCGCTGAAGAAAGAAGGCTTCGGGGACGAGGAAATCGCGAACGGGCTCCAGATTTTCCAGCCCGTGGGTTGCAGCAACTGCACGGACGGGTATAAGGGGCGCACGGGACTGTACGAGGTGATGCCGGTTTCCGAAGAGATTGGCCGCATCATCATGGCGGGCGGGAACGTGATGGACATCAAGGAGCAGGCGACGCGCGACGGCGTCTGGGGCCTGCGCCAGGCGGGCATCAACAAGGTGCGCATGGGCATCACTTCGCTGGAAGAAGTGAACCGTGTCACGGTCGACTGAACCTGAAGGAACCGGGACTCCAACCACATGGCCGAACTTGCTGTAACCAAGCAGATGACCTTCCTCTGGGAAGGCAAGGACAAGAAGGGCAATCGCGTCAAGGGGCGCGGCCTGGCGCGTGACGAGATGGAGATTCGCTCCGACCTGCGCAAGCAGGGGATCGCGGCGACCAAGGTCCGCAAGGAATCCAAGCTGTTCAAGAGCGACGGCAAGGTCACTGCCGAGGACATCGCCCTGTTCGCCCGTCAGCTCGCCACGATGCTCAACGCCGGCATCCCGATGGTGCAGTCCTTCGAGATCATCGGCGTCGGCAACGACAAGCCGGCGGTGCAGAAGCTCGTGCTCTCGATCAAGAGCGACATCGAGACCGGCAACTCGCTGCACCAGGCGCTGGCCAAGCATCCAATGTATTTCGATGACCTGTTCGTGAACCTGGTCGAGGCCGGCGAGCACGCAGGTGCGCTCGAGACGGTGCTCGAGAAGATCGCGACCTACAAGGAAAAGACCGAGGCGCTGAAGAAGAAGATCAAGAAGGCGCTGTTCTATCCGGCAGCCGTGCTGGCGGTTGCGATCATCGTCACGGTCATCCTGCTGCTGTTCGTGATTCCGCAGTTCGAAAGCCTGTTCAAGGGCTTCGGCGCGGATCTGCCGGCATTCACGCAGTTCGTCGTCAACATGTCGCGCTGGATGCAGTCGAAGCGGCTGGATGCTGTTGATCATCGTTGGCTGGCAGTTTTCATCGGTTTCGGTTATTTCTACAAGCGTTCACGGCCGTTGCGGCAATTCATCGACAAGCTGTCGCTGCAGATCCCGGTCATCGGGCCGATCCTGAAGAAGTCGGCCATCGCGCGCTATGCGCGCACGCTGGCAACGATGTTCGGCGCCGGCGTGCCGCTCGTCGAGGCGATGAAATCCGTCGCGGGCGCCACCGGCAACATCATCTACCAGGACGCCGTGCTGAGAATGCGCGACGAGATCGCCACCGGCATGCGCATGCAGCGGGCGATGGAGAACACGGGCCTCTTCCCGAACATGGTCGTGCAGATGATCGCGGTCGGCGAGGAGTCGGGGTCACTGGACGAGATGGCGGGCAAGGTCGCGGACTTCTACGAAGCCGACGTCGACGCCGCCGTCGACGCGCTGAGCAGCCTGCTCGAACCGATGATCATGGTCATCCTGGGCGTGCTGGTCGGCGGCATGGTCGTGGCGATGTACCTGCCGATTTTCAAGCTCGGCGCAGTCATCTGACGCACGCGCCGCGCGATCGCGGTTGAGATCGCCGAAGACGCCGCGCCCTGCGCGGCGTTTTCGCATAGGTAAACGCACGCATGACCGAACTCGCCGAAATCCTCGCTGCGACGCCCTGGTTGCTCGCCGCTTGCGTCTTCCTCGTCAGCCTCCTCGTCGGCAGCTTCCTGAACGTCGTCATCCACCGCGTGCCGATCATGCTCGAACGCGAATGGACGGCGCAGGCGCGGGAAATGCTGGTGGAGCCCGCACACGCCGCCGGGACCGGCACGGTCGACGTTCGGACCGATGGCTCCCCGGAACGCTACAACCTCCTCGTCCCCCGCTCCCGCTGCCCCAGCTGCAACGCCGGGATCACGGCGCTGCAGAACATCCCGGTGGTCAGCTGGCTGCTGCTCGGCGGCAAGTGTGCAAGTTGCCGCACGTCGATTTCCGTCCGCTATCCGATCGTCGAGTTCGCCACGGCAGTGCTTTCGGCCGTGGTCGCGCTGCACTTCGGCTGGCACTGGCAGACGCTCGCAGCACTGCTGTTCACCTGGGCCCTGATCGCGCTGACGGTGATCGACCTCGATCACACGCTGCTGCCCGACGTCATCACGATGCCGCTGCTGTGGCTTGGCCTGCTGCTGAGCCTGTTCTGGCATGCAGGTCTCACGGCACCCGCGCCGACGGATCCGTCCTCCGCGATCCTCGGCGCCGTCTGCGGCTACCTGATCCTCTGGACCGTCTACTGGGCCTTCAAGCTCGTCACGGGCAAGGACGGCATGGGTTACGGCGATTTCAAGCTGCTCGGCGCGCTCGGGGCCTGGATGGGCTGGCAGATGCTGCCGCTGATCCTGCTGCTCTCTGCGTTTGCCGGCGCCGTGATTGGCATTGCGTTGATCCTGCTCCGCGGCCGCGACCGCAACGTGCCGATCCCCTTCGGCCCCTACCTCGCGGCGGCTGGCTGGATCGCGTTGCTGTGGGGACCGCAGATCATGGGCAGCTACCTGACGCTGGCCGGCCTGCGCCACTGATCGCTTACGCGCCATCGTGACGTCTACCGAACAACAGCCCGCTTGCCGCCCCTTCCGCGTCGCCCTCACTGGCGGCATCGCCAGCGGCAAGTCCACCGTTGCCAATCTGTTCGCAGCCCACGGCGTGCCGTTGATCGACACGGATCTCATCGCCCGCGACGTCGTCGAACCCGGCCAGCCCGCCCTGGCTGCTGTCGCACAGGCCTTCGGCAGTGGCGTACTCGACTCCGACGGCAGGCTCGACCGCCGTCGGCTGCGCGAGATCATTTTCAACGACGCCACGGCGCGCGCCCGGCTCGAGGCGATCCTGCATCCGGCCATTCGCGCCGAGATGGAACGCCAGTCGGTCGCCGCGGCACAGGCCGGGCCCTACCAGATGCTCGTGATTCCACTGCTGGCAGAAGGAGGCCGGCGCGACCATGTCGACCGCGTCCTGGTCGTGGACACGCCGGAAACCGTGCAGGTCGAACGGCTCATGACCAGGGACGCGGTCACCCGGGAGCAGGCGGAAGCATCGCTGCGAGCCCAGGCGCAGCGTGCGACCAGGCTGGGCATCGCCGACGATGTGTTGACGAACACGGGGCAGATCGAGGACCTGCGGGAGCAAGTCGCGGCGCTGCACGCACGATATGTGAAGTTGGCGGCGGCAAGCAGGGAACGCCCGGTTGTGCCGCCAAACGGCCATGCCGCACAATAGTCGGCCATGAACTCAACCGAGGCCGCAGTGCCCTCCACGGATGCGGCGACCCGCGTCGTCGCGTATGAGCAGCCGCTGAACGAGCGGATGCGTAATTTCCTGCGCCTCGACTTCCTGTACCAGCAGGCCGTGCACCATCACACCCTGCCCGATCCCTGGTCCACGCGGGCTGCGGTCAGCTCGTTGCTCGAGATCCTCGCGATCACCCAGCGCGGCGACATCCGCAGCGAGGTGCTGAAGGAACTGGAGCGACAGATGCACCATTTGTCCGCCTTCAGCGCACGGCCAGGCGTCGACTCGGCACGGCTCAAGCTGCTGCTGACGAAACTGCACCGGATGCGCGAGGAACTGAGCTCGGTCGGCGCGCTCTTCATGCAGAAACTGCGCGACTCCGAGTTCCTCAACGCGATCAAGCACCGCAGCACGATCCCCGGCGGCACCTGCGAGTTCGACCTGCCCGACTACACCCACTGGCTCAACCAGCCGGACGAAATCCGGGGCGCGGACTTCGCGAACTGGCTGGCGGTTATCCGCCCGCTCGGCGACTCGATCTCGGAACTGCTCTGGATGACGCGCGAGCAGGGCCGCACGCGCCGAGAAGTTGCAGCCAACGGCGTCTATCACCTGACGCTCGAGCGCGACGTGCCCGTGCAGCTGATCCGCATCGTGTTGCCGCGGGGCACCGACATCTACCCGGAGATCAGCGGCAGCCACTACCGGGTCAGCATCCGCTTCCTTTCCTGGCAGGATGCGGGCACGCACCCGATGCAGATGTCGGGCGACGTCCCGTTCATGCTCGCGCTCTGCACCTGACCACGGACCCCGAGGCGCGAGCAGGCCGCCATGCCGACGTTTCCGTGTCCCACGTGCCAGCGTCCGGTGGAATGGTCCGACGCAGCGCGTTGGCGCCCGTTCTGCAGCGAGCGCTGCCGGCTGATCGACCTCGGCGCGTGGATGACTGAAAGGCACGCCATCCCCGGCGAGGAAATCTCGCCGGACGTCGTCCAGCCATCGAGCGACGAATCCGGCGATCCGCCGCGACACTGACCAAGGGCTGAAACTGCCGTGGATCCGGACTTCTGGCATCAACGTTGGCAGGCACGCCAGATCGGATTTCATCAGTCCGCTCCGCATCCGTTCCTCGAACGCTGCTGGCCCTCGCTCGACGTGGCAACGGGCGCTCGCGTCTACGTGCCGCTCTGCGGCAAGAGCCTCGACATGGTCTGGTTGGCTGTGCGCGGCTACCGTGTCGTCGGCTCCGAACTGAGTTCGCTCGCGGTCGAGGAGTTCTTCGGCGAGCAGCAACGGGGCGACGTGCAGATCGAACAGCGCGGCCCGTTCCACCGGCATCGATCCGGCGCGTTCGAGATTTTCGAGGGTGATGCGCTGCAACTCACGCCCGGAGTGCTTGGCCCGGTGCAGGCCGCCTACGATCGAGCCGCGCTCGTCGCGCTGCCGCCCTCGATGCGCGAGCGCTACGCGCAGCATTTCGCGACGTTGATGCCGGCGGGCAGCCGCACGTTGCTGGTTGCGTTCGAGTACGAGCAGGCGATCAAGGACGGTCCGCCCTTCTCGGTGACCCCCGACGAAGTCGTGACGCTGTACGGGGGGACGTTCCGGGTCGAGGAACTGGAACGCGTCGACATCATCGGCGAGAGCCCGAAGTTCGCCGCGGCCGGGCTCGACGCGCTGCACGAAGTGGCCTATTCGCTGACCAGGCGCTGAGTGTCGAGCACCCGCGCTGGTTGCAGGCGATTGATCCGGGACCTTCCCCCGAGCTTGGAAAGGCAGACACGCGCTCGGGGGAAAGTTCCGGATCAATCGCTCGCGAGACGGCGCATGTAGCCTGACACGACAGGGGAGCCGACTCTGCGAGAAATGTCCGCGGTCGACGGCGGTGCTCGCAGCGGCTTTCGGAGCACTACCGCCAGAAGTTGCGGTCCGATGTGCTCAACGCTGCATGCGCCGTGCGATCTTTTCCGCTCCAGCGGAAAAGTCGCCCAGGCGCGGTACCGCCAGCGGTCGATCCGGTCGTTCTTCCCGAGCGCGTGTCTGCCTTTCCGCGCTCGGGAAGAACGACCGGATCGACTGCCTGCAATTCGCGCGTGGCTGCTTCTCCGCTCGGCGGACAGGGACCGGATGGTGCGCTAGCGACGCGACAACGCCGCAACGATCGGCGCATCCGCCTCGAGAATGTCGTGCTCGCGCAGGCGCGACAGCTCGACCCATTCGAGCGACTGCGCATCGAGCCCTCGCGGCTGACCCGACCAGTCCCTGATCACCCACACGTCCAGCCAGATCGTCCGGCCTGGATAGACGGCCGCGTAGTACATCAGGCGTTCGGCATCCCCCGCCTCGATGCCGATCTCTTCCCGCAGCTCCCTGACGATCGCAGCGTGCGCGGTTTCATCGGCGGCGACCTTGCCGCCGGGGAACTCCCAGCGTCCGGCGAGCATCTTGCCGGACGGCCGCTGTGCGATGAGCACGCGCCCGCTGGCATCGAACACCAGCCCGGCGACGACCCACAGTTCCTGCATCGGTTGCCCCGGCTTCGTCGGGACGAGGAAGGCCGCGGCCCTGTGGTCAGATCTGGCCGTGGCAGTGCTTGTATTTCTTGCCGGAGCCGCACGGGCAGGGCTCGTTGCGCCCGACCTTGCGCCCCTCACGCACGACAGTCTCGCCGCTCGGCGACGCCGGACCGGCTGTGCGCCCTTCGCTCCCGCCGAATCCGCGGGCGAACCCGGAACCGGCTGCAAGCCCGCCGCCCATGCCACCGCCCGCTGCCGCCGCGCTTTCTGCAGCGCCATCGCTGGCAATGACGGACTGCGGAGAAACGTGCTGTGTCTGCAGCTGGCGCGCCATCTGCCGTTCGCGCTCCCGCTCCTGCTCTTCGATCTCCGCTTCCGTCCGCACCTGCAGGCGCGACAGCAGCGAAACCGTGTCGTGCTTGATGCGGTCGAGCAGCGCGCCGAAGAGCTCGAACGCCTCGCGCTTGTACTCCTGCTTGGGGTTCTTCTGCGCGTAGGCGCGCAAGTGGATGCCCTGCCGCAGGTAATCCATCGCCGCGAGATGATCGCGCCAGTGGCGATCGAGCTCCTGCAGCATTACGGCTTTCTCGAGGTGACGCATGACCGGTGCGCCTACGGCGGCGACCTTGGCCTCGTACGCGTCCTCGACGGCCTTCACGACGCGGTCGCGCAAACCTGCTTCGGCGATCTCGTGATCGGCCGTGAGCCAGGCCTTCGGGTCGATCGAGGTGATGAAATCACGTTCGATCGCGTCCCTGAGGTCGTCGAGTTTCCACTCCTCCTCGGGGCTCTCGCGCGGCACGAACTGGTCGATCAGGTTGTTGACCACCTCGGCACGAATGCCCGTGACGGAATCGGAGATGTCCTCCGCCGCCATGATCTCGGTGCGCTGCTGGTAGATGACCTTGCGCTGGTCGTTGGCGACGTCGTCGTACTCGAGCAGGTTCTTGCGCAGGTCGAAGTTGTAGGCTTCCACCTTGCGTTGCGCGCGCTCGATCTGGCGCGACAGCATCTTGCTCTCGATGACCTCGCCTTCCTTCATGCCGGCCGTGGTCAGCCAGCGCTTGGTGCGATCGGGGTCGCCGAAGATGCGCATCAGGCTGTCTTCGAGCGACAGATAGAACCGGCTCGAGCCCGGGTCGCCCTGGCGGCCCGACCGCCCGCGCAGCTGGTTGTCGATGCGGCGTGATTCGTGGCGCTCGGTGCCGATGATGTGCAGACCGCCCGACGCGATCACCTGTTCGTGCCGCCGCTTCCATTCCGCCTCGACCGCGGCGCGCGCGGCAGCGTCCGTCGCGGCGATCTCCTGCAGTTCGGTCTTGAGGCTGCCGCCGAGCACGATGTCCGTGCCGCGGCCAGCCATGTTGGTGGCGATCGTGACGGTGCCGGGACGTCCAGCCTGCGACACGATGATCGCTTCGCGGTCGTGCTGCTTCGCGTTCAGCACGTTGTGATCGATGCCCTTCTGCTTCAGCAGGCCCGAGAGCAGCTCCGAGGTTTCGACCGAGGTGGTGCCGACGAGGGCCGGCTGGCCGCGCTTAACGCACTCGCGGATGTCCTCGATGATCGCTTCGTACTTGTCCTTCTGCGTCAGGTAGACAAGGTCCGCCGCGTCGTCGCGGATCATCGGACGGTGGGTCGGAATCACGACCACTTCGAGGCCGTAGATCTGCTGGAACTCGAAGGCCTCGGTGTCGGCAGTGCCGGTCATGCCCGACAACTTGCCGTACATGCGGAAGAAGTTCTGGAACGTGATCGAGGCAACCGTCTGGTTTTCCTCGCGCACGTTTACGCCTTCCTTCGCCTCCACTGACTGGTGCAGGCCATCCGACCAGCGGCGGCCCGGCATCGTGCGGCCCGTGAACTCGTCGACGATGATGACTTCGCCGTTGCGGACGATGTACTCGACGTCCTTGCGGTACAGCGCGTGCGCGCGCAGCGCGGCGTTCAGGTGATGCATCAGCCGGATGTTGGCCGGGTCGTAGAGGCTCTGGCCTTCCTGCAGCAACCCAGCCTGCAGGAACAGTTCCTCGACGTGCTCGTGGCCCTGGTCGGAGAGATGGACCTGCTTCGACTTTTCGTCGGCCCAGTAGTCGCCCTCGCCTTCCTCCGCCTCCTGCTTCGCGAGACGCGGCACCAGCTCGTTGATCTTGATGTAGAGCTCGGTGCTCTCCTCGGCGGGGCCCGAGATGATCAGCGGCGTGCGCGCTTCGTCGATGAGGATCGAGTCCACTTCGTCGACCACTGCGAACGCGAGCTCGCGCTGCATGCGGTCTTCGATGCGGAATGCCAGGTTGTCGCGCAGGTAGTCGAAGCCGAATTCGTTGTTGGTGCCGTACGTGATGTCGGAACCGTAGGCCGCGCGCTTCTCGTCCGGCATCAGGCCGGCCTTGACCACGCCGACGCTCATGCCGAGGAAGTTGTAGATCGGCGACATCCAGTCGGCGTCGCGCTGTGCGAGGTATTCGTTGACCGTGACGATGTGCGCGCCATTGCCGGGCAACGCGTTCAGGTACGCGGGTAGCGTGGCAACCAGGGTCTTGCCTTCGCCGGTGCGCATTTCGGCGATCTTGCCGTTGTTCAGCACCATGCCGCCGATCAGCTGCACGTCGAAGTGGCGCAGGCCGAGGGTGCGGCGCGAGGCCTCGCGGACGACGGCGAACGCTTCGGGCAGGAGGTCGTCGAGGGTCTTGCCGGCCGCAAGCTGCGCGCGGAACTGGACGGTCTTGGCGGCGAGGTCGGCGTCGGAAAGGGCCTGCAGGGCTGGCTCGAACGCGTTGATCTTCCTGACGAGGCCGTTGTACTGACTGACGAGCCGCTGGTTGCGACTGCCGAAAATGCGGGTGAGCCAATTAGCCACTGGGGTTCCGGGCGATAAGCGTTGAAAATAAAGGCGGAAATTCTACAGCACTGCCGGCCGTAGGTGCGGCGGCTCTCCGTAGATACAAGGGGTTAGGGGATAGGGGATAGGGGTTAGTCGGAAAAGCGCTTCGCTGCGATTGGACAGCGGCAGGGATAGCGGGGTTCTGCTGGCCGTTGCGGTTGGCCTGCACTCTTGGCAACACGGCTGGTGGGGTTGGGTTCCGACTAACCCCTATCCCCTATCCCCTAACCCCTTCTCACGGCGCTGCCAGGTACTTCATCGGGTTGAGGACATTGCCGTCCCGCAGCACCTCGAAGTGCACGTGAGTGCCCGTGGAACGGCCCGTGCTGCCGATGACGGCGATGGCGTCGTTCTTCTGCACCGCACGGCCCACCGGCACGAGGTTGCGCGAATTGTGACCGTAACGCGTCACGTAGCCCGTCGGGTGCGTGATCTCGACGACGTTGCCGTAACCCTCTTTCCAGCCGGAATACGTAACCACGCCGGGACCGACGGCGATCACGCGGGAGCCCGCAGGACCAGCAAAGTCGACGCCGGCATGGAACGCGCCGCGACCCGTGAACGGATCGCTGCGATGGCCGAAATGCGAGGAAATCCAGCCGCCGATCAGCGGCAGCCCGCCCGGCATGATGCGCTGGCCGAGTTCGCGCGACGCCATGACCATCTCGAGCGCCCCCAGCTGCTGCTCGCGGTCGTGGATCTGTTCTTCGAGCGTATCGAGCACCGAGGTGAGTTCGGGCACCTGCACGGAACCGCCCTGCATTTCCTGTCCCTCGGGACCGCCGGCGGGCGGTGGCTTGGCGAAATCGAACTCACCGCGGTCGAGACCGGCCAGGTCGGTGAGCCGGCGACCCAGGGCGTCGAGGCGGATCAACTGGGCGTTCAGCGAACCAATTCGTGCGGCCAGGGCGTCGACTTTGCCGTCGATCTGTCCGCGCGCGGCCTGCAAGTCGGTCTTCTGCTGGGCCATGGCACGCGCGTAGGCACGTTGCTCGGCATTGCCGCCGAGCAGGAAACGCCCGAGTGCCAGACCGGCGATGAAGATGCCTACGACGAGAACCGAGGCCAGCAACAGGCGTGGCCCGGTGAGGTCGATCTCTCTGGTGCGGCCATGGGGGCCGGTAACGATCCGCAGATTCATGCCGCGCCAACCCCCGGGGTGCGTCGATGGCGAAAAGCGACACGATCGCTGCGCCAGCCAGCGGTCTTCGTTGCGTCGTGTCACGGATTCGCGAGACTATGCCCCGACTAGCCCCCACTTGGCAAACAAATCGGCCGTTTGCGCAGTTTACATTAACAATGATGGACCGCCTCAAACCGCTGTTCGGGGGCCTCGCACCGGGCCTGGCCGCCCTCGAGAAGAAGGCTGCCGCGGCGCAGTCATTGACCGAAAAGGTCCGCCTGGGGCTGGCGGAGGCCTTGCGCCCGCACCTGGTTTCGGCTGCCCGGCATGGCGACGACCTGGTCGTCATCATGGATTCGGCGGCGTGGACGCCCCGCGTGCGCTACGGCGCGCAGTCGCTCAAGGAACGGCTGGAGTCGGGCGGCGAGCCACCCATCGGCAAGGTGGTGGTGAAGGTCCGGGGAAGGGGTTAGGACGCGGTCGCGGAAGCCGCGGCGACGTAGCTGATCGGCGCGTCCTGCAGCGTCTCGAACGTCACTTCTTCCCACGCGCTCGCATCCGCAATCAGCGTGCGCAACAGGCGGTTGTTGAGCCCGTGGCCCGACTTGAAGCCGCTGAACTCGCCGATCAGGCTGTGGCCGAGCAGGTAGAGATCGCCGATCGCGTCGAGGATCTTGTGCTTCACGAACTCGTCTTCGTAGCGCAGGCCGTCCTCGTTCAGCACCCGGTAATCGTCGAGCACGATCGCGTTGTCGAGGTTGCCGCCGAGGGCCAGGTTCTGCGCGCGCATGTATTCCAGGTCGCGCATGAAGCCGAACGTGCGGGCACGGCTGACCTCGCGCAGGAACGTGGTCGTCGAGAAGTCCATCGAGGCAACCTGTGACCGGCGCTTGAACACCGGATGGTCGAACTCGATTTCAAAATTAACTTTAAAGCCGTCGTAGGGATCGAACCGCGCCCACTTGTCGCCGTCCTCGACCTTGACGCTCTTCTTGATGCGGACGAAGCGCTTCGCGGCGTTCTGTTCCTCGATTCCCGCCGACTGCAGCAGGAAGACGAACGGCCCCGCGCTGCCATCCATGATCGGCACTTCGCTGGCGCTCAATTCGACGACGAGGTTGTCGATGCCGAGGCCCGCAAGCGCGGACATGAGGTGCTCGACGGTCGAGACCGTGCCGTCGTCCGCCGTGAGGCTGGTGCCGAGCGTGGTCTGGCTGACGTTGCCGGCCTTGGCCGGGATGTCGATGAGCTGGTCGAGGTCGGTGCGACGGAAGACGATGCCCGAATTGGCCGGGGCCGGACGCAGGACCATCAGCACTTTCTTGCCGGTGTGCAGGCCTACGCCCGTGGCGCGGATCGAGTTCTTGAGCGTGCGTTGCTTCAGCATTAAGGCGATTTGACCCCGAACTTAGCCGCGTACTTTACCACAGGCGACAGAAGAACCCTAAGCCCCTGTTTCTCATGGACTTATGAGGACGCTGCGCGCTGTGCCTGGGTCCAGGCCAGGTCCGCGATCGAGTCGGTGAAGGTCGCGTACTCGCGAGCCCGGGCGCTGACGGCCGTTCCCCGCACCACCCGGCTGCGGATGCCGTGGAAGATGCCGGCCAGCCGGAACATGCCGAAGGCCAGGTAGAACTCGAGGTCGCGAGGATCCAGCCGGAAGCCGGTGACTTGTTCGTAGTGCGCGACGTATTCCGCTTCGGTCGGCAGACCGAGCGCCGCCGCGTCCCGGCCGCCGAGCATCGGGGTCGACAGCGACGGCAGGCGGTAGGCCATCAGGTGGTAGGCAAAATCGGCGAGCGGATCTCCGAGCGAGGACAGCTCCCAGTCCAGGATCGCGACGACCCGCGGTTCGGTCGGGTGGAACACCGCGTTGTCCGACCGGTAGTCGCCGTGCACGACCGCGGCAGGCGGTTCCTGCGCCGGCATGTTGCGAGGCAGCCAGTCGATGACACGCTCCATGGAGTCGATGCGGCCACCGGCGGTGTCCTCCAGGTACTGCTTCGAGAATCGCGCGATCTGGCGGCTCAAGTAACCCGTGGGCTTGCCATAGTCGGCGAGGTTCGCGGCTTCAGGCCGGACCCGGTGCAGGCGGGCCAACGCGTCACAAAGCGCCAGCGAGTGTTCCCGTCGGCGTTCTTTCGCCACGTCCGGAAACGAGGGGTCCCAGAAGATGCGTCCGGCCACGTGATCCATCACGTAGAACCAGGTGCCGACCACCGACTCGTCGGTGCACAGCACGTAAGTGCGCGGCACGGGCACGTCGGTGTGCTGGCCGAGCGCGCTGATGACTTTGTATTCGCGATCGACCGCGTGGGCCGAGGCCAGCAACTGGCCCGGTGGCTTGCGACGCAGCACGTACTGCCGCGACGGCGTCGTCAGCAGGTACGTCGGATTCGACTGCCCGCCCTTGAACTGCCGGATCGACAGCGGCCCCGCGAACCCCGCCACGTGCGCCTCGAGGTACTGCTGCAGGCGATCGCGGTCGATTTCCAGGCCGGGACGCATCCCGGTCGTCGCGGCCTCGATCGTCGAGACGGTCGTCGTTCCGGTCATGCGCTCACCCCGCGACCGCTGCCGGTCATCACCTGCCCGTGAATTTCGGCGCGCGCTTCTCGCGGAACGCGGCGACGCCTTCGGCGAAATCCTGGCTGTCGATGCACGGCGCCTGCAACCTGGCTTCGGCACGGATCGTCTGTTCGTAACCCATGTCGGGTGCGCTGCGCAGCAGCTGCTTCATGTAGCCGAGCGCGATCGGCGCTGCGTCGCACAGCTGTTCGGCCCACGCGACGGCGTCGGCGACGACCCGGTCGTCGGGCACGACCCGATTGACCAGGTTCCACTCCAGGCATCGGGCAGCAGGCACGCGGTCGCCCGTCATCGCGAGCTCGAACGCGCGACGATGACCGATGCGGCTGGTCAGCAGCCAGGTGAGACCGCCGTCCGGCACCAGGCCGATCTTCGCGAACGGCACCTGGAAGAAGGCGCTCTCGCCCATCACGACCAGGTCGCAGACGAGCGCGAACGAGCCGCCAATGCCGGTCGCAAAACCGTTCACGGCCGCGATCACGGGCTTCGGCATGGTCGCGATCGAACGCAGCGCCGCGCCGTACTCCTCGTTGAGCTGCCGCTCGACTTCGGTGCCCGACGTCATCGGCTCGGCCTTGAGGTCCGCACCCGCGCTGAAACCACGGCCTGCGCCCGTCAGCACGACGGCGCGCACGGACTCGTCAGCCGCCACTGCCTGCAATTCTTTCTTCAACGCATTGCGCAGCCCCGTCGTGAAGCCGTTCAGCGCTTCGGGCCTGTTCAGCGTGACGATCGCGACGCGACCGCGGCGTTCAACCAGCACTTCACTCATGGCGACTCGATCTCCTCACGAAGCCTTGGCTGCGGACCTGGCCGCGCCGTCGTAGTACGTCTCGCCCGACTGCGCGCGTGCCAGCAGGCCCTTGGTCGGCTTGAAGCGTGCGCCGTACAGCCTGGCCAGGCGCTTGCACTCTGCCACGAATTTCGCCGGCCCGATCGTATCGATGTACGAGAGCGTGCCGCCGGTGTAGGCCGGGAAACCCCAGCCGAGGATCGAGCCGAGGTCGGCTTCGTGCACGCTGCGCAGCACGCCTTCCTCGAAGCAACGCGCCGTCTCGAGCGCCTGGATGTACAGCAGGCGCGTCTTGAGCTCGTCGACGCCTGGCTGTTGCGCGAGTCGCGGATACTCGTGCGCAAGCCCGGGCCAGAGCACCTTCTTGCCGCCTTCGGGGTAGTCATAGAAACCCGCGCCGCTCTTGCGGCCGAGGCGCTTGAGGTCTTCGACGAAGTGCTTCACGACCGGCCAGCTGACCGGCTCCTGGTACCTGGCGCCGAGGTCCTCGCGTGACTGCGACATCACCTTGTAGGCGAGTTCGAGGCTCACTTCGTCGCTGACGGCCAGCGGGCCGACCGGCATGCCGGCAAGCTTGCCCGCGCTTTCGATCAGCTGCGGATCGATGCCTTCGGACAGCATCTTCGCGCCTTCAGCGGTGTACGTGCCGAAGCAGCGGCTGGTGTAGAAGCCGCGGCTGTCGTTGACCACGATCGGCGTCTTTTTCAGCTGGCCAACGTAGTCGAGCGCGCGCGCGATCGCTTCATCGCCCGTCTGCTTGCCGACGATGATCTCGACCAGCGGCATCTTCTCGACCGGCGAGAAGAAGTGAATGCCGATGAAGCTCTGCGGCCGCTTCGACGCCTTGGCGAGGCCGGTGATCGGCAGCGTCGAGGTGTTGCTGGCGAACACGGCGGTCTTCGGGATGACGGCCTCGGCCTTCGCCGTGACGTCGGCCTTGATGCCGCGATGCTCGAACACCGCCTCGATCACCAGGTCGGCGCCCTCGAGCGACGCGTAGTCGACTGTCGGCTTGATGCGTGCGAGCACGGCCTCGGCCTGCTCCCGGGTGCGACGGCCTTTCTCGACGTCCTTCGCCAGCAGCTTCGCGGAGTAGGCCTTGCCCTTCTCCGCCTGCTCGGCCGTCGAGTCGATCAGGATCACTTCCATGCCCTGCATTGCGGAAACGTAGGCTACACCTGCTCCCATCATGCCGGCGCCGAGGACGCCGAGCTTCGTCACCTTCGACTTCGGCACGTCCGCCGGGCGCACCGAGAGCTTGTCGGCGTTGCCCTTGTTCACGAACATCGTGCGGATCAGGTTGCGCGCGACCGGTCCGGTCACGAGCGTCGCAAAATACTTGGACTCGACTTCGAGGCCCTTCTCGATCGGCAGCAGCGTGCCTTCATAGACGCACGACAGGATCGCCGCCGGCGCCGGATAGTTGTGCAGCGTCTTCTTCGCGACGAGCGCGGTGGCGCCCATGAATGTCTGCGTCGTACCGGCGCTGGCAAACGCCACGCCACCCGGCACGCGATAGCCCTTCTGGTCCCACGGCTGCACCGTCACCGGCGAACCCATGAGCCAGCGCTTCGCGGCGGCAATCAACTCACCCGCCGGCACGACCTCGTGCACCAGGCCGAGCTTCTTCGCTTCGGCAGCCGGGATATTGCCGCCTTCGAGCAGGTACGGCAGCGACTGCGTCACGCCGATCAGGCGCGGCATGCGCTGCGTGCCGCCGCCGCCCGGCAGCAGGCCGACTTTCACTTCCGGCAGGCCGACGAACGCCTTCGGGTCATCCGCGATCACGCGGTAATGGCACGCGAGGCACACTTCGAAGCCGCCGCCGAGCGCCAGGCCGTTGATGGCCGCAACGAACGGCTTGCCGCAGGTTTCGATCCGGCGCAGCAGGCGACCGAGGCCGGTGAAGTTCTCATACACCTGCACCGGCGTGAGCTGCGGGCCGAAGCTGCGCAGGAATTCAGTGAGGTCGTAGCCGGCGAGGAAACTCGGCTTGCCCGACGTGATGATCGCGCCGCGGATGGCCGCGTCTGCGACGACTTGATCGACGATTGCGGCGAGTTCCTGCTCGACGTCGGGGCCCAGCACGTTCATCGAACGTCCCGGGCTGTCCATCGTGATCAGGGCGATGCCGTCGGCGTCGACGGCCAGGTTGAAGTGCTTAGGCATACTGCTGGTTCCTGCTCGGTCGGCGCGTCAGACGCGCTCGATGATGGTGGCCGTGCCCATGCCCGCGCCCACGCAGAGCGTGATCAGCGCGGTGTTGAGATTACGGCGTTCGAGTTCGTCGAGGACGATCCCCGTGATGATCGCTCCGGTGGCCCCCAGCGGGTGACCCATGGCGATGGCACCGCCGTTCACGTTGACCTTGTCGTGCGGCACGTCCATCGCGCGCATGAAACGCAGCACGACGGAGGCGAACGCCTCGTTGACTTCGAACAGGTCGATGTCCTTGACCGTCATGCCGGCGCGCTTGAGCAACTTCTGCGTCACCAGCGCGGGACCGGTCAGCATGATCGCGGGCTCGCTGCCGATCGACGTGAACGCACGGATGCGCGCGCGCGGCTTGAGGCCGGCCTTGCCACCGAAGCGCTTGCTGCCGACCAGCATGCCCGCGGCGCCGTCGACGATGCCGCTCGAATTGGCGGCCGTGTGCACGTGGTTGATAGAATCGACCTGCGGATACTTCATCTGCGCCACGGCATCGAAGCCCGCCTGCTCACCCATCGTCGCAAACGCGGGCTTCAGCGACGCCAGGCCTGCCAGCGTTGCATCCGGGCGCATGTGTTCGTCGCGGTCGAGCATGACGCGGCCGAGGATGTCCCGGACCGGCAGGATCGACCTGCCGAAGCGACCTTCAGCCCAGGCGGCAGCGGCGCGACGCTGGCTTTCCACGGCGAACGCATCGACGTGCTCGCGCGTGTAGCCGTCGAGCGTCGCGATCAGGTCCGCGCCCACGCCCTGCGGCACGAAATACGTGTTGTAGGCGACGGCGGGGTCGGCCACCCAGGCGCCACCGTCCGCGCCGATCGGCACGCGCGACATCGACTCGACGCCGCCGGCCACGACGGCCTGCGACTGGCCGGACATCACCTGCGCGGCGGCATTGTTGATGGCCTCGAGGCCCGAGGCGCAGAAGCGGTTCAGCTGCTGGCCAGGCACGGATTCGGCGTAACCGGCCACGAGCGTGGCCACGCGCGCAATGTCGGCGCCCTGCTCGCCGATCGGCGAGACGCAGCCGAGCACGACGTCGTCCAGGAGGGCCGTATCGAGCTGGTTGCGTTCGCGCACGGCCTGCAGCGTCTGCGCGGCAAGTTGTATCGGCGTGATGCTGTGGAGCGATCCGTCCGGCTTGCCACGACCCCGCGGGGTGCGGACGTGGTCGTAGATGAAGGCGTCGGCCATGCGTGTGACTCCGGTCGGGCCGCGCGGGCGATCACGCTCCGCGTGGCGGTTCTTTGAAACCTGCGAGATGGGGCGGGCCCTTGGCCCGGGCCCACCGACCATCATAAAGGACTGGTCGGCGGCCCGTCAGCATGGCCGCGTGCCGCGGCTAGGCCAGGCCGCCGGCCACGCGCAGCTGCTCGATTTCCGCTGCGGAGAACCCCGCTTCTGCCAGAACCTCGCCACTGTCGGCGCCCGCACGATGCGGCGCCTGGACCGGTGCCGCCCCGGTACGACTGAACCGTGGCGCGGGTGCGTGCTGCTCGACTCCGTTCACCGTGATGAAACTGCCGCGCGCCACGTTGTGGGGATGCTGCGCCGCCTCGCCGAGACTGAGTACAGGTGCGACGCATGCATCGGTGCCCTCGAAGATGGCGGCCCATTCGTCGCGCGTCTTCGTCCGCACCGCCGCCGCGATGGCGGCTTCCGCTTCCGGCCAGTGCCGGCGGCTAGCCGGGTATCCCGCCGCGAGGAATTTCCTGTCGACGCCGAGCTTCTCGATCAGCAGCGCGTAGAACTGCGGCTCGATCGAGCCAAGGGCGAGGTACTTGCCATCGCTGGTCT
The DNA here is from genome assembly GCA_963700045.1 of uncultured Gammaproteobacteria bacterium. Lineage (GTDB taxonomy): Bacteria > Pseudomonadota > Gammaproteobacteria > Steroidobacterales > Steroidobacteraceae > RPQJ01. The sequence continues at coordinate 76,789 of CAVOWK010000022.1, forward strand.
CGAAGGTGCCGTAATAAGGTGCCGCGCCCGCGAGCATCAGTTGTCCGGTCTCGTCGCGGAACCCCGGGTCCGAGGCTCGGATCGAGAAGAAGATGCTGAGCAGGGCGATCGTGCCGTCGGTCATGGCGGCGTCGATCACCTGGCCCTTGCCCGAGCGCGAAGCCTCCAGCAGCGCCGCCAGCAGGCCGGACAGCAGCATCATGCCGCCGCCGCCAAAATCCGCGACGAGGTTCAGCGGCGGCACCGGCTTGCGACCGCGTTCGCCGATCAGGTGCAGCGCGCCGGTCAGCGCGAGGTAATTGATGTCGTGCCCCGCCGACTGTGCGAGCGGCCCGGACTGCCCCCAGCCCGTCATGCGCCCGTAGACGAGCTTTGGATTGCGCGCGAGACAGACATCCGGTCCCACGCCGAGGCGCTCGGCGACACCGGGCCGGAAGCCTTCGATCAGTGCATCCGCGCCGTCGATGAGCCGCAGCAACGCCGCGATTCCCGCGGGGCTTTTCAGGTTCAGCGCGATCGACTGCCGGTTGCGCAGCAGGGTGTCGACCGGATCGGGCTCCCCGGGTTGCGCCGAGGCACGGTCGACGCGGATGACCGTCGCACCCATGTCGGCCAGCATCATGGCGCAGAACGGCGCCGGGCCGAGTCCCGCAAGTTCGATGATCCGGATTCCCTGCAGCGGTCCCATGCGTTCCTGCCTCACGATGTGTCTCGGGCGACCGCCTTCCTACCATCGACGCGTCGGCGAGGGAAGCGGGGACTCGGCGATCCTGACGAAATACGGTCGATTCGCATCGGCTGATCCGCGTTGGATCGACCGGTCGCGGCCACGTATCCTGCGCGGGCTTTCGCACACTGCCGGGTGAAATCGATGCTGCCCCTGCTGCAAGGAATCCGCGTCCTCGACTTCACGACGATCGTGCTCGGCCCCTATGCGACGCAGACGCTCGGCGATCTCGGGGCGGACGTCATCAAGATCGAACCGCTGCAGGGCGACCTCTTTCGCACGGTGCGCCCGGGTCGTTCGCGCTCCATGGGCGCAGGCTTCATCGGCTTCAACCGCAACAAGCGCTCGCTCGCGATCGACCTGAAGCGGCCGCAGTCGCGCGCGGTGCTGGCGCGACTGGTCAGCGGCGCAGATGCCGTCGTGCACAACATGCGGCCGAAAGCCGCCGAGCCGCTGGGTCTCGCCTACGAGCAGCTCGCACGCATCAAGCCCGACCTGGTCTACGCGTTCGCAGCGGGCTACGACCAGAGCGGTCCGAACGCCAACGAGCCTGCATACGACGACATCGTCCAGGCGGCGGCAGGCGTTGCCGCGTTGAACGCGAATGCCCAGGGCGAACCGCGGTACCTCTCGACGATCCTCTGCGACAAGGTCGGTGGCCTGCATCTTGCGATCGCGGTGGCAACGGGCCTCGCGCACCTTGCTCGCACGGGCAAGGGCTGCTGCATCGAAGCGCCCATGTTCGAAAGCACGGTCGCGTTCCTGCTGTCGGAACAGCTCGGCGGCGAAACGTTCATACCCGCGCTCGGGCCCACGGGCTACGACCGGCTGGCCGCACCCAATCGCAAGCCGTACCGCACGCAGGACGGCTTCATGGCGATCCTGCCGTACAACGGCACGCACTGGGCAGCGTTCTTCGAGATCATTGGACGCGCCGAACTCGCGCATTCGCCGCAGGTCCAGGACCCGGTGCTGCGCAGCCAGAGCGTGGATTCGCTGTACGCGATCATTGCCGAGGTGGCGCCGGCGCGGCCGACCGCCGAGTGGCTCGAATTGCTGCGTGCGGCCGACATTCCCTGTGCGCGCGTGAACTCGGTCGGTGAACTGTTGCAGGATCCGCACCTGGTCGCGACGGGATTCTTCCAGGAATACGAGCATCCGACCGAAGGACGCCTGCGTGCACCGCGTTCGCCGTTCCGCTGGCACCACGGGACCGAAACTGCGGACAGGCACGCACCGCGCCCCGGCGGCGACAGTCGCGCCGTGCTGACGGAGGCGGGATTCGAAGCCGGCGAAATCGACCGCCTCGTGGCGGACGGCGTCATCGGTGTCGATGACGCAGCGCAGGGCTGATCACCACTCGCTGTCGTAGTGACCCTGCTTGAACCGCGTGCCGGGTGCCGGCGGTCGCTCCGGCGGACCGGCGAAACACTGCGCACGTTCCAGCCACTGCCGCGCGATCCCGCCGGTCACGGCAAGATTCGTGTCGGCCAGGTTGCGCGTTTGCGTGACCACGCGACAGAACTCAACCGCGCTGCCTTCGACGCGCTCCGCCGCCGCAGGATCGTTCCACTCCCACAGCGCGCCTGACGGGCTCGTCAAGCGCACGTACGGCTTCACCGCAGGCACGTCACGGCGGTTGACCTTGAAGGTCCAGTCGAAGGTGTTGACGCCCATCACCGCGATGTTGCGCAGCCGGTCGTGCTCGACGCGATCGATGCCGAGCGCGTCGAAGATCGCCTGCCCATGCGCCCAGGTTTCCATCTGCCGGGCGCTCATGAACGACCGGGCGCTCATGTCGGGGCCGGCCCAGGCCAGGCGACGGCCGGGCTCGAAGCCGGCGTATATTTCTGCCAGCCGCTGGTACTGCGTGCGCCAGCGCCCGAGCAGGGTGGAGCCCGCGCAGCCTTGCAGCCAGCGCCGTGAATAGTCGATCAGCGAGACGCCGGTGGCACTCGCCTGGAAGATGTCGCGGAACAACGCCTGGACGTCGTCGCGACTGCGCGCGGCGATCTCCGAGGCGTGATCGAAAAAATAGAGGTGACCGAGGACGTCGTCGAACGTCCAGCCCTTGAACTGCGTCGGTTCGGCCCAGGCTTCGGCCGGCGCGTTTTCGAGCGCCGAATGCAGTGCGTCGCATTCGTCGCGAAAGTCGAGCGCCTGGCCCAGGCCGGCGGTGCTGCTGGCACCCATGTCTGTTCACCCTGAAACCGATGGACAGGACCAGGCGGAGGCCCGGAGCAGGGAACCTCCACCTGGACTCTGCCTGCCTTTCCCGAGGCTGGCGGGAAAGGCGGCCGTCGTCAGTCGGCTTGCCGGCGCAGGAATGCCGGAATGTCGATGAACGATTCGTCGCCGTGGTCGAGGCTCAGGCCATCGCCGACGGCACGCGCACGCTCGCGCAGGCGCGGCGGCGTGTCGTAGGCCGAGTAGTCGCCCGCGCCGAGCGGCGCACGGCGGCGCTCGCCACGGCCGGCGCCCTGGACGATCGTCGGCTGCGGCACCGCCTTGGCCATGGCACGGCCGATGCCGGTTGCGACGACAGTGACGCGGATCTGGTCCGTCATCTCCGGATCGATCACGTAGCCGACGACGACCGTTGCATCGTCCGAGGCGAACTGCTTCACGGTTTCGCCGACGAGGTGGAACTCGCTCGTGCGCAGGTCCATGCCGGCCGTGACGTTGATCAGCAGGCCGTGGGCGCCCGACAGGTTCACGTCCTCGAGCAGCGGGCTCGAGATCGCGGCTTCGGCCGCGGCGCGCGCACGGTTCTCGCCGCTCGCCTGGCCGGAGCCCATCATCGCCATGCCGGTCTCGGCCATGACGGTGCGGACGTCGGCGAAGTCGACGTTGATCATGCCGGGACGCGTGATCAGTTCCGCGATGCCCTGCACGGCACCCTGCAGCACCTGGTTCGCCGTCTTGAAGGCATCGAGCAGCGTCATGTCGCCGCCGAGCACCGTGAGCAGCTTCTGGTTCGGGATCGTGATCAGCGAGTCGACGTACTTGTGCAGCTCGTTGATGCCCTGTTCTGCGAGCGATGTGCGCTTGTTGCCTTCCATCTCGAACGGCTTGGTCACGACCGCGACGGTCAGGATGCCGAGTTCCTTCGCCACCTGCGCCACGATCGGCGCGGCGCCCGTCCCCGTGCCACCACCCATGCCGGCGGTGATGAAGATCATGTCCGAGCCTTCGATCAGCTCGACGATGCGGTCGCGGTCTTCCATCGCCGCCTGGCGGCCGACTTCGGGATCTGCACCGGCGCCGAGGCCCTTGGTGATGTTCGAGCCGATCTGCAGGCTGGTCTTGACCTTCGAGTGCTTGAGCGCCTGCGAATCCGTGTTGATGCACAGGAAATCGACGCCTTCGATGCCCGAGTTGACCATGTGAGTCACGGCGTTGCCGCCGCCGCCGCCGACGCCTACGACCTTGATGATTGCGCCCTGGTTTTCCGTATCTGCGAGTACGAACATGGGTGTGCTGCTCCGTAACAAAAATTATGACGAATGACGAATGACTTGTTGCCTGGCGCGGCAGCCTTACCGCGCCCCGAGAATCTCTTTTCCTTCCGACCCTTCCTGCCCTTCCTGTCCTTCCTGTCCTTCCTGTCCTTCCTGTCCTAACCCCTAACCCCTATCCCCTAACCCCTCAAAAGTTCCCCTTGAACCAATCCCGCATGCGCTGGATCGTCTTGCGCGGGCCCATCCCGCCATGCGACGGTGGATGCACGTGGCGCGTGCTGCGTCCGAACAGCAGCAGGCCGACGCCGGTCGAATGAATCGGATTGCGCACGACATCCACCAGCCCGCTCACGCCCTGGGGCAGGCCGAGCCGCACCGGTGCGTGGAAAATTTCCTCGGCCAGTTCGATGACGCCGTCCATTTTCGCGCTGCCGCCCGTGAGGACGATGCCGGCGGCGATCTTGTCGTGGTAATCGGAACGCGCCAGCTCGTCGCGCACGAGCACGAAGATTTCCTCGTAGCGCGCCTCGACGACGCTCGCGAGCGTCTGCCGCGCGAGGCGCCGTGCCGGGCGATCGCCCACGCTCGGCACCTCGATGGTTTCGTCCGCATTCGCGAGCTGCGACAGCGCGCACGCATACTTCACCTTGAGTTCCTCGGCATGATGCGTAGGCGTGCGCAGGCTCTGGGCGATGTCGTTGGTGACGAGGTCGCCCGCGATCGGGATGACGGCGGTATGCCGGATCGCGCCGCCCGCGAAGACCGCCACGTCGGTGGTGCCACCGCCGATGTCGATCAGGCAGACTCCGAGTTCCTTCTCGTCGTCGGCCAGCACGGCGTAGCTCGACGCCAGCTGTTCGAGCACGATGTCCTCGACCTCGAGGCCGCAGCGCTGCACGCACTTGACGATGTTCTGCGCGGCGCTTTCCGCGCCGGTCACGATGTGGACCTTCGCCTCGAGCCGCACGCCCGACATGCCGACGGGCTCGCGGATGCCGTCCTGCGCGTCGATGATGAATTCCTGCGGCAGGATGTGCAGGATCTTCTGGTCCGCGGGAATCGCCACGGCGCGCGCCGCGTCGATCACGCGCTCGACGTCGCTCTGCGTGACTTCCTTGTCGCGGATCGCGACGATGCCGTGCGAGTTCAGGCTGCGCACGTGGCTGCCGGCGATGCCGGCGAACACGGAGTGAATCTGGCAGCCGGCCATCAGCTCGGCTTCCTCGACCGCGCGCTGGATCGACTGCACGGTCGAGTCGATGTTGACGACGACGCCGCGCTTCAACCCGCGCGAAGGGTGCGAGCCCACTCCCACCACGTCGATCGTGCCGTCCACGGTGAGCTCGCCGACGATGGCGACGACTTTCGACGTGCCGATGTCGAGTCCGACGAGCAGGTTTCTTTCGGGCTTTCTAGGCATCGGGTGTCGCGTCCTCCTGCGGGGCGACGGCCAGTGCGGAACGGGCGTTCCAGCCCACGCTGAAGCCGTTCGTGTAGCGCATGTCCACGTAATTGATCTCCGCGACCCGCTTCGCCACCGTCGGGCTCGCGAGTCGAATGAAGCGTTCGAGGCGTTCCTTGACGTCCTGCCGGCCGAGCCTGACCTGCAGGCCATCCGCCAGCTCGAGTTCCCACGCGCCGCGGTCGTCGAGCCGGACGCCCGTGAGGCGCAGGCCGGATTCGAGCAGGCGGCCCTGGGCATCGATGTACAGTTGCGCAACCTGCGTCTCGCTGCCTTCCGGGCCTTCGAGCAGCGGCAATTCCGGCGGCACGTAGCGCGCATTGCGGATGAAGAGCTCGCCGCGCGCGTTCAGCAGCCCGGCGTCGTTCCACCGCGCCGCCGCCACCTCTTCGTTGACCACGACGCGGATTGCATCCGGCCACACGCGGGTCACGACCGCGCTGTCCACCCAGTCGGTCGACTCGACACGCTTGCGAATGCGCTCGAGGTCCACCGAGGCCAGGCCACCCTGCGCGACCTCCGCGACGGCGCTCTCGATTTCCGGCGGCGAGACGCGCTGGAAGGTGCCTTCGAGCAGGACCCGGCGCACCGGACGGTCCAGCGCAAAGATCAGCAGCAGCGCCACGACGGCGCAGCCGGCGACGATGGCGGCCGTGGTGCCGATCGCGCTCCAGTCGAGGCGCTCCCACCACCTGGGCTCAGGGCGGGTCGCCTGCTTGCGCTGCTTCTTGCCGAACGGCAGTTTCATCGACGTCCCTCCTGGTCGCGGCAACTCGTCTCGAGGACCCGCCAGACGAGTTCGTCGAATTCGATCCCGCGCTGGCGTGCCGCCTTCGGCACGAGTGAATGACTGGTCATGCCCGGCGCCGTGTTGACTTCGAGCAGCCACGGCTTGCCCGCGCGGTCGCGCATGAAGTCGACACGGCCCCAGCCGCTGCAGCCGACCGCGAAAAACGCCGCGAGGGTAAGGGCCGCAAGTTCCTGCTCGGCGGCTCCCGTCATGCCCGGGCACAGGTACTGCGTGTCCTCGGCCACGTACTTCGCGTGGTAGTCGTAGTACTCGCCAGCCGGCACGATCCGGATCGACGGCAGCGCTTCGAGCCCAAGCACGCCCACCGTGTACTCCTCGCCCTGGATCAGCTGCTCGACCAGCAGGGAGCCTTCGTAACGCGCCGCCAGCTCGACGGCCGCCGCGAGGTCCGCATCCTTGAAGCAGCGCGTGATGCCGACGCTCGAGCCTTCGCAGGCAGGCTTGACGATTACCGGCAGGCCCAGCTTGTGGGCCGCCGCGACCACGTCCTCGCCGCGCTGCAGGTTCACGTAGGCCGGCGTCGGCAGGCCGAGCGCGAGCCACACCTGCTTGGTGCGGATCTTGTCCATTGCGAGCGCGGACCCGAGCACACCCGAACCCGTGTACGGCACGCCGAGGGCTTCGAGCAGCCCCTGCAGTACGCCGTCTTCGCCGCCACCGCGGTTGCCGTGCAGGATGTTGAAGACGCGATCGAATCTGCGGCCACCCGGCGCGTTCAGTGCAGCGACCAGGGCAGGAATGCCGTCGACGGCCGTGGCGTCGACGCCGCGGCGCTGCAGCGCTGCGAGCACGTTGCGGCCCGAATCGAGCGACACCTCGCGCTCGGACGAAGTGCCGCCGAGCAGCACGGCGACGCGGCCGAACCGGGCGGGATCCTGGATCAGCAAGGGCGAAGTCATGCGCGTTGGCCTCGCATCGCGATTGCAGCCGGCAGCGTGCGCGGCAGTTCGCTGGCGACGGCGCCGATGTGACCGGCACCCATCGTCAGCACTACGTCGCCCGCACGCACGATGCCGGCCAGCGCGTCCGGCAGTTCTTCCAGCGACTTGAGCAGCACGGGTTCCACGCGACCCCGTGAGCGGATCGCACGGCAGAGCGACTTGCCGTCGGCGCCGGCGATCGGGGCCTCCCCCGCCGCGTACACCTCGGCCACGACGAGCGCATCCGCATCGGCGAGCACCTGTGCGAACTCGTCGAGCAGGTCGCGTGTGCGCGTGTAGCGGTGCGGTTGGAAGACCAGCACGACGCGACGTCCCGGCCAGCCCTGGCGCACGGCTTCGACGGTGGCAGCAATCTCGGTCGGGTGATGGCCGTAGTCGTCCACGATCGTGACCATGCCGGCGCCGGTGTCGACGTCGGCGATCCACTGCAGGCGCCGTTCGATGCCCTGGAACCCGGCCAGCGCGCGCTGGATTGCGGCATCGTCGATCTCGAGCTCGGTCGCGACGGAAATCACCGCCAGGGCGTTCAGCACGTTGTGGCGGCCCGGCAGGTTCAACGTGATCGGCAACGGCAGCGCGCCGCCCGGCCGCAGCACCGTGAACTTCGACTGGCCCGCGAGTCGCTCGACGTCCACCGCACGCACATCTGCGGATTCGTCGAAACCGTAGGTCAGGTAAGGCCGGGCGATGCGGGGAATGAGTGCGCGCGCGTTCGCGTCGTCGTTGCAGACGACCGCGAGCCCGTAGAACGGCAGGTTGTGCAGGAACTCGACGAAGCTGAGCTTCAGCTTCTCGAAATCGCCGCCATGCGTGCCGAGGTGGTCGGCGTCGACGTTGGTGACGATCGCGATCATCGGCTGCAGGTGCGTGAACGACGCATCACTCTCGTCGGCCTCGGCGACCAGGAACTCGCCAGCCCCGAGGCGCGCATTGCTGGCGGCGCTCTTCAGCCGCCCGCCAATGACGAACGTGGGGTCCGTGCCGCCTTCGGCCAGCACGCTCGCCATCAGGCTGGTCGTGGTGGTCTTGCCGTGCGTGCCGGCCACGGCGATCGAATAGCGGAAGCGCATCAGTTCGCCGAGCATCTCGGCGCGCTTCACGACAGGAATGCGCCCGGCCAGTGCGCGCGCCACTTCGGGGTTCGCGGCGTCGATCGCGCTCGAAACCACGACCACGTCGGCGCCGTCGACGTTCTCGGCGCGGTGGCCGATCAGCACGCGCGCGCCGAGCTGCTGCAGGCGCTCGGTGGACTCGCCCTGCTTCAGGTCGGAGCCCTGCACCGCGTAGCCGAGGTTCAGCAGCACTTCAGCGATGCCCGACATGCCACTGCCGCCGATACCGACGAAGTGGATCGTGTGGATCCGGCGCATGCGGTCCTTCATGCCGCCTCCCCCGCCGCCTGCACGCAGGCATCGGCGAGCCGTTCGTCCGCGTCGACGATGGCGCTCGCGCGCGCCGCCACGGCCATGCGCAGGAGCAGCGGGCGTCCCGCCTCGAGCAGCGCACGCAACAGCGCGGCCAGCGAGATCGGGGTCAGGTCGCCTTCGGGCAGGAGCTTCGCGGCGCCTGCCTGCACGGCGTACTGCGCGTTGCGGGTCTGGTGGTCGTCGACGGCGGCCGGGAACGGCACGAGGATGGCAGGCACGCCAGCCGCCGCCAGTTCGGTCACCGTCAGTGCGCCGGAGCGGCACACGGCGAGGTCGGCCCAGCCGTAGGCGCTCGCCATGTCGTCGATGAAGGGCCGCACGTCGGCCTCGATGCCGCGCGAGCGATACGCCTGCACGGTTTCCTCGAAATTGTGCTTGCCGGTCTGGTGCAGCACTGCTGGCCGCAGCGCCGCCGGCAACTCGCCGATGGCAGCCGGCAGCACGGCGTTCAGGCGCGCAGCACCCTGGCTGCCGCCGAACACGAGCAGGCGCACGGCGCCTTCGCGACCGGCGTAACGGCGCTCGGGCGGAGCGATGGCGACGATCTCCGGACGCACCGGGTTGCCGACGCGCTCGGCCCGCACGCCGCTGCCGAAACTGTTCGGAAACCCCTCGAGCACGCGCCGCGCCAGGCGCGCGAGCACGCGATTGGTGAGGCCCGCGACCGCGTTCTGCTCGTGCACGACGAGCGGCCGGCCGAGCAACCACGCCGCGATGCCACCCGGGCCGGACGCGAAACCACCCGCACCGAGCACGACCCTGGGTTGATGCCTGCGGATCGCGCGCATCGCCTGGTTGATGGCGACCAGCAGGCGGAACGGAGCCGCCAGCAGCGTCGCTGCACCCTTGCCACGGAGCCCGCTCACGCTCAGCCATTCGACCGGAATGCCCGCCGCTGGCACGAGTCGCGCCTCGATGCCCTGCTGCGTACCGAGCCATACGATGTCGTAGCCGCGACGCTGCAGCACGCGCGCCGTCGCGAGCGCCGGGAAGACGTGTCCGCCCGTGCCGCCCGCCATGACCAGGGCCACCTTGCGCGTCATCTGCGACGGACCTCGCGCGATGCGACGCGCACGCGTCCGGTGGCCTGCGTGTCGTGGTGGATGCGCAGCAGCACGCCGATCCAGCCGAGCGTCACGAGCATGCTGCTGCCGCCGTAGGACAACAGCGGCAGCGTGAGACCCTTGGTCGGCAGCAGGCCCATGTTCACGCCGATGTTCACGAATGCCTGCAGTCCCAGCCAGATGCCGATGGCCGCCGCCACGTACGACTGGTATGCCTGCCCGGCCTGCGCGGCTTCGCGCGAGATCAGCAGCGCGCGCGTCACGAGCAACGCGAACAGGCCGACGACGACCGTGACGCCGAGGAAGCCGAACTCCTCCGCCAGCACGGCGAAGACGAAGTCGGTGTGGGCTTCGGGCAGGTAGAAGAGCTTCTGTACGCTCGCACCGAGACCGACACCGAGCCATTCGCCACGGCCGATCGCGATCAGCGACTGCACGAGCTGGAAGCCGCTGTCGAACGGATCGCCCCAGGGGTCGAGAAAGCCCGTCAGCCGGCGCAACCGGTACGGCGAGACGACGGCGAGCGCCGCGAGGCCGATGGAGCCGGCGACGACCGGCACGAGCAGGTGCACGATGCGCGCGCCGGCCAGGAACAGCACGCCGAGCCCGGTCGCGAACAGCACGGTGGCGGCGCCGAAATCCGGCTCGCCGAGCAGCAGCAGGGCGGCGGCGGCGAGCACGCCGACCGGCACCATGAATGACCTGAAGTCGCTGCGCAGTTCGTCCGAGCGGCGCACGGCGTAGCTGGCGACGTACATCAGCAGCATCACGCGTGTCGCTTCGGATACCTGGAAATTCATGAAGCCGAGCCGGATCCAGCGCCGCGAGCCGTTGACCTCGTAGCCGATGCCGGGAATCAGCACGACGACCAGCAGCAGGAATGCGCCACCCAGCAGGTACTTCGAATACTCGTCCCAGATGCGCGTCGGCACGGCCAGCCCGACGCAGCCAGCCACCAGTCCCAGCGCCACGTAGACCAGCTGGCGCGTGAAGTAATGGAACGCCGCGCCAGTCTCCTTCTCGGAGATGCCGATCGAGGCCGACGCGACCATGACCAGGCCGATCAGCAGCAGCGCGCACACGGTGCCGATGATCCACGGGTCCAGCAGCAGGCGGCGCGGCTGGCCGCTCGAACGCGCGTAACTGTTGACGGTGGAAGCCGGCGCGCTCATGCGGCAAGACTCCTGACGGTGGCGGTGAATTCATCACCGCGGTGGCTGTAGTCGCGGAACATGTCGAGGCTCGCGCATGCCGGCGAGAGCAGCACGGTGTCGCCCGGTTGCGCGGCGGCCTGCGCCGCACGCACCGCAGCCGGCATGTCGCTGGCGCGCTCCGTTACGCAGACACCGGCCAGCGTGGCTGCGAGCGCCGGCGCATCGCGGCCGATGAGCACGACGTGACGGACCTTGCCGCGGAACGCATCCCGCAGCTCCGAGAAATCCTGGTTCTTGCCATCGCCGCCGGCGATGACGACGAGCGGGCCGGCCAGGCCCCGCACGGCGGCGAGCGTCGCACCGACGTTCGTGCCTTTCGAGTCGTTCACGTAGTTCACGCCGCGGACATCGGCGACCCACTGCGAGCGGTGCGGCAGGCCGGCGAACGCGCAAAGCGCCTCGAGCGCCGGCGCGAGCGGCAGTTCGAGGGCTTCGGCCATCGCCAGCGCAGCCATCGCGTTGGCCGCGTTGTGCAGGCCCTGCAGCCGCATCGCCGCGAGCGGCAGCAACGGTTCACCCCGGCGCACGATCATCGGCGCAGGCAGGTGCTCGAGCGTGTAGTCGGCGTCGTGCGATTCGAGGCTGAACGACACCACGGACTGGCCCGGGCGCGGCATGCCACGCACGATCGGGTCGTCGGCGTTGATCACAGCCACGCCGCAGCCGTCGAAGATGCGGGCCTTCGCCGCACCGTATGCTTCGAGACTCGCGTACCGGTCCATGTGATCGGGCGTGACGTTGAGCACGGTCGAGGTCACGGTGCGCAGCGAGTGCGTCGTTTCGAGCTGGAAGCTCGACAGCTCGAGCACGTAGAGATCGGGTGTGGAATGCTGCAGCAGATCGAGAGCGGGTTCGCCGAGATTCCCGCCCGCCAGCGCGCGCCGTCCACCTGCGTTCGCGAGCTCCGCCACGAGGGTCGTCACCGTGCTCTTGCCGTTCGTGCCGGTGATCGCGGCGACCGGCGCCCGTGCCTCACGGGCGAAGAGTTCGATGTCACCCACGACCGGCAACCCGCGCTCGAGCGCTTCATGCACGACCGCCTCCTGCAACGACAGGCCCGGTGAGATCACCACCTGCGCGACATCGTCGAGCAGCGACGGGTTGAACGCCCCTGTTCGCAGTTCGGCGGCCGGGACATCTGCACGCAGCGCATCGGCGCCTGGCGGGTTCGCGCGCGTGTCCGCGACCCGCACCGTGAGACCCTTGCGGTCCAGGTAGCGCGCAGCGGAAAGCCCGGTGCGACCGAGCCCCAGCACCAGGGCGCGGGTGCCGGCGGCAAGCGGAACCTGAGGGTGGAGCGTCCCGGTCATCGGAGCTTGAGCGTCGCGAGGCCGAGCAGCACGAGGATCACGGTGATGATCCAGAAGCGGACGATGACTTTCGGTTCGGCCCAGCCCTTGAGTTCGAAGTGGTGGTGGATCGGCGCCATCCGGAAGATCCGCTTGCCGCGGAGCTTGAACGACCCCACCTGCAGGATCACCGACACCGTCTCCATGACGAACACGCCGCCCATGATGAACAGCACGATTTCCTGCCGGACGATCACGGCGATGACGCCGAGCGCGGCACCGAGCGCCAGTGCGCCGATGTCACCCATGAACACCTGCGCCGGATACGTGTTGAACCACAGGAACCCGAGGCCTGCGCCGAAGATCGCGGAACAGATCACGAGCACCTCGCCTGCGCCGGCCAGGTACGGGATGCCGAGGTAGTTCGAAAACACGACGTTGCCCGACGCGTACGCGAACACACCGAGCGCTCCCGCGACGAGCACCGACGGCATGATCGCGAGGCCGTCGAGTCCGTCGGTCAGGTTGACCGCGTTGCTCGAGCCGACGATCACGAAGTACGTGAGCGGGATGAAAAGCACGCCGAGCGGGACGACGAAGTGCTTGAAGAACGGAACGTACAGCGTGGTGTCGGCGGGCGACTGCGCGGTGACGTACAGCACGACCGCGGCGCCGAGCCCGGCGAACGACTGCCAGAAATACTTGTAGCGCGCGATCAACCCGCGCGAATTGCCGACGACGAGCTTGAGGTAATCGTCCCAGAACCCGATCAGGCCGAAGGCGATGGTGACCAGCAGCACCACCCATACGAAACGATTGGCGAGATCGGCCCACAGCAGCGTCGCCGCGACGATCGCCGCAAGAATCAGCGCGCCGCCCATCGTCGGTGTGCCGGCCTTGCTCAGGTGCGTCTGCGGACCGTCGGATCGCACGCGCTGGCCGACCTGGTATTCGGCCAGCCAGCGGATCATGCGCGGGCCGACCAGCAGCGAGATCGCCAGCGCCGTCAGCGCCGCCAGGATCGCCCGCAGGGTCAGGTACTGGAAGACGTGGAAGCCCGAGTAGTATTCGGACAGCCAGGCGGCGACGTGGCGCAGCATCTAGTGCCCCCCTGCCTGCGTCGTGCCACCCGGCACCAGGGCCGCGGTCACGCGTTCGAGTCGATTCACGCGCGAACCCTTCACGTAGATGGTGAGTCCGTCGTGCAGATCGGGTAGCAGCGCTGACAGCAGGGCGTCCGTGCTCGCATGCCAGGAGGCGCCTGGACCGAACGATTCGACGGCCGGCTGCGCACCCGCGCCGACGGCAAGCAGCCGGGTGACGCCGCATTCGCGCGCGAGCGCGCCCATCTCCGCGTGCAGGTGCGCGCCTTCCTCGCCCAGTTCGGCCATCTCGCCGAGGACGAGCCAGCGCTCGCCCGGCACCGCTGCCAGCGCTCGCAGGCCCACGCGCAGGGACCCGGGATTGGCGTTGTAAGCGTCGTCGATCAGGCGCGTGCCGTGCAGCGCCTGCTTGACTTCGAGCCGGCCCGAGACCGGCCGCATCGACTGCAGGCCGCGCTGCACGGCGTCGAGCCCGGCGCCAGCCGCCATTGCAGCCGCCGTGGCGGCCAGCGCGTTCATGACGTTGTGCTCGCCGGCAAGACCCAGTTCGATGGATCGCGTAGCGGAGGTGGTGACCAGTTCGAACGTCGTCACGAAGCCCGTCGCACCGAGGTGGCTGCGCACGTCGTGAGCCGTGACGTCGGCGCGTTCACGCAGGCCGAACGTGACGACGCGACCGGCGCGGCGCGCAAGGCCGTGCCAGAACGCGGCGAAGCGATCATCGGCGTTGATCACCGCCGTGCCGTCCGGCCCGAGCGCTTCGAACATCTCGCCCTTGCCCCTGGCGACACCCTCGATACCGCCGAATCCCTCGAGATGCGCCTGGCCCGCATTGATCACCAGGCCGACCGTCGGCTCGGCGATCGCGGCCAGGTGCGCGATTTCGCCCAGGTGGTTCGCCCCCATCTCGATGACGGCGCAACGATGCGTGGCGTCGAGCCGGCACAGCGTGAGCGGCACGCCGATGTGGTTGTTGAGGTTGCCCTGCGTCACGAGACACGGGCCGAGGCCGGCCAGGATCGCGCCGGTCATTTCCTTGACCGTCGTCTTGCCGTTGCTGCCCGTGATGCCGACCACGACGCCGGCGAACGAGCGGCGCCAGGCATTCGCGAAGGCGGCCAGGCCGGCCAGCGTGTCGGCGACGACGACCTGCGGCAGCGCGCAATCGACCGGTCGGCTGACGATCGCGCCTGCGGCTCCGCGCTGCGCAGCAGCGGCGACGAAGTCGTGGCCATCGAAGCGGTCGCCCGGGAGCGCAACGAACAGCGCGCCCGGCTCCAGTGCACGCGAGTCGCTGGTGACGCGCGCGAACGTCGCATTGGCGCCTTGCAGGACGCCGCCGCTCACCCCGGCGAAGGTTGCGAGGTCGCGGCTGATCATGCGGCGCCCCCGGCGGCGAGGCAGGTCTGTACCGTCTCGCGGTCGCTGAACGCGCGCGTCTCGGTGCCGACGATCTGGTAATCCTCGTGGCCCTTGCCCGCGATGACCACGACATCGCCAGCCTCAGCCTCGGCGATGGCCTGGCGGATGGCCTCGGCGCGGTCGGGAACCACGTGCGCAGCATCGGCGTCACGCATGCCGGCGAGAATCTGCGCGATGATCGCCGCCGATTGCTCGGTGCGCGGATTGTCGTCGGTGACGATCGCAACGTCGGCGCCAGCCTCGGCGATGCTCCCCATCAGCGGACGCTTGCCGGGATCGCGGTCGCCGCCACAGCCGAACACGCAGAGCAACCGGCCGCGCGCGTGAGCGCGGCTCGCGTCGAGCACTTTCGCGAGCGCGTCGGGTGAATGCGCGTAGTCGACCAGGACCAGCGGCTGCGCGCCGCCGCCAAAGGATTCCATGCGCCCGGGCGGTGCGACGCACAGCGCCAGCGCGGCCAGCGCCTGCTGCAGCGGCACGTTCCAGCCGAGCAGCACGCCGAGCACGGCCAGCAGGTTCTCCGCGTTGAATTCGCCCACGAGGCGCGAGCGCAGCATGCCCGTACCCCAGCTGGTCTCGACGTTGATCGTGAGACCGGCCGCCGTCGCGCGCAGCTCCGAAACGCGGATCCAGCCCGTGCCGCGCTCCGCCCACACGTCGTTGGCGGTGGTGTAGACGATCTTCTCGAGCGCCGGATCGAGTCGCTCGACCAGCTCACGGCCGAACGGATCGCGCACGTTGATCACGGCGCAGCGCAGGCCAGGCGCGTGGAACAGCCGCGCCTTGGCCGCAGCGTAAGCCTCGAGCGTGCCGTGATAATCGAGATGGTCGCGCGTGAGGTTGGTGAAGACGGCCGTGTCGAAATTCACGCCGGCGACGCGGTCCTGGTCGAGCGCGTGCGACGATACTTCGAGACCGAGTGTCGAGGCGCCTGCGTCGCGCGCTTCGGCAAGTCGGCGCTGCACGGTGACCGCATCGGGCGTGGTGAGTCCTGCTTGCCGCACGTTGCCGGGATGACCGTGGCCCAGCGTACCGACGTACCAGCCACGACGACCCAGGAAGTCCGACGCCTGCGCCAGCAGGAAGGCGGTGGTGGTCTTGCCGTTGGTGCCGGTGATGCCGGCGACGCGCAGGTCGGCCGATGGCCGACGGAAGAAGCGATCCGCGAGCGCGCCGACGTGACGGCTGAGGTGCGGGATGGCGATTGCCGCGACGCGCTCGGGCAGCACCGGCGGCTCGAGGTCGGCACCCGGCTCCCACAGCACTGCCACCGCACCGCGCTCGACGGCAGTCGCTGCATGCATGAGGCCGTGCGTCGTGCGGCCCGGGCATGCCAGGAACACGCAGCCCGGTGTCGCGGCGCGACTGTCCTGCACCAGATCCGTCACCTGCAGGCCGTGCGGTGCGGCGACGTCGAGGCCCTCGAGCAGGCGGCCGAGCGTCATGTTGTAACCGGAGCTCTGGTGGGTCTTGCCGAGTGCGTTCATCGCGCGCTCACCACGGATCCTGCGCTTGCACGAGCGTCGTGGCGGGCACGCGCTGCAAGTCGTCGGGAGGAATGGCGAGCAGGCGGAGCGCGCCGGACATCACCTCGGCGAATACGGGCGCTGCGACGTCACCGCCGTAGAACCTGCCGGCACTCGGCTCGTCGACGACCACGATCGCGGCGAGGCGCGGGTTGCTCGCCGGCACGACGCCACCGAACACGGCCATGTACTTGGTCGAGTTGTAACCACCATCCGCCGCTTTCCACGAGGTGCCGGTCTTGCCGGACACCCGATAGCCCATCACCGCGGCGCGACGGGCCGTGCCGGCCTCGCTCACGACGCTCTCCATCATCTGCACGAGCTCGCGGGCAACCGCTTCGTCCATGACGCGCTCACCTTCCGGCGGCACGTCCACGCGGCGGAGACTCACCGGGCGGCGCATCCCGCCCGCACCGAGCACGGCATAGGCCTGCGCGAGCTGCAGCGGCGTGACCGACAGGCCGTAGCCGTACGACATCGTGGCCTGGCCGATCGAGCGCCAGTGATCGTAGCCCGTGAGGATGCCGGCCGACTCGCCGGGGAAGCCCGAGCCGGTCACCGAGCCGAACCCGAGGTCGCGCAGCGTCGACCACATCTCCTGCGGCTTCAGTGTCAGCGCAATCTTGACGATGCCGACGTTGCTCGACTTCTCGAGCACCGTGCGCACGTCGATGGTGCCGAGATTGTGCTTGTCCTTGACCGTCTTGATGCCGACGCGCAGCGTGCCCGGCCCGGTTTCGATCAGCGTGTCCGAGTGGAAACGCCCGGTCTTCATGCCGGCAGCGACCACGAACGGCTTGATGCTCGAGCCGGGCTCGAAGAAATCGTTGGTCGCGCGGTTGCGGTAGCGCGACGGCAGGTACTGCTCGCGGTCGTTCGGGTTGAACGCCGGCTGGTTCACCATGGCCAGCACTTCGCCGGTCTGGATGTCGAGCACGACGACCGAGCCGCCGTGCGCCGCGTTTTCCTGCACGGCCTGCTTCAGCGCGCGGTAGGCCAGGTACTGCACGCGCAGGTCGATGCTGGTGCGCAGGTCCTGGCCCGGGCGCGGCGCCTTGATGCGCTCGATGTCCTCGATCGTGCGGCCTTCGCGGTCGCGCATCACCCGCTTGCTGCCCGGCTCGCCGCCCAGCCACTGGTCGAACGCGAGTTCGAGGCCTTCCTGGCCCACGTCGTCGACGTTGGTGAAGCCGAGCAGATGGCCCGTCACTTCGCCCGCGGGGTAATAGCGACGGTATTCGCGCAGCGTGTCGACGCCGCTGATGCCGAGCGCTTTCACTTTCGCCGCATCGGCCGGGCGCATGTGGCGCACCAGGTAGACGAATTCACGGTCGAGGTTGCTGGTGACGCGGCGGGCCAGCCAGTTCTTGTCGCGGTCGAGCGCCTTGGCGAGCCTGGCGAACTCCTGCGGATGCTGCGCGAGCTTGCGCGGATCGGCCCAGACGGTATCGACCGGCGTGCTGACCGCGAGCGGCTCGCCATTGCGGTCGATGATCATGCCGCGGTTCGCCGAGAGCTTCACGTCACGCAGGATGCGGGCGTCGCCCTGCCTCGCCAGGAAGTCCTGGTCGATGACCTGCAGGTAGATCGCGCGCGCCAGCAGCGCAATCCCGCACAGCGTCAGCAGCGCGCCGACGAGCCACAGGCGCCAGCCGCCGACCGCGGCCGGGGCCGCTTCGCGGGCGTGATGATCGCGGAGCGACGAGCCGCGCCTCATGGTTGCACGATGCGAAGTTCGGACGCCTGCGGCGTCACCATGCCGAGATCATCGTGCGCGACCCGCTCGACGCGGCCATGCGTGGCCCACGTGCTCTGCTCGAGCTGCAGCTGGCCCCACTCGATGTCGAGGTCGTCGCGCGCCGTCGTGAGCTTCTGCAACTCGCTGAAACGGTTGCGCGCTTCCTGCTTGCCGTAGACGACGCCGAGCGCGGACGCGAGCACCATCACCCACAACGCTGCGACCAGTAGCCGCCAGTGCACCTGACTCATGCCGCGACCCTCTCGGCCACGCGCAGCACGGCGCTTCGCGCGCGCGGGTTGCGGGCTGTTTCCGCATCGCCAGGCATGACGGCGCCGCCGACGAGCTGCAGGCGGGGCCGGGCATGCGGCGGTACGTCCGGCAGCTCCGCGTAGAGCGGATCGCCCAGGGCCTCACGGCGCATGAAGCGCTTGACCAGCCTGTCCTCGAGCGAATGGAAACTGATCACGCACAGCCGGCCGCCCGGCGCGAGCAGGTTGACGGCCTGGGGCAACGCGGCCTCGACTTCCTCGAGCTCGCGATTCACGTGGATGCGGATCGCCTGGAAGGTGCGCGTCGCCGGGTGCTTGCCGGGTTCGCGCGTCGGCACTGCGCCCGCCACGATTTCGGCAAGCTGCCGCGTGGTGCCGATCGGCGTCGCAGCGCGCGCGGCCACGACGGCGCGTGCGATGCGCCGCGAGAATTTTTCTTCACCGAGCTTGAACAACACGTCCGCAATCTCCCGCTCGCCCGCTCGCGCCAACCACTGCGCGGCGCTCAATCCGGACTCGTTGTCCATGCGCATGTCGAGCGGACCGTCCTGCATGAAACTGAAGCCCCTGCTGGCCTCGTCGAGTTGTGGCGACGAGACCCCCAGGTCCAGCAGCACGCCTTGCAACTCCCCTTGACAACCTGCCGCGCGGACCCGCTCCTCGAGCCGGCCGAACGACCCCCGAACCAGAGTGAGACGCGGCTCCGCCGCGAACCGCTCGCGACCTGCCGCAATGGCGTCTGGATCGCGATCGATGGCGCAGAGGCGGCCAGCGGGACCGAGCTGCTGGAGGATGGCCGCGGTGTGCCCGCCGCGGCCGAACGTCGCGTCGCAATAACGCCCGTCAGCCTTGACGGCGAGCCCGGCCAGCACCTCGTCGAGAAGTACCGGCGTGTGCGCCACCACCCCGCGCGCCTACAGCGACAGCTGTTCGAGTTCGGCGGGCAGGTCGCCCGGCTCGTCACCCGCTTGCAGCCATTCGTCGCGACGCTCGTTCCAGTGCTGCTCGTCCCACAGCTCGAAACGGCTGCCCTGCCCGATCAGCATCGCCTGGCGCGAAAGCCCCGCGTACTCGCGCAGCTTCGGCGGGACCAGCACGCGGCCGTGCGAATCCAGTTCGAGGTCCGTGGCGTGCCCGACCATGAGCCGCTGCAACCGCCGCGCCTGAGGATTCAGGGTCGGCAGGCGCATCAGCTTGCGCTCGATCTCCTCCCAGTCCGGGAGGGGATAAATCAGCAGGCACTTGTCGGAACGGTCCACCGTCGCCACCAGTCGCCCCTCGCTGCGCTCGACGAGCGTGTCCCGGTACCGCGCGGGCATGGCGACGCGGCCTTTGGCATCGAGGGTGACTTTGTTGGCTCCACGAAACATTTCAGGCGTCTTCCGGGCCGGCAGCCCATTTCATCCCACTTTTTCCCACTCGCCGCCACTATAGGGGCGGGGCGTTGCCAGCGTCAACGGTTCGCACCAAAATTTTCCTAGCTCTGCCAGTGACTTAGCCTGGAGACGGTCCAGCGTATCGGTACCCGATTTTGCTTTGCTAAAACAATCATGTACTTAGCGAATATTCCTGAACCGAACGTCAGGGTTGGACTGGCGTGGGAAATCGCGTCCAGCGACACCGCAGGGGCAGGTTTCGGCGGCGACTGCGCGGCTGGGATGCAGCGCACGATGGGCAATTTTGTGGGAGAACGAGGCCGAAACGCAGCGCTGCCCGTCCCACCGGGTGAACGGGCCGGTGGGACGAAGTGGGTTGTCAGGCCCGTGGTGGGCCGACGTGGCGCGAAGGAGGTGGGAGTCGGCCGATAAGCCGGGTTCTGTCGAGGACAACCATCCATCTGGGACGCACGTCACCGTGCGCCTCAAGCGACCTACCCGGAAGCCCCTGCGGGCAGCAGGAACGGACCCGAAGGCCCGCGCGCTTCCCTATTTGGTCTTGCTCCAGGTGGGGTTTGCCGTGCCGCCGAATGTTGCCACCGGCGCGGTGCGCTCTTACCGCACCCTTTCACCCTTACCTGCCACGACCCGTTTGCACGTGCCGCGACATAGGCGGTTTGCTTTCTGTTGCACTGTCCGTGGGCTCGCGCCCCCCAGGCATTACCTGGCACCTTGCCCTATGGAGCCCGGACTTTCCTCCACGCCGTGAGACGCAGCGGTTGCCTGGCCGACTCCCACGCGCAGTATACGCTGCCGGCGCTTCATTCCTCGGGCTTCGGCGGCGCCAGCACGAGCGCGCGCTCGTAGAGGTCCTTGCGGCTATGGCCGGTGAGCTGCGCGGCGATACGCGCAGCCTGCGACACCGGTAATTCCTGCAATAGTATTTCCAGAGTGCGTGTCGCAACCAGCGCATCCGCAGCGTCGTCCTCGCTGCTCGGCGCCCCCGCGACGACGAGCACGATTTCGCCCCGCATCATGTTGGCATCGGTCGCGCACTGTCGCGCCAGGGCGGCCAGCGTGCCGCGATACACGTGTTCGAACCGCTTGGTGATTTCACGTGCCACAGCCGCTTCGCGTTCCGCGCCGAACACCGTCGCCAGGTCCTGCAGCGTAGCCTCGAGCCGGTGCGGTGCCTCGTAGAACACGAGCGTGCGTGTTTCGTGCGCCAGGGTCCCGAGCGCCGCCCGCCGCGCCGTGGCCTTGGCGGGCAGGAATCCTTCGAACACGAAACGATCGGTGGCGAGGCCTGCAATCGACAGCGCCGCAATCACTGCGCAAGGGCCAGGGACCGAGACGACTTCGACGCCCGCACGCGCCGCAGCCGCCACCAGCAGCGACCCTGGATCGCTCATCAGGGGCGTACCCGCATCGGTGACCAGCGCGATGCGTGCACCGCTCTGCAGGCGCGACACCAGCGCCGGCACGCGCTCGCGTTCGTTGTGCTCGTGCAAGGATTCGATCGAACTGGCGGGGCGCGCGATGCCGCAGGCTTCGAGCAACGTGCGCGTATGCCGGGTGTCCTCGGCGAGCAGCAGGTCGGCATCGCGCAGGCATTCTGCGGCGCGCGGGCTCAGGTCCTGCCGGTTGCCGATGGGGGTCGCCACGACGAACAGTGCGCCGGCCGGCTTCCGCCCCGTAGAATCCGTCGCATTATCGGTCACGCGCGCCTCCCAAGGATCTCGCATGCTGCACGTATCGCCTCAAAGCGGGCAAGCTCGCCGCACGAGCCGCTGGACCGGCTGGATCGTGTCGTCGATGATCCTGTGTGCTTGCATCTCGCCGACTGCGCACGCACAGCAGAACCCGCCGACCCTGGCGCAGGCGGACGCACTCGCACGCGACGGCAGGCATCTCGAGGCCGCCGGTCGTTACGAGCAACTCGCGCGCCGCGGCTTCATGAACTGGGACGCCGCCACGGCGCTGCTCGCTGCGCGCGAGTACGTCATCGGCGGTGACGTGAAGGACGCGCAGCGCCTGCTCGACAAAGCCCGCAATCGCGTCAGGAGCGACGACGAACGCGCGTTGCTTGCCGAGGTTGCCGTACGTATCGCGCTCGCAGGTGGCGATGCGGCGGGTGCTCTTGCGATTCTGCAGGCGTTGCCGCAACCCTGGCCGACCGCGTCGGCGCCGGAACTGCTGGCGCTGCGCGGGTATGCCGAAATCGCGACGGGCGACGCGCTCGGTGGCGTACGCACGTTCGAAGCACGTGCCGCGCTGCTCCCCTCGCCGGCAGCCCGGACTGCGAACGACCGCCTGCTGCTTGACCATCTGCTGCAACGTCCGCCAGGCCCCGTCACTGCTGCAGGAGTGTCGGAGCGCGAGCGCGGCTGGCTCGAATTGCCTGCCATCGTCACCGCGGACGGCAATGACCCTGCCCACGCAGCAACCGTGGCCGCGTGGATGGCGCAGCATCCAGGACACCCGGGCACGGCTTTCCTCCCCGATGTGGTCCAGGCTCAACCGGGCTTCGCGACGATCGGCGGCGGACCCTTGACGAGCATCGCCCTGTTATTGCCACTTTCCGGCAAGCAGCAGTCGGCCGGCAGCGCGGTGCGCGATGGCTTCGCGGCGGCCTGGTTCGCCTCGTCCTCCGCTGACACGCGGCCGCGCATCGAGATGTACGACACTGCCGCGTCCGGCGCCGCCGCTGCGTACCAGCGTGCGATCGCAGACGGCGCCCGGATGGTCGTCGGGCCGCTGACCAAGGAAGAAATCACGGCGGTCATCGCCTCGCAGCCGGCGGGACTGCCCGTCCCGACGCTCGCGCTGAATTCCGCTGCCATCACGCCGGGCATGGCCGCGCCGGCCTTTCTGTACCAGTTCGCGCTCGACCCGGAGCAGGAAGCGCGTTCCGTCGCGCGACGGATCGCGGACGATGGCTGGGTGCGTGGTGTCGCGCTGTTCCCGGACAACGCGTGGGGCCAGCGCGTGCACGACGCCTTCGTGCAGGAATTGGAGGCAGCCGGCAGCGTCACGCTGATGTCGTCGCAGTACTACGCGCCGGGCGCGAAGGATTTCTCCGGACCCCTGCGGGCCGCGCTGGGCCGTTACGGTGGGGCCGGCGATCGCAGCTCGAATGCGAACCAGCCGCTGCCGCCGCGCAATCCGGTGGCCGAGCAGGCGGCGGGACCGCAGTTCGCATTCGTCGCGGCGACTCCGCAAGCCGCCCGGGCAATCCGGCCGCAACTCCGCTTCCAGATGACCTATGACCTGCCGCTCTATTCGACCTCCGACGCCTGGGATCCCAGCGTACGCGCGGCTTCCGACATGGATGGCATGGTGTTTCCGGAAATGCCGTGGCTGCTGTCCGGCGGGCAGGGCGCACCGGAACTCTGGGATGCGATGCAGGAGGACTGGGCGGCGCGTTCGCGCGGTCGGCTGCGGCTCTACGCCTTTGGTTACGACGCGTTCCGTCTCGCGCAACAGCTTGGCAACTCGGGCGGCGTCGCGGCGGGTGTCGACGGGCTGACCGGCATGCTCGAACTCGATCGCACGAGCGGCCGCGTGCTGCGCAGCCTGCAGTTTGCCCGCATCGAGTCCGGCAAGCCGCAGGCCGCGGGTTCGACGGCCGCGCTCTTTCGCGACACTCCCGCGGAAAATTCGGCGAGCACGCCGCCGCCGCAATAGGCCAGAACGGGCAACCAGCCGTCACTGCGACGGCATCAGGGATGCCCGATGGCTCGCTCGCGCAACTCGACGCCGACCGCAACGACGACCACCGAGATCGGCCGCGCCGCCGAGTCACGCGCGTTGCGGCATCTCGAAACTGCGGGCCTCGTGCTGCTCACGCGCAACTATCGGTGCCGCGCGGGCGAGATCGACCTTGTCATGCTCGACCCGGAGCCACAGGTGCTGGTGCTGGTCGAGGTGCGGTCGCGCTCGCGCCGTGATTACGGTCAGGCGGCGGCGACCATCGGCCGCGACAAGCAGCGTCGCTGCTCGCTCGCGGCCCGTCACCTGCTGCTGACGCGGCGCGAACTGCAGCGCCTGCGGGCGCGCTTCGACGTGGTCGCGATCGACCCGTCGCCGGTACCAGGCGGCGATCCGGTCGTCACGTGGATTCGCAATGCGTTCGTGCTCTGCTAGCTGTTCCGCCCGGCAGGAAATGCTGCGGGATTTCCCGCAGCAGGCGTCGAATCACCTGGCTGGGCCGACTCAGGTCGGCGAGTACCAGATCGGCGACGTCCACGCGCGCTCCTGCTGCTTCATCGGAACGTCGTCGCTCATCTTCACGCCGAAGCGCACCTGGTCGTACGCGGTCCAGCGGGGCGTCGGGATCTCGATCACGCGGGCGTAGTAGAAGGCGCGCTGGCCCCGCTGGAAGTCCGGGTCTTTCCACACCGCCGACAGTTCCGCCGCGCCGATCGTGTTGGTGAACGTGGCGCGGGCGACATCGACCGTGTCGCCTACCGGCGGCAACTTGCCGTCCTTGCCGGGCTTGCGGTCGCCGGCCCACACCACCTCGTACACCTTCTCCTGCGCAGTGCCCGAGGCATCGAGCCAACCCTTGACCACCTGGATGCGGTCGAGGTTGGCGCCGGTCGGGTCCTTCATCGCCGCCACCAGGAACAAGGGCGCCTTGCCGGGCGCCGCGGGCTTCAGGTCGCCGCCCATCGGCACGCCCTTGGTGTAGCCGACCTCCGCGAGGTAGCGCGACTCGGCGTCCTCGGGCACGTAGTCGTAGCCGCCGAAGAAGCGCACCGTCATGCGCGTGCCGGAGGTGCCGTAGGTCTCGCGCCGCATCATTGCATCGAAGATCGCTTCGCGCGTGTTCTCTTTAGCCCACACGGCCGCGTAGCCGGCCGCGAGGTACTGCCAGGTGTAGCGCGCCGCGCCGCCTTCGCCCTCGCCGGTTGCGGAACGCTGCTGCCAGCGATCCGGGCTCGGCTCCTGCCCGGGGAACTTGCCGAAGAAGTTGTCCTCCTCGACGAAGGGCAGCGCATTGTGCGCGTCGGAACTGCCGATGATGCCGGACTTGAACGGGTTCACTCCCAGCTTCGCCTCGTGCTCGAGGCCGCGCATGAAGCCGGCGCGCACGTAGCTCGTGGGCATCATCTGCGGGGTGAGTTTCCCGCCGAGGGTCAGGTTGCCGAGTTCCCAGCCCGCGATGCCGTACTCGAGGAACTCGTCGTTCGGGGACAGTTTCGGATGGCTCTCGGAGGCACCCTTCATCTGCACGATTTCCTGCACCGGTTCCCAGCGTTGCCGGCGCTCGGCGTAGTCCTTCGACAGCGGCGCGCCGCTGAAGGTCTGCGCGGCGTACATGCGGCCGTTCGACAGGTTGCCGTTGTGCGGAATCGCGAGCGCACGGCCCCCGGTGCGCTGTTCGTACGTGGCCATCCACTCCCAGAGCTTCTCGGGATCCTCGCTCTGCCACGAACTGAACGGGAATACCTGCCCTGCCCGGTCCGCGCCGTCGCGCAGCAGCACGTTGCGGTGCAGGTTGTCGCCGCCCGGCGTCGGCGTCCACTCGAAGCCGATGAACGTGGTGAACTTCCCGGGCTCGTTGTACTTGTCGGCCATGACGGCCGCGCGCTGCCACACCGACATCATCAGCGGGCCCGCGACCTTCGGGTCGGTCAGCACCGATGGCAGCGTGTTGCTCGCCTGCGCACCGATCACTTCGGTCACGGCCGCGGCCGCCTCGACGCCGCCGGCCTTCATCATGCGGTTCCAGCGCTGGAGAGTGCTGTCGCCCATCAGCACCGGGTTGGAGTTGTAGACCTCGGTGATCAGGCCGAGGCCCTCGGCGTGGTCGCTCAGGACGACAAAGTCGAGCGGGCGCGGCAGACGCGCCGGCAGGCCGGTCGACGAGATCACGTCTTCGCCGCGCGAAATGCGGTAGGTCTCCTCGGGCGTGAAGCGGGTGCCGGTCGTGAACGCATCGCCGGAGTTGGCGCTGTGCAGGTGGGTGTCGCCCCACAGGACGCGCGTCGGGTACTTGCGGCCGGCGTACGGCGAATAGGCTCTCGCCTGGGGCGACGGGCTGCCGGCGCGCATGGGGACCGCAGCCTCGTAGGTATCGTCAACCACGCCGCGGACAGCCGCGGCCGACGGCTGGACGGGCTGGGCGCTGGCCACCTGAATACCTGCCAGGACGGCGCCGAAGAGAGCCTGCGCAACGGCCGTGGCGATCGATCGAACTTCGAGCCTCATTCTTACCCCCTTGTCGCCCGCGGGCGGCAGCCGCCGCCGCGCCGTCGCGAGTTTATCAACCAATCCCGGACGCGGCGCCGGTCAGCGGGCGCCGAAGCGGTACATCACGCCGGCGTTGACCATGAAAATCTCGTTGTCGTGAAACGCGACGTCCGAGTTGCCCTCGCCCCACAGCACGCCGCCGACCGCCTGCCAGCGACCGCTCTCGAAGGGCAGCCGATAGAACAGCGTCGTGTCCACGACGACGCCATCCGTGTCGGTGCGGGCGCCGAAGATCGGGTTGCGGGCGTCAAAACTGCTGCTGCCATAGGCGACGTTACTGGCCACCGTGTAGCCCTGGCCAAGGAACACGTAGCTCAACTGCAGACGGTAACCGTCGCCGCTGATGGCCTCGCCGTCGCGGTCGTCGATCGTGTATCGGAGCATGGGACGCACGATGTGCCGACTACCCTCGCCCAGCAGGAAGCGGTAGGACACGTCGAAGTGATACTGGTCGCCGTCGCGCCGCAGCAGGTCCTGGCAGGTCGCATCGCAGGCGACGCTCGTGACGCCCTCGCCGCTGCGCTCGGTGTCGATCGAGATGTCCCGGTATGAGAACGTGAGCTCGAACGCGGTACCGAGGACGCGGTCCCACTGCAGGCGCAGGCCGGTCGAGTCGCGGTCGGTCTCGTCGCGCCGCACGCCTTCGGCGTACGGGTCTTCCCAGACCTGCGTGGGGATGCCGCTGAACAGCAGACCGCCCTGCAGGATGCCGGCGGAGCCCATGTTCTTGCGGGCGCCGAGCTGCGTCACGCCGTCGAGCGTGACGGCGTCCTCGATCGAGGTGCCGAAGAAAGCCTGCCAGCCGTTGGCGAAGGTGTAGTTGATCTCTCCGGTGACGACAGGGTGAAAGGTGTCGTCGCTGCTCGGTCGCTGCGCCACCGAGCTGATGACCGGCTGGCCGATGTCGATGAGGTTGTTGCCGGCGACGGTATTGCTCTTGAGGTCGGCATAGCCACCGCCCACCACCACGAAGCCGCGCCAGCCCGGCGTCGCCGGGATGGGCTCGATGGCCATGGCCGTCGGCGCCACGCCGACGGTCAGCATTGCCAGCAAAGTCAGTCGAAGGTGCGTGGTGTTCATGCAGGTACTGCCAGGTGTGCGAAATGTTTACCGGGGGAACAGCAGCGTGGCCGTGAGCCTGAGTCCGAAACCCTCGGCACCACTGTCCGGGCTGTCCAGCCAGTAGCGCACGCCGCCGCCCAAGCTTACCAACTGATTGCCGAACCGCAGCAGTTTCGAGGCGCTGGCGTTGACCGGCACCGACCACTGCTCGTTCTCCCAGTCGTAGCTCGACTCGGTATTGAGGCCGAACGTCCACTGGGTGGGTGTCGTGAAGGTGAGGAACGGCTGCAGGAAGGTCGCGTTGACGTCGGCACGATCGTCGTCACCCGCGAACGACCAGAGGTGGTTGGCGAGCACGCCGCGCGTCCAGCCGTTCGACTGCTTGAGCACCACCGCCGTCGGGCCCGCGCCCCACTTGTCGGTCGTCAGCAGGTCGTTCGAGCCGGTCGGCAGCAGCAGCACCGGGCCGGCGCCCCAGATCCAGCCCGAAGCCGTCGGCGCCTTGGGCGAGAAGAAGAGGCTCTGGACCACGTCGCCGGTCCCGGTCTGCGTGCCGGCGCCGGGGAAGATGTCGGACTGCCGCACCAGCGGCAGGATGGTGCGCGAGATCAGGTTCCAGTCGTCGTTCAGGCCGAACGGGATGACGGGCTGCACGTTGAGCAACCAGCGATCCCCGTCGTCGGCCGGGCCGATGTCCTGGTCGTAGTTCAGCTGCAGCGGCACGCTGATCAGCGCTGCGACCGGGTTCGACAGTTGCATCGCGAGGGCGGCCTCGCCGGCCTCGTCCGCCAGCACCGGCGCGGCCGGCACGATCGCGCAGAGCAGCAGCGGTCGACCGGACGATAAACGTTGAGCGATCGATTCCTTCGACCACGTGATTCGGGATGCAAGTCGCACGATTCTGCATCACCTCGTTGAGTCAGTCTGTCACCGTCAGAGCCATTGGCCGGCAGCGCGAACGACCGCCCGGGCGGCACCTGGCGCTGCTCGGGGCGAGCCCGGGAGGATCTCGAAGTCCGGCGTGAACGTGACCATCAGGTCGCGCAGCTTGTGGATCGACCGTGCGATCCCCTTCGAAGCGGGCCTTGCCTTCGTCCGCGAGCTGGTCGAAGGTGGCCACGCCCATCATCACCCGGTTGAGGTCCGCGCGGTTCACGGTGACCGTCAGGTCGGGCTTCGGCGCCAGGAAGCCCTTGATGTTGGTGAGCGTCGCGTTCTCGAGCTCGATCGCGTATTTCTCGCCGTTGTCGGGAGTGACGAGGTTGGCCGTGTAGTGCAGGCCCGCGGCCTTCTTCGGATCCATGCTGATGCCGAGGAAGTCGAGCCACTGACTCCGTGCTCATCGCCCGGACGACGTCGGGGCCGGTCGAGCGCGGCGGCACGCCGCCCGGCAGCCCGTTGCGCAGCTCGAACGCGCCCTGCAGGAACGTGTTGCGGACACTCGTGCTCTCGACCTGGTAGCCGAGCTGCTCGTAGACGTCGGCCAGCAGCTGGCGCGCCGGCTGGTTCCTGGGCTCGGCGAACACCAGCTTGTCGAGGATCTCGGTCGACGTAGAGGTACTTGCCCTGCGCAGCGAGTTCCTTGCCCTTGGCGATGATCTTGTCGGAGCCGCCCATCATTTCGACGTACAGCGGCGCCGAATCCGAGGGCGACAGCGGGATCAGGTTGACCGGGATTGCCGTCGAAGTGGCCGATGAAGCGGTTCACGACGCCGCGCACGTTGTTCTGCACGTCGCCATGGTAGCTGCGCGCCGCCCAGCTCTGCTGCAGGCTGGCCGGCACCTCGTAGACATTGTGGATCTCGTTGATCGTCACGCCCTGGTTCACGTAGTGCAGGGTCTGGTTGTTGAGGTTGGCGTAGGCATCACGCTGCGTGCGCAGCACTTCCTTGATGCGGTCGTTGCCCCAGCGCGGCCAGCTGTGCGAGGCGAACATCACCTCGGCCTCGCCGCCGAACCGGTAGAGCGTCTCGTTGATCTCCTTGGACCAGTTGATGCGCGTTGCGCACGGCGGCGCCGCGCAGCGTGTAGATGTTGTGGATCGTGCCGGTGACGAGTTCCGACGACCACAGCGCCTTGAACTGCGGGAAATACGTGTTCATCTCGACCGGCGCCTCGGTGTCCGACACGTCCTGGAACACCATCTTCACGCCGTCGAGCGTGATCTCCTCGATGTCCCTGCCGATCAGGCGGTTCGGGGCGATGAGGCCGGTGTTGCCGTTCGCGACGTTCTTGCCGATCGCCTGGTCGACGTGCCCGTGCGGGTTGCGCTGCAGCAGCACGGCGTACTGCCACTGCAGGCGCCGCGACATCGCGTTGCCGGCGAACACGTTCTCGGAGATCGCCGCGTCCATGAAGCCTTCGGGCGCGATCAGCATGACCTTGCCGCTCACGACGTCGGCCTCGTCCACCACGCCGCGCACGCCAGCCGAAGTGATCGCCGTGCGAATGCGAATAGACGACACCCGACCACCGGCCGCTTGCCGAGCTTCTCGTTGATGAACTCGAGCGCGGCCCGCGCCGTTTCCTTGGCGGTCAGCGGGTCGAAGACGATCCAGCCCGTGTCGCCCTTGATGAAGCTGATGTTGGCGAGGTCGTAGCCGCGCACCTGGTAGATGCGGCCCGGCACGACCTCGTAGAGGCCGTAGGCCATGTTGAGCACGGCCTGGCGCTGCAGCGAGGGATGGATGCTCGCGAAGTCCTGCCCGGTGAGCAGCCACTGGTAGCTGCCCATGTCCCAGGCGACGTTGCCGGCGTCGGCCATGATCTTCTTGTACGGCGGCTCGGCGATGAAGCCGCTTCTTCGCTTCGTCGAAGTCGCGCTTGTCGCTGAAAGGCAGTTCGGCCTTGAGGCCGTTCACGGACCTCGAGCGTGAAGGTCGAGGGCGGCTTGCCCTGCGGATCGAAGTGCGCCGGGGCGTCGGCCGCATAGGTGGTGACGGCGGTCCAGGCGAGGGACGCGGCGAAAGTCAGCCTCAACGTGCGGCTCCAAGTGCGGCTCATCTGGTAGGGCCTCTCTAACTAATCCTGGTGGGTTGTCGCGGGGATCGCCTGACGCGCCGGGAACGTACGACCATGCGCCGGCGGTCAAACGCGCGGATTATGCACACGACGCGTTGCCATGATCCAGACATGCAGCCCGTGCATGGCGCGCTTGCGCCGGGAATCGTGCCGGCGCGGTCGACATCTCGGCGAATCCGGCACCGCGCGCAGTCCCGGCGGTCGGGACGGGAGGCTGCGACCGCAATCCCGCCTCATGCAGCGCCAGGCGGCCGGGCGGCGCTGCATGCATGCGATGCATGCCTGGGGTAGAGTGTGGCGCATGCCGCTTGAAGTCCGCCGCATGCGTCACGTGATCGCCCTCGCCGACCATGGCAGTTTCGCGCGCGCGGCGGCTGCACTCGGGCTCAGCCAGTCCGCGCTCTCCCGCAGCATCCAGTCCGTGGAGCGCGAGATCGGCAGCAGCCTGTTCGTCCGCACCGCGAGCGGCGTCGAGCCCACCGACGGCGGGCGCGTGTTCGTCGTCCGGATCCGCCAGATCGTGCAACTCACCGAAGACCTCGACCGCGACCTGACGAACCAGCGGGGCCTGCACAGCGGCCACGTGCACGTCGGCGCCGGACCGTATCCCGCCCAGTCCCTGTTCGCCGATGCGCTCGCGCAGTTCATCGCCGCCTACCCGCGCGTCGTCGTGCGCGTGATGATGCGCGACTGGGACGAACTGCTGCGCCGCCTGCGCGCGCGCGAGATCGAGTTCTTCGTCGCGGAGACCAGCACCTTCGGTGCCGAGAACGATCTGGAGATCGAGCAACTCGATGTGCACCCGATGTTCATCGTCGCGCGCCGCGGACACCCGCTGGCGAGCCGGCCCCCGGTGAGTTTCAGCGACGGCTTCCCGTTTCCGTTCGTGTCGGTGAGCCGCATTCCGCCGCGGATCCTCGAGCCGATCCGGGCGGCACAGCGACGATCGCCGGACGCGACGGCAGCAGACCGCGCATTCCCGGCGATCGAATTCAACTCGCTCGACGCCGTCAAGCAGGTCGTGCTCGGGTCGGACGCGCTGGTGGTGGCACCGCCGACGTGCGTGGCGCACGAACTGGAGAACGGGCGGCTGGTGGTGCTCGGCTCCGAGCCCTACCTGACTTCCGCCTACGGCATCGTCAAGCTCAGGTCGCAGCCGCTCACCGCCGCCGCCGCACGCTTCCGGGAGTACCTGCTGGAGGCGGAGCGATCGCTCGTGGTGCGCGAACGGGAATTGCTCGAGCGCTGGCGGCCGCGGCCCAGGCCCGTGCGATACACCCCGGCCGGCGCCTCGTCGCAGAATCCCGCGCGAGCGAGGCGGAAACCGGGGCCCCGCGCCTGACCACCGCGGCTACTTGACGACCTTGAACCGCGCGCGCCGGCTGTCGGCCGGCGAGGTTGGCTTCGGTCCCGGATCGTCGCCCGGGGAACCCGGCGCGCTTGCCGTATCGCCCGCCGGCGACGGCTGATCGGCGTCGTCGTCCGCGAAGATCATGCCTTGCCCGGTTTCGCGCGCATAGATCGCGAGCACGGCGATGATCGGCACACGCACGGACATGCTGGCCCCGCCGAATCGCCCGCTGAAACTCACTTCCTCGTTGCCGAGACGCAGGTTCGCGGTCGCGCTCATGCTCACGTTCAACACGATCTTGCCGTCCTTGACGTACTGCCGCGGCACTTCGACGCCGGTGGCGTTCGCGTCGACGACCAGATGGGGCGTACAGAGGCTGTCCGAGATCCACTCGTGGATGGCGCGCAGCAGGTACGGCCGGCGCGCCTTCATGGGCGGCCCCGACGCAGGAGGACCCGGGGGTGTGCTGCTCGTCGTCACGGCGCCAGTATGCCGCGCGGCGCGCCACAGCGGGGCGGGAGCAAGAGTCGCCCGGCCTCAGCGCCGCGTAGACGACGGCGGATTGCGCATGTCGCGTTCCGCGTCGCTGAGGCTGCGCTGGAAAGCGGGACGGGCAAATACCTTCGTCGCGTACTTGTCGACCGAGGGAGCTGCCGCCGTGATTGCCGCTGCATCGACGTCCCACCGCGACAGGCGCCACAGGATCGGGGCGACCGCGGCATCGAGCTGCGAAAACTGGTCCGACAGGAACCACGGCCGCATGCGGAACAGCGGCTCCGACGCCAGGATGCTCTCCGTCAACATCTTGCGTGCACGGTCCTTGTCGCGACGGTCGGCTCCCGAACCCGGCTCGAGCGTGTCCGCCACCGCATACCACTCCTGCTCGATGCGACGCAGCGCGAGCCGTGCGTGCGCACGCGTGCCGGGATCGGTCGACGCCATCGACGGGTGCGGAAAGCGCTCGTCGATGTACTCGCAGATGATGCTGGGCTCGTAGACCACGACGTCGCGGTCCACCAGCGTCGGCACGGTCTGGTACGGATTGAGGTCGATCAGGTCCTCGGGCGGGCGCACGAGGTCGGTCTCGACGATGCGCGTCGCGAGGGCCTTCTCGGCCAGCACGAGTCGCACACGGTGACAGCGCGCGTCCATCGCGCGTGAATAGAGCGTCATCATGCTGAGGAGTCTCCTTGTCCAGCAGCACGAACCACCGCGGCAGGCTGCGCGCTCGGCGATGGCTGCAGTTCCCCTGCCGCTCCGCGTGGCGCCCCGACGAGGCGCCACGGAGGAGACGATGGGGACCGCGCCGGCCTGGGCCGGCTTACTTCACGTCCTTCCAGTATTCCTTCTTGAGCGCGTACGCGAGCAGCGTAAAGAACACCAGGAACGCGATGACCCAGTAGCCCAGCGCCTGGCGCCTGGCCTGTACCGGCTCACCGATGTACTCGAGGAAGTTGACGGTATCACGGACGAACGCGTCGTATTCCTCTGGCGTCAGCTTGCCAGGATTGGCCAGCTTGAATTCCTTGAAGTGCTTCTGCACATTGCCCTGCGCGTCCGTGTGGCCCTCCCAGACGGCCTCCTGCGTGCCCTGCAGCTGCCACAGCACGTGCGGCATCGCGGTACCAGGCAGCGACAGGTTGTTCACGCCGGTGCCCTTGGCCGGGTCTGCGTAGAACGACTTCAGGAACGTGTAGACGTAGTCCGTACCCTTGCTGCGTGCGATCAGCGACAGATCGGGCGGCGCCACGCCGAACCACTGCTTGCCGTCGGTGGCGTGCAGGGCGTTGGTCATGGTCGAGTGCGGCGACTCGCCGGACCAGAGCAGGTTTTCGACCATCTGCTGTTCGCTAAGCCCGATGTCGGCGGCCATGCGGTTGTAGCGCACGAACTTGGCGGTGTGGCAACCGAGGCAGTAATTGACGAAGTTCCTGGCACCCCGCTGCAACGACGCCTGGTTGTGGATGTCGTTGTTCGCCTTCTCGACGTGCGTCGCGCCTCCCGCGGCCAGGGCGACGGAAGGCAGCGCGGCCAGCGCGGCGACGAACGCCATGAACTTCATTTTGCGACGGTCAGTGCGCATGGTAGGTGACCCTCGTCGGCACGGGCTTGGTCTTGTCGATGCTCGAGTACCACGGCATCAGCAGGAAGTACGCGAAGTAGATGACCGTGAAGAATCGCGCCGCCATCGTGAAGGCGGGTGTCACCGGCTGCAGGCCGAGGTAACCCAGCGCGACGAAGCTGATCGCGAACGAGTACAGGAAGAACTTGAACAGCGGGCCGCGGTAGCGGATCGACCTGACCTTGCCGCGGTCGAGCCAGGGCAGGAAGACGAACAGCACGACGGCGATGCCCATCAGCGCGGCGCCGAGCGGCTTGCTCGGGACGGCGCGCAGGATCGCGTAGAACGGCGTGAAGTACCAC
This sequence comes from uncultured Gammaproteobacteria bacterium, assembly GCA_963700045.1. Lineage (GTDB taxonomy): Bacteria > Pseudomonadota > Gammaproteobacteria > Steroidobacterales > Steroidobacteraceae > RPQJ01. Next base: position 110,738 of record CAVOWK010000022.1, read on the forward strand.
ACCGGCGCGATGTGCGGCGGCGTCTGCAGCGAGTTCGCGGGGTCGAAATTGGCGTTTTCGAGGAAGTACCCGCCCATGGTCGGCGCGAAGAAGATGACCAGCGCGAACAGGATCAGGAAGACCCCGAGCCCGACCATGTCCTTGACCGTGTAGTACGGGTGGAACGGGATGCCGTCGAGCGGGATGCCGTCCGGCCCCTTGACCTTCTTGATCTCGACGCCGTCCGGGTTGTTCGAGCCAACCTCGTGCAGGGCCATCAGGTGCGCGATCACGAGGAAGACGAGCGCGAACGGGATCGCGACCACGTGCAGTGCGAAGAAGCGGTTCAGCGTGACGTCCGAGATGTAGAAATCGCCGCGGATCCATTCGGTGAGCGAATCACCGACCACCGGGATGGCGCCGAACAGCGACACGATGACCTGCGCGCCCCAGTAGGACATGTTGCCCCAGGGGAGGAGGTAACCGAAGAAGCCTTCGGCCATCAGCGCGAAGTAGATCAGCATGCCGAAGATCCACAGCAGCTCGCGCGGCTTCTGGTACGACCCGTACAGCAGCGCGCGGAACATGTGCAGGTAGACGACGATGAAGAACGCCGAGGCGCCGGTCGAGTGGATGTAGCGGATCAGCCAGCCCCACTCCACGTCGCGCATGATGTATTCGACGGAACCGAAGGCGTCGGCGGACGACGGCTTGTAGTTCATCGTCAGGAACAGGCCCGAAAGGATCTGGATCACCAGCACGACCAGGGCGAGCGAGCCGAAGTAGTACCAGAAGTTCATGTTCTTCGGCGCGTAGTACTCCGACACCTGCGACTTCCACAGGGTCGTCAGCGGGAAGCGCTCGTCGATCCACGTCGTCAGGCCGGACAGCATGCCGCCACCGGATTTCGTGGCCGTCTTCGCGGCCGCGTTGCTGCTGCTCATCACGCGTTCCCCTTCTCAGCGCCGATCAGGATGCGGCCGTCGGTCACGAACTGGTACGGCGGCACGGGCAGGTTCGTCGGTGCCGGGACGTCCTTGAAGACGCGGCCGGAGATGTCGAACTTGGAACCGTGGCAGGGGCAGAAGAAGCCGCCCGGCCAGTCGGCGGAGACCGTCACGTCGCCGGGCGAGAACTTGTCGAGCGGCGCGCAGCCGAGGTGCGTGCAGACACCGATGAGTACCAGGTATTCGGGCTTCAGCGCGCGCGCAGCACCCCTGGCGAATTCGGGCTGGTCGGACTCCGCCGATTCGGGGTCGCGCAGCTCGCCGACGACGCCGTCGAGCTGGGCCAGCATCTGCGGCGTACGGTGCACGATGTAGACCGCCTTGCCGCGCCACTCGACCTTGAGCATCGCGCCCGGCTCGAGCTTGCTGATGTCCACTTCCACCGGCGCGCCCATGGCTTTGGCGCGGGCGCTGGGTTTCCAGGAGGCCAGGAACGGTACCGCGACGAACGCAGCGCCAACGGCGCCGGTCGCGACTGTGGCGACGGTCAGGAAATGGCGCCTGCCCGTATCGACTTCTTCGGTCATCCAGCTCTCTCCTCACGATCCCCGGGGGGCAGCAGCGCATTATAGGGGATACGAGGGGAAGGGGAGGAAGGGGAGGAAGGGGAGGAAGGGGAGGAAGGGGATGAAGGGGATCAAGAGTCGTCCTGCACTTCCTGACACTTCCTATCACTTCCTGTCCTTCCTGTCCTTCCTGTCCTTCCTAGCCCCGATCGTTCATGCGCCGGATCTGTGCGCCGAGGCCCGCCAGCTTTTCCTCGATGCATTCGTATCCACGGTCGATATGGTAGATGCGCTCGACGTCCGTGGTGCCCTCGGCCACCAGTCCCGCGATGACGAGGCTGGCCGAGGCGCGCAGGTCGGTGGCCATGACCGGCGCAGCGGTCAGCTTCGGCACGCCCTTGATGATCGCCGTGTTGCCTTCGAGGCGGATTTCGGCGCCCATGCGTCGCATTTCGAGCAGGTGCATGAACCGGTTCTCGAAAATCGTTTCCACGATGGTACCCACCCCTTCCGCGACCGTGTCCAGGGCCGCGAACTGGGCCTGCATGTCGGTCGGAAATCCCGGGTGCGGCGCTGTCCGGATGTCGACCGCCCTGGGCCGGCGGCCATGCATGTTCACCTCGACAAAGCCCTCGCCACGGATCACCTCCGCGCCGGCTTCGGCCAGCTTGCCCAGCACCGCGTCCAGGTGCTCGGCCCGGGCATTGCGCGCACGGACCCTGCCGCCCGTGATCGCGCCGGCCACCAGGTACGTGCCAGCCTCGATGCGGTCCGGCAGCACCTCGTAATGCGTGCCGTGCATGCGTTCGACGCCCTCGACCAGGATGGTGTCGGTGCCGTGCCCGGTGATCTTCGCGCCCATGGCGATCAGGAACTGGGCCAGGTCCACGATTTCCGGCTCGCGCGCCGCGTTCTCGAGAATCGTCTGCCCTTCGGCCAGGCACGCCGCCATCATCAGGTTCTCGGTGCCGGTGACGGTGACCGTGTCCATGACGATCCGCGCGCCCTGCAGGCGCCCGGCGCGGGCCCGGATGTAGCCGTTCTCGATGTGGACTTCCGCGCCCATCGCCTGCAGGCCGGCCACGTGGATGTTGACCGGACGTGCGCCGATGGCGCAGCCGCCGGGCAGCGAGACGTCGGCGCGGCCAAACTTCGCGACCAGCGGGCCAAGCACTAGGATCGCCGCGCGCATGGTCTTGACGAGTTCGTAAGGGGCGGAGGTCACGTTCGTCGTCGTGGGGTCGACCTCGACGCGCATGCGCTCGTCGACCGTCACGCTGGCGCCCATGCGGCCGAGCAGCTCGATCATGGTGGTGACGTCACGCAGGTGCGGCACGTTGCTGACGATGACCGGCGAGTCCGCGAGCAGCGTGGCCGCGAGGATCGGCAGGGCCGCGTTCTTGGCGCCAGAAATGCGTACTTCGCCGTCGAGCGGCACGCCGCCCCGAATCTGCAGTTTGTCCACGGATCGGCTCCTGGTCAGCGCGGCTCGGCGCCGCCCCGCTCGGCCTGCCACTCGGCAGGGGTGTAGGCCTGGATCGACAGGGCGTGGACCTCGCGTCCCATCCTGGCACCCAACCCCGCGTACACCAGCTGGTGGCGCTGGATGGAGCGCTTGCCCTCGAACTGGGTCGCGATGACGATGGCCTCGAAATGGGTATCGTCGTCGGTCAGCACGCGGACCTGGGCACCGGGCAGGCCGGCGAGGATCAATTGGGTGACTTCGTCTGCCGTCATGGTGGGTTCGCCGGGCGGATACAGCCCGCAAGTCTAAAGGAGAAGGCGTGCCGGCTGTAGGCTGTAGACTGTGGGCCTCCCTGGATCGACCCGTCCGTGCCATGACCGACCCGAGCCTGATGATCGCCCGCGGCCGCCGTGTCCTCGCCACCGAGGCCGCAGCGGTCGCAGCCCTCGAGCACCGTCTCGACGACTCGTTCGCCCGCGCCTGTGACGTCGTCATGGCCTGCACGGGCAAGGTCGTCGTGACCGGCATGGGCAAGTCCGGCCACGTCGGCAGCAAGATCGCCGCGACGCTCGCCAGCACCGGCACCCCGGCATTCTTCCTGCATCCCGGCGAAGCGATCCACGGCGACATCGGCATGATCACGGCGGCCGACGTCGTGCTCGCACTCTCGAACTCTGGCGAGACGGACGAACTGCTCACCATTCTGCCGGTGATCAAGCGGCTCGACGTGCCGCTGATCGCGTTGACGGGCAACGGCGGTTCCACCCTTGCCCGCTACGCAACCGTCACGCTCGACGTCAGCGTGCCCGCCGAGGCCTGCCCGCTCAACCTTGCGCCGACGGCGAGCACGACGGCAACCCTGGCGATGGGCGATGCGCTCGCGATCGCGGTGCTCGAGGCCCGCGGCTTCACCGAGGAAGACTTCGCGCGCTCGCACCCGGGCGGCAGCCTGGGCCGGCGCCTGCTGTTGCACGTCGAGAACGTGATGCGCAAAGGCGACGAGCTGCCGCGGGTCGGCCCGGACACGCCGCTGAGCGCCGGCCTGCTCGAGATGAGCCGCAAGGGCCTCGGCATGACCACCGTGGTGGACGCCGCGGGCCGCGTGCTTGGAATCTTCACGGACGGCGACCTGCGGCGCACGCTCGACAAACAGCTCGACATCCATGCCACGCGCATGGCCGACGTCATGACCACGAAGTGCAAGGTCGCCGAACCGCGGATGCTCGCAGCCGAGGCCGTGCACTTGATGGAGACGCATCGCATCACGTCCCTGCCGGTCGTGCAGTCGGATGACGATCGGCTGCTGGTCGGCGCCCTCAATGTCCACGATCTGCTGCGCGCGGGTGTCATGTGACGCAGCACGATCCGGCCCTGCTCGAGCGCGCCCGCCGGGTCAGGCTGCTCGTGCTCGACGTCGACGGCGTGTTGACCGACGGCCGCCTGCACATCACCGCCCATGGCGAAGAGACGAAGGTCTTCCACGTGCGTGATGGCTCCGGCATCGTCGCCGTGCAGCGCGCCGGCATCGCCGTGGCCATCATCTCCGGCCGCGATTCGCCGGCGGTCACGCGCCGCGCGGCTGAGCTGGGCATTCGCCACGTGCGCCAGGGCATTGCCGACAAGCGTGCTGCGCTCGACGAACTGCTGAGCGAACTGCAGGTCGCTGCCGATGCGCTGGCCTGCGTGGGTGACGACACACCCGACGTGCCGATGCTCGAGCGTGCAATCCTGGCTGTCGCCGTGGCAGATGCCCATGCCACGGCGCGCGCCGCAGCCCACTGGACCACGCCTTCGGCCGGCGGCCTTGGCGCCGTGAGAGAAGTATGCGATCTGCTACTGACCGCACACGGCACCTGATCCAGCGCATCGTGACGATGTTGGCGGTGGTGGCCGGCGGCGCCCTGCTGCTCAGGATGCTGGCGGGCAGCCCGGACGACGTCACGGAGTCCGCCGCCGCCGCGGACGAACGCGGCTATTACCTGAATGACGCCAAGCTAACCGAACTCGGCGCGGATGGCAGGCCGCGGGTCGTGGTGCGCGCCAGGTCGATCGAGCAGCAGCTCGCCGACCAGAGCGTGCGCCTGACACAACTCGAACTCGACTACACCACGCAGGAGCAGGGCGAATGGCGCGTGACCGCGGATCGCGGGCGCATGCCGAGCGACCGCGGGTCGCTGCAGCTGGAGGGCAACGTGCTCGTCGTCGGCACCGCGGAGCGCGGCGAGGGCAAGGCCGTCATCCGCACCGACGAATTGGCTTATGACACGCGCACGAACGTGGTGCAGACCGCGGCGCCCGTGACGCTGGATTTCGGGCCCCACCAATTGCGCGGACGCGGCATGCGCGTGGGTTTGAACCAGGGAACGCTGCGGCTAGAATCGAACGTCAATGGCCAGTTCATTCCTTAAGCGCCGACCGGCGCGCAGCTTGCTCGTGGCCGCCGTGACGCTGCTGGGCGCAGTTCCGTACGCTCGCGCGCAGACCGGGCTGCCAGCGGGCAACTCGGAGCTGCCGATCAACCTCGAAGCCGCTTCGTCGGATTTCGACTACAAGAACAACACGCTGCTGTTCAAGCGCGTGAAGATCACGCAGGGCGGGCTCGAGGTCACCGCGCAGCAGGCGAGCGCGACCGGGCTCGAGTTCAACAACTCCGAGTGGCGGCTGCAGGGCGACGTGATGATCACGGTGCCGGGCGGCAAGCTGCAGTCGGGCGAGGCACGCGTGATGTTCAGGAACAACGCGATCGCCAGCGCGTCGATCAAGGGTTCGCCGGCGCAGTTCGAGCAGCGGCTGAAGGAGAAGAACCAGGTGGCGCGGGGACGTGCGGCCGCCATCGACTACGACGTCAAGGCCGCAACCGTGCGCCTGACGGGAGATGCCTGGCTGACCGACGGCAACAACGAGATTCGCGGCAATACGCTGGTCTACGACATCGGCCGCGAACGCGTGCAGGCCAACCCGAGCGAGAAGGACCCGGGCGGCGTGAAGATCACGATCAATCCCCCGGCAAAGACCCCCGCGGCAAAGCCCGACGACGGCAGCGGCCCATGACGACGAGCCGGCTGCGCGCCGAGGCGCTGGGCAAGAGCTATCGCTCGCGGCAGGTGGTGAGAGACCTGTCGCTCGAGGTCACCTCCGGCGAAGTCGTCGGCCTGCTCGGCCCGAACGGCGCCGGCAAGACCACCGCCTTCTACATGATCGTCGGCCTGGTGCCGTGCGATGAGGGTCGCATCCACCTCGACGACAAGGAACTGACGCGCCTGCCGATGTACCGCCGCGCCCAGCTCGGCGTCGGCTACCTGCCGCAGGAGGCGTCCGTGTTCCGCAAACTGTCGGTCGAGGACAACATCCTGGCGATCCTCGAGACGCGAGCCGACCTCGACGACGATGAGGCGCGCAGCGCAGCGCTGGAATCGCTGCTCGAGGAGCTGCACATCGGCCATATCCGCTCGAGCAGCGGCATGAGCCTGTCGGGCGGCGAGCGCCGGCGCGTCGAGATCGCGCGCGCGCTGGCCGCGGAGCCCCGCTTCATCCTGCTCGACGAACCGTTCGCGGGCGTGGATCCGATTTCGGTCATCGACATCCAGCGCATCATCCGCCACCTCAGTTCGCGCAACATCGGCGTACTGATCACCGACCACAACGTGCGAGAAACGCTTGGCATTTGCAGCCGCGCCTACATCGTCAGCGCCGGAAGTGTGATCGCGTCGGGTTCGGCGGAAGAGATTCTTGCCAATCCTCAGGTGCGTGAGGTCTACTTGGGCCAGGATTTCCGTCTCTGACACGGCTGGCGCGAGTCCTCCCGCGTCTGCCCCGCTCTTGCTTCGATCGCCGATTCGTCAATGCTCAAGCCGGCCCTGCAACTCAAGCTCGGTCAACAGCTTACGATGACCCCGCAGCTGCAGCAGGCCATCAAGCTGCTGCAGCTGCCCGTGCTCGAGCTGCAGGCGCAGGTGATGGAGGCGCTCGAGACCAACGTCATGCTCGAGCAGGAAGAGGACGACTCGATCGACCTCGCCCCGCTCGACCAGGTCACGCCCGCGGGCGAGGCAGAAACCGAGTTCGCGGAAGGAGGCGAAGCCTCCGAATCCGACGAGCCCGGTCCCGACGACGTCATCGTCGAGATGGAGGACCCCTGGGCCGAATCCTCGACGCCGTCCGGCGACGGGTCCCGCTCCGACGACGACGACCGCCCGCTCGAATTCACCGATGAACGCGGCCGCGACCTGCACCAGCACCTGGTCTGGCAGCTCGAAATCAGTCCGCTCGATCCGCGCCAGGTCTGGATCGGCGAGGCGATCGTCGACGCGTTGAACGACGATGGCTACCTCACCCTGACGACCGCCGAGATCGCCCGGGACCTGAGCTCGGACCTGCCCGTCACGGAGGCCGACGTCGATCAGGTGCTGGCGCACGTACAGACGCTCGATCCGGCCGGCGTCGGCGCCCGCACGCTGGGCGAATGCCTGGTCCTCCAGCTCGCGCAACTGGACGAAGACACGCCGGGACGCGATCTCGCGATCGTCATCGCACGCGACCATCTCCAGTCCGTTGCGGACAGGGACCTCGCCACGCTGCGCCGCGTGCTCGGCGCCGACGAGGATTCACTGCAGGTTGCGCTTGCGCTCGTGCGCGGCTGCCATCCGCGGCCGGGCTCGGCGTTCCAGGGCACGCAACCCGAGTACGTCGTCCCGGACGTGTTCGTGCGCCGCACCGAACAGGGCTGGGCCGTGGAACTCAATGCGGGGTCGGTGCCGCGCCTGAAGGTCAACCAGGGCTATGCGGGCCTGGTCTCACGTTCGGCCGACTACGCCTCGCTGCGTACCCAGCTGCAGGAGGCGCGCTGGCTGATCCGCAGCCTCGAAATCCGCAACGAGACACTGCTGAAGGTGGCCCGCTCGATCGTCCAGCGACAGGCGGCGTTCCTCGAGCGCGGCGACGAAGCGATGCAGCCCATGATCCTGCGCGACGTGGCCGAGGCCGTGTCGATGCACGAATCGACGATCTCGCGCGTGACGACGGGCAAGTACATGCACACGCCGCGCGGCATCTTCGAGTTCCGGTACTTCTTCTCCAGTCACGTCTCGGGCGCGGACGGCGAGGACGTATCGTCGGTCGCCATCCGCGCCCGCATCCGCAAGCTGATCGCGGAGGAAGTGCCGGGGAAGCCGCTGAGCGACGCCCAGCTGGCGACGATGCTCGCGGACGAAGGAGTGAAGGTGGCGCGGCGGACAGTCGCCAAGTACCGCGAGGCGCTCGGCCTCGCTGCGTCGAGCGAGCGCAGGGTGACGGCCGCCCGCGCCCATGCATGATTACGGCGCCGGCGGGAACTGGCTGCGGCGGGCGCGATCCAATTGACGAGAGGCAGCAGGCAAACCAACAGGAGGTCGGGACGATGCAAGTCAACCTGAGCGGACACCACGTCGATATCACACCGCCGCTGCGGAGTTATGTCGAGAAGAAGATGGCGCGCATCCTGCGGCACTGCGACCGCGTCATCGACGTGCACTGCACGCTTACGGTCGAAAAACTGCGGCACGAGGCCGAGTCGACGATTCGCCTGTCCGGCACCACCGTGCATGCAGCCACCGTCCACGACGACATGTATGCCGCCATCGACCTGCTGGCCGACAAGCTCGACGAGCAGGTGCGCCGCCACAAGGAAAAGCACCGCGACCCGCAGGCGGCGCGACACCGTCACGGAACCGGAATTTCGCCCTGACGGCGAACCCGGATCCGGCGACAATTCGGACTGGCAGGCGTTCTGCGCAGGGGTGGTGACGTCACATGCGATTGATCGTGGTCAGCGGGCTGTCCGGCTCCGGCAAGAGCGTCGCGCTCGACATGCTGGAGGACCTCGACTATTACTGCGTCGACAACATCCCAGCCGGCCTGCTGCCCGGATTCATCGCCTACACTGTCCGCACCAGCGAATCCACTTACCGCCAGACGGCCGTCGGCGTCGACGCGCGCAATCGCCCTGAAGATCTCGCGGAGGTGCCGCGGCTGGTCGAGACGCTGGGCAAGAGCGGCATCGCGTGCGAGACGCTGTTCCTGCGCGCCGATAGCGAGACGCTGCTCAAGCGCTTCAGCGAGACACGACGCAGGCATCCGCTCACCCGCCACGGCGTGGGCCTCATGGAAGCCCTGGAGCAGGAAGAGCGCCTGCTGGCACCGCTCGCCAATGCGGCCGACCTGACGATCGATACCTCGCGACTGTCGGTGCACGAGCTGCGCGAACTGATCCGGGGACGCGTGGTCGACCGTGCGAAGTCCGGGCCATCACTGCTGTTCCAGTCGTTCGCTTATCGGCACGGCGTGCCCGACGATGCGGACTTCGTGTTCGACGCTCGTGCACTGCCGAACCCTTACTGGAACCCGGCCCTGAGGGAGCTGACCGGGCGTGATGAGCTGGTCGCGCAGTTTCTCGACAACGAGACCGAAGTGAACGGTTTTTCGAGGACGTGCGTGACTTCATCGCCCGCTGGCTGCCCTCGCTGGTCCGTTCCAATCGCAGCTATCTCACCGTCGCTGTCGGCTGCACGGGCGGCCAGCACCGTTCCGTGTACCTGGTCGAGCGCCTGGCTGCGCATTTCCGCGGCAGCGAAGGAGCTGCGCTCGTGAGCCATCGCGACCTCGCGAGCCGCCGGCACGAGTGAAGGGGGAGGAAGCAGGAAGGGCAGGAAGGTCAGGAAGGGGAGGAAGGGCAGGAAGGGACCGGAAGGATCAGACCGCTCCGCCTGCCTCTACTTCCACTACTTCCTGTCCTTCCTGCCCTTCCTCCCCTTCCTCGCCTTCCCCCCTCCTCCCCCTATCATCCCGGCGATGAACGCCGAGCTGCAGCCACGCCGTACTCCGACCCGTCTCGAGGCGCTGAAGCGCGCCCTCGACGAGGGCACGATGCGTCAGGTGCACCGGCTCGTGAACTCGATGCACCCGGCGGAAGTCGCGTCGCTGCTCGAATCCCTGCCGCAGACCCAGCGTGAAGTCGTCTGGGACCTCGTCGACCCCGAGATCGAGGGCGACGTGCTGGTCGAGCTCAACGAGGAAGTCCGCGCCGGCCTGATCCGCGAGATGGAAACCGAGGAACTCGTCGCGGCCGCCGAAGGCCTCGAAGTCGACGACCTCGCCGACTTGCTGCGCGACCTGCCTGAGAACGTCAACCAGCAGGTGCTGCGGTCGATGGACTCGCAGGACCGCGACCGCCTGAACGCCGTGCTCGGTTTCGAGGAAGACACCGCCGGCGGCCTGATGAACACCGATACGGTCAGCGTGCGCCCCGACGTCACGCTCGAGACCGTGTTGCGCTACTTGCGCATGCGCGGCGAGATTCCGGAAAAGACCGACGCGCTCTTCGTCGTGAACCGCCATGACCGGTATCTCGGCGTCCTGCACCTGACGCGGCTGCTGACCGAGGACCCGGAACGCACGGTCGGCGAGGTCATGGACACGGACGTCGCCGGCATTCCTCCTGCAACACCTGCCACCGAAGTCGCGAGCCTGTTCCAGGACCGCGACCTCGTGTCGGCAGCGGTCATATCGACGGACGCAGGCCGCCTGCTCGGCCGCATCACGATCGACGACGTCGTGGACGTGATCCGCGACGAGGCCGAGCATTCCGTGATGAGCATGGCGGGACTCGACGAGGATGCGGACATGTTCGCGCCCGTCGTGCCGAGCGCACGCCGTCGCGGCGTGTGGCTGGGCATCAATCTCGTCACGGCGTTCCTCGCAGCGTGGGTCGTGGGCCTGTTCGAAGCCACCATTCAGCAGATCGTTGCGCTCGCCGTGCTGATGCCGATCGTCGCCAGCATGGGTGGCGTCGCCGCGACCCAGACGCTGACGCTGATCGTGCGCGGCCTCGCACTCGGCCAGATCGAGCGCGCGAACGCTCGCTGGCTGCTCACCAAGGAAATCGCCGTGGCGCTGCTGAACGGGCTCGCCTGGGCCACCGTGGTGGCGCTCGTGGCCTGGGCCTGGTTCGACCAGTGGCGCATCGCGCTGGTGATCTTCGCGGCAATGGTCGTGAACCTGCTGGCGGCCGCGCTGGCCGGGGTGACGGTGCCCCTCGCACTGAAGCGGTTCGGCGTCGATCCCGCGGTCGCGGGGGGCGTCATCGTGACGACGGTCACCGACGTGATCGGGTTCGCCTCGCTGCTCGGGCTCGGCACCCTGGTGCTCAGGTAACCCAGGGCGCGAGGTAGGGAACGATCTCCGCGCGCTGCGCATGCGCATCGGCATAACCCATCGCCATCAGTTCGCAGGTGTACGACTTGTCGAACAGCAGGTAACTCACCAGCAGTCCTCCGCGTGCCTCGTAGGCACCCATGGTGCGCAGCAACGTGCGGATGCTGCGGGGCATGTGGTGTTCGTGTTTCATCGCGACCACGGTCGGGTCGACGCTCGGCTGGATCACCGTTGCGCGGATCGGCCGATGTTCGGTGTGGCCCGCCGCGACGATCAACCGGTTGATCTGGTTGAGGCGCTCGAGGTCGATCGACAATCCGTCCGTGAACAACGAGTCGAGCACGAAGCCCAGCAGGTGGGCCGGGCTCGGTGAAGCCTGCATGACGGCCCCGGTCGGCGGAGTGGCAGCGGCACTTCCGCGCGTCCCGATCACCAGCACACGGTTCGCACCGAGGTGAACGGCGGGACTCAGCGGGGCCAGCTGGCGCATCGCGCCGTCGCCGTAGTGGTTGTCGTCGATACCCCAGGCCGGGAAGATGAACGGGATCGCAGCGCTCGCCATCAGCACGTCGAGGTCGATCTGGCGCCTGCGTCCGGCGCGGCGCACGCGGTGCCAGTCCTCGATGTCGTCGGTCCCGTCGAAGAACGCCACGGCCTGCCCGGTCGTGTAACTCGTCGTCGCGACGGCCAGCGCGTGCAGCCTGCCCGCAGCGATCTGCGCGGGAATCTGGTCCAGGGGTACCGCGCGGGCGAGCAACTCATACAGCGGCGTCGTGTCGAACAGCGAGCGCGGGGGCTTGGCGATCCAGCCGGCCGAGAGCAGCGAGACCATCCAGTGCAGCCCGGACCGCAGCATCGTCAGCGAACCGGCCTGGACGACCTGCTCGACTCGGAAGTTGGACCAGACCTCGTCGAGCGATTCCACCGCCTCGCGCAACGAATGAGCGCGCGCGCCGATGGCCGCTGCGTTCAACGCCCCCGCCGAAGTGCCCACCAGCACCTCGAACGGACATGGGGCGTCCTCGGGCAACCATTCGGCGATCGCCTTCAGCACCCCGACCTGGTACGCGCCCCGCGCCCCCCCTCCCGACAGGACCAGGGCATCGTGGTCGCTGAAGAAGATGTAGTTGGTCGCGTCGCTCGTCGCGTCCTGGGCGGCGCTGGTCGGTAATGGAGGGCTCGACAAGGTCACCTCGCTGACTCTCGTGCTGCGGCAGTCTAGTATGTGTCGGCGCGAACCCGCGCTCATTTAGCCCCTCACCGGAGAATCCGATGAATCGCGCACAGTCTCGACGTGGAATTCTTTCGCTGGCCGCCCTGCTGCCGGCACTCGCCCTGGCGTTCGGGTCGCTGGTGGCAGGCGGCCGTCCGGCCCTGGCGGATGGCGTGGCGCCTGCCGTGGGCAAGCCCGCCCCCGCCTTCAAGCTGCAGGACCAGGCAGGCAAATGGCACTCGCTGGCCGACTACAAGGGCAAGTGGGTCGCCCTGTACTTCTACCCGAAGGACGACACGCCGGGCTGCACCACGCAGGCCTGCGGCTTCCGCGACAACGTCTTCGCCTTCAACAAGGAAGGCGCGGTGATCGTCGGCATCAGCGTCGACGAAGTGGCGTCCCACAAGGAGTTTGCCGAAAAGCACAGCCTGCCGTTCACGATCCTCGCCGACTCCGACAAGGCCGTGACCAGGAGCTACGGCGTGCTGAAGACCTACATGGGCGTCATGGAAATGGCGCGTCGCGACACCTTCATCATCGATCCGCAGGGCCGCATCGCGAAGCATTACGAGTCGGTCAATCCGGAAGGCCATTCGCAGGTCGTGCTCGCGGACATCAAGGCGCTGAAGGCCGCCGCGGCTGCGGGCAGCAAGGGCGGGCGCTGACAGCGCGAACAGAACTTTCACGACGCGACGACATGGCCCGTCCGGAACGATCCGGGCGGGCCGTGCGCGGCATGGACGCCGCGCCCGGAGCCCCCATGGATGGGTTTACGGCGTCCCGCCCGGAGTCGTTCCGGACGGGGCGTGACTCGCGTCGGGAACCGAGTCTTTCAGGCTTTCAGCGCGCGAATGGCGTCGTCGAGCCCGTGCAGCGTGAGCGGATACATGCGCTCCGCCAGCAACTGCCGCGCGATGCCGATCGACTGCACGTAGTCCCAGCGATCCTGCGGCTCGGGGTTGAGCCAGGCGAAGCGCTGGAACCGCTGCGTGAGGCGCTGCAGCCAGACTGCGCCCGCCTCCTCGTTCCAGTGCTCGATGCTGCCGCCCGGCTGCATGATTTCGTACGGGCTCATGCTCGCGTCGCCGATGAAGATGACGCGATAGTCGGGCTGGTACTTGCGCAGGATGTCGAAGAGCGTCGTGCGCTCGCCGTGCCGGCGGCGGCTGTCCTTCCACACCGATTCATAGATGAAATTGTGGAAGTAGAAGTATTCGAGGTGCTTGAACTCGCCGCGCGCGGCCGAGAACAGTTCCTCGCAGACGCGGACGTGGCTTTCCATCGAGCCACCGACGTCGAAGAACAGCAGCAGCTTCAGCGCGTTGTGGCGCTCGGGCTGGAACTTCAGGTCGAGCAGACCGGCATTGCGGGCCGTCGCCGAGATCGTGCTGTCGATGTCGAACTGGTCCGCCGCTCCTTCGCGCGCAAAGCGGCGGAGCTTGCGCAGCGCCACCTTGATGTTGCGCGTGCCGAGTTCGACGTTGTCGTCGAGGTTGCGGTAATCGCGGCGCTCCCAGACTTTGACGGCCTTGCCCTTGCCGCCCGGACCGCCGATGCGAATGCCTTCCGGGTTGTAACCGCCGTGACCGAACGGCGACGTGCCGCCGGTACCGATCCACTTGTTGCCGCCTTCGTGCCTGCCCTTCTGCTCCTCGAGGCGCTGCTTGAGCGTCTCCATGAGCTTGTCCCAGCCGCCGAGCGCCTCGATCTGCGCCATCTCTTCGGGCGTGAAGTGCCGTTCGGCCAGGAGCTTCAGCCAATCCTCGGGCAGCGCCTGCTGCAGGTGCTCGAACGACTGCTCGATGCCCTTGAAGTAGTGCGTGAACGCCTTGTCGAAGCGGTCGAAGTGCTTCTCGTCCTTGACCAGCGTCGCGCGCGCGAGGAAGTAGAAGTCGTTGACGCTGAACCGGGCGACGCCGCGCTGCAGTGCCTCGAGCAGCGTCAGGTACTCCGTGACCGAGGCAGGTACGCCAGCTTCACGCAGCGTGTAGAAGAAAGGCGTCAGCATGCGGAAAAGCGGGGACGCTCACCTGTTTCCGGACACGGTGACCCGGGATTCGGCGAGCACGACCGGAAACAGGTGAGCGTCCCCATTTTCCAATTTCAGCTTACTGCCGCGACTGACGCCGCTGCAGGAAGATCAGTTGCTCGAACAGGTGCACGTCCTGCTCGTTCTTCAGCAGCGCGCCGTACAGCGGCGGCAGGCTCTTGCGCGGATCGTCGGTGCGCAGCGCTTCCGGCGGAATGTCCTCCGCCAGCAGCAGCTTCAGCCAGTCGAGCAGTTCCGACGTCGACGGCTTCTTCTTGAGGCCCGGCACGTCGCGCAGCTTGTAGAACGCGTTCAGCGCTTCCGCCAGCAGCTCGCGCTTCAGTTCGGGAAAGTGCACGCCGATGATGCGGGTCATCGTCTCGGCGTCGGGGAAGCGGATGAAGTGGAAGAAGCAGCGGCGCAGGAACGCGTCCGGCAGCTCCTTCTCGTTGTTGCTGGTGATGATGACGATCGGACGCTGTTCCGCCTTGACCAGTTCGCGCGTCTCGTGGACGTAGAACTCCATGCGATCGAGTTCGAGCAGCAGGTCGTTCGGGAACTCGATGTCCGCCTTGTCGATCTCGTCGATCAGCAGCACGGCCTGGCGCGCGCTGCGGAACGCCTCCCACAGCCGGCCCGGGATGATGTAGTTGCCGATGTCGTGGACCTTGGCGTCGCCGAGCTGCGAGTCACGCAGGCGCGAGACGGCGTCGTACTCGTACAGGCCGTGCTGGGCCTTGGTCGTCGACTTGACGTGCCAGCGGTAAAGCGGCTTGTCGAGCGCGAGCGCGATCTCTTCGGCCAACTGGGTCTTGCCCGTGCCAGGCTCGCCTTTCACGAGCAGCGGCCGCGCCAGGGTGACCGCCGCGTTGACGGCCATCATCAGGTCCTCGGTCGCGACGTAGCGTTCCGTCCCTTCGAACTTGCTGGTCACAGGCGGCCCTCGTGCCGGCCGCCGGGGTGCGGCCTTGCGGGTATCTTAGCGCAAGCGACCAGCATTTTTGCGCTGCGGCAAGGTCCGGGCCCAGGCCGGACCGAATGCCTCCCCGCTCGAAGCGCCGCCCGTCGCCTGCCCCGAAGCTGGCGCAGCGATCTTCCCGCAGCACCCCCAACTGCCGGTCCTGCAGGACCCGGCCTCTGCTCCTGATCGCGTGGTTACGCGCTGACTTCCAGCAACTTCATCGTGTTGGTGCCGCCCGACACACCCGAGAGTTCGCCCAGCGTCAGGATGATCTCGTCGCCCGACCGCACGAACTTGCGGCCGATCAGCTCGCGCGAGATCGCCTTGTAGAGCTCGGCGGGATCCGTGTGCGTGATGTCGAAGGGAATCGGATACACGCCGCGGTACAGCGCGACACGGCGGCGTGTCCGCTCGTTGCGCGTGAAAGCGAAGATCGGGATGTCCGAACGGATACGCGACATCCACAGCGGCGTGGCGCCGGATTCGGTCAACGCCACGATGGCTTCGACGGTCATGTGGTTGGCTGTGTACATCACGGCATGCGCGATGGCCTGCGCGAACTCGCTGACCCGGCCTTCGAAACGTTCGCCACGGACATTGCGGGCGATCTGGTACTTCTCGGCGCCGACGATCACCTCGGACATCGCCTCGACGGCGCGCACCGGGTACTTGCCGACGGCGGACTCGCCCGAGAGCATCACCGCGTCGCTGCCGTCGAGCACGGCGTTCGCCACATCCGACACCTCGGCACGGGTAGGCACCGGACTCTGGATCATCGACTCCATCATCTGCGTGGCCGTGATGGTCACACGGTCGTGCTTGCGCGCGACCTGCAGGATGTGCTTCTGCAGGCCCGTGAGTTCGGCATAGCCGACCTCGATGCCGAGATCGCCGCGCGCAACCATGACGGCATCGCTGGCATGCACGATCTCGTCGAGCCGCGGGATCGCTTCGCTGCGCTCGATCTTGGCGACAATGCGCGCATCGCTGCCCGCCGCGGACAGCAGGCTGCGGGCCTCTTCGATGTCGGCTGCCTGGCGCACGAACGAAACGGCGAGGTAATCGATGTCGAGACTGGCCGCGAGCCTGACGTCTTCGCGGTCCTTGTCGGTGAGTGCCTTGGCCGAAAGGCCGCCACCGCGGCGATTGATGCCTTTCTGGTCGCCGAGTTCGCCACCGACGAGCACGCGGCATTCCACCTTGTTGCCGTGGACCGCTGTGACGACGAGTTCGATCTGACCGTCACCGAGGATCAGTTCATCGCCGGGCGCGACGTCATTCGCGAGCTCGGTGTACGTCATGCCGACGCTGCGATCCGTGCCGTCGTGCGTGTCGAGTGCCGGATCGAGCGTGAACGTCGCGCCTTCGGTGAGTAGCGTGTGTCCGCCGGCGAAACGTTCGATGCGGATCTTGGGTCCCTGCAGGTCGCCCAGCAGCGCGACGTGCTTGCCGACGCTCTCGGCCGCCTGCCGCGCCCGCTCGACTCGCCGGCGGTGATCGGCCGGCCCGCCGTGCGAGAAGTTGACGCGCAAGACGTCGGCGCCCGCGCGGATCACGTCCTCGAGCACGCCCGGCGCGTCCGTTGCCGGCCCGAGGGTCGCGACGATCTTGGTCCTGCGGATCAGCATCTCGCTGCGCGCCTCCTGACTGGGCATGCGGGTCACCCTGCGGCACGCTGTTCGAGCATTTCCACGGCCGGAAGCTTCTTGCCTTCCAGGAACTCGAGGAAAGCGCCACCCGCGGTCGAGATATAGGAGATGTTCTCTTCGACGCCGTACTTCTCGATCGCTGCGATCGTGTCGCCGCCACCAGCCACGGAGAACGCGGGGCTGCGCGCAACCGCCTGGGCCAGGACACGCGTGCCTTCGCCGAACTGGTCGAACTCGAACACGCCCACCGGGCCGTTCCAGACGATCGTGCTCGCGCCCTTCAGCGCCGAGGCGAAGCGTTCGGCAGTATCGGGGCCGATGTCGAGGATCATGTCGTCCGCCGCGACCTGCGCGACCAGCTTGACGTCGGCTTCGGCAGACGCCGCAAACTCCTTCGAGACGACGACATCGGA
The DNA here is from genome assembly GCA_963700045.1 of uncultured Gammaproteobacteria bacterium. GTDB lineage: Bacteria > Pseudomonadota > Gammaproteobacteria > Steroidobacterales > Steroidobacteraceae > RPQJ01. Next base: position 128,147 of record CAVOWK010000022.1, read on the forward strand.
CGGCAGCGGGATCTCGACGCCCGACTGCTTCGAGCGCTCGAGCAACGCGCGGGCCGTCTCGACCATGTCGACTTCGTGGAGCGACTTGCCCACGGGATGGCCCGCGGCCGCCAGGAACGTGTTGGCGATGCCGCCGCCGACGATCAACTTGTCGACCTTGCCGAGCAGGGTTTCGAGCACCGAGAGCTTGGTCGACACCTTCGACCCGCCTACGATTGCGACCAGCGGCCGCTTCGGATTGCCGAGTGCCTTTTCGAGCGCTTCGAGCTCGTTGGTCAGCAGCGGGCCCGCGCATGCGATCGGCGCGAACTTGCCGACGCCGTGAGTGCTCGCTTCGGCGCGGTGGGCCGTCGCGAAGGCATCCATGACGTAGACGTCGCATAGCGCCGCCATCTTCTGCGCCAACTCGTCCTTGTTCTTCTTCTCGCCCTTGTTGAAGCGCACGTTCTCGAGCAGGACGACCTCGCCCGGCTCGCACGTCACGCCGCTGAGCCACTCGCGTTCAAAACGCACCTTGCGTCCCAGCAGCTCAGAGAGCCTCGCCGCCACTGGGGCCAGTGAGAATTCCTCGGCAGGCACCCCCTCTTCCGGGCGGCCGAGGTGCGACATCAGCAGCACGCGGGCGCCAGCCCGCCGCGCCGCCTCGATCGTCGGCAGCGATGCGCGGATGCGCGCATCGCTGGTGACCACCCCATCCTTCACGGGGACGTTCAGGTCTTCGCGGATCAGCACCCGCTTGCCCTTCAAGTCCACATCACTCATGCGGAGCACTCGAATCATGCCCTTCCCCTTTGCAGTGGCTTTCGGCGCCGTTTCAGCGGTACTCACTTGGAAATGACGCGTGCCATCTCGAGCACCTTGCACGAGTAGCCCCATTCGTTGTCGTACCAGGACACGACCTTGACGAAAGTGTCGTCGAGCGCGATGCCCGCTTCGGCATCGAACACGGACGTGCAGGACTCGCCGCGGAAATCCGTCGCGACGACCTTCTCGTCGGTGTAGCCGAGCACGCCCTTCATCGGCCCGGCGGCTGCCGCCTTCATTGTGGCGCAGATCTCGGCGTACTTCGCCGGCTTGTTCAGCTCGACCGTGAGGTCGACGACCGAAACGTCCGACGTCGGCACGCGGAACGCCATGCCCGTGAGCTTCTTGTTCAGCTCAGGGATGACCTTGCCCACGGCCTTGGCGGCGCCGGTGGACGACGGGATGATGTTCTCGAGGATGCCGCGGCCGCCGCGCCAATCCTTGTTCGACGGGCCGTCGACCGTCTTCTGCGTCGCTGTCGCAGCATGCACGGTGGTCATCAGGCCGCGCTTGATGCCCCAGTTGTCGTGCAGCACCTTCGCGACCGGCGCGAGGCAGTTGGTGGTGCAAGAGGCGTTCGAGATGATCGCCTCGCCCGCGTACCTGGTGTGGTTCACGCCAAAGACGAACATCGGCGTCTCGTCCTTCGACGGGGCCGACATGATCACCTTCTTCGCGCCGGCGGCGAGATGCTTTTGCCCGCCCGCCGCATCGAGGAACAGGCCGGTCGATTCGATGACGATATCGGCGCCGACTTCGCCCCACTTCAGCTCGGCCGGATCCTTCACCGCGGTGAGGCGGATCTTGCGGCCGTTGACGACGAGAGTGTTGCCCTCGACCGCGATGTCGCCCTTGAAGCGACCGTGCACCGAGTCGTACTTGAGCATGTACGCCAGGTAGGCGGGTTCGAGCAGGTCGTTGATGCCGACGATCTCGATGTCGGCGAAATCCTTCGCCGCCGCGCGAAACACCATGCGGCCAATGCGGCCGAAGCCATTGATGCCGACTTTGATAGACATGACTGATCTCCCGTCAGAACTGTGAGATAGGAAAGATTGCGGTCAGAGCAGCCCGGCCGCGACCCCGGCCACGTTGGCCGCGGTGAAGCCGAAATGCTCGAAAAGCTTCTTGGCCGGCGCCGAGGCGCCGAACGTATCCATGCCGACGACGGCGCCGTCGAGTCCGACATAGCGCCACCAGCCGTCACGCGAGCCGGCCTCGATGGCGACACGCTTCGTGCCCGCCGGCAGCACGCTGGCGCGGTAGGCGGCGTCCTGTGCATCGAACAGGCTGGTGCACGGCATGGAGACCACGCGCACGCGACGACCCTGGGCAGCCAGCAGCTTCGCGGCATCGACTGCAATGCCGACCTCGGAACCCGTCGCGATCAGCACAAGCTCCGGCGCGCCTTCGCTGTCGATCAGCACGTAGCCGCCGCGCGCGATTGCGGCGACCTGCGCCGGCGTACGCGGCATCGGCGGCAAGGCCTGGCGCGAGAGAACCAGCGTCGTGGGGCCGGTGGCGTTGTCGATCGAATCGCCCCAGGCCAAGGCCGTTTCGACCGTGTCGCAGGGACGCCAGACGCGCATGTTCGGGATCAGGCGCAGGCTGGCCACGTGCTCGACGGGCTGGTGCGTCGGGCCGTCCTCGCCGAGGCCGATCGAGTCGTGCGTGAACACGAGCACGACGCGCTGTCGCATCAGCGCGGCCATGCGCACGGCGTTGCGCGCGTAATCGGAGAACACGAGGAACGTGCCGCCGTACGGAACGAAGCCACCGTGCAGCGCCACACCGTTCATCACGGCGCACATGCCGAATTCGCGCACCCCGTGATGTATGTAGTTGCCGGCAACGTTTTGCGGCGTGACCGTCTGGTAGCCCTTGAAGTCCGTGTTGTTCGACCATGTGAGGTCGGCCGACCCGCCCAGCAACTCGGGCAGCGCGGCGCCCAGCACGTTGAGGACCTGTTGCGATGAAATTCGCGTTGCCACTGCAGCCGGCTTGTCGAGCGCGGCGGCGATGAAATCCTGCAGCTGCCGGCGCCAGTCCGCGGGCAACTCGCCGCGAATCCGGCGCTCGTACTCCGCCGCGAGTCCGGGATGCGCCGCGCGATAGGCTGCGAGGCGCCGCTGCCAGGCCTGCTCGACCGCCGCACCGGACGCGCGCGCGTCCCAACCCTGCCGGATTGCGTCGGGGACGACGAACGGTGCGTGCGTCCAGCCCAGCTTTTCGCGCGTCGCGGCCACCTCGGCCTCGCCCAGGGCCGCTCCGTGCACCCCGTGCGTGCCCGCCTTGTTCGGCGAACCCCAGCCGATGATGGTCTTGCAGCAGATCAGCGACGGCCGCGGATCCGCTTTCGCCGCCTGGATGGCGGCTTCGATCGCGGCGGCATCGTGGCCGTCGACGTTCGGCACGACGTGCCAGCCGTACGCTTCGAACCGCTTCGGCGTGTCGTCGGTGAACCAGCCGTGCACTTCACCGTCGATGGAGATGCCGTTGTCGTCGTAGAAACACATGAGCTTGCCGAGCTTGAGCGTGCCGGCCAGCGAGCAGGCTTCGTGCGACACACCTTCCATCAGGCAGCCGTCGCCGAGGAACACGTAGGTGTGATGGTCGACGATTTCGTGACCGGGCTTGTTGAACGAGGCCGCGAGCAGCTTTTCGGCGAGCGCCATGCCGACGGCATTGGCGAGCCCCTGGCCAAGGGGGCCGGTCGTCGTCTCGATGCCGAGGTGCCGGTCGACCTCCGGGTGGCCCGCCGTGTGCGAGCCGAACTGCCGGAAATTGGCGAGGTCGTCGATCGTGAGCGGATACCCCGTCAGGTGGAGCAGCGAATACAGCAGCATCGAGCCGTGCCCGTTCGACAGCACGAAACGGTCGCGGTCGGGCCATTCGGGGTTGCCCGGGTTGTGCTTCAGGTGGTCCGTCCACACGACCTGCGCGATGTCGGCCATGCCCATGGGCATGCCGGGATGGCCGGAATTGGCCTTCTGGACCGCATCCATGCTCAATGCACGGATGGCGTTCGCGAGCTGCCGGCGGGTGGGCATGGTAAACCCTCGTGGAAATCCGATGATTTTAACGTCCGGGCGGGGGCCGGGTCACACGAAATCTGTCGCGCTGAGGGGTCCCCGGGACTGCGTAAGACCGGGATTGACATCCTGCCGGATGGTAAAAAAAGCGTCAGGGACAGACCGTATCGATCTATAATTCTCGGCTGTTTGCCCTGGGAACCTCACTCATGTCGACTGGTTATCTGTTTACGTCCGAATCCGTCTCCGAAGGCCACCCGGACAAGGTCGCCGACCAGATTTCGGACGCGGTGCTCGACGCAATGATTTCACAGGACAAGCGCTCGCGCGTCGCCTGCGAAACCCTGGTCAAGACCGGCGTTGCGATCGTGGCTGGTGAAGTCACGACGGAGGCCTGGGTCGACCTCGAAGACCTCGTCCGTGGCGTCATCACCGACATCGGCTACACCTCGTCGCACGTCGGCTTCGACGGCCGCACCTGCGGCGTGCTGAACATCATCGGCAAGCAGTCGCCGGACATCGCGATGGGCGTCGACCGCAGCAACCCCGAAGAACAGGGCGCCGGCGACCAGGGCCTCATGTTCGGCTATGCCAGCAACGAGACGCCGAGCCTGATGCCGGCGCCGATCTGCTACGCGCACAAGCTCGTCGAACGCCAGGCCGAAGTCCGCAAGAACAACCTGCTGCCGTGGCTGCGCCCGGATGCGAAGTCCCAGGTCACCTGCCGCTATGAAGACGGCAAGGTCACCGGGCTCGACGCCGTGGTGCTCTCCACCCAGCACGACCCGGACGTGAAGCTCGAAGACCTGCGCGAAGCCGTGATGGAACTCGTGATCAAGCACGTGCTGCCGAAGGAATGGCTGGGCAAGGACACCAGGTTCCACATCAACCCGACGGGCAATTTCGTCATCGGCGGCCCGGTCGGCGACTGCGGCCTCACCGGCCGCAAGATCATCGTCGACAGCTACGGCGGCATGGCTCGCCACGGCGGCGGCGCGTTCTCCGGCAAGGATCCGTCCAAGGTGGATCGTTCTGCCGCCTACGCGGCACGTTACGTCGCCAAGAACCTCGTGGCTGCCGGCCTGGCCGACCGCTGCGAAATCCAGGTCTCCTACGCGATCGGAGTGGCGGAGCCGACCTCGATTACCGTCGACACGTTCGGGACCGGCAAGGTGAGCCAGGACCGTCTCGAGCAGCTGGTGCGCGCGCACTTCGACCTGCGCCCGTACGGCATCATCAAGATGCTCGACCTCGTCCACCCGATGTACCGCGCGACCGCGTCGTACGGCCATTTCGGCCGCGATCCGGTCCACATGACGTACAAGTGGAAGGAAAACATCGCGGGCAAGCGCGTGGAAAAGAGCGAGGCGTTCACCGCCTTCACCTGGGAAAAGACCGACAAGGCCGAGGCGCTGCGCAAGGACGCGGGGCTGTAGGAAGGGGAGGAAGGGCAGGAAGGTTCAGGAAGGGTAGGAAGTTCAGGAAGTAACGCCGATCCTCCCGCCTTCCTCCCCTTCCTCCGCCTTCCGGACCTTCCGGACCTTCCGGACCTTCCTCACCTTCCTGCCCTTGCCGCCCTTCCTCCCCTTTTGTCTACTGGTGCCTTACGGTACTATCGCCGCCCCGCCTGAGGAGCGCTGCAACGGACCGTCTTGTCCGCCAGGCTCGGGCTTTGGGTTTACCCAACCGCGCTCGCTGAACCACGTGGTGTCGTTCAGGCGAGCGAGCAACAGCGAATCCTCCTCGCCGCCCGTCCGAATCGCCACGGTCCAACGAGAGAGGATCGTCCGATGAACGCTGCTGTAATTGCTTCGAAGCCTGGCCAGGACTACGTCGTGGCCGACCTTGCGCTCGCCGACTGGGGCCGCAAGGAAATGCTGATTGCCGAAAGCGAGATGCCTGGCCTGATGGCCATCCGCAAGGAGTTCGCCAGGGAGCAACCGCTCAAGGGCGCACGCATTGCCGGCTCGCTGCACATGACCATCCAGACCGCGATGCTGATCGACACGTTGAAGGCGCTCGGCGCCGACGTGCGCTGGGCCTCGTGCAACATCTACTCCACCCAGGACCACGCCGCTGCCTACGTCGCCGCGACGGGCACGCCGGTCTTCGCCTACAAGGGCGAGACGCTGGACGACTACTGGGAATACACCCACCGCATCTTCGAATGGCCGAACGGCCAGCACGCCAACATGATCCTCGACGACGGCGGCGATGCGACGCTGCTGCTGCTCCTCGGCACGAAGGCCGAGAAGGACGCGTCGCTGATCTCGAAGCCGACGAACGAGGAAGAAGTCTCGCTGTACAACTCGATCCGCAAACGCCTCGAGTCCAGCCCCGGCTGGTATTCGAAGCGCCTCGCGCAGATCCAGGGCGTGACCGAAGAAACGACGACGGGCGTGAAGCGCCTGTACGGTTTCGCGAAGAAGGGTGAACTGCCGTTCCCCGCGATCAACGTCAACGACTCGGTCACCAAGTCGAAGTTCGACAATCTCTACGGCTGCCGTGAGTCACTGGTCGACGCGATCAAGCGCGCTACCGACGTGATGATTGCCGGCAAGGTCGCAGTCGTCGCGGGTTACGGCGACGTCGGCAAGGGCTCGGCGGAATCGCTGCGCGCCCTGTCAGCCCAGGTGTGGATCACCGAAATCGACCCGATCTGCGCGCTGCAGGCGGCGATGGAAGGCTACCGCGTCGTGACCATGGACGAAGCCTGCGACAAGGCTGACATCTTCGTCACCGCCACCGGCAACGTGAACGTGATCAACCACGAGCACATGAAGCGGATGAAGAACCAGGCCATCGTCTGCAACATCGGCCACTTCGACAGCGAAATCGAGATCGCCGCGCTGAAGCAGTACACCTGGGAAAGCATCAAGCCGCAGGTCGATCACGTGGTCTTCCCCGACGGCAAGCGCCTGATCATCCTGGCGGAAGGCCGCCTCGTGAACCTGGGCTGCGGCACGGGTCACCCGTCGTTCGTGATGTCGAACTCGTTCACGAACCAGGTGCTCGCGCAGATCGAGCTGTTCAAGCACGGCGCGAAGTACGGCAAGGAAGTCTACGTGCTGCCGAAGCACCTGGACGAGAAGGTCGCGCAGCTGCACCTCGAGCGCATCGGCGTGCACCTGACGACGCTGACGCCGGAGCAGGCGGCGTACATCGGTGTGTCGGCGCAAGGTCCGTTCAAGACCGACCATTACCGGTACTAGCCGGCTGCACCAGTCCCTGGCCAGCAAGGGGTCAGGGGTTGGCGGATAGGGGTTAGTCGGAACGAAGACGGCCGCCATGGGGCGGCCGTTTTCTTTGGCTCCGGCGCGACCGCGCGCTCAATTCTCCAGCAGGCTGCGCAGCATCCAGGCCGTTTTTTCGTGCACGTCGAGCCGCTGCGTCAGCAGGTCGGCTGTCGGCTGGTCATTGGCCTTGTCCACGACCGCAAAGAGTTTGCGCGCGGTTCGAGCCGTGGCTTCCTGCGCCGCGACCAGATGGCGAATCATGTCGTCGGCCGCAGGCACACCCTCGACCTCCCTGATCGACGCGAGCTTGACGAACTGCCGGTAGGTCCCTGGCGCGGGATGCCCCAGTGCGCGGATGCGTTCGGCGATCACGTCGAGCGCGTTCCATTGCTCGGTGTACTGACCCATGAACATCAGGTGCAGGCTGTTGAACTGCGGCCCGGTCACGTTCCAGTGAAAATTGTGAGTCATCAGGTAAAGGGTGTAACTGTCGGCAAGCAGCCGCGACAGGCCTTCTGCAATCTCCTGTCGGTCGCGACCAGAAATCCCGATGTCGATCGGCGCCGTCTGCGGTTTCTTCTTTGCCATGGGGAGACCTCGTGGATTGTGGAAGACGTCGGGTTGAGCCTAAGCCGGATTCGCTCACCGGTCCTGAGGACTACCCGAAGAGATTGACTGCTGACAGCCGCGGTGGTTTCGGAGTGCGGCGGTGCGTAAAGCGGCGCCGGCACGCCATCACGATGGTTACCCGGATAATAGTACGAATGACTCGTATTGGTATGTTTCGACTTGTCCCGTTTTTCTGACCGTTATCCCCTCTTCCGCACTACCGTCAGCCCGTCCCCCATCGGCAGCAACGACAGGTCGACGCGCTCGTCCCGGTGCAGCACCTCGTTGAAATGCCGGAGCGCCACGGTGTCGGCATCCGCGACTTCCGGATCGGCGACGCGTCCGCTCCACAACGTGTTGTCGACCAGCGCCAGCCCACCCGTCCGCAGCAGCGCAAGGGTTCGCTCGTAGTACGCCAGGTAGTTGGTCTTGTCCGCGTCGATGAACGCGAAGTCGAAAGTCCCGCCCTGTCCCTCTGCGACCAGTGCATCGAGCGTCTCGGTCGCCGGCGCCAGCCGCAGATCGATCTTGTGATCGACGCCCGCTCGCTTCCAGTAGCGACGCGCGACGGCAGTCCATTCCTCGCTCACGTCGCACGCAATCACGCGCCCGTCGTCGGGCAAGGCCAGCGCCGTCGCGAGTGACGAATATCCGGTAAACACCCCGACCTCGAGGCAGCGCCGGGCGCCGGTCAGGCGCACGAGCAGCGCCATGAACTGGCCCTGCTCCGGGGAAATCTGCATGGACCGCTGCGTCAGCTCCGCCGTCTCCTCGCGCAGGGCGAGCAGGAGCGGCGGCTCGCGCAGTGAGACGTCGTTCATGTATTCGTAGAGCGAATCCGTGAGCACGATCGAACGGTTCGACATGGGGCCTCCTGATCGCGGACAGATTTTGCGATGATGCCTGTCCTCTATGCCGAAGACGACGATTCCCACGACGGCGCTGCCGCACAACCCGCCACAGGGCATGGGCAGCGTCCGCCTGGTCCAGCTCACGGATACGCACCTGATGCGGGACCCCGGCGCATCGCTGCGGGGGGCGCGCACGCTGCCGCGCCTGCAGGCCTGTCTCGCGCACGCGCAGCATCATTTCTTTCCTGTCGACGCCGTGCTGCTGACGGGCGACATCGTCCACGACGAGCCCGCGGCCTACGGCACGGTCGATCTGCTGTTCGGCGGGCTGGGCGTGCCGATCCTGGCGATTCCGGGCAATCACGACGATCCCGACGAAATGCGACGACAACTGGGCCACTCCCCGTTCCAGGTCGGTGGGCAATGGTTCACGCGCAACGGCTGGCAGGTCTTGCTGCTGGAGTCCTGGTTCGCCGAATCGGCCGATGGCGAGGGACAACTGGGATCGGCGCAACTGCAGTCCGCCGAGCGTGCCCTGGCCGAGGGCATCGAGCCGCATGCGCTGGTGGTGCTGCATCACCCACCGGTGCCGATGGATTCGCCGTCGCTCGATGAACTGGGGCTGCTCGACGGTCCCGAACTCGCCGCCACCGTGGCGCGACATCCGCGGGTCCGCGGCGTGTGCTGGGGTCATGCGCACCAGGCGCTCGACCTGTACCGGGCAGGCGACGTGCGGTTCATGTGCACGCCGGCGACGTGCATGCAGTTCAAGCCGCGCAACGATTTCGCGGCGGACGACCGGCCGCCGGGATATCGCGTGATCGACCTGTTCGCGGACGGCTCGATCGCGTCCGAGGTCGTGTGGCTGGAGGGCTACCGCGACGACTGACTCAGCGCAGCAGCGACGTTACGAGCGCATACGCTAACGCCGCCGCGAGCAGGCACAACACCAGCGATGCCACGGCGTAAGCGGCGGCGGCGCCAACGGAACCGCGTTCGACGAGTTGCAGCGTCTCGAGCGAGAACGCCGAGAACGTCGTGAAACCGCCGAGCATGCCGACGACCAGCAGGACACGCAGCTCCTGGCGGTCATGCAGCGGATTCGACGGCGCGAACAGTGCGCCGAGCGCGCCCACGGCCAGGCAACCCAGCACGTTCACGACGAGCGTGCCCCAGGGAAACGTGTACCCCGCCATGCGGCCCACGAGCGTCGAGACCAAGAGCCGGCTCGCGCCGCCCAGGCCGCTGCCGAGGGCGACCAGCAGGTACCAATGCCACGCGGGTTCAGTCAGACGAATCTCCCTGGCGGAGCGCGCGGCGGCGCATCCGCGCGGCCGTCGTGTCCGTGATTTCCGCAGCAGTCTAAGGCCCGCAGCGGAGCGGCGCGAGCGCGCTGCTAAGATACGCCGCACTCGCCGCCCCGCCCTGGCAGGGGACGGCCATCAACACCGCGGGAGTCCATCGACGTGAGCCTGTTCCAAGAAGCCTGCAAGTACATCCCCGGCGGCGTGAATTCGCCGGTGCGAGCCTTCCGCGGCGTCGGCGGCGAACCCATTTTCTTCGCGCGGGCCAAGGGCTCGCGGGTCTGGTCGGCCGATGGCCGCGAGTTCATCGACTACGTGGGCTCGTGGGGTCCGATGATCCTGGGTCACGCGCACCCGGACGTGATCCGCGCGGTGCAGGAAGCAGCGGTCAATGGACTTTCGTTCGGCGCGCCCACGGAAATCGAGACCGTCGTCGCGCGCAAGATCATCGAGCTGGTGCCGTCGATCGAACTCGTGCGCATGTGCAGTTCAGGCACCGAAGCCACGATGAGCGCGATCCGCCTTGCGCGCGGCTTCACCGGTCGGCAGAAGATCGTCAAGTTCGAAGGTTGCTATCACGGCCACTCCGATTCGCTGCTGGTGAAGGCCGGTTCCGGCATGCTCACCCTCGGCGTGCCCACTTCGCCGGGCGTACCGCCTGAACTCGCCGCGCACACGCTCACGCTCTCGTACAACGACATCGCGCAGGTGCGGCAGCTGTTCGGTGAGATGGGCCCGGACATCGCGTGCGTCATCGTCGAGCCGGTCGCCGGCAACATGAACTGCATTCCGCCGGTGCCCGGCTTCCTCGAAGCGCTGCGCGAGGAATGCACCAGGCACGGCGCCGTGCTGATCTTCGACGAAGTAATGACGGGCTTCCGCGTCGCGAAAGGCGGTGCGCAGGAGCTGTATGGGATCAAGCCGGACCTCACCACGCTCGGCAAGATCGTGGGCGGCGGCATGCCGGTCGGTGTCTTCGGCGGCCGTCGCGACATCATGTCGCACATCGCGCCGCTTGGCCCGGTCTACCAGGCGGGCACGCTGTCTGGAAACCCAGTCGCGATGGCGGCTGGTCTCGCGACGCTGAACGGCATCGACGCCCCGGGTTTCCATGCACACCTGGCCAGGCTCACCGACCGGCTCGTGCACGGCATCAAGCAGGCGGCGCAGCAGGCAGGCGTGCCGCTCGCGACCAATCACGTCTGCGGCATGTTCGGGCTGTTCTTCACGGCCGCCCCGCACGTGAACAGTTACGCCGAAGCCACGGCCTGCGACGTCGAGCGTTTCAAGAAGTTCTTCCACGGCATGCTGCAGGAGGGCGTGTATCTCGCGCCGTCGGCGTTCGAAGCAGGATTTGTTTCGGTTGCGCACACCGAAGCCGACATCGACGCGACGATCGCGGCCGCTTCCCGGGTGTTCAAGGGACTCTGATCTGCCGTTGCCGACCCCAATTCGGGACCGGTGACGCACGGGTCGGAGCTGCCATCGCGCAATGCACCACTACCGTGCCGACATCGACGGGCTCAGGGCGGTCGCGATCGTTCCCGTCGTGCTGTTTCATGCGGGGGCCAGCGCCTTTTCAGGCGGCTTCGTCGGCGTCGACGTGTTCTTCGTCATCTCGGGGTTCCTGATCACCGGCCTGATCCGCCACGAAATCGACACCGGCAGGTTTTCGCTCGCGAATTTCTACGAGCGGCGCGTGCGCCGGCTGTTACCGGCGCTGTTCGCAATGCTGCTCGTGGTCACGGTCTTCGCTGCGTGGCTCCTGCTGCCTGCGGATCTCGCGGATTACGCCAAGAGCGTGCTGGCGACGAGCCTCTTCGCCTCGAATTTCCTCTTCTGGCAGGAAGCCGGCTACTTCGGTCGCGCCGCGGAAGAAATGCCGTTGCTGCACACATGGTCGCTCGCCGTCGAGGAACAGTTCTACATCCTGTTTCCGCTGTTCCTGCTGTTCGTCGCGACGCGGCACGGCAATCGTTACGTCGCTGCAACCGCCCTGGTGACTGCGGCATCGTTCCTGCTGTCCGTGGCCGGCGTGGCCGTCGCGCGCGACGCTGCGTTCTATCTCGCCCCCTCGCGCGCCTGGGAACTCGGGATCGGAGCGCTGCTGGCCCTGGGCGCGATTCCTGCATCGCACCGAAAGCACCTGCGTTCGCTCGTCGCGCTGCTCGGCATCGCGGCGATCGCATGCAGCGTGACGCTGTACTCGCCGTCGACACCATTCCCCGGCGTGGCCGCGCTGCTGCCGTGCCTCGGCGCCGGCGCGATCATCTGGGCCGGCAGCGGCGGACACAACCTCGTGGGCGATGCGCTCGGCGCGCGACCGCTCGTGTTGACCGGACTGGTTTCGTATTCGCTTTACCTCTGGCACTGGCCACTGCTGACACTGGGCCGCTACCACGCCGTACGTGACCTGACGACCGGCGAGACGGCCCTCCTGCTGTCGTTGTCCGTCATCGCGGCGGTCGCTTCCTGGCGCTACGTCGAGCGCCCCTTCCGCGGCAAGAGCGGCCTGCTCAAACGGCGCCAGTTGTTCGGCGTCGCGCTGTCCGTCATGGCCATCGCGGTCATCGCCAGCGGCGCCGCGATCGTCGCCGACGGCTGGCCGTCCCGGTCTGAGCCAGCGGTGCGCCGGATCATCGACGGTGGCAACGACCGGCGATCGCGCGACTGGGAATGCGGCGACGCGACGCCCGCCCAGGTTCGCAACGGGCAACTCTGCAGGACGGGCAGTCCGCAGGCCGCAACGCCCACGTTCCTCGTCTGGGGCGACTCACACGCCCGCGCCATGGCCGATGCGATCGGCGCCGCGGGCGCGCGGGTGGGTGCTGCCGGACTGCTCGCACTGCGGCCTGGCTGCGCCCCGCTGCGCGACGCCGAAGTCTCCGGTCACGACGCCGAGCACGATTGCAGTGCCTTCACCGATGCCGTGCTCGCGCTTTCGGCCCGCTCGCCTGGCGTGACGGACGTGGTGCTGGCCGGTCGCTGGGCACTGCTGGCGGAAGGTACGCGCTTTGGCCGGGAATCCGGCGAGACGGTGTACCTGTCGGACTCATCCACTGCCGAGCGTTCACTCGCGGAGAATCACCGCGTCTTTGCGCGCGCGTTGCGCGACTCGGTCGAGGCACTGGTCGCGCAGGGCAAACGCGTCTGGATCGTTGCTGCCGTGCCGGAGGTCGGCTGGAACGTTCCCTCGGTGCTGGCAAGGTCGCAGCGCTTCGGCCGCGTTCCGCCGGCGGCACCGACACGCGCGGAATACGCAACGCGGCAGGCATTCGTGCTGGCCACCCTCGACGAGCTCGAGGCACTGCCCGGAGTCGAGGTCTTGCGGCCGGACACACTGCTGTGCCGCGACGTTTACTGCGACGTCACCCGCGATGGAATGCCCCTGTACTTCGACAGTCATCACCTGACACTGCGGGGTGGCACGATGCTCGAGCCACTGTTCGCAGAGATCTTCAGTCGCTGACCGCCGGGCCAAGGTTTCACCCCCCGTGAGCCGAGTCAAACCCGCAGCTGATTCCCGGTCGTTCTCGATGACGCCATCCGGCCGGGCCCTCACCCGGCGCGAAGTCATCGCCGGGCTGGCGGCCGCCGGCATGGTCAGCGGCTGCCTGTCCGAGGAGGACAGCGATGTTCCTGCCCGGCGCACGTCGAAATCCTTCGGCGGCATGACCATCTACAATGACACCATGCTGCCCCCGCTCGCCGGCACGTTCCCCGCCTATACCGATCACTCGCCGCGGGTTCCGGTGTACTGCGTAACGCCCGGCAACACCGGCTACATCCATCGTTACTACGACAGTTCGCCGTTCAGCCCCTCCGGCCGCTACCTGGCGGTCACGCGCCTGCCTTTCGAAGATCGTCGGCCGCAACCCGGCGAGGTCGCCGAAATCTCGGTGATCGATCTCGCCACGGGCGACACTCGCACCGTCGCGGAGACGCGCGGCTGGGACGTGCAGTTGGGAGCACAACTGCAGTGGGGCGCGGACGACCGGACCTTGCTCTTCAACGACCTCGAAGTCCGCGACTGGATGCCTTACGGAGTGCGGCTCGACCTGCAGACGGGCGAGTCGCGACGTCTCGGCGGCACGATCTACTCGGTCTCGTCCGACGGCCGCTGGGCTGCCAGTCCCTGCCTGCGTCGAATGGCCGTGACGCAGCAGGGCTACGGCGTGGTGGTGCCGCAGGAATACGTCCCCGAGAACCGGGGCGCCAGCGAGGATGACGGCATCTGGATCACCGACCTGCAGAGCGGCAATTCGCGGCTGCTGGTGTCCCTGGCGCAGATCGTCGACCGTGTCGTTCCTGTGCTGCCGGCCGCCAGCCAGCGTGGCGACTTCTTCGGCTTCCACGTGAAGTGGAACCCGCAGGGGACGCGCCTGATGCTGGCCTTGCGCTGGTTGCCGCGCAGCCTGTTGCCCTGGAAACGCAAGCGGCGCTACGGCGCCAAGCACGTGATCACGATGAATGCCGACGGCAGCCAGGTGCGCGTCGCGGTGTCGGCCGAGCGCTGGGCGCACGGCGGACATCATCCGAACTGGTGGCCCGACGGTGAACACGTGCTCATGAACCTGAACACGCAGGGCGACGGTTTGCGTTTCGCGCGACTTGCACTGGATGGCTCGACCTGCGAAACGCTGGTGCCAGGCATTCATGGCTCGGGCCATCCGACGGTGCATCCGGACGGCCGGCACCTGCTGACTGACACCTACGTCGACGAACCGCTCGCTTTTGGTGACGGCACGGCACCGATTCGACTCATCGACCTGCGCAGCGGCATCGAGACACAACTGCTCCGTATCGGCATCCAGCCCCTGGCGGAAAGCTCGACCGGTGCGTTGCGCGTCGATCCCCACCCGGCGTGGGATCGTTCACATACACGGATCGCCTTCAATGCCTGCCCGGACGGCAAGCGCCGCGTGTTCGTCGCCGACCTCAGCGAAATGCTCCACGCCGGCTGACGGGAGACGTCAGCGGCTGCGTTGCCGAGCGAGCGCAAGCAGTGCCGCCACGGCCTCGGTCACCCCATTGGCAATCCCGAGTTCGGCCGTGTGCCGACTCATCGCGGCACGCCGCTCGGGCTCGCGCAGGAGTCGCGCAGCAGTCTGGGCAATGGCCTGCGGCGTCCGCTCGGCCGCGTCTGCGATCTGCAGCCTGACCGCGCGTCGGATACGGCGGTCCTGGTCGCCAGCCAGCGGAATCGCCACGAGCGGGCGCCCGTGGGCCAGCACGTGGATCATGGTCGAGCCGCCGTTGCTGACGACGAACAGCGCTGCGGCAAGCAGGTACTGCACCTGGCCGGGTTCGATCCGCGACAACAGGATCAGGTTCGGATCGTCTGACGGCGTGACGCTCTTGCGCCCCGTCAGCACTACGGTGCGCTGTCCGGTGGCCGCAGAAAATTCGCGTGCGGCCGCGATGAACAGTTCTGCCGGTTCCGCGACGCGCGTGGCTTCGCCACGCCCGCCGGGCACGAACACGACGAATGCTCCGGATTCGAGCCCGTGCCCTGCGAGCCACGCGTCGCGTGCCGCCGGTTCCGATGGCGTAAAGAGCGTGTCGAATCGGCGCACGGCATACCGCGGGAAGAAGCGCAGCTTCAGACGCTCGACCCGTGACAGGCCGCCGGTCACGAACCTGGGGAACACGATCCAGTGCTCGTCGAGCAGGCGCATCCACTTGATGCGAAAGGCTTTCCAGCGCAGCTTCGGCGAGCGACTGGAGAAGACCAGCCGGGCGCCTGCGCGCCTGGCCGCGCGCAGCTGCACCGTGCGACCCGCATTGTCGAAGACCATGACGTCGGGGCGGAACGACGCGATCGTCGCCAGCACCTGCGGCGTGCTCCGGGTCGGCGAAGCGTCGCAGTCGATGATCGGGAAATTCACCGACTCGCGGAACACGGCGTGGCGGCTCACCAGGAAGCGGATGTCCGCGCCGGGATCCGCCTGCGCGAGTTCACGCGCGATGATCAGGCACCGCATCAGTTCACCGGCGCCGCCGGGGCCCGATACCGGAGAAAACAGCACGCGAGCGGGAGGAGCGTTCGCAACCGCGGCGGTCAATCGCGGCGTTGCCGCGAATCCGGATTCACTGCCGGTGGCCGCTGACGCCGACGACAGCACGACCCAGTACGCCTGCTCCATGCGTGCAGCCGTCTGTTCCAGGCTGAACTCGGACAGGTCGGATTCGATCCGCCTGCGCCCTGCGGCGTGATGGCGGCGCAGGGCTGCGGCCATTTGTGCCGCGTCGTCGACGGGCACCAGGTCGATCGGATACCGCCGCGCAAGGTCGCGAGGCCCCTCCGATTCACACGCGATGACCGGGACGCCGCTGTCGAGCGCTTCGGCGATCACGCGCCCGAAGGGCTCGTACCGCGACGGGCACACGAACAGGTCGAAAGCCTGGTAAAGGTCCTTCACGTCGCGGCGGAAGCCCTCGAAGCGCACGCTGTCCGCGGCCAGACGCTGCAGGGATGCACGCTCGCTGCCATCGCCCACGATGACGAGCTTCGCCTGCGGCAGGTCAGCCTGCGCGAATGCCTGCAGCAGCACGTCGAAGCCCTTGCGCGGCACGATGCGTCCGACCCCGCCGATCAGGAAGTCATCGTCTCCCGCACCGAGTTCTGCACGCAGCTGGCGGATTCGCTCTGGCGGCAGTCGCGGGTGCGACACGAGCGAGTTCGGCACCAGCCAGGTCCTGCCGCGGTAGGCGGACGGCACCGTGGCCAGCTGCCACTCGGAGATGCAGAAGAGCGCGTCGGTCCGCAGGTAGTGCGGACCGTTCAGATGCAGGTGCAGTGTGCTGACGTGGCGGGCCGTGCGCTTGATGCGTGCGACATAGCGTGTGCCGCGGCGCAGGTGCGTGTGAATGATGTCCGGCCGCCACTGCTCGATGATCTCGGCGAGTCGCTGCTGTGTACGCCACCGCGGCGGCACCTCGAAGACCTCGATGCCGGGCTCGAGTTCGTCGAGCAGGCTGACACCCGAGCGGTCGCGATGATCGCTGCGGACGACGAGCGCGACATCGTGCCGTCGCGACAGCGCCGCGCAGGCCTCCACCGCCGCACGCTCCGAGCCCGCGAATCCGCGCGAGAGAATGACATTCATCACGCGCAACCGACGGCCCGTCACGGGGACCGCCAACGGCGGCTCGGGACTTTCAGCGGAAGGCGGGACCGTGGCCATCCCGCGATTGTATCCCGCGGCGAGCAGTGGCTCAGCGGATGCGCGCGGCGGGTGCCTGGTCGGCTTCGAGCCTCCCGTGCTTCACCAGCCGTGCCTCGATGCCTGCGCGCGTGCGCTCGTGCGTCGCGGCGAGCTCGTCGACCCGGGTGCCCGCGAGTGCGATTACTGGCACGGATGCTGCAATATGCGCGAATTCAGTCGTCGTCTGGTTCGTCGCCTGCCGTCGGCGGCTCGGTCGTGATTTCGAACAGCGGCCGCAGGAAGCGCAGCCGCTCGATGGGATCGTCGAGTTCGAGGCACTGCTGCTTCTGCGCGGGCGGCAGGGGCAGGATTTCCGCAAGGCGACCGGCGATCCAGCCTGCATCGTCGAGCCGGCGTTCGAGCGATTCGTACGGATCGCCGACCTGGCCAAGCACGTAATCGAGCGCAGGGCCGAGATCGGAAAACTCTTCCGGCACCTCCATGCGCACTTCGTCGGGCAGCCACTCCACTGCGGCCATGTTGAGCCCGTCGCGCGCGCGGCTGCGCGACAGGATCCGGAATCGACGCTCGCCACGGGCCTCGATGCCGAGCAACCCGTCCGGCTGGCTCGAAAAGTCGACGATGCGCGCGTACGTGCCGACGTCACTGGTTGCCGTGGGACCGCTGCCAGCCTCCGCTCCGTCCGTCAGCAGAACCACGCCGAAGCCGGAATCTTCGCGCATGCAGCGCCGCACCAGGTCGATGTAGCGCGCCTCGAAAATGCGCAGCGGCAGCGGGCCGCCTGGAAACAGGACGGTGCCCAGCGGGAACAGCGGAATTTCCTGTCGCGTCGGGGCCGGGTCGGGCATGGGCCGATTATGCCGCTTCCGCCGGACTATGGCGCCGCCGCGCGCAGGGCCTGCAGCAGGTGTTCGTGCAGGCCGCCGAACGAGCCGTTGCTCATCAGCACCAGGTGATCGCCCGGGCGCGCCTCGGCGACCAGGGCAGCCACGAGCTTGCGCAGGTCAGCCTGCACCGTAGCCAGCGACCCGAGTGGCAGCATGGCGTCCGCCACGTCCCACTTCACGTCAGGCGACTGGTAGATGAAGACACGGTCCGCGCTGCCGAGCGCCGTGGCCAGCGCCGCCTTGTGCGTGCCGAGTTTCATCGTGTTCGAGCGTGGCTCGAGCACCGCAATCACGCGACCCTGCCCCGCCCGGCGACGGACGCCGTCGAGGGTCGTCGCAATGGCAGTCGGGTGATGTGCAAAGTCGTCATACACGACGATGTCGCGCACGACCCCGCGCACCTCGAGACGACGCTTCACGCCGCCGAATCGCCGCAGCGCCTCGAGCGCGGCTTCTGCTTCGACACCGGCGTGACACGCCGCGGCCACGGCCGCAAGCGCATTGGCCGCGTTGTGGCGACCCAGCATGTCCCAGTCGACACGGCCGAGGCAGCGCTCACCGCGCCAGAGGTCGAAGCTCGCGAAACTTTCGTCGCCACCCGCCGCGGCGATGCGCCATTCGCACCCTGCCGCGCTGGCGCCGGTAAAACGCTCGACCGGTGTCCAGCACCCCATGCGCAGCACTTCATCGAGGTGCGGTTCGTCGGCGTTGACGATCAGCCGGCCATTGCCGGGCACCGTGCGCAACAGCAGGTGGAACTGTTTCTGGATCGACGCCACGTCCGGATAGATGTCGGCGTGGTCGTGCTCGAGGTTGTTGAGGATCGCCGTGCGCGGCCGGTAGTGCACGAACTTGGCCCGCTTGTCGAAGAACGCGGTGTCGTACTCGTCGGCCTCGATCACGAAATGACGGCCGCCGCCCAGGCGCGCGCTGACGTCGAAGTCGAGCGGCACGCCGCCGATCAGGAAGCCGGGCTCGAGGCCCGCGTGTTCGAGAATCCACGCGAGCAGGCTGCTGGTCGTCGTCTTGCCGTGCGTGCCTGCGACGCCGAGCACCCAGCGGTCGTCGATCTGCAGCACGTTGCGCGCCAGCCATTCAGGCCCCGACTCGTAGCGCTTGCCGCTGTCGAGCAGCGCTTCGACCAGCGCATTGCCGCGGCTCATCACGTTGCCGACCACGAACACGTCCGGTTTCAGCCGCAGCTGGTCAGGCTCGTAGCCCTCGATGACGTCGATGCCGAGCGCCGCGAGCTGCGTGCTCATCGGCGGATAGACGTTGCGATCGGAGCCCGTGACGCGATGGCCGGCCGCGCGCGCGATGGCGGCGATGCCGCCCATGAACGTGCCGCAGACGCCGAGGATGTGCAGGTGCAAAGTCAGCCCCCTCCACCGCTCGCGAGATGGAGCAGCAGGTTGATCAGCAGGAAATACATGAGCGAGAGCGTGACGCCCGTGAACAGGTTCGATTCGGTCGCCAGCTTGAGGATGCGGCCCGTGACCAGCGCGAAGATCACGACCATGCCAAGCGCGATCAGGCCAGCCGCCGTGGATCCCGGCGGCACGGCCGCTTGCGTCAACAGCCATTGTACCGGCAGGAACATGCACAACCCCAGCACGACGCCGGTGCCGAGTACCGCGGTGGCAGTCTGCAGGAACCGGTCCGTCTTGCCGAACAGTTGCAGCAGCAGGTACACGCCGGCCGTGAGCAGGACTGGATCGAGCGCGACGAAGACCAGCCAGGCCGCGGCCGGTTCCTCGAGCAGCGTGAGTTGCGCAATCGACACGGCGACGTACGCCGCTGCCGTCAGCCACAGCAGCAATCGCGACGCTGGCAGGTCCTGTGGACCGCGCCGCCAGAGTACGATGTCGAGAAATGCCTTCAGGAAATGCAGCACGATTCGAAGCGGCGGCCTGAGGAGCGGCGATTCTACACGCAGGTGACCGACCCGATGCACGAAGCGAGGCTGATCCAGGACCGCGGTGAACTTGAGGCTGTCTTGTTCCGGCTGCGCAGCTCGGACCGGCTCGCCCTCGACACCGAATTCATGCGCGAGCGGACCTACCACGCGCAACTCTGCCTCGTGCAGATCGCCACGGAATCCGACTGCTGCCTGATCGACCCGCTCGTCGGCCTGGACCTCGCGCCGCTGCACGAGCTGCTGCAGGACCGCTCCAAGCTGAAAATTCTGCACGCCGCGCGACAGGACCTCGAGGTGCTGCTGCAATCGGGCGGCGCCGTGCCCGGCCCCCTGTTCGACACGCAGGTCGCCGCGGCGCTGCTGGGGTTTCCGCCACAGGTCGGCTATGCGGAACTGGTCGCCCGGCAACTCGGGCATTCGATCGACAAGGGCCAGACACGTACCGACTGGTCGCGCAGGCCGCTCACGCCCGCGCAAATCGCCTACGCCGCCGATGACGTACGTCACCTGCTCACGCTGCACACCGACCTGCAGGCCGCCCTGCTCGCGAAGGGCCGTGCCGAATGGGTCGCCGAAGAAGCGGCTACCTACGAGAATCCCGCGCTGTACCGCACCGACCCGGCACTGGCCTGGCGTCGGCTCAAGGGAGTGAACCGGCTGCGGCCGGTCGAGCAGTCGGCGGCGCGTGCACTGGCCGACTGGCGCGAACGGCGCGCCATCGAAGCGGACAAGCCGCGCGGCTGGATCCTGACGGACGAAGCGCTCTATGCGCTGGCCACGCGCGACCCTGTGTCGATCGCGGTGCTGGAGTCCGTCCCGACGTTGCCGCCGAGCGTGATCCGCAAGCGCGGGGAGGAATTGCTGGAGCTGTTGCGGGCCGCGCGCGCCGACGAATCGGGCGTTCCGCTCGTCGCTCCGAAGCGCCCTGAACCCGAGCAGATGGCACTCGCAAGCCGCCTGCTGCAGGTCGTGCGGGATGTGTCTGCGGACCTGGGGTTGAGCGCCGAGGTGCTCGCGACTCGCCGGGACGTCGAAGCGATCGCGTTCGGCTCCGGCGCGCCGGAAGACAGCCCGCTCATGCGCGGCTGGCGCAGGGAAGTGGTGGGAGAGAAGCTGCTGGCAGCGCTCGCCTAGGTTCAGGCGCCGGTGACTTGCACGAACTCGGCGTAGACGCGATCGACGGGCTGGTCGGCGTTGACGACCCGCAGCAGTCCGCGACCCTGGTAGTGCTCGATCAACGGCGCGGTCTGCGCGTTGTAGACCTTGAGCCGGTTCGCGATGACATCTTCCTTGTCGTCGTCGCGCTGCTTCAGCAGCGGCGGCTCCGCACCGTGGACCGGGTTGTCGCAGTGCTCGCCCTTGCTCGACGCGGACGAGTACACGTTGAACACCTTGCCGCAGCCCGGGCACGTCCGACGTCCCGTCAGGCGCATCACGAGCGCCTTTTCGTCGACCTGCATGAGCACGACCGCATCGAGCGGCTGGCCGAGGTCGGCCAGCAGCAGGTCGAGCGCACCCGCCTGCGCGACGTTGCGCGGATAACCGTCGAGGATGAAGCCCTTCGCAGCGTCCGGGCGGCCAAGCCGCTCGCGGATCAGGCCGAGCACGATGTCGTCCGTCACCAGCTCGCCGGCATCCATGGCGGCCTTGGCGCGCTTGCCGAGGTCGGTGCCACGTGCGACCGCGTCGCGGAGCAGGTCGCCGGAGGACACCTGCGGGATGCCCTTCTGGTCGCGCAGGCGCTGGGCCTGAGTGCCCTTGCCGGAGCCGGGCGCGCCGAGGAGTACGAGTCTCATGATGCTGTGGCCGTTCGGGGTCGTATTCGGGAGGCGGCACGTTACCGAAAATGCCCCGGCGGGACCAGAAGCAGCTTCCGCAGCACGGCCCGCCACGGACCGGCACGCACAGCCTTTGAAAAGTTAGAACCGGACCGCCGGTAGAGGTATCCTTGATGGCTGACATTCGCACGTAAGTCCACGATTGTGGACATATTTTCGGGAGCCCCGATGAAGCAGCCGACAGGTCCGCGCAATGCCTTCTATGCTCAGTCCGGCGGTGTCACCGCCGTCATCAATGCCTCCGCCTGCGGCGTCATCGAGACGGCCCGCAAGCACCCGCGCAGGATCGGCAAGGTCTTCGCCGGGCGCAACGGCATTCTCGGCGCGCTCACCGAAGACCTCATCGACACCGGCAAGGAGAGCACCGCGGACATCCGCGCCCTGCGCCACACGCCGGCCGGCGCGTTCGGCTCGGCCCGCTACAAGCTGAAGAAGTACGAAGACAACCCGGCGCAATACGAGCGTCTGATCGAGGTCTTCAAGGCCCACGACATCGGTTACTTCTTCTACAACGGCGGTGGCGACTCGGCCGACACCTGCTTCAAGGTCTCGATGCTGGCCGAGAAGATGGGGTACCCGCTGCAGGCCATCCACGTGCCGAAGACGGTCGACAACGACCTGCCGATCACGGACTGCTGCCCCGGTTTCGGCTCGGTGGCCAAGTATGTCGCGGTCTCCATCCGTGAAGCCGGTTTCGACGTCGCCTCGATGGCGCGCACGTCGACCAAGGTGTTCGTGCTGGAAGTGATGGGACGCCACGCCGGCTGGATCGCCGCAGCCGGCGGCCTCGCCGCGCAGAAGGCAGGCGACGCGCCGCACATCATCCTGTTCCCCGAAATCGCGTTCGACGAGGCGGCCTTCCTCGCCCGCGCCGAAGAGTGCGTGAAGAAGTACGGCTACTGCGCGGTCGTAGTGTCAGAGGGCGTGCGCAACAAGGACGGCAAATTCCTGGCGGATGCGGGCACCCGTGACGCCTTCGGCCATGCACAGCTCGGCGGAGTTGGCCCGGTCGTGGCGCAACTGGCCAAGGACAAGCTCGGCTACAAGTATCACTGGGCCGTGGCGGACTACCTGCAGCGGGCCGCGCGGCACATCGCGTCGAAGGTCGACGTCGAGCAAGCCTATGCGGTCGGCAAGGCCGCCGTCGAATTCGCGCTCAAGGGCCACAACTCGGTGATGCCGACGATCGTCCGCACCTCGAACCGGCCCTACCGCTGGAAGATCGGCATGGCGAGCCTCGACCAGGTGGCGAACGTCGAGAAGATGCTGCCTCGCGACTACATCACCCCGGACGGTTTCCACATCACTGCCAAGGGCCGGAAGTACCTCGCGCCCCTGATCCAGGGCGAGGACTACCCGCCGTACGAGGGCGGCCTGCCGAAGTACGTGGTGCTGAAGAATAAACCCGTGAAAAAGAAGCTGAAAAACGCCTTTGTGGTATAGTCCCGCGCCTTTTTTCCGGGGCTGATCGGGCCCTAGATCGAGTCGCAGAACTCGGCGCCCGCACCGCCTCGCCAGGTTTACGAATGAAGACCCGTTGGGAGGTTGAGCATGACGACTGACAACGCGCTGTGGCTCGCGATTTTCGCGGGCGTGGCCGCGATCCTCTATGGAATCCTTTCCGCGCGCTGGATCGTCGCGCAGCCCGCCGGCAATGCCCGCATGCAGGAAATCGCCGCGGCGATCCAGCAGGGCGCCGGCGCCTACCTTAATCGCCAGTACACGACGATCGCGATCGTCGGCGTCGTGCTGTTCTTCATCCTCGGCCTGGCCCTGAACTGGGCGACGGCAGGCGGCTTCGCGGTCGGTGCCGTGCTCTCGGGCCTCGCCGGCTACATCGGCATGAACGTGTCGGTTCGCGCCAACGTCCGCACCGCACATGCCGCCAGCATCGGCCTCGATCCGGCGCTGCAGGTCGCGTTCCGCGGCGGCGCCATCACCGGCATGCTGGTCGTGGGCCTCGGTCTGCTCGGCGTCGCGTCCTACTACCTGGTGATGCTCAAGGTCACCGGCGACCAGGATGCCTCGCTGCATTCGCTGGTCGGCCTCGCCTTCGGCGGTTCGCTGATCTCGATCTTCGCGCGACTCGGCGGCGGCATCTTCACTAAGGGCGCCGACGTCGGCGCCGACCTCGTGGGCAAGGTCGAGGCCGGCATCCCGGAAGACGACCCTCGCAACCCGGCGGTGATCGCCGACAACGTCGGCGACAACGTGGGTGACTGCGCCGGCATGGCCGCCGACCTGTTCGAGACCTATGCGGTTACGGTCGTGGCGACCATGCTGCTCGCGGGCCTGACGATGCAGGCCACGCTCGGCGTCAACGCAGTCCTGTATCCGCTCGTGCTCGGCGCAGTGTCGATCGTCGCCTCGATCGTCGGCACGTTCTTCGTCAAGGCGCGCGAGGGCGGCAAGATCATGAACGCGCTGTACCGCGGCCTGATCGTGTCCGGCCTTATCGCCGGCGTCGCTTTCTACTTCGTCACGACGTCGATGATGGGCGACGCGGCGATGAATCTCTTCGGTTGCGCGCTGATCGGTCTCGTGCTCACAGGCGCAATGATCGTGATCACCGAGTACTACACGGCCACGGAGTACGCCCCGGTACGTTACGTGGCGGCGGCTTCACAGACCGGTCACGGCACCAACGTCATCGCGGGCCTCGCGGTGTCGATGAAGTCCACGGCGCTGCCCGTGCTCGCCATCTGCCTCGCGATCTGGGGTTCGTTCCTGCTCGGCGGCCTCTACGGCATCGCGATCGCAGCGACCGCCATGCTGTCGATGACCGGCGTGATCGTCGCGCTCGACGCCTACGGCCCGATCACCGACAACGGCGGCGGCATTGCCGAAATGTCGGGTCTGCCTAAGGAAGTGCGCAAGATCACCGACGCGCTCGATGCCGTGGGCAACACGACCAAGGCCGTCACCAAGGGCTACGCGATCGGTTCCGCGGGCCTCGCCGCGCTGGTGCTGTTCGCCGACTACACCAACAACCTGGAAAGCCACCTGCTGGCCACCGGGCGCGAGATGGTCGCGTTCTCGCTGTCGGATCCGGCCGTGATCATCGGCCTCTTCATCGGCGGCCTGGTGCCGTACCTGTTCGGCGCCATGGCCATGGAAGCCGTGGGTCGCGCCGCAGGCTCGGTGGTCGTGGAAGTGCGGCGCCAGTTCAAGGAGATACCCGGGCATCATGGCGGGCACCGCCAAGCCGGACTACTCGCGCGCCGTCGACATGCTGACCAAGGCCGCGATCAAGGAAATGATCGTGCCGTCGCTGCTGCCGATCCTCGTGCCGGTCGTGGTTGCGTTCGGCATGAACTACCTCATGGGACCCGGCGCCGGCATGCGCGCCACCGGCGGCCTGCTGATCGGCACGATCGTCACCGGCCTGTTCGTCGCCATCTCGATGTGCACGGGCGGTGGCGCGTGGGACAACGCAAAGAAGTATGTCGAGGAAGGCAACTTCGGCGGCAAGGGCTCAGAGACGCACAAGGCGGCCGTGACCGGCGACACCGTCGGCGATCCCTACAAGGACACCGCGGGCCCGGCGATCAACCCGCTGATCAAGATCATCAACATCGTGGCGCTGCTGCTGGTGCCGCTGCTGTAATGATCTTCACCTCGCCCGCTCGCGCGGGAGAGGTCGGCCTACAGGCCGGGTGAGAGTTCGAACTTGAAAGGCCCCGGTTTCCCCGGGGCCTTTCTTTTGGATCTGTCACCGAATCGTATTGGCTCCTGCCGCAGCTTCCAGTAGAAAGCAATGGGATGGACCCCTCCCCACTCCTACGGCATCGAGTGCCAGACTGGAGGTGTGTAATCACCAGTCACGGAACGAGGAGGGGTCGTCATGAAGCTTACTCGCGTGGGTGTGGATTTGGCCAAGCAGGTCTTCCAGGTGCACGGCGTGGATCGGGCGGAGCGCCCGGCCTGGTGCAAGCGTTTGAAGCGCAGCCGATGGATCGCGGATCTGGAGCGCGACGTCGAGCCAGGCGCCGAGATCGGCATGGAGGCCTGTGGCAGCGCGCATCACTGGGCGCGACTGCTGCAGTGCAAAGGCTATCGGGTGAAGCTGATCGCCCCTCAGTTCGTGAAGCCGTACGTGAAGTCGAACAAGACCGACGCGAACGATGCCGAGGCGATCTGCGAGGCGATGAGCCGGCCGAGCATGCGGTTCGTGGCGGTGAAGACCGTCGAGCAGCAGGATCTGCAAGCGGTGCATCGCGTGCGATCGAGCCTGATCCGGGAGCGGACGGCGAAGGCCAACCAGTTGCGCGGGCTTGTGTACGAGTACGGTCTGGTGGCGCCTCAACAGATCAGCTCCCTGCGGCGAGCGGTGCCGCAATGGCTGGAGGATGCGGAGAATGGCCTGACCGTACGCTTCCGATCGCTGCTGGCCGGCTTGTACCGTGATCTGAAGCAACTCGACGAGCGGGTGCGCGAGCTCGATCAGGAAGTCGCCGCGATCACTCGTGAGCACGAGCCCGTCCGGCGACTCATGCAGATCAACGGCATTGGCCCGTTGATCGCCAGCGCGCTGTACGCGCTGGTCGGCGATGCGAGGCAGTACCGCAACGGTCGTGATCTGGCGGTGGCACTGGGACTGACGCCTCGGCAGCACAGCTCGGGCGGCAAGGAGAAGCTGCTGGGCATCAGCAAACGCGGCGACAAGTACGTGCGCACGCTGCTGATCCACGGCGCACGCTCGGCGTTGCGCACGGCGCCAAGCAGGACGGATCGGATCAGTCGCTGGGCCTTGGCGCTCGCGGAGCGCTCACATCCGAACGTCGCTGTGACGGCGCTCGCCAACAAGACCGCCCGGGTCGCCTGGGCGATGCTGAGGCATGGAGCGAACTATGAACCGGAGCGCGTGGCGGCCTGAGGCCGTGCGTTCCAACTGATCGAGGAGAACATCACCGCGGTTGCGAGCACTCCGAAGGATGGCGAACAGGTCGAACCGGCGTCGACATAACCTGAGAGTGTCTGAGGGCGACAAGCCCGAGAAAGCAATGAGGAGCCGACGCGCGAATAGCCCATCGTGGCCCGACCTCGACTGATCGAGGTCAGACAGAGGCCGGATATACGTGAGCAGTCGTACCTCGTCGCCAGAAAACGGAGTGCTAGCAAAGTGGGGTGGGGTCCATATACAGACATTGGCCGAAGTCTGCAGGCGGCCAGAAGCGGCCTGTCGCGCCGGCTCCTTCAACCCGCTGCGGCACCCACGACAGCGGACCTCACATCCTTGTTCGCTCTCGCCACGAATACCTGCCCTCTCTTCGAGAATTCCGAATTGCGCCTGCGTTGGGTGCTTCTAAGCTGAGACGACGGGGCGGACGACGCACCGTGTGTGGTGCGCCCAGCCCTCGGGGAAGACAAGGAGGGATTCATGAGAAGGATATTCGTTGCAGCAGCCTTGGCGCTCGCTGCATTGTCCAGCCCCGTCTTGGCCGACGGAACGATTGTTCGCTGGGATCGAGTGGAAGGCGTCATCGGAGCTGACTACATGCCGGTGCAGGTCGGCCCGTTCGCGGCGACTGGCCGCTGGCGCACCACAGGAAGTGGTCAAGTCATCCTCAACCTACGCACCGGGTTCCTGTCCGTCAGAGTCACCGGCATCTCCGTGGCAAATCACTACGACAACGCCCCGCTGGGTGGCCCATCGCCGACGAATGTGGGAAACGTAATCGTGACGGTCGTCTGCAATTCGACCGAGCGCTACGGCCCGATCACGTGGGCGGATGCGACTGTTGTAGGTGGTGCGGCAGCTTCAGGTGGCAGGGCTTCCTGAACCTGCCTACGGCCTGCGTGGATAACCCTGAGGAACTCGTGTTCCTCGTGCGGCACGTCGAGGGACCGCCGTTCTTTGGAGCATTCATGCTCTATGGCGCGGAGCGTAGCATCCGATAGTCCGTGTTGCGCCAAGAGGTTGGCTCCTGAGGGAGTCCCAAGATGCGGACCAGTCGCACACAACGTGTCGCTGCCGGTTCTTTGGCAGGACGGCAATGGGTGATCTACCTCGGCGTCGTGCTCGTGCTGACGCTGTTATCCGCCTGCACCTACCACAAGAAGCTCGAGAAGCCGATCCCGTTGCCGCCCGCGGGTGCCATTGCAACGGCCGTCGATGAACGACTGTCCGTCACGCTCGACAGCATCATCGTGCGCGACGGACCCGGGTCGTGGTCAAAGAACGCGGACTGGGACGAGTACCTGCTGCACATCCTCGTATCCTCCGATCAGCCGGTCGAAATCACGCGCATCGTCGTGGTGGATTCGCTCGGCAAACACCGAAAGCCGAGCGCGATACGGGGCGATCTGCAGAGCGGGAGCAAGGAGACTGCTCGCCGTTACAAGGACGCAAACCTCGACGTAACAGCCGGGTATGGGGGTGCCGGCTTGGTCGTCGCAGGGTATGCCGTCGGGGGAGCGAGTGCTGCCGTGGGACTGGCCACTTTGGGGACGTCGGGGGCGGCGGCCGGTGCGGCGGTCGCGGGCGCGGTAGTGGTGGCGCCGGTACTCATGACGGCAGGAATCGTGGTCGCGGTGCAGGAGATGCGGGTCCAGAGCGAGATCAGGCATCGCAGCACCGAGTTCCCGGTGACGGCGGCGGTCGACCAGCAGCTGCTGCTCGATGTGTTCTTTCCGATTGCGCCCGCGCCACAGCGCGTGGAAGTGACGTACCGAGATGCCTCGGGTGAGCACGTACTCGTGGTCGATACGAAGGCGGCTCTCGCCGGATTGCATCTGCTTCCGGTGGATAAGTTGCAGCCCCACGAAGGAGAGCAGCCTCCGTAGATCGATGTGGCGCGTGGCTAGGTGCACCTGACAGCGGACAGTTTCTGGTTGCGTTACAACGCGGCAGGTTTTGCGATTGAGGGCTGGGGTGACGGAGGGAAGCCTCGGTTTCGCCCGCCAGGCTGGCGGTTTCGAATGAGTTCCCCAAACGGACGCCTGCACAATCTTCCTATAGCGCCAAATCGTCCGCCGATCGAAGAGCTGGCGGAGAGGGCGTCGCGATACGAGCGACTTCGCAGAGGCTGCTTCGGTGCGTTCTCGACGACGAGCGACTGCGCACCAGCGCCGCACCATTGGAATTGCAGCGGCGACTGACCGCTCTGGGTCGATTCTTCCCGTACGACGTCTGCTTTGGGCGCACGACACGCACTACATCGAGCTTCGCCAACACGGAATAGTGACGGCATCATGGAAGTTGCTGGCCGCGACGCATCTGCAGCTGGTCATGCGGCGTGACCTCGTCAACGATTCGTGCGCCGTGCGAATTCTCGGGCGTTGACGAGAATTCGCCCAGGCGCCGCGCGTCGCAAGCGGCCGATCCGGGGCATTGCCCAGAGCGCGTGTCTGCCTTTCCAAGCTCTGGGCAATGCCCCGGATCGGCCGCCTGCACCGGCGCGCGTGTCTGCCTTTCGGCTCGCCCGCGGTCGCTCTTGCCACTGACGGGTGAGCGCTGTTTCAGTGCGCTGCCCGCCGCGAGGGTACGTACTGTTCCATCACGGCCTGCTCGAGCAACTCGGGCGGCACGAGGCCCTGGCTGATCACGAAGTCGTGGTACGACAGCACGTCGAACTTGTCGCCGAGCTGCAGTTCCGCGCGCGCACGAATACCCAGCTGCTTTTCGTACCCATAGAAGTACGACGTCGCCTGCCCCGGCGCCAGGAAGCTGTAGCGATCCGCCTCCTGCTTGGCCATCGGCTCGGACAGCAACACCTCGTCCATCAGGAACTTCTTCGCGGCGTCCGGCGTGACCTGGCCGAGGTTGACCATCGGGTCGAGGAAGGCACGCGCGGCGCGCATCAGGCGCATCTGCAGCGATCCCATCTGGCCCTCGAGCGGCAGGTAGGGCTTGAGGAACGATTCGGCATACAGCGCCCAGCCTTCGACGTTCGCGCTGTTGAAAGCGAACACGGCGCGTGGGATCGACACGCCGACTTCCGTCATCTTGGCGAACTGCAGCTCGTGGCCCGGCCGCGCTTCGTGCGCCGTCAGCGTCCACGTGATCGCGTCGAACTTGAAGTCGTCCATCTTCGAGCCCGGTGCCGCGTTCGGATTCTCGAGCGGCAGGATGAACTCGGCGGGCTCGCCGGTGT
The DNA here is from genome assembly GCA_963700045.1 of uncultured Gammaproteobacteria bacterium. Classification (GTDB taxonomy): domain Bacteria; phylum Pseudomonadota; class Gammaproteobacteria; order Steroidobacterales; family Steroidobacteraceae; genus RPQJ01. Next base: position 157,891 of record CAVOWK010000022.1, read on the forward strand.
TGCCGATCAGGCGCGGCGGGCTCAGGTGCGGGGCCGGTTGCGCCGCCGATTCCGCCTCGGTGGCGAGGCGGATCACCGCCTTGCGGTCCGGCAGCGTGATCAGATGCTCGCGACGCACGATGTCCTCGATGGCGGCGAGGCGCGCGTTGTAGGTCGGCAGCAGCTGGTCGTTCGCGATCGACTGCTGCTTCAGTTCGCGCATCACGTCCTTGTAGTCGGACGACGCAAACCCGCGTTCCCTGGCGATGATCCGTGCGAGCGCCTGCATTTCGTCGCGTGTCTGCACGAAGCCGACGACAGCGCGATCGATGAGCGCCTGCGGCTCCATCTTGACACCCACGTTCTTCAGGTTGTCCGCGTAGATCTCGGGCGGCAGCCTGTTCGTCTTGCGCGCGCGCGGCAGGATCTCCTTGCGCACCCAGGCGTCATATTCGGCCACCTGGCTTTCGAGCACCTTGAGGTCCTTCTCGTAACCCTTGAGCCCGCTGTTCGCGAACAGGTCGCGGATGCCCTTCATGTAGCGTTGTGAGTTGCCAAGGTTCTGCTCGACTTCGGCCGTCCACGGACCGGTCAGGCCGGTGTCGCCGAATCGCTCGGTCGACCGGTCCTTGGCCAGTTTCGTGATCGGTTCATAACCGGGCTCGCGTCCCGTGTACTTGCGCAGCCGCTCGAGCGCGGCCGGGTAACGAGCGCGGTCGACCCGCGGGTCGAGCAGTGCCTGGAAACTGCCGAACAGCATGTTCGGCACGTCGGCGTACGGCAGCATCAGCTTGCGGGTGAGTTCGCTCGAAGCACGCTGGTCGCGTTCCGCGGCGATGAGGATCTGCAGATCCTGCTTCACCCGGGGGTCCGTGGCGGCCTCGAGTTTCGCCGCGAGCTGCTCGCCCACGACCCGCGAATCCGCCTCGAAGCGCTGGTCGACGTTGGGCTTGAGGTCGCGGATTTCCGCATCGTGCCCGTCGACGCCGAGGTTGGCGGCGGCCTCCGGGGCGTACCGCGCGAGCAATTCGAGCATCGGCTGCGCGTTTGCGTTGCTGGCAGTGATCCAGGCAGGTTCCGCAGCCTGCACGGTCGCGGTGAACGTCATGACCGCCACGGCGGCCGCCGTCCAAATCAATCTCAGCATCTCGTATTTCCCCCGGAGAGAGCGGTTCCCGGCCGACCCCAGGCCCGCCGACGCGAAGCCCGAATCATGCAGGGGCCGGGGCCGGAACGCGATTCGTCCCGGCGCGCAGCCTGCACGGGTCGTCGCACCCGGCCTGCCACGCGGCCGGACAGCTGATCCAGCCCGCTCACGATGCCGTTGACGCCCTGACTCACGATCTCCGGCATGGCAGGATGCGCGCTGGCATAGGCAGGAGTACCCATCATGACCTCGGGCGCCGACGCGAGGGCGGAACTGCGCTGCGACGTGCTGGTCGTCGGCGGCGGCACCGCCGGGTTCGGCGCGGCCGTCGCGGCGGGGCGCCAGGGCCTCGACGTCGTGCTGATGGAGGCCGGCCCCGGGTCGGCGGCGTGATGACCTTCTGCCCGGGCATGCCGTGGGGCGGCGCCTACCCGTGCGGCGAGATCATCGGCGGCCTGATCGCGGAACTGACCGACCGGTTGGCCGGACTCTCGCCGCCGGCCGCCGAGAAGCGGCCCTGCACGCTCGCGAATTTCGGCCCCGAGATCGTCTACGACCCGGACGCGGCCCAGGTCGTGATGTTCGAGATGCTCGAAGAGGCCGGCGTCCGCGTCCACCTCAACACGACGGTGACGGCGCCGGGCATGGCCGGTGCGCGTATCGAGACGGTCGCCTTCTGCGACCGGCACGGCGTGGGCGTGGTGCGGCCCGGGATCGTCCTCGATTGCTCGGGCGACGGCGACGTGGCGGCCAAGGCGGGTGTGCCCTTCGAACTCGGCGACGCCGCGGGCCGGATGATGGGCGTGACCTTGTCGTTCCTGCTGGTCAACGCCCCGTGGGACACGGTCTTCGCCGAAGGCGATCCTTACTTCACGCGCCATGCCGAGCGCGGCGTGGCGTCGGGCCGGCTGCACCCGGACCTGGCGCGGGTCTACATGATGAAGGGCTTTCATCGTGACACCGTGTTCTGCAACTCGGTGATCATCCGCGGCGTCGACGGCACGCAGCCGGCCGAGATCACGCGCGCCACGCAGGAGGGCCGGCGGCGGTGCCGCGCGCTCGTGTCCTTCCTGCGCGACGAGGTGCCCGGCTTCGCGGACGCCTGGATGTCCAACCTGGGACCCACGGTCGGCGTGCGCGAGACCCGCAAGCTGCGGGGTATCTACCGGCTGACCGGCGCCGACGTGGCGGCGGCAACGCGATTTTCCGACGGCATCGTGGCCTGCGCCAACCCGATCGACGACGTGATGCGCGGCGACCGCGCAATGACCCACGACGCCGCGGTGGCCGACGCCACCTACTACACGCTGCCGTTCCGTTGCCTCGTGCCTGCGGCGGTCGAGAACCTGATGTTCGCGGGGCGCAACGTCTCGGCCGACCCGGTCGCCTTCGCCTCGATCCGCGGAATGCCGCAGTGCATGGCCATGGGGCAGGCCACCGGCACGGCCGCGGCCGTTGCACTGCGCGCCGGGATCGCGGTCCAGGCCGTCGACGGGCGCGAGGTCGCAGTGCAGATGCGTGCACAAGGCCTCTGGGGCCTGGCCTGACTCCCGACACCGCCATCGAAACAGTCGTCGTGTCGCCGTCCAACAAGCGTCGCTACCTGCAGTTCGCGATCCTCGTGCTCGCCGCCGGGGCGCTCTACCCGCTGATGTACCTGCGGCAGAACTTCGAGATCAGCTTGCTCGAGGCGCTGCGGATCACTGCGAGCGACCTGGGCGAGCTCTACGCGCTGCTCGGATTCGTGTTCTCCGTCGCCTACATCCCCAGCGGCCGGCTGGCCGACCTGTACCAGCCGCGCCTGCTGATGTCCTTCGCGCTCGCGGCCGTCGGGCTGCTCGGGCTCTGGTTCTCGACCTACCCTTCGCTGTTCGAGCTGCGGCTGATCTTCCTGGGCTGGGGCCTGGCCGGCGGGCTCTGCTTCTGGGCGTCGCTGATCAAGGCCGTAAACCTGCTCGCGGACTCGAGCGAGCAGGGACGCTTCTTCGGCATCCTCGACGGCGGCCGCGGGCTGGTCGAGGCGCTGCTCGCGTCGGTCGCGGTGCTGCTGTTTCGCAGCCTGTCGGGGCCCGGCGACGCGGCCTCGCTGCGCCTCGCGCCCGTGATCTACATGTATTCGTTCGCGGCCCTGGCGTTTGCCGTGCTGGTGTTCCTGTTCGTCGCGGACAATCCCGACGGCGTCTCGCCGCCACGCTCGGCGGCCGCTGCGCGCGAGCGCGGCACGCTCCTCGCCGATCTGCGCCTGCTGGCGCGCATTCCGGAACTATGGTTGCTCGCGTTCGTAATGATGATCGGCCAGCAGCTCTTCTGGGTGACGTACTCGATCTCGGCATTCCTGCAGGTCAACCTGGGGCTCTCCGCACTGGCCGCGGGCTCGGTCGCGCTGACGAAGCTCTGGATGCGCCCCATCGGCGGCATCTCGATCGGCTTCCTCGGCGACCGTTTCTCGAAGGAACTGCTGCTCGCGTGGCTGCTCGCGCTGGCGTCGACGAGCCTGATCGCGGTCTGCTTCCTGCCGCTGGCGGGCAACATGCCCGCTATCATCGGCATCGTGCTGGTCATCGGCTATCTCACTTACGCGATCAAGGGGCTGTACTGGGCGCTGCTCGACCTCTGCCCGGTGCCGCGTCGCATCGTCGGGCTGGCCATCGGCCTCGTCAGTTTCATCGGCTACATGCCGGACGTGCTGCTGCCGCTGTACGACGGGTTCCTGTCGCGCCACTACCCGCGCGCCGTGAGCTTCCAGATCTACTTCACCAGCATCGCGCTGTGCGGTTACCTGGGTGCCGCCCTCTGCGTGGTGTTCTGGCGACGTTCGCAGCGGAACAAGACGGCCGCCGCCGTCACGGCACGATGATCGTGAGGGTCATGACATGAGATTCGCTGCCGCACTGCTCGCCCTGGCGCTCGGCGGCGCCGCCCACGCGGACGCGCCGGTCGACCTGCGGATCCTGAGTTTCAACATCTGGTACGGCGGCGAGCAGGTCAGCCTCGACCAGGTCGTCCACGTCATCCGAACGGTGAACGCGGACATCGTCGCGTTGCAGGAACCGGACGGCAACACCGTGCGGATCGCGCGGGCGGCGGGCTATCCGTACGTCGACGTGCGTCGGCACCTGCTCTCCCGCGTGCCGCTGTTCGACTCCGGCAGCGGCGAACTGACCGAGGCCGGCTGGCAGCCGTATTCGATCACCGGCCTCGATACGGACGCGCTGCATGCCTGGGCGCTGGTCGCACCGGGCGGCGTGATCGCGGTCGGCAACACGCACCTTTCCAGCGAACGGTACGGACCCGACCTGCTGCACGAGGGCCGGTCGGTCGCCGAGGTCATGGTGAGCGAAGGCGAGAAGCGCATCCCCGAGGTGCGGCCGCTGGCGCGCGGCTTCGGCCGACTGGCCGCCGCCGGCGTACCACTGGTGCTGGCGGGCGACTTCAATTCGGCGTCGCACCTGGACTGGACGGCGGCTGCCGGACGCAAAGCGCGCCCGCCGCGCGCGGCATTCGAGTGGCCGGTGACGCGACTGCTGGCCGACGCCGGACTCACCGACAGCTATCGCAGCGCGCATCCGGACCCGGTGGCGAAACCGGGACACACCTTCACGCCGGGCTACCCGCACCCGCTGCTGCGCGCCGGGGAAATCCAGGGTCGCATCGACTATGTCTGGACTGCGAATGCCACGGTGCTGAAGAGCGAGATCGTCGGCGAGTCCGGCAATCCAGACGTGGACTTGGCCGTCATGCCGTGGCCGTCCGATCATCGCGCGGTCGTGTCGACGATCCGCGTCGTGCCCATGGCGTCCCCGGCGCTGATCACGGTTGAACCACGTCCCGTCGTCGCAGGCCAACCCTTCCTGCTCCGGGCCAGCATGCCGGACCGCGCGGACTGGACGGGCGTCGTCACGCCACGCGGCGGCGACCCCGTGCGTGATCGCCTCACCGGCGTCACGGGCGTCGGGTTCTGGGAACGTCCGACGATCAAGCTGTCGACGATCGCTCTCGCTCCCGGGAAGTACGACGCCGTGCTGCTCGACGCGCAGGAGCGCGAACTGGCGCGCACGCGGTTCTCGGTGCTGGGCCGCGACGAGGCGCCGGCGATTGCCGTGCGCAACGCCGTCGTGCGCCAGGGCGAGCCGATCGCAGTGGCATGGAGCGGCGCGCCGGGCCTGCGTTTCGACTGGATCGGTGTCTACCGCCGCGGCGAACCGAGCGTCTACGCCTACCTCGGCTTCGTCACCACCGGCGCGCGTCACGAGGGCGAGCTGGCGATCGCCGCCGAGGCGCTGCCCGAGTCGCTGCCGCCCGGGGACTACGAGGTGCGCCTGCTGCAGGACGACTCGTACGTCGTGCTGGCCATCGCCCCCTTCACGATCGCCCCGCCCTGAGGAAGAACTCGGCCGGCAGGCCGTCAAGGTACGCCGAGGGCCCTGCGTCCTGCAGCATGCGGAAATTTCCGCCGGGCTCAAGCATCATCGCCGGACACTCCTTGCTGCGAGGTGTTGCCATGACCAGTCGCCGCTCGTTGCTCTCGGCCGCCGCGCTCGCCGCCACGGCCGCCGCGCTGCATCCCATGTCCGTCTTCGCGGCCGCGCCTGCCGCAGTATCGGGTTTGGCGAGGCGCGCGATACCCTCCACCGGCGAGACTATCCCCGTGATCGGCATGGGCACCTCGGGCAGTTTCGAGGTCGATGCGGCCGGCCGCGAACCGCTGCGGGAGGTCCTGCGACGTTTCGTCGCCGGCGGTGCCAGCGTCATCGACACTTCGCCCAACTACGGCAACGCCGAGGACGTGCTCGGCGACCTGATGGCCGAGCTCGGCGTGCGCGACAGGATCTGGCTGGCGACCAAGCTCGCCGCGGACGATCGTGCCGCCGGCGAGGCGCAGTTCGCACAGTCGCTCAAACGCCTGCGCACCGACAAGGTGGAACTGCTGGCCGTGCACAACCTGCGCGACTGGAAGACCCAGCTGGCCTACGCGCGCGAACTGCAGGCCCGGGGCAAGACGAAATACATCGGCCTGACCCACTACGTCGACGGCAAGCACGACGAACTCGCGGACATCATGGCCGCGGAAAAACCCGACTTCATCCAGATCAACTATTCGGTCAGCACGACCAATGCCGAGAAGCGCCTGCTGCCGCTGGCCAGGGACACCGGCGTGGCGGTGATGATCAACCGGGCCTTCGACGACGGCCGTCTGTTCGCGCGCGTGGCCGGCAAGGCGCTGCCGGGCTGGGCCGCCGAGGCGGGCGTGACGTCGTGGGCGCAGATGTTCCTGAAGTTCGTCATCAGTAATCCGGCGGTGACCGTGGTGATCCCGGCGACCGGCAAACCTGACCGCCAGAGCGACAACCTCAAGGCTGGCAAGGGCCGTGGCCTGAGTGCGGCCGAACGCGCCGAACTCGTGGCGATGTTCGCCTGATGGACAAGCCGGGGCCGCTGATCCGCTTCCTGTCCCGGCTCTTCGCGGTCGAATCCGACGAAGCGCCGGCAGTGGCGGCTGGCGTGCTCATGTTCTTCCTGCTGTTCGCCGGCTATTTCATGTTGCGGCCGGTGCGCGAAACGATGGGCATCGCCGGTGGCGTAAAGAACCTGCAGTGGTTGTTCACCGGCACGTTCATCGCCACGCTCGCGGCGATCCCGCTGTTCGGCTGGGTCGCCGCGCGCGCGCCGCGACGCAGCATCCTGCCCTGGACCTACGGCTTCTTCGCACTGAACCTGCTGGGTTTCGCGGCGGCGATCGCCGCGCAACCAGACAATCCCTGGATCGCGCGCGCCTTCTACATCTGGCTGTCCGTGTTCAACCTGCTGGCGATCTCGGTGGCCTGGAGCGTGCTGGCCGATCTGTTCCCGGTGGCGCAGGCCAAGCGGCTGTTCGCGCTGATTGCCGCGGGCGCGAGCGCTGGCGGCCTGGTCGGACCACTGCTCGGCGTGCTGCTGGTGGGTTCACTTGGCCTGCCGGGGCTGATGGTGCTGAGCACGGCCCTGCTGCTGGGTGCGGCGATGGCAGCACGCTCGCTGCAGGCCTGGCGCGATCTCCGGCCGCTGCGCACTGATGACCAGGCTGCGCGCCGCCTGCCACTCGGCGGCAACCCGTTCGCCGGCGTCGGCGAAGTGCTGCAGTCGCGCTACCTGCTGGGCATCGCCGCCTTTGTCGTGCTGCTGGCGAGTGTCACGACCTTTCTCTATTTCGAACAGGCGCGGCTGGTCGAGTTGCATTTCCCGGATCGCGCCGACCAGACACGGGTGTTCGGCACGCTCGACTTCATCGTGCAGAGCCTGGCCATGCTCAGCCAGTTGTTCCTGACCGGACGCATCGTGCAGCGGCTAGGCATCGTCGTACTGCTGACGGCGGTACCCGTGGTCATGACCCTGGGCTTCCTGTGGCTGGCGCTGGCACCGACTTTCGCGGTGTTTGCGGTGGTGATGGTCATGCGCCGTGCCGGCGAATACGCGCTGGCGCGCCCGGGCCGCGAGATGCTGTTCACCGTGGTCCCGCCCGAGGCCAAGTACAAGGCCAAGAACGTGATCGACACCGCCGTCTATCGTGGCGCGGACGCAGTCAGCGGCTGGCTGAAGACAGGCATTGATGCCATCGCCTCGAATCCGGCGGTGGTAGCCGTGGCTGGTGCGATGCTGGCCCTGGTGTGGGCGTTCATGGGCTGGTCGTTGGCGCGCCAGCACAAGGTGCTGGCACCTTGCGCACGGAACGTGAAATGACATAGGTTGTCGGCCACGCCGAGAAAAAAAAGAAAGGGGGGACCGTGTCGAGTCGCACAGGTGCCAGTCGGCTGCAGAGGCTGATGCTTTGCCTGTTGCTGACGGCAGGCGCCATCTGCGCCGCCGATTCAGGCCCGAACGCTGCGCAACACGGCCTGCTCACCGAGAACGTCGTGCTGATCGTGCCCGACGGCGTACGCTGGCAGGAAGTCTTTACCGGCGCCGAAAAGGCACTGCTCAACGACAAGGAAGGCGGCAGCTGGCTCGACGACAAGACGCTGCTGGAGAATTTCTGGCGCGATGATGTCGCCGAGCGCCGTCGCCTGCTGTTCCCGTTCCTCTGGGGCACCGTGGCACAGCAGGGGCAGATCTTCGGCAACAAGGCCGCTGGCAGCAACGCTCGCGTCACGAATGGCGTCTCGTTTTCCTATCCGGGCTACAACGAGCTCGTGGCAGGGTTTGGCGATCCGCGGATCGACAGCAACGAGTTTGGCCCGAACCCCAACCTGAACGTCTTTGAATGGCTGAACGGCCAGCCCGACCTGCGCGGGCGCGTGGCGGTCTACGCAACCTGGGGCGCCTTCGGCGACATCTTCAACCGGCAGCGCAGTGGCCTGCACATCCAGGCGGGTCCGCGGCCGAAGACGGGCAAGCTGAGTCCCAGGGACGAATTGCTGAACGAACTGTACGTCACGACGACCCTGCTCGATGCCGACGACCTCTACAACTCGTTCACCCAGGCTGCGATGCTCGACTACGTGAAAGAGGCGCGACCGCGCGTGCTCTTCGTGGGCTATGGCGAGACCGACAGCTGGGCGCACAGCGGCCGCTACGACCTCGTGCTGACGGCCGCACGGCAGGTCGACCGGTTCGTCGAGCAACTGTGGAACACCATGCAGTCGATGCCGCAGTACCGCGGCAAGACCACGTTCATCGTCACCACCGACCACGGCCGCGGCAGCGGGCCCGTGGACTGGAAGGAACATGGCATCGACTCGCCCGGCTCCGACGACATCTGGATCGCCGTGATCGGCCCCGACACGCCGGCGCTCGGCGAGCGTCGCGACGTGCCGCCCGTCACACAGGCACAGGTTGCCGCGACACTCGCCGCGTTCCTCGGCCGGGATTTCCGCCAGGCCGCGCCGAAGGCCGCGGCCCCCTTGCCTGACGTACTCGCGCCCGCCCCGCACGCGGGGCGCGGCAAACCGCCATGAGTCGACCATCACTTCACCGCAAGGAAAGGACCCCGATGTTGCAGCAGACAACCGCCGTTCGTCGTGTGTCGTTCCCCGCGTTGCAGCCGCTGGCCCTGGCGATCGCGGGTATTCTCGCGGCGCATGCGTCGCCGGCCGCCGAGGCGACCAGCGGGCTGGAAGAGATCATCGTGACGGCGCAGCGGCGTTCCGAGAACCTGCAGGACGTGCCGATCAGCATCCAGGCGCTGGATTCGCGCATGCTGCAACAGCTGTCGATCACGAACTTCGACAGCTACGCGAAGTTCCTGCCGAGCCTGTCGTTCCAGACCTTCGGCCCGGGGCAATCGCAGCTTTACGTCCGCGGCGTGTCCAACGGCAGCGACAGCTTGAGCGTCGGCTCCTCGCCACTGGTCGGCGTGTACCTCGACGAGCAGCCGGTCACGACCATTTACAACAATCTCGACGTCTACATCTACGACATCGAGCGGATCGAGGCGCTGTCCGGGCCACAGGGCACCTTGTTCGGCGCGAGCTCCATGGCTGGCACGCTGCGCATCATCACCAAGAAGCCGGAGATCGGGAAATTCGAGGCCGGCTACGATCTTGGCGTCACCCAGGTCGACTCCGGTGGGGCGGGCGGCAGCATCGAGGGGTTCGTGAACTTGCCGCTGACGGACCGCGCGGCGATTCGTCTCGTTGGTTACACGAGCAGCGACCCGGGATACATCGACAACGTCACTCCGGATCCGCTGCTGGTGTTCCCGACCTCCGGCATCGTGCGTGACAACGCCGACCTGCGTGAAAAGAACTTCAATGACGTACAGACCACCGGCGCGCGCGCCGCGCTGAAAGTCGACCTCAACGACACCTGGACCATCACCCCGGCCGTGACCTGGCAGACCCAGGACGCCGACGGCTTCTTCGCCTCCGACTCCGCCTTCGGCGACCGCCGGATCGCGCGCTACAGCCGGGACTACAACGAAGACAGCTGGTACCAGGCCGCACTCACCGTGCAGGGCAAGATCGCCAGTTTCGATCTCATCTACAGTGGCGGCTACCTCGATCGCGACATCGACAACTCCTACGACTATTCGGACTACTCGTTCGGCTACGATTCGTACTACGTCGACTACCCCGATTACTTCGGCAACTATTTCCTCGACAACAACGGCGACTTCATCGATCCGTCGCAGTACACCGTCAACCGCTCGAAGTTCACCAAGCAGACGCACGAGCTGCGCATCTCGTCACCGGCAGACGAAAAGGTACGCTGGGTGGCTGGGTTGTTCCTGCAGCGCCAGACGGACGACAACTACAACGCGTACACGGTGGACGGCCTGGCGGACGACCGCTCCGTCACTGGCCAGCCGGGCGTCAATTACCTCAATTCCACGTCGCGCGAGGACATCGATCGCGCCGTGTTCGCCGAGGTGGCGGTCGATCTCGCGGACGCCTGGACCGTGACGCTGGGCGGCCGGGCCTTCGACTACGACAGCAATGTCGTCGGCTTCTTCGGCTTTGGGCCCTTCTATGCGGACCGGGTCGGTGAAGGCGCCAATTCGGGCGCCCCGTGCGAACCCGACTCGATCGGCAGGCGGCCCTCGCTGCGTCCCTGCAACAACATCGATTCGGAGACGGACGGCTCGGATTTCACGGGCCGCGTCAACGTCACGTACCGCATCGACGCCGAGCGCATGCTGTATGCGACGTACTCGAGCGGCTTCCGCCCCGGCGGCATCAATCGCAACCCCGTGCGACCGCCCTACGGACCCGACGAACTGAACAACTACGAGGCGGGCTGGAAGACCGGCTGGGCCGCGGGGCGCGTGCGCTGGAACGGCGCGGCGTTCTTCGAGCAATGGGACGATGCGCAATTCGGCGTCGCGGGCCCCAACAACATCACCGAAATCGTCAACGCGGGTCGTGCCGAGGTCATGGGCATCGAATCGGACGTACAGTGGGCGGTGGACGACCAGCTCACGTTGTCTGCCTCGGCCACCTACCTCGACACTGAACTGAAGACGAACTCCTGCCAGTTCGTGAATCCGCAATTCGACTGCACGATTCCCGGACCGCCAGCCTTCGAGGGCGGCGAACCGCAGGAGAATTTCACGCTGGCGCCGGCCGGCACGCGCCTGCCGGTGTCGCCGGAGCTCAAGATGAATGCCATCGCGCGTTACGAGTTCAAGGCCGGGGCGTACGATGCCTTCGCCCAGGGTGCCGTCGTCTACCAGACCGATGTGATTCCGACGCTGGCGGTGGACGATGCGGCGATCATCGGCAAGCAACCGTCATACACGACCGCTGACCTGTCGTTCGGCCTGGCGAGCGGCAACTGGACGGCGGAGCTTTTCGTCGAAAACGTCACCGACGAACTTGGCCAGGTGACCCGCTATACGGCGTGTTCGCCTGCGATCTGCCCATCGCCACTCATCATCACCGTGCGGCCGCGCACGTTCGGGCTGAAGTTCGGGCAGCGGTTCTGACCGGACTTGCCAGAGCCGTTCGCGCTCGCTGGATGCCCGGCAACGAGAGGTCGTCCGTGACTGCCCTGTCGGAGAAGCTGTTGTTGCTGCTGCCGCTGTTGCTGCTCGCCGGCGGCGCAGTGGCGGCCGGGCCGTCGGCAGCGCAATACGGCATGGAATTGCAGGAGGCCACGATCGTCCTGCCGGACGGCGTGCGACTGGCCGCGGATCTCTATCGGCCCACTGGCGCCGCGACGGACGCGAAGTTCCCGGTGCTGCTCGAGTACCTGCCATACCGCAAGACCGAGGCCCGCGGGCGCAACTGGCCGCTCTACTCGTACTTCGTGCAACGCGGCTACGTGGTGGCGCGCGTGGACATTCGCGGCACCGGCAACAGCGAGGGCACGCTCGTGCCTTACGAGTATTCCGACATCGAACTCGACGACGGCGAAGACGTCATTGCCTGGCTCGCGCAACAGCCGTGGTCGACCGGCGCCGTGGGCATGTTCGGAATCTCCTGGGGCGGCTTCAACGCGATCCAGCTGGCGGGTCGCCAGCCGCCGGCGTTGCGGGCATTCATCGCTGTCGATGCCACGGACGACCTGTACCAGGAGGACGTCCACTACATGGACGGCATCATGCACCTCGACTCCTGGGAGATGAGCCAGGACCTGGACAACGCCCGCCCCGGCGCGCCTGGCTATGTGATGGACGATGCCTACTTCCGGGACCGCTTCGACACCCCGCCGTGGATGCTGACGTGGAAACGCGAACAGCGTGACGGGCCGTTCTGGGATCGAGCCTCGTGGCGCGATCGCCAGCAGAAGATCACGGTGCCGGGCTTCTACATCGGCGGCTGGTACGACGGTTACCGCGACGTGATCCCGCGCGTGCTCGAACACGCCGGCGGACCCGTGAAGGCCATGATCGGGCCGTGGTCGCATGCCTGGCCGCACGAACCGTACCCGAAGCCCGGCATGGAATGGCGCCACGAGGCCGTGCGCTGGTTCGATCACTGGCTGAAGGGTGCCGACACCGGCATCCTGCGCGAGCCGCGCTTCGCCGTGTACGTGCGCGACTGGCACCCGCCAGGACCGTACCTCGACACGGCTCCCGGGCACTGGCGCTGGGAAGACGGTTGGCCGATCGCGCGCATCGAACAGCGGCCGCTCAGCCTGCGCAACGATCACACGCTCGGCGATGTCGACGCGGCGCGCGCCACGCACCGGCTGCGCTATGTGCCGGGCATCGGCATCGAGGCGGGGGGGCCCGTGATGTGGTGGGGCGACGTCGCCCACGACCAGCGACCCACCGACGCCTTCAGCCTGGTGTACGACTCCGCGCCGCTGTCGGCGGACCTGGAGATCCTGGGACTGCCGCGCGCGCTGCTGCGCGTGAGCACTGACGCGCCGCGTGCCAACTGGTTCGCGCGCATCTCGGACGTCGCTCCCGACGGCACCGTGACTCAGGTGGCGGGCGCCGGTTTCAATGGCAATCACTGGCGTTCCGCCCGCGCGCCTGAGTTGCTCACGCCCGGCAAGGAATTCCCGCTGGACATCGAAATGCATTTCACCTCGTGGGTATTCCCGCAAGGACACCGCATCCGCGTGGCGGTGAACAACTCGCAATGGCCGATGCTGTGGCCGTCGCCGCACCCGATGACGACGACGCTGGCGATCGGCGGACCCGACGGCGCCCGTGTCATCTTGCCCGTGGTGCCGAAGTCAGCGCGCCCTGCGCCGGCGTTCCTGCCGCCGACGGCGAGCCCGGCGCTGCCGGGCTTCGAGCCACTCGACAATGGCACGCCATCGGGCTACGGCGAGATCTCGGAGGTGCGACGCAACCCGCAGACGGGCGCCGTCACCGCGGTCGCGACCAACACCGGCAGTGAACGCCACCCCTGGGGAATCGAGCGCTACGAGGAGCGGATCGAGCACAGCACCTCGGACGCGCACCCCGCGAACACGTCGATGACCGGCACGCACCGCATGGAAGTCGACCTGCCCGACCGCAGGCTCCGGTGGGAGGCGGACCTTGTTTTTCGCAGCGACCTCACCGGCTACGACTACGAGTACGTCCGGCGGGTCTACGAGAACGACAAGCTGCTGCGGGAAAAGCGCTGGACCCAGCGTTTCCCGCGAGACCCGTGACGGCGCTGCCCGCCGGCCTGGCGGCCGAGCGCGTTACCTATTCGCCTGCGTGCCGGAACGGCTGCCTGGCGAAGATGCGCCGCAGCATCGGCTCGAAGCGCTCCAGCGGCAGCGTGTCGTAGGCAGGATCGAACGAGCATTGATCCCACCGGTGGCAGAACTCCACCGCCGCCGCGTAGTGCCGATGCTCGCGATAGCGCTCGCGGGCATGGCGGTCGCCACCGGTGTGGTGCGCGAAGTAATAGGCCTGGAAGACGCCGTGGTGCTGGACGATCCACCAGGTTCGCTCGGACACGTATGGGCGCAGAATCGCAGCCGCGAACTCGCCGTGATTGTGTGGAGCCAGCGCGTCGCCCAGGTCGTGCAGCAATGCCGCGACCACGAGTTCGTCGTCCGCACCGTCGCGCAGCGCTCGCGTCGCCGCCTGCAGCGCATGCTGCTGGCGGTCGATCGCGTACCCGGTGAACGTGGCGCCCTGGGCGCGGAAGTAGCCGAGCACCCGGTCGGCGAGCGCGACCGAATATTCGTCCTCGAGCCGCTGCAGGTGGGCAAATTCCTCCTGGGTACCGTCTTCCATGCGGGTGAAGCGTACGGGCGTCATGGCGGTGTTCATTTCGCAACAGTACGCCGTTGCTGCAGAATGCGGAACGTCACACCGAACCCCGCGCCTCGCCTCGCCTCGCTGGAGCCAGACACCCATGAGTTCGCTCGACCTCGACTACGTGCGTGCGCAGTTTCCCGCCTTCGGTGAGCCAAGTCTCGCGGGGTTCGCGCACTTCGAGAATGCCGGCGGCTCGTTCGCCTGTGGCCAGGCGATTGCGGCGCTGCAGGAATTCTACCGGCAGACCAAGGTGCAGCCCTACTACGCTTTCGAGCCGTCAGCTACCGCGGGCGCCCGCATGGACAGCGCGCAGCGACGGCTGGCCGCGTGGCTGCATGTCGACACGGACGATTTGCACCTGGGACCGTCGACCTCGCAGAACACCTACGTGCTGGCACAGGCATTTCGCCGGTACCTGCAACCGGGCGACGAAGTCATCGTCACCAACCAGGACCACGAGGCCAACGTCGGCGCCTGGGCGCGGCTTCAGGATGCGGGTTGCGTGGTGCGCACGTGGCCGGTGGACGCGACCGGCGAGTTGCGGATCGCAGACCTTGCGGACCTGCTCGGGCCGCGCACGCGGGTGGTGGCCTTCACGCAGTGCTCGAACGTCGTTGGCAGCATCCATCCCGTGCGGGAAATCACCGACCTGGTGCACGAGGCGGGTGCGTGGGCCGTCGTGGATGGCGTGTCCGACTGCCCGCACGGCCTGC
>CAVOWK010000023.1:0-140892 GCA_963700045.1 uncultured Gammaproteobacteria bacterium
TTCGAACAGCACCTATAGCCGTATAAATCATTGACCTATTAGTGGGTTACGGCTGATACTTAATGTGGATGCCGTAGCCGCAATGCTGCTCGAGCATTGCAGAAACTGTGATGCAGGTCCGTAGCCGGCAGTCATATGACGACTAGCATTTGTGTCTCATGAGGGGCCGGCAAGGCAGCGATCCGCTTCGAGTCGGCCTGGGCTGGAAGGCCGGGCCCGAGGAACCTGGCGAACATGCCGAAACTGGGGCCGCGGATCCTGCTGCTGGGTGGCGACGCCGACTACAACGTCGGCGACCGCGCCATCGTGTCGGCACTGAGTCAATGCATCGTGTCGCATGACCCATCCGCCGAGGTCTCGATCGTCGCCAGTCACAGCGCGGGCCCACCGATTCACGGTGTTGCCCGGATGATCCCCCGTGGCACGTCCGGAGTCGCCGGGTTGTTCCGGGCCGCAGTCGCCGCCGACCGCGTCCTCATTGCCGGCGGCGGGCTGTTCCAGGACGACGACAGTCGCGCCAAGATGCCCTATTGGGCGGCACGCATTTCCTTGCTGAAAAGCCTGAATCCAAGCATCGCCGGTCATTCGATCGGTGCGGGGCCGTTGCGGCACGTCGAGAGCCGGGCTGCCGCCGGAATCGCCTGCGCTGCGTTGACGACGATTTCCGTGCGCGACCGTTTCGCGCAGGCAGCGCTGGCAGCTTGCACCTCGCGCTCGATCGACGTCGTGCCCGATCCGGCGTTCATGCTCGAGGCGGCGCCACGTGGGGATGCGATCGACCTGCTGCGCAGCCTCGATCTCGAACCCGGGCGACCCCTCATCGTCGTCGCAGCCAGGCACTGGTTTCACAGCCGCGGCGGTTTCGTACCCAACGTCGTCAAGGCCAGGGCTGGCATCGGTGTCGCGCGCGATGAGCGGCGATTCGAACTGCTGCTCGACGTGCTCGTGGACGGCCTCACGCACCTGGCCCGGCGTCTCGAGGCCGCGGTGCTGCTGCTGCCGAGCTACAACGTCGCGCACGAGGGGGACGATGTCGTGTGCGAAGCGCTGGCACGGCGACTGCGCGACGTCACCGTCCGGATGGCGCGGATCGCCGATCCCCGGTTGTACAAGGCCGTACTGGGCCACGCCGCGCTGATCATTTCGTCGAGGATGCATCCGCTCATCCTTGGGGCCGGCATGGGCGTGCCACTGGTGGGCCTGTCCTACAACGACAAGTTCCGTGGACTGTTCGATCAACTCGGCATGGACGCGAGCCTGCTGCCGCTCGACGATTTTCCCGATCGATGGGGTGCACGGGAACTGATCGCCGCCGCCGAAGCGGCGCTCGACGGGCGGGACGACCTGCAGCATCGTGCCGAGTTGCTCGGAGCTGCCGTACAGCGACGCACGCTCGAAGTCGCCTTTGCCGACCTGCGCGAGCGAACGCCGGAAGTGGTCGATGCGTGACGCACTGCGTGTCATGAGCCCGGACGCACCGACTGCATCGTCGCAGCCTGCTGCGAGCATGCGACTCCAGCGGCTGATGACCGACGCAGGCCGGCACGTGCCGCTGTATCGCCGGCTGTGGGCGGCGTCAGGCATCGACGTCGATCACCTCAGGTCGCGCGGGATTTCCAGCGCTTGCCGCTGGCTCGACAAGGCGGCCCTCCGGTCTTGCCGTCCCGCGGACAGGATTCACGGCAAGCGCCGCGACATTCACCTCGCCGAGGAGCTTTCGAGCGGCTCGAGCGGCGAGCCCCTGGCGGTCTTCAAGGACCGCGCTGCCCAACTTCGGCGCCGCTGGGCATTCCTGCGTGCGCTGCTTGCGTGCGGTTATCGACCCGGGCAACGTTGCCTGCTGCTCACGAGCAGGCGATCCGCGAAGTGGCCGACGGTCGCGCGCTGGTCCTACGCTAGCATCGGCGAGGACACGGCAACGCTCGCGTCGCAGTGTCGATGCCCTGCAGCCGGACGTGCTGTACGGCCCGCTTTCGACACTGGAACTGCTGGCCGCGCAACTGGCTCAACGGACGCCGCGACCGGCCGGGCCGCGCCTGGTCATCTCGAAGGCGGAACAGTTGACGCGACAGCGCCGCGCAACGCTCGAGCGGGGATTCGGCGCACCCGGTCGCCGATTTCTACGGCATGTCCGAACTCGGTCTCGTCGCATACCGTACTCCCGGGAATCCGCAGATTCACGCCGGCTCGGTCCAGCCTGATGCTTGAATTCTTTCCCATCGCCGGCGAGCCGTCGGTGGAGCGTCTGGTCGTCACCGACCTGGCCGAGCGCACGTCGCCCTGGATCCGTTACGACACGGGGACCTCGTCAGGCGCGACCCGCAGCTTGCCGGGCGCCCGATCGTGGAGTTTGCCGGGCGGTCCATGGACTGCATCGTGCTGCCGGACGGCGGCTGGTTTCTCCCTACCGGCTCGACGTCCTGCTCGAGCACGTGCCCGGCCTGCAGGCGTTCGAGGTCGTGCAGCAAGCCGATCTTTCCCTTGACGTGACCCTCGAGATGGTGCCGGACGCTGGCGAGCAAGCCCGCGTCGACCGTCCGCCGCGGGCTCGAGTGCGTCCTGGGCACCACCGCGGCGATACGGATGCAGGACAGGGACGATTCAGCGTGAGCCCGGCGGGCACGAAGTTCCGCCCGATCCGGTCGCTTGTCGGGAGTCCAGCGTGAAGATCCTGTCCCTTACCTACGAATACCCCCCGATCGGCGGCGGCGGCAGCATTGTTGCCGCGGCGGTCAACGAGGAGCTGGTCCGCCTGGGTGACGAGGTGACCGTGCTGACATCGGGGATGAAGGGGCTGCCGGCCGAGGAAACGGTCGAGGGTGTGGTCGTGCACCGGACAGCCTGCGTCCGGCGGCATCGTCATTACACGACGACAGCCGAGCTGCTCACGACCCTCCTGCCCACCTACCGGCGCGGCGCGCAGTTGATCCGCGCCATCAAGCCGGACGTCATTCATGCGCACTTCATCCTGCCCTCGGGGCCGTTGGCTCGCGCATTGTCCGAGCGCTTCAACGTGCCGTATGTCCTGACCGCCCACGGCTCCGACGTCCCGGGTTACAACCCCGACCGGTTCGGCCTGATGCACCGGATGCTCAAGCCCGCCTGGCGCCGGATCGTCGAGGGCGCCTCGTCGGTGACCTCGCCTTCGCGTTTCCTGGCCGGGTTGATGCGGGCGCAGGGTTGCACGGTTCCGATTTCGATCGTGCCGAATGGACACCGCCCGCACCCGGGCCTCGGGACCGTGCGGCGCAACCGGGTACTGGTGGTCGCGCGGATGTTCCCGCGCAAGGGCGTACAGCATTTCATCGATGCCGTCGCGGGCGTGGGTGGCGACTGGGAATTCGTCATCGCCGGTGACGGCCCCTTCAGGGACCAGCTCGAGGCACAGGCGCGCAGCGTCGCGCCGAACGTGCAGCTTCGTCGGCTTCGTCGATCGCGAGACCCTGCGGTCCCTGTACGAGTCTTCGCGGATCCTGGTGTTTCCATCGATCCAGGAAAACTTCCCGATGGTGCTGCTCGAGGCGATGGACGCGGGGTGCGCCATCGTGACCACCAACGCCGAGGGCTGCGCGGAGGTGGTCGGCGACGCTGGTCTCGTCGTGCCCAAAGGCGAGCCGCAGGGCATCCGTGCAGGCGCTCGAAAGGCTCATGCGCGATCCCGAACTCGTGCGGAATCTTTCAGCGCGCGCCCGACAGCGCGCCGCCAGGCTGACCTGGCCCAACATCGTGGGACGGTACCGCGAGGTCCTGCAGGCCGCGATCAAGAAGGGGTCGCCCGCAAGCGAGCGCGCGGCTGCAGTGGTCGACGTGCAGACTGCGTCGCCGCGCAAGCCCTGCGTTGACCTGTCATCTCGTCGCTTGCCGATGCCGTGGCGACATGTCAAGACGATCGCGCTCACTGGCCGCGCCCATCGTGCTGCCGGTGCAGCGCCTCGTTGGGAGGCTGCCGGGTCGGCGATCCAGTCACGATGCTCTGCGCCGGCGCGGCGTCGACGGCGGACTTCGTGGCCGGTGCATTGCTTGAAGTCGAGGAGCGAACGGTCGTCGGCAGGCTCGGCAGCCCGCTCGAGTTGCGCGGCGCCGCATTCCGCAGCGCTGTGTGCGGGCGCGGACCTCGTGGCGATGGAAGTGCCCCGTGCGTGGCAGGCTTGCCTTCCGGCAGGCGCACAGCTGCGGATGCCGGCGTGGGTATCGCAGGAACTGCTGGCTGCCGGAAAATCGCCGGTCACGCTGCCCGCGCCGATACGCAAGGAAGTCAGGCGTCACTCCCGGCGCAATGCTTACGAACTCCGCTTCTCGACGGACGTGAGCGACGTCAGGCGCTTCTACGCCAACCTGTATCGCCCGTATGTCACGGCGCGTTTCGGCGCGGGCGCGGTCCTCGTGGACGAGACCGCAGTTCCTCGCCGTCAGTCGAGGAATGACGCTGGCCATGCTGACGGCCGCCGGGGACTGGGTTGCCGGCATGTTGCTTCAGCAGCGAGGCGAGACATTGCATCTGGGATGGTTCGGTTCCGACTTCGGTACCGCCTCGCGCGGGTGCCAGCGAAGTACTCGACGCGGGCAGCATCGAGTGGGGTGCCGCGAAGGGCGTCGGCCGCGTCGTCATGGGGCATTCCCGGCCGAGCCTTGCAGACGGTGTCGTGCGCTACAAGAGCCGCTTTGGCGCGACCGTCCGGCCAACACGCTTTCCGCAGCGGACCATCGGGCTGTGGGTCCAGCGCTGGTCTCCCGCGCTCGTCTCGAGCCTCAATGCCGCGAGATTCGTGAGCTTTCGCGATGGACAGGCTTGCGTGTACGAGACTCACTCCGACCACGCGACAGCACTGAATCTGCTGGGGCTCGTCAGGCTGCGTCGTCCGATCGGTCGGTGCGGGGCTTGCTCGGCCAGCGGATGCCCAATCGCGACAGGAGTCGTTTCAGGCGCGGCTTGACGACGAAGAAATACAGGTACGCGACGACGAGTGCCGGCTGTCGCTGATACAGGTGCACCTCGACGGTGTCCCTGGCGTGCGTCGCCCAGCGGACCTTGTTCTTGAGGAAGCCGCCGAGAAAGTCGTATTCCTCCAGGTCGGCCTGGAAGCATTCCTCGAGCTCGAGCGACTCGAGGAAAGTGCCGGGCGAGCAGGACGAAAAGGCCGCGTCATGGGCAATGTGCAGGGAATAGAACCGACGCTCGTGCGTCAAGCCGAAGGTCGCCGCCACCAGGTGGCCGTCCACGCGCAGGCAGCGGAAGACGAACTGTCCGCTGTCGCCGAAGGCATGGATCAAGTGCCGGTAGAATCGCAGGTGTTCCACGCTCTGCGACACGCCCACCCCTTTGCCGGCTTTCCAGCCGCGGCTTTCGAGCACTTCGTACTCGCCGAAGAGTTGCTGCAGCCGCTGCTCGTCGCCGGCGCAACTCGTGTATTCGAGTTGCCCCGCACCCTGCAGCTTCTTGCGGGCGCTCTTCAGGTTCTTGCGGAACTTCTGCGACTTCGTCGCCAGCAGTTGCTGCCAGGTGCCGTCGAAGGTCAGGTACGGACAATGCGAACTCGGGACCCTGCCGTGCAGGATCCCGTGCCTGGACAGCGTGGCGCAGAAAGTCTCCAGCGCGGGGTCGGCAGCATCCTGTTCATGAAACCAGATGACGTCCCACTGGTCGCGCCGCGCCAGCAGCGCGTGCGCGGCGGCTTCGGCGCAGTCGCGTGCATCGCGGCTGAACAGCAAGGCCGGCCGGTCGACCTGCCACGGCGCCCCGAGGAAGGTAAGCTGTCGGCGCACCTTGCCGTGCATCCGCAGCAGCGAGACCTGGAACGGCGCAATGCCGATCATCTCGTCGCCGTCGTGGATGCAGACGATCATGAGCTTGAGGTCGACCGCGAAGCTCCGCACCCACGCCGCCTGGTAGCGGTGCGTCTGGAACACGGTCAGTCCCGGAACAGCCCGCTCGATGCGCTGCCATTGTTCCTGGAGACCGAGGAGACCGTCTTCATCGGTGACCAGGCTCGTTCGCAGCTCCTTGCCCGAGGAACTACGGAAACGTTCACTCGCGTGCGACGCAGCGACGGGTCGCTGGCGATCCGTGCAGCGTCCTGCAGCGAGCGGCTCCCACACGACCAACGGCGCGGCCTGGCCGGCTCGCGTGGTTTCGTCACCGAGTTCGGCAGCCAACGTAAAGCCCAGCTTGCGAAAGACCGCGTGGTGCCGCCTCCACATCTTTCCGGTCTCCCGGATCGCGTGGGCGACGATCGGCAGACCGGGATACTCGAGGCGGACCTCGCGGGTGAATGCGGTGAGAGCTTGACCAGGTGGCGCTGGTAGCCTGGCAGAACCGCCATGTCCGCCACGTAGACATTGTCCCCGATCGCCTGTCCCGGAATCTCCGCGCCGTCGTCCAGATGCGCCAGGACATAACCCACCAGCTCGTCGCCGGCGAACAGGCCGAGGTTCAGCGATCCGTAGTGATCGTCTTCATAACTCAGGCGGGCTTCGATCAGATGTTCCGGCTCTTGATATTCGCGGCTGTATACCCGACGCTCCACGGCGACGACGGTCGCGCGGTCCATCGCGGAAAGTCGCCTGACCTCTATGTATCGCATCGTGGAAGGGGCGAGGGCGTGTGCCGCATGGAACGGGATTCTGACATCCGCGTGAAGTCTGTGAACTGTGCGTCCGTTCACAACCGCCCGGCCGATGGCCTGTGAGCATGTCGGTTCACACGGAGCCACTTTGCATTCCCAAGGACCCAGACAGGTTCGTGCCGCGGGCGTGACGCTGCCCGAACCACGCTCGCCGATCCGTCCCGCCATGATCGGGCAGCCGGGCGGGCTCGCGCGCGTGCGCGCCGGAACCGAGCGGCTCTACTGGCAGTGGCAGGAATACCGGGAATCGGCTGCGACTCGTGAGGCCAGCGCACTGCTGGTCTCCGGTCCCGAAAAGCATTCCGGAGCAACGCTCCGGTCGCTCTATTTCGGGTCGGGCAACAACCTGTCGTACGTGCTCGGACTTCTCTACGACGAATACCGAATCGATGAGGAACATGGACGCCTGCATCCCTGGCAGGTGAAAGACTGGGTGGGGGGCTATCGCAACAAGGTCGACTTCGTCACCGCGGATCTGCCCTGGCCCTATCACCGATTGCTGGCGGGTCGCGGACTCCTGGAAGCCCCCGCCTGGGTGGACCAGAAACTGTCGCTGCCGCAAAGCTGGGAGGGCGTGCTGGCGCAATTGCGCAGTTCGGCCAGGGGCGAGGACTTGCGCAAGATCCGCAAGCACGGCCTCCAGTACCGGATCGTCCGCGACGAGGAAGCGATTCGGCGGTTCTATGGCGAGATGTACGTGCCGCACCTGACCAACCGCTTCGGCAGCGCGGCCTACATCGAGCCGGAGTGGAAAGTCCGCTATTGCGCCGAGAACGGCGCATTGATGGAGATATTGCGCGACGGGGCGATCGTGGCCGGCCAGGTCCTGTTCGGCGACCGGCAGAGCCTGCAGTTGCTCTGGGCAGGAACGTCCGGTGGGGAATTCGGACAGCAGTCGCAAGGCGTGTTCCCGGCGCTGTACTACTTCGGTGTCCTGCATGCGTTCGAACGCGGCTATCACGCGGCGGATTATTGTGGCAGCAGGCCGCTGCTGTCGGACGGCATCTTCCAGCTGAAGCGGCGCTGGGGCGGGCATGTCTACGACGGCTGGAGCCGGGACTCTCTCTTTTTCCTGCCGACCAACCTGGGGCAGGCCAATCTCAGTTTCCTGACCCATCACCCGCTGATCGCCCGGTGCGGCCATGATCTGGTCGGCAAGGTCTTTGTCGGTGCCGAGCCCCTTCAACCTGGGGATGTCGCGCGCGCAGAGCAGGTCTATGCAACCGCCGGTCTGCAGGCGATCAGGCTGTACTCGTTGCAGTCGCCGAGTCCGGAGGCACTTGATGCGGCGCGCGCAACGCCGGGGATCGAGCTCGTGGACCTGGGCTGCGAGTCGCAACCCGCGGCGGCCTATTGCAGGTGCTGACGCTGCGCGCCGATTCACTGCAGGTTGGAGGAGGGCAACGCCCGATGGAAATCCGCATGGAACCCGGCAGGTTTGCCCTGGCGCTGATGCTGGCAGCGATCGTGCTGGTCATTGCTCACGTCACCGGGGCGATCGCGAGTCACGTCTTCCACCACCAGCAGGTATTCGGCCTGGTCGATACCTTCGACATGAACGTCGAGAACAACGTGCCGACGTTTTTCTCCGCATTCATTCTCGTGACGAGCGCGGTACTGCTGATCGTCATCACCAGCCAATCGACTGCCGATCGCCATGCAGCCTACTGGAAGTGGCTGGTCGTCATCTTCGCCTTCATGGCGATCGACGAGGATGCCTCGCTGCATGAACTGCTGATCGAGCCGGTTCGTGATCTTCTTCCGGTCGCCGGGCCGTTCTTCTTCGCGTGGGTCATCCCGTACGCGCTGGCGGTGCTGGTCATCGGCTTGCTCTACCTGAGGTTCGTCTGGTCGCTCCCCGTGCGGACACGCGCACTCTTCATCGGTGCCGGTAGCCTCTATCTTGCCGGTGCCCTCGGATTCGAGTCCGTCGGCGGCTGGTACTTCTCGCTGCACGGGGAGATCGAAGACCTGCCGTACTCGCTGCTCGTCGCGGCCGAGGAATTCCTCGAGATGTCCGGGATCATCCTCTTCATCTACGCCTTGCTGGACTACCTGCGCGACCGGCTGGCGGGCGAGCCCTTGCGAATCTTCATGGCGAGGACCTGACGGTCAGGTTTCCTGGAGCAGGGTGCGGTGTCGGCTGCCGGGGGCCGTGAGTTCTTCGTAACTGCCTTGCGCCGCGATGCGCCCGCCTTCCAGCACGACCACCTCGTCGCAGAACGTCGCGACGGATGGCTTGTGCGACACGAAGACGATCGTCCTGCCCCCGAGCGCCCGCAGTGAAGCCAGGATCCTGGCCTCCGTGGCGAGATCCAGCTCGTTGGTCGCTTCGTCCAGGATCAACACCGCCGGCTCGCGATAGAGCGCCCTGGCAATGCCGATTCGCTGCCGCTGGCCTCCGCTCAGCCTGGCGCCGCGCTCGCCGACGACGGTCTGATACCCGGCCTCGAGCTCGTTGACGACGAAATCATGCAGCTCCGCAATCCGCGCGGCCCGCTCGAGCCTGGCGTAGTCGATGTCGCCGGGTTCCATGCCGAGCGCGATGTTGCTGGCGATCGTGTCGTCGATCAGGTAGATGACCTGCGGCACGTACCCGATGTTGTCGCGCCAGGCACGCACGTTGCCTGGCGTCACCAGCGTGCCGTCCACCGTGATCCCGCCGGCCGACGACGGCAGGAGCCCGAGCAGCAGGTCCACGGTCGTCGACTTGCCGGCACCTGTCGGGCCCGCCAGGCACACTGCCCTTCCCGCCGGAATCGTCAGGCTCAACCCGGACAGCGTGTCCTGACGGCTGTCCGGGTAGCGGAATGAGATGTTCTCCAGTTTGATCGAGCGACGCGGAACCATGGCGTCGCCCGTCGCGATTGCCGGCTCCGTGCCCGGATCGGAGTAGTCCTGCCACAAGGCGTCCAGCGCTGCTGTCTTGTAACGGATGGCCTCGATTCCATCGAAGAGTCCTTGCAGCGCCGGGATGAGTCGGTACGCGGCATAGGCGAGCATCGCGATCACGGGCAGTATCCTGCCCGCGTCCCCCGTGTCGCCGATCAGGTAGACCGTTGCGAAAACGAGACCGCCGAAGGCGACCAGCTCGAGGCTCTGGGCCGGGACGATGTCCAGGGTGCTGTAGGTAATGGCATTCCTGGACGAGCGCAGCAGCGGCTTCGAGAAACGCTCCACGAAATGCGCCTCGCGCCCGAGCACCTTGATTGCCTTGGCGGCGCCGACCGCCTCGTGTGCATTCTTGTAGATCTCGGTGTTCAAGGTCGCGAACTCTGCTCCGAGCCGCGTGACCTTGGGCATGATCAACAGGTAGATCAGCAGGTACGCCACCGCGAGCACGACCAGTGTGAAGGTCATGACCCACGGCTGGATCACCACCAGCAGCACGACGATGAAGAGGGTCGTGACGGCATCCGAAAACACGTTGATGCCCGCCATCAGCGTGCCGATGGCCACCCGGTCGATCTCGGTCACCACCATCTTGACGAGTTCCGACGAGTTCCGCTGCAGCAGAAAAAGGTAGGGACGCGCCAGGTACCTGCTCATGAGCCGGCGTGCCAGGTTGTATTCGCCGAGGTGGCAGACCCGGAAAGTCAGCCACGCGTTGATGCCTACGAGGAGATTGGTTGCCAGCAGCATGACGAAAGCAGCCAGGCCGAGGAATTTCAGGAAGGTATTCGTGCTGGTAAACCCGAGGGCACCGTAGGCCCAGGCCAGGTACTGGTTCTCCACCACCAGGTCCGGATCGGCGACGACGGCGATGAACGGCATGATGGACGCGACCCCGACTGCCTGCACGAGCCCGCTGACCGTCGTGCTTAGCAGCAGCAGCAGGATCTGGCGCTTCTCGCCGGCCGAGAAGAAAGACAGGAGTTTTCGCCAGTCGTCGATCATTCGCTCGTCACTCTTCGCTGTTTGCCGACCGCAGTCCAATGCATTGGACGCATCCTGGAAAGAGTAGCGTCTGGGTGCACCAGGCATGCGTGACCCGATGCCAGAATATCCTATCGGCCTGCGGCCGCACCCACTGTGCCGCACCTCGCCGCCTCGACGAAATGTGAACTGGATGGCGTCGTGGTTTTCCGCGACGACCTAGCATACGTGACGTCCCACAGGAGGTTCCGACGTCACCATGGACCAGGCAGCGCATACCTCGGCCGCCGAACTGCGTTTCTCCGACGCACGTTCCGCGCGCAAATGGGCCGACATGTACGATTCCGACACGGACTCGCTGCAGGAGGCGAGTTTCCGGACCCGGTGCGATGCGGCCGTGAACTACGTGCTCCGAGTCCTGCCGGTGGACGGCCGAGTGCTCGATCTCGGGTGCGGCTCTGCGCCTGTTCTCAGTCAGCTCAGGAAGCGCGGCGTCTCATGCGCCGGGCTCGAGTACTCCGAGGACATGCTGCGGCACGCCAAGGCGCGGCTGCAGTCGATGCAACTGGACGTCGGTGACCTGCAGCGCGGCGACTGCCGCAAGACGCCGTTCGAAGCGGCATCCTTCGACGTCGTCGTGTGTCTCGGCGTGATCAGCTACGTCGAGGACTACGCCGTGGTGCTCAGCGAGATCAAGCGCATCCTGAAGCCCGGTGGTTACGCGCTCGTCAGCTTTCGCAACCGATTCAATCCAATACTGTGGGACCCGGCCGTGGGACTGAAGACCCTCGCCCGGGCCGTCACCGGTCGCTTGCGGCCCGTGCCGTACAAGATCGGGCGTTTCATGGACTTCCGGGAGTTCCGGCGGAAGATGGACGACGCCGGCTTCGAGTATCGCCACTTCGTCGGCATCGGCCTGGGGCCGGTCAAGTTCAACCGGCGCGCGCTGCTTGCCGAGCGGATCTCGATCAGGCTCAGCGATTCCCTGACGACCGTACTGCGCCGCCTGGGCTGGCAGGCGCCGCTGCGCTGGCTCGCCGACGTCAGCCTGTGGGTCTACAGCAAACCGGCTGCATAGGCCGGAGCGCCGACAGCCTTTTCCCCGTCGAGTGGCGCTATTGCGCGGTGCGGGGCTGTGGCACCGTCCGCAGACTGCGGGAGATTCGCGACGCGACGTGCTCGCGAACCACGTCGCGGTAATGGTGCCACGCGGGACGCCAGTCGTCGCGGGCGTACGCAGCCTCGGTTCTCGGGCCGCGCAAGGAACGCAACCATTCGAAGTACGAAGGGCCGCCCTTGCCGCCCAATTGCTTGACTGCCATGAGGTCTGCGTAGAGCCGGTACCAGGTCACGCCGTCCCGCCAGGTGGTGACCGGCTCGACGCGATCACCGATGAGGTCGCGGTAGGCGAGGTAGGGGATGTCGACACCGCAGGCCGGCGCGAGCCCGATGGTATTGACCGGGCGCGGATTGATCTCGATGAGCTTGTATTCGCCGGTCGCCGCGTCGAACTTGTACTCGACGCCGCAGATGCCCGAGAAGCCGATGCCCTGCAGCAGTTGGAGCGACTGGCGGACGACCACGTCGTCGTGGCAGGACACGGTCATCGTGCAGTAGCCGAAGTCGACCGGCAGCTGGCGAATCTTGCGCCGCACGCAATATGCGAGCGGGGTTCCGTCTTCGCTCAAGTAGGCGATGAAGGTGAACAGCTGTTCGTCGCGACCGCCGATGACCTCCTGCAGCATGACGTCCCTGCAGTCGTCGCCCATCGACAGCCAGGCGCTGCGCAGCTCGTCCGGCGTACGCACCAGGAGCGCCTTGCGGCCCTGCGAGACCCGTTGCATCGAGGCGAGGCGCCACGTGTGGGCGACGAGAGGCTTGATGATGTACGGATAGTTGTGGATCGTCGCAGCCAGGCGCTCGATGTCGCTGCGACTCTCGGGAAAGTATGTTTCCGGAATGGGGATTCCGAGCCGCCCGGCCTGTTCGTACTGCCGCCGCTTGTTGACGACGTGCTGCATCACCTCGGGGCGTGCGGCGCAGATTCGGTAGGCGTGTTCCAGCACGGGCCGGTGGGCGCCGAGAAATTCCGCGCAATCGTCGCTTGCGGGGATCAGGACGCGTTTGCCGGCATAGCGCGACGCGAGCTGCAGCAGGTACTCCACGAGCGCAGGCCCCGACTGGTACATGTCGGGGCACAGGGCGACCTCGCTGCAGTACCTTGAATGCAGGCTGTGATCGAGGCGGTTCGGGTGAACACGAACGACCGGCACGCCCTGGCGGCCCAGCGAGCGCGTCACCGCCAGCGCGATCAGGCTCGTGCTGCTCGTACGCCGGTTGGGGTCCGGTTCATGGCTGATGACGAATGCGGTGCCGGGATTCCCTCGTTCGGCGCGAGTCACGGGACGAGTACCCCGGCCGATACGAATACGTTGCCGTCCATGATGCGACGCGCGGTGCGGTCGATCCGAATCGAGTGAATGGTGGGCCGGCCGGAGTCGAAGCCATGGACGATCTCTGACGCGATCACCCCGGAGGGGTGACCGATCCTGAACACGCCGCGTCCATCCGTCAGCGGCCGGCGCACGAGATCAGCCACGACGGTCCCGGGAATGCTGGCTGCCGCCGTCAGGCACATGGCACCTGTCACCGCGAATGCCTTGTGCACCCGTTCCGGATTGATGATCCGGGCGACGAGATCGATGGCGCGGCACGCGCCGGTTGCGTCCGTCGGCGACAGGTCCTGCTGCGGCGAGCCGACGATCGCGATCTTCAATCGCGCCGCCCGCCGGGTGGCAGGTGGCGTGCGATCCGCATCCTGCAGATGACGCTCGGCGATCGAATCCCGGATCTCCTCGACTTCCTGTCGCAGGCCCGGAACCAGCTCGAGTGCGCACGGGCTCTCAGACCCGTTGAGTCCCCAGGTGTCGGCGGGAATGATCGCGTACAGGTTGCCGCAGTCGACGAGCGAAAACCGCACGACGGTGCCGCGGGTCGTGCGCATCTCGTCCTGGGGAGATCCGGATGGGAGGAGGTGACCGGTGTCGCCGCCGGCCGGGTCGATGAACTCGAGACTGACCTGTGCATCGGGATTCGGGACGACCGGCACTCTTGCATCGCGGTTGCCCGTCGGCAGGCCATTGCTGGTCGAAACGGTCGCGACGATCTGCTTGCCGTTGTTGACGCAATGTATCCGAACGCGGGCCGGGCCATCCGCAACGCGCACGAGCCGCTCGTGGATCGCGTACAGGGCCACGGCTGCGGCGGTGTTGCCGCAACTCACCGCATAGTTGACGGTCGCGGCGGCGATGCCGACCTGGCCGAAGCAGTAGTCGACGTCGACGTCGGGTCGCGTGGCTCGTCCGACGATCGCGACCTTGCTGGTCAGGGGATCGGCACCACCGAGTCCGTCGATCTGGCGTGGATCAGGACTGCCGAATGCCGCGAGGATCAGCTGGTCCCTCGAACGTGGATCCCCCGGCAGGTCGGCTGCCGCGAAGACGATGGCCTTGCTGGTGCCGCCGCGCATGATCGCGCAGTGCACCGAGTGGATCGTGGATTTGTCCGTGATGGCGGACAGTAAGGCGGACATCGGGCGGCGCCTGCGTTAGATGACCTGGCTGTCCGTCACGGCTGGACCGGGTTTGCGAGCCGGTGCCTCCGGGCTCCTGGCCTTCGAGCTGGCCGGGCGCAGGTACGAACCTCGTGGCCAGACTCCCATCCGGATCGGGATGCTCCTGGGTCCAGGCGTGAACGCGAGCAGGTCCATCCCGGTGCGCTCGACGGCGAGCCAGCGCCGCTTGTGCTCCGAATGGCCGCCGAGAAAATCGTATTCGGTCAGGCCCTGCGTGATGCAGTCCTGGATGACCCACGTGCGCAACGCGTTGCCGACGTGCGGCGAGTAGTCCGGGTCGAAACCCTCCTGCAGCTGCAGGAACGCGCGCCCATAGACATATCCGATCTGGACGGCCTTGGGCTCCGATCCGTCGAACAGGGTGTAGACCGCGAGCCAGCCGCGCGCCAGCGCTTCCGGCGCGAAGCATTCGTAGAATTCCCTCTCCTTGACGTTGCGGTCGAAGACGCCGTCCTGACCCACGGACCGCCAGCGCTTGCCGTGCAAGCGGAACAGCGCGTCGAGCGCCGGGCCCAGCTCGTCGCTGGTCGTCACCTTGCGCACCTCGACGCCGGGCTTCGACAGGATCTTCTTCGTGTTGCGCCGGATCTGCTGACGACGGTTGGTCGACATGCTCGCGAGGAACGCCTGGTAATCGGCGGGCAATGCCACCGTCGAGAAGTCCCTGGGGCGGCTGCGGATGCCGAGGCGTCCGGCGCGGAGCGCCCGGACCATCGGCATGTGTGCGCCCGACCAGGACTCGAGGTTGGGGATCCACAGCAGGTCCCATTCCGACCGCAATGCGCGCATTGCTCTGACGATCACCTCGCAGACGCGGTCTTCGTCCGACGTGCGCGCGAGCCAGGTCTGGTATTCGGCGCCGGAGTCGACGTCGCCGATCATTCGCAGCATGCGGTACGGCAATATTCCCAGCAGCCGATAGTTGGCGACATAGAAAGGCGCGACGCCGAGCAGCTCGCCGCCGGTCCCGCGTACGCAGATGACTCTGAGGTCGGTGACCGAGCGCTGCACCCGCAGCCAGCAGTCCAGCCACTCCCAGGTCATGAACAGCTGGTCAGCCCTGCTGTCGGCGAGCAGGGCATTCCATTGCCCACGCAGCCCTTGCCATTGGCCCAGGCTGCGAATGACCTCGTACTTCATCCAGCTGTCCTCGGCCGGGATGCCCGACCGTCAGAGTGTCCGCGATACGCGCACCGTATGTGGTCGTTGCCGCCCGTTCCGTGATTCGCATCACAGGTTGTCGGTTCGTGTTGGGCGGCACGGGGCAGCACTACGGGGCGCAGGTTCGCCGCGCCCGGCCGTAGCAGGGCCAGGCTCTGCAGCTAAACTGACCTGCTAGTCGATTTCCGTACCAGTTGATACTTTGGGAAGATGGCCCCGACGGGAACGAGGGAGCCATGAAGAAGACGCGATTTTCGGAAGAACAGATGGTCAAGATCCTCCGCGAGGCCGACAAGGCGCCGGTGGCGGAAGTGGCCAAGAAGCACGGCGTCAGCGACGTCACGATCTACGCCTGGCGCAAGCGCTTCGGGCAGCTGGAGGCGGTCGACGTGAAGCGGCTGCGCCAGCTCGAGCACGAGAACAGCCGGCTGAAGAAGGTGCTCGCCGAGCGGGTCATGGACATCGAGATCCTGAAGGAAGTCGCTGCAAAAAAATGGTGAGCGCGCCCGTGCGTCGCCAACAGATCGCCTACGTCTGCCAACGGGGTCGATCGCTGCGACGAGCGTGCGCGCTGCTGAGTGTGGCTCGATCCACGGCACGGTACGAGTCCCGGCTGGTCGCCCGTGATGCGCCGGCCGTCGCCGCGATGCATGAGCTGGCGGCGCAGTACCCGCGGTATGGCTACCGGCGCATCCAGGTGTTCCTGGCGCGTCGTGGCCACGTGATGAGCGCTGACCGGGCGCACCGGCTTTGGCGCCTGCATCGCTTGCAAGTGCCGAAGAAGCGGCCACGGCGGCGTGTGGCAACCAGTCGCCCGCGGCCCCTGCCTGCGACGGCGATGGGCCAGGTATGGGCCTACGACTTCGTGTTCGACGCCTGCGCCAACGGCCAGCAACTGAAGTGCCTGACGGTCGTCGATGAGTTCACGCGCGAGTGCCTGGCGATCGACGTCGCCGGCAGCATCCGCTCGGGTCGGGTGATCGAGGTGCTGAGCCGACTGGTCAGCGTTCATGGCAGCCCGCGGCACCTGCGTTCCGACAATGGCCCCGAGTTCGTATCGCGGGCCGTACTGAAGTGGCTGCTGCAGGCCAACATCGATACCGCGCACATCGATCCGGGCAAGCCCTGGCAGAACGGGTCGAACGAATCGTTCAACGGCAAGTTCCGCGACGAGTGTTTGAGCATGGAGTGGTTCAGAAATCGGATCGATGCCAAGATCGTCATCGAGCAGTTCCGTCGTCAGTACAACGAGATTCGACCGCACTCGAGTCTCGGGCAGCTGACGCCGGTTGAGTTCAAACAGCGGCTGAGTGAAACAACCAACCCCGAACCGACCATCTCCTAAGTCATCAGTGGATCGAGGATTGCCGGCAGGTCAGGTAGGGCGACCCGCCACCCCAGTAGACCCCAGGTAACGTTGGTCAGTTGGTGGAGCCTTCTTGGGGCATCCGTGGTGGTCAGAACGCAACGTGGATCTACAGTCGAACCTCCTAAACACGGTGCGGCTCAATACCTGTCGGTGGGGTCCGCAATAGATTCAGTTCGAGCAGATCAACCTATGCGTTGAATCGAACTGCGAACGGTTGGACACCGGAGCGACGGGGCAAGCAATCGGCTGCGATCCGGAAATGGAGGCCGTGGGAGCAGTCCACCGGCCCTCGCACGGCTGACGGAAAGGCGCGCGTATCCCGCAATGCCCACAAGGGCGGACAGCGCGAGCAGATGCGGCAACTCATGCGGCAGTTGAACGCCATCCTTCGGGAGCAAGCCGAGGGCATCAGCGAGCTGCGCTGCGAGGCGGTCGGTAATTCGGGTAAGTAGGTAAATACCGTCGTACCGTGGAATCAACGAGTTAGCAATGTATCAAGGGGGCATCGGCGCTGCCGGTTGGGTCGGTAACGACCGTGCTGACCGTTGCAGACTCATAAACCGTGACAATTCCGGAAATTTTCCACGTTAACAAATTAGCGGTTGGCTCGTGGCTCACGCAGCAAGCCCATTACCCGGACAGCCTCACCCAAAGTTTCAAAGGTGCGCCGTCCATGGTTTCCCTTATCCAGACCGCCCCGCTCTGGCGGCATACTCCAATTAGTCCAACAAATGGGCAGGGGATACGAATGAAATTGCTACATACCTTGTTGGTTGCAGTGTTCATGCTGGTCGCGTCTACGTCGGCCCACGCCGGCAAGATGACCAAGTCCAAGGAACCGCTCGTTGTCGCGCCGGACAAGGCCAACATCGTTTTCCTGCGCCCCGGCAAGTTAGTGGGTGCCGCCGTCGCCGTGCCGGTCTTTGACGTGACGGCCCCGGAAACCACGTTCGTCGGTCTCGTCGAGGCGGGCAGCAAGGTGGCCTATTCGGTGCCGGCAGGCGAACATCTGTTCATGACGACGGTGTTCGGGGGCGCGACCAACGTCCGCTTCTACAAGGCAAACGTTGAAGCCGGTAAGACCTACTACTTCTATGCCCACATCATCGGAGGCGTCTGGGGCTTGGAACCGGTTCGCAGCACCATGGGTGAAGAGCTCGCGGGCTGGGACAAGGCCACGACCCTGACCGTGAATTCGCCCAGGACGAGCGCCTGGGCCGAAGAAAACAAGAACAGTATCGCCGAGAAGCGCGCCCTGAAGCCGGAAGCCATCGTCGACGCCAACACGCTGCGTACCGAAGACGGCCGATAAGCAGACTCACTGCGGAAGGGTGAGCGACACGCTCAGTAGCTACAACGGAACCCGGCCTAGTGCCGGGTTTCTTGTTTCTGGGTGTTCTCGACAGAAATGTGGCACGACGGGCTCAGGCCCGTGCAGACATCGTCTTGGCATGGACATCGAAGAACTGCTGACTGACTTGGCCTGGAGAATTATTCGCGACTGGCGACAACGTCGCGACATCGATCCGGCGACTAGGCGGGAATGGTGCGGATGTACGTCGGAGTCATCTGGCGGGCGCGACGGGGCAGGGCGGCTCATTGAGCCGTTCGTCACCCAATTGCGAGCTACTATCGGCTAGGCCTTAGCCTCAGCACGCACCATCGGGATACGTAAATGGTTGCCAAAGCGGTCCGCCGATTTGGCCGCTTACTGAAGAGCAGCTTTGACCTCAGGGCGCTCGAATATTTTGATCAGACGGTCCCGGTAGGCCAAATTGACTTGGTTGCCATATGAATCACTGCCTTTTGTATCTACGACGTCCCGCCCGTTGTCCGTAAGGTCGGCAAGCGTTGCTCCCTGCGCGTCGAGGATGTGCAGGTTGTAGCCCCAGTCAAAATTGAAATCGCTGACCAAGCTCATGTTGATGCTGAAGTACCAAGTCTTCAATGTCAGCACAATTACACGCTCGGTTCCATTGGCAGCAGCTAGTGAAGCGATCTCATCTTTCAAAGGGACCTTTGGGAACGTAGCCGGGGTCATGCGCCAGCCTTCATCGTTGAGGCCGACAGCAATGCGTTCCTGCAGGTTCTGCGCTAGGGTCTGACTTTTCTTGGCCTTGTCCTGCGTTAGCACCGGATAGACTTGCAGGTCCGCAGGGATACCGAACACTGCGTGGGCCTTCCCGACATAGGTGGCCGGCTTTCCATCAGCAAGAACATCCCGGGTGTCGATGACCGTGATGGTCACGGGTCGCGTGACCTTGTACGAAAGGTCTGGTGCGGTCCTTTCGATTGGCAATGGCGTGACGCAGCCCGCAAGCAGCGCCGTTGCCGCCA
This sequence comes from uncultured Gammaproteobacteria bacterium, assembly GCA_963700045.1. Taxonomy (GTDB): domain Bacteria; phylum Pseudomonadota; class Gammaproteobacteria; order Steroidobacterales; family Steroidobacteraceae; genus RPQJ01. The sequence continues at coordinate 19,001 of CAVOWK010000023.1, forward strand.
CAAGAACGACGGCCTTCAAAATTAGCAAGGTCCGTCCTTGCCTGAACAGAGTGTCCATTGTCAGTCCCCGGGTGCGGCTCTTTTTTCGGCCATGCGCCTTGATATCCTATTTGTCTGCATCCGCGATGGCATTAGTACTTACATCTGAAGCCTGTCAAGACGCGACATGAACCCGGCCCGCGCCGGAGTCTGAGTTGGTGATTGGGCGGCAGCGAAAGTCTGTTGTGGGCCGGTATTCCCCGTTGACCGACTGCTTTGGAGAGCTGGTCCCGAGCGTTGCGCAGGGCCGCAGGATTGCGGACACTGCCGTACAAGAACAACCGGCCAGAAGCAGACAGTCCGTTGAGGCGGAACCGGTAACAGGCCGCTCGTCCTGCGCTACTTAAAGGCTTCGCATTACTTAACAAGTTCGCCAATATCGGCGTTTACACGATTGCCAGAACGGCTGCTGAGCCTCACAGGAGACGCATCGTGCGTACCTTACGCATTCTATCCTTCGCATTTCTGCCAGTTGCCTTAAGTGCTTGCGCAGTGTCGTCGACAATTGAGGGCGCGGCCAATAGCGAGTCACAGTTCGATAAGGCCCTGATCTATGACGGGGAGCGAAAGCAGATTCAACCCCCCTTGCCCGGTGTCGAAACGCACCGAATATTTCATCAGGGTGCAACGGGATTCACCCCACCATCTGCGGTACGTACTAGCGCAATGCAGCGCGTAGTCGAATTCTGCAAGTACAAAGGCCAGGAACCATATCTGATCGAGGAAACCACCTCCAAGCCGCCGCACATCCTCGGCAACTGGCCGCGAATAGAGATTGTATTTTCTTGCGTGGCGGTCGCGTCGACGATGGGAGCCGGCGCTGACAGCAACGACAAATATGACCGACTCCGCAAACTGAAATCGCTACTCGATGACGGAGCCATATCTCAGGAAGAGTATGAAAAGGAAAAGAAGCTAATCCTGGGGCAATGATCTTGTTGGATGCTTGCTTCGGCTCGATTTCCCCCGTCGAGGGTCCGCTTGCGGGCGTCGACAGGTTCGTCAACACGACTTGGTGACAGTGCATTTCTATTCGAGCCCGCCAGTTATGCGGCGTGCGGCACGGAGTCACGGGCGGCAGGCTCGCCGGATGAACTAGCAAACCAAGTACGAGCGGGCCGAGCGGGTATTCGTGGCGCGGCTTATTGCGGACTATGGGCTGGACGCGGCTGGAGTCCTGCGGCAAATGGCCGATCAACTGGACCGGCTGGCGCGCGAACTTGCGCACGAGCGTGACGGCCAACGTCTAGAGAGTCGGCAGCGCGATCCACCCAATTGAGCCACGCCGCGGCATCGGCGGGCGTACTTGTAGTTGTCCGCGCTCGCCGCGCAGCTCACACCGCACGACCAGCGGCAGACGCGTCGCGCCTTTCCCCTCGCGCACCAATCGCTTTAAGTCCAGCACGCGCCAGCGGTCGCAGTGGTGGCATTGGGCGTGCAGGTTGTGCTGCCATTCGTGCAAGCCTCGATATCGCCAAGGCCGATCATGTGACGAGAGCAGCATCGAGCTGAGGGCGCAGGCTTGCCCTGGAGCTCCCTCGGAATCACCCATTTCGGTTAGGCATAACCGCGACTGCGCTGCTCCAATCTCGGTTCAGCATGATCATCACCGTCCGATCCGGCTAGGCGATACGAAAGCAAGAGAAAGGATTGCGATGGCCTCTGCCTCTGGCCTGAACCGGTGCGACAGTGGCTAGGCTTGGCCGTTTCAAGCCGGGCCGGCAGCAGCACAGAACCTACGACACCCGGATCGCTGGGCTGCTCGAACAAGAATTGCCGCAGACTCCAGGAAGCGACAACACAACATCGGAGAGTCTTCCGTGCGCTTACTAACGACTACCGCGGCCGCTATTTGCTTCGTTATTATTGCCGGTTGTGCATCTACAGCCGTTGTCGAACCGGTGGACGCTAAGGCGCATCAGATTGAACAGGTCTGCATCGTAAAGAACCCTAAGGCAGAGGTTGCAGATCTAGTAGAGGTCTTAAGAGTCGGATTCACTCGGCATAACATTCGTACCGCAACGTATGAGAAGTCTCAGTTGCCCACCAGCTGCGACTACACACTCACGTACATTGCGCGCCAAGAATGGGACTTCGCGACATTTATGTCATATGCCCAACTTCAGATTCACCATGGCGGTAGTGTCATCGCGTCAGCTGAATATAATCACAGCGGTTTCGACACAGAAAAGTGGAGTAGGACCGCGACCAAAATTGATCCATTGGTTGACGAGCTATTGGCCGGCTTCCCTATGCCACCAACAAGCGCGGGACTGAGCGGAACGGGTCCAGCGAGGCCGCTTGATCAGACGAATGACGTCTACACGCAACTGCTAAAGCTTGATGAGCTTCGGCAGAAAGGCGTCATCACACAGCAGGAGTTCGACGAACAAGAGAAGAAGGTTCTCTCGGGAAACTAGTTACTGACGTCAAAGCAGCGACAGCCAGTCGTGCGGTGCGCGCGTTGGTACATGTCGACATACCTGCACCAGCCGCTTTCGCAGAAGTTCCAACGACACGCGCGCCGTAGGCGGTCGGTCGCCGCCACCCGGAGCAAATGACGGAAGGTCGTATTGCCTGCCGCCAATACCTCGTAGACCACTACCCAAACCGCTCCGCAAGCTGCAAGCGGAGCCACAGGGAGTTGAAGCCATGGGAAACGGGCATTCACGGGTGGGGTCGCTTCAGCGAAGATTGGATCGCCTTGCGTCCGTAAGGTTTACGGCGCTGTGTTGCCTCTCGGTTGTTCTCTTTTTTGCTAACACTGCGGAAGCGGAGAGCCTACGGGTAAACCCGCCCGAATCAGTCAGTGAAGAGTTGCAGGGGTACGTTTTCAGATTCGAGCAGGTGCTTCGCGACAATGGCTTTGGGGTCGCCGCGCAAAAAGCGCTACAGAATTATGATTGGCGGCTGACCCTGGTTCCCAGTAAAACCGCCGTGATAATCACAGCGGAGCTACTACTGGAAGGAAAGACTTTGGTGGTTTCGCCGATACGAAACACCAAAATCATGAAATCCTTATTTCAGGCATCTGCTGTTGGAGAGACCGTTTCTTTGGTAGAGCGTAAGTTTTCTGAGGATCTTGCTCGTTACGTTGCATCGATTGGAGGCGGGAAGTCAGGGAATGCCCCCGCCGTCAGGACGCCGGTGAGCAGTTGGAAAGATGTAAAAGTCTATTTTCGTCCGCCGGAAGCGAGGTACGACGAAATTGCCCTGCTAGAAGCGTCCAGTGCGGGGTCTTGGGCCGTGAGTTCCCAAGGCAAGATGGACAAGGTGCTTGAACGATTGCGCGTCGAGGCGGCAAAAAAGGGGGGCAACGGCGTGCTGCTTGTTGGCGTCGGCAACGAGTATCGCGGATCAGTAAGTACCGGCAATGTGACGGCGACGGACTACGGCAATAGTGCGTTTGCTAGTGGCGCGGGTACGTCGGTGGCTGTCGTTGCCAAGTCAGGATCGGCCATCGCGATCTATGTGTACGAGGGAGAGCAGTCCCCTGTTGAGCCCGCCACGGAGACAACGGCCCCGTCGGCATCCACGGTCAAGCAGAGGACCGATGAAAAGTACGAGGCAATTCTAAAGTTAGATGATCTCAGAAAGCGGGGAGTGATTACCGACGCCGAGTTCACTGCTGAAAAGCAGAAGATCCTTGCCGGTAACTGATTTAGCCTCGTCTTGGAGTTGCATGCAGCAACTGGATCACTTTCCGAGGCGGCAAGTCCAATCGCGCGGTATTGGCGAGGGTATCTGTCACGATGGCCGTCGGAATTAGTATGCAATGTCTGCTGCTTACAGTTGTTTTTCGAGGCCCCTCAGGCCCGGCACGCTTGCGCTCTTGGGCTTTGGCGTCGCCGGTCTCGGCCTGAGCCGCCGACGCAAAGCGTAAGCGTCACGCTCAACGCGACAACGGAACCCGGCGAAAGCCGGGTTTCGTGTTTCTGGGTGTTCTCGATAGAAATGCACGGCGACGACGACCGTCGTCTAGACCAAGATCACCGGCATGCACGACGACGCGCTAGCGAACCTCGCTTGGGGCCTGCTCCGCGACTGGCGACGGCGTCACGACGTTGACCCGTCGATCCGCCGGGTTTGGGTGCGGCTGTATGTCGGCGTCATTCGGCGGACGAGACGGGGCAGGGCGGGCGGTAGAGGGCAGTCTAGCGCGTGCTGACGAAGCAACTCTCTCGACCGTGACCGAGCGTCCCGCGCGTTGCGGGGGCTGCTGCTGATCGTTTACGAGAATGATGCCTCGGACGCACTCCGTCGCATGGCCGTCGAATTGGAGAAATTGGGCGCTGAAACTGCGCTAAATCCGCACGGCTATATTCCCACTAGATTCCCACATGGCTGCGTGAGAGGTGGGCGACGACATAAGTCATTGATTAAATGGCGCTCCCAGAGGGATTCGAACCCTCGTACCAGCCTTGAGAGGGCTGTGTCCTGGGCCTCTAGACGATGGGAGCGTGTAGCGGACCGGTTTGGACTAACCGGGTCCTGACGAAGCCGCGTATTATACCCGGCTGTTTTCCCCGGTCCAGCAGAAGCTCCCCGCCCTTGTTTTCGTTCACTAAACTCTTCCGGTCGCGCGATGCCAAGGCCGCAGCGGCTGCCGCGGCCCCCGCGGGTCCGCCCCAACCGACGATCTACGCGCGCGCGGACCACCCGGTGTCGCGCTCGAACATCTCGCCGGCCGCGCTCAAGGTGCTCTATCGCCTCAAGGACTCCGGCTACCAGGGCTTCCTGGTGGGCGGTGCCGTGCGCGACCTGCTGCTCAACGTGCAGCCGAAAGACTTCGACATCGCGACCGATGCGCATCCGGAGGACGTTCGCCGGACCTTCCGCAACTGCCGCCTGATCGGGCGGCGCTTTCACCTCGCGCACGTGCGATTCGGCCACGAGATCATCGAGGTCGCGACGTTCCGCGCCGCGCACACCGAGATGGACGAAGACCACGGCGTCGACGAGGTCGAGCACCGCGCGATCGACGAGCACGGCCGCATCCTGCGCGACAACCTTTACGGCACGATCGAAGAGGACGTGTGGCGCCGTGACTTCACGGCCAACGCGCTCTACTACAGCATCGAGGACTACTCGATCTGGGACTACGTGGGCGGCGTCGAAGACGCGCGCAACCGCATCCTGCGCCTGATCGGCGATCCGGCGACGCGCTATCGCGAGGACCCGGTGCGCATGCTCCGCGCAGCGCGCTTCGCCGCAAAGCTCAATTTCACGCTGCACCCGGGCACGGAAGCGCCGATCGGCGAACTCGCCTACATGCTCGACCGCATGCCTGCAGCGCGCCTGTTCGACGAAACGCTGAAGTTGATGCTGTCCGGGCATGCCGAAGGCTCGCTCGAGTGGCTGATCCGCCTCGAGTTGTTGCCGCACCTGATGCCCGACGTCGCCGCTGCGCTCGAAGCCGCGCCGGAGTCCGCCGGTGCCCGTCTGGTGCAACTCGGCCTCGAAGGCACGGACGATCGCGTCCACGACGACAAGTCGGTGACGCCGACTTTCCTGTTCGCCGTGCTGCTGTGGCCCGCCATCCTGCGCGCGCTGGGCACGCCCGACGGTCCGTTGCCGGACGATCCGCAGCGACTGCTCGACGCCAGCGACAAGGTCATCGGACGCCAGTTGCAGCGGATCGCGTTGCCGAAGCGTTTCTCGCTGCCGATGCGCGAACTGATCATGCTGCAGACGCGGTTCGAGCGGCGCTCGGGCCGTCGCGCGCTGCGCCTGCTCGAACATCCACGGTTCCGCGCGGCGTACGATTTCCTGCTGCTGCGCGCCGAGTCCGGCGAAGTCGACCCGGAACTTGCCCAGTGGTGGACCGACCTGCAGCAAGCATCGGACGACGATCGTCTCGCGATGGTCGAGAACCGTCCGGTGTCGGAGCGGGTCGAAGCGACCAAGAGCGCGACCTCGCGTCGTCGTCGTCCGCGTCGTCGTCGCAAGCCTTCCGGTCCGGCACCGACGTCGTGACCGCAGGCCTTGCGCCTCCACCCGCCGCGTCCACGAAGCCGCGCTGGGTGCCGGCATACGTCGCGCTCGGCAGTAATCTCGCGCAGCCCGTGCGCCAGGTCGAACGCGCGTTCGAAGCACTGGCGGCATTGCCCGGGACGCGGCTCATGCTGCGTTCTGCAGCGTATCGCTCGCGTCCGATGGGGCCGGTCGAGCAACCCGATTTCGTCAACGCGGTGGCTGCGCTGCTGACCCAACTCGATCCAGCGACGCTGCTGCGCGAATTGAAAGCGCTCGAAACCCGGCTCGGGCGCGAGGTACCGGTCGTGCGCTGGGGGCCGCGCCTCATCGATCTCGACCTGCTCGTGCACGGTCAAACCTGCTGCAACGGAGCCGAACTGACCCTGCCGCATCCCGGTATCGCGGAACGCGGCTTCGTGCTCGTGCCCCTGGCCGAGATCAGCCCATCCCTCGACGTGCCGGGCGTCGGTAGAGTGGACGCATTGCTGCAACGCCTCGCCCCGCCTGCCCTGGAACGTATTCCCGGATCGGATTGACGCATGACTTTCGACCGCACTCCTGGCGACGACGAGGTTGTCGAGCCTGCCGTGCCGACGCCGCACCGCTACGTCGTGATCGAAGGCCCGATCGGCGTCGGCAAGACCAGCCTCGTGCGCCGCCTCGGCCGGAGTTTCGGCAGCGAACTGGTGCTGGAGCAGGATTCCGAGAACCCGTTCCTCGAGCGCTTTTACCGCAACCCGCGCGCCGCCGCGTTCCAGACGCAGCTGTACTTCCTGTTCCAGCGCTCGCGGCAGTTGCAGGATCTGCGCCAGTCCGACCTGTTCGAAAACGTGCGCGTAGCCGACTACATGCTGGAGAAAGACCGGCTGTTCGCGCGGCTCACGCTCGACGAGGAGGAGTTCGCGCTGTACGAGCAGGTCTACGAGCGGCTCGCGCTCGACGCGCCGTCGCCCGACCTCATCGTCTACCTGCAGGCCCCGGTCGACGTGCTGCTCGAGCGCATCGCGCGTCGCGGCATTGAATACGAACAGCAGATCGAGCGCCGCTACCTCGAGCGACTCGCCGAAGGCTACGCGCGGTTCTTCCTCGAGTACGACGCGGCCCCGGTGCTGATCGTAAACGCCGCGGAGATCGATCCGATCGGCAACGAGGCGGACTACCAGGCCCTGCTGGCCGAGATCGTCCGGCCCCGCAAGGGACGCCATTACTTCAACCCGCTCAAGAACTTGCTGTAGACCCCGGCAGTTGCCGGCGTTGATGTTTCGGGGCCGCTCCGTCATCCTTGCGGCCTCGCACGAGGCGGCCCTATGTACACCCAATTGCAACTGCGGGATTCGGCGCGTCCGCCCGTCACCGTGGCCTCGCTGGGCCGCATGAAGGAGCAGGGCGAGAAGATCTCCTGCATCACCTGTTACGACGCCAGCTACGCGGCCCTCGTCGATGCGGCCGATCTCGACGTCGTGCTGGTCGGTGATTCCCTCGGCATGGTGATCCAGGGTTACGACACGACCGTGCCGGTGACGTTGAACGACGTCATCTATCACTGCCGCTCGGTCGCGAAGGGACTGGTACGGCCGTTCCTGATGGCGGACATGCCGTTCATGACCTACACGTCGAAGGACGAAGCGCTGAAGAACGCCGTGCGGCTGATGCAGGAAGGCGGCGCCAAGATGGTGAAGCTCGAGGGTGGCGCCGGCCAGGCGGAGATCGTCGAGTTCCTCGCGAGTCACGACATCGCGGTCTGCGCGCACCTCGGCCTGCGGCCGCAGTCTGTGCACAAGACGGGCGGGTTCCGCGTGCAGGGGCGCGAGGAGGCCGCGGCAGAGCAGATGCGCCGCGATGCCAAGCTGCTGCAGGACTCCGGCGCGGACGTCGTGCTGCTCGAGTGCATCCCGTCGCACCTCGGCAAGGAGATCACGGCGGAGTTGCACGTGCCGGTCATCGGCATCGGTGCCGGTCCAGACACCGACGGCCAGATCCTCGTGCTTTACGACGTGCTCGACATCACGCCTGGACGCAAGCCCAGGTTCGTGCAGAACTTTCAGCAGGGCCGCGACAGCCCGCTGGCCGCGATCCGGGCCTACGGCGACGCCGTGAAAAGCCGGGCATACCCCGCGCCCGAGCATTGTTTCTAAGCACGCCAGCTCCGACGCCACCAGGGACTGCCCGACCGATGCAAACGATCACGCGGATCGCGGAACTCCGCGAAACCGTCACGCGCTGGCGGCTCGCGCGCGAGAGCATCGCGTTCGTGCCCACCATGGGCAACCTGCACATGGGACATGCGAGCCTGATGTCGGCTGCGCACCTGCACGGCAGGCGCGTCATCTCCAGCATCTTCGTCAACCCGATGCAGTTCGGGCCGTCCGAGGATTTCAGTGCTTATCCGCGTACCCCGGACGACGATTCCAACCTGCTGGGCGAATACGGCGTCGATGCGCTCTTTCATCCGACCGTCGAGGAGATGTATCCCTCGGGCAGTGTCGGCAGCACCGTCGTCGATGTGCCAGGGCTCACGGACATACTTTGCGGCGTATTCCGCCCCGGGCATTTCCAGGGGGTCGCGACCGTGGTCGTCAAGCTGCTGTGCCTGGTGCAGCCGGACGTTGCGATCTTCGGCGAAAAGGACTTCCAGCAGCTCACGGTGATCCGGCGCGTCGTCGAGGACCTGAACCTGCCGGTGAAGATCGTCGGCGCGCCCACGGTGCGCGCGGATGACGGGCTCGCGCTCAGTTCGCGCAACCGCTACCTGTCCGTGGCAGAGCGGGCGGCGGCGCCTGCCATGTATCGTGCGCTCGACAAGGCACGACGCCGGCTGGAAGCGGGCGACTTGGATCACGCCGGCATGCAGGCCGAAGGGCTCGGCGAGCTCGAGCGGGCGGGCTTCCGCCCGGAGTATTTCGAAGTGCGCACCGCGGATCGTCTCGCAATCCCGACGGCCGACGACGTGCACGTCGTCGTGCTGGCGGCGGGCCGGATCGGCAAGGCGCGGCTGATCGACAACATCCAGTGCACCGCTCCAAGAAGGGGGTAGGGGATGGGGGTTGGGGGTTAGTCGGAGGTACTGTTGAAGCCTGAAGGACGGGCCCAGTACCTGCGGCGGAGCGATGAACTGTCGGTCTACTGCGAACTTCCGACTATCCCCCAACCCCCATCCCCTAACCCCTCAGCTGGGCGCGCAGCGTCCAGCGCGAAGTGCCCAGCGGACATGCTCGCGCACCAGCTCGCTCGGGTCGTCCACGCGCGATTCGAGGGCAGCGACGACCGCCGGCGTGGCCGGCGCATTGCCGAGCGCCACCGCGACGTTGCGTAACCACCGCTCGTAACCAATGCGTCGAATCGCGCTGCCTGCGGTCAGCGCGAGAAACTGCTCTTCGCTCCAGCGAAACAACTCGACCAGGCTTGGTGCGTCGAGTCCATGCCGCGTCCGGAAATCGGGCTCGACCGTGACCTTGGCATACCGGTTCCAGGGGCACACGAGCTGGCAATCGTCGCAGCCATAGATGCGGTTGCCCATCGCGGTGCGAAACTCTTCCGGGATTGGACCGTCGTGCTCGATCGTCAGGTACGAGATGCAGCGTCGCGCGTCCAGTTCATAGGGTGCGACGATCGCCTGCGTCGGACACACGTCGATGCACGCCGTGCACGAGCCACAGTGCGAACTCACCGGCGCGTCGATGGGCAGCGGCAGGTCGGTGTAGATCTCACCGAGGAAGAACCAGGAGCCATCATGGCGGTCGAGCAGGTTCGTGTGCTTGCCGATCCAGCCGAGTCCGGCATTGCGGGCCAACGCTTTCTCCAGCACGGGTGCGCTGTCCGTGAAGGCGCGGAAACCCGCAGCGCCCGCGGCGTCAGCGATGCGCCCAGCCAGCTGCGCGAGACGGTGACGCAGCACCTTGTGGTAATCGCGACCGAGCGCGTAGCGGGACACGTAACCCAGCAGCGGGTCGTTCAGCACGACGTCGGGGTCCGTGGATTCGACCCGGTAATCCATGCGCGCGCTGACGACGCGAATCGTGCCGGGAACCAGTTCGGCCGGTCGCGTGCGGCGGGTGCCGTGCCTTTCCATGTACAGCATCGTGCCGTGACGCCTTGACGCCAGCCACGCCGCCAGCCGTTGCTCGTCTTCGGCCAGGTCGACACCGGCGATGCCGACCTTCTGGAAGCCGAGTTCACGACCCCATCGCTTGATCGAAAGCGCGAGCGAATCGACGGGTTGCAATGGGGGTTGCATGGGACAGTGCGGACCGGGCGAGTGGGCGGGCAGTATAATTGCTGGATGCACCCGCTCCCCGCCGGGCTCTTCTCCGCCGCCGAAGTGCGCGAACTCGATCGTCGAGCCATCGAGCGCTTCGACCTTCCGGGCTACGAACTCATGACGCGCGCGGGTCACGCGACCCTCAACGCGCTGCGCCGGTGCTGGCCGGACGCACGCTCCATCGTCGTGCTGTGCGGGCCGGGGAATAATGGCGGCGACGGCTACGTGGTTGCCCGCATTGCCCGCGCGCAGGGTCTCAGGGTGCACGTCGTTGCCGTCGCGGATGCCTGCCACCTGACCGGGGACGCACTTCGCGCGCACGACGAATTCGTTGCAGCGGGGGGGCAGCTCGAGCCCTGGCATCCGCCGGTGGTGCGAGCGGGCGAAGTCATTGTCGATGCGATCTTCGGCACGGGACTCACCCGCGACGTCACTGGCGCGGCGGCAGACTGCATTCGCGCCATCAATGAGGCGAACCGCCCCGTCGTCGCCGTCGACATTCCGTCCGGGCTGCAGGCAGATAGCGGCCACGTGCTGGGTTGCGCCGTGCGCGCTGATCTCACCGTCACGTTCATCGGGCGCAAGGTGGGCTGCTATCTCGGCGCCGGGCCCGACTACACGGGCAGGATCGTGTTCGACGACCTCGAGGTGCCGCTGGGCGCCTACGAAGGGTCGAAACCCAGGTTGAGTCTGCTTGACGAGTCAGTCGTGCAGACTGCGCTGCCCGTGCGCGGACGCACGGCGCACAAGGGGCGTCACGGCCACGTTCTCGTGATCGGCGGTGCCGCGGGCATGGGTGGCGCAGTGCACCTCGCGGCGACAGCCGCGCTGCGCGCGGGCGCGGGCCTGGTCACCGTGGCGGCACACCCGCAAAGCCTGGGCGCGCTCGTCTCGCGGCCCGAATTGATGTCGCTCGCCGCTGGCGGCCGCAGCGAAATGGAGCGCGGCCTCGAGCGCGCGACCGTGCTCGCTCTCGGACCGGGCCTCGGCCAGTCGGCGTGGGCATTGGAAATCTTCGACTCGGCGCTGGCTGCGCAAAAGCCTGTCGTCGTCGATGCCGACGCGCTCAACCTGCTGGCGCTCAATCCGCGCAAGTGCGAACACTGGGTGCTGACGCCGCATCCTGGCGAAGCCGCGCGCCTGCTGGGCGTCGCCACCGACGACATCCAGCGCGATCGCTTGGCGGCCGCTGCCGCCCTGCAGCAGCGTTACGGCGGCGTGATCGTGCTGAAAGGTGCGGGCTCGATCGTGCAGGTGCGGGCGGGTGCAGGCTGGCTCTGCGATCGCGGCAACCCGGGCATGGCCGTAGCCGGCATGGGCGATGTTCTCACGGGTGTGATTGCGGGCATCGCCGCACAGTGCGGCGACCTCGCGCTTGCCGCGATGGCCGGCGTGTTCGTCCACGCCTGCGCGGGCGATCGCGCGGCGGCGACAGGTGAACGCGGCTTGCTGGCGACCGAAGTCATCGACCAGGTGCGCGGCTGCGTGAACCCGCGGCGATGACGGAGTACGTCGCCCGTGGCGCGGACGAGATGCGGGCGTTCGGTGCCCGTCTTGCGCGAGCGCTGCTGGCCGCGCCTGCAGATGAGCCGTTGCTCATCACGCTCTCCGGCGAACTCGGCGCCGGCAAGACGACGCTGGTGGGCGGGTTGCTGGCCGAACTGGGACACGTCGGTCCGGTTCGCAGCCCCACGTACACGTTGCTCGAACCGTACCGTCTGCAGGGACGCGACATCACGCACTGCGACCTGTACCGGCTGCGTCATCCGGATGAACTCGATGACCTTGGTCTGCGCGACCTGCGTGTCGCGGGCTCGGTGCTGCTGGTGGAGTGGCCGGAGAAGGCGGAGGGCAGACTGAACGCAGCCGACCTGGCGCTGGCGTTCGACTACGCCGGCCCGGATGCGCGCAAGCTCGTTGCAGCGGCGCGTTCACCGGCAGGCCAGGCCATGCTCAGGCGGCTATGACGGCACGTGATAAACATCCTGTATCCTCATAATTTTATTGAAATATCTGGCTCCGGCGCGGTAGATTACGCGCCATGCTGACACGCGGACCCCGCTTGACCGCTCTGCGACTTGCCTGGCTGGTGCTGTCGTTGGCCTGGTTGCCCGCGTGGGCGGGCCCCGCACGCGTCACCGACGTCAGGTTGTGGTCCGGTCCGGAAGGCACGCGACTCGTCATCGAATTGTCGGCGCCTGTCGAGTACGACGTCTTCGCGCTCGACGACCCCGACCGTATCGTCGTCGATCTCGCGCACACGACTCTGCCCGCGAACGAGTCACTGCCGCCTGGACAGGGCCCGGTGAAGTCGCTGCGTTCGGGTCCGCAGCAAGGGCAGGGCCTGCGCTTCGTTCTCGACGTGACCGAGGCGCTGAAACCGCGCAGCTTCGTGGTCGGTCCCGACGGCAACGCCGGGCATCGCCTGGTGGTCGAACTGCCCGGCTCGCCCGTGGTCGTCGCGGCGCCGATGAACGCCGCACGCCCGTCGCCTGCGGGCAACGAGGTGCTCGCCATGGTCGCCGACACCTCGCGCGCAGTGGCTGCGCCCGCGGTGCCGCAGGTCACCGAGCCGACGCCGTTGCCGACGAAGGTGGCGAGCCCGGCCGTCAAGGGCCGCGACCTGGTCATCGCGATCGACGCGGGCCACGGGGGACAGGATCCTGGCGCGATCGGCCGGGGCGGCACGCGAGAGAAAGACGTCACGCTCGCGATCGCGCGCAAGCTCGCTGCGGAAATCAACGCGGAGGACGGCATGAAGGCCGTCCTGATCCGTGAAGGCGACTACTTCATCACCCTGGGCGGCCGCACGCGCAAGGCGCGCCAGCTTGGCGCCGACATGTTCGTCTCGATTCACGCCGACTCCGTGCAGAACCGTGCCGTGAGCGGTTCGTCGGTCTACGTGTTGTCGCTGCGTGGCGCCAGCGACGAGGCGGCGAAGTGGCTGGCGGACACCGAGAACGCGGCCGATCTCAAGGGTGGAGTCTCGCTCGACGAGAGCGACGACGTGCTGGCATCGGTGCTGCTCGACGTCACGCAGAAAGAATCGATCAGCGACAGCGTCGAAGCGGCCGACAGCGTCCTCACCGCACTGCGCGGCGTCAGCAATACGCATGGCACGCCGCGTGTCCGGCACGCGGGCTTCATCGTGCTGAAGTCGCCGGACATTCCTTCGATGCTGGTCGAGACAGCCTTCATCTCGAACGCGACCGACGAACGACGCCTGCGCGATCCCGATCACCAGGCGCGCATTGCCGCGGCCTTGCGCACGGGCGTGCGCAACTACTGGTACGACAACCCGCCGCCCGGCTCGAAACTCGCAGCCATCGTGGCCGCCCGGCGAGGCGGCATGGCGGACGCCGGCACGGCGGTCGCCGGACGCTGATTCCCCTCGCTTTGCTATGCTCGCGCACCCGGCGCGAGCCGCCACGACTCTCCTGCCTGCCATGACGATCCGGGTCCTGCCCGAGCAACTCGTTCACCAGATCGCTGCCGGCGAGGTGGTCGAGCGGCCGGCGTCCGTGATCAAGGAACTGGTCGAGAACAGCCTCGACGCCGGCGCGCTGGCGATCGACATCGAAGTCGAGAAGGGCGGCGCCGAACTGTGTCGTGTGCGGGACGACGGCATGGGGATCGCCGCGGACGAGTTGCTGCTCGCCCTGGCCCGTCACGCCACCAGCAAGATCGGCAGCATCGATGACCTCGAGGCAGTGCGCACGCTGGGTTTCCGCGGCGAGGCATTGCCGAGCATCGCGTCCGTGTCACGCATGCGGATGATTTCACGCCCGCGCGAGGCCGAGACGGCGCACCTGGTTGCCGCCGTCGACGGCGCCTTGACGGGCCCCGCGCCGCACCCGCATCCGCACGGCACGACGGTCGAGGTCCGCGACCTGTTCTTCAACGTGCCCGCGCGACGCAAGTTCCTGCGCTCCGAGCGCACGGAGCTGGCGCAGATCGAGCGGCTCGTGGAACGGCTCGCGCTCAGTCGTTTCGACGTGGGTTTCCGGCTGTCATCTGCGCGCAAGGTGCTCGCCGATCATCCACCGGCGCGCGACGAACGAGCGCGCGATGCCCGTGTTGCGGCGATGCTGGGCGAGGACTTCATCGCCAACGCGATGAAGCTCGATCACGAAGGGTCGGGCATGCGGCTGCACGGCTGGTTCTGCCTGCCGACGTACGCACGCAGCCAGGCCGACCAGCAGTACTTTTTCCTCAACGGCCGGCCGCTGCGCGACAAGCTCGTCGCCAGTGCGGTGCGGCTCGCGTATCGCGACGTCCTGTTCCATGGCCGTCATCCCGCGTACGTGCTGTTCCTCGAGATGGACCCCGCGCGCGTCGACGTGAACGCGCACCCGCAGAAACTCGAGGTGCGTTTTCGCGAACCCGGCCTGATCCACGATTTCCTGTTTCGCACGCTCGAGCGCGCGCTCGCCGAAACGCGGCCCACGCAGGCCGCCGCCGCTGCGATTCCGGCCGCTCGCGCCGACTGGTCGCTGCCTGGAAGTGCGTCGCTCGACTGGTCGCGCGGCGTCCGCGGCGACGCGAGGGACTCCGCCGAGGCGCGCAGCGCTTTTTCGACTAACCCCTATCCCCTAACCCCTAACCCCTTCCCCCTTCCCCCTGACCCCTCGGCGGCAGGCGGCAGACCTCGGCGACGGACCTGTACGGACGTTTCGAGCGGAGTTCGCGAGATCGCAGCATTGGACGCCGCCGCCGCGCCCGCCGCCGAACATCCGCTGGGCTATGCCATCGCGCAGTTGCACGGCGTCTACATCCTCGCGCAGGCGCGAGGTGGCCTCGTGCTGGTCGACATGCATGCCGCGCACGAACGCACCACGTACGAGCGGCTGAAGGCCGCGATGCAGGCCGACCGCTTGCCGGCACAGCCGCTGCTGGTGCCGATCGTGGTCCAGGTGGCAGTCGCCGACGCGGATGAGGCGGAAGCGCATGCCGGGTTGTTCGCGAGCCTCGGCCTCGAAATCGATCGCGGCGGGCCTGCGAGCGTGCTGGTGCGATCGACGCCAGCGCTGCTGCCCGGCATCGATCCCGCCACCTTGCTCAAGGACATGATTGCGGATCTGCGTGAGCAGGGCAGGATCGCGACGACGGCGGCCTTCGACCGCGCGCTCGGCACCATGGCCTGTCACCAGGCCATCCGCGCCAGCCGCCGGCTGACCGTGCCCGAGATGAATGCGCTGCTGCGGGAAATGGAGCAGACCGTGCGCAGTGATCAGTGCGTGCACGGACGTCCCACCTGGTCGTTCGTCAGCATGGACGACCTCGACCGGCTGTTCCTGCGCGGCAGGTGAATACTCCCGCCAAGGCAGTCGACGAAGCCCCCGACGCCGTCGCCCTCATGGGACCGACGTGCACGGGTAAGACGGCGCTCGCCTTGCAGCTGGCCCAGCGCTTTCCGCTCGAAATCGTCAGCGTCGATTCGGCGCTGGTCTATCGCGGCATGGACATCGGCACGTCGAAGCCGTCGGCGGCCGAACGCGCGGCCGTACCGCATCACCTGATCGACATCTGCGATCCGTCGGATCCGTATTCCGCCGGACGGTTCCTGCGTGACGCCCTCCAGTGCATCGCTGAAATTCGCGCCCGCGACCGGGTCCCCCTGCTGGTTGGCGGCACGATGCTGTATTACCGCGCACTGACCCACGGGCTCGCGCCCTTGCCCGCAGCCGACCCGCAGGTGCGCGCCGCCCTGGACCTGGTCGCGCAGGCGAGCGGCTGGCCCGCCCTGCATGCCGAGCTCGCCGCACGCGATCCAGTCGCGGCGAGCCGGATTCAACCCGCGGATGCCCAGCGGATCCAGCGGGCGCTCGAAGTCCTGCAGCTCACCGGCGAGCGTTTGTCAGACCTGCAGCAGCAGTCCGAACCCCCCGCGGTCCGCCTCGCGCGGTTCGCCCTGATGCCCGTGTCGCGGCCGGAGCTGTACCTCCGGATCAATGCACGGTTCGACCAGATGGTCGCGGCCGGGCTGGTGGACGAGGTCAGGGCGCTGCGGGACCGGGGCGACCTCGACCCGGACCTGCCCAGCCTGCGAGCCGTCGGCTACCGCCAGATCTGGCGGCATCTGGCCGGCGAGTGCAGCCTGGAGGACGCCGTGGCGGCCGCCCGGCAGGCGACCCGCAACCTGGCCAAGCGTCAGCTGACGTGGCTCCGTGGCGATCCGGCCATTGCCTGGGTGGGGTCCCTTGCAGAACCTGATCTCGTCCCGATATACGAGGCCATGTGCAGTGTGGCCGAGAAAAGTGGCGCGAAATCCCTGTGCTAGACTGAACGCGTTCTTGCTGGGAGCCTGGGGCATCCGGGCGGGCCGTTTCACGGAAGAAGCCGTGCAGGAACGAACGGCACCAGAGAAAAAAAGGAGACGATAACAATGGCCAAGGGCCAGTCCCTGCAGGATCCTTTCCTGAACGCTCTGCGCAAGGAGCGCATCCCTGTTTCCATCTATCTGGTCAACGGCATCAAGCTGCAGGGCCAGATCGACTCGTTCGACCAGTTCGTGGTCCTGCTGCGCAACAGCGTGAGCCAGATGGTCTACAAGCACGCGATCTCGACGATCGTGCCGGCCCGCAACGTGCGCCTGCCGGCGGGCGATGATGACCTGCCGCCGCTCGAGGATGCCCCCGCGGGCTGAGCCGGACCAGGCGAGGGCAGGGAGCATTGTTCGAAAGGCCGGCCAGTGGCGAACGCGCGATCCTGGTCTGTGTGGGACTCGGTCGGGCCCCTGAACCCGATCGCGTCGAGGAGTTCGGCGCGCTCGCGCGTTCGGCCGGCGCGCAGGTGCTCGACGTGCTGGCGCCCACCCGCAAGGCCGCCGATCCCCGCTTCCTGATCGGGTCCGGCAAGGTCGAAGAACTGCGCGCGCGCGTCAAAGAGCTCGCCGCCGATCTCGTCGTCATCGACGGCGCGCTGAGCCCCAGCCAGGAACGCAATCTCGAAAAGGAACTGCAGTGCCGCGTGCTCGATCGCAGCGGCCTGATCCTCGACATCTTTGCGCAACGCGCGCGCACGTTCGAAGGCAAGCTGCAGGTCGAACTCGCGCAGCTGCAGCACATGTCCACGCGCCTGGTGCGCGGCTGGACCCATCTCGAGCGCCAGCGCGGCGGCGGCATCGGCCTGCGCGGACCGGGTGAAACCCAGCTCGAAACCGACCGCCGCCTGATCGGCAAGCGCATCAAGACCCTCAACGATCGCATCGAGAAGGTGTTGCAGCAGCGTGAGACCACGCGGCAGGAGCGCAAGCGGCAGGAGGTGCCGACCATCGCGCTGGTCGGTTACACCAACGCCGGCAAGTCGACCCTGTTCAATCGCCTCACGCGCTCGGACGCGTATGCAGCCGACCAGTTGTTCGCGACGCTCGATCCGACGGTGCGTCGCCTGCACCTGGCGCCCGGCCTCGAGACGGCGCTCGCCGATACGGTCGGATTCGTGCGCGACCTGCCGCACGAACTGGTCGCCGCATTCCGCTCGACGTTGCAGGAAGCGCGCGAAGCCGACCTGCTGTTGCACGTCATCGATGCGTCCGATCCCGAGCGCAACGACCGCATCGCGCAGGTCGACGACGTGCTGCTGTCAATTGGCGCGCGGGCCGTGCGGCAGATCGCCGTGTACAACAAGATCGACCGCACGGGCGAACCGCCGCGGTCGGAAACAGGCGCAGACGGTCGCATCGACCGGGTCTGGCTTTCGGCGCACAGTGGCGCGGGGCTCGAGCTGTTGCTGCAAGCGTTGCATCAGGCGCTCGGCGCCGACCTCTGCCGGTGTACCCTGCGCCTGCCGCCCCAGGCTGGGCGCGCCAGGGCCCGGCTCTTCGCGGCGGGAGCGGTCATTTCGCACAAGACCCTGGCGGACGGCGTCGTCGAGGCCGAGATCAGCCTGCGCCGGCAGGACCTCGAACGAATCTGCCGCGAGGACGGGATCGAGCTGCCGACGGCAAACGCGCCTTGTGCCGACGCGGGGCGGTTTCTACAATCCAACGAGTCTTTGGCGACCCGGGGTGCGGCATGACGGCCGACGCCCGCAAGCAACGCCCGGGATTCGCCTTCAAGTCCCTGAAAAACCAAGCATCCGGAGCACTCCCACCCATGGCCTGGAACGACCCGGGCAAGAATCGCAATCCCTGGGGCAACCGCCCCGACAAGGGAGCGGCCGACCTCGACGAGGCCCTGCGCAACTTGCAACGCAAACTGTCCCAGATGTTCGGGGGCAAAGGTGGAGGTGGTGACGACGGCGGCCGTGACGACGGCGGCGGTGCTGGATTCGGCGGTGGCAGCAATGCCATGCGCGGTTTCGGCTTCAGCACCGTCGCGCTGGTGCTCGTCGGTGTCTGGGCGCTGACCGGCTTCTACGTGGTCGACGCCGCCGAACGCGGCGTGGTCACGCGCTTCGGACGGTTCGTCGCGGCGACTGAACCTGGCCTGCGCTGGCACATTCCGTGGCCCGTCGAAGCGCGCCAGATCGTCAACGTCGAGACCGTCGAGGGCGTGAGCAGACCAGACGCGCATGCTCACGTCGGACGAGAACCTCGTCGACATCAACATCGCCGTGCAGTACCGGCGTGCCGAGCCGGTGGCGTTCGCGTTCAACGTGCGCGATCCAGAACAGACGCTGAAGGAAGTCGCCGAGAGCGCCATCCGCGAGATCGTCGGTCGCAGCAAGCTCGACTTCGTGCTCGAGCAGGGCCGCCAGGAAATCACGGCCAAGACCAAGGAACTGATCCAGCGCACGCTCGATGCGTACAAGACCGGCATCGAGGTGACGACGGTCAACCTGCAGGGCGTCAGCGTGCCGGAGCAGGTCCAGAGTTCGCAGCGCGACGCCATCAAGGCGCGCGAAGACCGCGAGCGCCTGGCCCTCGAAGCGCAGGCATACGCCAATGACATCCTGCCGAAAGCCAAGGGTTCGGCCGCGCGGCAATCGGAGGATGCAGCCGCCTACAAGGCACGCATCGTCGCCGACGCCGAAGGTGAAGCGCAGCGCTTCACCCAGCTCCTGGCGAGCTACCTGCGAGCGCCCGGCGTCACGCGCCAGCGCCTGTACTTCGAAACACTGGAAGTGGTGTTAGGCAACACTAACAAAGTGCTGGTCGACACCAAAGGCACGGGCAACATGATCTACCTGCCGCTCGACAAGCTCACCGAGGGGCGCACCCGCACGCTGACGCTCGATGAGCAGCGCCAGGTGCCCGACACTGTCCAGCCCCGGGCCGAGGCTGACGGGGCCGCTCCCATCGAAGCTGCGACCGATGCGAGCCGCGAGCGGGGGGCACGCTGATGCCGAACCGTGGTTACCTGCCGTTGATCCTGGTTGGCGCCGCCGTGCTGCTGTTCTCGATGGCGGCGTTCACCGTGCGCGAAACCGAGCTTGCGCTCAAGTTCCGCTTCGGCGAGATCGTGCGCGCCGACTACAAGCCCGGCCTGCATTTCCTGACGCCGTTCGTGAACAACGTGCTCAAGTTCGACCGGCGCATCCTCACCGAGGATTACCCGGCCGAACAATTCCTGACCAGCGAAGGCAAGATCCTGCGCATCAACTTCTTCGTGAAGTGGCGCATCAGCGACGTCTCGCGCTTCTACACCTCCACCTCGGGTGGCAGCGAGGAAGTCGCGAACCGTCGGCTCGGCGAAATCATCAAGGACGGCATCAAGACCGTCATCGCGCGCCGTACCATCCAGCAGGTCGTGGCGGCGGACCGCAGCGAGTTCCTCGGCGAAGTGCTCGAGATCGCCGGCAAGAACGTCGGCAACCTGGGCATCGCGCTGGTCGACGTGCGCGTGAAGAACATCGAGTTGCCGGAAGAGGTCAGCGAGTCGGTGTTCAACCGCATGCGGCAGGACTTCGCGCGCCAGGCGGCGCAGCTGCGAGCCGAGGGTTCCGCGGTGTCGGAACAGACGCGAGCCGAGGCGGATCGCCAGCGCACCGAGATCCTGGCCAACGCCTACCGCGAGGCCGAAATCATCAAGGGCCAGGGCGACGCGGCGGCGGCCGACATCTACGGCAAGGCGTACGGCGCGAACCCGGAGTTCTTCGCGTTCCACCGCTCAATGCAGGCGTATCGCCGGTCCCTGGGCAAACAGGGGGACGTGCTCGTCCTCGCCCCCGACGGCGAGTTCTTCGATTACCTGAAGCAATCCGGGCGCTGACCGCGGCGCCCGGCAACCCGGCTCGTCGATGAACTGGAACGACCTGTGGGCGGCCTTCGCCCTGTACCTGGTGCTGGAAGGCGTCCTGCCATTCCTGAATCCGGGCGCTGCCAAACGCGCCCTGTTCACGATGTCGCAGCTGGACGACCGCATATTGCGCCGGATCGGCCTGGGCAGCATGATTGCAGGTTGCGTCGTGCTCTTCCTGGTGCGCGGGGGCGGCTGACCGCCCAGCGGGCACCAGTCACTAATCAGCAGTCACCAGTCACTCCCAAATGCCTAAGAATCTCGTCGTCATCGGCGCCCAGTGGGGTGACGAAGGCAAGGGCAAGATCGTGGACCTGCTCACCGAGCGGGTCGGCGCGGTCGCGCGTTTCCAGGGCGGCCACAACGCGGGCCACACCCTCGTCATCGAAGGTGCCAAGACGGTCCTGTCGCTGATCCCCTCCGGCATCCTGCACCCGGGCGTGCAGTGCGTGATCGGCAACGGGGTCGTGGTCTCGCTCGAAGCGCTGTTCCGCGAAGCGGACATGCTCGTCCAGCGCGGCGTCAAGGTGTACGAGCGCCTCAGGGTGAGCCCGAATTGCGCGGTGATCCTGCCGTCGCACATCGCGCTCGACCGCGCGCGTGAGCGTGCACAGGGCGTCAATGCGATCGGCACCACCGGCCGCGGCATCGGTCCCGCGTACGAAGACAAGGTCGCCCGCCGCGCCGTGCGGCTTGCGGATCTCATGCAGCGTGATCGCCTCGCGGCCCGGCTCGGTGAGATTCTCGACTTCCACAATTTCGTGCTGAGCCGCTATTTCAGCGCGGAGACCGTCGATTTCCAGCGCACGCTGGACGAACTCGTGGCCCAGGCCGAACGCATCGAGCCGCTGCTGGCCGACGTGAGCGTGTTGCTGCGCAACGAGATGAAGCGCGGCACCAACCTGATGTTCGAAGGCGCGCAGGGCGCGCTGCTCGACGTCGACGTCGGTACCTACCCGTTCGTCACGTCCTCGAACACCATCGCCGGTGAGGCGGCTGTCGGCACGGGCCTCGGCCCACGTGACATCAACGCCGTGCTCGGCATCGTGAAGGCCTACACCACGCGGGTGGGCGCGGGTCCGTTCCCGACCGAGCTGTTCGACGAAACGGGCGAGCACCTCTCCCGCGTCGGGCACGAGTTCGGCGCCGTCACGGGCCGTCCGCGCCGCTGCGGCTGGTTCGATGCGGTGGCCATGCGCCGCGCGGTCATGCACAACAGCCTCTCGAGCCTGGGTGTGACCAAGCTCGACGTCATGGACGGACTCGACACGCTGCGCATCTGCACCGGCTACAGGATCGACGGCGAGATTCGCGACGAGCCGCCGCTGCTGCCGCACCGTTTCTCGGAATGCGTGCCGGTGTACGAAGAGCACAAGGGCTGGACCGAGCCGACGCACGGCGTCACCGAATTCTCGAAACTGCCGTCCAACGCGCGCAGCTACCTCGCACGCATGGAGGAGCTTGCCGGCGTGCCAATCGACATCGTGTCGACCGGCCCGGACCGTGCCCAGACGATCGTGCTGCGGCATCCGTACGACTGAGGAAGGGGAGGAAGGGGAGGAAGGGGAGGAAGGGGAGGAAGGGCAGGAAGGGCAGGAAGGCGTCAGCACGGACAACTTCTGTACCTCCAACTAATCCCTATGCCGGAATCCGTCGTCCCGCCCTAGTATCTAGAGGTATCCGTCGTATTGGTCTGCAGAAACGCTTTCCGACGACGCTTCCGATCCCTTCCTGACCTTCCTCCCCTTCCTGCCCTTCCTCCCCTTCCCATGAAACCCTACGAATCCCCCTGGATGGACGACGACCTCCGCATGCTGCGCGAGGCGATTTCCCGTTACGTCGACGCCGAGATGCTGCCGCTGGACGCGAAGTGGCGGGCGGATCATCGCGTGGACAAGGAGTCGTGGCGCAAGATCGGTGCGGCCGGATTCCTGCTGATGGACGTGCCCGCGGAGTACGGTGGCGGCGGTGGCGACTTCCGCCACGAGACGCTGCTGTACGAGGAGACTCAACCGGCGCGGCCTGTCCGGCTTCGGCCAGGGTGTGCACAGCATCTCCGCGCACTACGTGCTCAATTACGGCACCGAGGAGCAGAAGCAACGCTGGCTGCCCCGCATGGCCCGCGGCGAACTGATCGGCGCGATCGCGATGACCGAACCCGGCGCGGGGTCGGACCTGAAGGGCATCCGCACGCGCGCGGTTCGCGACGGCGATCACTACGTGATCAACGGTTCCAAGATCTTCATCACCAACGGCGGCAGTGCCGAGTTGCTGATGCTGGTCGTGCGCACCGACCCGAACGATCGCAGCCGCGGCCTGTCGATCCTGATGGTCGAGACCCCGGGCCTGCAGGGTTATCGCGTCGGCCGCGTGCTCGACAAGATGGGTTTCCACGCACAGGACACGGCCGAGCTGTTCTTCGAGGACGTCCGCGTGCCTGTCGACTGCCTGCTGCAGCAGGAAGGCAAGGGCATGCACCAGCTGATGGGCGACCTGCCGTACGAGCGGTTGCTGATCGCCGTCGCCGGCGTGGCCGCGATGGAGGGCGCGCTCGACGAGACGATCAAGTACGTCAACGAGCGGCAGGTCTTCGGCCAGCCGGTCGCAGCCTTCCAGAACACGAAGTTCAAGCTCGCCGAAGCGGCGACGCATACTCGCGTGGCGCGGGTGTTCATCGACCGTTGCATCGAGCAGCTGGTCAAGGGCGAACTCGACACCGAAACCGCAGCGATGGCCAAGTGGTGGGTCACCGACATGCAGCAGAAAGTCATTGACGAGTGCCAGCAGCTGTTCGGCGGCTACGGCTACATGAACGAGTACGTGGTCTGCCGCATGTTCGCCGACTCGCGCGTGCAGCGCATTTACGGCGGCACCAACGAAGTGATGAAGGAACTGATCTCGCGCTCGTTGTAGGGGTCAGGGGGCAGGGGATAGGGGATAGGGGATAGGGGATAGGGGTTAGGGGTTAGTTGGAGGTGAAAACCCCGCCGCGCGGGCCGGATCATCTGTCGCTGTCGTCCCCGGTCATGTCGCGCCATAATGATGCGCTGCAATACGCATGGCTCATGACCCGGGAAAACGCCCATGACCGCCCGCATCGACAAGTTCGGCCTTGAAGTCGCGCGTCCGCTCCACGACCTGATCGAGAACGAAGCGCTGCCGGCGACAGGTGTCGCTTCCGACACGTTCTGGAAGGGCCTGTCCGACCTCGTGCATGGCTTCGGCCCGAAGAACCGGGCACTGCTCGTGAAGCGTGACGAACTGCAGGCGCAGATCGATGCCTGGCACCGTGTGCACCGCGGCCAGCCGATCGATGCGGCAGCCTACAAGGACTTCCTTGCCGAGATCGGCTACCTCGTGCCGGAAGGACCTGATTTCCAGATCGAAACGACCAACGTCGACCCCGAGATCGCCAGCATGCCGGGGCCGCAACTCGTCGTGCCCGTCATGAACGCGCGCTATGCGCTCAATGCCGCGAATGCGCGCTGGGGCAGCCTGTACGACGCGCTGTACGGCACGGATGCCATGGGCGATCTGCCACCGGCCGGAGGTTACAGCGCAGAGCGTGGCGCGCGCGTGATCGCGTGGGCGAAGAAATTCCTGGATGCCGTGGCGCCGCTCGCTGCTGGCAGCCACGCCGACGCGACGCTCTATCGCGTCGTCGATGGCAAGCTGCAGATCGAGACGACCGGGGGCACGACGGCCCTGGCGAATCCATCGCTGTTCGCGGGCTATGCGGGCGCCGCCGCCGCGCCCACGGCCATCCTGCTGCAGCAGCACAGCCTGCACGTCGAAATCCACGTCGACCGCACCAATCGCATCGGCAAGACCGATGCAGCCGGTGTTGCCGACGTGTACCTCGAAGCCGCGATCACGACGATCATGGATTGCGAGGATTCCGTCGCGGCGGTCGACGCCGACGACAAGGCGCACGCGTATCGCAACTGGCTCGGCCTGATGCGTGGCGACCTCGTGGAAAGGGTGGAGAAGGGCGGCAAGTCGTTCGATCGCGTCATGAACCCCGACCGCCGCTACGTTGCGCCGGACGGCAAGCCGCTCGCGCTCAAGGGCCGCTCGCTGATGCTGGTCCGCAACGTCGGCCACCTGATGACGAACCCGGCCGTGCTCGATCGCGACGGCAACGAGGCCTACGAAGGCCTGCTCGACGCGATGTGCACCGTGCTGATTGCAATGGTCGACCTGCGCAAGGCCGGCGGCGTGCGCAATTCGACGCATGGCTCGGTCTACGTCGTGAAGCCGAAGATGCACGGGCCGGAGGAGGTCGCGTTTGCCGACGCGATTTTCACGCACGTCGAGCAGGTGCTCGGCCTGCCGCGTTACACCGTGAAGCTCGGCATCATGGACGAGGAGCGCCGCACGACGGTCAACCTGAAGGAATGCATCCGTGCGGCCAGGTCGCGCGTCGCATTCATCAACACCGGATTCCTCGACCGCACGGGCGACGAAATTCACACCTCGATGGAGGCCGGCGCGATGGTGCGCAAGGCCGACATGAAGACGCAGGCCTGGATCACGTCGTACGAGTTGTCGAACGTCGAAATCGGCCTGGCATGCGGCTTGCCCGGCAAGGCGCAGATCGGCAAGGGCATGTGGGCGATGCCGGACTTGATGCACGGCATGCTGGAGCAGAAGATCAGCCACCTGCAGGCGGGCGCGACGTGCGCCTGGGTGCCGAGCCCGACGGCGGCGACGCTGCATGCCACGCACTATCACGCATACGACGTGAAGGCGCGGCAGGTGGAACTGGCCCGTGCCGGGCGTGCGGACCGGCTGACGGGCATCCTCACGATCCCGCTCGCGGCAGACACGAACTGGTCGGCGGCGGCAATCAACGCCGAGATCGAGAACAACGCGCAGGGCATCCTCGGTTACGTCGTGCGCTGGATCGACCAGGGTGTCGGTTGCTCGAAGGTGCCGGACATCAACAATGTCGGCCTGATGGAAGACCGCGCGACCTGTCGCATCTCGTCGCAGCACATCGCCAACTGGCTGCATCACGGCATCGTCTCGCGCGAGCAGGTGCTGGACGTGATGAAGCGCATGGCTGCGGTGGTCGACCAGCAGAACGCAGGCGATCCGCTCTACCGTCCGATGTCTCCCGGTTACGACGGCGAGGCGTTCAAGGCGGCGTGCGACCTCGTGTTCCTCGGCACGAAGCAGCCGTCGGGGTACACCGAACCGCTGCTGCACGCGCATCGGCTCCTGGTGAAGCAACACTGATTCCTAGCCCCTCCCATGGATGCGTGGGAGAGGTCGACCGACGGGTCGGGTGAGGGTCTGCTCTCGTCGATCTATCGCCGGTAGTGCGTAACGCGGGTGACGGCCTGCCGCTGCAGGATCCGGCTGTCTTGCCGCGCTCCGAGGTCTCCCGCGCATCGTGAATCGTGCGGAGGAACCGCGCGATTCACGGCGAGCCTTGCTCGAACGGGCGCGAGGCGATGGTGCCAGCGGCTGGTCGGAAAATGCGGTGCCGCCTCGCGCCTGCGCTCGAGCTGCGGCGTCCGACACGGAGCGCGGCAAGACAGCCGGATCCTGCAGCGGCAGACCGGCACGTAAGATTCGGCGACCTGCGCTGGAATGGCGAAAGGAGACCCTCACCCGATCTGCGGTCAAACTCTCCCGCCGACGCGGGAGAGGTGATGAATCAGCGCTTCATCCACTCGGCGACGAAGTCCGGCAGGTCGGTCGACACTTTCGACTCGAATTGTGGTGTCGCGCTTCTCGAGGAACGCGCGCACGCCCTCGGCGCCGTCGTGCTGGCTCAGGTGCCACATCGCGAGCGAATCGACGCGGTGCGCCTCGATCGGATGCGGCTGCGCGCCATTGCGGTAAATCAACTGCCGCGCCAGCGCGACCGCGACCGGCGAACGATTGTCGATGAACCTGTGCGCAAGCTTGCGCGCTTCATCCAGCAGCTGGTCGACCGGCACCGCGGCCTTGAGCAACCCGGCACGAACGCCTTCGGCCGCGTCGAATGGTTCGGCCGAGTAGACCCATTCCAGGGCCTGGGGAATGCCGACCAGTCGCGGCAGGAACCAGCTCGAGCACGCTTCAGGGACGATGCCGAGACGGCCGAATACGAAACCGATCCTGGCGCCGTCGGCGGCGAGCCGGACGTCCATCGGCAGCGTCATGGTGGCGCCAATGCCAACCGCGGCGCCGTTGATCGCGCCGATGACTGGCTTCATGCACTCGTAAATCGCCAGCACGACCCGTCCGCCAGTGTCGCGCACGCCGCGCAGGATCGCCGGATCCTCGAGCTTGTCGTGCATGTCCGCGAGGGTGGGATGCTGCGTTTCGTCGAGACCGAACACGTTGCCGGTCGTGGCGAGGTCCATACCCGCGCAAAACGCGCGTCCCGCACCCGTCACGACGATTGCCCCGACCGAGTCGTCCGCGCTGGCGCGGCGGAAGGCGTGCTCGAGCTCATCGGCCATGGCGACCGTAAACGCGTTCAGGCGATCCGGCCGGTTGAGAGTCAGCACCAGGACACGGTCGGTCACCGTGTAGTCGATGGTCGTGTAGGTCATGGCAGGGCGCGTGTCAGCCCGGGGCGGGCAGGCCATTGTAGTCGGTGCAAAGGCCGGGTCGCGCCGTCGAAAAACCAACGGGAACAGGTGGTTGAGGCGAGGGAGTGCTAAAGTAAGCCCGCCGACGGGAGCAATGCTCCCGCGATCGGCGCGAAACAGGGGAATGTCCCCGTTTCAGAGTGGTGCCCAGGAGAGGACTCGAACCTCCACGGTGTTACCCGCTAGTACCTGAAACTAGTGCGTCTACCAATTCCGCCACCTGGGCTTCGGTCGCGGCAGGGCCCCGGGGGCCGTGCTGGAAGGTGGCGCAATTTACTGGCGGCCCCCCGGACTGTCAATGTAAGGAACGATGCGTAGAGATAGAAACAGGCGCGGTTCGGCCAAGGCCCCGCGCGACAACGCGACGCAACCGCGCAGCCGGGCTGCCGCGCGCGCGCCACAATCCCCTGAATCCGCGGTCATCAACGTCCTGCGCAAGGCGGCACGGCCGCTGCGTCTCGACGAAGTCGCGGCCGAGTTCGGTCCAGCCGGCGCAGTGCAGGCCGAGCAGGAACTTGCGCAACTGGTGAAGCGCGGCGAGGTCATGCTGAATCGCCGCGGCCAGTATTGCCTGCGCGAACAGATCGCCGGCCTGGTCGTCGGCACGGTGCAAGGCGCGCGCAACGGCGATGGCCAGCTGCTGCCCGATGACGGCTCAGCCGCCATCTACCTGCCCGCGGCGCAGATGCGCGAAGTCATGCACGGCGATCGGCTCGCCGTGCGCATCGAGGCGACGCGCTATCGCGGCAAAGCGCAGGGCACGATCGTCGAAGTGCTCGAGCGCCGCACGAAGGAAGTGGTGGGCCGCCTGCACATCGAATCGGGCGTGGCGTACCTCACCCCCGACAACCCGCGCATTCCTCATCGCGTGCTGGTCCCGAGCCAGCAACTCGGCGCGGCCGTGGACGGCCAGATCGTGATGGTCGAGCTGACGCATCAGCCTTCGCGCACCTCCGGTCCGGTCGGTCGCGTTGCCCGGATTCTCGGCGACCATGGCGCGCCCGGCATGGAAACCGAGATCGCCATTCACTCGCACAGCCTGCCCTGCGAGTTCCCGGCGACCGTCGCAGCCGAGGCTGACAGCTTCGGCACCCGCATTCCGCAGGACGCCATCGCCGGTCGCGAAGACCTGCGCCACATGGAACTCGTCACGATCGACGGCGAGGACGCGCGGGATTTCGACGATGCGGTCTGGTGCGAGCGCAAGAGCGGCGGCTGGCGCGTCATCGTCGCCATCGCAGACGTCGCACATTACGTGCGGCCGGGCAGCCCGCTCGACGTCGAAGCGCGTGAGCGCGGCACGTCGGTGTACTTTCCGAATCGAGTGCTGCCGATGCTGCCCGAAGCGCTGTCGAACGGGCTGTGCTCGCTCAAGCCCGACGAGGACCGGCTGTGCCTGTGCTGCGAGCTGCGCGTCGGCGAAGACGGCCGCATCACGCGCTCGCGCTTCTTCGAAGGCGTGATGCGTTCCGTGGCGCGTCTTACCTACCGCGACGTGGGCGAGTTCCTGGAGAAGCCTGCCGCGAAGCACGCGCCGAAACTGGAACGCCTGCGCGAGCGGCTGCTGGCATTGCACGGCGCGTACAAGTCGTTCATCCGCGCGCGGTCGGGGCGTGGCGCGCTCGAACTCGACACGCCCGAGCTCAAGCTCAAGTTCGACGAGCAGGGCAAGGTCGCGGCGCTGGTCGAATACCCGCGCAACGACGCGCACCGCCTGATCGAGGAATGCATGATCGCGGCGAACGTCGCAGCCGCGCGGTTTCTCGACCGTCACAAGGTCCCGACGCTCTATCGCGTGCACGGCTTGCCGGAACTCGACCGGCTGGAAACCCTGCGCACGTTCCTGCGCGAGTTCGGGCTCTGGTTGCCGGCCCCCGACGAGGTCACGCCGGACCACCTGCGCGACCTGCTGCAGAAGATCGGCGACCGGCCCGACGCGGGACTCATCTCGACGGCCGTGATCCGCACCATGCCGCAGGCGGTGTACCAGCCCGGCAACATCGGTCACTTCGGGCTTGCGCTCGAGCACTACGCGCACTTCACCTCGCCGATCCGTCGCTATCCCGACCTCGTGGTCCACCGCGGCATCCGGCAGGTGCTGCGCGCAGGAGATCCGCAGGAACTCATCGAGTGGCACGGCCAGTTCCCGGTGCTGGGGCAGGATTGCTCGTTCCGCGAGCGCCGCGCCGACGAAGCGACCCGCAGCGCCGTGGCCTGGCTCAAGTGCTTCTACATGCAGGACCGCGTTGGCGAGGAATTCGACGGCATCGTCTCCGGCGTCGTCGACTTTGGTCTCTTCGTGCAGCTCGACGGCCTGCAGGTCGACGGGTTGCTGCACGTCTCCGCGCTGGGGGCCGACTATTTCGGCCGTGACAGTTCGGGCTTTCGCATGATTGGCCGCAGCTCGGGCAAGATCTTCAGGCTCGGCGATCGCGTGCGGGTGCGCGTGACGAACGTTTCGCTGGACGACCGGCGCGTGGATTTCGAACTCGCAGGTACGATGGAAACACCGCGCAGGCCGGCGTCAGGGCGCTTCCAGCGTCAGGGCAGCGGCCGGAGACGTCGCTGATGCCGCGCCGGCGCGATCCGCGTGACGCGCGCCGCGCTGGCCCCCACGGCCAACGGGCACCCGGCAAGGCGGGGCGGGCACGTGATGCGCGCGGATCATCGTCGAGCGCATCGTCGACGGGCAGCGTCGCATACGGGATCCACTCCGTGCGTGTCCTGCTGCAGCGATCGCCGCAGCGCGTGCGGCAGCTGTGGCTCTCGTCGTCGCGTGATTCCGCGTCCCGCCTGCAGGAACTACGCTCGCTCGCCACGCTGGCCGGCATCACCGTCGTCGATGCCGACGACACGCAGCTCGACACGCTCGCCGATGGCGAACGGCACCAGGGTGTGATCGTCGACATCGCGCCGCGCGCAGGCGATCCCGAAACGCAGCTCGAGGAGGCGCTCGAATCGACCGGCGACGCACCCCCGTTGCTGCTCGTGCTAGACGGCGTTACCGACCCGCATAACCTCGGCGCGTGCCTGCGCAGCGCCGACGCCGCAGGCGTCGCAGCCGTGATCGTGCCGCGTGACAGAGCGGTCGGGCTGACACCCGTGGTGCGCAAGGTCGCTGCCGGTGCCGCCGAGACCGTCCCGCTGGTGCAGGTCGTGAACCTGGCCCGCACGTTGCGTGAACTCAAGGACCGGGGCGTCTGGCTCGTCGGCACCTCCGATGACGCCGCCCGTACGCTCTACGACGTCGACCTGAGCAGGCCCACCGCACTGGTCCTCGGGTCCGAGGGAGAGGGCATGCGGCGACTCACCCGCGAAGCCTGCGACGAACTGGTGTCGATCCCGATGGCTGGCGCCGTCGAGAGCCTCAACGTGTCGGTGGCGACGGGGGTGGCGCTGTTCGAGGCCGTACGCCAGAGGAGGGGGTCGGAAGGGGTAGGAAGGGGAGGAAGGGACAGGAAGGGGAGGAAGGGGTTAGGGATCAGTCGAATCAACTGCGCATTCGGTCTGTCCTTCCTGTCCTTCCCGTCCTTCCCGTCCTTCCCGTCCTTCCTGTCCTTCCTGTCCTTCCCTTCCCTTCCCCTTTCCGCCGGCCCCTTCCTCAGCTACAATGCGCGGCTCCGCGTAACCCTCCGGGTTTGCGTGGTTTTTCTAACTCCTTGTCGCACCAGCTTTTTTGGCATCAGGGCGACATCATTCCGCAAGGAGCTTCAAGTCGATGCGTCATTACGAAATCGTTTTCCTGGTCCACCCGGATCAGAGCGAGCAGGTCCCGGCCATGGTCGAACGCTATCGCGGGATCATCACCGCGGCCGGCGGTGCGATCCACCGTTTCGAGGACTGGGGCCGCCGCCAGCTGGCATTCCCGATCGCCAAGGTGCACAAGGCGCACTACGTCCTCATGAACGTCGAGTGTGACAAAGCCACGCTCGACGAACTGACGGGCAGCTTCCGCTTCAGCGACGCCGTCATCCGCAACATGGTCATTGCCATGCCGGGTGCCGTGACGGAGCCGTCGCCGATGGCTCGCGCCGAAGAAGAAGGCGCGCCCCGCAGCGACGAAGGCCCCATCGGCACCGGCGACAGCGAAGAGTCGATGGGCGCGGGCTGAGAGCCCCTCCGCCACGTCGCACGCTGCTTCAGCACCGACCAACACATACACCGGGTGACATTACATGGCACGTTTTTTCCGTCGCCGTAAGTTCTGCAAATTCACGGCCGAAGGCGTCGAGCGGATCGACTACAAGGATCTCGCCACGCTGAAGGGCTACATCACCGAGACGGGCAAGATCGTCCCGAGCCGCATCACCGGCACGCGGTCGAACTACCAGCGCCAGCTGTCGCTCGCGGTGAAGCGCGCCCGTTTCCTCGCGCTGCTCCCGTACACGGACCAGCACTGAGCCGGCGTTTCGTGGGTGGTCCGGACGATCCCGCAGGCGGGCCGTCCCAGGAGCGCGCACTACGATGAACCGATCGCTGGCCCAGTGGCTTGCCGGTAATCCGGTCGGGGCCGTCCTCGTGACGGGCCTGCTGGGGTTGCTGCCGCTGTTCGGCGTCGGTGTCGCATTCTTCCTGCCGGGTGCCGTGCCTGCACTGATCGTGCTGGTGCGCGGCGAGCGACAGGGGGTGACCGTCGCGGTCGGCGCAAGTCTGCTGCTGGTGGCGGCGATGCTGATGTTCGGGCGACCGATGCCGGTGGGTTTCATCTACTCCGCATGGGTACTGGGTCCGCCGCTGCTGCTCGCGATCCTGCTGCGTCGCACCGACTCGATGTCGCTGTGCCTGCAGGTGGTGACGCTCGTCGGTGCCGTGCTGCTGGTAGGCCTGCACGTGGCGTTCGGCGATCCGCACCAGTTCTGGGCTCCGTTCGTGCGCGATCTCGCGCAGGAAATGAAGACTCGCGGACTGCCGATGGACCTGGAGCAGGACGGGCTCGCAGACACGCTGGCCCGCACGCTGTGGGGCTGGATTGCGGTGTTGACGATGACGCTGGCGATGTGCGCGTTGTTCCTGGCTCGCTGGTGGCAGTCGCTGCCCGAACGTGCAGGGAGCTTCGGCGCCGAGTTCCGCCAGGTGCGGCTCGGCCGGGTGCTGGGAGTCGCGGGGGCGCTGGTCATCGGCGCTTCGCTGTTCACGCAGCAGGCACTGGTCGGTGACATCGGCCGGCTGTTCCTGGGCTCGCTGGTGCTCGTGGGCCTCGCGGCCGCGCACCGGGCGGTGTCGCAGGGCAAGCTGGCCGTGGCGTGGTTGTGGGTTACGTACGCGCTGCTGGTATTCGTCGCGCCGTTCGCGGTGATCGGGCTCGCAGCGCTGGGGTTCGTGGACAACTGGCTGCGCTCGCAGCCGCCCGCGCGCAGCGCGGCGACGTGAGCGGGCTGGTGAATGCGTTGCGCCGATTGTTGTCGGACGTACAGTCAAACATTTGAAGATCGATCGAGGACACTAAGATGGAAGTCATCCTGCTGCAGAAAGTTGCCAACCTCGGCAACATCGGCGACAAGGTCAAGGTGAAGCCCGGCTACGGCCGCAATTTCCTGCTGCCTTCGGGCAAGGCTGCGCTGGCCACCGCCACCAACCTGAAGAAGTTCGAGGAGCGTCGCTCCGAGCTGGAGAAGCTCGCCGCCGACTCGCTGTCGAGCGCCCAGTCGCGCGCGAAGCAGCTCGAAGGCTTCAAGCTCGCCCTGCAGGCGAAGGCCGGCACGGAAGGCAAGCTGTTCGGCTCGGTCGGCACGTCCGACATCGCCGAAGCGCTGACCCGGGGCGGCATCGCCATCGAGCGCGCGGAAGTGCGCCTGCCGGGCGGTCCGATCCGCCTGATCGGCGAACACCACGTCAAGCTGCACCTGCACACCGACGTCGAGATCGACCTTCCGGTCGTGATCACCGCCGAAGACTGATCCTCCTCGCGTCCGCGGGGAGCATCCGTCAGCGATGGAGCAGGAAGACAGCGGCAGCGGCTCGGGTTCCGGCGGCAGATTCCGCCGGAAACCCCGCCCGTACGTCAGTGACGAGGCGGCGGCATTGCGCGTGCCGCCGAATTCCCTCGAAGCCGAACAGGCCGTGCTCGGCGGCCTGCTGCTCGACAACAGCACCTGGGACTCCATCGCCGACCGTCTGCGCGCCGAAGACTTCTACCGGCGCGACCACCAGCTGATCTTCGAAGCGATACTCGACCTTTCGCAGAAAGGCGAGCCCAGCGACGCCGTCACGCTCGCGGAGCGTCTCGCGAGCAAGGGGCTCGCCGACGAGACCGGCGGGCTTGCGTACCTTGCAGGCCTGGCGCGCGACACGCCCACCGCCGAAAACATCCGTGCCTATGCCGACATCGTCCGCGAGCGCTCGCTGCTGCGGCAGCTGATCCGCGTCAGCGGCGAGATCGCGGGCAGCGCGTACGAGAACGAAGGCAAGCCGGCTGCCGAACTCGTCGACGAGGCCGAGCGCCGCATTTTCCAGATCGCCGAGAAGGGCCGGAAGCTGGGCTCGGGCTTCGTGCCGGTGCGCGACGTGCTCGGGGCCACCATCGATCGCCTCGACCTGTTGCATGCGTCGCAGGGCCAGCTGACGGGCCTCAGCACGGGCTACAACGAACTCGACAAGATGACTGCGGGCCTGCAGCCCGGCGACCTCGTCATCGTCGCCGGCCGGCCGTCGATGGGCAAGACCACGCTCGCGCTCAACATCGCCGAGAACGCGGCCATTGCCGCCAACAAGCCGGTCGCGATCTTCTCGATGGAAATGTCGCGCGAGCAGCTTGCGTTCCGCATGATCTCGTCGCTCGGCCGCGTCGACCAGGGCCACATGCGCACCGGCAACTTCGGCGACGAGGACTGGGCCCGCATCAACAGTGCGATCGCGCAGATGAAATCGGCGCCGATCTACATCGACGACAGCGGCTCGCTCACGCCGACCGAAGTGCGCGCCCGCGCGCGCCGCCTCGCCCGTGACTGCGAGAAGCAGGGCGGCCTGGGGCTGATCGTCATCGACTACCTGCAGCTGATGCAGGTGGCAGGCAACAAGGAAAACCGCGCGACCGAGATCTCCGAGATCTCGCGTTCGATCAAGGCGCTGGCCAAGGAACTGCGCGTGCCCGTGATCGCGCTGTCGCAGTTGAACCGCGGCGTCGAACAGCGCCAGGACAAGAAGCCGGTGATGTCGGACCTGCGCGAGAGTGGAGCGATCGAGCAGGATGCTGACCTGATCATGATGATCTACCGCGAGGAAGTGTACGAACCCGACACGCCGCGCAAGGGCATCGCCGACATCATCATCACCAAGCAGCGCAACGGCCCCACGGGCGAAGTGCACCTGACCTTCCTCGGCAAGTACACGCGCTTCGAGAACCTCGCGCACGGCGATTACGGCGACTACGGCAACTGAGGCGCGGGCTGTCGTGCAGAGCCAGAGCCTGATCCGCGCGGTCGTCGATACCGGCGCATTGCGCCACAACCTCCGGCAGGTGCGCCGCGCGGCACCCGGCAGCCGCGTGATGGCGGTGATCAAGGCCAACGCCTATGGCCATGGCCTGGTGCCGGCGGCGCAGGCGCTGGCGGACGCCGATGGCTTCGCGGTCGCGCGTCTTGGCGAAGGGCTCGCGCTGCGCGCTGCGGGGCTCACCAACCGCATCCTGCTGCTCGAAGGCGTGTTCAGCGCGGAGCAGCTTGCGGCTGCCGCGCAGGCACGGTTCGAACTCATGGTCCACAGCTTCGAGCAGCTGGAGTTGCTCGAGGCCCTGGCGGGCGACGCGCAGGTGACCGCCTGGATCAAGGTCGATTCCGGCATGAACCGACTGGGCTTCCGGCTCGATGAATTCGGCGCAGCGTACGAGCGCTTGCGCCGCAACGAGCACGTGCATGCCGATCCCGCGCTGGTCACGCACCTGGCGTGCGCGGACGACCGTCGCGATCCGCAGACGCGCCGGCAGCTCGAAGCATTTGCCGCAGCCACCGCGGGCCTCGCCGGGGAGCGCAGCATTGCGAACAGCGCCGGCGTGCTGGCCTGGCCGACCGCCCGTGCCGACTGGGTGCGCCCCGGCCTGATGCTCTACGGCGCCTCGCCGTTTCCGGGCGGCACGGGCGCGGAGCTCGGTCTGCGGCCCGCGATGACGTTGCGCACGCAAGTGATCGCGGTCAAGCACGTGCCGGCTGGCGAAACCGTGGGCTACGGCGGTTCGTGGACCGCACTACGGGACACGCGGATGGCAGTGGTCGCGGCGGGCTATGGCGACGGTTACCCACGCGCCGCCGATTCGGGCACGCCGGTGCAGATTGGCGGCCAGCGCGCGCCGCTCGTCGGTCGCGTGTCGATGGACATGCTCACGGTCGACGTGACGGACCTGCCGGTCGTGGCGGTCGGCGACCCCGTAGTGCTGTGGGGCAGCGAAATTCCGGTGGAGGAAGTGGCTGCGCGCGCGGGCGCGATCGCGTGGGACCTGCTCTGCGGCGTCAGCGAGCGCGTGCCGCTGGAGATCGGCTGAGGCCGGCATGCACCCGCAGCTGACGCGTGGCCCTGACCCGTGCCGCGCACGGCCTCTCCCAGGTGAGTGGGAGAGGCGAGGATCGCGGTCAGTTTTCGAAGAACCCCATCTTGACGCCCGCGAGCTGCACGACATCGTTGTCATGCAGCCGGCGCGCCTGCGGGCCGATGACGGCGCCGTTGACGAGCGGATAATCGTCTTCCTTGCCGCTCTCGACGTGCACGATGTAGAAACCGTCGGCACGACGCGTGATCGCCGCCACCTGCACGCCCGGGCGGCCGAGCGTGGTGAGGGTCTTCACGAGCTCGAGCTCGCGGCCCGCAAACTGGCCCGACAGCACCTGCAGTTTCGCGCGCGGCAACACTCCGTTCGGGAACGAAGGCGACGCAGCGCCGCCCGCCGGTGCGGAATATTTATCCGTGGGCGGAGGCTGCAGGGCCGCGGCGGCCTTGGGCGAACCCGCCATCAGCGTCGCGGCATCGCGCGGGCTGATCACCATCGTCTTCTGGAACTCGTCGTCGGCTTCTTCCACCTCGCTGTCGACGAATCGCAGCGCATGGTGCCCTACCGTGAGCACGTCGCCGTGTTGCAGCGCGTGCTTCTTGATGATCTTGCCGTTGACGTACGTTCCGTTGGTGCTGTTGAGGTCTTCCAGGAACGAATCGTTGAGGATGTTGATGACGAGCGCGTGATGACCCGACACTGCCGGGTTGTCGATGCGGATGTCATTGTCAGGGAGGCGCCCGATCGTGTAGCGCTCCTTGCTCATGTTGTACTCGGCAAGCACTTGCCCGTCGAGATGCAATACCAGCCTGGCCATGAGTGAACCTGCGCTCCGTTAACCGAACAGCCTGCGTATCCGGTCGATGACCCCACGCTGCGCCGGGAACGCGTCAAGCACCCGGACGAGCACCACCGAGATGTTGTCCCGGCCCCCGTTGTCGTTGCCGAGCAGCACCAGCTGCTTGGCGACGGTCTCAAGATTAGCACCAAAGGTGTTGATGGTTAACTGAATGTCGTCGTCCTCCACCATGTCGGACAGGCCGTCCGAACAGAGCAGGTACACGTCGTCCTTCAGCGCCGGTAGCTCGGTGATTTCGACGTCGACGGTCGGCTCGACGCCCAGGGCGCGCGTCACGTAGTTCTTGGCGGCGGCGCGCTGGGCTTCTTCCGGCGTATAGAAGCCGCGGCTGACCAGCTCCTGCAGCAGCGAATGGTCCTGGGTGACCTGTTCGAGCGTGCCGTCGCGGCACCGGTACATGCGCGAATCGCCGACGTGGGCGATGGTGAGTTTGTCGTCGAAGAACAGCCCGGCGACCACCGTGGTGCCCATGCCTTCGCAGTTCGCCTGGGTCCTGGCAGTCTGGTAGATGACCTTGTTCGCGCGCTGGATCGCGTCGCGCAACAGGATGCCGGGACGGCTGAGGCCATTGACTTCGTCGCTCAACGAAAGGTCTTCACGGTCGACGGCGTCCTTGACCAGCGTCAGGACGGTGCGCACGGCGATGCCGCTCGCGACCTCGCCGGCCTTGTAGCCACCCATGCCGTCGGCAAGCACGACCAGGCCGATGTCCCCGTCGGTGCCGATGGTGTCCTCGTTGTGCTCGCGCACCCGGCCGGTGTCGGACGCCCCGACGCAGCGGAATTTGCCTTTCAGCCGCATGGCCGGTCAGCGCTTGTCCGGCCGGTTCAGGTCGCGCAGCGCCTGCGCGAAACTCGCGCCGCTGTCGTAACGTGCCGCCGGGTCCTTGGCCAGCGCGCGATCGAAGAACGCGTCGAGTCCCTGCGGCAGCGCCGGGTGGATGGCGCAGATGCGGGGATGCGGCTCCTGGGCGATCTTCAGCATCAGGCCGGGCATCGTATCGCCGCGGAACGGCAACTGGCCAGTGAGCAGCTGGTACAGGCTCACTGCAAGCGAGAAGAGGTCGGAGCGGCCGGTGACGGGGCGGCCCTGCAATTGTTCGGGCGACATGAACGACGGGGTGCCGAGCACGACGCCCGTGCGCGTGCGGCCCGAGTCGGTGAGCCGGGCGATGCCGAAGTCCGTGATCTTGAGCTCTCCGCTCGGCGCGTCGAACATGATGTTGGCGGGCTTGATGTCCCGGTGGACGACCTGGTTCTGGTGCGCATAGTGCAGCGCGTCGGCAAGCCGTGCCACGATTTCGATCGCGATGGCCGTCGGCAGCAGCCGTTCCGCGGTCGTGTATTCGACGAGGTGCTGGCCGCGCAACAGTTCCATGGCGATGTACGCGGTGCCGTTGTCTTCGCCTGCATCGTAGATCGTCACGATGTGCGGGTGCGACAGGCGGCCGGCCATCTCGGCTTCCCGGAAGAAGCGTGTGCGTGCCTGCTCGAGGTCCTCCGGGTCGAACTCGTCGGCGAGCGGGATCGCCTTGACCGCCACCTCGCGATTGATGCGCGGGTCGCGGCCGCGATAGACGACGCCCATGGCGCCTTTGCCAAGTTCATGGCTCAGTTCGTACCGGCCCAGGCGCGCAGGCATGGACGTCCGGGCCGGCGACCTGGTGTTACGGCCGCTGGAGGTGTCCAGGATCACTGTGGGTTCGGCTTGACTGCGCATACGTGGGCGGAAGTATAGGGTGCGCCCCGGGGATGGAATTGCCGCCGCCGTCACACTCCGGCAGCGTTGCCGGCCCGTGTTAGCATCCCGGGCCTTCCCCGGTCCCCTGTGCAGCGTCCACGGCAGCCCGCAATGGCACGGCAAAAAACCAGTTATGTCTGTGGTACTTGCGGCGCGCGCACCGCCCAGTGGCAGGGCCAGTGCCCGGCCTGCGAAGCCTGGAACACCCTGGAAATCGCGGCATCCTCGATCGCCCCTGCGGGTGCGAGCCGCAACGCCCGCACGGTGACGGCCGGCCCCTCCACCAGCCGCACCGTGACCGACATCGCGCAGGAAAGCGACGTGCGCGCCGCGACCGGCATCGGTGAGCTGGACCGAGTCCTGGGCGGTGGCCTCGTGGCCGGCTCGGTGGTGTTGCTGGGCGGCGACCCGGGTATCGGCAAGTCGACGCTGTTGCTGCAGGCGGCGGATGCCCTCAGTCGCGAGCGGCCGGTGCTGTACGTGTCGGGCGAGGAATCGGTGCGCCAGGTGGCCTCGCGCGCCCAGCGTCTCGGACTCGACTCGACCACGCTGCGACTCGCCGCCGAGACTCGCGTCGAGACGATCCTCGAGGAAGCGGTGGGGTCGCGGGCGCAGGTGCTCGTGATCGATTCCATCCAGACGATGCAGACCGAGCTCAGCGAGTCGTCGGCGGGTTCGGCCGTGCAGGTGCGCGAGTCCGCCGCGCAGCTCGTGCGCTTCGCCAAGGCGACCGGCACGGCCGTGCTGCTGATCGGGCACGTGACCAAGGAGGGCTTGATTGCGGGTCCGCGCATCCTCGAGCACATGGTCGACACCGTGCTGTATTTCGAAAGCGATCCCGCGAGCCGGTTCCGCCTGGTGCGTGCGGTCAAGAATCGTTTCGGCGCCGCGAACGAACTCGGCGTGTTCGCAATGGTGGAGCAGGGGCTGCGCGAGGTACGCAACCCGTCGGCGATCTTCCTGTCGCGCCACCCGCAGCCCGTGTCCGGCAGCGTCGTGACCGTGGTGCGCGAAGGCAGCCGGCCCTTGCTCGTCGAAGTGCAGGCGCTGGTGGACGAGGCCCAGGGCATGAATCCGCGCCGCGTGGCCGTCGGTTTCGAATCGAGCCGCCTGGCGCTGCTGCTCGCGGTGCTGCACCGTCACGGCGGCGTGTCGACAGCGGGGCGCGACGTGTTCGTCAACGTGGTCGGTGGCGTGCGCATCGGCGAGACGTCGGCCGACCTGCCGGCAGTGCTCGCGGTGCTCTCGAGCCTGCGCGATCGCCCCGTGGTGACGGACACGATGTGTTTCGGCGAACTGGGCCTCACCGGCGAGATTCGTCCGGTGCCGTTCGGCGAAGAGCGCCTGCGCGAGGCGCAGAAGCAGGGCTTCAAGCGCGCGCTCGTGCCGACGGCGAACGTGCCGCGCAAGGGCGTGATCGACGGCATGGAGATCGAGGGCGTCAGCCGGCTGTCGGAGGCGCTCGACAAGGCGTTCTGACGCGGCCCGGCGTGTCCTGTCGCGATCGGAAGGCAGACAGGACGAATTGCCAGGCGGTTGATCCAGTCGTTCTTCCCGAGCTTGGAAAGGCAGACACGCGCTCGGGGAAAGACTCCGGATCAACCGCTTGCGAGACTGCGCCTGAGCGAGTTGCCGGCCCGGGCGCCGTCAACTCGCACGGCGCATGCAGCCTGACAGTGCTCGAGCGGAGTGGCCGGTTGACCAGCATGGGGTTCGTGGCAGTTGATCGAAGCAGTGCGGTTCAAAGCTGCGCTCCGACGCTCGCAATGCTGCATGCGCCGTGCGCAGTCTTCGGCACGAAGACGGAGCTCAGGCGCCGTCTCGCTGGCGGTCGATCCGTACTTCTTTCTGCAACGCGTGTCTGCCTTTCCGCGTTGCAGAAAGAAGTACGGATCGACTGCTGGCAACGAGCGCGTGTCTGCCTTTCCAAGCTCTGGAAAAGGCCCCGGACCGGACGCCTGCACGCGGTCCTGAGGTCTGCACGTCAGCCGGGCTTGTCGAGCTTCGCGACCGCAGGTTGCGTGAGTCGCACGGTCTTCACCGCGTTGTCCGTCACCTGCAGCACCTCGAGCGAGTAATCGCCGATCCGCAGCCGCTGGCCCGGCGCCGGGATCGTCTCCATCTGCTCGACGATCAGGCCGTTCAGCGTGCGCGGGCCGGTCGTCGGCAGCGTCCATCCCATCTTGCGGTTCAAGGTCCGCACGCTCGCCGATGCGTTCACCACGAAGCTGTCGTTGCGCTCGCGGTGGACGTCCTTGTGCAGGATGCTGGTGTCGGAGGTGAACTCGCCGACGATTTCCTCGAGCAGGTCCTCGAGCGTCACCAGGCCCTGCACGTCGCCATACTCGTCGACGATGAACGCGACACGCCGCCGCTGCCGCTGGAACTGCAGCAACTGCTGGTTGAGCGAGGTGCCTTCCGGCACGTAGTACGGCTCGCGTGTCCTGGCCAGGGCCACCAGCTGTTCGCGCTCGAACTCGCCGCGCACCAGCAGCCGCGCCACCTTCTTCATGTGCAGGATGCCGACGAGCGACTCGAGTTCGCCGTCGTACACCGGGACGCGCGTGTGGCGGCAATCGCGGATCTGCTCGACGATGTCGTCCCAGTCGTCCTTGAGGTTGATGCCGTAGATTTCACTGCGCGGCACCATGATGTCGTCGACCGTGATTTTCTCGAGGTCGAGGATGCTCATCAGCATGCGCTGGTGGCGGTGCGGAATGACGGTGCTCGCCTCGGCGACGACCGTGCGCAGTTCCTCGCTGCTGAGCGAAGTGCGGCTGGCCTGTTCACGGTTCACGCCCATCAGGCGCAGCACGCCGTTGGCTACAAGGTTGGTGAGCCAGACGAGCGGGTAGAGCACCTTGAGCAAGGCGTTGTAGATCACTGCGGCCGGCAGCGCGATGCGCTCCGGATACAGCGCGCCGAACGTCTTTGGCGCCACCTCGCCGAAGATGATCAGCACGACGGTGAAGATACCGACGCCGATCGCAGCGATGGATTCACCGCCAATCGAGAGCGCGATCAGCGTGACGATGGCCGCAGCCGCGGAGTTCACGAAGTTGTTGCAGATCAGGATCATCCCGATCAACCGGTCGGGGCGTTCGAGCAGCTTTTCGGCGATCCTGGCGGACCTGCTGCCTTCGCGCGCGAGGTGGCGCAGCCGGTAGCGGTTGACGCTCATCAGCGCCGTCTCGGTGCCCGAGAAGAAAGCGGAGAGCAGGACGGCGGTGACGAGAAGGAAGCCGAGCAGGTACTGACGGTAAGTCGGACATGGCGGCTCAGCCCCAGTGCTTGCCGAGGATGTTCTCGAGGATCAGCTTGCTGCCGAAATAGGAGAGGCCGAGCAGCGTGTAGCCGGCGAAGGTCCAGCGCAGGGCCTGGCGGCCGCGCCAGCCGAACCTGAAACGGCCGAGCAGCAGCACGCCGAAGACGATCCACGCGATGATCGCGAGCACGACCTTGTGGATCAGGTGCTGCGCAAAGAGGTCCTGCACGAAGAACGCGCCGCTCACGAGCGCGAGCGTCAGCACTGCGAACCCCGCGAGGATGCTCTGGAAGCAACCCGACTCCAGCGACTCGAGCGGTGTCAGGATCTTGAGCAGGCCGAGCGGCTGGCGGCTGCGCAGCCGGCGATCGACGATCACCTGCGCAATGGCGAGCACCATGCCGATCGTCAGGAACGCGAAGGCCGTCGTCGCCATCGCGACATGGAACGCGAGTTCCCAGCCCGGCTGGCCGATCGAGAACTTGCGGGCGCCCTCCGAGAAGGCCGCTTCCAGTACTGCGGCGATGAACAGCAGCAGCGCGGCCATGCCCCGGCGACCGGGCTTCACCGCCATCACGATGGCCGTGATGGCGATCGTGAGCGAAACGAGGGCAAGAGTGTCGCCGAGCGAGAGCGCGGCGCCGGGCGCCATGCGGCGTTCCTGCATCAGGGCGATGGAGTGGAGCAGCACGCCGACGCAGGCAATCGCGACCGCCGCGATACGGCCGCCGCGGCCGTGGGCCGAGAACGGCTCGCTGCGGTGCTGGTACGTGGCGGTGGCGAGCCAGACGGCTCCGATGACGTAACAGGCGACGGCGATCAGTGGCAGCAGCAAGCGCGGGGACCAGCGTGGCTTTGGACGACAACCATGATGCCATGGACCCGGCGGGCTGAGGAGGACGGTAAACCCGACGCCCGCACGCCCTATAATCGCGCACTCACAGGCCGGTCCGTCAGGGCTGGCAACGCCACCGAGGTCGCCAGAGCGTGTTCGACAAGCTTTCCGCCCGTCTTGCGTCCGTCGTCGAAGGCCTCCGGGGCCGGGGCCGGCTGACCGAAGAAAACATCTCCGACACGTTGCGCCAGGTCCGCATGGCCCTGCTCGAGGCGGACGTCGCGCTGCCGGTCGTCAAGACCTTCATCGACGGCGTCAAGGCGCAGGTCGTCGGCCAGGAGATCCACAAGAGCCTCACTCCGGGCCAGGCGCTGATCAAGGTCATCCACGACGAGCTGGTCCGCGTGATGGGCGAGGGCGTGCGTCCGCTCAACCTGCGCGCGCAGCCGCCCGCCATCGTGCTGCTCGCCGGCCTGCAGGGCGCAGGCAAGACCACCACCGCAGCGAAGATTGCGCTGTGGCTCAAGACGCGCGAAAAGAAGCGGGTCCTGCTCGTGTCCACCGACGTGCGCCGTCCGGCGGCACTGCTGCAGCTGGAGCGGCTGGGCCAGCAGCTCGACGTCGACGTCGCGCCCGCGAGCCCAACGGACAAGCCGCTGAACATCGCGCTGAATGCGCTGGCCGAGGCCAGGCGCGGCGTCTACGACGTGCTGCTCGTCGACACGGCCGGCCGGCTGCATGTCGACGAAGAAATGATGGCCGAGGTGCGCGAACTCGCGGTGGCGCTGAACCCGATCGAGACGCTGTTCGTCGTCGACAGCATGGCGGGCCAGGACGCCGTGAACGCTGCGCGCTCGTTCGGCGCTGCGCTGAACCTCACAGGCGTGGTGCTGACCAAGGCAGACGGCGACGCGCGCGGTGGCGCGGCGCTGTCGGTGCGGCAGATTACGGGCCAGCCGATCCTGTTCGTCGGCACGGGTGAGAAGCCCGACGCCCTGGAAGCATTCCAGCCCGACCGGATGGCCTCGCGCATTCTCGGCATGGGCGACGTGTTGTCGCTGGTCGAGCAGGTCACCCGCCAGGTCGACCGCGAGGACGCCGAAAAGCTTGCCCGGAAGGTTGCCTCGGGCAAGGATTTCAATCTCGAGGACCTCCTCGGCCAGCTGCGCCAGATCGAGCAGATGGGCGGCATGGCGGCGCTGCTGGACAAGCTGCCTGCCCAGCTGGCCGCGAAGGCCGGCCAGATGCCCCAGGGCAACGAGAAGGAGGTCAAGCGCCAGATTGCGATCATCTGCTCCATGACCCCCAGGGAACGCCGATTCCCGAAGCACATCGACGGTTCGCGCAAGCGCCGGATCGCGTCGGGTTCGGGCACCCAGGTGGCCGAAATCAACAGGTTGCTCAAGAACTTCCTGCAGATGCAGAAGATGATGAAAGGCATGGGCAAGGGCGGTCTGGGCCGCATGATGCGATCGATGGCCGGCCGCATGCCGATTGGAAGGGGTTAGGAGGAAGGTCCGGAAGGACAGGAAGGCCCGGAAGGACAGGAAGGCCCGGAAGGACAGGAAGGCTTAAGACCCTTCTGGCCTTCCGGCCTTCCTGCCCTTCCTGCCCTTCCTGCCCTTCCTCAAGTATTTCTTTTGCCTTGAGATTTCGTTATAGTTCGCGGCTCTTTTTTGGCCGGGCACAGCCCTTGTGACCGGCCGCGAACACTGAGGCTTGGACAAGAATGGTGACGATCCGATTGCAGCGCCGCGGCGGTAAGAAGGAACCCTTCTATCACGTGGTCGTGACCGACAGCCGCCGTGCCGGTGGTGGTTCCCTCGAGCAGGTCGGGTTCTTCAACCCGGTCGCCCGTGGCAACAGCGAAGCACTGCGCCTCGACCTGTCGCGCGTCGATTACTGGCTGGGCGTTGGCGCGCAGCCGTCCGACCGCGTGCAGCAGCTGCTGAAGGTTTTCCGCAAGACCCAGGTTGCGGCTGCGGCCTGAGCCGCGGTCACGCCTGCACCGACATGACGGCGCGCCCCGGGCCTGACAGCCCCCGCGCCGTGGTGCTGGGCCGGGTCGGTGCACCGCATGGTGTGCAG
The DNA here is from genome assembly GCA_963700045.1 of uncultured Gammaproteobacteria bacterium. Taxonomy (GTDB): domain Bacteria; phylum Pseudomonadota; class Gammaproteobacteria; order Steroidobacterales; family Steroidobacteraceae; genus RPQJ01. Next base: position 63,308 of record CAVOWK010000023.1, read on the forward strand.
GGCTGGGTGAAGGTCACGTCCTACACGGAGCCCGCGGCAGGCATCGCAGACTACCCGCGGTGGACGCTGGTCCACGGTCACCAGTCCCGGCAGGTCCGGGTCCTGGATTGCAAGCGGGCAGGCCAGAACCTGGCGGTGCGGATCGAAGGGATCGACACCATGGATGCAGCGCGACTGCTGACGGGTGCCGAGATCCAGGTGGACCGCTCCGACCTGCCCGCAACCGGGCCGCACGAGCACTACCTGCATGACTTGCTGGGGCTCGAAGCGGTCAATCGCGAGGGGGTCGCTCTCGGCAGGGTCGACGAATTTCTGGAGTTGCCGGCACACCCCGTGATGGTGCTGCGCGACGGCAAGTTGGCAAGGCTGGTGCCCGTGGTTCCCGAGCGGCTCGTCGCCGTGGACCTCGGGGCAGGAAGGGTGACAGTCGACTGGCACCCGGACGATTGAGCGGCGGACTGGGCACGGAGACGCGGTCGATGCGCATCGTCGTCGTGACGCTGTTCCCGGAGTTCGTCGAGCACGCGCTCAGGTTTGGCGTGCTCGGGCGGGCGATCGAACGCGGCGTGCTCGCGGTCGAGACGGTCAACCCGCGGCAGTTCGCCACGGACGTGCACAAGACGGTGGACGACCGGCCTTACGGCGGCGGCCCCGGGATGGTGTTGAAGGCGGAGCCCTTGCGGCTCGCGATGGCGGCGGCGGCGGCAATGGTGCCGCAGGCGCGCCGGGTGTATCTGGCGGCCGATGGCGCCCCGCTCAAGCAGCGGATGGTCGCCGGGTTCGCCGGGCTCCCGGAGCTGGTGCTCGTGGCCGGCCGCTACGAAGGAGTGGACGAGCGGTTCGTCGAACGATGCGTCGATGAATCGGTCTCGGTCGGAGACGTGGTGTTGAGCGGCGGCGAACTGCCGGCCCTCATGGTCATCGACGCGGTCGCGAGGCTCCTGCCTGGCACGCTCGGCGACGCGGAGTCGGCGGTGCAGGAGTCCTTCACGGACGGGCTGCTCGACTGGCCCCACTACACCCGGCCCGAGGTCTGGTCGGGCAGCGCGGTGCCGCCGGTGCTGATCGGTGGCAACCACGCCGCGATCGCGCGCTGGCGCCTGCAACAGGCGCTCGGCCGCACGTGGCAGCGCCGGCCGGACTTGCTGGCGCAGAGAGAATTGAGTGTCGAGGAGCGCAGGCTTCTCGCGGAATACCAGGCGGAGCAGGACGCGACGCGACGAGAGCAGGGATAGAACCGAGACTAAGGTGAAGAAATGAGCAACATCATTGCCGCGCTCAATGCCGAGCGCATGACTCGCGAGATTCCGGACTTCGGTCCCGGCGACACCGTCGTCGTCGAAGTGAAGGTCAAGGAAGGCGACCGCGAGCGCGTCCAGGCGTACGAAGGCGTCGTCATCGCGAAGAGCAACCGCGGCCTCAATTCGTCGTTCACGGTGCGCAAGATTTCGCACGGTGAAGGCGTCGAGCGCGTGTTCCAGAGCTACAGCCCGGCGCTGGGCGCGATCACGGTCAAGCGCCGTGGCAACGTCCGCCGCGCCAAGCTGTACTACCTGCGCGAGCGCACGGGCAAGTCGGCCCGCATCGAAGAGAAGGTCTGAGCTCGCAGGGGCGCGCGGGAATGCGTGCCATCCGCAAGCTGCTGCACTGGATCTGGGCGGGCCTGGACGGCCTGCGCAAGATCCTGCACCTGCTGCTGCTGCTGCTGGTCTTCGGCGTGATCGGCGCGGTGTTTTCGCGGCCGATCCCGCTGGTGCCAGACCGCGCGGCGCTGGTCATCGCGCCGCTCGGTCCCCTGGTCGAACAGTTGTCGGGCGCTCCGCTCGAGCGCGCCATCAGCGAGATCCTGCGCCAGGGTCCGACCGAGACGCGGCTGCGTGACGTCGTCGAGGCGATCGACGCGGCCCGCAAGGACGAGCGCATCAGTTCGCTCTATCTCGATCTCGGCGGACTCGACGGCGGCGGCACGGCGAAGCTGCAGGAAGTCGCGGCCGCCATCGATCGCTTCCGCAAGACCGGCAAGCCGGTGATCGCCTTCGGCGAGTACTACGACCAGCCGCAGTATTACCTGGCCGCGCACGCCGACGAGATCTACCTCGACCCGCAGGGCATCGCCTACGTCGACGGCTTCGCGAACTACGGCCTGTTCGTGCGGGACGCGCTCGACAAGCTCGCGGTCGACTGGAACGTCTTCCGCGTCGGCCAGTACAAGTCGGCCGTCGAGATGTTCACGCGCAACGACATGTCGGCGGCCGAGCGCGAGGAAAGCCTCGCCTGGCTCAACTCCGTCTGGACGACGTGGAAGACCGACGTGGCGCAGGCCCGCGGCATCCAGCCTGCGGTCCTCCAGGATTATGCGGACAACACCGCCGACTCGCTGCGCAAGGTCGACGGCGACCTGGCGAAGCTCGCGCTCGACGCCGGGCTCGTCACGCACCTCGAAGGACGCTACCGGGTCGAAGAACGCCTGGCCGAAATCACGGGCACCGACGAAGACGCGCATTCGTTCAAGGGCGTCGACCAGTGGTCGTACCTGGCGAACGTGAACTCGTCGAAGGCGCTGTCGAACAGGCCGGTCGACAGGATCGCCGTCGTCGTCGCCGCGGGCGAGATCGTGCCGGGCGAGCAGCAGCCGGGCACCGTCGGTTCCGACACGCTGGCCAGCCAGCTGCGCGAAGCGCGCTTCGACGACGACGTGAAAGCGGTCGTGCTCCGCATCGACAGCCCGGGCGGCAGCACTTTCGCGAGCGAGGTCATCCGGCGCGAGGTCGATGAACTGAAGGCGGCGGGCAAGCCGGTCGTGGCGTCGATGAGCAGCCTCGCCGCCTCGGGCGGCTACTACATCGCGATGGATGCGGACCGCATCGTTGCCAGCCCGGCAACCCTGACAGGTTCCATCGGTATCTTCGCGATGTTCCCGACGTTCCAGCGCACGCTGGAACGCGTGGGTGTGCACGTCGACGGCGTCGGCACGACCGCGCTCTCCGGCGAATTCAGCCCGGTGCGACCGATGGGTGCGCAGACGAAGGACATCCTGCAGCAGAGCATCGAGCACGAGTATCGTCGCTTCATCGGCATGGTGGCCAAGGCGCGCAAGCAGGACGTCGCCGCGATCGCCGCGATCGCACAGGGCCGTGTGTGGTCCGGGGTCGATGCCAAGCGGCTCGGCCTCGTCGACCAGCTCGGGGGTTCCGCCGACGCGGTGCAGCTCGCGGCCGAGCTTGCCGGGCTCGGCAAGGATTTCGACGTCGATTATTTCGACTTCGAAGTCGGCTTCGGCGAAGCCCTCGGCCTGCGCCTGCAGACTTCGATCGCGAAGCTGCTGGCGCCGCTGTTGCCGCAGTCGATGTGGCCGCAACTGCTGCCGCGCGGCCTGCAGCCGGTGGTGGCGGAGCTCGACCGCGTGTCGCGCCTCACCGATCCGCGCAACACCTACATGTACTGCTTCGCCTGCTCGCTGGACTGACCGCCGTGGATCCCCTGCTGTTGCTGAAGGCGGCCATCCTCGGGGTCGTCGAAGGCCTCACCGAGTTCCTGCCGGTGTCGAGCACCGGGCACCTGATCCTGGCGGCCAGCCTGCTCGATTTTCACGATGCGCGCGGCAAGCTGTTCGAGATCGTCATCCAGTCGGGTGCAATCCTGGCGGTGATGTGGGAATTCCGCGCGAAGATCGGTACGGTGCTGTCGAACGCGACGAGTGATCCACTCGCCCGCCGTCTGCTGCTCAACGTCGCCATCGCGTTCGTGCCGCTCGCAGCGCTCGGCATGGCGTTCGGCAGTGCGCTCAAGGCCAGCCTGTTCAACGCGTCGACGGTGGCGGCTGCCTTCATCGTCGGCGGCCTCATCATCCTCTGGGCGGAACGCCGCACGCACACCGTGCGGATCCACTCGGTCGACGAGATGACGCCGCTCGACGCACTGAAGGTCGGCATCGCGCAGGCCTTTGCGCTGATCCCGGGCACCAGCCGCTCCGGCGCCACCATCATCGGCGGCATGCTGTTCGGGCTGTCGCGGCAGGTGGCGACTGAGTTCACCTTCTATCTCGCCATACCGACGCTCGGCATCGCCTCCCTGTACTCACTGTACAAGGAACGCGAGCTGCTTGCGCTCGATGACCTCGGCATCTGGGTCGTCGGCATGGTGACGGCGTTCGTTTCGGCGTTTGCCTGCGTGCGCTGGCTGATCCGCTACGTCGCGACGCACACCTTCGTGCCGTTCGCCTGGTACCGCATCGCCTTCGGCGTGCTGGTGCTGTTTACGGCCTGGAGCGGCCTGATCCGCTGGAGCGCCTGAGCGCTCACGCCTCCGCGACGAAGCCTTTCCAGGTCTGCATGTAACCGACGAACGCGGGGCCCAGGCCTTCCGCACGCAGGTGCCCGGCGCTCACGGGCAGCGGCATCGCGGCAAAATCGGGGTTCGCACGTACCCGTTCGGGGAAGTCGTGGTGCAGGATCGCGGCACGCCCGATGGTGACGAAATCCGCGCCGTGCTCGAGGCAGCTGCGCGCCGTCGCCGCATCCATGATCTTGCCGGCCACGCCGACTTTCACGTCGCGCCGGTCCAGGTCCATGAACCAGTCGACCAGCGGCTTGGACTTGAACCCGTCCTCGTTCGGTTCCTTGAACACGTCCCACAGCGACAGGTCGATGAAATCGAGCCGGCCGTCGTGCAGCAGGCCCTGCACCATCTCGCGCATCTCGGCGAGCAGCAGCCCGAAGCGCTCGGGCGAAACGCGGATGCCGAGCGTGAAATCCGGGCGGCAGCGCGCACGGATGCCGTCGATGATTTCGTACACGAGGCGGCAGCGGTTCGCCAGCGAACCGCCGTAGCGGTCCTGGCGACGGTTGTACGTGCCGCTGATGAACTGGCTCAGGACGTAGCCGTGCGCGCCGTGGAGTTCCACGCCGTCGAAGCCGGCGCGTTCGCAGCGGACTGCGGCAGCGATGAAGTCCTCGCGCAGCCGTTCGACTTCCGCCAGCGCCAGCGCGCGCGACCCGGTTTCCGCATCGTCCGACGGACAGACGGGTTGCGTGCCGATCAGGTCCCGCGGCGAGCGCATGCCGGCATGATGCAATTGCACGTATGCGACGCTGCCTGCGGCCTTGATGCCCGCTGCGAGCCGCGTCAATCCGGGCAGGTGCGCGTCCGACCAGCAGCCGAGCTGGCCGGGAAAGCCCTGTCCTTGCGCCTGGACGTGCGACGCGCAGGTCAACGTGGCGCCGAATCCGCCTTGCGCGCGCAGCGTGAGCCAGTGGAATTCGTCGTCGGAGAGCGTGCCGTCGGCCTGGCTCTGCAGGTTGGTGAGCGGCGCCAGCATGAAGCGATTCTTCAGGCCGGGCCCGCGTGTCATCGAAACCGGATCGAACAGGGAAGTCATGGTGGCTGGCAGCAACCTGCGGAATGAGTGCGCTCGAGCGCCGCGCGGCAGAAGGGGCGCCGTGGGCGCCCCTCCGACCCGTCGCTCATGTCACGATGCGACGGGGCACGGCCGTTCGTCAGTTGACGATCTGGTTCAGCTCGCCCTTCTTGTAACGCTCCGCCATCTTCTCCAGCGACAGCGGCTTGATCTTCGAGGCCTGGCCCGCACAGCCGAACGCCTCGTACCGCAGTTTGCAGATGCCCCTGGCGGCTGCCTGCGCGTCGGCGAGGAACTTGCGCGGGTCGAATTCGGAGGGCTTCTCGGACATGTGCTTGCGCATCGCGCCGGTCATCGCCAGGCGGATGTCGGTGTCGATGTTGATCTTGCGCACGCCGTGCTTGATGCCGGTCACGATCTCCTCGACCGGCACGCCGTAGGTCTCCTTCATCTGGCCGCCGTACTTGCGGATGACCTCGAGCCATTCCTGCGGCACGCTGGACGAGCCATGCATCACCAGGTGAGTGTTCGGGATGCGTGCATGGATTTCCTTGATGCGCCCGATCGCGAGGATGTCGCCCGTGGGCTTGCGCGTGAACTTGTAGGCGCCGTGCGAGGTGCCGATGGCGATCGCCAGCGCGTCGCACTGCGTCTGCTTGACGAAGTCGGCGGCCTGGTCAGGGTCGGTCAGCAGGTCTTCGCGCGTCATGTGGCCTTCGGCGCCGTGGCCGTCTTCCTTGTCCGCCTTCATCGTCTCGAGCGAGCCAAGCACGCCGAGTTCGGCTTCGACCGTGATGCCGATCGAATGCGCGAAATCGACGACCTTGCGCGACGTCTCGACGTTGTACTCGTAGGAGGAGGGCGTCTTGCCGTCTTCCTTGAGCGAGCCGTCCATCATCACGCTCGAAAAGCCGGAGCGGATGGCGCCCATGCACACCGCCGGCGACTGGCCGTGGTCCTGGTGCATGACGACCGGGATGTGCGGATACGCCTCGATGGCCGCCTGGATCAGGTGGCGAAGGAACGCCTCGCCCGCGTACTTACGCGCGCCGGCCGAGCCCTGCATGATCACCGGGCTGTTGGTTTCGTCGGCCGCTTCCATGATCGCGCGGACCTGCTCGAGGTTGTTGACGTTGAACGCCGGCAGTCCGTAGTGGTTCTCCGCGGCGTGGTCGAGCAACTGGCGCATCGAGACGAGGGGCATGGCTTCGTTTCCTGTTGGGGGAGTCCAGTCGTCAATTTTAGCCGGTTTTGACGGCCCAACGACCCCGGAAGGCCGCAGTCCTGGAGCCCGCGCCGCGCAGCGGCTTCCGACGAACCCCTATCCCCAACCCCTAACCCCTTCTTCACGCCGCCCAATCCAGGATCACCTTGCCCGACTGGCCGCTGCGCATGATTTCGAAGCCGTCGCGGAACTCGGCGATCGGCAGTCGGTGGGTGATGACCGGCGAGATGTCGAGGCCGCTCTGCAGCATCGCCGACATCTTGTACCAGGTCTCGAACATCTCGCGCCCATAGACGCCCTTGATCACCAGGCCCTTGAAGATCACCTGGTTCCAGTCGATGGCGGTGTCTTCGGGCGGGATGCCGAGCAGGGCGACGCTGCCGCCGTGGTGCATCGTGCGCAGCAGGTCGCGGAACGCGGCCGGGTTGCCCGACATCTCGAGGCCGACGTCGAAGCCCTCGACCATGCCGAGGTCCGTCATCGTCCGGTCGAGCGTATCGCGGCTGACGTTGACGGCTTTCGTCGCGCCCATCTTGCGCGCGAGATCGAGCCGGTAGTCGTTGACGTCGGTGATCACGATGTGGCGCGCGCCCACGTGACGCGCGATCGCGACGGCCATGATGCCGATCGGGCCCGCGCCCGTGATCAGCACGTCCTCGCCGACCAGGTTGAACGAGAGTGCCGTGTGCGTCGCGTTGCCGAACGGGTCGAGGATCGAGGCCACGTCGTCCGTGATCGCGTCGCTGAGCTTGAACGCGTTGAAGGCGGGAATGACCAGGTACTCGGCGAAGCAGCCCTGGCGGTTGACGCCGACGCCGACCGTGTTGCGGCAGAGGTGCCGGCGTCCGGCGCGGCAGTTGCGGCAATAGCCGCAGGTGATGTGTCCCTCACCGGAGACGCGGTCGCCGACCTTGAAACCCTGGACCTCGCTGCCCAGTTCGACGATCTCGCCCACGTATTCGTGGCCCACGGCCATCGGCACGGGGATCGTCTTCTGCGCCCACTGGTCCCAGAGGTAGATGTGCATGTCCGTGCCGCAGATCGCGGTCTTGCCGACTTTGATCAGCACGTCGTTCGGGCCGACCTTGGGCTCCGGAATATTCTCCATCCAGATGCCAGGTTCAGCCTTAGCCTTGACCAGTGCCTTCATGTTGCGATGCTCCAACGGCGCGGTCGGCGCCTGGTTCAGTCAGATCGACGGCCGGGCGTGAGTGCCGGGTGTCAGGGGATGACGCCGAGTTCGCGGCCGACGGCGATGAAACCCTCGATGGCCCGGTCCAACTGCTCCAACGAGTGACCGGCGGTCATCTGCGTGCGGATGCGGGCCTTGCCCATGGGGACGACGGGGTAGGAGAACCCGATGACGTAGACGCCGCGCTCCAGCAGCTTTTCTGCGAACTTCGCGGCCAGGGCCGCGTCGCCCAGCATCACCGGCGCGATCGGGTGCTCGCCCGGCACGATGGTGAAGCCCGCTGCGTTCATGCGGCGGCGGAAGTGCGCGGTGTTGCGACGCAGGTTCGAGCGCAACTCGTCGCCATCCTCGATCAGGTCGAGCACGCGCAGCGTCGAAGCCGCGATCACGGGCGGGAGGCTGTTCGAGAACAGGTACGGACGTGAACGCTGGCGCAGCCAGCCGACGATCTCCTTGCGCGCTGCCGTGTAACCGCCTGCAGCGCCGCCGAGCGCCTTGCCGAGCGTGCCCGTGAGGATGTCGATGCGGCCCATCACGTCGCGAAATTCCGGCGTGCCCTTGCCGCCGTTGCCGATGAAACCGGTCGCGTGCGAATCGTCGACCATCACCAGCGCGCCATGGCGATCCGCAAGGTCGCAGATTTCCCTGAGACGGGCGATGACGCCGTCCATCGAGAACACGCCGTCGGTCGCAATGAGCTTCACTCGCGCCCCCGACGCTTCCTTCAGGCGCGTCTCGAGCTCGTCCATGTCGTCGTTCGCGTAACGCAGGCGCTGCGCCTTGCACAGGCGGATGCCGTCGATGATGCTCGCGTGGTTGAGCGCGTCGCTGATCACCGCATCCTGCTCGTCGAGCAGGGTCTCGAACAGTCCGCCGTTGGCGTCGAAGCACGACGAATAGAGGATCGTGTCGTCCATCCGCAAGAACGCGCTGAGGCGCGCCTCGAGTTCCTTGTGCACGCTCTGCGTGCCGCAGATGAAACGCACCGAGGCCATGCCGTACCCGTAACGGTCGATGGCGCGGTGCGCGGCTTCGCGGATCGACGGGTGGTTGGCGAGCGCGAGGTAATTGTTGGCGCAGAGGTTGATCAGTTCGCGGCCGTCGGCGAGCTTGACCACGGGCTGCTGCGGTGAACTGAGCACGCGCTCCGGCTTGAAGAGACCGGCGCCCTTCAGGTCTTCGGTCTGGGCGGCCAGTCGGTCGAGAAAACCACGATCCATGGGGCAGGGCACCTGCAACGGCAGAGAACGGATTATAAGGGCCTTATAATCGTGCCGTGGCACCCCGCAAGAACGATCCGTCGCGCCGGCACGGCGACGACGATGCACAGGATGGCCCCGGCGGCCGTGGTGGCCCCGGTGGCACGAGTGCCTCGCTGCGAGTCGACAAATGGCTCTGGTGCACCCGGTTCTTCAAGACCCGCAGCCTGGCGCAGGAGGCCGTCGACGGCGGGCACGTGCAACTGGACGGCGATCGCGTCAAGGCATCGCGCCTGGTAAAGGCGGGCGACCGGCTGCAGATCACGCGGGAACGCGAGCGGTTCGTCGTCGACGTCGTGTCGATCCCCGTGCGGCGTGGACCGGCGGCCGAAGCCCGTCAGCACTACCGCGAAACCGCCGAGAGCGAGGCGGGCCGGGCGCATATCCGCGAACTGAACCGCCTGTCCGGGCCCGTCTCCAGCGGGCGCCCCGACAAGCGCGAAAGGCGCGACCTGATGCGGATCGTGAAGGGCCGGGGAGGCCTGCCGGACGACGATTTGCCATAGTCTCCCGGTCTGCCACGGGTTCGTGACCGGCTTCACGCCGGTCCGCGCCATTGCCAGGTATTTTGGCAGCCTTGCTGGAGAGGCTGGATCATGAACCGCAAACCTGAGCCGAACGACGAGCGCATTGCCAGGGACTGGGAGTCCGTGGCGCTGGGTCGCCTCGCCATGCGAGTCGCGGAGCCGCCCGCGCTGCCGGCAGAGGCAGAGGATTTCGGCTGGGAGTCGGGCGTGCTCGAGAAGCTGCGCCTGCGCCTGAGCGAAGTCGAGTAAGCATCAGGTCCATCGCGCTGGCCAGGTACGCCCGCCAGTGTAAGCTCCCCGCCGACGCACAGATTCCAGCGACGCTGGAGGGAATCCGTCGATGTCGGTGTCCTTGCTCGGGTCGCGCTCGACGCGGCTCTTCGTCCTGCTGACCGCGTTCTTCGTCGGCAACGCCGTCGTCGCCGAGTTCGTCGGCGTCAAGATCTTTGCGCTCGAGAAGACGCTCGGCCTGCCGCCCTTCGGCTGGAACCTGTTCGGTCAGCAAGGGTCGCTCAGTTTCACGGCCGGCGTGCTGATCTGGCCCATCGTCTTCATCCTGACGGACGTCATCAACGAATACTTCGGCCGCCGTGGTGTGCGCCTGGTCTCGTACGCTGCCATCGGGATGATCGCGTACGGCTTCCTGTTCGCGTATGCGTCCATCCACCTGGCGCCCGCCGAGTTCTGGGTCACGGTCAACGCGGAGCGCGGCGTGCCTGACATGCAGGCCGCCTACGGCAACGTCTTCGGCCAGGGCCTGTGGACGATCGGCGGTTCGATCACCGCGTTCTTCGTCGGCCAGGTGATCGACGTCAACATCTTCCACTACATCCGCAAAGCGACCGGCGAACGCTGGATCTGGCTGCGTGCGACGGCGTCGACGGCGGTCTCGCAGCTGATCGACAGCTTCGTCGTGCTCTACATCGCGTTCGTGCTCGGGCCGCAGCAATGGCCGCTCTCGCTGTTCCTGGCTGTCGGCACGGTGAACTACTGCTATAAGATGCTCGCGGCGGTGGGCTTGAGTCCGCTGCTGTACCTGTCGCGCCGTTGGATCGAAAGATTCCTCGGTCCCGAAGAGGCGGCGCGGTTGAAGGCGGAAGCGGCTGCGTAAGTCCTGGCGTTTCGCATGCAGGTCGGAGTGTGCAGCGTCTCGCGTTGAGCCGGTTGCGGTCTGTCTTTTCACCCCGGGTCTCGCGCGCATCGTGAATCGCGCGGAGGACCCGCACGATTCACGGCGAACCTTGCTCGAGCGGGTGTTCGGCGATGGTGCCAGCGGCTGGTCGGATGGGGTGTGGCCGCCTCACACCCACGCTCGAGCTGCGGCGCTCGACACGGGGTGAAAAGACAGACCGCAACCGGCTCAACGCTCAGCGTGTGACCGCGCCGGCACGTGGCGCGCAGGAAGAGCAGAACTGGCTCTCAGCGCTCGCTTGGGCGTACTTACCCGACGCTTGATCGCAGCGCTCGTCTGGACCGGCACCTGCGTCACTGCAACCACACGGCTCGCCGTTGCAGCGGGTCCAGGCTTTCTCCGCGCGCCGTGTCGAACGCCGCCGCTCGAGCGCAGGAGCGAAGCGGCACTGAAGCCTGGTCGCTGCTGCGCTGACACCATCGCTTCGCTCCCGCTCGAGCAAGGTTCGCCGCAAACGAACTTGTTCGTTTGCGATGCGCGGTGAGACTCGGGGCGCGGAGAAAGCCTGGGCCCGCTGCAATGCGAGCCGCGCGTGCTTGGCGTCTACTTGACGAGCTGGTTCAGCTCGAAGATCGGCAACAGCATCGCCAGCACGATGACGAGCACGAGCCCGCCCATCACCAGGATCATCAGCGGGCCGAGCAAGCCGACCAGCGCCTGCAGCAGCGAGTCGAGTTCGCGCTCCTGGTGATGCGCCGCACGCTCGAGCAGCGTGTCGAGTTCGCCGCTCGACTCGCCGCTCGAGATCAGGTGGATCATCATCGGCGGAAACAGCCGGCTCTGGCCGAGCGACTTGCCGATAGGCGCGCCTTCGCGCACGCGGATCGCAGCGTCCGCCACCGCCGCTTTCATCGGCAGGTTGGTGACGACTTCGCCGGAAATGCGCAGCGCTTCCAGCACCGGCACCGTGCTGGCGGTGAGCGTGCTCAGCGTGCGTGCGAACCGCGCCGTGTTCGAGCCGCGCACGATCTTGCCGATCAACGGCAGGCGCAGCAGCAGGTCGTGCCAGCGGCGGCGATTGGACTGGATGCGCAGCCAGCGCGAGAACAGCCACAGGCCCAGGCCGATGCCGATGATCAGCAGCAGGCCGTAGGCGCGCATGAAGTCGCTGCCCGCGATCAGCGCCTGCGTCAGCAGCGGCAGCTCAGCCTCGCTGTTGCGGAAGACCTCCACGACCTTCGGCACGACCGAGACGAGCAGGAAGAACACGATCGCGACGCACACCACGAACAGCATCACCGGGTAGAGCAGGGCGCCCAGCGTGCGGCTGCGCAATTCCTCGCGGTTCTCCGTGTAATCGGCCAGCCGTTCGAGCACCGCGTCGAGGTGGCCCGAATGCTCGCTGGCCGCGACGGTCGCGCGGTACAGTTCGGGGAAACTGTTCGGAAATTCGCCGAGGCTGTCGGCGAGGGTGTACCCCTCCATGACCTTCGAGCGCACGCCGAGCAGCGTGTTGCGCACCTTCGGCTTGTCCGTCTGCTGCGAGACCGCGAGCAGCGCTTCTTCGAGCGGCAGCGAGGACTTGACCAGTGTCGCCAGCTGGCGCGTGACCAGTGACAGGTCCGAGGCGCTCAGCCCGCGCTGAAACTTGAACGAGAACCGGCGGGCGGTGCCACCGCCTTCGGTGGCGGCCTGCTTCTGCTCGCCGACCACCTCGGTGACCGAGACCGGCAGCAGTGCCTGCTCGCGCAGCAACTGCCGCACGTGGCGCGCGGTGTCGCCTTCGAGAACGCCCTTGCGCTCCCGGCCACCCGCGTCGACCGCAACGTAGAGGAAAGCCGCCATGGTGCGCCGTCAGTCCTCGCGCGTGACCTTGAGGACTTCCTCGATCGTGGTCACGCCGGCGAGCACCTTGGCGCGCCCGTCGTCGCGGATGCCGGGCGTTCGCATGCGGGCATAGCGCTCGAGTTCGAGTTCCGAGGCGCCGTCGTGGATCATCGCCCGCAGGTGTTCGTCGACGATCACGAGTTCGTAGATGCCGGTGCGGCCGCGGTAACCGCCGCTGGGGTCGCGCGGATTCGGGCGGTACAGCGTGGGCGAGGGCGCGTCGTCCGGCAGGTTGAGCAGGCGGCGCTCGTATTCGCCGGCGGTATACGCTTCGCGCGTCGCCGGGTTCAGCACGCGCACGAGGCGCTGGGCCAGCACGCCGACGATGGACGAGGCCAGCAGGAACGGTTCGATGCCCATGTCGCGCAGCCGCGTGACGGCGCCGACGGCAGTGTTCGTGTGCAGCGTCGACAGCACGAGGTGGCCGGTCAAGCTCGACTGCACCGCGATCTGCGCGGTCTCGAGGTCGCGGATTTCACCGACCATCACGACGTCCGGGTCCTGGCGCAGGATGGCACGCAGGCCGCGCGCAAACGTCATCTCGACGCGGGTGTTGACCTGCGTCTGGCCGATGCCGTCGATGTAGTACTCGATCGGGTCCTCGACCGTCATGATGTTGCGCGTGCGGTCGTTGATGCGGTCGAGCGCGGCGTACAGCGTGGTGGTCTTGCCCGAGCCGGTCGGGCCGGTGACGAGCAGGATGCCGTTCGGCTTGTGGATCAGCTCGTCGATGTGGTTCTGGGTGACGGTGTCCATGCCGAGCGAGTTGAGGTCGAGTCGTCCGGCCTGCTTGTCGAGCAGGCGCAGCACGACGCGTTCGCCATGGCCCGCGGGAATGGTCGAGACGCGGACGTCCACCGCGCGACCGGCGATGCGCAGCGAGATGCGGCCATCCTGCGGCAGGCGTTTCTCGGCGATGTCGAGCCGCGACATGACCTTGATGCGCGAGACGATCAGCGGCGCGACCGCGCGCTTGGTCTGCAGCACTTCCCGCAGCACGCCGTCGACGCGGAAGCGGACCACGAGGCGGTTCTCGAACGGTTCGACGTGGATGTCGGACGCGTTCTCCTTCACCGCCTGCGTGAGCAGGGCGTTGATCAGGCGGATGACCGGGGCTTCGTCCTCGCTCTCGAGCAGGTCGGACTGTTCCGGGATGTCCTGGGCGAGGTTGGCGAGGTCGGTTTCCTCGTCGAGCCCGCCCATCGCGTCCATCGTCGTGCCGGAGCCCGCCTCGTAGGCCTCGCGCAGCAGCAGGTCGAAGCGCTCGACGTTGACGCGTTCGAGCTTGAGCGGCCGGCGCAGGTGCCGCCGAACCTCGGCCAGCGCGAGCGGCGAGGCACCGTCGCGGACGACCACGTCGGCGCTGTCTTCCGCAAGGTCGCGGACCATCACGCCATGACGCTTGGCGAAAGCGAACGGCAGCGGGCGGACGGGGTCGGTGACCCTGCCAGCCGCGGCCAGGATCGCTTCGTCGGTGGCCGTAGTGCTCACGGAGTGGTTCCGGGAGGCGGTTGCGGTGGCGGCGGTGGTGCGGTCGAGGGCGCGCCGAACGGTGCGGTTGGCGCCACCGGTTCGGTCATGCCCGTGGTCGGGTCGCTCACCAACGTGCCCGAGCTCGAACCCTGCATGCGTTCCGCCGGGGTGGCGGTGGGCGCGACGGCCTGGCGGGCTGGATTCAGCAACTCCGGCGGCACCAGCTGCTCGAGCGGCGGCAGCGTCGGCTGGCGCTCGCTCGGCATCAGCGGTACGCGGCCGTTGTTGCGCTCGACCTGCTGCTTGCGGATGTAGTTGTACTTGGCGTTGCTCTCGATGGCGGCATCGGTGCCGTCGCGCAGGATGCGCGGGCGGATGAAGACCATCAGGTTGGTCTTCACCTTGTCGACGCTGCGCGTCTTGAACAGCTCGCCGATGAGCGGGATCGAGCCCAGGAACGGCACCTGCGACTTGCTCTCGCGCACCTCGTCGGAAATGAGGCCGCCGAGCACGATGATGCCGCCATCCTCGACCATGACGTTGGTGGTGATCGTGCGCTTGTTCGTGATCAGGTCGTTGCTGCTGACCTGCTGCGAACTCGCCGCGATGCTCGAGGCTTCCTGCGAGATCTTGAGCAGGACGGAGCTGCCTTCGTTGATCTGCGGCGTGATCTTGAGGATGTTGCCGACTTCCTCGCGCTGGATGGTCTGGAACGGGTTGACCTGGCCGCCCGTGCCGGGGATGCCCTGGCTCGTGTACTGGCCGGTGACGAACGGCACTTCCTGGGCGATCTTGATCTCGGCCTCCTCGTTGTCCAGCGTGACGATCGAGGGTGTCGCGATGATGTTGGTGTTGCCCATGCCGCCCACGGCGCGGATCACCGCCGCCCAGCTCGTGCCGTTATTGACGATCTGGCCCAGGCCCATCGTCAGGCCGCTCGGCAGGCCGGCGATGGCCGCGGGATCCAGCACGCCCTGGATGATCTGGCCGATGCCGGTGCCGTCCACGGGCTGGACGAAGCCGCCCGCCGGCAGCGAGTTGCCGTTGGAGTCCGTATCGGCAATCAACCAGTTCACGCCCAGGTCCATCGCCTTGTCGGCCGACATCTCGACGAGAATCGCTTCCACCAGCACCTGCGCGCGGCGGATGTCCAGGCGATCGACGATGGCCATGACCGAGCGCATGACCTTCGGCGGCGCCGTGACGACGAGGGCATTCGTCTGCGGCTCGGCCCAGATGGTGACGCTCTTGTCGCCGCCGCTGCCCGCGAGGGTCGGCGCGGCCGCGCCACCCCCTGCCGCACCCGCCGGCATCGCCGCGGCGGCAATGCCCTGGATCTGTTCACGCAGCTTCTGCGAGAGCTTCTCCGCATCGGCGTACTTGAGGTAACGCACCTGCGTGTCGCCGCCCGACTGCAGCGGCGTGTCGAGGTGTGCGACCAGCGTCTTCAGGCGCAGCCGCTGTGAGGTCTCGCCGCTGATCAGCACGCTGTTGGTGCGCTCGTCGGCGATGATCTTGACCTGCGGCATGCCGGCGCCTTCGCCCGCGGCCCCGGCACCCGTGTACAGGCTGTTGACGATGCGCACGACTTCCGCCGCGCCTGCGTGCTGCAGCTGGACGACGTCCACCGCTTCGTCACCCTGCTGGTCGATGCGCTGGATGATGCGCACGATCCGGTTCACGTTCGAGGCGCGGTCCGAGATGATCAGCATGTTGGAGGCCGGGTAGGCCGCAAGGTGGCCGTACTGCGGGATCAGCGGGCGCAGGATCGGCACCAGCTGCGCTGCGCTCACGTTCTTGACCGCGACCACCTGCGTGACGATCTCGTCGGACGTCGCGCTGACGCGACCGGGCAGGTCGTTGGCCGGCACCTGCCGCGCATTGGCGTCAGGGATGATCTTGATCGTGTCGCCCGAGGGCACCGCGACGAAGCCGTGTACCTGCAGGATCGAGAGGAACGCCTCGTAGAACGCGTTCGGCGTCATCGGCGTGGACGACAGCATCGTCACCTGCGCCTTGACGCGCGGATCGACGATGAAGTTCTTGCCGGTCACGGCACTGACTGCCTCGATGATCTGCGAAAGATCGGCGTCCTTGTAGTTGGGCGTGATCGAGCCTTGCGCTTGCGCCCCGGCAGGCGTGGGGAGGGTTCCCACCGCCAGCAGCAGCGCGAGGCCGATTGCGGCCAGCCGCTTGGATCGTTGGAACAGCTTGTGCTTCATCGTCACTCCGCCGAACTACCGGACTTGTCCGGCACTTCAATGACCGGAATCGCCTCCGGCAGGGCCGCAGCCGCCGCCGCGTCGGCGGCGATCTGGGCATTGTTCACGTTGACCTGGACCGTTTCGCCGTTGCGTTCGACCGTCATGGTGACCGCCGAGGCAGTGTTCATGGTCTGCAGGATGTCCATGCCGCGCGAGGCGTCGTCGAGCGGCGTGCCGTTGATGGCCGTCACGAGGTCGCCGGGCAGCAGTCCGAGCCGGTTGAACTGGCTCCGGTTGCGGCCCGGGTAGATGCGGTAACCGCGCTGCTGCCCGTTCGCAAAGACGGGCTGCGGCCGCAGGATGTCCGTAATGGCCGCCGGGTTGGACGCCGCCAGCTGGCGCAGCCGGTCGCCGAGCATCGGGTCGGCCTGGCCGGCGCTGGCCTGTGCCCCGGCGGACATGCCGCCGCCCTGGAACTTCTTCGGCAGCATCAGGGCCTCGAGTCTGCCACCCCGGTCGAGTATTGCCCGGTCCGGGAAGACCGAATGGAGCTTGGTGCCGCCCGTAATCGTCTTGCCGACCGCGTATACCTTCGCCGATGTCGCGTTCTCGCCGATAATGGCGTACCCGAGCGCGGGGTCGGTGTTGGCGATCGTGCCAACCAGCACCAGCGGCATCTGCGAGGCGGCCACGGCGTTCGGGTCGGTCGAGCCCGCGGCGGGAGCATTGGCTTCGCCGAACAGGTGCGCGTTGACGATCGCGCCCACGTCCACGGTGCGGACCGGGGGCGGCGCGATGACGGCGGGAGCATCCGTCGCGGGCGAAACGCCGTTACTGGCCCCCAGCAGGGTCCATGTAAGCTGCACCAGCTGCCAGGCGAGCAGGACGACCAGTAGAGCGGAAACGGCCAACGGCAGGAGCTTCTGCCACCCATCGGCCCGGGCGCCCTGGGCGACCGAGGCGATCCGGCCAAAACGCTCATTCACGCTCAGGGGCAGTTGCATCAGGTCTCTTGTAAGTGGCCGTCCGGCAAGGCCGTTCCACGGGGGTACGGCATCATACGGACTTGGACGACAGGCTCTCAAGGCAGTTGCGTGTCATACGGATGACCAGCTCTCGTTTTGGGCAGTCTGGTAGCGATCTCACGAAGTCAGCCCCGCTGCTTGTCAGGGACGGGGGGTGGCCCTATATAGGTCTTTCGATTGCTGCAGGCGGGCGATGAGCGAGGAACATACACAGCAGGGCCATGGTCTGATCGTGGAGGAGGCCCGGCCGCAGACCAAGCGACCACCCCTCTACCAGGTCGTGCTCCTGAACGACGACTTCACCCCGATGGAATTCGTGGTGGACGTGCTCGAGCACATTTTCGGGTTGGACCGCACCACGGCCACGCGGGTGATGCTGGAGGTCCACACCAGGGGCAAGGGAGTATGCGGCGTGTACACCTTCGAAATCGCGGAAACCAAGGTCGCGCAGGTCACCACCTACGCCCGGCAGCACCAGCACCCGTTACTATGCACCATGGAAGAGGCCTGAAGCCGTGTTGAGCAGCGAACTCGAGATCTGCCTGAACGAGGCCTTCCAGGGCGCCCGGGAAGCCAGGCATGAATTCATGACGGTCGAGCACCTGCTGCTGGCCATCATCGACACGCCCAAGGTCCGTGAAATCCTGCGCGCGTGCGGCGCCGACGCCACGCGCC
This sequence comes from uncultured Gammaproteobacteria bacterium, assembly GCA_963700045.1. Classification (GTDB taxonomy): domain Bacteria; phylum Pseudomonadota; class Gammaproteobacteria; order Steroidobacterales; family Steroidobacteraceae; genus RPQJ01. The sequence goes on from CAVOWK010000023.1 coordinate 81,263, forward strand.
TGCGCAACGAACTCAAGGACTTCGTCGACCAGACCACCCCCCGCCTCAAGCAGGACGACGACCGCGAGGTGCAACCCACGCTGGGTTTCCAGCGCGTGCTGCAGCGGGCCGTGTTCCACGTCCAGTCGAGCGGCAAGAAGGAAGTCGCGGTCGCCAACGTGCTGGTCGCGATTTTCAGCGAAAAGCACTCGCACGCGGCCTACCTGCTCGGGTTGCAGGAGATCTCGCGCCTCGACGTCGTCAATTTCATCTCCCACGGGCTGTCGAAGTCCGAGGATGCGCCGCGCCCGGCCGAGGACGCGCCGGCGCAGACCGAATCGGAGCGCGACGCGGAAGGCGCCTCGGCGCTCGAGAAGTACGCCACCAACCTGAACCAGCTCGCGCAGGAAGGCCGCATCGATCCGCTGATCGGCCGCGCGCTCGAAATCGAGCGCACCGTCGAAATCCTCTGCCGCCGGCGCAAGAACAACCCGCTGTACGTGGGCGAGGCGGGCGTGGGCAAGACCGCGCTGGTGGAAGGACTGGCGCGCATGATCGTCGAGGGCAAGGTGCCCGACGTGCTGGCAGACAGCACCGTCTACTCGCTCGACCTGGGCTCGCTCATCGCCGGCACCAAGTACCGCGGCGATTTCGAGAAGCGCCTGAAGGGCGTGCTGGCCGAGATCAAGAAGCAGCCGGGCGCGATCCTGTTCATCGACGAGATCCACACCGTGATCGGCGCCGGCGCCGCCTCGGGTGGCGTGATGGACGCGTCCAACCTGATCAAGCCGGCGCTGGCGAACGGCGAGCTGCGCTGCATCGGCTCGACCACGTACCAGGAGTACCGCGGCATCTTCGAGAAGGACCACGCGCTCACGCGCCGCTTCCAGAAGATCGACGTGGTCGAGCCCACGGTCGCGGAAACCATCGAGATCCTGCATGGCCTGCGCGCGCGCTTCGAGGAGCACCACGGCGTCAAGTACGCCGACGAGGCCCTCAAGGCGGCTGCGGAGCTTTCTGCCCGCCACATCAACGACCGTCACCTGCCCGACAAGGCGATCGACGTGATCGACGAGGCGGGCGCGCGACAGCGGCTGAAGCCGGTCGACCAGCGCGCCGAGTTCGTGACGGTCGAACAGATCGAGGACGTGGTCGCGCGCATCGCACGCATCCCGCCGAAGACCGTGTCGAGCAACGACCGCGACGTGCTGAAGAACCTCGAGCGCAACCTGAAGCTGGTGATCTACGGCCAGGACAAGGCGATCGACACGCTGTCGGCGTCGATCAAGATGGCGCGCTCGGGCCTCGGCGACCAGCGCAAACCGGTGGGTTCGTTCCTGTTCGCCGGGCCGACGGGCGTCGGCAAGACGGAAGTGACGCGACAGCTCGCGCTCACGCTTGGCGTCGAACTCGTGCGCTTCGACATGTCCGAGTACATGGAGCGGCACACGGTGTCGCGGCTGATCGGCGCGCCTCCGGGTTACGTCGGTTTCGACCAGGGCGGCCTGCTGACCGAAGCGATCACCAAGCATCCGCACTGCGTGCTGCTGCTCGACGAGATCGAGAAGGCGCACCCTGACGTGTTCAACCTGCTGCTGCAGGTCATGGACCATGGCACGCTCACCGACAACAACGGCCGCAAGGCGGACTTCCGCCACGTCGTCATCGTCATGACGACCAACGCGGGTGCCGCGGACATGAGCCGCACGTCGGTCGGCTTCGTCACGCAGGACCATGCGAGCGACGGCATGGAAGCGATCAAGAAGATGTTCGCACCTGAGTTCCGCAACCGCCTCGATGCCGTGGTGCAGTTCGAGCCGCTCGACGAGCGGACGATCCAGCGCGTCGTCGACAAGCTGCTGGTCGAGGTCGAGGCGCAGCTCGAGACGAAGGGCGTGCAGCTGCACATCGACGAGGACGCCCGTGCCTGGATCGCCAGGCGCGGCTACGACCCGAAGATGGGCGCGCGGCCGATGGCTCGCATCATCCAGGAGTTCATCAAGCGGCCGCTCGCGGAAGAATTGCTGTTCGGCAGCCTCGAGCATGGCGGGCATGCCTTCGTCTGCGTCGGCAATGACGATGCGCTGAAGGTCGAGTCTCGCAGCGCGGATGAGCCTGCGTTGCTCGAGTAACCTTTCCCGCGGTTTGCATCTCGCCCGTTGCACCTCTCCCGTGTAGGCGGGGGAGGTCGCCCACAGGCGGGTGAGGGTCGCTGGCCTTCGATCCGGTGTTCTTTCTGGCGAGCGGAAAGGCAGACACGCTCGCCAGAAAGAACACCGGATCGAAGGCTTGACGTCATGCGCCTGGGCGCCTTTTCCGCCAAGGCGGAAAAGGTCGCACGGCGCACGCATACGTCGAGAAGGTCGTCGATGAGCACGCAGGCTCTAGGCGTTGCGAGACTTGACCTTCAGCGCCGTCATCGAGGGCAGGGCAGCCTCAGCCCGTGCACCCAAATCAGCTTCCTGCTGGCCCATCGCAGCGCGCACCCCCACCCGACACTGAGCGCCTCTGCATCCGTCCGGCTGCGTGCGCCGTGCGGATCGTCGGGCCGGTGAAGTGCACGCGCTATGGCCGCTTTTCGTTCAGGCCCGGCGAGACGCTCAGGCGCGGGCGACGCAGGACGGAGTTCCGTACTTCTTCCGGCGAGCGTGTCTGCCTTTCCGCTCGCCGGAAGAAGTACGGAACTCCGTCCCTGCCATCTCCGAACGCCTGCAAGGTCTACGCGCTCGGGCCAGAAACGAATAAGCCGGCAAAGCCGGCTTGCAGCAACCCAGCGACCCGCCGGCACACACCCGGACGGGCGCAGCAGGCGCTCAGCGTCCGCGATAAACGATTCGACCCTTGGTCAGGTCATACGGCGTCATTTCGACGGTGACGGTGTCGCCCGTGAGGATGCGGATGTAGTTCTTGCGCATCTTGCCGGAGATGTGAGCCGTCACGAGGTGACCGTTCTGCAGTTGCACACGGAATGTCGTGTTGGGCAGCGTTTCGACCACGCGGCCTTCCATCTGGATCGCCTCTTCCTTCGACATGCACCTTCTCATGCACCGCAAAAGTCGCGCGAATTCTGCATAAAGGCCCGTTTGAAAGCAATGCGAAACCACCCCTGTCGCGGCGATTGCGACGTCGCGTGAACGGTTGGCCGGTCGACACGGGATGCGCCGAATCGCGGCCAGCCTGGCGCTGCGTCAGCGCACGTCGCCGGCAGCGGTGTCCGGGGTGAGGGCCGGTATCCCGCGTTCGAGTTCCGCGATGAACTCGGCGCGCGGAATCAGCCGCGCACCGAGCGTGAACAGGTGATCGCTGGCGACCTGGCAGTCGATCATCGCCACGTTGCGCTGCCGCAACCATTGCACGAGGTCGTGCAGCGCGACCTTGCTGGCGTCGGTCTCGGTGCTGAACATCGACTCGCCGAAAAAGATCCGGCCGAGCAGCAGTCCGTACAGGCCGCCGACGAGACGTTCGTCGAGCCAGACCTCGACCGAGTGCGCGTGCCCGAGTCGGTGCAACTCGCCGTACGCGGCCCGCATCGCGGGCGAAATCCACGTGCCTTCGAGCGAGCGAGTGCCGCTGCCGGCACACTGTGCGGTCACCGCGTCGAAGCAAGTGTCGAACGTGACGCGGAACCCGCGGTTGCGCAGGGCCTTGCCCAGGCTCCGCGCAACCTTGAACTCGTCGGGGTACAGCACCATGCGCGGATCGGGCGACCACCACAGGATGGGTTGACCCTCGGAGTACCAGGGAAAGATGCCGCGACGATAAGCCGCCAGCAGTCGTTGCGGACGCAGGTCGCCGCCCACGCAGAGCAGGCCGTCGGGATCGGCCAGCGCGCTCGTGACCGGCGGGAAGAGATCGGGCGGGTCCGTCGGTTTGAGCCAGGGAATCATGGTGCTGCGGGGGCGTCGCCCGTCGCAGTCGCGGCACTCATCGGCTCTGGCGTCGCTGCCGTTGTGCGCTGGAAAGGCAGGTGCTGGCGGGCGGCTTCGATGTAATCGTCGACCGCTGCCCGCTCGCGCTCGAGATAGCGTGCGACCGCGTTGCGAAAGCCGGCGTGCTCGAGCCAGTGCGCCGACGTCGTGCGCGTCGGTTCGAAGCCGCGCGCAAGCTTGTGTTCACCCTGCGTGCCCGGGTCGAAGAACTGCAGGCCGTGCTCGATGCAGTGCTCGATGCCCTGGTAGTAGCAGGCTTCGAAGTGCAGCGAATCTTCCTGCACCGCCGAGCCCCAGTAGCGGCCATAGAGCCAGCCGCCGCCGGCGAAGAAGATGGCGGCTGCAACCGGCGTGCCGGCGCGTTCAGCGACCTTCACGACGACCGCGCCTGGCAGCGCCGCCGAGACCCGCAGCAGGAACTCGACGTTGAGGTAGTGCCCGTTGCCATGGCGCAGGAACGTGCGTTCGGAGAAACCGAAGATCGTGTGCCACAGGCCGGCGTCGATGTCTTCGCCGGCCAGCGACCGGAATGCAATGCCGGATTCCGCGACCTTGCGCCGCTCGCGTTTCGCCTTCTTGCGCTTGTCGGCACGGAAAGTCGCGAGGAAATCGTCGAAGGTGCGATAACCGCGGTTGTGCCAGAGAAAGCGGCAATCGTGCCGGCGCATGAACCCCGCGCGCTCCAGCACCGCCTGGTCCTCGTCGAGCGTGAAGTTGACGTGCGCGCCCGAAGCGGCTGCGTGCCGCGCCGACTCGAGCAGCAGGGCGGCCAGCTGCTCGCGCAGTTCCACCTGGGCGTCGTCAGCGTCGGACAGCAGCAATCGTGGCCCCGTCACCGGCGTGAACGGAATCGCCGACAGCTGCTTCGGGTAGTACTCGAGGCCGGCGCGCTGGTACGACTGGGCCCAGCTCCAGTCGAACACGAACTCGCCCCACGAATGGGTCTTCAGGTACTGCGGCACGGCGGCGACCAGCCTGCCGCTGCGTGAGTCCATAAGCACGAGGTGCGCGGGAATCCAGCCCGAGTCGGCACCGACGCAGCCGGTGGCTTCGAGGGCATCGAGGAATGCGTGCTTCAGGAACGGGTGGCCGGACCGGTCGAGCGCGTCCCAGTCGAGAGCGGCGACCTCGGCGATGCGACCAATGACTGCGGCCTTCAGCGGCACGGCGCGTCAGTGGGCGGCAGCGGCATCCACGGCGTCCAGGTACTTGTCCGCGTCGAGCGCCGCCATGCAGCCGGTGCCGGCCGAGGTGACCGCCTGGCGATAGACGTGATCGGCCACGTCGCCCGCGGCGAAGACGCCTGGCACGCTCGTCGCCGTCGCGCCACCGGCCGTACCCGACTTCACCACGATGTAGCCGCCACTCATGTCGAGCTGCCCGGCGAAGATCTGCGTGTTCGGCAGGTGGCCGACCGCGATGAACAGGCCGGCGACTGCGATGTCCCTCGTGCCCGAACCATCGGTGGCCGCAACCCGCACGCCCGTGACGCCCGACTCGTCGCCGAGCACTTCGTCGACCGTGTGGTTCCAGACGATGTCGACCGCACCCGCGCGTTGCCGCTCGAACAGGTGGTCCTGCAGGATCTTCTCGGAGCGCAGCTTGTCGCGGCGGTGGATCAGCGTGACGTGCGACGCGATGTTGGAAAGGTACAGCGCTTCCTCGACGGCCGTGTTGCCGCCGCCGACGACCGCGACACGCTGGCCGCGGAAGAAGAAGCCGTCGCAGGTCGCGCAGGCCGAGACGCCGCGTCCCTTGAACTTTTCCTCGGAGTCGAGGCCGAGGTACTGCGCGCTCGCACCCGTCGCGATGATCAGCGCGTCGCAGGTGTAATCGCCGCGATCGCCCTTCAACAGCAGCGGGCGCTTGCTGAAGTCCACCTCGTTGATGTGGTCCATCAGGATTTCGGTGTAGAAACGCTCGGCGTGTTCGCGCATGCGTTCCATCAGGCCCGGGCCGGTGAGTCCGTGCGGGTCGCCGGGCCAGTTGTCGACCTCGGTCGTCGTCATGAGCTGGCCGCCCTGTTCCATGCCCGTGATCAGCAGCGGCTTGCGATTGGCCCGCGCTGCATAGACTGCCGCTGAGTAGCCGGCGGGACCGGATCCCAGGATGATCAGCCGCGAGTGGCGGGGGTCGCTCATGTATAATTCCTTGCGCGAAAATTGCGCATTGCGCCGTGGAAGGCGCGGCATGGTAAGCCTCTCACCGGCCGACGGAAAGCACCGCAGGTGCTGCCCTCCTGCGCCTTCCGAAAATAGGTGAGCGTCCCCAATTTTCCCGATTTTCGGGGTGGCGGCATGCCTCCATTGGCGGTAGCCTTATGTAAACCAACGGGTTACGTACGACTCTTGAACTATCAGGTGATGAGATTTGGCTAAGGCGGAAGCAAGACGCGCCGATGGAGGCGACCAGGCAGCCCACGTGGCTCGCGGACTGCGCGAGAGCGCACTCTGGATCTTCGGTGCGCTGGCACTGATCCTGTTTGCCTCGCTCGTCAGTTACGACCGGGCGGATCCCGCCTTTTCCTCGACCGGCCAGCCCGGCCCGGTCACCAACCTGATCGGCCCGTTCGGCGCCTGGCTGTCCGACCTGTTCTTCGTGCTGTTCGGCCTGCCGGCCTACCTGTTCCCGATCATGCTGGGCATCGCGGGATACCACCTCTTCCGGGAGCGCGGCAGCCGCGAACCCGTCGACCGCCGCTCGGCTTCTTTCCGCGGCCTGGGATTCTTCCTGGCGCTCGCGAGCAGCTGCGGCCTGGCCACGCTGCATTTCTCCGGCGACGGCTTCCCCAACACGGCGGGCGGGGTCGTCGGCTCGCTGCTCGGCGAGGGCCTCGCCAGCTCGATGAGCTTCCTCGGCGCGACACTGCTGCTGTTCGCGGTCTGGCTCGGTTCGGTCTCGCTCGCCACCGGCCTGTCGTGGTTCAACGTCATGGACGTCGTCGGCACCTGGGTGTTGCGCGGCTTCTCGTTCGTGCGCGAGCGCCTGTCCGAGCGTCGCGACCAGAGCATCGGCAAGGAAGTGCGGCAGGCGCGCGAAGTCGTCGTGCGCGAAGAGCAGAAGAAAGTCGCCGAGCGCAAGCCGCCGAAGATCGAGTCGCCCGCGCCGAAGGTCGAGAAGAGCGAGCGCGTCGAGAAGGAAAAGCAGGTGGCGCTGTTCGAGCGGCCGGGTGCCGCGGCATTGCCCGCGCTCTCGCTGCTGGACGATCCGCCCGCGCGCGTCGGCGGCTATTCCGCCGAAGCGCTCGAAGCCATGTCGCGCCTGGTCGAGTTGAAGCTGCGCGATTTCGGCGTCGAAGCCGAAGTCGTCGAAGTGCATCCGGGCCCGGTCATCACGCGTTTCGAGCTGCGTCCGGCGCCGGGCGTGAAAGTGGCGCAGATCTCCAACCTCGCGAAGGACCTGGCTCGCGCGCTGTCCGCAATCAGCGTGCGCGTCGTCGAGATCATTCCGGGCAAGTCGACCATGGGTCTCGAGATCCCGAACGAGACGCGCGAGATGGTCACTCTCGGCGAGATCATCAAGTCGAGGGCGTACGACGAAATGGCCTCGCCGATCGCGCTGGTGCTCGGCAAGGACATCGGCGGCAGCCCGGTCGTGGCCGACCTCGGCCGCATGCCCCACCTGCTGGTCGGCGGCACCACGGGTTCGGGCAAGTCCACCGCGGTCAACGCGATGGTGCTGTCGCTGCTCTACAAGTCGACGCCCGAGCACGTGCGACTGATCATGATCGACCCGAAGATGCTGGAGCTCTCGGTGTACGAGGGCATTCCGCACCTGCTGGCGCCGGTCGTCACCGACATGAAGCAGGCGGCCAACGCGCTGCGCTGGTGCGTTGCGGAGATGGAGCGGCGTTACCAGCTGATGGCGGCGGCGGGCGTGCGCAACCTCGCGGGCTACAACCGCAAGGTCAAGGACGCGGCCGACGCGGGCACGCCGATCAAGGATCCGCTGGAAATGAAACGGTTGCCGCCGGGTGGCGACCCGTCGACCGTGCCGTTCTGCGAACCGCTGCCGTTCATCGTCGTGATCGTCGACGAGCTCGCCGACATGATGATGATCGTCGGCAAGAAGGTCGAGGAGCTGATCGCGCGCCTCGCGCAGAAGGCGCGCGCCTCGGGCATCCACCTGATCCTCGCGACGCAGCGGCCGTCGGTCGACGTGATCACCGGCCTGATCAAGGCGAACATCCCGACACGCATTGCCTTCCAGGTGTCGGCCAAGGTCGACTCGCGCACGATTCTCGACCAGAGCGGCGCCGAGAGCCTGCTCGGTCACGGCGACATGCTGTTCCTGCAGCCGGGCACCTCGCACCCGGTGCGCGTGCACGGCGCGTTCGTGTCCGACCAGGAAGTCCACAAGGTCGCGTCGTCGCTGCGCACGCATTCGGCGCCGATCTACATCGACGAGATCCTCGACGGTCCGTCGCTGCCGATCCCCGGCTTGGCGGGCGAGGAAGGCGAGGGCGGCGAAGGCGGCGACGCCGAGCAGGACGCGCTTTACGACGAGGCGGTCAGGATCGTCACCGAGAGCCGCAAGGCTTCGATCTCGGGCGTCCAGCGTCGTCTCAAGATCGGCTACAACCGTGCTGCCCGCATGATCGAGGCGATGGAGGCCGCGGGTCTCGTCGGACCGTTGAACACCAACGGCTCACGTGAAGTCCTGGCGCCGCCCCCGCCCGAGGCGGATTGAACATGACCCTGGCGCAGGCGAGGGCTCCGGCGTTGCTCGCGCTGCTGCTCGTTCCCATCGCATCGTTCGCGGCCGACTCGATCGCGCGAGTCGATGCCTACCTCGCCCGGTTGAGTACGCTTACGGCCGTGTTCGTGCAGGTCGTGCAGGACAAGCAGGGCCAGGTCACCGAACGCGCGACGGGCACCCTGTCGATCTCCCGCCCGGACCGTTTCCGCTGGGACTACCAGCAGCCGTACGCACAGACGATCGTCGCCGACGGCAGCAAGCTCTGGCTGTACGATCCCGATCTGGAGCAGGTCACCGTGCGTTCGCTCGCGCAGGGACTCGGTGCCACGCCCGCGATGTTGCTGTCGGGCTCCGGCAAGGTCGGCGACGCGTTCACGGCCGGACCCATCGAACAGCGGCAGGGCCTGACGTGGTACCGGCTGGCGCCGAAGCAGAAGGGCTCGGATTTCGAGCGCGTGAGCCTGGGCTTCGACGGCCGCAATGAGCTCGCCGCGATGGAGCTGGTCGACAAGCTCGGGCAGACCACCACCATCGAGTTCTCGCAGGTCAAGCGCGGAGGCGCGCTCGACGGCTCGCTGTTCCGATTCGTGCCGCCGGACGGTGCCGACGTGATTGGCGAAGCCGCGGCTCGCTGACGGCCGAACGCCGTCGCGTGGCCAGCCTGTCTGACGTGATACCGATGCTCAACCTCCGCTATCGACCGTTCTGGATCGCCGCGAGCGTCGTGCTCGTGCTCGGCGTCGTCTGGGGCAGCCTGCAGACCGGGCTTGGCGGCGAGGTGCCGCAAGGCTTCGACAAGGTCGAGCATTTCGGCACCTACCTGTTGCTCGCCGTGTGGTTCACGGGTCTCATTGCCCGCAAGCGCTGGTGGCTGGTCGCGGCAACGCTGCTGCTGCTGGGGGCTGCGATGGAAGCCGGGCAGTACATCATGCAGGCCGGGCGCACCGCCGACGCCTACGACATGGCGGCCAATACCGCAGGCATTGCGGCCGGACTGTTGCTGGCCGCGCTGTTGACCGGTGGCTGGGCGCAACGGATCGAGTCGTGGCTGCGGTGACGCCTTTCCGTCCGCTCGCCGACCGCATGCGGCCCGCGAGCCTCGACGAGTTCATCGGACAGTCGCACCTGCTCGCGCCGGGCAAGCCGTTGCGCCGCCTGCTCGAAGGCCGCAGCCTGCACTCGATGATCCTGTGGGGGCCGCCCGGCACCGGCAAGACCACGCTCGCACGCCTGGTCGCGAAAACCTGCGATTCCGAGTTCCTCGCGCTGTCGGCCGTAATGGCCGGCGTGAAGGACGTGCGTGCCGCCGTCGAACAGGCGCAGCAGATGCGCGCGGGCAGCGGCCGGCGCACCGTGCTCTTCCTGGACGAAGTGCATCGCTTCAACAAGTCGCAGCAGGATGCCTTCCTGCCGTACGTCGAAGACGGCACCGTCTGCTTCATCGGCGCCACGACCGAGAACCCGTCGTTCGAGATCAACAGCGCGTTGCTGTCCCGTGCCCGCGTGTACGTGCTGCGCTCGCTCACGGTCGACGACATCCAGCAGGTGCTGCGGCGCGCGCTCGAACGCGAGTTCTCGGCCGGCGCCGAGGCAGTCAAGGCCGACGACGATGCGATCGCGACTATCGCGCGCGCGGCGGACGGCGATGCACGCCGGGCGCTGAACCTGCTCGAGGTCGCAGCGGATCTTGCGCGTGCAGGCACCGGCACCATCAGCGAAGAGATCGCCGGCGAAGTGTCCGCCGGCGGGTATCGACGCTTCGACAAGAAGGGCGAGCAGTTCTACGACCAGATCTCGGCGCTGCACAAGGCCGTGCGCGGCACGGATCCCGACGCTGCGCTGTACTGGCTCTGCCGCATGCTCGATGGCGGGTGCGATCCGCGCTATGTGTGCCGGCGCGTGATCCGGATGGCGTCGGAAGACATCGGTAATGCCGACCCTCGCGCCCTGCAACTCGCGCTCGAGGCCGCCGAGGCCTACGAGCGACTCGGCAGCCCGGAAGGCGAACTCGCGCTCGCCCAGGCCGTGGTGTTCATGGCCGTCGCGGCCAAGAGCAATGCCGTCTACGTCGCGTACAAGGCGGCCATGGCGGATGCCCAGAAGAACGGCACGCTCGACGTGCCGATGCACCTGCGCAACGCGCCCACCGGGCTCATGAAGGGGCTCGGCTATGGCGAGGGCTATCGCTACGCGCACGACGAGCCCGGAGGCTATGCGGCAGGGGAGAAGTATTTTCCCGATGCAATGGAGCCGGTGCGCTATTACGAGCCAGTGCCGCGGGGGCTCGAGATCAAGATTGCGGAGGCGCTCGAGCGGTTCCGGTCGCTGAAGCGCGGCTGATCTCGGCTACAATTCGCGCTTTCCCGGACCTTCCAGCTGTCCCCATGCTCGACCCCCGCCTGCTTCGTTCCGATCCCGCTGCTGTCGCCGCGAACCTCGCGCGTCGCGGCTTCACGCTCGATGTCGCGCGTTTCCAGTCGCTCGAGGACCGCCGCAAGGCCGCCCAGGTTGCCGCGGATGAAGTGCGTGCTGCCCGCAATGCGCATGCCAAGAACGTCGGCAAGGCCAAGGCCCAGGGGCAGGACATTGCTTCGCTGCTGGCAGCGGGCGAAGAACTCGGCAACCGGATGGCGGGTCTCGACCAGGAGCTTGCGGACGTCCAGGCGGAGTTCGACGAGCTCGTGCTCGGCCTGCCGAACATGCTGCACGAGAGTGTGCCGAACGGCCGCGACGAAGCCGACAACGTCGAGGTGCGTCGCTGGGGCACGCCGCGCCCGTTCGAGTTTGCGCCGCTCGACCACGTTGCCATCGGCGAGAAGCTCGCGAACACCGCGATGGACTTCGAGGCAGCGGGCAGGATTTCCGGCGCACGGTTCGTGGTATTGAAAGGCGGGCTCGCGCGCCTGCACCGCGCGCTGATCCAGTACATGCTCGACCTGCACACCGGCGAGCACGGCTACACCGAGATCTACGCGCCCTATCTCGTTGCGCGCAGCGCGCTGGTCGGGACGGGGCAATTGCCCAAGTTCGAGGCCGACCTGTTCAGGGTGACCTCGGGCGACATGGAGTTTTTCCTGATCCCCACCGCGGAAGTGCCGGTCACGAACCTCGCGCGCGAATCGATCCTCGAGGCGAACACGCTGCCGCGGCGTTACGCCGCGCACACGCCGTGCTTTCGCAGCGAGGCCGGCTCGTACGGCAAGGACACGCGCGGCATGATCCGCCAGCACCAGTTCGAGAAGGTCGAACTCGTGCACATCGTGAGGCCTGAGGATTCGTACGCCGAACTCGAGATGCTCGTCGGCAACGCCGAGAAGGTGCTGCAGGGGCTCGACCTGCCGTATCGCGTCGTCGCTCTCTGCGCGGGCGACGTCGGCTTTGGCAGCGCCAAGACCTACGACATCGAAGTGTGGCTGCCGGGCCAGCAGAAATACCGTGAGATCTCCTCGTGCTCGAATTGCGAGGCGTTCCAGGCGCGTCGCATGCAGGCGCGCTGGCGCAATCCCGCGACCAGCAAGCCCGAGCCGGTGCACACGCTGAATGGCTCGGGCCTCGCCGTGGGCCGCACGCTCGTGGCCGTGCTCGAAAACTATCAGCAGGCGGATGGCAGCGTCGCGGTCCCGCCGGCGCTGCGCAAGTACATGGGTGGCGCGGAGGTCATCCGCGGCTGACGGCAAAGGCCGGCGTCACCCGGCTAGAATGGGTTTCCGCTCGGAGAGGTGGCAGAGCGGTTGAATGCACCGGTCTTGAAAACCGGCGTCCCCGCAAGGGGATCGTGGGTTCGAATCCCACCCTCTCCGCCAATTTTTACATATATATCAAAGACTTGTAATCAAAACGAGCCGTCGAAATCACTGGTCGAACTGATGACGATCATCGACAAGAAATCAGTGGCACCACCTGCTTCGCGGGAGGCCTGTTCGATTGTCGCAGCATTCGATTTTGACGGGACAATCACCACCAAAGACACGTTTGTGCCATTTCTTTTCTTGGCGTTTGGCAGACGACGTGTCAGTGCGGCTTTTGTCGGGTTGGGGTGGCAGGCACTATGTGTCGTCCTCGGCATCTCAAGTCGCGACAGGCTCAAAGAGAAGATTGTCACCAGGCTTTTTGCCGGGGAATCGGCACTGCGCTTGCAAAGGGTGGGTGAGGATCACGCGCAACGAGTCCAGTCATGGGTCCGGCCAGCGGCTAGCCGACGAATCTCATGGCACAAGGAGAGGGGGCACCGTCTCGTCATGGTGAGTGCATCCCTCGATCTTTACCTCGAGAATGTGGCCGAGGCACTTGGCTTCGATGATCTGCTCTGTACGCGACCGTCGGTGAAGCAGAACGTCTTTGACGGCTTTCTAACGGGTGGCAACTGCCGCGGCCCGGAAAAGGTTCGTCGACTGCAGGCGTTACTTGGGAATCTCAAGGATCATGAGTTGTACGCGTATGGCGACTCGGAGGGCGATCGTGACATGCTCGCCGCGGCCGACCACGCCTATCTCCGGGCTTTTGAGCCGGGCGGAGCGTTGGCATGACCGGTCGACCGGCACCTCGACTGATTCGCGCGACGCTGCGGGGGACAGCAGTGGCTTCTAACGGAGGCGAAGGCGTGAAGTGCGTGCGGATATCGAGGTCAATCATGGTCGGCCGGTTGCGTCGCGCGCACCCTGGCCCACTGAGTGAAGAGTAGCCACCGGCGCATCGCGAAGTTGGCCAGGAACGTGCAGCCCGCCGCGCCGCCTTTCGCAACGAGGTAATGCAGGCTGAGGCGCGAGACGCCGATGTAGATGACGCCCAGGTTGATCGCGAGTCCGACCAGTCCGACCGCCAGGAAGAGGGCGAACTCGTTGCGGGCACTCGCTAGGCGCCGGAACCCGAAGATGTGGCGGATGGACGCCCAGTAAACGAGTACGGTCCCAGTCAGGAAGGAAATTGCGGCGGCCGCGAGGTACGGGACGCCGATGACCGAAACCTGCAGCCATAGCAGCGAGACGTCGAGCGCGAGACCCACGGCCGACGCGCCGAAGTAGGGAATCAGTTCGCGAGCGAGTCGCATCATCGCTCCGTTCTTCGCCTGCCTGTCGCTAAACACAGTCATGTCGCCCGGGCGCGGAAGATTCCGCGCTTTGCGGATCATGTCGTACCGGCCGACAGGCCGGGTACGGGCTTGTCCCGATGTTTGCTGCAACGCAGCGCGTCATGCTGTCATGGCACCCGAATGCTTTGGGGGACTGTTCAGCTGTCAGATCGCTTGCCCAACGGCCGCTCATGACCTCGCGACGTTATCTGATCACCGGCGGAGCCGGGTTCCTCGGCATCAACCTTTGCCGATACCTGCTCGAACGCGGCTGTTACGTGCGAACGCTCGACATTGCGCCGTTCGCCTATCCGGAGCGCGCACGCATCGACGTCATCGACGGTGACGTGCGGGATGCCGCAGCCGTCGAGCGCGCCGTCACGGGCGTGGATATCGTGGTGCACGGGGCTGCAGCGCTGCCGCTGGCGCCGGCTGAGGAGATTCTCTCCACTGGGATTCGCGGCACGCGCTGCGTTCTCGAACAGGCCGAGCGCGCCCAGGTGGAGCGCGTCATCTTTACGTCCTCCACCGCCGTCTACGGCATACCGGACCATCATCCACTGTTCGAGACGGACACGGTCGTGGGTGTGGGGCCGTACGGCGAGGCCAAGATCGCCGCGGAGGCGCTTTGCGACGAGTTCCGCGGCAAGGGTCTTTGCACGAGCGTCCTGCGGCCCAAGAGCTTCGTCGGACCCGAGCGTCTCGGCGTGTTCGAACTCCTTTATGAGTGGGCGTACACGGGACACAACTTCCCCGTGCTCGGTGACGGCCAGAACCTTTACCAGCTGCTGGACGTCGAGGACCTCTGCCAGGCCATCGAACTGTGCGCGACCGGTGCGCGGGAACTGGTCAACGACGTGTTCAATGTCGGCGCGCGGGACTTCGGCACGATGCGTGAGAACGTCCAGGCGGTGCTCGATCGCGCGGGCCACGGTCGGCACGCCGTCAGCCTGCCCGCCGCGCCTGCGATCGCGATGCTGCGGCTGCTCGCAGCGCTGCGCCTGTCGCCGCTGTATCCGTGGATCTACGACACGGCCGCGAAGGAGAGCTTCGTGTCCATCGAGCGGATCGAGCGACAGCTCGGGTTCCGGCCGCGCTACTCGAGTGCGCAGGCCCTGGTCCGCAACTACGACTGGTACGTGGCGCACCGCCATGAATTTGGCAGCGCAACGGGCGTGACGCATCGGGTCCCGTGGAAGAAGGGGTTGCTGTCGGTCGCCAAGGTTTTTTTCTAGAGCGTGTGAGCGCCGTGAACGATATCGCCGAGATGCCAGCGTCGCGACGCCACAGCCGGCTCCCGGCATGGTTGCTGGCGCTGCGTCCCCAGCACTGGGTAAAGAACGCACTGGTCATCGTCCCCCTCGCAGCCGCCCACCAGCTCGGTGATTTCACGCTGCTCGCGCGCGTCGCGATGGCGTTTGCCGCCTTCAGCCTCTGCGCTTCCGGGCAGTACGTGCTGAACGACCTGTTCGACCTGGAGGCGGATCGCACCCACCCAACCAAGCGCAGGCGCCCGCTTGCCTCCGGAGAGATGACTCGCACGGAGGCGGTCGCAACGATCGCCGTGACGTGGCTCGGAGCCGGTTTCATCGCGGCGCAACTGGGCACGGACATTTGCGGGCGTGCTCGCCGCCTATCTGCTGCTGATGATCGCCTACTCGGTGCGGCTGAAGCACGTGGTCGTGCTCGATGCGGTGCTGCTCGCGGCCGGCTTCTCAGCGCGCGTTGCCGCCGGGGCGGTGGCCGTCTCGATCCTGCCTTCAACGTGGCTGATTGCATTCTGTCTGTTCCTCTTCTACAGCCTGGCGTTGATCAAGCGTTATGCGGAACTCACCCATAACCGCGACCGGCAGGGGCTTTCCGCTCACGCGCGTGGTTATGAAGCGGTCGACCTGCCGATCGTGGCCTCTTTCGGGATCGCGAGCGGTTACCTCGCCGTGCTCGTCCTGGCCATGTACCTGACGAGCGGCCGCACACCGAGCCCGCTGTACAGCCAGCCAGTGTTCATCGGACTCACCGCCGTGCTGCTGCTCTACTGGATCAGCTATCTCTGGCTGGTGGCGAATCGCGGCCAGATGCCCGAGGACCCCGTGCTGTTCGCATTGAGGGACGGCCGCAGCCGGGTGCTCGTCCTGCTGATGGGAATCTGCGCATGGCTCGCGGTGTGAATCATCCGGCGACTCGCCTCGGCTGGACCGGGCTCGTGCACGCCATGCTGCTCGCCACTGCTCCTGGTGCGGCCGCCGTTGGACCGGTCGAGCAGTCGACACCACCGTCGCCGCCGGCACGGATGACGATCGCCGACCTGCAGGCGTTCCGAAGCGAGACGCGCGTCCCTGTCCAGCGCGCGGACAACGTTGCGGGCGACGCGACGCTGACCAACCTCAACCCGCAGGTCAACGCGTGGTTCCTGCTGACCCTCGACTGGGGCCCGACGCGGCCAAAAGAGTTCTATCACCTCGAGAACGCACGTCCGGCGCGCGCGCTCGCATTGCACACGAGTCCGCGGGGATTCGTGGAGTTGGAGTTTGGCGACCGATCGCCCCCCTGCACGCTGCCGCTTGCCGGCGCGGAGGGCAGGGCAGGTGCGCTCGGCCTGGCACGCGCGTCCGGGCTCCCGTACGCCCCGATCTGCGATGGCCGCCTCTACGTCCGCAACCAGACCGTCGGTCGGGCAAGCTCGTTGGAGAAAGTCACGGACTTTCTCCGCGACCGCGTCTGGGGCGGTGAGAAGATCGTCACGCTGGTCAAGAAGGAACTCTATCGCGACGCATTCCTGGAGCAAGGCGAGCCCCGCGTGATGACCCGCGCCGGCGCCGCTCCGGCGTCTGCGCCGTCGGGCGCGGTCATCGACCCGGCCAGCGCGGATCTCGCCGTCATCCCCTCGGACCTGGGGCTTGACGTCGACTCTGCCGATCGGGCGTTGCTGCTCGGCCAGTGGTACGGGCTGCGCGGTCTGCCGGATGTCTACCTGAGCGTCGTCATGCCCCAGGTCATCGCCCCTGGCCTGCGCGACGGGCATGAGCGCAGTGTCAATCGACTCGATCCGACGGAGTCGAAGGCGCTCGTCTACCTGGTGGCCTTCGATCTCGGCAAGTTCGACCTGCGTTTCTTGCTCGGCACCGAGCACCCGCGTCTCGGCTGGTCGCCGCGTCCGCCGCCGGAATCGATTGATCGCGCGCTGCCGGGCCCGGACGGCATCGATCGTGCAGCGCCGCTCGCGATCACTGGCATGGTGAGCCCGGAAGATGCAACGCGCACCGTCGCTGCATTCACCGGCGGCTTCAAGCGCGACCATGGCGCATTTCGCTTCGGTGCGCTGGCCAGGCAGAACCACGGCAGCCACTACGGCTTCGTCGAGCAGGGTGTGGTGTTCAGCAAGCTGCAACCGGGTCTCGCAACCGTGTTCACGACGGTGTCGGGCGAGGTGCAGGTGGGTACGTGGACCCAGGGCGGACAGCGGCCGGATGGCGAACATCCGCGACGCGCGCCAGAACGGTGTGCCGCTCATCGAGTACGACCCGCGCAGCGGCGCAAGCGTGCCCGGCCCGCTCGTCAACCGCTGGGGCGAGGGCAACTGGTCGGGCTCGGCGACCGAGGACCTGCGCACGCTGCGCGCCGGGCTCTGTCTGCAGGAGACGGGCACACGGCGCTTCCTGATCTATGGATATTTCTCGGCGGCGACCCCATCGGCGATGGCACGCGTGTTCCAGGCCTATCGCTGCCGCTACGCGATGCACCTGGACATGAATGCGCTGGAGCACACCTATCTCGCCGTCTACGTGTCGCAGGCCGGGCAGCGGACGGTCGAGCATCTCATCGTCGGCATGGACGTGCTCGATCGCTATGCAGGCAAGCAGTTCGCGCCGCGGTTCCTGGGCTTCCCGGACGATCGCGATTTCTTCATTCTGACTCGAAGGGACGGTGCACCATGAGTGGCCGCCGGGTTCTCGCGGGCGCGATGCTCGTGCTGCTCACGTGCACGGTCAGCGCGGCGGCGCCGACCAGCAACGCCGAGCAGAATCGCGAGATGCTGCAACGGCTGCAGGCCGCGCACGACCTGAGTCCCGCGCAGATGAAGCGCGTCGAAGCGATCTTCGCGGGCAACTTCGCCATGGGTCAGGGCAATCCGGCGATCGTGCGGCACCCGATGACGCCGGCGCAGTGCCGGGAGAAGCTGGAGCGGCAGGGCATCGACTACGCGAACCCGGAGTTCGAGCGGATCTGCGGCGGCAAGTTCATGGCGCCGTTGTACGATCCAAACGCCGCGACGCCGGATCGGGCGCAGGCCTGCATCGACCAGTTCGAATTCCCGGACATGCCCTGCGAGTACCCGGTCATCTGGGTCAAGGCGCGCGAGGCGGCCGAGCTCTGTGCGGCGGAGGGCAAGCGCCTGTGCGACGCCCACGAATGGGAGGGCGCGTGCCAAGGTAGCCTCGAGCCGCCGGACTACCGGTTCGATCTCGCGGCTGGCGTGAGCCCGAACTTCGCCGTGGAGCGCATGCGCGCGGCGCACAACCGCGCCTACGCTGCGAGCAAGCGCTGGAGCTACGGACTGGAGTACCAGCGCGGCGTGTGCGCGGCGGGCAGTTCGAAGACGCCCGGCTGCCAGGGCGGCGGCTGGAACCAGTGCGGCTCGAACACCTATCCCGCTGGGAGCTTTCCCGACTGCCACAGCCCGCTCGGCGTGTACGACCTGAACGGCAACGCGGCCGAGCACATGAACCTGCCGCTCGATACTTCACAGATGTCGAGCCGGGGCAGCACGACGCTCGGCTATACGGAGATGAAGGGGAGCTGGTTCATCTTCGACACGTACCGCGCGCACGAGGACTGGTGTCGCTGGCGGGCGCCGTACTGGCATGGCAGCCGGGTCATGGACCCGCACAGCCATTCCAACTATCACCTGGGTTTTCGCTGCTGCAAGACGCTCGAGCAGCGGTGAGGGCGCCGATCAGGGCGCGGCCAGCGCTCCCGCCTGTCGCGGCAGCCAGGCGACGGTGGACGCGGATACCTCGGTCGCGGGCCTACCCAACAGCGACGCGAGACGCTCGGTGAGCTGCGGCAGCGGCCCCTCGTCGCTCAGGAGGCCGGCGAGCCGTGGGTCGGCGAGCACGTCGGCCAGCGCCCGTTGCACGCCGTTGACGTACACGATCTCGCTCACGAGCCGGATGCCATGGCTGTAGTCGGCATAGCTGGCGCCGTGCACGGTGCTGAGCGGCTGGATCGGTGCGCCCGCGGCGCGGTGCCAGCCGTAGATGGCGACGCGGCCAGGGTTCTGCCAGAGACGCGGCGTGAGCACCAGGTCCTTCTTGTTGCCTGCGGTCAGCGCGCCGAGCTGCGCACCACGCGCGGCACGTTGCGCGCGGACCATCTCGTTGTGCCGGAAGAGATAGGTGGTGCTGCGCATCTGGTCGCCCGCGGGCAGCGGCTGCGGGTCGAGCTTCACGGTCGACGCCGCGTAGATGGCATTGACGATCTTGCGTGTGGGCAGCATGAAGCCGAAGCGCTCCGCGACCTCGAGCGCCGCGTCGAGGCCCAACGGGACGAAGACGAAGTCCCGGTCCGTGCCGAGCGCCAGGTAGTCAGGCAGCACGCAGACGGTGATCACGTTTACGGAGTCGCGGACCGTGACGGCCTCGAGGTGGCGCAGGAACGACGGCACGTTGCCGGCCAGCAACTCATTGCTCACCAGGGCGTCGCGCTGCGGGCCGGCAAGGTCGCGGGCCCGCTCCGCAAACCCGGTGCCTGTCAGGGCGCCATCGGCTCGCGCCGGTATGTTCTTGCCGAGTTGCTGATCGCACGCCGGACCGACCGGCGACGCGCCAGCGGTTCCGGACGTGAACGCCAGCAGCAAAGCCACCACGGCGGCAATCGGTATCAGGCGGATTGATCTCACGCGGCGCGCTACTCCCAGGTCATGCGCAACCCCATCGCGGGTCTGCGACTACGTCGTCCAAAGTGGGCCGGATTCCAGGAATACGAAGCTGGGCTGGCCCCGGTTAAGCCTGCGAATCAGCTGCGGCTGCACGCCAGGTCCAGCTGGTCAAACGAATGATCAGTATACCACAAGGGCAAGCGT
The DNA here is from genome assembly GCA_963700045.1 of uncultured Gammaproteobacteria bacterium. Taxonomy (GTDB): domain Bacteria; phylum Pseudomonadota; class Gammaproteobacteria; order Steroidobacterales; family Steroidobacteraceae; genus RPQJ01. The sequence goes on from CAVOWK010000023.1 coordinate 101,019, forward strand.
ACTTTTCGTGCTGAGAGCAACGGTTTCGTGTTGCGTGGCCAGAGAATTCAGGGGGTTACATCTGCCAGTGATCGCGGGGATCGATGCGTCACCAACTGATTGATTTCACCGGCGCTGGAGCGAGGAACCGCTACTCTCAGCAAGAAAAGTACGCGACCCCCTGTTCACGGAGCGACTTTGCCCACCAGTACCGTCCGCTGTCGATCGACGAGCTGCGTGACCTGCTGGTCCACCAGCACGATGACTTCGCGAACCTGCCGGCGCAACTCACTCTGGCGCGTATTGCCCCATGACTCCACGACAACGCCCGCTGCAATGCTGGTTTGACCTGTCTGTAGTACCGAACACCTGCTTCTCAGAGAGAAAGAAAATTGACGTGTCAGTACCCGCGGACCACCGGGCGGCTTAGGTCTCGCTGCCGGCGGAGAACGCCACCCGGGAGCGGGCCAGCAACTCCCGGACCTCTTCGTCCTCGGTCTGGTCGAACCGCTCGTACCACTGGCCGACCGCGCTGAAGAACGGCGGGGTCTGCAGGCAGACGACATCGTCAGCCACGGCAGCGATACGTTCGCGGGCTTCGATCGACGCGACGGGGACGGCCACCACGATGCGCTCGGCATGCAGGCTGCGCAGGGCGCGCACGGCGGCTTCCATCGTCGCGCCGGTGGCGAGCCCGTCGTCCACGAGGATTCCTGTGCGGCCGCGCATCTGCAGCGCGGGCCGATCGCCACGGTACGATTTTTCGCGCCGGGCCAGTTCCTGCAATTCGCGCGCCTTGACCTGCTCGACCGCGTCGCTGCCCCTGGGCAGGTAGCGCACCACGTCCTCGTTCAGGACGACCGCGCCGCCGCTGGCCACGGCACCCATTGCGAGCTCCGGCTGTGACGGCATTCCGAGCTTGCGCACCACCAGCACGTCGAGCGGCAAGCCGAGTGCTGTCGCCACTTCATAGCCCACCGGCACGCCGCCGCGAGGCAAGGCAAGCACGACCGCTTTCGTGTCGGCCCGATAGTGGGTAAGCATGCCGGCCAAGGCCCTGCCGGCGTCCATTCGATCCAGGAACCTGTGCGTCATGGCGAGTCACCGTCCGTTGCAGGTTCATGTTCCACCGCGGGCGCCAGCCGACCATTCGCAGTTTTGCCTAGTGCTATGCTCGACCCTGATGCCTGCTGATTCTCCGACACTGGACGCAAAGGTTGCCTTCCTGCGCGGCTCTTGCGGGCCCGACGACGAAGCGATCGAGACTCACTTCGCCTGGGTATTCCTGATCGACGACCGCGCCTGGAAGCTGCGCAAGCCGGTCCGCCGCGACACGATGGACTACGGCTCGCTCGAGGCGCGTCGCCTCGACTCCCTGGAAGAGATCCGTCTCAACCGACGACTGGCGCCCGACGTTTATCTCGGCACCGCGCCGCTTACGCTAACCGCCGACGGGCAACTCGCGATTGATGGTCAGGGTGAGATCGTGGACTGGCTGGTATGCATGCGGCGTCTCGATCGCTCCCGTCTGCTCGAGGCGCAGCTGGCGCAGGGATCGGTCAAGCCGGAATCTCTGCGACCGGTCGTGCGCCTGCTCGCTGATTTCTATCGTACGGCCGCGCCGGCGATCAGCGATGGGCCGGCGTTCCTGGCCCGCATCGGGCGGCAGGTCGAGGCCAACCATCGAGTCCTGGCGCCTGCGGGCGTCGCCGGAAACGAAGAGCTGCTCGCGCTGCAGCGGGAGTTCATCGCGAAGCATTCGTCGCTGCTCGCGCAGCGCGCCGCCAGCGGTTGCGTCGTGGAGGCGCACGGTGACCTGCGGCCCGAACACGTCTACCTCGACGATTCACCAGCCATCATCGACTGCCTGGAGTTCGATCGCGATCTCCGAGTACTCGATCGCGCCGAGGAACTGAGCTTCCTGCACCTGGAGTGCGCGCGCATTGGCCATGAGGCGACCGGGCGCGCGTTGCTGCGTGGTTGCCTGGCAGAGCTCGCCGACCACGCAACGGATGCGCTGCTCCACTTCTACCGCAGCCACCGCGCGACGACACGCGCCAAGCTCTATGTCTGGCGCGCCTCCGAGCCGGATGGCGGCACGCGGCGTGAGTGGCTCGATCTCGCCGGCGAATGCGTGCGCCGCGCGCTGGAAGACTCCGCTCGCAGTCTCGACTGAACTCAATCAGCCCTTTGCGGCTTCGAGCTCGCGCAACGCGACGACGGACCCGCCGCTCACCAAGCGACGCACCGCTTCCGCAAACAGCCCCGACGCCGGCAGGATTACCGGCGCGCGCTGGCCGGCCGCCGGGACGAGGCGCGTCGGCAGAATCGAATCGGTGACGATGAGCTGGTCTGGGCCGTCAGGGCCCAGCAGGCGATGGGCCTCGGGCAGAAAGACGCCGTGCGTCGCACAGGCGTCCACACGCCTGGCCCCAGCCTCGCGGCACGCCTGCACCGCGCGCAGGATCGTCGAGCCCGCGCTGATGAGGTCGTCGAAGATCACGACATGGCAGCCCGCGACCGGGCCGATCAGCAGGTCGCCACTGACGACGCCGCTGCTGCGACGCTTCTCGTGCAGCGCGAAGCCGATGTCGCGCTGCGCATGGACCGCCAGCAGATCCTGCAATCGTTGCGCCCGCTTCGCGCCGCCGAAATCCGGGGACACGATGGTGACGGGCTCCGGCCCGAGCGCCTGCGCGAGGTGGCGGGCCATCAACGGCGCGGCCTCGAGCTGGTCGACGGGGCAGCGGAACGCGTTCTCGAACGCCGCCAGGTTGTGCGCATCCAGCGCCAGCACGTGGTCGGTGCCGACTGCCTCGAGCAATTGCGCCACGTAGCGCAGCGTGACCGGATCGCGTTCCTTGGTGCGCCGGTCCTTGCGCGCATAGCAGAGGAACGGCAGGCAGGCCGTGACCCTCCGTGCACCGCAGTCCTTCAAACAGGCAATGAAGAACAGCAGCCGGCACAGCCGGTCGTTCGCGCTGCCCGATTCATCCCCGCTCAGGGACTGCACGACGAACACCTCGCGACCGCGGACGCTCACCAGCGGACGCGTCTTGTGTTCGCCGCCTTCGAACTCGCGCTCCTCCATCGGCGCAAGTGGCACGCCGAGCGCCGCGACCAGGCGTTCGGCGAAAGGCTGCGTGGCGGCCGGCGCGAATACCAGGGGTGTCGTCATGACATCATCCTTTTGCGCAAATCAAGGGCTCGAGCCGGGCCACTTTCCTGGCGAGCCCGGCACGCTCCGCGGCATCCACACACCACTTCTTCCACCGGCTTGTAGAGCCCCCGCGAGGGCTCTCGCTCGTCGCGCTGCAGCTCCGCGCACCGATGTCGGCGCGGTGTGCGAAGTGCTGCCAGTCGCTCATCGCGGCCCCGCTGTCAGGTCAGGCTGAATCATCTGATTGTCGAACTAAGCACCGCAGGGACCATCCGTATTGTTGGCATGGGCGCTGTGACTGGTGCCGGTCGTGCGCGCCGGCTGTCGCGTCGGAGCGCTGCCCGACCTCGAGCACTTCTGCGAACCAGTCGATCGCCACTCCTACGCATTCAGCAATCGTCGTCGGACGATGTACAGGTTGGCGAGTGCAGCGGTCACTTCCAGCCGGCGCAGGTTTTTGCCAGGCCGCGGTAGCGGGTCTTGCGGAAGCCGAAGATGTTCTTGATCACGCCGAACACATGCTCGACCTTGGCGCGCACCCGCGTCTCCTTGCCGTGCAGCAGATACGGCAGCGCCTCGCGATCGGCGACATTGGCCGCCGTGGCCAGCACCGTGTGGACCAGTTTGCTACTGGTGTCGCCGCTGTCAGTGACGATCATCGCTCTCCGCCCACGCCTCCGACTGCTATTCGATCAAGGACCCCGACGCGCGCAGCGACTGCCTTGCCAGGACGAAGTGACGCGCCAAGACACGTGCTGTGCGCAACAGGCTCAACACCTCAGCTCAGATTCACACGCCTGCGGCCGTCGCTTGGGCGTTGCTGACCGATACGCGCGCCTGGCCGCGGTGGGGCCCGCGCATCCGCGCGGTCGATGCACCCACGCACTTCATCACCGCTGGCACGCGCGGCCGCGTGCAGACCGCGGTCGGGGTCTGGCTGCCATTTGAGATCACGCACTGGGAGGAGGGGAGCCACTGGTCCTGGACAGTCGCCGGCATCCCTGCCACCGGGCATCTCATCGAGGCGACAGGTCCCGACAGCTGCCGAGTGACCTTCACGATTCCCGCGTGGGCGCCGTTCTACCTGCCCGTGTGTCGCGCCGCGCTGCGTGCCATTGGACGGCTCGCAACCCGGGTTGAACAGTCACGCCAACGCTCGCTGCGCACCTGCACGATGCCCACGGCCAGCGGCACCGACCCCAGTGCAAACAGCGCGAGCGCAATCCGTACCCACCGATTCCGCAGATACGCCTTCACGTTGCGGTCTCCCGGATTCCACTCGCGCCGTGACGCATCATCGCCTGGAGGAGGCATGGCCGGCCGCCACCTCGGCTTCGCGCAACAGGGCCGCGGTCTCGGGCTTGTTCGCCCATTCCGCCCAGTCCCGCGCGGTCTTGCCTTCGGCGTCGTGGAGCAGGGGATCGGCGCCGGCCTCGAGCAACATGCGCACGACCTCTGCATTTCCCGACACCGCCGCCGTCATCAGCGGCGTGCGTCCGTCGGTGGAGACCGATCCCCGAGAATCGTCCGCGGCGCACGGCTCGACACTGCGCGAACCCAGCATGTCTTCGCGCCGGTTCGGATTCGCGCCGCGCTGGATCAGCAGCTGCACGATCGCTGGATCACCGCGATAGACGGCGTACATCAGCGCTTCCCAGCCGCCTTTCGCGGCAATGTCGATGCGTGCGCCCGCGGCGAGCGCCGCCTGCACGCGCCCAAGGTCTCCGTCCTCTGCTGCGACGAAGAGTTCGCAATCCACCGGCGTCGGAGCCTGACGCTTCCAGACGAACTCCTGCTGCTGCCAATTCCACGCCAGGGACAGTGGCACGCTGACGGCCACGAGCGCCGCCAGCACGAGCGCAGGCATGCGCCCGCCGCGAGTCACGCGGGCCAATGGCCATGCGATCAGGCACATCACGCCGTACGCGCGGTCGATTCCGTTCACGAAGTCGCGCGTGCGCTGCGAAGGGTCGATGACTTCGCCCATGACCTGCAGCATTGCCACAAACAGCGTCGCGACGGCGAGCAGACGCAGCACCGGGTCCCGACTGAACAAGGCACCCCAGCATGCCAGGATCGCGAGCGGCGGCATGATCAACAGGCTCTCGAAGTAGTACTGCACGATCCCGCTGCGGTCGAGATCGAACAGCAGGTGCCACTGGAAGCGCAGTTCAACCAACCCAATTGCGAAGAATGCCGCATAGGTCGCGAGCTGAAGCCACGAGGTGGGTGGGCGATCCGCCGTGGTCACTTTGAAGCTTCCTCAGCTAGGAACCCTCGCACCGCCCCGAGATACACGGGTGACAGATCGAGCGTGTTGTGCCCGACGCCCGGGACCACCTCGACTCTGACCTGGCTCGCCGGAAACGCCTTGACCAGGGCCTCCGATCGCGCCCGCGGAATGATCTCATCCTCGCCCGCAATGACGATCAGTACCGGTGCTCTTACACGACCCGCGCGACTCGCCGACTCGTAACGGTCGCGCATCAGCAACCCGATCGGCAGGAACCGGATGTGCGCCCGCGCCACGTTGACCAGACTGTCGTACGCGGTGACCAGCACCAGCCGCTCCACCGGGCGCGCACTCGCGAGCTGCACCGCGATACCGCTCCCCAGGCTGCGTCCCATCACCGTGATGTCCGAGTGCTCATCACGCACGTGCTCGTAGACCGCGAGTGCATCGGCGAACAACGCGGTCTCAGACGGCCGCCCGGAGCTGCCGCCATAACCGCGATAGTTCACGAGATACAGCGAATGCGTTGGAAACGCTGCCGAGAACAGGTCGAGGTTCCCGGCCACGTCCTCCGCATTGCCGCCAAAGTAGACGAGCGCCCTGGATCCCGCGCGCGGCACGACCCAGACCTTGAGACGCTCCCCTTGCGAATCGATCCACAGGACCTGCGCGTCAGGCCGGTGCGTTTCCGGAACGGGAAAATAGATCTGCGCCCGCTGCGTCGCATACACCCAGGCGCACAGCCCGATGTACGCGAGTCCCGCAATCACGATCAATGACCCGATGGCGCGCACTGGCCAGAGTACCTCTCATGCAGGCGCCGACCCCAACGCGGATGCCGTCACCGCGCCGGCGGCATCGGCTCCCAGTGCTGGTTCGACTCGAGGTTAGGGTTGTAGCTCGGACTCGCGGTGATGACGTACTCGCCGAGGTCGTTGGCCCAGGCGTAGCCGTACCCGGAGGGCAGTTCGACTTCGGTGCCGGCGTGCGGATCGGTGAAGCGTTCCACGCCCCGCACGTAGTCGGTGAAGTTCTCTGCCGCGCGGTCCTGCGCGGCCTGGCGTCGCTCCCAGTCGGCCTGCTGCTCGGCGCGCAGGTCACTGCCGGCCTTGGCCGCGATCTCTCCGGCGCGCCCGACCGCCTGGATGCCACGAATCGCCATCTGCGCCAGGTACTCCTTGGTGTTCACGACCTTGGCGAACCACTGCGGATTCACCTGCAGCGAAAACAGCATGGTCTGGAACAGCGGCGCGTGCGCATCGAGCTCGCCGCGTGCCGCGCGGAACGAGAACACATAGTCGACGAACCAGTAATCGATGAAGGAGGGGCCGGCCAGCATCGACGGCGGCAGCCGCGTCACGAAGTGAGTCACCGCGGCATACATCTCCTCCTCAAAGGCTTGCCCGTTCGCGCGATACGCGAAGCGGAGCTTCCCCGCATCGCCCTGGGACTCGACGCCGGGCGCCGCCGGACCGAGGGCCAGCTTCGCCAGATCAGGGACGGCCTCGCGCTTCAGCACCTCGAAACTGTCGATCCCAGCGCGGAACTGCGGCAGCAGCACGCGCGCAAAGGCGCCCTCGAGATCGACTGGAGACGCGACCAGCGTGCCGAAGCGCAACGTCCCGGGCGGATTCGTCGACAGGAACAGCGGATTGTCGGTCCAGAAGAACGACTGTGTCGGCAGCAGCTCGAATTGCTCCGAGCCCTGCGGGTTGAAGAACCGGAAGCGCGAGCTCGCCGGCAACGCCGGATTGTTCGCCCACTGGATGCCTCCCTGCACTTGCCATCCCTTGGGAATCAGCAGTCGAAACGCCTCGAGTCCCACCGCCGGATCGACGTAGCTGTAAGTGACAAACGTCAGCGGCGCAGCGGGCGCTGCGCGGGTCCCGGCCGCGCCCAAAGTTGCTCCCATTGCCACGCCGAGCAGCAGCAGACCGAACACGCAGCGGGGAACTGGTAGGCGCATCCTGACAACGAAACTACTCTCGGGCCCGCCTTATCGGTATTCGTAATTGTTGAAAGCGCGCCAGGCCTCACTCGCCTCACATCCCGAACAACCCGCGATCATCCTCACGCGTCAAAGCCGCATCCAGCCGGGCACGGTGCATACAACAGCGGCCAATGAGTGCCTGGCGACGACGGCGCGAGGTTGACCCAACGATCAGGCGTGAATAGGTGTGGCTGTAGGTCGGGACGCGTCAAAGGCGCATCCAGGCGGGCACGGCGCATACAGCAGCGGCATGGACGACCTGCTGATGGACCTGGCCTGGAGTGCAATCCGTGCCTGGCGACGACGGCGCGTTCGCCCGAAGTGCCGTGAGGGTTGAATGGATCGAGGAGAACGCCCGAACCGAGGAGGCCGGAACTGTTGCACCGCAGTTGCAATATCGGCTGATTCCCTGCAAATCATAGGCAATGCGACAGGCCAGGGAATCGGGAAGAACAGTTGTTTGCGTGCGAGTGCGTTGCGCGTGTCAGCGTGCCCTGAGACTTGAAAACCGGCGTCCCCCATGCATCGCAGCGCGGGCAGTAGGCCGCGAGCTGGTGGTCGTGTTCATGGAGTCCGGCGATGCTGCCGAGGTCGATCATGGGGCGAGGTTCGCCGAAGGCAGGCTCGCGCGGTGAGTCGCGGGAAAGCGGGCACAAACATCGGTCACTGGTGCGACGCAGCAAACCAGCGTCACCTGTCCGGGTGCTGGCTGGCGTTCGCCGGGCTCAATACCCGCGCTTTTCTTGTATTGCACCGCGTCTTGCATGCCGCGTGTGCAAGGCGTATTTGGTCCGCAAAGACCATAACCAGAATGCTCCGGAAGTCATCTGAATTGGGGACGGAGAGAAGCAGGGGCTGACCCAAAAATGCCAAGTTCACGGTCGACGCGACCGACATGGCTGGAAACTCGGGGGAGGTCAGGAAGGTGAGAATTTCGTCGCTGTCTGCGTTCTTGATGCTGGGGGCCGTATCAGCCACTGATGTCAAAACCAGTTTCTACTACGACTATTCACATCCCGAGACACAACTGGCAAGTAGCGCTGTCGAAGATGGAATCGGCCTTGCAAGTGAAGGCCAGAAAACGTCTCGAGTGGCTACCGACGATTACATGATGGTGCAACTCGGGCAGGGAAAGATCTTCTCGGAGATCGGACAGGGCCTGCGTGAGTTGACGAGTCTCGATCGGTGTTGGCGCAACGGCGAGCAGCGTGACGATGTTTATGGAAATGTTGCCAGGTTGTGCGCAACGCTCAGGGAGCCTTTATAGCCCAGCTTCGATAGCGCTCACTGAATCGAACCCTGGCCCCGCGCCGCGGTTTCTGCCTCCTGATAAACGCCAGGGATGTTCGCGATGACGGGTGCCTCGGGGCGCGGCATCATTGCGTGCATGGAAACCCGCATTCCCGACTTCGGTGACGTGGTGGGCCTCATCCGCCTCTACAGGCAGACTATCGAGAACATCCGCTCGATGGACATTCCCGAGGCGGACAAGCGAGCGTTGATCGAGGAGATCGAGGCGCAGTACAAGGTGGCGAAGGCAGCGGCGGAGTCGGGCAATAACACGCAGTTTTGGCCGCTGAAGCCTCCGGGGGAAAGTGGCACCTAGTAGCCAAGACCGCGCGGCGGGGTAGGGCAGTCGGACTACCGTAATTCCACCTCCAGCCCATAGGCGCAAAAGCACGCGCCCGCTACCAACGCATTCGAAGCGAACGGCCCCTATGTAGCCGTCTTGCTTCTGCCATCTCAAGCCATCCGTCAGGTTGCGCGTGGCACGGGCGACGGCACATGCTGCATAGTTCAACACAGGCCAGAAAGCGAGTAGTCAAGTGAAACGACCAGATCAGGTCTGCGAGAGTTGCTGGCGCGTGAGCAGGGCATCGCCGGTTCCGGTGACCGAGATCGCCTGCCATCACAACAAGGTGCTCGCGACATGGCATGCGGATACGGATGAGTGGACATACCAGCACCGCGTCGCCCGTAAGCGGCCCACCCAGAAGCAAAGCGAGCAACTGGCGCAGATGTTCGACCAGGCAAGCTCCGCGACCCGACGACGGGATGAGCCGTGACAACACGTGTCGCGCGGCAGGGGGCGTGACGCGATGGACACCGTCACGATCAATCGAGCGCCGGTCTTGACGTTATGGGCTGCCGTAGTCGCGGAGCGCCTTGGGTTCGATCGCGAAGAGGCGCTTACGCTCGGCAAGTCTGTCGCCGGACTGACCGCCCAGTCGAAGGGCCAACGACTTGGAATCTTCACGCCCTCTCCGGAGGCTGTTCGCCGGCAGCGAGCGGAGAAAGCGAAAGCCGCAGGCGTGTTCCACGTCGCGCTCCTGGGCCGGGCAGTGCCCGTTCTGCATACAGACGAGGGCCTGAGGGCTGCGGGCAAGGACCAGAAGCCGGTGGTCCCAGCGAGCGTCCAGAAATACCTTGTATCGAAGTTCGGCGATACGTTGCCCGCGGTGCGGCACGCGATGGAGACGCTGGCAGAGTCGCGGGATCCAGAGGCACTTGCGGACGAGGGATTCCGGCTCTACGAGGCGTTCCGGCCCGTGGTGCCGGCGGGCGAGTCGGGATGGGGGGCGAAAGGGACGCTGAGCTTGGCCAGGATTGCGGCGCTGGGCGGGAAAAACAGGAAATAGCCTGCCACCGGCGTCGTCCAGGCAAGGATTTCGCGCAAAAGAGATGCTGCTTCGAAATGCAAGCGCAGACGACTTCGGCTCCATCGTGGTGTTGAACCAGCGGGAAGTTCAGCAGACCAGCCCGATGGACCTGGCACGCCTGCGTGAGCTGGCGCAGATGTCGAGCTATCACAAGGTGGCCGTGGTCGATGGCCGCATCGCGGCGTTCCTGCTGGCGATGCGGGAGGACGCGCCGTACCTTAACGACAACTACGCCTGGTTTGCCGCGAGGTTTGCGCAATTCATCTACGTTGATCGGATCGTCGTCAGCTCGGAATTCGCCGGCTTGAAGGTCGGCAGTCGGCTGTACGAGGACCTGTTCGATTACGCGCGGTCGCAAGGCATCAATGCGATCACCTGTGAATACAACGTTCAGCCGCCGAATCCTGCCTCGCAGCGGTTCCACGACAAGTTCGGCTTCAAAGAGCTGGGCCAGCAATGGGTGGCTCACGGTACCAAGCTGGTCTCGCTGCAGGTGGCGGAGGTTGGCGCGGCAGTGGCGACGACGTGACGTTGACCCCGCGATCCGCCGTGCTTGGGTGAGGCTGTACGTCGGCGTGAATAAGGCGGGCGCGACGGGGCAGGGCTCAGCCGGGTTTTCGCGCCGAAAGATGCGTCGGGCAATGCTCGCCCGTATCCAGCACCGGGATCATCCGTGACCAGATGCCGATGTTCTGGTCCACGAAATCCTGCCCGACGATCCGGGCCGCCGCCACTCCCACCGGGCCGCGCAGCCGCTCCAGTTCGGCGCGGGCCTGACCTCGGTACCACAGGTTGCGCGAGCTGGTCGATACCTCGACAAACCCCGCCTGCGTCATTGCCTCGTGATAACGGGCCGGGGTGGCCATGCCGAAATCCAGCCCCTCGGCGGCGATATAGGCGGCCATCTGCGGCGAAGGCGCGCCTTCGGTGCCGATCAGCCAATCCGAGGCCAGAAACCGTCCGCCGGGTTTCAGGACCCGGAAGACTTCGCGCATCAGGGCGTGCTTGTCGGGGATATGGACGATGGATTCCTTGGAGAACACCACGTCGAACGTGGCGGGCGGAAAAGACAGTGGGCCGGGGGCAACCTTGACCAGGCCGATGCGGTCGCTCAGTCCGTGACGGGCCACCAAAGCGCGGGCATGGGTCAGCACCGGGTCTTCCACATCGATGCCGCAGACATAGGCGGCGCCGTGGGTCGTGGCCAGCGCTACGTCGACGCCGCCCGCGCCGCAGCCGATGTCCAGCACCGACAGCCCGGTCAGCCTATGGCTGCCGATCACCCGCGCCACCTCCTCTGCGCCACCGGGCGACAGAAAACCTTCGCCCCAGACCGCCTCCAGCATCGCGATCATCCGGGGCGGGTAATGGCTGTCGTCGTCGCTCATCCGTCCTGCTCTCTCGCCGGAACCGCGACGATAGGAAGGCCCGAATGGCCCGTCAATGCGGCCAGCGACGGTTGGTGAATTAGTTGGAATGGATTGAGGAGGACGCACGAACCGAGGAGGCCGGTACAGTTGCACTCGAGCTGCTATCTCGGTCGATTCCCTGCAATTCACAGGGAATGCAATTCCCACCCTCGCCGCCAATTGACCGCCCGTGACCCTGGCGCGGTCAGTCGCTCCAGGCCTGGTTCACGCCCGCCGCGTGGATTCAACCACAATTGGCGGCCACGACCACGGTCGCAACCGACGCCGCCGAAGCATGGGAGTCGACAGTCGCCGGAGTGACCACCGCATGACCCGCGTCGGCCCAGCCCAGGATACCGTCCGCGAGCGACATTGGATCGACGAAACCCATCCTCAGCAGCGCCTCGGCCGCCAGCGCCGACCGGCCGCCGCTCAGGCAATACAGCACCACCGGCCGCTGGCGATGCGACAGGGCCTCGGCCGTCTGGTAGTTGACGGCGGGGTGCCCGTCGACTTCGAACTCGAGCAGGCCGCGCGGAATGTTGACTGCCCCAGGCAGGTGACCGTCGGCGAATTCCTCCGGCTCGCGTACGTCGACGATCGGACAGCCGAATCTCTGCAGCTCGAGCAGCTCGGCCGGACCGATTTCGCGGATCAATGACTTGGCGGCGGCGACGAGGTCGCGGACGGAGTAGCTCATGCCGGGATGATCGTCGCCAGGCCGTTCCGCCGTCTAATGCCGGTGTGTCAGGAACTCATGCCGGCGGGTTCTTTGGGGCGGCATTCGGCCGGAGATTGAAAACGGTGCCGGTGATCCTCGTAGTCGGGTACGGGGGCGTATCCCGACTAGCTAAACCACCGGCACCGCTTGCGCGGGCGACAGTCGTCGCAGCCCGTTCAGCCGCCGTCCAGGTCCCGCACGGTCGCGCTGACCTTGGCCACGCCGATCGGGAAGCCGCTCTTGAACGCCGTCACCTTGAACACGCCATTGAGTGCGTCGGCTGCATTCTGTGTCAGTGACAGCTTGGCGCCCTTGATCGACAGGTGAGCGGCGCCTCCGGACGACGGGATCACTTCGGGAGCCTGGGTGAGCACGACCCGGAACAGGGGAATCCGCCCGACGATGGTGTCATTCGCCTTGACGACGCCGGTCAGCCGCAGGTGGCCACCCAGGTTCTCGATGATGAATGAGGTCAGGGCCACGCGAGTGTCGCCGGCCGTGAGCGTCAAGCCACCGGAGTGCAGGATCTCGAGCTTCGGCCCGTTGGCATCGAGTTCGCCGGTCGGGATGGGGAAGGCGACCTTGGCGGAATTGGACGTGGGTATGAGCGAACCCGGGAGCACGCTGCCCGGCGCCACGCCCAGCGAACCCAGCGCGTCGACGAAACTGGGATAGAGCGCCACTTCGGTGGCGCCCCTGGTGAGCTGCACGGACGGGGCCGCGGATGCCGGGACCGCGAAGCTGAGCGCGGCGGACGCGGCTACGGCGAGCGCTGCGGTGCGGGTGCGAACGAGTGCTGAGAGTTTCATGGCGATTTATCCTCGAGGTTGAACTGCGAATGAAGGGTGATGTGTGGCAGCGGACGTCGCGGAGGTTATGGCAAGCCATGTGAAGGCCACGTGAAGGCCGCGTACAGGCGACGTGAAAACCGCAGGCCACTTTTCCGCGGCTGCCACTGTTCACGGGCTGAGAGGATTGGGCGTGCCTGGCCGTGGCTCGAGCCGGATGCCTGGCACTGGATGAGTGCTAATCTCTGCGACCGTGGAGACGCGCTCATTGAACCCAGACGCCACCGGATCGAGCATCCTGCTCGTCGAGGACAATCGCGACATTGCGGAGATGGTGGTCGAATTCCTCGAGCGAAAAGGCTATGCCGTGGATTACGCCGGCGACGGCGTGACCGGGCTGCACCTTGCGGTCACGAACCCCTACGATGTGATCGTCCTCGACCTGATGTTGCCGGGGCTGGACGGTCTCGCCTTGTGCCGCAAGCTGCGTGAGGATGCGAAGCGCGACACACCGCTGCTGATGCTGACCGCGCGCGATACCGTGAACGACAAGATCGCGGGCCTCGACGCCGGCGCCGACGATTACCTGGTCAAGCCGTTCGAGATCCGGGAACTCGAGGCGCGGATCCGTACCCTGCTTCGTCGCCAGCGCGGTACCGTCGTGGCCGAGACCCTGCGCGTCGCCGATCTGCTGATCGATACCTCCACGCTGCAGGTCACGCGCGCCGGCCAGTCGATCAAGCTGATGCCGATCGGCCTCAAGCTGCTGATGGTCCTCATGCGCGCATCGCCGCGCATCGTCAGTCGACAACAGCTCGAGCGCGAGGTCTGGGGCGACGTGCTGCCGGACTCCGACACCCTGCGCAGCCACCTGTACGCGCTGCGCAAGGCAATCGACAAGCCCTTCGAGCGGCCGCTGCTGCACACGGTCGCGGGTGCCGGCTACCGCATCGCCTTGAGCCATGAAGAAAAGTAGCGGCTCCGGTCGAGGCATCGGCGCACGGCTCAGCCGGGCCTTCCTGCTGCAGGCCACCTTCATCAGCGTGGCGGCAGTCGTCGGCGTCTTCGTTGCGGGTGCACTGCTCGAGCGCTTGCTGATCCGCGAAGCCTTGCGGGACGAGGCGGCGCATTTCTGGGAGCAGCGCTCAGCACGGCCGGATTTCCCGCTGCCGAACACCCGCAATCTGACGGGCTACATCGATGATGTGCCCGATGCGCTGCGACCACTCGGGCTCGGCTACCATCCCTGGCGCCACGACGCGGTCGAGTATCTCGTGTACGTCAGCGAGCGCCAGGGCACGCGTCTGTACCTCACCTTCGATGGCAGCAGCGTCGCGCGACTCGCGGCCTACTATGGGCTCGCGCCCTTGGCGCTCGTCTTGCTGGTGCTGTACCTGTCGACCTGGCTCGGGTTCCGCGCCTCGCGACGGGCCGTGTCTCCCGTCATGGCCCTGGCGCGTTCCGTGCGTCAGCTCGATCCCAACGCCCCGGACCCTGCGGTCTTCGAGCCCGACCACCTGCCATTCGGCGCCGACGACGAGGTCGGCGAACTCTCGGCGGCGCTCGCACGGTTCGCCCAGCGGATCAATGAGTTCATGGAGCGTGAGCGGCATTTCACGCGCGATGCGAGCCACGAGTTGCGCAGTCCCCTCACGGTGATCCGGATGGCCTCCGACGTGCTCCTGCAGGGCACGAGCCTCGGGGAGTCGGAGCGACGCACGGTCGAGAGAATTCGTCGCTCGGCGCTCGACATGGAGGAATTGACGGCGGCCTTCCTGTTGCTCGCGCGCGAGTCGGAGACGGGTCTGCCGATGGAGACTGTGTGCATCAACGACGTGGTTGCCGCCGAACTCGAGCGCGCGCAACCGCTCGCTGCAGGCAGGCCGGTCGTGCTGCAACTCGACGCCCGCTGCCGCCTCTCGCTAAGGGCTCCCGAGAAGGTGCTCTCGGCGCTGCTCGGCAACCTGCTGCGCAACGCCTTCGCATACACGGACGCAGGAACGGTCCGTGTCGAGATTCATCCCGACGCGGTCGTGATCGAGGACACGGGCGTCGGCCTGCCTGCCGGGCGCTATCGCGACATGGAGCAACCGTTCGTGCGCGGGTCCTCCGCAAGGCCCGGCTACGGCGTCGGTCTCACGATCGTGCGGCGGCTGTCCGACCGGTTCGGCTGGCCTGTCGAGTTCACCAGCCAGGCCGGTGTCGGCACGCGGGCCAGGGTCGCATTCACCGGGGCCACGGCCACGCCGCTCGAGGGCTGACCTGGCCCTGCCCCCGTGTCCCTGGATCAGCGCGCTGCTGTCGCGATCAGGCGTGCGTAGAACTCGGCCGTGCGCCGCATGTTGTCCAGCGTCATGTGCTCGTTCGTGCCGTGGATCATCTGCAGCTCGCCGATCGACGCCACGATCGGCTGGAAGCGATAGATGTCCTCGGCCAGCCCGGCCATGTGGCGACTGTCGGTCGTGGCCGTGACGAGGCCGGGCGCAACGGGAGTTCGCTCGTCACCCGCCGCGAGTTCCGCCAGGACGCGGTAGGCCGTCGAGGTGCTCGACGACACCGGTGAAGGGTCGTAGGCAGGGCCTTCCCAGGCAAGCTTGACGCCGAGACCGCTGGTCGCTGCCGCAGCACGCCGCATCACGTCCTCCGCAGTCAGGCCCGGCGCAATGCGGTAGTTGATCCAGGCGGTCGCGTCCTGCGGCAGCACGTTCTCCTTCGGGCTGCCGCGCAGCATCGTCGGCGCGATCGTCGTGTGCAGCGTCGCAGCGCCCGCGGCCGTCGCTGCGATCTGCCGCACGAGCAGTGGGCGGAACAACCATTCATTCGCGACGGCGACGCGAACGAGGAGCGGTGCATCCGGCGCGAGTGCGCGCACCATGTCGGCCGCCGGTCCCTTGAACTCGAGCGGAAAAGCTGCGTCGGTGATGGCCAGCACGGCCCTGGCGAGCACTTCGACGCCCGTCTCGGGTGGCGGCGCAGAAGAATGCCCGCCTGCGGCGGGCGCGGTGACCTTCAGCGTCGCGTAGCCCTTCTCGGCAATGCCGATCAGCGCCACGGGTCGGCCAAGCAGCGGGAAATCGGCGATGACGGCCAGGCCTTCGTCGAGCACGAATGCCGCGTGCACGCCCCGGGCTTGCAGCAGCTGCGCTGCTGCGTGCGCCCCGGTGCCGCCAGCCTCTTCGTCGTGCCCGCTGACCACGTAGACGGTGCGACGGGGTACGAACCCGCTGGTGACCAGCGACTCGATACCCTCGAACAAGCCGATCATCGACCCCTTGTCGTCGACGGCGCCACGACCCCACACCGCGCCGTCCGCGATCACGCCGTCGTACGGCGGGTGCGACCAGTCCTGCTCGGTGCCACTCGTCACGGGGACGACGTCGTGGTGAGCCAGCAGGACGATCGGCGCGAGCGACGGGTCTGTGCCGCGCCAGGTGTAGACGAGCGTGTGGCCGGCGACCAGTTCGCGAGTCATGGCCGCGTGTGCCGCGGGGTAGGTCGCGGCCAGCCACGCGTGCAGACGGTCCCATTCGGCCCAGTCGTTGTCCTTCGCGTCCTGGTGACTGACGGTGCGGAAGCGAACTGCTTCCGCCAGGTGCTTCGCAGCAGTTGCGCCGTCGATGTGCACGGCCGGCGCGAGTTCGACAGGCGACGTCAAGTCGCCGGTGGGCGGTGTGTAGGTCGCCGTGCGATACGCGACGACCGCGACCAGGGCGGTGATCACGACCAGCAGGACGATGAGAACTCGGCGGGTCAGGCTCATGTAACCCGATGATAGGGGCATTCGGCTCGTCGCTCACCTGCAGATTCCGGATCGCTTGCAAGCCCGGCCGACCCGCGTGGCCTAGCGATTAATACCGGTGCGCTGTTCCAACACTCCGAATTCTCCTTTGCCGCGTCCGGCATTAGCCTTGTGCCGTGGGGCAAAGGGCGTGCCGCCCCGGCACGCCCAGTCGCAAATAGGGAAGGAGTGCGTCATGAGAAGGAAACTCCTGGCGGTCGCAGTACCGGTCGCGGCCTGCATGGCCTGGGGCAATGTCCTGGCCCAGCCGTTGGAAGAGATCGTGGTCGAGGCCTCGCCCATCGTGAAGGAGAGCAAGGCCGACACGGCCAGCCCGGCACCCGGGTACTACAAGGTCGCCATGTCGAGTCGGGTGAGCTACGCCGACCTCGACCTGGCGAAGCCGGCGGACGTCGCAACGCTGGACTGGCGGATCAACGAGGCGGCGAAGGTCGTCTGCGAGAAGCTCGGCAAGGCCTATCCGGACTCCGGACCCGACACGAAAGAGTGCGCGCAGCGCGCCGCAGGCAAGGCCTTGGCTGAAGCAAGGAAGGCCGCTGCGTCGAGGAAATAGGCGAGTCGCCGGGTTGGCCGCCTGCGAAGCTGAGCGATCGCCGGACGGATCGGCGACAATCGACTGTTGCCCAACAGGAAACCGAGGCCGTCCATGAAGACCCGCATCACCGAACTCTTCGGCATCCAGCACCCGATCATCCAGGGCGGCATGCATTTCGTCGGGTTGCCCGAACTCGCGTCGGCGGTCTCCAACGCGGGCGGGCTCGGCATGATCACGGCGCTGACGCTCGGCACGCCGGAGAAGCTCGCTGCGGCGATCAAGCGCTGCCACGACATGACCGACAAGCCGTTTGGCGTGAACCTGACGTTCCTGCCGACGTTCGCCAATCCGCCGTACCCCGAACTCATCCAGGCGATCGTCGAAGGCGGCGTGCGCATCGTCGAGACCGCGGGCCGCAGTCCGGAGCAGTACATGCCCGTGCTCAAGCAGCATGGCGTCAAGGTCATCCACAAGTGCACGTCGGTGCGGCACTCGCTCAAGGCCGAAAAGATCGGCTGCGACGCCGTGAGCGTCGACGGCTTCGAGTGCGGGGGTCACCCGGGCGAGGACGACGTGCCGAACTTCATCCTGCTGCCGCTCGCCGCGGAGGCACTGAAGATCCCGTTCGTCGCTTCCGGCGGCATGGCCGACGGACGCAGCCTCGTCGCTGCGCTCGCCCTGGGCGCCGAAGGCATGAACATGGGCACGCGTTTCATCGCCACGCAGGAAGCGCCGGTGCACGAGAACGTCAAGCAGGCGCTGGTGCGGGCCACCGAACTCGACACGCGGCTGATCATGCGTCCGCTGCGCAACACGGAACGGGTGCTGCGCAACTCGGCCGTGGACAAGGTCGTCGAGATCGAGAAGCAGAAGGGCGCTGCGACCACGATCGACGACATCCGCGAGTACGTCGCGGGTGCCTACACGAAGGTGATGCAGCAGGGCGAGATGGAGGCGGGCGCGTGGTCCTGCGGCATGGTCGCCGGGCTGATCCACGACGTGCCGACCTGCCGCGAGCTGATCGACCGGATCATGGCGGAAGCCGACGCGATCGTGTCACGCCGGCTCGAGGCCATGCGCGCCGCCTGACCGTCAGATTTCGCCGCGCTTCGCGAACTGTGCGATGTGGTCGCCGGCGCGGAAGGCAAGGGCCTGGATCGTCATCGTCGGTTGCCCGCGCCCCGACGTCACGAAGCTCGAGCCGTCGCAGACGAACAGGTTGCGGATGTCGTGACTGCGATGGTACTTGTCGACGACCGAGGTCTTTGGGTCGTTGCCCATGCGCGCAGTCCCCAACAGGTGCGGGCCGGCGGTCGATTCGGTGACCGGGTCCTTCCAGACTTCGAGCGCACCGGCGGCCTGCATGGACTCGACGCCACGATCCTGCAGGTAGCGCGCCATCGCGAGGTCGTCCGGATGGTCCTTGTAGGTCATGCGCAGCGCGGGCAGGCCCCAGGCGTCCTTCAGCTCCGGGTCGAGGTCGATGCGATTGGTCTCGAGCGGCAGCGACGTGCCGTGACCGGCGACGATCATCGCGCGCGGCAGCGCCTCGAGCAGCGATTTGAACCCGGCGCCCCAGGTGCGACCCGGCGGTGGCGCGAACAGCGACCACGCAATCGGCATCGGGCCGATGCGCGAATCGATGCCGCCGCCGCCGTAGAAGCCGCGCTTCGGGTCGCTGTCGTACCAGTCGTGCACGACACGCGTGACCTGCGCGCTCTTGAACTCGTTCAGTTCGTGCTCGAACAGCGCGTTGACCTGGGCGTAGGTGTTGAACATCAGGTTCTTGCCGACATAGCCGCTGGAATTCGCCAGCCCGTCCGGGAACTGTGCATTGGCCGACATCAGCAGCAGCCGCGACGTTTCCGCGCCATTGGCGCACACGACGACCGCGCGCGCCTTCTGGAAATGCTCGCGCTTGTCCTTGTCGAAATAGGCGACACCGGTCGCGCGGCCCGCCGCGTTCGTCTCGATGCGCGACACGTAGCTCAGCGGCCGCACTTCGCAGCGTCCCGTGGCTTCGGCCTCCGGAATCATCGTGTAAAGCGTCGACGACTTCGCCTGCATTTCGCAGCCGAAGCCGATGCAGAACCCGCAGTGAGCGCAGGCGGCGCGGTCCTTGTACGGCACCGACGCGATCGCCATCGGCGCCGGGTACGGATGCCAGCCCATCTTGCGCGCGCCGCGCTCCAGCAGCACGCCCGAGGACTTCACGGGCAGCGGCGGCATCGGGTACGGCTTGCTGCGCCACGGGTCGAACGGGCTGGCACCGGCCAGCCCGGACACGCCGACCTCCCACTCGACCTTCGTGTAATACGGCTCGAGTTCGTCGTAGGTGATCGGCCAGTCGGAAAAAGTCGTTCCCGCGATCGCGCCCAGCCGGCTGCGCTCGTCGAAGTCGACTTCGTGGAAGCGCCAGAAGTTGGCGGTGAAGTGCACGGAACTGCCGCCGACGTTCGGCGCGTACCACGCGGCCGGAAACTCGGTGACGCGTTGCGCTTTCTCCGCCGCCGTCTTGCGAAACGTCTGCGGGTTCGTGTCGAGCTTGTTGGTCAGGGCGCCGTTGAACCAGTAGTCCAGTTCGTCGTGGCGGAAGTCCGCGGCCGTGAAGCGCGGCCCCTGCTCGAGCACCAGCACCTCGAACCCGGCCTGTGACAGTTCGCGCGCCATCACCCCGCCGGCGGCCCCCGAACCCACCACCACGAAGTCGACGGTGTCGTCCGGCTTGAACTTGCGCGCGCTCATGACTGCTGCTCCGCGGTCTTCGCATAAGGCACGAACCCGGCGTATTCGGCGTCGTAATGTCCGAACGGTGGTTGCCACGCATGCTGGTCGACGAAGCCGACGAGCTTCCAGCCGAGCTTGCCCGCGTTGCCGCCATAGGAAGGCAGTGCAAGCAGCCCAAGCACTGTCAGGAACCGCATGCCGCCGAAGAACGGCGTGTGCTCCATGTGCTTGAGGTACGCCGTCTGCTCGTCGAACGGCAGGTCGGCAAACTGCGCGACTCCCGCGATAGTGCTTCGCGCACTTCGCCTGGAATTCGGTCAGGCCCGCGACGAACTCCTGGCCGCTCTCTTTCCATAGCCCCGCATGCACGTGGTCGATGAAATAGACGACACCCGCTTCATGCGCTCCTGGCGTGGCGCCGCTCGGGACGATCTGCGACGCAATGGCGTCGACGTCACGAGCCTGCGCGGGCGTGAGCAGGAGAAACTTGCTGCGATCCGCGGTGTCGCTGGCCATCTGATGGGCGTGTTCAGCTGCGGCGACGACCTTGGGCCAGCTGGCCGCGAGCCACGCCATGCCCAATGCCCCGCCCGAGGCCTGCAGGAAGTTCCTGCGCGACGTACCCGATGCGTCCATGGCGATTCCCCTGCGAGCGTTATTGTGGACTGAGTATGCTATGTCCTTTGTCGCCGCGGGTATTTTTGCATCGCGGCGTGGCTATGACGGCCCGACTGGAGGTTCCATGACAGTACCCGACCGTAGAGTGTTTGCATCGTCGTTGACGTGTGTGCTGCTTGCGCTGCCGTTCGCTGCCCCGGCCGCCGATGCGATCACGCGCCGGTCGCTCCCCGATTTTCCGATCGCCAGCAGCGTCGCAGTTCCTGGTGCCGCGCGAATCGTCTTCGTCAGCGGCACGCTCGCGGATGTCGCCAAGCCGGAGGCCCCAGCCGGCAGCACCGAGCGCCTCGGCGATACCGAGACCCAGGCGGCCAGCGTGCTCGCCAAGATCGAGAAGGAGCTCGCGGCATCCGGGTTGACGATGGCCGACGTCGTGAAGATGAACGTCTTCATGGTGGGCGACCCGGCGAAGGGCGGCGGCATGGACTTCGGCGGCTTGATGAAGTCCTACTCGCGCTACTTCGGCGCAGCCAGCCAGGGCAACCTGCCGGCGAGGACCACCGTGCAGGTGGTGGCGCTGCCGGTGCCGGGCGCGCTGGTCGAGATCGAAGTGGTGGCGGCGCGCTGAACGGCGACGCCACCGGCATGTCCGTCGATGCCGCTTTCGCCGAGTTGCTCGCCGACAAGCGCAGCGAATTGCGTGCGCCGCCCGCACACGTTTCGGTCGACGACATGCGGGCCGGCAACAAGGCGTACCTGATCACGGCGCCGAGAACCCCGCTCCATGCGGTCGACGACCGGGTGATGCCGGGCCCTGCGGGTCCGCTGAACGTGCGTATCTACCGGCCCACGAGCGAGGCACGACTGCCGGCCATCGTCTTCTGTCACGGTGGCGGCTTCGTGCTCGGCGATCTCGACACGCACGACTCGATCTGCCACCGGCTCGCGCACAGCAGCGGGTGCGCGGTCGTTGCCGTCGACTATCGACGCGCTCCG
Source organism: uncultured Gammaproteobacteria bacterium (assembly GCA_963700045.1). Taxonomy (GTDB): domain Bacteria; phylum Pseudomonadota; class Gammaproteobacteria; order Steroidobacterales; family Steroidobacteraceae; genus RPQJ01. The sequence continues at coordinate 122,634 of CAVOWK010000023.1, forward strand.
GAGACGCGGTTTCCCGGCGCCCTCGACGATTGCTCGGCGGTGCTGCGGTGGCTTGGGCGCCATGCGGCTGACTTTGACCTCGATGCCCAACGCCTCGCGCTCTGCGGCGACAGCGCAGGCGGCAACCTCGCGACGGCGACCGCCTTGCGCGCAAGACGCGGCGGGCCCGGCGTCAGCCATCTCGCGTTGCTGTATCCGATGCTGGATCCGGAGTGCGACACCGAATCGATGCATGCCTACGGGCGCGGGTACCTGCTCGCCCGCAGCGGGGTGCAGTGGTCCTGGAGTCAGTACCTGGGTGCGCCGGACGATGCGAACAACCCGCTCGTGGCTCTGCTGCACGCAGATCTCGCCGGGCTGCCGACGACCAGCGTGGTGACAGCCGAGTGCGATCCACTGCGCGATGAAGGCGAGGCGTTCGCCGAGAGGTTGCGGGCCGCGGGCGTCGAGGTCATCGCCCGTCGTTACGCGGGCATGGTCCATGGCTTTGCGGGATTGCCACAGATAACGCCGGTGGCAACGCGGGCGATCGACGAACTGGCGGGTGACATCCGCCGGTCGCTCGCATAAACGCGACGTTCATTCCATTTCGCCGGGTCCGTTCACGAAACCTTCAACTGTTTGACGCGGCGCAGCAATGCGCGGGACCGATCATTCGCGCACGCCAAATCGGCGGTCGTCGAATGGAGTGACCCATGGAAATCGCAGCGATCGTGATCATCGCCTCGGTGGTGCTGTACATGCTGCAGCAGATCGAGGATTCAATCCGATAAGATCTGTACGCGACTGCACCGGCTTCGGGATCGGGCCAGCGCTTGCGCGTCCTGGCCCGAAGTCACGGTGTTCATGGTCCACGCGAGGAGAACCGTCATGGCAGAAAACGCTGTTCGCTGGTTCGAGATCTACGTGCAGGACATGGCCCGTGCCCGGCGCTTCTACGAGACTGTCCTGGGCGTGAAGCTCGAGCGACTCGGGCCCGTTGACCAGGACCTCGAGATGTGGGCATTCCAGATGTCGCCCGACCGCCCCGGCGCCGGCGGGGCACTCGTCCGCACGCCCGGCATGCCCTCGACGCCCGGCGGCACGCTGGTCTACTTCGGGTGCGAGGACTGCGCCGTCGAAGGCGGCCGCGTGGTGTCGGCAGGCGGCAGGATCCAGCGGGAAAAGTTGTCGATCGGCGAGTACGGCCACATCGTCCTGGCCATCGACACCGAAGGCAATCTGTTCGGGCTGCACTCGATGAACTGATGCTTGTTCGCTACTCGACCGCCTGGACCTGCAACTGCTCGAGCTTGCCGTCGGGCAGTTCGTAGGTCCAGACGCGCAGCTTTCGATCAGGATAGATGGCGTGGTACGAGCGGCCGGTCATGCCGCCGCGCTGCCATGTCCGGAAATGCTTGAATTCCTTCGGCGCACCGAGCGGGCCGAGGCTCGCCTGGAAATCGGCCAGGGCTTGCGCCGAGAAGTAGCCGTTCGCGTTCGACGTGAACTGCGAGCGGTCGATGCGGCCGGCGAGCAGGCCTTCGTAGATCGCCTTCGCTTGTGCGGTCCGTGCCGCGTCGGTCGCGTCGACGTGTTCGAAGACGATGTCCGCGATCTTTGCCGCAAGCTGGTCGGGCGCATGCGATGCCATGAGATTGGTCAGCACCACGATGGCCACGCCGTCGTCGGGATAGACGACGTTCAGCGCCGTGAACCCCGCAACTTCGCCGCCGTGCTCCAGCTTGCGCCGCTGGCGGTCCATCGTGACGTCGAGTCCCAGCGCGTAGTCGGTGCCCGCGCCGCTTTTCAGCAGCACTTCGGTTTCGAGCTCGCGATAGGAGTCGGCGCTCAGCACGCTGCGATCGATCAACGAAATGTTCCAGCGAGCCAGGTCCTCGGCGCTCATGGCGAGACCGCCCGCACCGAACAGCCAGCCCGGGCCGCTGTACCCGGACGCACGAGGGGGTCCCAGCGCATACGATTCGTAGCCCGGCACGGTGCCGTGGGCCAGCGGCTCGTCGTCGAAGTTGCGGACCGACTCGATCCCCAGCGGTTCGAAGATGCGGCGCTCGAGGAACCGGTACAGCGGTTCGCCGCTGACCTTCTCGACGATGAGCCCGGCGAGCACGTAACCCGTGTTGCTGTACTGCCAGCGCGTGCCGGGTTCGTAGTCGAGCGGCTGGCGGGCCCAGCGGTCGAGGATCGCCGCGGGCTCCGTCGGCCGCAGCATGGCCGCAAACATGTAGTCCTGCGGCCAGTAGTCCTGGTAGCCCGACGTGTGCGAAAGCAGCTGGCGGATCGTGATCTCGTTCGCACGGGTCAGTTGCGGAAAGTACTTTGCTACCTTGTCGTCGAGCGAGAGCTTGCCGTCCTGCTGCAGCAGGAGCAGTGCAGACGCTGTGAACTGCTTCGAGATCGAGCCGATCGCGTAGCGCATCGCCGGACGGGCACGCAAGGCTTGCGGCTCGAGCGCCGCGTTGCCGTACGCCTGCGCATAGACGATGCGGCCGTCCCTCACCACCGCGATCGATGCGCTCGGCACACCTGTCTGCTGCAACACCTCCGCGGCCGCCGCGTCGATGCGTTGTGCCGTGACCTGGTCGAGGGCAGGCTCGACCGGTCGTGCGCCGGTGGCGAACGCGGCCAGCAGCAGGCTGGCCGAGACGAAGACGCGGCTGACGTTGATCCGCATGGAGTACCTCAGGCGCTGACAGTGACTCGGAGGACGGGAATCTGCACGCCCTGCAGGCGGAATGCGTCGACGACGGCTGGGTTGATCTCACCGGCGGCGGCAACGAAGTCCTGCACCGCCACCCACGGCTTGATGGCGATCGAGATGGCGTGATCGCCGAGCGCCGCGGCGGCAACCAGCGGCGCCGGATCCTGCAGCACGCGTGGATTGGACGCGAGCACGTCGCGGACCGCGCCAACGGCGACATCGATGTCGGTGCCGTACGCCACGTTGACGCTGAGGTCCAGCTGCCGGATCTCGCCGTAGTTGTGCAGGATCTCGCCGGCGATCTTGCGGTTGGGGACCACGACCAGCGAGAGGTCGCTGTGGCGCAGCGTCGTGCTGAAGATCGAGATCTGGCTGACGATACCTTCCTCCCCGGCGATCGAGATGTACTCGCCGACGCGGAACGGCCGCGTGAAGATGATCGTGAGTCCCGCGGCAACGTTGCCCAGCACGCCCTGCAGCGCCAGCGCGATGCCCGCACCGGCGAGGCCGAGGCCGGCGAGCAGCGGCAGCAGGTCGATGCCGAGATTCTGCAGCGCGAGCAGCAGGAACAGGCACAGCACGAGGATCCGGACGACTCGCAGCAGCAGGTCGCGCACCGGTTGCTCGAGCGACAGCCGGTTGAGTCCGCGTGCCGCGAACTTCGCGACCCAATGCATCACGAACAGACCGGCCACCAGCACCAGCGCCGCCGCGAGCACGCGCGGACCGTACTGCACGGCCAGTTGCGTCAGGACATCCGGGGTTTCGAGCAGCGAATCGATCGGGTTGGCCATGTCAAATCCTACCGCACCGGTTTCGGTTCGATGGCTGCAACCGGCGCGCCCGCCTTCTTCCACGCGCCGAACCCGCCGTGGAGGTGGGCGACCGGCGTGAGTCCCATGTCCTGCGCGGTCTTTGCGGCCAGCGCTGAACGCCAGCCGCCGGCACAGAAGAACACGAACCGGTTGCCCGAGGCGAAGAAGTCCTTGTGGTACGGGCTGGCCGGATCGATCCAGAACTCGAGCATGCCGCGGGTCACGTTCACGGCGCCGGGCATGCCGCCTTCGCGCCAGAGTTCGCGCGGGTCGCGCAAGTCGATGAACGTCACGTCGGGCCGGCCGAACAGGGCACGCGCCTCATCGACGCTCAGCGTCTCGATTTCGGCCAACGCCTCGTCCACCAGTTGTTTCACGCTTTTCTTGAGTGTCAGCGGCACGGTCATCTCCTCGAACGGCAGGGGCGGGACGCTTCCACGTTTCAGAATCCGCAGCGTTCGAGTGCGTTCGCAAGGCGCGCTCGCGTGACTTCAGACTTCATGGGGAACGAGCGGAAGAAGTCTTCGCGAGTGAGCACGGGGTTGCGTTCACGAACGTTGGCAGCCCACTGCGCGGCCTTCGCATCGTCGCCGATCATGGCTTGCGTGGCGGATGCGATCATCGCGATCAGCACGTGGGCACCCGGCGAGCGTGCGGCACGTTCGGCCCACTCGGCGGCGGCGAGGTCCTCGCCAACGACCATGTGGGTGAAGGCTCGCGTGCCGAGCATCGCGTAATAGAGCGGGTCGAGCGGGCTCAGGCGCATCGACAGGTCGACGTGCGCGCGGCCCTGCAGGCCACGGCCCGCGAGCGTCTCGGTCCAGGCCTGGGCATAGATGCCCTGCGCGTAGTTCGGGCTGATCGTCGTGGCGCGCTCGAGCCACGCGAGACCGCCCTCGAGGTCGCCCGAGAGCCAGAAGGTGCGGCCCATCGTGAAGTTCACGAACGGGTCGAGCGGGTCGAGTTCCACGCCGCGCTGCGCATATCGACGCGCCAGGTCGGACTCGCCGGCAATGTCGTCCGTGTGCCGCATGAACGCCGTCTGGAAGTGCATGAACGACAGCCCGGCGTGCGCACGCGCGAACCCCGGATCCTGCGCGACGGCCCGCTGGAACAGCGCCGTGGCCGCGGCATTGTCCGTGCGGTTGAAACGGTACATGTGCTGCAGGCCGAGGTGATACGCCGACCACGCATCGAGATTCTCCGTCACCTCGAGGCGGGCGAGGTTCGCTTCGTGCAACGGGATCTGCAGTTCGAGCGCCGCCAGGATCCGCGAGCGGATGTCCTCGCGCATCGAGTGCACGTCGTCGACCGAGCCGGCAAAGCGGTCCGCCCAGACGACGCCGTCGCTGCGCGTGTCGACCAGCTCGACGCTGACGACGAGGTTCGGGTCCGCGACATCGACGGTGCCGGTCAGGCAATACCGCACCCCGAGCACGCGACCGATTTCGCGCATGTCGGCGTCCGCGGAGCGAAGGCGAAACGACGAGCCGCGCGCCGTGACGAACAGCCAGCGCAGGCGCGACAGCTCCATGATCAGTTCGTGGGGCAGGGCGTCGGCAATGGCGGCGTATGGCCCGGCGTCGCCGACGAGGCGAAACGGCAACACGGCGATCGACGGCCGCGTCGACTGTGCCGCCTGCTGTCCGGTGTGCAGCTCCAGCGGCGGAGGATCGGTGAGCTGTATCGCGCGTGCGACCTTCACCTCGGCGACGAAGCGGAAGCCCTGGCCGTGGATCGTCCGGATGAAACGCTGTGACTGCCCGTCGTCGCCGAGCGCCTGCCGTGCCGACTTGATGCGGCTTGCGAGTGCGGCATCGGAGACGATGCGCCGGTCCCAGATCTTGTCGTGGATTTCGTCCCGCGAGACCAGTCGCTCGCGGTTTTCGACCAGCAGGGTGAGCAGGGCAAAGACCTGGGGTTCGACCGGACGAGGGGCGCCGTTCGCGCGCAGTTCAGCCCTGGCCGTGTCGAGCTCGAAGGTGTCGAACCGGTAGAGCATGGGCCCGAGGATACCGCCGGCCGGGGCGATCGCCCAGAAACCACTGCAGAAACCTCCATGAAATCTCCATGCCCTCTGCAAGCTTCGGCTGGCGCGGGCTGCCAACCTGCGCCCACTCGCCGCCAGACCAAGGACTACGACCATGACCCGGCCCATCCACAACCTGACCCTGCCCGCCATCCTGTTCGCTGTTCTCGGTGCTTCCGGCGCACTGAACGCCGAAACGCCGGTGGCGCCAGGGCTGGACCGCCCGTTGGCCTTGTCCGAGACAGCCGCCGACCTGCAATGGGGAGATTGCCCGGCCATCTTCCCGCCCGGTTGCAAGATCTCGGTGCTGCACGGCAACCCGGCCGAGCCGGGTGCCGACGTGTTCCTGCGTGTGCCGCGGGCTATACGATTCCGGCGCATTCGCACACGTCGGCCGAACGCATGGTGCTCGTCTCCGGCCAGCTCGACGTGACCTACGCCGGTCATCCGACCGTGAGCCTGAAGCGCGGTGATTACGCGTACGGGCCGGCCATGCTGCCGCACACGGCTCGCTGCAACGGAGCCGAGGCCTGCACGTTGTTCATCGCGTTCAATGGTGCGGTGGACGCGCTGCCATTCGCAGGAACGCTCTAACCAACCACTGCAAGGAGAAACGACATGCCCCTGGTTACCATCGACGTCATCACGGACGTGTTCACGCCGCAGCAGAAGGCCGACATGATCGCCAAGGTCACCGCGGCGATGATCGAAGTGGAAGGTGAAAGGATGCGCGGCGTCACAGGGTCAAGATCAACGAGATCAAGAGCGGCGATTGGGCCATCGGTGGCCAGGCGCTCAAGACTTCGGACGTGAAGGCGCTGGCAGAAGGCAAAGCCGCGTAGCTGATCGCCCTCTCCGTTGATAGCATGGAGTACTCAGGCGCTGACAGTGACTCGGAGGACGGGAATCTGCACGCCCTGCGGCGGAATGCGTCGACGACGGCTGGGTTGATCTCACCGGCGGCGGCAACGAAGTCCTGCACCGCCACCCACGGCTTGATGGCGATGGAGATGGCGTGATCGCCGAGCGCCGCGGCGGCAACCAGCGGCGCCGGATCCTGCAGCACGCGTGGATTGGACGCGAGCACGTCGCGGACCGCGCCAACGGCGACATCGATGTCGGTGCCGTACGCCACGTTGACGCTGAGGTCCAGCTGCCGGATCTCGCCGTAGTTGTGCAGGATCTCGCCGGCGATCTTGCGGTTGGGGACCACGACCAGCGAGAGGTCGCTGTGGCGCAGCGTCGTGCTGAAGATCGAGATCTGGCTGACGATACCTTCCTCCCCGGCGATCGAGATGTACTCGCCGACGCGGAACGGCCGCGTGAAGATGATCGTGAGTCCCGCGGCAACGTTGCCCAGCACGCCCTGCAGCGCCAGCGCGATGCCCGCACCGGCGAGGCCGAGGCCGGCGAGCAGCGGCAGCAGGTCGATGCCGAGATTCTGCAGCGCGAGCAGCAGGAACAGGCACAGCACGAGGATCCGGACGACTCGCAGCAGCAGGTCGCGCACCGGTTGCTCGAGCGACAGCCGGTTGAGTCCGCGTGCCGCGAACTTCGCGACCCAATGCATCACGAACAGACCGGCCACCAGCACCAGCGCCGCCGCGAGCACGCGCGGACCGTACTGCACGGCCAGTTGCGTCAGGACATCCGGAGTTTCGAGCAGCGAATCGATCGGGTTGGCCATGTCAAATCCTACCGCACCGGTTTCGGTTCGATGGCTGCAACCGGCGCGCCCGCCTTCTTCCACGCGCCGAACCCGCCGTGGAGGTGGGCGACCGGCGTGAGTCCCATGTCCTGCGCGGTCTTTGCGGCCAGCGCTGAACGCCAGCCGCCGGCACAGAAGAACACGAACCGGTTGCCCGAGGCGAAGAAGTCCTTGTGGTACGGGCTGGCCGGATCGATCCAGAACTCGAGCATGCCGCGGGTCACGTTCACGGCGCCGGGCATGCCGCCTTCGCGCCAGAGTTCGCGCGGGTCGCGCAAGTCGATGAACGTCACGTCGGGCCGGCCGAACAGGGCACGCGCCTCATCGACGCTCAGCGTCTCGATTTCGGCCAACGCCTCGTCCACCAGTTGTTTCACGCTTTTCTTGAGTGTCAGCGGCACGGTCATCTCCTCGAACGGCAGGGGCGGGACGCTTCCACGTTTCAGAATCCGCAGCGTTCGAGTGCGTTCGCAAGGCGCGCTCGCGTGACTTCAGACTTCATGGGGAACGAGCGGAAGAAGTCTTCGCGAGTGAGCACGGGGTTGCGTTCACGAACGTTGGCAGCCCACTGCGCGGCCTTCGCATCGTCGCCGATCATGGCTTGCGTGGCGGATGCGATCATCGCGATCAGCACGTGGGCACCCGGCGAGCGTGCGGCACGTTCGGCCCACTCGGCGGCGGCGAGGTCCTCGCCAACGACCATGTGGGTGAAGGCTCGCGTGCCGAGCATCGCGTAATAGAGCGGGTCGAGCGGGCTCAGGCGCATCGACAGGTCGACGTGCGCGCGGCCCTGCAGGCCACGGCCCGCGAGCGTCTCGGTCCAGGCCTGGGCATAGATGCCCTGCGCGTAGTTCGGGCTGATCGTCGTGGCGCGCTCGAGCCACGCGAGACCGCCCTCGAGGTCGCCCGAGAGCCAGAAGGTGCGGCCCATCGTGAAGTTCACGAACGGGTCGAGCGGGTCGAGTTCCACGCCGCGCTGCGCATATCGACGCGCCAGGTCGGACTCGCCGGCAATGTCGTCCGTGTGCCGCATGAACGCCGTCTGGAAGTGCATGAACGACAGCCCGGCGTGCGCACGCGCGAACCCCGGATCCTGCGCGACGGCCCGCTGGAACAGCGCCGTGGCCGCGGCATTGTCCGTGCGGTTGAATCGGTACATGTGCTGCAGGCCGAGGTGATACGCCGACCACGCATCGAGACTCTCCGTCACCTCGAGGCGGGCGAGGTTCGCTTCGTGCAACGGGATCTGCAGTTCGAGCGCCGCCAGGATCCGCGAGCGGATGTCCTCGCGCATCGAGTGCACGTCGTCGACCGAGCCGGCAAAGCGGTCCGCCCAGACGACGCCGTCGCTGCGCGTGTCGACCAGCTCGACGCTGACGACGAGGTTCGGGTCCGCGACATCGACGGTGCCGGTCAGGCAATACCGCACCCCGAGCACGCGACCGATTTCGCGCATGTCGGCGTCCGCGGAGCGAAGGCGAAACGACGAGCCGCGCGCCGTGACGAACAGCCAGCGCAGGCGCGACAGCTCCATGATCAGTTCGTGGGGCAGGGCGTCGGCAATGGCGGCGTATGGCCCGGCCTCGCCGACGAGGCGAAACGGCAACACGGCGATCGACGGCCGCGTCGACTGTGCCGCCTGCTGTCCGGTGTGCAGCTCCAGCGGCGGAGGATCGGTGAGCTGTATCGCGCGTGCGACTTTCACCTCGGCGACGAAGCGGAAGCCCTGGCCGTGGATCGTCCGGATGAAACGCTGTGACTGCCCGTCGTCGCCGAGCGCCTGCCGTGCCGACTTGACGCGGCTTGCGAGTGCGGCATCGGAGACGATGCGCCGGTCCCAGATCTTGTCGTGGATTTCGTCCCGCGAGACCAGTCGCTCGCGGTTTTCGACCAGCAGGGTGAGCAGGGCAAAGACCTGGGGTTCGACCGGACGAGGGGCGCCGTTCGCGCGCAGTTCAGCCCTGGCCGTGTCGAGCTCGAAGGTGTCGAACCGGTAGAGCATGGGGGCGGAGGATACCGCCGCCCGGGGCGATCGCCCAGAAACCACTGCAGAGACCTCCATGAAATCTCCATGCCCTCTGCAAGCTTCGGCTGGCGCGGGCTGCCAACCTGCGCCCACTCGCCGCCAGACCAAGGACTACGACCATGACCCGGCCCATCCACAACCTGACCCTGCCCGCCATCCTGTTCGCTGTTCTCGGTGCTTCCGGCGCACTGAACGCCGAAACGCCGGTGGCGCCAGGGCTGGACCGCCCGTTGGCCTTGTCCGAGACAGCCGCCGACCTGCAATGGGGAGATTGCCCGGCCATCTTCCCGCCCGGTTGCAAGATCTCGGTGCTGCACGGCAACCCGGCCGAGCCGGGTGCCGACGTGTTCCTGCGTGTGCCGCCGGGCTATACGATTCCGGCGCATTCGCACACGTCGGCCGAACGCATGGTGCTCGTCTCCGGCCAGCTCGACGTGACCTACGCCGGCCATCCAGCCGTGAGCCTGCAGCGCGGTGATTACGCGTACGGGCCGGCCACGCTGCCGCACACGGCTCGCTGCAACGGAGCCGAGGCCTGCACGTTGTTCATCGCGTTCAATGGTGCGGTGGACGCGCTGCCGTTCGCAGGGACGCTCTAACCAACCACTGCAAGGAGAAACGACATGCCCCTCGTTACCATCGACGTCATCACGGACGTGTTCACGCCGCAGCAGAAGGCCGACATGATCGCCAAGGTCACCGCGGCGATGATCGAAGTCGAAGGCGAAAGGATGCGCGGCGTCACCACGGTCCGCATCAACGAGTTCAAGAGCGGCGACTGGGCCATCGGCGGCCAGGCGCTCAAGACTTCGGACGTGAAGGCGCTCGCGGAAGGAAAAGCCGCGTAGCTGGTTCGGGGCCCTCTCCCGCGCAGGCGAGGGAGAGGGCTCTTTCTGATTCTCGGCAAAGCCCTCAAATTTGTGGATTTTGTGGCGGGTGACGCCCCGGGCATTCTGCGTATGATAAGTTTGTGTCCATGAGGCGGTCATCGACCCGTGTGCGCCGTATGCGAAAGTCCTACACCGTGAAATGCGACTGGGACGCCGATGCTCGCGTCTGGTTCGTCAGCGAGACGAACGTGCCGGGTCTGGCCACGGAATCCGCGACGGTCGAGTCGATGACGAAGAAACTGCGGACTCTCATTCCCGAACTGCTGGCGATGAACGTAAGCGGTTCCGAGGCGGAGGTCCCGGTCGAACTTCTCTGGCATAAACAGGAACTCATCAGCGTTAACCGGGGCTAGGACAGCAGCTCCGTGGGCGACTTCGCGCCTGACCTGCGGCGGATACTCCGAGACGCTGGCTGCTATCGCGTGCGTCGCGGCAAAGGCGATCATGACATCTGGTTCAGTCCTATTGAACGGCGCAATTTTGTGGTTGATTCCAGGATTTTGTCCCGACATACAGCCAATGGTGTCTTGAAGCAGGCGGGGCTGAAGAAGGCGTTCTGAGTCTTCTGCAAGACTTCACTTGACCGCGCGCGGGCGGCCCCGCTCAATATCGGCCGATGTCACGTCCCCCAGAGTTCAAGACCCTGCAGGCCACGTTCTCGACGAGCCTGACCGCGACGCTCGGCACGCCGCGGCTGCTGCGCTACGACCACGGCGCCCATCCGCTGGAGGACCTGCCTGGCCACGTGCGGGCTGCCTCTTCGATCCGCCGCCAGGGCCACCGGCTGGTGATCCTGCAGGACGACGTCAGCGCGCTTGCCGTGCTCGATCCGTCGACGGGATCGACGCACCCGATCCTGTTGCCCGCCGGACCGGACGGCGCGCGAGTCTTCGACGACGCGCGCGGCAACAAGAAATTCAAGATGGATCTCGAGGCCTGCATCGTGCTGCCGGACGGCCGGCTCGTGGCGTTCGGGTCGGGCTCGAGCCCGCAGCGCGAGAAAATCGTGACGATCGCGGCTGGGAAGGGTGCGATGGCGCAGCAGCTATCGGGCAGCGATCTCTACGCCAGCCTGCGCGTCCACGCCGCTGCACGCGGCGCCCGCCTGAACATCGAAGGGGCGGTGCTGCACGGCGATTGGCTGCGGCTGTTGCAGCGAGGCAATGGCAAGCGTGGCGGCGAGTCGTGGAACGCGATCCTCGACGTTTCGCTCAACAGGTTCGTGGGCTGGCTCGACGGCCGCAATCCGTTGCCACCGGTCCGCCGCATTTTGCAGGTTAATCTCGGCGACGTAGCAGGGGTTGCCTTCGGATTCACCGACGCCGCGGTGACGGACGACGGACGCGTCGCCTTTCTCGCCTGCGCCGAAGATACCGAGGATGCACTCGACGACGGGCCGGTGCTGGGCTGCCGGTTCGGCTGGCTCGCGGCAGATAGCCAGACCGTGGTCATGACGACTATCGTCGACGGCGACGGCCAGCCGACCCGCCTCAAACTGGAAGGCATCGAAACCCGCATCGATGGCGGGTCCGTGTTCGACGTCGTCGCTGACATGGATCGCGGCGACGAGCCGGCACAGCTCGCGGAGCTCGTCGTCCGCGGGTGATGTTGCCTGCCCCGTCGCCGTCGGCGTCGCTGGTGAAAAGGGGGTTCGACATGATCGTTGCTCCGTGAGCGTTCCGGGCGGCATTGCCCGAAGCATCTCCAGGGCACGGCGCAGCGCAGTCGTCAGAGGCTCGGCTGAGAGCTGGCAACGGCGAGTCAGCCGACCCGTCGAGTAGAGGAACGATCCCTGGCGACGCGTCCTGCGCGGCGACGGGGCGAGTGAGCAACGGAGCGCCTTGACGGCGAGAACGACGTGACACCATGACTCATGCTGGCAAGCCCGCTGGTTTATGGTCGTGCTGCATTTGTGGTGGGTTGACTGAGATTTCCGTGAGGGGCTGTCACCTCTGTGGTACTGCGGCGTTAGCGCCGTCGCCCTGCTCCAGCTATCAAGCCGTGTGGGGTCGAGGCTAAGATCAAGCGTCAGGCCGGCGCATGACGGCTCAAACGACAGGAACACCGACTATGACGCTTTCCCACACGGCGGCCTGGCTTGTCCTGCTGGTAGCGGGCCTGTTCGAGGTGGTCTGGTCCGTCAGCATGAAGGCCTCCGAAGGGTTCACCCGGCCGCTGCTGACCGCGATCACGATCATGACGGCGTGGTTCAGCTTCTGGCTGCTCGGAATGGCGTTGAAGGTGCTGCCGGTGGGTACCGCGTACGCGGTCTGGACCGGGATCGGCGCGATTGGAGCGGCCGTGCTCGGCATCGTCCTCTTCAAGGAGCCGGCCACCGTCGCGCGAATCGGCTGCATCCTGTTGATTGTCGCGGGCATCCTGGGCCTCAAAATCACGAGCGGCCATTGAATGACAGGCGTAGACAGTGCCCGTGGGGAGAGCCGGCGCTATCCGCCACGGCGCGCCCTGGCCGCGTTCCTGCTGCTCGCCACGTGGGTGACTGCGTTCTGCGGGTGCGCGCGTGGGACCGAGCGCGCTGGAGGGAACGCAGTGGCGGCTCACGGAGTGGACGCTGAGTTCGCTCGATCCGCGCGATTTCGACATCACTGCCGAGTTTGCCAACGGGAAGATTGGCGGCAGCGGCGGCGTCAACGCCTATGGCGGGCCGTACACGCTCGGTGCGCGTCGATCATTCAAGGTCGGGTCGATCGCGAGCACGGAGATGGCCGGTGCGGAGCCGGCGATGCGCGCCGAGGGCGCGTACCTCACGCTGCTCGGGCAAGCGCGCTCGTATCGAGTGGAGGCGGGCCGGTTGACGCTGCTCGATGCGGGCGGCAACGAGTCGCTGGTTTTCGAGGCGGCGAAGCGGTAGCGGCAGAAGCCGTCCAGTCAGACAGACCTCGCAGCCATGTGGTGGCTTGTCGCGAGTCGTGCCACAGTTCTGACATGCCGATCGTGACGCTGTCGTCGGGTGAGCTGCACTACGTCGAGTGCGGGCGGGGCGTGCCGCTGGTTCTGCTGCACGCGAATCCCGGCGACAGTCGCGATTTCGAAGCGATCGTGCCGGCGCTCGCGCAGCACTACCGGGTGCTGGCGCTCGACTGGCCGGGGTACGGCGCTTCTGCGCCGCCGCCGGCCGCCACGGTGATGAATGCGCGATTCTTCTACGACGTATTCTGCGAGTTCCTCGCGGCCCTGGCGTTGCCACCGGCCTTGATCATCGGCAATTCGCTCGGCGGCAGTGTGGCCGCGCGGTTGGCGATCGAGTCGCGCGACATGGTGCGCGGCCTGGTGCTGGTCTCGCCCGGTGGGTTCACGCCACACACTCCCATCACGCGGGCGTTCTGCCGACTGCAGGGCAGCCGCTTCGCGCTGTCGCCGCGGACCTTTGCCGGGTGGTATCTCAAGCACCGGACGCCCACGGTGCGGGCGATGCTCGAGCGAGCGGCCACGTCGCAGGCGACGGCGCCGAGCCTCGCCATCAATCGCAGCGTCTGGCGTGGCTTCATCGAGCCGGAGCATGACCTGCGGCAACGAGCGAGGTTGATTTCAGCGCCGACGCTGCTGCTGTTCGGGGCAAGGGATCCGGTGATTTCGGCGCGGGCGGACGGGCGTCTCGCGGCCTCGCTCATCCGGGGCGCGAAACTGGTCGTCATGCCAGCGGGGCATGCGCCGTTCGCAGAGGTTCCGGATGAGTTCCTGGCCGAGGTGCTGCCGTTCCTCGAGCGCTGTGCGGGGGATGGAGAAGCCCATGAAGGATGAACTCCAACAGTTACCGGGGGTGGGACCGAGCATTGCGACTGACTTGCGGCGGTTGGGGGTGAAATCCGTTCGCGACCTTGCGCGCAGGGATCCGGAGCGGCTGTATCAGCGGCTATGTGAGATGACCGGCCAGAGACAGGACCCCTGTGTCGTGTACACATTTCGGTGTGCGGTGTACGCGGCGCGGACGGCGAAGCCGGATCCAGAGTTGCTTAAGTGGTGGGCCTGGAAGGGGCGGAGGTTGCCGCAAGCTCGCAGACTGCCACGGAGGTCCTGACATGTTCAGCCTGCATCACGTACACCTGATGGCCTCGGACATCGAGGCGACGATCGCGTTCTGGCGGGAGCACTTCGGCGCGGTGATCCTGCTGGACGCGGAATTCGCTGGTGCGCGCAATGTTTTTCTCAGGGTCGGCGAGGGGCGGTTGCATCTGTATGCGCAGCCACCGAAGCACGTCGGACCGGGGACGGTGCACCATCTCGGCGTCGAGACCGATGAACTCGAGGCGCTGGTCGCGCGGCTCAAGGCGGCCGGTGTGTCGGTGACGGAGGTGCGTCGACACCCGGAGGCCTGCTACGCGATGGCGCAGGGGCCCGATGGACTGCTGCTCGAGCTGTTTCAGCCCGATGCCGCGCGGATGGATCGGCGGCTGCTGGATGCGGGGTACTTCGCGAGCGTCAGCGGCCGCGGCGGAGGCAGAAACGGATAACGGCGAGGCGACCGTTGGGGAGTGTGGTCGTCGGACAAACTCGAAAAGCGGACATACGTGTAGGCGTAGAATCGGCCACGAGCGGTCCTACGACTCGCTCTCCGATGGCACTCGTTGCTTGACGATGTCGGCGCGCTCATCCGAGGCCCCAGCGGCGGTCGCAGCCCGCAGTCCCGTCTTGCCGAAACTGGATATTCACCGGCCCACAATTGACAGTTTAATGGATCGATGATGCAGGCCGATCAACAAGTTGCCAGGGAGACGTTCTGCTCGTGACGCAAGGATGCGCTCTAATGCCGGGAATCATCGCTGCAGAGCAGCAGCTAGTTGTTCCGACCTAATTGTTGTTAGGTGCGCATAACGGAAGGAGTGTCAAATGAAGTGGAATTGCCTGGTCCTTGCCAGTCTGCTGGCCCTCTCCTGCACTGCGTCGTTCGCACAGCAGCTTCAGCTTCCCGAAGACCCTGCGCTCAAGGAGCAGATCCGAAAGCTGGACATGGCCCACGCAGAGGCGATTTTCAAGGGCGATAAGGCCGCATTGCAGGAACTGCTTCCGGATGACCATACTGTCAACCATCCGACGAATCGAATTATCCAGGAGAAGACCGAGCTTCTGAAACTGATTGACGACGGCGTGATTCGGTATGCGCGGTTCGAGCGTCGACCAGAGAAGTTCCTCTTTTACCGGGATTTGGTCGTCGTGATGGGAGATGAGACTGTTGTCCCCGCGCCTGGTGCGCCCAATGAAGGCAAGGTCCTTCGGAGGCGTTACACGAACGCTTGGATGCAGCAAGATGGAAAGTGGCGTCTGGCATTCAGGCATGCCAACAACGTATGCCCGGCATCCGGAAAGTAGGCTCCGCGCACCTAACAAGTGATTCCAGCGGACGGCCTCGCTTCGCTCGGCCGCCGCTGAACCGGAGCGTTGAGCGTCTGCTTCGCAACGCGACGGTCCGCTCCGGGTCGAGGCCGTGTGAAAACGCTGGCGGCAATGGTCTTATGACGCGAACCGGCGAAGGGACGCGAGCGAGCGTCACGCCCGCATCGCCGCGATCAGCGGCTGCACGCCGAGGATCTGCATCACTCGCTTCAGGTTGTATGCCAGAACCTGCAAGCTCATCTCCGTTCGCACTTTCGGCAACGTCCTCGTCAGGAAGTGCGTCGCGCCCATCCACGATTTGAGCGTCCCGAACGTGTGCTCCACGGTCTGGCGGCGCAGCCGTCCGGCCTGCGGCATGCCGTCGATGCGTCGTTGCATCCGCTCGACCACGTCTTCGTGCTCCCAGCGGTTGATGCGT
The DNA here is from genome assembly GCA_963700045.1 of uncultured Gammaproteobacteria bacterium. Lineage (GTDB taxonomy): Bacteria > Pseudomonadota > Gammaproteobacteria > Steroidobacterales > Steroidobacteraceae > RPQJ01. Next base: position 138,573 of record CAVOWK010000023.1, read on the forward strand.
CGGCAGGTATCGGTCGTGCAGGCGCTGCGGATAGGGCACTGCGGGCAAGCGGTCGACCAGTACCGGTGGATCGTCATGCCGTGCTGGATCGAGGTGCACCGCCGCGTGGCGTACTTGCCCGCCGGGCAACGGTATCGATCGCGCTTTGCCTCGTAGTGGAAGTCACGCTTGTCGAAGCGGCCGGTGGATGCCGAGTTCCAGGTGAGCGGCTTCGGCACGAGCGCCTTGATCTGCGCCTGCTCGCACTTGAGGATCTCTTCGCCGCTGAAGTAGCCGCGGTCGGCGAGCACCGTCAGGTCCTGCGTGCCGAGCGTCTCCTGCGTCCGCTGCGCCATCGGGCTCAGCTGGTTGCGATCGTGGCCTTCGTTGCCAACCTCGTGCGTCACGATCAGATGGTGCTTGGTGTCGACGGCGGCCTGCACGTTGTAGCCCACCATCCCCGTGCCGCGGCCGCTGGTGGCCATCGAGCGCGCATCGGGGTCGGTCAGTGAGATCTGCTGATCCGGCGTGGCTTCGAGCTGGCGGCCGATCGCCTCCAGCCTCTTCATCTGCGAACGCACCGTCGCGAGCTTCTCCTTGAGGTGCTCGACCCGCTCTTCAGGCACAAGTGATGGGTCCCGGTCTGCGCGATCGAGGTCGGCGAGGTAGCGGGCGATGCTCTGGTCGAGCTGCTGTTGGCGGGCCTTGAGCTTGTGCGGCGTGAAGTTCTTGTCGCGGTTGTTCACCGCCTTGAACTTGCTGCCGTCGATCGCCACCAGCGCCTGCTCGAACAGACCGATCTCCCGACACAGCTGCACGAACTGGCGGCAGGCCTGGCGGATGCCAGGGCCGTTGTCGCGGCGGAAGTCGGCGATCGTCTTGAAGTCCGGGGCGAGCCGACCGGTGAGCCAGATCAGCTCAAGGTTGCGCTGCGCCTCGCGCTCCAGGCGCCGGCTCGAGGGCAGGCGGTTGAGGTAGCCGTAAACGTAGATCTTGAGCAGCGTGCCGGGGTGGTACGCAGGTCGGCCTGTGGCCGCAGGCTCGGCACCCTCAAAGCCGAGCTTCGCCAGGTCGAGCTCATCGACAAACGCGTCGACTGCACGCACCGGGTTGTCCTCGGCGATCCAATCGTCCAGACGCTCCGGGAACAGTGTGGCCTGCGTTCGGCTCTCACTTTCGATGAACCGCTTCATCGTGCACTCCCTCGTGTGGCACGATGATATTCGCACAAATCAGGCCGTCGTTTTCACACAGCCTCGGTCGTCTTTCACCGTTGAGCGTCCGTTTTCGGGGCGCGGGCTCAAGGCAGACGCAGGCAGCTGCTCGGGTCAGGCTTCACTGAAGCCGACGTCTCGGACGGTTCTGCCGGGGTGGACGTACTCGCGTTCCTGTTAGACGCGGTGGGGCGAGGGGAGAGGGGAGGCGGGCCTCGGACACAGGCGCGGGTTGTCGGACCTGGCTCGGCCGCTTGTCCGGCGGCGTGGATTGCGGGAGCATGTCCGGAGAAAAAGCTATACCGACATCGGGAAATTAAGCGACATGCATTCGTTCGATTCAAGGTTCGCACTCGAGCGTCATTCCGTTTGTGCCGCATGGTACCGGTACTTTTCGCGATGGCAGTCGCTGCATCCAGCGCCCTCGCGCAAGATCAGGCGCAACCGGCCGACAAGAGGCCGGCTCTCTTGCAGGCATTGGACGGACACTGGGTCATGACAGGTGATGTGCTGGGCAAGGCCGTCACCTATGACATGGTGGCTGCTCCCATGCTTCATGACACCTTTACTGAAATGCACATGAACAACCTACAGGTCCCTTCGGAGTATGAGGCACGCGTATTCATCGGTGTCGACCCGGACAGCCAGCTCGTCATCACGCACTGGCTGGACAGTTTCGGCGCCAAGTACTCCATCCCTCACGGAACCGGCCAAGTCTCTGGAAATACCATCCAGTTCACCATCCGATACGATGACGGCCCTTTCCGCGACACGCTGACTTTTCATCCCGAAGATCGCTCTTGGTCATTTGTGATTGAGGTTTCGCAACCTGATGGGCCCTGGGAACACTTCGCGCGCTATGAGATGCGACCCAAGTAGCTTGAGCGCCCACTGTGCAATACAGCGATCGGCATGTGTCGTCACGCCGCCTGCAGGGACTGCAAGTGGTATGCATGGGTTTGGTCCAGCAAGCGGCACGCCGACGGCGCGCCGCCGCTGATCGCGGAGGTTAGGCCTCTCGCCAATGCACCCGCTCCTGCAACAGCTGCGCGGCGGAGACCTCCGCTCAATTGGCCGATCCAATGCGGTAGTCCATGAGGTTCTCGCACATCCGGAACTCATGACAG
>CAVOWK010000024.1:0-135495 GCA_963700045.1 uncultured Gammaproteobacteria bacterium
CGTTGGGGCGGTGTTCCATGCGCTCCGTCATGCCGACCATTCGCAGCGCCATAGCCGCCCACGTCTTCCGGACACCCGGGCACGCCCCGGTAGATCATCGGCAACTCGACGTTGCGCAGTGCCGTCTGCCGCGGCAGCAGGTTGTATTGCTGGAAGACAAAGCCAAGCTTGACGCTGCGGACCCGCGCCAGATCGTCGTCATCCAGGTTTTGGGTCTCCACACCATCCAGCCGGTACGTGCCGCTCGTGGGCGTATCCAGACAGCCCAGCATGTTCATAAGCGTGCTTTTGCCGCTGCCGCTGTGGCCGATGATCGCCACGAATTCGCCCGGCTCGATCTCAAACGACACGCCGCACAGCGCCGGGACTTCCACCTCGCCCATCCGGTAGACCTTACACAAATCGCTCACTGAGATTACACTCATTGTTTTTGCTCCGAATCCTTCCTGGGATCGCGCCTTGCATGGGAGACCTTCGAGGTCTCAGGCCAACTGAAGGTTGGCACGACCTCGAAGATCTTGCCGTTTAGAAGCCCGGAAGACCACCACCAGCCTTGCGAGGCGCCCCGCTGTCGGGCAAGGCGATCACCTGGTCGCCTTCGCTGAGGCCGCTCAAGATCTCCGTCATCGTGCCGTCGGACAGGCCGGTCGTAACCTCCACCTCACGGGGGGTGGTGGGGCGTCCCTGCGCGTCGGTGGCGGGCACCTGGACCACCCGTCCTGCGCCCTTGGGCAGCAGCGCCGTATTGGGCACCAGCAGAGCGTTCGCTCGTTCTGCACTCACGATGTCCAGGTCGGCCGTCATGCCCACCTTGACCTTCGGATCGTTGTCGGGGAAACTGACTCGCACCGCGTAGGTGACGACGCCGTTGCTGTTGTCGGCGGCCGGCGCAATGTAGCTCACCTTGCCGTCGGTCTGCCAACCGTCAAGCGACTGGATGGTCAATTTCACCGGCTGGTCGAGCTGGACCTGCGCGACGTCGTTCTCGCTCAGCTTCAGGTCCACGTGCAGCGGGTTGCGGTTGATCAGCTTGATCGCCGCGGTGGCGGCGTTGGCAGAACTGCCTGGGTCCACGTTGACCTCCGCGATGATGCCGGCGAAAGGCGCCTTGAGCGTCGCGTTTTCGAGATTCAGTTGCGCCTGCTGGAGTGATTGTTCAGCCTGGGTCACGGCGGCCTGCTGGATCAGAAGGTCAGTAGCCGTCGCCGAAGCGGTCAACTTGGCGAGGTTGGCCTTCGCTTGATCCAGGTTCGCCTTGACCACGGCCAGGTCCTCGGCAGTGGGCGTCAGTTTGGCCAGGTTCGCCCTGGCCTGCGCCAACTGCGCCGCGGCCGACGCGATCTTGGACTGGGCGTCGGCGCCGGAGGTCTGGGAGAGCGAATCGTAGTTCGCCTTGGCCTGCTGATACTCGATCGTCCGGTCTGCAGCGAGAGCGCTTCCGGCCGCCGTGCGATGTCGGGATTGCTCGCAACCTGATCGTATTTGGCCTGGGCCTGCTGCACGTTAGCTTGGGCCTTCTGCAAAGCCGCCGAGGCCGATTCCAACTGCGAACCGGACGTCCCGGCTGACTTCACGGCCGCATCATAGGCCGCCTGCGCGCTGCGCACCGCCGCCTGGGCCGACGCCTTGTCCGCTGCGGAGGGACCGTTGGCAGTCTTGTCGTAATTTGCCTGCGCCGAAGCCAGTTGCGCCTGTACGGCCGCGATATCTTCGGCCTTGGCGTTGCCCTGCTGCGCCTGCGCCAGTCGCGCCTTGGCGCTCTCCAGGCTGGCGCGTGCACTGGCGACCTGGAGCTGCAGGTTGCGATCGTCCAGTTTGGCCAATTCCTGTCCGACCTGAACCGTGTCACCTTCCTTGACCAACACTTCGGTCACCGTGCCGCTCATCTGGAAGGGGAGATTGAGGGATTGTTCGGCCGTCACGCTGCCGCTGCCTGCAATCATCGCGGTGAGGTTCTGCCGGGTGACCGGGACGGTGGATTGCCCGGTCGCCGTGGCGGTCTGGCCTCTGCCGTTGATAAACAGTGCGGCGCCGATCGCCACAACGATCAAGACGATGCCGACCGCGATCCAGCGGCCCGAAAGTTTCTTGCGCCGGGGTAGTGTCGTAGTTCCATGGGTTGCCTTTCCTGTCTGATGATCGGGATGGACTCGACTTATCGCCATCCTGCCGCAAAGTATAGCCTGGTTCCGTTCCGCTGTAACCATGCAAGCCGGCGATTCACCTTACGTCGCTTCAGGTGACCGTCTATCACCCATTCAGGTGATCGGCGGTCATCCACACGGGCGATAGCGGACGTCCGGCGCTGTGCTATAATGGGCGAGCAGCGACGCAGCGGTGCAGAAGCGTTATGGAGCGCTTTGATGCCCCAGGTTCCTTCTAGAGCTGACCTGGCTGTTCCCGAGGAATCCGAACGCCGCAGTCAGTTGGTCCTGCGGACGCTGCCGATTCTGCTCATTCCGGTCTTCAGCGCGATTGCTACTGCCCTGCTGGTGAGCCTCACGATGCGGAACTCGATCCCGGATCTCGCCGCAATGCAGGGGCGCGCCCGCCCGGAGTCATCGGCATCATCGTCCTGGCCGTTTTCTTCACGGCGCTCATCATTTTGGTGCGGCTGGGCCGGCCGACCGTGTCGGCGCTGCTGCTGATCGGTGTGTGGACGCTGATCACCACCATGGCAACCCTGCAGGGCGGCGTGGCCAGCCTCGGGCCGGCGTTTCTCGTCATCCCCATCTGCGCCGCGGGCCTGTTGATCGACGGGGTCGCCAGCCTGAGCCTGGCCGCCATGGCGACGGTGCTGGTAGTCAGCCTGGCCTGGATGGAAAGGCTCGGCTTGTACACAGTGTCCGCGCCGCAGTTGCCCCTGATGACCTCCCCGAACCTGCCCATGGCGCTACCGCTCATCACTGCGATGGTCTGGGTCGGCCTCTTCTGGACGGTCGCTTTGCTGACCTGGCTCCTGGCAGGCGGCCTGCAACGCGCGCTCGCGCAAAGCCGGGAGCAGGCGCAGGCGCTGCAGGAGTTGAGCACGACGCTCGAAGCGCGCGTCGCCGTGCAAACCGCGGAACTGGCCCAACGCGCCGACGCGGGCGGAGGCGCTTTACGAGGTCAGCCAGGCCGTGACCAGCACCCTGGACCTGAATCCGGTGTTGGGGTTGATTACCGAGCAGGCGGCACGACTGTTGAACTTCGATTCGGCACAGGTGCTCTTGCAGCAGGAAGATGGCAGCCTTGAATCGTTGGGCGGCTACGGGTCGCCCGGCAGTGTTGGGGGGGAAATCTCCGTCCTCACGCCGTTCTTGCAGGAACAGCTGGAAGCGCCGCGAACCACGCGTGATCCACTGGCCGCGTCCGACCCTGATCCCGGGGAGACGGAGCGCATGGCGCTCATGCTGCCGATGCGCTACGGCACGACGGTCTCGGGTGTGTTGGTGCTCACCAACGCGGACGGTTGCGCCGACTGCGGCCAGGACGATCTGATCCTGGGCCAGGGGCTGGCCGATCAGGCCGCCGTGGCCATCGCCAATGCCCAACTGCTGGCCCGGACGCGCGGACCGCGATGCTGGAGGAACGGACCCGCCTGGCGCGCGACATCCACGACACCCTGGCCCAGGGGTTGACCGGGATCGTCGTTCAGCTCGGCGCGGCGCAGCGCGCGTTGGCGGTCGCGCCCGACGAATCGCGCGAGCATCTGGCGCTGGCGCAGCGCATGGCCCACGAATCGCTGGCCGAGCGCGGCGTTCGGTGTGGAATCTGCGGGCGCCGGCGCTCGATCGCGGCGACCTCGCGGACGCCTTGCGGTCGGTGGCGGTCCGCCCGCTGGGGAGCGATGTGGCTGTCACTTTCGAGTTGACCGGCGAGCCTGGCCGTTGACCACCGCGATCGAGTCCACGCTTTTGCGGGTCGCTCAGGAGGCGTTGGCCAACGTGGCCCGCCATTCGCAGGCGACTGAAGCCCGCCTGGCCCTGGTCTACACGGCCGACAGCGTGCAGTTGAGCGTCAGCGACAACGGCGTCGGCTTCGATCCGCAGGCGGCAGCCGAGGATGGCATCACGCCGGGACCGTGGGGCGGTTTCGGGCTGATCGGGATGCGCGAACGCGTCGCTACGCTCGGCGGCTCGCTGGCGGTGACCAGCCATGACGGCGTGCCGGTGCAGCAGTGATCCCCGGCCAGGATCGGCGGCGCCGACGGCGCAAGCAGTGACGAACGCAGGAGATAGGGCAGTATGATTCGAGTATTGGCTAATGGACGATCATCCCGGGTGGTGCGCCACCAAGTCTGCCATGGCGATCCTGCGGTGGGAGAAGGACATCGAGCTGGTGGGCGATGCAGCGGATGGGCTGGAAGCCGTCCGGCTGACCCTCGCGCAGCGCCCCGATGTGGTGTTGTTGGACCTGCGGCTGCCGCACCTGAGCGGCATCGAGGTGATGAAGCAGGTGCGCAGCCAGGGGTTGCAGACACGATTCCTTGTGCTCACCACTACGACGCCGACGAGGGTCCTTCTCGCGCCGGCGTTGGCGGCCGGTGCCCGTAGCGATATCACCTGAGATCTCACGAGCACTGCCGGCGCGATAATTCGAACAAGTGCTGCCGAATGCAGTGACTGCCATGGCTTCGGCAGTCAGACGTACTTCAACGATCGGAGGTCATCATGGATACCCATGCAGGCGACGGCGCATCAGTCTCCCGACGCACTGTTCTCGCCGGATCCGCAGCACTGCTGGCCGGAGGCGGCGTCGGATCCGGAATCACGGCACTGGCCGCGGCGCCAGCGACCCCCGCGAGCTCTCCGCCGCTGCCTTGGAAATGGGTCAAGCTCGACCCGCTCGAAGCGGGCAGGCGTGGCTATCGTTGCTACAAGGAAAGAGGCGGCTGCGGTTCGGCCAGCTACCTCTCGCTGCTCAGCCTGCTGCAGGAGAAAGTCGGCTATCCGTGGACCACGATGCCGGACATGTTGATGGTCCACGCCGCGGCAGGCTTTGGCGGTCACGGGACACTGTGTGGCGCACTCGCCGGCGCATCCGTGATCATCAACATGGTCACCTACGGCGAGAAGCGCGACGAATACCTGCAGAACAATGCGATCGTGGACCGCCTGTTCTGGTGGTATGCCGAGCAGGACTTTCCGACCGAGCGGTTCGACGACCTTTCCCCGTTGCCGAAGCAGATCAAGGTGAAGGCGATGTCGCCGCTGTGCCATACCTCGGTCTCAAAGTGGTCCCTGGCCGCCGGCGTCAAGGACCTGCATGACCAGGCAAAGATCGAGCGCTGTGCCAAAGTGTCCGGCGAGGTCGTCTACATCGTGACGACAGCGCTCAATGAATTCTTCGATGGCAAGTGGGTCGCGCCCGTCTGGAATCCCTCGCCGGAAATCCAGCACTGCATCAAGTGCCACGGGCCGGACACGCCGGTGCAGAAGGCGCGCAAGTGGAATCAGCAGGGGCACATGGACTGCTTGATGTGCCATGCGGACCATACGGCATGATCGTAGGTCCATATATAACAATGGCTTGAGCATACATATTCAAGTGAGATGGCATGATAGAAAACGAAAAAGCCCGGCGGCAAACCGGGCTTTTGCGTTGTTGGGCCGGTCGCCCCTGGCACTCGAGTGCCCCGGGCGCGACGCCGACGCCGTGCAGACCGTTACAGGGATTCCTGGCTGACGACGGCCAGCTTCGGACCACCCGGAGTGCCGTACAGCCCAAACCGGCTGTGCGGGACCCACATGTCGATCACGTCACCCTTCTTGAGGCTGGAATACTTCACGTCCTTGCCACCCATGTTCAGGCCCTGGTCCGCCGTAGGAGCGAAGACGACCTTGGAGACACCTTTGCCGTCCTTGTCTTCGAAGACGACGGTGAGGTTGCCTTTGCTGTTGTCGACGACTTTGGCCACATAGCGGGCATATACAACGCCGTCCTTTTCCTTCACCCCGCGACAGCCTCTGAGCAGCATTCGGAAACTTTTCGAGGACATCGGCGCCGAAATTGACGCTCTGGCAACCGATTTCCTCCGCCGCAACAGCGACGACAGGCACAACGAGCAGCGTTGCCAGGATCACGCTCAACTTGATCTTCATGAAAGCTCTCCCCGTCAGGCCATGTAATCAGGCATTGATTACGCCTGCACGATAACAGAGCGATGCAACAGATTGCGACCCTGGGCGCGGCGCTGGTACAGGCAAGGCCGAGGACAGTGCATTCACCGTGAAGGCTCTGGGACCGCCGGTCCTGCCGGTCAGCCGTGGAGGACTTTCAAGCCGAGGTGCCTTGCCAGCACATCGAAGTCGCGATCGTTGTGCAGGATCTCATGGTCATGCATCAGGCAGTAGGTGCCGATCAGCATGTCCATGGTCTTTCGCACGGTGACACCGCGGCGACGGAGCCGCCTGTAGTTGGCGGCAGATTGGATCGCGACGTCACGACCCGCCATCTCCAGGAACGCGAGGGGCTCGAGCAGGCTGAGCGCCCGCTTCGCGTCCTGCTCGGTCGCGAAGCCTTGCAGCAACTCCGCAAGGATCAGGTCACCAACCGCGAGCACGCGCTTGCCGAGCAACTCGTCCAGCAATTCGGCGTGCGGAGCGGGTACACCGTTGAAGTAGTCTATCCAGGCCGAGGTGTCGACGACGATCACTTCTCGTGGTCGTCAGTTGCGACGCATTGCGTCCAGATCGCCGGTCCATTTCAACTTGCCGCGCGCACCTCGAATCCGCTCCTGACGCTTCAGCTGAACCATCAGCCGCAGGCTGTCCTCGACGGCTTCGCGCTTGGTCCGGGCGCCGGAGAGTTTCATCGCTTCTGCGATCAGCTTGTCATCGATGACGATGTTGGTACGCATAGTCTGCTTGCAGCACGGATGTGTATGTAGAGCCATGAGTATACACACCGCGGTGAGCCGTAATGGCGAGTCAGATTTGTGTTGGCTTGATCCGTTGGATAACACATTGCAACGAGGCAGTGCGTCAGGTCTCATTGCATGCGATGTCGCGAATCACGGCGACATCTCTCAATACTCAAGAGAATTCGCTATGCACTATTTTTGCGCTGCAGCGCAGCAATCTGTATCATGCCCAGCACCGGGACGGGATGTCCGCGAAAATCCCCATGCGCAATTTGGACAGGCTGCCTTCCTTCTTTCAATCAGGAGTGATCATGAAACTTATCTATACGGCGATGGCGACGGCCCTTCTGGCGGCTTCCCCCGCTGCCATGGCAACCGACGAGGGCGGCTTCTATGCCGGTGCGGGCATCGGCCTGTTCGGCGTGGACGAAGACAACTTCGACGAGTCCGACACCGGCTTCAAGCTTTTCGGTGGCTGGATGTTCAACCAGTACGTCGGTGGTGAAGTCGAATACATCGATGGCGGCACCGTCGGCGACAACAACTTTGGCATCGACTCGACCGGCATCAATGCTTCGCTCAAGGGCAACTTCCCGATTAGTGAGCAGTTCGATGTGTTCGGTAAGGTCGGCTATTACTTCTGGGACGCCGATATCGACCTCACTGGCGACAGCGGCCAGGAAGAGAATGAGAGCGGTTCGGACCTCTCGTGGGGCCTCGGCGCGGGCTACAACTTCACTGACAACATCAGCATCGTCGCTGAGTGGCAGTGGTTCCAGATCGAAGAAGCCGACGCCGACTTCATGTCCGCCAGCTTCGTCTGGAAGTTCTGACGATCCCTGCCTGATCCCCATCAGGCAACGAAACGAGCCCGCCCATGGCGGGCTCGTTTCATTCACGGCTTTGCAGGCCGTGGACCCGGGCTGCCGTGCATTGAATGACCGGCTTCGCTGGACCGCTGTCCGTGGGCGTGCCCTGACTGCCGATGCCTACGCGGCAGCCTGCTGGGCTGGCGCCACCTCGCGCTCGATCTTGCGGGCACTCGTACGTTCGGCGACACGCAGGTCGTAGATCGTCTGCAAGTTGAGCCATGACTGTGCATCGCCACCGAAGTAGCGCGCCAGGCGCATCGCCGTCTCGGCCGAGATGCCGCGGCGCTTCAGCACGATGTCATTTGCATGGCACTCCAGACTTCCGCTCCACCGACCACGCGCCCGCCGGATGACTCCGACTTACAAGCGCGCCCATGCTCTACGGATCGCTGGGTCCACGTCGCGCCGTCGTCGCCAGGCGATCAGCAGGACGATGGCGAGTGCGACGACTGCAAGGGCACGCAACGGATACACGATCGTCAGCACGATCGGCGTCAGCAGCGCCCGTGCGCCGGCTCTGGACCATGAGTGCGCGGCAATGAATGCGGCCAGTGGCGGCGAATGCCGATAGTAGAAACGTATGAAAGCACGACCGATTGCGGTGCGCTGCAGGTAGCGATCGCGAAACTGCCGCAGGGCCACGACGTGCGGTTCGAGCGCAGATCCGTAGGCGGCGGTCGCGATGAAGCAAGCGATCGTGCCGCCGCCCAAGTTGCCCACGTCGATCTCGCAGGTGTCGAAGACCGTGAGCAGGCTTGAGGCCGCGGCTTGATTGTTGTCGGTCGCGTAATCGGTCTCCGTGCTCGAGACGGCGAAGTTCAACGTCAGCGCTTGCTGCGTCTTGTTGCCAAAATCATTGGAGCGCGCCTGCAGGTTGACGGTCGAGTTAGGGGCGATCGAGGCGATCGTGCAGCGCGTGCCGGAGCAGCCGGCGCTGGTGAAGCGCAACCCGGGCGCGATGACGGGAGTCTGGCTCAGGTCGACCAGGACGTTGCTGGCGGCGTCGGGCCCGGCGTTGGTCACCGCCACCTGCAATTCCAGATGACGCAACTTCTCGCAGGGCGGGCAGGATGTTGCCGCCGCCGCTCACTGACAAGTCGACACAGCGGTCGGTTGCGGTCTTGCGCACGGCGGCCACGGCGCGATTGTTCGATTTTTGCGTGTCGAGGCCGTGGTTGGTCTCCGCAACGTTGACGCTGCACGGTGGAACGGCGGACGCGACAACGATCGCCGGAATGACCAGTTGTGCCGTCGCACCGGCCGCCAGGTCGCCGACGATCCAGGCGCCGGAGGCTGAATCGTAGGTACCCATGCTGGTGAATGCCGCCAGGCCGGCCGGGATCGCGAGTTCCGCGGGCAGTTTGTCGGTGACCGTGACCGCGGTCGCCGGATCGGCACCGACGTTGTTCAGCGTGACCGTGAACTGGACCGGTTGACCCGGCCCGGGCACGGGGACGTCGACGGACATGCTGAGCGCAAGGTCCGGGGCGGCGAACACGAGTCCGGGGAACAGAGTGATGAGGGTGACGGCGACGATGGCTCGAGTGCTGGCTGCACGTGTCATGCTGGCTTGCCTCGCGACGGTCGATGGTTTCGTCGAGTATCGTGGCTGCAATCGCCTGGTCGTAATCAGTGACTGTCCACGGCCTCGGTGGTGGATTCTGGACACGGCCCTTCCGGGGGCGTCTCTCCACCCGACGGCAGGCACTCTGTTGATGAATGGGAGCGGTGAGACCTTCTTCAACGCCGGCAGGATGAGCTGTTGACCACTATCCACAATCCAGAACCACTTCCTGCCACACTTCGCATCGACGATGGGTGTGTACGCCCGGCTCGGCAAGGGCTTTCACCATCCTGCCTGCCTCTGGACCCGATTCATGATACGCGGGTCTCCGAACCAGTTATGGCCCAGCCACGATCAACCCGTTCGCGGTCATCCCGACAGCCAGGTGCCAAAGGACGCCGCCCTGACGCAGAAACCCAAGCGCTGGGCTGGGGCATCCATGCAGCCATCTTGTGGCGTGCCGGCCCGACAGAGAATCAATGATCCGTCACTCTCCGTCCGCGACTCACACGACGATCCGCACCCTTCGCCAACCGGGAGTTCGAGTCCCAGATGTCCCGATGGCGGCGGTCGTCCAGGTCGCGACGGTCTTCGTGATGCACGTACCGGCATTCACACGCACCAACGTTGCAGGTTGGCTGCGGCAGTTGCGGCGCTTCACCTGAGAGAAACCGCTGGCCCCGGAATTTCTTTGCGGTCGGATGACAGCCTTGACCGGCCTTGATACTAACGGCGTGATAGGGGTTGGTGACGTGGTGGAAATGCATCGGGCGACCGGACAACCGCACCGTCGTCTGAATGCGCTTGCGTTGCCACCAGGAAAACAGGTTGAACTCCATGGCCGACCCCCTCGTCGTTGAACCGCGCCCGACTCTTTGAGTCTTCCGACCGATTTCTAGCGCGGCGTTCCGTGCCACGCCCTCGAGCGAAGGACCGGGGTCGATGGAGTGGTGGCACCACGCGATTCGATGCCCCGAAACAGGATGGAAGCCGACCTGTAATCCGCGCAGCGTGCCGCGTGGTGCCGATTCGATCTCTTGACCGTTTAGACCACACTGCGACACGCATCTCAATCCGTTGCAGACATAATGCAGATCTTTTTCAGCTCCAACCTCTGAGTTGAGTCCAGCGCCGCCGTCGATCTTCCCGGGAAACACCCCGAAGCGGTCACGGTAGGCGGTTGTCCTGTCGCCCCTCAGCAGGCCCGGCATGGCAACGACTGACTTCGCTGGACGGCTGCAATGGCATGGCCCTAACAGCCGATGCCTACGCGGCGGCGGCCTGCTCGGCTGGCGCCACTTCGCGTTCGATCTTGCGGGCGCTCGTGCGCTCGGCGACACGCAGGTCGTAGATCGTCTGCAGGTTGAGCCACGACTGTGCATCGCCACCGAAGTAGCGCGCCAGGCGCATCGCCGTGTCGGCCGAGATGCCGCGGCGCTTCAGCACAATGTCATTGATACGCGGCGTTGGCACATGCAGGGCCTTGGCCAGTGCGTTCACACTGAGGCCCGAGGGCTTGAGGAAGTCCTCCTTCAGAATCTCGCCGGGATGAACCGGGCGCATGCCGTTCTTCAGTGCCATGACTCGTCGCGTGGAAAATGGAGGCTAGGGTCGGAATCGAACCGGCGTACACGGCTTTGCAGGCCGCTGCATGACCACTCTGCCACCTAGCCGCGATGGCCCGAAACATCCTCCCAGAAACGCATAACCCCGGGAGTGCCCGGGGTCATGCGAGGATCTGGAGCGGGTAACGAGGCTCGAACTCGTGACCTCGACCTTGGCAAGGTCGCGCTCTACCAACTGAGCTACACCCGCTTGGGCTCACGAAAGCGAACTTTCGTCAGCCGCAAATTCTCGCTGCCGGACCCCTGCCTGTCAAGAGATGGGTCGTTTTGCGCAGTTCCGGCCAGGCGACCTGCAGGTACAAGACCATCGACCAGAGCGTCAGGACCGCCGCAATGACCAGCAGGACGATGCCGATCTCATAGATCGGGAGCCCGAACAGGTCGCTGCGATAGACCATCAGGCTGAGGCCGACCATCTGCACGATGGTCTTCCACTTGCCGAGCGACGACACCTTGACCTTGGCCCGCGCGCCGAGGTGGGCCATCCATTCCCGCAGCGCCGAGACGGTGATTTCGCGGCCGACGATCACCATCGCCGACACCACGATCCACGGGTTCTGATCGTGGGCCACCAGCAGGATCAGTGCGATGGCGACCATCAGCTTGTCGGCCACCGGATCGAGAAACTCGCCGAGCGGCGTGGTGACACCGAGCTTGCGTGCCAGGTAACCGTCGATCCAGTCGGTGACCGCTGCGAGGATGAACACGAGCGCCGCCAGCGGATCGCCCCAGGGCCCGCCCCAGTAGAAAAGCGCCACGAACAGCGGCACCGCGATGATGCGGCCGAGCGTGAGCGTGTTCGGGAGGGACTGCAGATTCAAGACGGCGACTCGGTCAGGTCCCAGGGTTCATTCGTTCGTAAATTTCCGTGGCCAGCTGCCGGCTGATGCCGTGCACCCTGGCCAGGTCTTCCACCGACGCCTGCCGGATTCCCTGCAGCCCGCCAAAAGCCTTCAGCAATTCCCGGCGACGCTTGGGCCCCAGGCCGGGAATCTCCTCGAGCCACGACTCGCGCCGGCTGCGGTCGCGCGACTGCCGGTGACCGGTGATCGCAAAACGATGCGCTTCGTCGCGCACGCGCTGGATCAGGCGCAGGGCCGGCGAGTCGTCGGCGAGTATAAGCGCGGCCTCCTGCCCGGGAAAGAAAAGGCGTTCCTGCCCTGCCCTGCGGTCCGACCCTTTTGCGACGCTCACGACCGCGAGGTCCGTCACTCCCACCCGCGCGAGCGCGGCCATGGCCGCATGCAACTGGCCCAGACCGCCGTCGATGAGCAGCAGATCGGGCATCGGCGCCTCGCCACGCATCACCCGGGCGAAGCGGCGTTCGACCGCCTGTTCGATGCCGGCGTAATCGTCGCCCGGCGTGATGTTGCGCAGGTTGAAGCGGCGGTAATCACTCTTCAGCGGGCCTTCGGCGCCAAGCACCACGCAGGACGCGACCGCGGACTCACCCATCGAGTGGCTGACGTCGAAGCACTCGATGCGCTGTGGCGTCTTGCCGAGGTTCAACTCGCGCCCGACGGCATCGAGCTGGTCCGTGACCGTGGCGCGGCTCGACGCGCGCATCTTCAGGCCGAGCGCCGCGTTGTTGCGGGCCATCTCGATCCAGCGCGCGCGGGTGCCGCGGACGTTGCTGCGAATCTCCACGGTGTGCCCCGCCTTTTGCGCGAGCGCCTGCTCGAGCGCTGCGGTGCCTTCCACGGCACGCGACAGCACGATCTCGGACGGCGCCTCGCGCGCGAGGTAGTACTGCGCCAGGAAGCCCGCGAGCATTTCGCCCTCGTCGCCGAGACCACCCTTGGGGAAGTAGTTCGAGCTGCCCAGGTTGCGTCCACCCCGCACGAAGACGACGGCGACGCAGAACTCGCCGCCCTCGTGCGCGATGCCGACGGCATCGATGTCGTGCCCGGACATCCGCGTCATCACTTGCGTCGCCTGGATCTGCTTCAGCATCTGGATCTGGTCGCGCAGGCGCGCAGCCTGCTCATACGCGAGCTTCGATGCCGCCTCTTCCATGCGACTGACCGAGGTCGGCGATGACCTCGACGTTGCGGCCGTCGAGCACTTTGACGGCGTCGGCCACGTCGCGCGCGTATTGCTCCGGCGAGACCAGGCCAACGCAAGGCCCGCTGCAGCGATCGATCTGGTGCTGCAGGCAGGGGCGCGAGCGGTTGGCGAAGAACGTGTCCTCGCAGGGGCGCAGGCGGAACAGCTTCTGCAGCAGCAGCAGCGTTTCGCGCGTTGCGACCGAGTTGGGATACGGGCCGAAAAACCGTCCGGGCAGTTTCTTCGTGCCGCGATAGAACGCAATGCGCGGGTAGGCGTGACCCGAGACGTGGATGAACGGAAAGCTCTTGTCGTCCTTGAGCAGGATGTTGTAGCGCGGCTTGTGCTGCTTGATCAGGTTGAATTCGAGCAACAGCGCCTCGGTCTCCGACGCGGTGACCGTGATCTCGACACGCGCCACCTGCGCCAGCAGCGCCATCGTCTTGTCGGCGTGAACGCGGCCATGGAAATAGCTCGAGACGCGGTTGCGCAGGTGCCGCGCCTTGCCCACGTAGAGAATCTCGTCGTCCTTGTCGAGCATGCGGTATACGCCCGGCCGGGTCGGGAGCGCTGCAAGGAACGACTGCAGGTCGAAGGACAAAGGGGTTAGGGGTTAGGGGTTAGGGGATGGTCGGAAAGGCCGCGCGCGAGCTGCGTCGCGCGAGCCACCACCGCGCGGAACATGTCGGTCGTCAGCCTGCGGGTGTTCGTGTTGTACCGGCTGCAGTGGTACGAGTCGACCATCGTGAGGTTGCGCGGCAGCGTGTGCTCGGCGCCGTGGGCGAAAGCGAACGCGGACTGCTTGAGGCCCAGCGCGCGCAGCACCGCGCCGTGGGCGATCGCACCGAGCGCCAGCAGCACCGTGCCCTCCTTCACCCCGGCGAGTTCATGTGCCAGGTAGCGATTGCAGGTCGCGATCTCGGCCGGCAGCGGCTTGTTGCCCGGCGGCACGCATTTGACCGAGTTCGAGATGCGGCAGCCGATGAGGCGCAGGCTGTCGTCCGCCGCGACCGATTGCGGCGCGGTCGACAAGCCGAACGCATGCAAGGTTTCGTACAGCAGGATCCCGGCATAGTCACCGGTGAATGGGCGGCCCGTCGCGTTGGCACCGTGGAAGCCGGGTGCGAGGCCCACGATCAACAGCCGCGCATCCGGGTCGCCAAACGGGGCCACGGGCGCGCAGTGATACTGCGGATACTGGCGCTTGCCCGCGGTGAGAAACTCGGCGAGCCGCGGGCACAGCGTGCAGTGCGAATCGAAGGACGTGTCGGCGGGCGTCGTCATGGCGCGACGAGCATAGCAGCCGACCCCGGGGCCCTCACCCGCGGATAGTTGCAGGCAGTCGATCCAGTCGTTCTTCCCGAGCTTGGAAAGGCAGACACGCGCTCGGGAAGAACGACTGGATCGACTGCTTGTTAGGCGGCGCCTGAGCGGCTCGTCGGGTGGAAACGAGAGCCGACATTAGCGGCCAATGATTCACGCCCGACGACCCGCACGGCGCACGTTGCCGGCCAAGTGCAGAGGCGCTCAAGGTAGATCGGGTGCTCGCTGCGGGCAGCCGGCAAGACGGTGCCGACACTCTCTAGTCGCGGGATTGGTCTGGCTCACAGCGCGGTGATGTTACGTGCGCCGTGCACCTTTTCCGCCATTGCGGAAAAGGTGCTCAGGCGCTGTCTCGCAAGCGGTCGATCCGTGGCTTTCCCCAGGGCGCGTGTCTGCCTTTCCAAGCCCTGGGGAAAGCCACGGATTGGCCGCCTGCATCCCGCGCGCTATCTGCCTTTCCAAGCTCGGGGAAAGGCTCCGGATCGACCGCCTGCAGCCAGCGCCCTGCCCCACCTCTCCCGTCGGACCGGGAGAGGTGCGACGAGCAGGCAGCTCAGTGGTGGGCGCCACCCGTTGCGAACTGTTCTTCCTCGGTCGACCCGTGCATCGCAGTGGTCGACGAATGGCCTTCCTGGATCACGTTGGTGACGTCGTCGAAGTAGCCCGTGCCCACTTCCTGCTGGTGCGACACGAACGTGTAGCCACGGTCGCGCGCCGCGAACTCGGGTTCCTGCACCTTCTCGACGTAGGCCGTCATGCCGCTCTTCACGTACTCCTGGGCGAGGTCGAACATGTTGAACCACATGTTGTGGATGCCCGCGAGCGTGATGAACTGGTACTTGTAGCCCATCGCGCCGAGTTCGCGCTGGAACTTGGCGATGGTCGCGTCGTCGAGGTTCTTCTTCCAGTTGAAGCTCGGCGAGCAGTTGTACGCGAGCAGCTTGCCCGGGAACTGCTTGCGGATCGCCTCGGCGAACTTCTTTGCGAACGCGAGATCCGGCTTGCCGGTTTCGCACCACACCATGTCCGCATACGGCGCGTAGGCGAGGCCGCGCGAGATCGACTGCTCGACGCCCGGCTTCGTCTTGTAGAAGCCTTCAGGCGTGCGCTCGCCGGTGCAGAACGGCTTGTCGTTCGGGTCGACGTCGCTCGTCAGCAGGTCGGCTGCCTCGGCGTCCGTGCGCGCGAGGATGATCGTCGGGACGCCGGAGACGTCCGCCGCGAGACGCGCGGCCACCAGCTTCTGCACCGCTTCCTGCGACGGCACCAGGACCTTGCCGCCCATGTGGCCGCACTTCTTGACCGAGGCGAGCTGGTCCTCGAAATGCACGCCGCCGGCGCCGGCACGGATCATCGCCTTCATCAGCTCGAACGCGTTCAGCACGCCGCCGAAACCGGCCTCTGCGTCGGCGACGATCGGCGCGAAGAAATCGACGTAATCCTTGTGGCCCGCCGTGATGCCCCTCGAGTGCTGGATCTGGTCGGCGCGCTGGAACGACGAGTTGATGCGCTCGACGACCTTCGGCACGGAGTCGACCGGGTACAGCGACTGGTCGGGATACATCGACATGTAGCTGTTGTTGTCGGCAGCGACCTGCCAGCCCGAAAGGTAGATGGCCTTGATGCCGGCCTTCACCTGCTGCATGGCCTGACCGCCCGTGAGCGCGCCGAGGCAGTTCACGTACGGCTCGGTGTTCACGAGCTTCCAGAGCTTCTCGGCGCCGAGTCGCGCGAGCGTGTATTCGACCTGTACGCTGCCGCGCAGGCGGACGACGTCTTCGGCGCTGTACGGTCGGCGGATGCCCGCCCAACGCGGATCCTTCGCCCATGAATCTCTCAGTTGTTGAGCCGGATTCGTCATGATCGTCGTCCTCTGGTGGTATTCGTTGCGGGCAGACACACCGGGCCCCAGCCTCGTGTTGCACCGCACAATGAAGAATAGACGGGTGATTCAGTCCGGGCAAGCGTGAATTGCCCGCATCCGGGACAATCGGGTTCATGCAGCTCATCCTGTTCAACAAGCCCTTCCAGGTGCTGCCCCAGTTCACTTCGCCGGATGGCCGGCGATCCCTCGCGGACTACCTGTCGCTGCCCGGCCTCTATCCGGCCGGCCGGCTCGATTACGACAGCGAAGGCTTGATGCTATTGACGGATTTCGGTCCCTGGCAGGCTCGCATCAGCCAGCCGGGTTCGCCGCTCGTGAAACGTTACCGGGTGCAGGTCGAGGGCGATCCCACCGACGAGGCACTCGAGCCGCTGCGACGGGGACTCATGCTCAACGACGGGCTGGCCCGCCCGACCCCGGCGCGCGTGATCCCAGAGCCCGGGGAATTGTGGCCGCGCGACCCGCCCATTCGCAGCCGCAAGGCGGTTCCCACCGGGTGGATCGAGCTCGAACTGAGCGAGGGCCGGAATCGACAGGTCCGGCGGATGACGGCCGCGGTCGGCTTGCCGACGCTGCGCCTCATTCGCTGGGCGGTGGGACCCTGGACGGTCCAGGGACTGGCGCCTGGTCAGTCGCGCGCGGTTTCGCGAACCGAGGCCGAAGCCGTGCTGTCTGCTGGCCGGCGTGAACTGCCAGCCGTCAGGCCGAACGGGCGACGGTCGCGATCCGCATCGCGAGTTCGAGGGCCTGTCCGTAGTTGAGCCGCGGGTCGACCTGCGAGCGGTAGTCCTTGGCGAGGTCGGCATCCGCCAGGCCGCGGGCGCCGCCAGTGCATTCAGTGACGTCCTCGCCCGTGAGTTCGAAGTGCACGCCGCCGAGGTAGCTGCCCATCGAGCGGTGCACCTTGAACGCGGCCTCGAGCTCCGCCAGGATGTTCTCGAAGCGGCGCGTCTTCACGCCCGCTGCCGTCGTCTCGGTGTTGCCGTGCATCGGGTCGCACACCCACAGTACCGGCACACCCGTCGCGCGCACGGACTCGATCAGTCCGGGCAATTTCGCTTCGGCGTTCTTCGCGCCCATGCGATGGATCAGCACCAGTCGCCCCGCTTCCTTGTCAGGATTGAGCGTGCGGCAAAGGCCCTGCACCCACGCGGCATCCATCGACGGCCCGACCTTCACGCCGATCGGGTTCGAGATGCCGCGGCAGTATTCGACGTGCGCGCCACCGAGATCGGCCGTGCGCATGCCGATCCACGGCAGGTGGGTCGACAGGTTGTACCAGCGCTCGCTGCGCGGAATGAAGCGCGTCTGCGCCTGTTCGTACAGCAGGTGCAACGCCTCGTGGCTCGCATAGAACGGAGCCCGGCTCGCTTCGTGCACCCTGCTGCCGCTGATCGCCTCGAAGAAGTCGAGCGAGTCCGCGATCGACGACGCAATCTGCCGGTATTGATCGGCGAGTGGTGAATGCTGCACGAAATCCAGGTCCCAGTACTCGGGGTGGTGCAGGTCCGCGAAGCCGCCATCGATCAGGGCGCGCACGAAATTCAGTGTCAATGCCGCACGTTCGTACCCGCGCAGCAGCAACTCGGGATCCGGCTCGCGCTCGGCCGCCGTGAAACCCGGGCGGTTGACGAGGTCGCCGCGATAGCACGGCAAGGTCAGGCCGTCCCTGGTCTCGGTGTCGGTGGAACGCGGCTTGGCGTACTGGCCGGCAAAGCGGCCCACGCGAATCACCGGCTTTTTCATTCCGTGCAGGAGCACCAGGCTCATCTGCAGCAGGATCTTGAGCTTGCGGGCAATCTGACCCGAGTCGCAGTCGGCGAAGGACTCGGCGCAATCCCCGCCCTGCAGCAGGAACCGTTCACCTCGCTGTGCCTCGGCGATCTGCCGCTTGAGCGCGTCGACTTCCCAGGACACGACGATCGGGGGCAGCCGGCTCAGGGATTCGACCGCCCGCGACAGTGCCACCGGATCCCGGTAGGACGGCTGTTGCTGCGCGGGACGGGACGTCCAGCTGGATGGCGACCATTCAGGAGTGTGAGGTACGGCGTTCATCCCATTGATCCTACCGGTAAACTTTGCATCGCAAAAGAAACTGGATGTACGGCGGGACCGGGTTTCGTCAGAATCGCGCCCCTCAAAACAGAATTTGCGCCCGCGATCGGCCGTCTGGCCGACCGCGAAGGCGCTGGCAGGAGTTTTCGACGATGCAGAAGGTGCTCATCCTCGGGGCCGGCAAGATCGGTGCCCTCGTCTCCGGCTTCCTCGCGGAATGCCGCGATTACGAAGTCCACGTGGCCGACGTCAACGGCAATGCCGCCAATTCGGTGGTGGCGGCGCACGGCCTGCCGAACCTGCACGCCTGCGAACTCGATGCTTCGAACCCGGCGCTGCTCGAAGCCCACCTGCGCGAGCACCCGGCCGACACGATCATTTCCAGCCTGCCCTTCTACTGCAACGTGAAGGTGGCCGAGATCGCCCGCAAGGTGAACGCGCATTACTTCGACTTGACCGAGGACGTCGCGGTGACGCGCTCGGTGCGTAAGACCGCCGAGGGCTCCACGCGTGCGTTCGTGCCACAGTGCGGGCTGGCCCCGGGTTTCATCAGCATCGCCGCGAACGCGCTGATCCAGCATTTCGACGAGATCCGCAGCGTCAAGCTGCGGGTCGGCGCCCTGCCCCAGCATCCGAACAACGCGCTCAAGTATTCGCTGACCTGGTCCACCGACGGCCTGATCAACGAATACGGCAATCCGTGTGAAGCGCTGATCGATGGTCGCGCCGTCGAAGTCGCCCCGCTCGAAGGCCTCGAGGAAATCGAGATCGACGGCATGATCTACGAGGCATTCAACACGTCGGGCGGCCTGGGCTCGCTCGCCGAGACCTATCGCGAGAACGCGCAGACGATGGACTACAAGACCATCCGCTACCCGGGTCACTGTGCGCAGATGCGCCTGTTGATGAACGACCTCAAGCTCAACTTCGACCGTGCCACGCTGAAGCGCGTGCTCGAAAACGCCGTGCCGCAGACGCTGCAGGACGTCGTGATCGTCTACGTGGCGGTGGCGGGCCGGCAACACGGCGAACTGCGTGAAGAGAACTACGTCAGCAAGATCTATCCGCAGGTGATCGCGGGCCGGCTTTGGTCCGCAATCCAGGTCACGACCGCGGCCGGCATCTGTGCCGTGGTCGACCTCGTGATGCAGAACCCGGGCCGCTACCACGGCTTCGTGCGCCAGGAAGACTTCAGCCTGGTCGACGTGCTCGATAACCGCTTCGGCAGGCATTATTCCGACGGCGGCGGCAAGGAGATTTCCTCGCGCATGATCGTGGCCGGCACGACCGGCCAGCAGCGAGTTGCCGGAGGTGCCCGATGATCGGCGCATTCTTGAAGGGCCTGGGCCTCGCGCAGACCAATGCGGGCACCTGGTCGGGTGCGGGCGGCTGGCTGGACGACGCGTCGGCGAAAGTCATCGAGTCGGTGAACCCGGCGACTGGCGAGGTCATCGCCCGCGTGCGCGCCACCACGCCCGCGCAGTACGAGCAGGTGATGGCCTCGGCCGTCGTGGCGGCGAAAGCCTGGCGCACCGTGCCCGCGCCGAAGCGCGGCGAGGCCGTGCGCCTGATGGGCGAGGAACTGCGCAAGTACAAGTCGGAACTCGGCAGCCTGGTCTCGCTCGAGATGGGCAAGATCAAGCCCGAGGGCGACGGCGAAGTGCAGGAGATGATCGACATCGCCGACTTCGCGGTCGGCCAGTCGCGCATGCTCTACGGCTTGCAGATGCATTCGGAACGTCCCAACCACCGCATGTTCGAGCAGTGGCACCCGCTCGGCGTGGTCGGCGTGATCAGCGCCTTCAACTTCCCGGTCGCAGTGTGGTCGTGGAATGCGTTTCTCGCAGCGATCTGCGGCAACGTGACCGTGTGGAAACCCTCGCCCAAGACCGCGCTCTGCGCCGTCGCCGTGCAGCACCTGTGCAACCGTGTGCTCGAACGGCAGGGCCTGCCGCCGATCTTCCAGCTGTTCATCGACGAAGGCACGGAACTTGCGATCCGCTTCGTCGAAGACCGGCGCGTCGACCTGGTGTCGTTTACCGGCTCCACGACCGTTGGCCGTGACGTCGGCATGCGCGTGGCGAAGCGTCTCGGCAAGTCGCTGCTCGAACTGGGCGGCAACAACGCAATCATCGTCGACGAGTTCGCGAACCTCGACCTGGTCGTGCCGGCCATCGTCTTCGGTGCCGTGGGGACCGCGGGCCAGCGCTGCACGACGACGCGCCGCGTGTTCGTGCACGAATCGCAGATGCCGGAACTCGAACGCCGGTTGACCGGCGCGTACAAGCAGGTTCGCATCGGCGATCCGCTCGCACACGGCACGTTGATGGGCCCGCTGATCGACGCCGGTTCGGTCGCCCGCTTCGAGTCCGCGGTGGCGCAAGCCGTCGCTCAGGGCGGCCGCCTTCTTTGCGGCGGCAAGCGCCTGGAGCGTCCGGGTTACTTCGTCGAGCCGGCCATCGTCGTTGCGCGCGGCGAGTGGGAGATCGTCAAGACCGAGACATTCGCCCCGGTGCTCTACCTGGTTCCGTTCAAGACGCTCGATGAAGCGATCGCGGCGCAGAATGCCGTCGCGCACGGCCTGTCGTCGGCGATCTTCACGGATCGGTTGCAGCACGCCGAGCGTTTCCTGTCAGCGGTCGGTTCGGACTGCGGCATCGCGAACGTCAACATCGGCACGTCGGGGGCCGAAATCGGCGGCGCATTCGGCGGCGAGAAGGACACGGGTGGCGGGCGCGAGTCCGGTTCGGACTCGTGGAAGACCTACATGCGCCGGCAGACCTGCACGGTCAACTGGGGCGCGGACCTGCCCCTGGCCCAGGGCATCAACTTCGACGTCTCGGGCTGACCGCTAGCGGCCAGGGCGCTTCGACGCCAGGTCGCGGTAGACGCTGCGAACGAACTCCTCCGGCGCCACGATGGCGCCGGAGCGACCGAACTTCGCGTCGAATTCGGCGGCGGGCTTCTCGCCCAGGATTTCCTCGATACCCATCCCCTTCTCCACCGCTTCACGCACCTTGCGCCCGACCGCGACGAGCATGTCGCGATACGCGGCAAGTTCCGCACGGTTCGAGACGGCACCGTGCCCGGGGATCACGACCGTGCGCGCATTCGAGCGGGCGAGCGCGCCTTCGACGGCAGCCACCATTCCCGCCAGCGAGCCGCCGGACTCGACGTCGATGTACGGGTACTGACCGCTCCAGTAGATGTCCCCCAGTGCGATGACGTCGGCATCGTTCCAGCGCACGACCATGTCGGAGGACGTGTGCGAGTCGGCGACGTGAGTCATGTCGAGCCGGTCACCATTGAGGTGCAGTGCCAGCGTATCGGTCGTCGTGAGCACGGGAGGCGCGGCAGGCGCAGCCGCCGACTCGTCGCCATTGCCGGCGGGTGCTGCAGAGTCGCGGCCACCTTGCTCGCGCGCTGATTCGAGGCCGATGATCACCGCGCCCTTGCGCGCGAAGGCTTCATTGCCGCCCGCGTGATCGACGTGACCATTCGTATTGATCACGAACTTGACCGGTGCCGAGGAGATGCGCGTGACGGCCTCGACCAGCGCGGCCGAGGACGTTGCGAGGCCCGTGTCCACCAGCACGACGCCATCGGCGCCCGACCAGACCACGACGTTGCCGCCCGCTCCCGCAATGACGTGCAGACCGGGTCGAACGACCTGCACTCGCAGATCGGTCGCAGGTTGCGGCGAACTGACGGTCGACGACGCGGGAGTCTGCGCGTACGCAACGACGGGCGCGCACAGTGCAGCCAGGACCGCCAAAGCCCTGCCGCAAGACGTCATGCCAAAGCGATTCGTCGTCATTCGTGCACTCTCTTCGGGCAAGTATAGTCGCTTGCGCTCAACGCTGGCTTGCTCCGCGCGCTGCGGGCACTGCGGCAGAGCCCGCGGCCTCGCGCAAGGCCACCTGCAGTTGCTCCTCGAGTCGCTTCGCCGATATCGGCAGCAGGGTGCGCAGGTCCTGCGCAAACAGCGAAAGCCTGAATTCCTCGACCATCCAGCGCAGCCGCTCGCGTTCGTTGCCGGCCATGTCGAGGTCCGCGGACAGGCGCAGGCGCCGGACCTGCTGTGCAAAAGGCTCGACCTGCGACTGCAGCTTGCGGTCGCGCTCGACGTCGCCGCGCGCACGCTCCAGGCGGCGTGCGATCGCACGCACGTATTTCGGCAACTGGGTCCACCATCCATCCGGCGTGTCGCGCACCCAACCCGGCGCCAGCAACTCGGTCAGCTGCTCGATCACGCTGCTGCGCACCGGCGCAAACGGCGCGCCGTTCGACTGCCCCATTTGCGCCCGCACGTCCTTCAGCGCCAGCAGCACGGCTTTCACGATCCGGGCAGTCTCGCCCGCACGGTCGACCACGTCGGCCCGTCCCCGCTCCACCAGCGCCTCGAACTGGGCTCGCGTGCGCGGCAACTCACCGGTCGGGCCGAGTACGGCATCGGCCACGGCACGGTCGGCGATCTCGCGCGGCAACTCCTTGCCGAATCCAGCCGCCGCCAGCAGCAAGGTGAACTCACGGTCCGACGCCCACTGCCGGCGCGCCAGTTCGTGCTGCTGCGGCAGGGCCAGTGCCGCGAGCCGGACGATGCCGGCCCTCGACGCACGCCGGGCCGCGCCCTCCGTCGTGAACAGGTGCAGGCGCACGCTGGCGCCTTCATCCTGGATCCCCGGGTAGGCGCGCAGTTGCAGCCGGCCGCTCCGGACAGTGGTCTCGACAGGCCAGGCCGCAAAATCCCACTGCCGGACCCCGACTCGCTCCCACGCAAGATCCGGGGCGGCTTCGGCGAAGGTCGAGCCGCCGGACGTCCCGCGAAACTCGTCGCGCAGGGCCGCTAGATCGCGACCAGCCTTGAGCAGCCGTCCCGCGCCGTCCAGCACCCGCACGTTGACGCTGAGCCAGGGCGGCAGGGTCACCGCGGCCACCTGCACGGGTTCGACGCGCATGCCGGCCGCCTGCGTCGCGAAGGCGGCGACGTGGGCAAACAGCGAACCGGTCCCGAACGGCGGCAGGACGGCCAGCAACCGTTCAGCGGCGTCGGGAATCGGCACGATTTCGCGCCGCACTTCCTTCGGCAGTCCGCGCAGCAGCGCGATGACCTTCTCGCGCAACCATCCCGGAATCAGCCACTCGAGTCGCTGCGCGTCGAGCGGCCGCAGCAGCGGCACGGGCACGTCGAGTGTGACGCCATCGTCCTGGGCCGTCGCGTCGAAGCGATAGTGCAGCTGCAGGTCGTTGCCATGGACGTCGATCGTCGACGGATAATCGCCGGCCCGTACCTCCGGCAGGTCCTGGGCCAGGAACACTTGCTCGGCGGCGTCGAGCATGTGCGGCCTGGCACGCTCCTCCTTGCGCCACCATGTTTCGAACGCTCGCGTCGAGGCGATCGCCGGCGGAATGCGATCCAGGTAGAACCGCACGAGCGCGTCCTCACCGGCCAGCAAGTCGCGCCGGCGCAGGCAGGACTCGACTCGCTCGAGACGTGCCCGCATGGCCGCATTGCGCTCGAGGAACGCGAACGGCATCGAGGGCTGGCGGCGGACGAGCGCTTCCTCCACGAACATGCGTTGTGCGGCCGCGGGGTCGACCGATGCGAAGTTGACGCGCCGCCCGCTGCTCAGCACACGGCCATAAAGCGAGACTGTCTCGCGCGCGAAGGCCATGCCGCGCTGCGCATCCCATTCGGCGTCGCCGTAGGTGCGCTTGACGAGATGCGCTCCCGCCGATTCGATCCATGAAGGTTGCACCTGCGCCACCATGCGCGCGTAGAGTCGATGCGTTTCGACCAGGCTGGCGGCGACGATCCAGTGCGGTGAGCGCCTGGCGAGCGGCGTGCCGGGAGCGATGACGAACCGCGTGTCGCGCGCACCGAGGTACGTGCGGGCCGCGTCGAGAACGCCAATACCCCCGAGGAACCCCGTCAGCAGCGTCTGGTGCAGCACGGCCGTGCCGGCCGCGGGCCGGTCGCCCTTGCCTTGCGCCAGTGGACGCGACATGTCCTCGAGTTGCTCGCGCAGGTCGCCCCATTCCCGCATGCGCACGAACGACAGAAAATGTTCGCGGCACCAGTGGCGAAACACACGGTTGCCACCGGCCGCCGGTTCACGGGACGCCCGCCAGAGGTTGAGCACGCCGACGAAGTCCGAGCGCTCGTCGGCGAACAACGCGTGCTTCTCGTCCGCGGCTGCCGTCTTGTCGGCAGGCCGTTCGCGCGGATCCTGGATGCTCAGGAACGAGACCAGCGTGAGCGCTTCATCCATGCAGCCCGTGCGTCCGGCCTCCACCAGCACGCGCGCCAGGCGCGGATCGACCGGTAACGCGGCCATCTGGCGCCCGAGCCGCGTGATCCGCCGCTCGCCATCGACCGCGCCGAGTTCCTGCAGCAGGCGGTAGCCATCGTTCAACAGGCGCGCATCGGGCGCATCGAGGAACGGAAACTCCTGCGGACTGCCGAGCGCGAGGGCAGCCATCTGCAGGATGAGACTGGCCAGGTTCGTCCGCAGCAGTTCGGGCTCGGTGTAGCGCGGTCGCGCGAGGTAGTCATCCTCGGCATACAGGCGCAGGCAGATGCCCTCGCCTTCGCGGCCGCAACGCCCGCGACGCTGATCGGCACTTGCCTGCGACACGGGCTCGATCGGCAGACGCTGGAACTTCGCGCGCGGGCTGTAACGGCTGACGCGTGCGAGCCCGGCATCGATGACGAATCGCACGCCGGGAATCGTAAGAGACGTTTCGGCGACGTTGGTCGCGAGCACGACGCGACGACGCGCGTGCCCGGCGAACACCTTGTCCTGGTCCGGGCCGGTGAGCCGCCCGTACAGCGGCAGGACGTCCCAGTCCACGCGGCTGCGCACGAGCAGGTCGCGGGTCTCCAGGATCTGCTTCTCGCCCGGCAGGAACACGAGTGCGTCGCCTCGCAGCCCGCGCGCGTCCCGCTCCAGCTCTTCGAGTGCATCACGTATTGCCTCGGGCAGAGGTGGCGCTGCTTCGTCTTCTTCCGCGAGCGGGCGATAACGCACCTCGACCGGGTAGCTCTGACCTTCCACGTCGATGACGGGCGCACCGCCGAAGAACTCTGCGAAACGCCGGGTCTCGATCGTCGCCGACGTCACGATCAGGCGCAGGTCGGGTCGCTGCGGCAGCAGGCGGTGGCAGACCCCGAGCAGGAAATCGACGTTGAGGTTGCGCTCATGGGCTTCGTCGATGATCAGCGTGTCATAGCGCAGCAGCAGCGGGTCGCCTTCGAGCTCGCGCAGCAACAGTCCGTCCGTCATCAACTTCACCAGCGTGCGCGGGCTGGTGCGGTCGACGAAGCGCACCTGGTAACCGACGAGATCGCCGGTAGTGGAGCCCAGCTCCGCGCTGACGCGGTTGGCCAATGCCTGCGCCGCGATGCGCCGCGGCTGGGTGTGGCCAATCAGGCCGGCGGCGCCGCGGCCCATCTCGAGGCAGATCTTCGGCAGCTGCGTGCTCTTGCCACTGCCCGTGGCGCCACTGACCACGACTACCTGATGGGCTTCGATCGCGCGGCGGATGTCGTCACGGCGCGCGTGCACTGGCAGGGTTTCGTCGTAGACGATCCGCGGGACGGAGGCGCGGCGCGCAGCGACGAGTTCAGCGGATGCCCGGACCTGGGTTTCCAGCCGGCCCACCTCGCGCGGATCGGCCGCCGCAGGCCTGCGCGCCAACCGGTCGAACGTCGATTGCAGCCGACGCCGATCGCGCAACAGGCACCCGGGAAGCAGTTCGCGCAGGGCCGCGAGTCGTGCAGCGGCGGAATCGGGTGCATTCACGGCAGCTCAGCCGAGTTCCCGCTTGGCACGGACCCAGAGCGCTTCGAGCTGCTCCATGTCGACGTCGGCCGGGGTTCGGCCCTCTGCGGCGAGGTGCGTCTCGACCTGGCGGAAACGCCGTTCGAACTTGGCGTTCGCGTCGCGCAGCGCAGCCTCCGCGTCGACTCCGAGGTGACGCGCCGCCTGCGACAACGCAAACAGCAGGTCTCCCAGTTCCTCGTGCGTGCGGGTTCGATCACCCTTGTCGATCTCGTCCTGCAGCTCGCCAAGCTCTTCGCGCACCTTTTCGATGACGCCCGCGGCATCGGCCCAGTCGAAACCGACCCTCGCGGCACGCGCACCGAGCTTGGTCGCGCGAGTCAGCGCCGGCAGGCCGAGCGTCACGCCGTCCAGCGCGCCAACGCCCTGCCCCCTGGCCACGCGCTCGGCGCGCTTGTGCTGCTCCCAGGCCTGCGCCTGCGCCGCGGAGTTCTCGATCTTCGCGTCGGCAAAGACGTGCGGGTGGCGTCGTTCGAGCTTGTCGGCGATCGAGGCGGCGACGGCGTCGAAATCAAACAGCCCGCGCTCTTCGGCGATGCGTGACTGGAACACGACCTGGAACAGCACGTCGCCCAGTTCGTCACGCACGGCCTCGGGCTCGCCGCGGGCGATCGCGTCCGCCAGCTCGTACGCTTCTTCGATCGTGTGCGGTGCGATCGATGCCCAGTCCTGCTCGCGGTCCCACGGACAGCCGCCTGCCGGGTCGCGCAGGCGCGCCATGATCCGGCGCAGGCGGTCGATGCCGCTCACGCCTTCACCCCGTGCAGCAGCCGCGCGAACGTGATGAGCATGCTGGCCGTGGCACCCCAGATCTGCCGCCCTTCGTACGGGATCTCGTGCGTGATGATCGTGTGGCCTGCAATGCTGCGATCGCGCGGCAGATGGTTGCGCACATCGAGCACGAACTCGAGCGGCACCTCGAAGACATTCTCGACCTCGGTCTCGTCCAGTTGCAGGTTGAAGCCAGGCTGCACGAAGCCTACCGCGGGAGTCACCCGGAACCCCGAGATCACGAGGTGGTCCTGCAGGTAACCGGCGCGCGTGACGAACTGTGGCTCCAGCCCGATTTCTTCCTGCGTTTCGCGCAGAGCGGCCTCCCATGGGCCAGCGTCCGCCGACTCGATCCGTCCACCCGGAAAACTGATCTGGCCCGGATGGTTCTTCAGGTGCGATGCGCGCTGCGTCAGCAGCACCTGCAGGCCCGCGGGACGCTCGACCAGCGGCACGAGCACGGCTGCACGCGCCGGCTCTGCGGGAAACAGTTTCCGCATGAGATCGATCTGTTCCGGCGTGAACTGTGCGGCGTATGGAAACTCCGGGTCCCGGCCCGGCACCGTGTCCCGCAACAGGCTTTCGATCCGTGTGCGCAGCGGCCGGGCTGCGATGAGGTCGGGGACCGTCAACTAGCCTTCTCCCTTGCCCGGCCCGCCATGTTCGCCGCCACGCGTCAGCGCCACCGGATCGAGCAGCTTCGCGAGACGCTGCTCGCCCAGGTCGGTCATCTCGCCAGCCACTTCGATGATCGGCCGGCCCTCGGCGTAGGCTTTCTTGGCGATCGCCGCTGCCTTGTCGTAGCCGATGACTGGATTCAGCGCCGTCACCAGCATCGGGTTGCGGCTCAGCGCGAGCGCCATCTGCCGCACGTGCACGGCGAAACCTGCGATGGCGCTGCGTGCCAGCGTGCGCGACGCTCCCGCGAGCAGCTCGATGCTCTGCAACAGGTTGTAGGCGATCACGGGCAGCATCACGTTGAGCTGGAAGTTGCCCGACTGGCCGGCGATGCCGATCGTCGCGTCGTTGCCCATGACCTGCGCCGCCACCATCGTGACCGCCTCCGGCACGACGGGGTTGACCTTGCCCGGCATGATGCTGCTGCCTGGCTGCAGCGCGGGCAGCGAGACTTCGGCCAGCCCGGCGAGCGGGCCGCTGTTCATCCAGCGCAGGTCGTTCGAGATCTTCATCAGCGCGACGGCGAGCGTGCGCAGATGACCGGACAACTCGACGGCCGTGTCCTGCGACGCGAGCGCGGCAAAGAAATCGCGGGCCGGACGCAGGTCGAGACCGGTCTCCTGCGACAACAGCGCCGCCACCTTCGGCGCGAACTGGGGATTGGCGTTGACGCCCGTGCCCACGGCCGTGCCGCCCTGTGCCAGCGCGTGCAGGCGCGGCCGGCAACTCTGCAGGCGCGTCACGGCGTCCTCGAGCTGGGTCCGCCACGCGCCCATTTCCTGCCCGAGCGTCACCGGCATCGCGTCCATCAGGTGCGTGCGACCGGTCTTGACCGTCTCACCGACGTCGGCCGCCTTGCGCGAGATCGTCTCGATCAGTTCCTTGAGCGCGGGCAACAGCGATTCCGACAGGGCGATGGCCGCACCCAGGTGAATCGCCGTCGGGATCACGTCGTTGCTGCTCTGCCCGCGGTTGACGTGGTCGTTGGCATGCACGGGCACGGTCGAGCCACCGGCGTACTCGGTGGCGAGTCGCGCGATGACCTCGTTGGCGTTCATGTTGCTGCTGGTGCCCGACCCGGTCTGAAAGACGTCGATCGGGAAATGCGCGTCGTGACGACCGGCCGCCACTTCCAGTGCCGCCCGCTGGATGGCGAAGGCCCGGACCCGGTCAAGATCACCGAGTTCGAGATTGGCGCCAGCCGCGGCCCATTTGACCAGTCCGAGCGCCCGGATGAAGCCCCGCGGCATGGGGATGCCGCTGATCGGGAAATTCTGGATCGCACGCTGGGTCTGGGCGCCCCACAGCGCCCCGGCGGGCACGCGGGTTTCACCCATGCTGTCGCGTTCGACGCGGTAGTCGGTATCGGCCATGGTGAACTCCGGGGAACCGCGCAGGCGCCCTCGGCGGGCCATGCGGTATCATCGGGAATCGTAGCACCTCCCGGATGAATGCATGAGTCTCACCCCGCTGACCGCGCTTTCCCCCGTGGATGGCCGTTATGCGGCGCGCTGCGCCGACCTCCGCGAGATATTCAGCGAGCAGGGTCTGATACGCGCCCGCGTCCGTGTCGAGATTGCCTGGCTGCATGCACTGGCCGGGGAGCGACACATCGCCGAACTGCGTGGCATCACCCCGGCCGACCTCGCCGCTCGCGCAGCAGATCGCCGATGGCTTCGGCCCGGCGGACGCCGCGACGGTCAAGGCGTTCGAACGCGAGACCAACCACGACGTCAAGGCGGTCGAGTACCTCATCAAGCAGAAGCTCGGCGCGCACCCGGCCTGGCAGTCACGGCTCGAATTCGTGCATTTCGCCTGCACGTCCGAGGACATCAACAACCTGTCCTACGCGCTGATGTGCCAGGAAGCCCGTTCGAAGGTGTTGTTGCCGCGCATCGACGCGTTGCTCGGCGCCCTGCGCTCGATGGCGCACACCCATGCCGACGACGCGATGATGTCGCGTACGCACGGCCAGGCCGCGACGCCCACGACGCTCGGCAAGGAAGTCGCGGTGTTCGCACACCGCCTGCGTCGGGCACGCGATACGTTTGCCGCCGTGCCGATCCGCGGCAAGATCAACGGCGCCGTCGGCAATTACAACGCGCACGTCGCGGCGTACCCCGACGTGGACTGGCCGCTGCTCGGCCAGCGGTTGGTCGAATCGCTCGGCCTGAAGTGGAACGCGTACACCACGCAGATCGAGCCGCACGACTGGACGGCGGAGTACTGCGACGCCCTCGCACGCTGCAACTCGATCCTCACGGATCTGTGCCGCGATTTCTGGGGCTACGTATCGCTTGGCTATTTCAGGCAAAAGGTGGTTGCGGGCGAAGTCGGCTCGTCCACCATGCCGCACAAGGTCAACCCGATCGACTTCGAAAACGGCGAAGGCAACTTCGGGCTTGCCAATGCGCTGCTGCGCTTCCTCTCGGAAAAGCTGCCGATCTCGCGCTGGCAGCGTGACCTGACCGACTCTACCGTGCAGCGCAACCTGGGCGTCGCGCTCGCGCATTCCGATATCGCCATCCAGTCCGTCGCGCGCGGACTCGCCCGCATCGAGATCGATCGTGCGCGACTCGCCGACGATCTCGCGGCCAACTGGGAACTGCTGGCAGAACCGATCCAGACGGTGATGCGCCGCTACGCGGTGCCCGAAGCCTATGAACAGTTGAAGGCACTCACGCGCGGGCGACGCATCGACGGGCCTGCGGTCGCAAGTTTCGTCGACGGGCTGCCGATTCCGCCTGCCGAAAAGGCGAGGCTGAAGGCCCTGACGCCGGCGACGTACATCGGTCTCGCGGCCCGGCTTGCCCGCGAAGTCTGAGTCGCGATCGGCGCCGTTTGACATAAGCCTGCCATCGCTCGCCGACATGCCCGCACAACCCGCCCGGGATTACGTCGTGCGACTCGCCACGTGGGCGCACGACCGCTTGCAGATCCAGCGCGTAAGACGGTCTGTTTTCATCGAAGAACAGCAGATCGCGGAACGCGACGAATGGGACGAACTCGATCCCGTCATCACGCACGTTCTCGTCTTTGAAGCGCCTGCTTCCACAAAACGTGACGCGGTTGGCACGGGACGCCTGGAACCCACCGGTAAGATCGGTCGTGTCGCAGTACTGCCGCAGTACCGTGGCACCGGAGCTGGCGTCGCCGTGATGCGTCGCCTCCTGGATCTCGCCGCCGAGCGCGGATTCCACGAGGTGTACCTCAATGCGCAGGTGTCGGCAGCCGGATTCTACGAGCGGCTGGGTTTCCGGGCCGATGGTCCGGAATTCGACGAGGTCGGAATACCGCACCAGCGCATGCGCCGGGCGGTCGGGAAGCGGGATGGAACATCGGCTGGACCTGACGGGAACGCGCAGCATCCTCTCGAACCTTGAGGAGTACCGGAGTGCGGTCGCCGAGATCGCGACGCGCGCCAACCGCACGCTCTCCATCTACACGACCGACCTCGAGCCGCTGATCTACGACCACGACCTCTTCCTCGAGCCGGTCAAGCGGCTCGTCCTGGCCCGCAGCCATGCGCGCCTGCGCGTGCTGATCTCGAATCCCGGCCGCGTCTCGCGTGAAGGCAACCGTTTCATGATGATGGCGCGCCGGCTCACCAGCTACATCGACCTGCGCAACGTCGCGCCCGAGTACCGCAGCAACCCCTGCTCTTTCATCGTGGCCGACGACAAGGCCATCGCGTTCCGGCAGCAGGCGTCGACGTGGGACGGCATCGTCGAGTTCAACGACGTCTCGGTCGTCAGGCGTTATCTCGCCTATTTCGACGAAGTCTGGGCTGGAAGCCTGGTCCAGCCTGAAATGCGCGCCACGGCCGTCGACTGCTGACGCGTCCCGGGCGCCGCTCCGCCGCAGGCGCTTGACCCTCCAGCCTGAAGACAAACTGCCGCGCGCGGGCTCGTTATAATGACCGGCATGGTATGGAAGCCTGACGTCACCGTGGCAGCCGTCGTCGAACGCGACGGCAAGTTCCTGTTTGTCGACGAACGCGCGGGCGGCCGGGTGGTGTTGAACCAGCCCGCCGGGCACCTCGAGCAGGGCGAAACCCTGCAGCAGGCCATCGCGCGCGAGACGCTCGAGGAAACCGGCTGGACGTTCGTCCCACGCGACATCGTCGGCATCTATCTCTGGCAGCCGGAGCACCTGAACAAGACGTTTCTGCGCGTCTCGTTCTGTGGCCAGCTGGAGGGCCATGATCCCTCGCGCCCCCTCGACCACGGCATCCTGCGCACCCGCTGGCTCGACCGCGAGCAGCTGATGGCGGCGCGGGCGCGGCACCGCAGCCCGCTGGTAGCCCGCTGTGTCGACGATTACCTCAGCGGTGCGCGGTATCCGCTCGAACTCCTGACGCACCTGATGCGCAGCGTCGAAACCGCCGCCGACACGTCGGCATCGATCGCGGCGAGCGGCTGAGCCACTCACCTCTCCCGATCCTCGCGTGGAAAGGTCGACGCGCTTTTGCAGGCGTCCGACCCGACCCGGCCTGTCCTGTCCTGTCGCGCTTGGAAGGGAGCAAGGCATGTAAAATCGATGCATGCCATCTCCCCGCGTCGTGCTCGCGCTCTCCGGCGGTGTCGATTCCGCCGTTTCCGCCGTGCTGCTGCAGCGCGCGGGGTACGACGTGCACGCGCTGTTCATGCGCAACTGGGACGAAGACGAGGACGGTTACTGCACGGCAGCGGCCGACCTGCAGGATGCGCGTCGCGTCTGCGACGACCTCGGCATCCCGCTGCACGCGGTTACTTTCGCGGCCGAGTACCGCGATCGCGTCTTCCAGCATTTTCTCGACGAGCTGGCGGCCGGCCGCACGCCCAATCCGGACGTCGCCTGCAATCGCGAGATCAAGTTCGGCGTCTGTTACGAGCACGCGTTGCGCCTCGGCGCCGACTGGTTCGCCACTGGCCATTACGCACGCATGCAGGGAGGCCGGTTGTTGCGCGGCCGCGATCCCGGCAAGGACCAGACCTATTTCCTGCACACGGTACCGGGCGCAATGCTCGCGCGCACGCTGTTTCCCGTCGGCGACCTGCCGAAGGAAGACGTCCGCAGGCTCGCGCACGAACACGCACTGCCCGTGCACGACAAGCGCGACAGCACCGGCATCTGTTTCATCGGCGAGCGTCCGTTCGCCGAATTCCTCGCGCATTACCTGCCGGCGCAACCCGGCCCCATCGAAACACCCGCAGGACGCAGGCTCGGCACTCACCGTGGCCTGATGTACTACACCTTGGGCCAGCGCCAGGGCCTCGAGGTCGGCGGCGTCCGCGGCGCGGCCGAGAAGCCGTGGTATGTCGCGAGAAAGGACCTGCAACGGAACACGCTCGTGGTCGTGCAGCAGCACGCGCACCCGCTCCTGCTCTGCAACGAATTCACCACCGAACCCGCGCATTGGATTGCGGGCGCCGCGCCGACGGCCCGGTTCCGCTGCACGGTGAAGACCCGCTATCGGCAGGCGGACCAGGCATGCGAGGTCCGCGTCCTGCCGGACGGCCGCTGCCGCGTTCGCACGGACTTGGCGCAACGCGCCGTCACCCCGGGTCAATCGGCTGTTTTCTACCAGGACGACGAATGCCTGGGCGGCGCGGTCGTTGCCGGCATCCCCGACATGGCGCTCGAGGTCGAATCCATACGGGCTTCCGGGCTATAATTCCGCGGTTAACCGCTGTGTTTTCGCCCCGGAGGTTCCATGAGTGACAGCTTCAAGACCCGCACGACGCTTGCCGTCGGCAACCAGTCGTACGAGATTCACAGCCTCCCGGCGCTGCAGGGCCACGACCTCGCCCGCCTGCCCTTCTCCCTCAAGATCCTGCTCGAGAACCTGCTGCGGTTCGAAGACGGCGTGAACGTCACGCGGAAGGACATCGAGGCGCTGCTCAAGTGGGATGCCAAGGCGACCCCGAGCCATGAAATTGCTTTCACGCCCGCGCGCGTGATCATGCAGGACTTCACCGGCGTGCCGGCCATCGTCGACCTTGCCGCCATGCGCGAAGCGATGATCCGCCTCGGCGGCAACCCGCAGGAAATCAACCCGCTCGCCCCGGCCGAACTGGTCATCGACCACTCCGTGCAGGTGGACAACTACGGCACGGCGGATTCGCTCGCAAAGAACAACGCCACCGAGTTCGGCCGCAACGTCGAACGCTATTCATTCCTGCGCTGGGGCCAGACGGCGTTCAGCAACTTCAAGGTCGTGCCGCCGAACACCGGCATCGTGCACCAGGTCAACGTCGAACACCTCGCGCGCGTGGTGTTCGCGGAAGACAAGAACGGCGTGAAGCGCGCGTTCCCGGACACGCTTGTCGGCACGGATTCGCACACGACGATGGTCAACGGACTCGGCGTGCTCGGCTGGGGCGTGGGCGGCATCGAGGCCGAGGCTGCGATGCTCGGCCAGCCGGTCACGATGCTGATCCCGCAGGTCATCGGCTTCCGCCTGCAGGGCGCGCTGCCCGCCGGCACGACGGCCACCGACCTCGTGCTCACCATCACCGAGATGCTGCGCAAGAAGGGCGTGGTCGACAAGTTCGTCGAATTCTTCGGCGACGGCCTTGCCGCGCTGCCGCTCGCCGATCGCGCGACGATCGCCAACATGGCGCCGGAATTCGGCAGCACCTGCGGCATCTTCCCGATCGACGAGGAAACGATCCGCTACCTCGAGCTCACGGGTCGACCCGCTGAGCAGATCGCGCTGGTGGAAGCCTATGCCAGGGCCCAGGGCATGTGGCGCACGAACGGCATGCGCGAAGCGGATTACACCGACGTCATCGAGCTCGACCTCGCGACGATCGAACCCAGCCTGGCCGGGCCGAAGCGCCCGCAGGATCGCGTCCCGCTGCGCACTTCCAAGGCGATCTACCGCGGCGCGCTCGCCAGGATGGTCGAGGAGCGCAAGCAGAAGAACCCGACGGCAACCGGCAAGGCGCCGGTCACCTCCGGCGGCAAGACGTTCGAACTTGCCGACGGCGCGGTGATGATCGCGGCGATCACCAGCTGCACCAACACGTCGAATCCCGCGGTGCTGATCGGCGCCGGCCTGCTCGCGCGCAAGGCGCGTCAACGCGGCCTGGTCTCGCAGCCCTGGGTGAAGACGAGCCTCGCACCGGGTTCGCGCGTGGTTACGGATTACCTGACGAAGGCCGGCCTGCTGCCGGACCTCGAGAGCGTCGGCTTCTACGTCGTCGGTTACGGCTGCACCACCTGCATCGGCAACTCCGGCCCACTGAAGCCCGAGATCTCGGACGGCATCAAGGCCGGCGACGTCGTCACCACCTCCGTGCTCTCCGGCAACCGCAACTTCGAGGGCCGCGTGCATCCGGAAGTGAAGATGAACTTCCTCGCATCGCCGCCGCTGGTGGTGGCCTACGCACTCGCCGGCACGATGGACATCGACCTCAACAACGATCCGATCGGCATCGGCTCGGACGGCAAGCCGGTCTTCCTCAGGGACATCTGGCCGACCGCGCGGGAGATCCAGGAATCGATGGCGGCGAACATCAACTCCGCGATGTTCAAGAAGGGCTACGCGAGCGCCTTCGCCGGCGACGAGAACTGGAATGCGCTCAAGGTGCCCGAGGGCGAGATCTACAAGTGGGAGCCGACCTCCACGTACGTGCGCAATCCGCCGTACTTCGAAGGCATGACGATGACGCCGGGCGCGGTTGCCGACATTCGCGGCGCGCGCGTGCTCGCCCTGCTCGGCGACTCGGTCACGACCGACCACATTTCGCCGGCCGGCAACATCGCCAAGGCCAGCGCCGCAGCCAGGTACCTCATGGCGCAGGGCGTGCAGCCTGTCGACTTCAATCAGTACGGCGCGCGCCGCGGCAACCACGAAGTGATGATGCGCGGCACGTTCGCCAACATCCGCCTGCGCAACCTGCTGTTGCCGGGTACGGAAGGCGGCGTCTCGGTACACGTGCCGACCGGGGAACAGCTGTCGATCTACGACACGGCCATGAAGTACAAGGCGGAAGGCACGCCGCTGATCGTGATCGCCGGCAAGGAATACGGCACGGGTTCATCGCGCGACTGGGCCGCCAAGGGCACGATGCTGCTCGGTGTGAAGGCCGTGATCGCCGAAAGCTTCGAGCGCATTCATCGCTCGAACCTGATCGGCATGGGCGTGCTGCCGCTGCAGTTCAAGGACGGTGAGAACGCGCAGTCGCTCGGCCTCACGGGCAAGGAGAGCTTCGAGATCATCGGCCTGAACGGCGGCGCCGCAAAGGTCGTGACCGTCGTGGCGACTCCGGCCACCGGCGCGCCGATCAAGTTCGAAGCGCGCGTGCGCATCGACACGCCAAAGGAGCGCGACTACTTCCAGCACGGCGGCATCCTGCAGTACGTGCTCCGCCAGCTGGCGTCGCAGGGCAAAGCGGCCTGAGGGAGGGGTTAGGGGATAGGGGTTGGGGGTTAGTCGGAACAGCGACTCGATCGCACCTGGCTGCCCTCGATCCAAATCACTGGCTGGTTCCTGCCATTACCACCTCCCTTCTCTCCGCGGCGGCGACGGCACTCGGCGCAGCACGGCACGTCTGCGTGCTGACCGGTGCGGGCATTTCTGCCGAGAGCGGCGTGCCCACGTTTCGCGATGCGCAGACCGGCCTCTGGGCGAAGTTCCGCCCTGAGGACCTGGCGACACCCGAAGCCTTCGCGCGCGATCCGCAGCGCATCTGGGAATGGTACGAGTGGCGTCGTGAACTCGTGCATCGGGTCGAACCGAACGCCGGCCACCGGGCGTTGGTCGATCTGGCACGCACGGTGCCGCGCTTGACGCTGGTCACGCAGAACGTCGACGGCCTGCACCAGCGTGCGGGCAGCACGGGCGTCATCGAGTACCACGGCAACATCCTGCGCGACCGCTGCTCCGCCGAAGGAACGATCGCCGGACGTTCGTCGTTCTCGATCACTGGCCTGCCGGAATGCGCACGTTGTGGCGAGTTGTTGCGACCCGACGTCGTCTGGTTCGGCGAACCGATTCCGAGGCACGCGGCTCTCGAGGCGGGCGCGGCCGCCGCCGACTGCGACGTCTTCCTTGCAATCGGCACCGCGTCGGTCGTGTACCCGGCGGCTGGTCTCGCTGCAAGCGCCCAGCGGTCGGGCGCGACGATCATCGAGGTCAACACGGAGTCCACGGCACTCACGTCGCTCGCCGATATCTCGTTGCGGGGCCCGTCAGGCGAAGTATTGCCGCAACTGCTGCAGGCCCTGCGTGGCTGACTGGCCGAGCGCCGTGTTGCAGGGGTCCGGCCCGCCGAAACGGCTCAGCGGATCGGGCGACGGCTGGGGCGAATCCTCCCCCGGCAGTACGGTTCGCATGCTAGAACCCCATCGACCGAACTGCGCACACTTTCCGAGGTCTCATCCGGATGCGACGCACCCGACCCAGCCTGCAACCCCTGCCGTCCGAGATCACGCCGCCCGACCGGTATTTCAGTCGGCGCGAGGTGATCACGGCGCTTGCCGCCGTCGGCGCCATAGCTGCAGGGGTCCCTCGGAACGCCTCGGCCGCCCAGTTGAAGTACGCCCGGAATCCTCGATTCAGCCTGAATGAGAGCGCTAATTCCTTAGAAGATATAACCACTTACAACAACTTCTACGAATTTGGTACAGATAAGGCGGACCCCGCGCGGAACTCCGGCAAGTTCAAGCCGCGGCCCTGGTCGGTGACAGTGGCCGGTGAATGCGCGAAACCGGGCATCTACACGCTGGAAGACATCCTGAAACCCCATGCGCTCGAGGAGCGCATCTATCGGCTGCGCTGCGTCGAGGCCTGGTCGATGGTGATCCCGTGGGTCGGGTTCCCGCTTGGTGCCCTGCTGCAGCGCTTCGAGCCCAACTCAAAGGCGAAGTACGTTGCGTTCAAGACCGTCATGCGGCCAGACGAGATGCCCGGCCAGCGCTTCCCGGTGCTCGACTGGCCTTACGTCGAAGGCCTGCGCATCGACGAGGCGATGCATCCGCTGACATTGCTCGCGGTGGGACTGTACGGCCAGACCCTGCCCAACCAGAACGGCGCCCCGCTGCGACTGGTCGTGCCCTGGAAGTATGGCTTCAAGGGCATCAAGTCGATCGTCGAGATCCGCTTCACCGAACGGCAGCCACCCACGTCGTGGAATATTTCCGCACCCCGGGAATACGGCTTCTACGCCAACGTGAACCCCAGCGTCGACCACCCGCGCTGGAGCCAGGCGCAGGAAAGGCGCATCGGCGCAGGCCTGTTCGCCTCGAAGCAGGCGACGCTGCCGTTCAACGGTTACGCCGAACAGGTTGCCGGGCTGTACCAAGGCATGGACCTGCGCAAGTTCTATTGAGCCGCTGGCCATGAACGCTCCCGCGCGCCCGGCCATGCAGCGCTTCCGGGCCGACAAGCCCCTGCTGTTCCTGCTGTGCTCGCTGCCGTTGCTGTGGCTCGCGCTGCGCGCGTTCGGCGTGACCGGCCTGTCGCTCGGTCCGAACCCGGTGGAGGCGCTGCTGCACGGGCTGGGGCTCTGGGGACTGCGCCTGCTGCTGCTGACGCTCTGCGTCCGTCCAGTCGCCGTCACGCTGCGCCAGCCGCGCCTGATGCGCTTGCGGCGCATGGTCGGGTTGTGGGCCTTCACCTACCTCGTGCTGCACTTTCTCACGTGGCTCGTGCTCGACCGCGGCCTCGACCTGAATGGCATTGCGGCGGACATCGTCAAGCGACCGTTCATCAGCGTGGGATTCACGGCCCTGCTGTTGCTGGTCCCGCT
This sequence comes from uncultured Gammaproteobacteria bacterium, assembly GCA_963700045.1. Taxonomy (GTDB): domain Bacteria; phylum Pseudomonadota; class Gammaproteobacteria; order Steroidobacterales; family Steroidobacteraceae; genus RPQJ01. Next base: position 38,247 of record CAVOWK010000024.1, read on the forward strand.
CGCCGTCACGTCGACGGATCGCTGGATGCGACGCCTGGGGCGACGGTGGCATTCGCTGCACAGGCTGATCTACGCCGCCGCCCTGCTCGGGTCGCTGCACTTCCTGTGGCTGGTGAAGGCCGACTGGCGCGAACCAGCCGTGTACATCGCCATCTACGTGGCGTTGATGTCATGGCGCTGGTGGAAGCGCCCCGTTGCACGGCCGGTCTCACCGACCTCGCGCGAGTCGGCTTGAGCGTCGCCGACGATTGCGGTCAGAAGCTGAGCATCACGTCCGTCGTGAACACCCAGCCATTGCCACCGACGATGAACGGCGACGCCGTGTTGCCCACGGGCGACCTGTCGAGGTACAGGAACTGGGTATTGAGCCTCAACTCACGGCGCTTGAAGGGAAACCAGTTCGCGCCAACGCTCACGTCCCACGGATCGCCGTACTGGCCATTGATTTGCGAACCGGCGACGTAGGCCTGCAGCGTCTGCGGCAACAGCATCGCTGAACCCTGCAACTGGAATCCGTTGTCGACGAAACTGTTGCGGGGCAGCGGACCGGTCGCCCTGAAATCGTCGACCGTGCGCCAGTAGTACTCGCCGTCCAGCGAGAAGCCGCGGTACTTGAACCCGGCGTTCACGGCCGCCATCTGGTAAGTGGCCTTGTTGATCTGCGTCCCGGTGCCGAACGGATCGGCCTGGAAGATCAACGTGCCATCCGACAGCCGGATCTGGCTGTTCCAGAAATCGTTCACCCCCGGCTGGCTCTGGGCGTCCTCGCGGCTGTGCGTGAAGTTCACGCCCACCAGCGTGGCGAGTTCAGTGTGCTGTTCGAAGTCGCCAAATCCTTCGCCGGGACCGTACTCGCCGGTGGTCGGCATCCACCAGAGCGCGCCGGAATACGCGTTCAAGCCGCTGTCGAGCTTCCCTGCGTCCACGCCAAGCTGGCTCAGGTTGTTGCCGACCATGACCCGGTACCTGAGGCCTTCGGCGACCTGGCCCCAGGCCCAGATGCCGGTGGTGTACGAGCCGCGGAAGAATTCATCGGCGATCGTCCGGTGATCCACCTTGAGCCAGTTCGGAAACGTGTAGTTGGTGGTACGGGTGGTCGGCAGGCCACCGATGCCACCGGCGAGGCTGAAGGCATCGTTGAAGCGGTAGCTCAGGTTGCCCGCCACGACGACCTGCGCGCCCTGTCCCTGGCTGGTGTTGGAGGTCCAGGTATAGAACTGGTAGCGGAAGTCCGGATTGAACAGCCAGCCCTTGAAGAAGAGCATGACTTTCTGCAGCTGCAGGTCATCGCGAATGTCGAGTTCCTTGGTCCTGCCAAAGGCGTCCGTGTAACTGTCGTCGAGCATCCTCTGGTTGAGGTACCGGAGGTAGGTGAACGCGCTGAAGTCCACTTCGCCCTGGCTCGTCCGCGCCAGCACGACGCCCTTGCCACCCTCGTAAGTGCCCCATGCGGATTCGAGTGGCACATGGTGAGGCGTCGGCTCAGCGGCCGCGGCGGCAGGTACGGCTGCATCCGCAACGGTTGCGGCCTGCGGGGCCGCCTGGGTTGCCGCAGGCGCCGCCTGAGCTGGTGCGGGCACGACGGTCGTGGGCGCGCCGCCGGCGACGGCGTCCGGCACCTCGAGCCGCGATTCCAGCTCGCGAATGCGGGCATCGCGCTCGACCAGTTGCTGCTCCAGCTGATTCTGGCGCTGCTCGAGGGCCTTGAGCCGAGCCTCGACCGAGGACTCTGCTGCGTTCGACATCAGTGGTGACAGCGCGAGCGCCGCTGTCACCGCAATCCTGATCTGGTTCATGCGCACACGGTCCCCAATTTTCATTTGACGTTCGCCGCTTCCCACGCGCGGACCCTGCCCCGAGCCCCGTCGAAGAGGCGTTCACAGGTTCCCAGCCGAACCTTGCGGCTGGCCTCGGGAGTCAGCTTAGCCCAGATCGGGTTCCACATCTCGTATACGCGCATCTGCGTCGCCTGGTCGTTCGGCGCAACATTGCCGGTGCCGAACAGGTCGAACTCGAACTTGTAGGTGTGGACGCGGGCGATTCGCAAGCGTCGGTGTAATGGATTCACGCGCGTTTCAGCATCGCATGCGCAAACACGCTGCCGAGTATGACCGCCAGACCGGCATAGAACTGCAGGCCGAGTTCACGTTGCTCGGACAGCAGCAGCATCGCCAGGACGACGGCATAGACGGGCTCCAGGCTGACCGCCAGCTGCGCGCTGAAAGCGCTGAGGTTTCGCAGCGCGACCAGCGAGAGCGCAAACGGGAACAGTGTGCAGGCGAGCGAAAGCACGAGCAGCAGCGACGCATCGCGCGCATCGGGCAAGGGCAATCGCGTGCTGTCCCAGCCGAGCGCCAGGGCCAGCACCGTCAGGAACACCGTGCCCGCAGCCAGTTCGAGACCCGTCACGGCCAGCGGCTCGCCGGACTCGACGAAGCGCTTGTTCAGCGACCCGAACACCGCGACGAGAAAGGCCGACAACACGCCTGCGGCAATGCCGAGCCGCATGCCGTCCGGGGTGCCGCCGACGACGAGCATCACGCCCGGCACGGCTGCGATGCCGATCACCAGTTCGCGCGGGTCGAAACGCTTATTGGTGATCCACGGCTCGACGACGGACATGATGATTGGCGCCACGCCCATGCAGGTGGCGGCAACCGAGGCATTCGCGAGCTTGATCGCGCCGTAGAATGTCACCCAGTGCAACGCGACCACGACGCCGATGCCGGCGAATATGCCGATCGTGCGCAGGCTCATGCGCCGCACTCCCCGCCAGAACGCCGGGACGAACGCCAGCGCGAGCACGACGAGCGACATCCGCCACCACACCAGCGCAAACGCGGGCAGCGTGATCAGCTTGCCGAGGATGGCGGTGAAGCCCCAGATCACCACACAGAGGTGGATCTGCAGCAATGCCTTGCGGGCCGGAGGCATGGTTGGCAGCGGGCTCCGGCTGGGCCAGTCGCCCGTGGACTCAGCCCGCCTTCGTCAGGTAGCCCTGCACGATCTCGAGCGCCGTGCGGTCGCTCGGCGGCAGGTCGACGTCCGTCGTGCCGATGGGGGTCGTGCGCTCACCCCAGCGCACGAGGTGCGCGCACCAGGTGAGGCCCGCGCCAAACCCCGGCAGCAGCAGCAGGCTGTTCGGCTTGACCCAGCCTTCTTCGATGGCTTCGACCAGCGCGACCGCGACGGTTGCGGCGGACATGTTGCCGTACTTGTGCACGTTGACGAACATGCGATCCGCGGGCGCGCCGACGCGCTTCGCGACCGCATCCATGATGCGCAGGTTCGCCTGGTGCGGAATCACGACGTCGACGTCGTCGACCTTGTAACCCTGGGCGGCGAGCACGTCGGAGCAGGCGCCGGACATGCCGAGCACCGCGCGCTTGAAGATTTCCGGACCCTCGAAAATCCACGAAGTCTCGCCGTAGGGCCGGCCCTGATTGACGTAACGGCCGCCCATGCCCTTGACGACGAGCGTATTGCGCGCATCGCTGTCACAGCCAAGCTTTTCGCCGAGCAGCCCTTCGACCTTGTCCGTGGCCTCGAGCACGACGGCGGCGCAGCCGTCACCGAACAGCACGCACACACCGCGGTTGTGCCAGTCCATGAAAGCCGAGATCAGCTCGCCGCCGACCACCACCGCATTCTTGACCACGCCGGTGCGGATCAACGCATTGGCGGTGCTGAGCGCGTACAGGAAACTGGTGCACGCCGTGTTCACGTCATAGGCAGCAGCGCGTTTCGCGCCCAACCGTACCTGCAGGCCCGAAGCCTGGTTCGGCACCTGGTCGTCGAAGCTGCAGGTGCCGATGACGATGAGTTCAACGTCGGCCGGATCGAGCCCCGCCGCTGCCAGCGCCCGCATGGAGCTGACGTACGCCATCTCCTCGAGTGACACGTGCGAGATGCGCCTCTCGCTGATGCCGGTGCGCGAGGTGATCCACTCGTCGTTGGTGTCGAGGAACGTCGCCAGGTCGGCGTTGGTCAGGACATTGGGCGGGAGGCACTTGCCCCAGCCGGTAATGGCAGCGTGAGTCACTGACGTCCCCCAGGGGCTTGTCCTGAATTTGGTGCGACACTTTACCAGTCTGCGAGCGCTGTGGAATGATCCAGCCGGCCCCATTCCGGGCCGCCCCCCGGCCGAGTGACCCGTATGCCCCAAGCCCGCATCAACGGCCACGACATGTATTACGAAGTGCTGGGCGCAGGCGACCCGGTGCTGTGCATGGGCGGCTGGGGCACCTTCTGCCACGACAACCACCATCACCTGGCCCGCGGTCTCACCGAGCGCTACCAGGTGATCCTGTTCGACTACCGCGGTATCCGGGAATCCGGGGACGACCTCAGCGTGCCCTCGACCATGGAGCTGCACGCCAGCGACGCGATCGGCCTGCTCGATCACCTGGGCTTGCGCAACGTGCACCTGATGGGCCTCGTCGGCATGGGCGCCTGCGTCTGCCAGGAGATTGCGATCCGCCGTCCGGACCTCGCCCGCAGCATGCTCAACATGGGTGCCTGGTGCGAGGTCGACGATTTCCTGCGCGACCAGCTCGAGATGTTCCGCTGGATCCACCGTGACCTCGGCTTCCTGCCGTTCCAGCAGGCGGTCACGCTGCTCTCCTTCGACGCCGAGTACTACAACGCGCACAAGGAGCGCCTGCTCGGGCCGGCCGGCGGGTGGAAGGAACTCAACGGCCGCTACGCGGCGCACGCACGGCTGATTGACGCGTGCGTGGCATTCGACTCGAAGGACCGGTTGCGCGAGATCGTCTGCCCCTCGCTGATCATCCATGCCGGCCGGGATGTCGTGACGTCACCGCGCAACACGCTGCCGATCGAACAAGGAATTCGCGGGGCCAGGGGACTCCTGTGGGAGGATGTGGCGCACGTCGTCGCCGGCAAGGAGCAGAAAGTGCGTTTCGCCCGGACCCTGTTCGACTGGCTCGCGGCCAACTGACGCGCCCCGTGGCCCAACCAAGGCACTGGTTCGTCCTCGGCGCGCTGGCTCTCGGCATCGGCCTGGGCGCCTGGATCGATCATTCCGGCGGCGAGTTCGCGCATGCGGTCGCCAGCGGCATCGAGGCGATCGGCACGCTCTGGCTCAATGCACTGCGCATGACGGTCGGACCGCTCGTGTTCTCGATGCTGGTGGCGGCCGTTGCCAGCGTCTCGGACGCGATGGCGACTGGACGGCTGGCGTCCCGTGCCATCGGCTGGTTCACGTTCCTGCTGCTGGTCGCGGGCACGCTGGCGGTCCTGCTGACGCAAGGCCTGCTCGCACTGTGGCCCGTAGATCGTGCAATGGCCGACGCCTTCATCGCCGGGGCGAGCCAGGGCGCCACGGGCGCGGTCACACGCATCGGCTGGACAGAATGGCTGCAGCAGCTCCTGCCACCGAACATCGTTGCCGCGGCAGCGGACAACGCGATCCTGGCATTGGTGGTGTTCGCGATCCTGTTCGGCTTTGCCGCCACGAAGTTGCCGGCGCAGCAACGCAACGCCTTGACCGGGTTCTTCGGCGCCATGGCGGAAGCGATGGTCGTGATGGTCCACTGGGTGTTGCTGGTAGCACCCGTCGGCGTCTTCGCGCTGGCACTCGGTGTCGGCCGACAAGCAGGCCTCGGCGCCGCAGGACTGCTGGTGCAGTATGCAACGACGGTCGCCGCCGTGATCGCGATTGCGACGTTGTTCATCTATGTCGTCGTCGCACTGCGGGGTCGGGTGAGCGTGGGCACGTTCGCCACGGCTGTCGCGCCCGTGCAGGTGGTGGCCGCCAGCACCCAGAGTTCACTGGCGACGCTGCCCGCCATGATCGAGTGCGCACGGGAAAGGCTGCACGTTTCGCCGCGCATCACGAGTCTCGTGCTGCCGCTGGCCGTGGCTGTATTCCGCTACACCAGCCCGCTCGGCAACCTCGCGGTCTGCTATTTCATTGCGGCGATGTATGGCATCGAGCCGAACCTGCTGCAGATGATCGGTTCGGTCTTCGTCGCGTTCGCGATCAGCATCGGGTCGGTGGGACTTCCCGGCCAGGTGTCTTTCATCGCCAGTGTCGCGCCGATTTGTGCGGCGCTGGGCTTGCCGATCGAGGTGCTCGGCATTCTCGTCGCCGTGGAGATCCTGCCGGACATCTTCCGCACCGTCGGCAACGTCACGGCCGACGTCGCCGTCACGGTGCTGGTCGATGAATCGGAGTCGCGGCCGGGCTGAGCGCCTGCAGGTACTTCACGACCTCGGCCATGGTCGTCACGTCGGCGTAACGACGGCCGACATCGGCAAGGTTCGCCTGGTGCGGCCCCTCCTCCGCATCGCCACAGCATTCGTCCGGCACCAGCACACGGAAACCGTAGGAGAACGCGTCGACGATCGTGGCGCGCACACAGCCGCTGGTGGTGCAGCCCGTGACGATCACCGTATCTACCCGCTGCTTGACCAGGAACGTGATCAGCGGCGTCTGGAAGAACATCGACGGCGCGTTCTTGCAGTACGTGAAGTTGCGCTCGTCGTGGATCTTCGGGTCCATCGCCGTGCACGGATCGCCGTAGAAGAACTCGTCCCGGACCGGCTTGACCTTCCAGAACGGCATGTCGGCGAGACTGCCGTATGCGGTGTAGCAGGCCGCCACGGGCACGCCTTTCTCGTGCGCAAGCTCGAGCAGGTCCGCGGTGCGATCTCGGGCCGCGTGGATCAGCGGCAACCCGCCGAGCGGCCAGCGCGGATCGGTGAAGGCCAGCTGGAAGTCGACCACGAGCACCGCCGGGCGGAGCCCGGCACTGAAGCTCGGTGAGCTGTAGCCGACCGTGGTGTACGTGTCGGCTGCGCCGCTCGCCATCTCAGGCGGCCTTCGTCTTCTTCTTGCCGACCCCGGCCGACTTGAGCACGCGCTCGGAGAACCGCGGTTGCTGCGGGGCTTCGTGACCGGTCTCGGCCTTGCAGCGCGCCTTCAACGACTCGATCGACGTGAAGCCGCGGTCGAACAGCGGCACCGGCCCGCGCTCGGCCGCAAGCTTCGCACGAAGTTTCGTGGTGGCCGCCACGTCCGCCGTCAGGTCGCTATTGATGACGACGCCGTAGTTGCGTGCGCCCTGCGGCGTGACCAGTCCCGCCTGCACGTCGAACACCACCTTCTCGATCTCGCGCTCGAACGGGTCGCCGCAACCGCCGCCGCCCCACGTATCGGAGAGCAGCAGGTCGCCTTCGTTGACCTTCACGCGGTCGATCTTGGAGGGCAGCAGCTCTTCCGTGCCATCGGCGCGCCCAGCGTCTTCTTGCTGCGAGCGCCCGGCAGGCCGCCGTTGACGCCCCACGGATAGGTGAGCCAGCGGTCGTCGTGGATCGAGATCTCGCCCTGCTCGAGGAAGCGGTAACCGATGCGCAGGCCGTTGCCGCCGCGGTTCTTGCCCGCGCCGCCGGTGTCCGGAATCGTCTCGTAGATGTCGATGCGCAACGGGAAGTAGCTCTCGAGAAACTCGTTCGGCACGTTGGTGAACGACGGCCACAGCGAGTGACCGTCCGGCCCGTCGCCGAAGGGCTTGCCCGGGATGCCGCCGAAGGTGATCTGGTACAGCTGGTACCACTCACCCGACTTCTTGTAACCCGAATACATGAAGTGCGGGCTGTCCGAGAAGCCCGCGGCGCACATGAACGCCGGATTGCCCTGGCCGAGCAGGCCGCCGAGGATGTCGAAAATACGGCCGAGCGCGTGCGTGCGGCACGACAGCGCGGCGGGCTTCAACGGCTTGAGCAGCGTGCCCGGCGGAATGCGCACGTCCATCAGGTCGTAGAAGCCGTCGTTGAAGAGGATCTGCGGGTCGAACACCATGATCATGTAGACGCCCGCGAACATCTTGAACATCTCTTCGTTCAACAGGAAGTTGATCGACGAGATCGACTGCGGGTCGGTGCCCGTGAAGTCGAAGATGCACTTGTCCCCTTCGCGCCACATCGTGCATGCGATCTTGTACGGGCCCATGTTGAGGCCGTCGTCGCAGATGTAGTCCTCGAAGTACTGCTTCGTCTCCGGGACCGTCTGGCGGATCAGGTGGCGCATGGCGCGCTTGTTGCGCTCGAGCATGGCGTCCATCGCGGAATAGAACACGTCGTCGCCGAAGCGGGTCGAGATCTCGATGCAGCGGATCGCGGCCGTGCGCAGCGCCGCGGCAATGGCGTTGAAGTCCGAGAAGTTCCAGGTGGGCAGGCGGCAGTTGTGCAGGATCACCTTGAGCAGGTCGTCCTGCATCACCCCGGCCTTGATGATCTTGATCGGCGGAACCGAGACGCCCTCCTCGTAGATGGTGCGGGCGTCCGTCGGCAGCGAGCCCGGCACCTTGCCGCCCACGTCCGTCATGTGACCGAACATGGCGGACCACGCGATGATGCGACCGTCCTTGTAGACCGGCATCAGCATGAGCCAGTCGTTCTGGTGGCTGATCGCGCCGTTGACCGAGTACGGGTCGTTGGTCAGGAAGACGTCGCCCTCCTCCACCGTGCCGTCGTAACCCTGCAGGAATCCATGGATGAACGAGCCGAACTGGCCGACGACCATCTTGCCGTCGAGGTTGGCGATCAGCGGAAACTCGTCGTGCTGTTCACGGATGCCGGGCGACATCGCCGTGCGGAACAGCACCGTGTCCATTTCGAAACGTGCGTTGCGCAGGGCGCTCTCGATGATGTCGATGGTGACGGAATCGACCTTCACCATCTTCATCGGCTTCTTGTTGCGCAGGATGATCTTGGCGGGCATGTGCGTATCTCCGGAAGTGTGGCGGCGGCGGTGCTGTTACTTGGCCCTGCGGACGGCTTTCTTCTTAGCCGCTCGCCTGGCCTTCACGGGAGCCGCCTTCGGCCTTGCTGCGCCCGCCTTCGCTTTCGGCGCCTTGTAATCGTCGGGGTAGATCAGGATGTTGCCGTGGTCGTCCACCTTGCCGTGGTGCCGCGGCAGGATCACCGAGGTCGAGTCCATTTCCATCACGATCGCAGGTCCGGCGATGCGATTGCCGGCCTTGAGCAGCGCACGGTCGTACACCGTCGCCACGCAGTCCTTGCCGACCATGTACGCCTTCTGCTTGCCGACGGCCGCAGCCGCCGGCGAAGCGCCACCCCGCGCGATGACCTGGCGCTTGATGTTGATGCCCTTGCCCTGCACCACGGCGCGCAACGCGACGAACTCGTGCTCGAGCGGCAATGCGAACGTGAAGAGCCGCGTGTGCTCCTCGTCGAACGGCTGGCTGATCGCGCCGAGTCCTTCCTGCTCGAGCCGTTTCAAGTCCACGTCCACGGTGAGACGCAGCCCCTGGCCGTGGTAGCGCACGTCCACCTGGTAGGTGAACTCCATGTCTTTGGCGGCAACCTTCTCGCCCGCGAGCGCCTTCGCCGCATCGGTCGCCAGCGCCTTCAGCTGCCTGGCGATGTCGTCCTTGCTGGTTTCGGAGAACTTGCGAATGTAGGTGCGCGAGGATTCGTCGCGGACTGCCGTGGTTGCGTCACCCAGCGCGCACAACACGCCCGGACCTGGCGGAATGATCGACGGCCAGGAGCCCAGCAGGATCGACAGTGCATTGGCGTGCAGCGGTCCGGCGCCGCCGAACGCGATCAGCGCGTAATCGCGCGGATCGTGGCCCTGCTCGACCGAGACGAGTCGCAGCGCACCGACCATGTTCTCGTTGACGATGTTGTAGATGCCGAGCGCGGCATCCTTGGCATTCTTGCCCAGCGCCTTGCCGATCTTTTCCACCGACTGCTGCGCCAGCTTGCGGTCGAGCGCCATGTCGCCGCCCAGCTTCTGCATCTCGGGGAGATAGCCGAGCACGACGTTCGCGTCGGTCACCGTGGGTTCGGTGCCGCCCTTGCCGTACGCGGCCGGACCGGGATCGGCGCCCGCCGACTGCGGACCCACGCGCAGTGCGCCAGTGAGTTCGGGGACGTGAGCAATCGAGCCACCGCCCGCACCCACCGTGCGGATGTCCACCGACGAGGCACGCACCGTGACGTCGCCGACCGTGGTCTCGCGTCGCAGCCGCGGCTGCCCGTTCATGATCAGCGCGACGTCGGTCGACGTGCCGCCCACGTCCACGGTGAGCAGGTTCGGGAAGCCCGCCTGCACGGCACCCCACAGGGCGCCGGTCACGCCGCCCGCGGGGCCGGACATCAGCAGGTTGACCGGGAAATCCTCGGCCGACTTCGCCGAAGCGAGGCCCCCGTCGGAACGCAGGATGTGCAGCTTGACGCTCTTGGTCGTGGCACTGAGCTTGGTCTTCAGGTTGTGCACGTATTTCTGCACGCGCGGACGCACGTAGGAATTGGCGACGGTCGTGACCGTGCGTTCGTATTCCTGCATCTCGGGCACGACCTCGGACGACAGCGACACCGGAATGCCGGGCAGCACCTCCTGCGCGATCTCCTTGATGCGGCGCTCGTGCCTGTCGTTGGCGAACGAGTTGATCAGCGAGACGGTGAGCGCTTCGATGTTCTTCGCGCCGAGGGCGCGTCAAGTCATCGCGCAGCTTCGCTTCGTCCAGCGCCGTGACGACGTCGCCCTTGGAGCCAATGCGCTCGTCCGCCTCGATCGTCAGCGCGAGCGGAGCCATCGGCAGCGACTTGTTGTAGATGACCCAGCCGCCGAGGCCGCCCGGCACGAAGCTGCGTGCAATCTGCAGCACCTGTCGATAGCCCCTGGTGGTCACGAGGCCGACGCGCGCGCCGGTACCGGTGAGCACCGTGTTGGTCGCGACGGTGGTGCCATGCATGACGTGGTCGATTTCCTCGGCGGAAACACCGGCGAGCCCGCAGACGCGCTCGATGCCGCGCAGCACGCCCTCCGACTGGTCGTGCGGCGTGGACGACACTTTTGCCTTCCACGTCTGTCCCGTCTTTTCGTTCACCAGCAGCAGGTCGGTGAAGGTCCCGCCCACGTCGACGCCGAGTCGGTAAGTCATGCAGTCACCTGTTGTGTTCGTAGTCGTCAGGCCGTCGCGGTCGCCGGCCGCGGAAATCCGCCCGCCTTCACCAGCATGCCGGGCACATTGCGCCCGAGCTGCTCCTGCAGCCACTTGCCGGTTTCGATCGCGGCATCGAGCGAAACGCCGGTCTGGTAACCGGCGCGATGCAGTTGATAAAGCAGGTCTTCGGTCGCGATGTTGCCGGTGGCCGCCGGTGCGAAGGGACAGCCGCCAATGCCGCCGAGGCTGGCATCGAGCGTGCGCACGCCGGCGGCGAGCGCGGCGAACGCGTTGGCAAAGCCGGTGTTGCGGGTATTGTGAAAGTGGCAGCGCAGCGGGATGCCGGGCACCGCTTCGCGCACCCGCGCAACGATCGCCGTAACCTGTGTGGGGACGCCCACACCGATGGTGTCGGCCAGCGCGATCTCGAACGGCCGTGCTTCGGCGACGCGCCTGGCGACTTCGACGACTCGTTCCACCGCGATTTCGCCTTCGAACGGGCAACCAAATGCAGCCGAGACCGTCACCTGGGCCCGGACGCCCGCTTGATCCGCCGCACGCGCGATGTCGAGCCAGGCCGCGATCGATTCGTCCGTCGACACCCCCTGGTTGCGACGATTGAACGTGTCGCTGGCGACCACCGCCATGCCGATCTCGTTGCATCCCGCCGCCACCGCCCGCTCGAATCCCCTGTGGTTCAGCACCAGGCCGATGAAGTGCACTCCCGGGGGCGGCGTGCCGAGTGCCTGCAGCACTGCCTCGGCGTCTGCCATCTGCGGCACCTTCTTCGGACTGACGAAACTCGCGACCTCGACCCGCCGCAACCCGGCCGCGAGCGCGCGACGAACGAACTCGACCTTGGCCACCGTCGGGAACACGCCAGGCTCGCTCTGCAACCCATCGCGGGGACCGACTTCGACGATGTCGACGTGCGTGCTCATGGCGGCTTCCGGTCGCGGCTGAAATCTATCTAATGTATATTAATATAACATTTGATCCGGGCGTGCACGGCCAAGGTTAGGAACCATGCTCATCGAATACAAGATGATCCCCGAGGTGACCTCATGACCGGTCCAGCCCCGGGCCCGCTTGCCGGGCTGCGCGTGATCGAACTCGGCACCCTGCTCGCAGGTCCCTTCTGCGGCCAGCTGCTCGGCGACTTCGGCGCCGAAGTGATCAAGGTCGAGCCGCCAGGCCAGGGCGACCCGATGCGGGTCTGGGGCCGCGAGAAGGTCCACGGCAAGTCGCTCTGGTGGCCGGTCGTCGCCCGCAACAAGAAGGCGATCACGCTCGACCTGCGCCAGCCCGAAGGCCAGGAAATCCTGAAGTCGCTGGTGGCCGAATCGGACTTCCTGCTCGAGAACTTCCGTCCCGGCACCCTGGAGAAATGGGGTCTCGGCTGGCCGGAGCTCTCGGCCATCAACCCGAGGCTGATCATGATCCGCGTCTCGGGCTTCGGCCAGACCGGGCCGTATTCGCGACAGGCCGGCTTCGGCGCCATTGGCGAGGCGATGGGTGGCCTCCGCTACGTGGTCGGTGATCCCAGCACTCCCCCTTCCCGCATGGGTATCTCGATCGGCGACTCCCTCGCAGCGACGTTCGCCTGCATCGGCGCGCTCACGGCACTGCACCACCGGCACGTCTCGGGCCGCGGACAGGTCATCGATTCGGCGATCTACGAGGCCGTGCTCAACATGATGGAGTCGCTGGTCACCGAATACGACAAGACCGGCTTCATCCGCGAGCGCACCGGCGCGATCCTGCCGAACGTCGCGCCGTCCAACGTCTACAAGACCCAGGATGGCCTGGTCCTGATCGCCGCCAACCAGGACACGGTGTTCGCGCGCCTTGCGGCGGCCATGGGACAGCCGGGCCTTGCCAGCGATCCGCTGTATGCCACGCACAGCTCGCGCGGCGAGAACCAGAAGGAACTCGACGCGCTGGTCGAACGCTGGACCCGAAGTCTTACCACTCGCGGCGTCCTCGACCTGATGGACCGGCACGGCGTGCCGGCCGGCCTGATCTACCGGGCGCCGGAGATGCTCGAGGATCCGCACTTCAAGGCGCGCGAGGCCATCGTCACCGTGCCGCACCCGGACTTTGGCGGCCTGCGCATGCAGAATGTCGCGCCGAAACTGTCGGAAACGCCGGGCAGCGTTCGCTCCCCGAGTCCCGACCTCGGGCAGCATAATGACGAGGTGTTCCTCCAGCTTCTCGGCCTGGCTGCCGAACGCTACGCAGACCTGAAGTCCCGCAAGGTAATCTGACGCCCGATGGCGAGCCTCGACGAAAACTACGCTGGCGGTGGTTTCGGCCACGCACTGCAGCCTGGTCGCCGGCCCGCGCTGATCGTGGTCGACTTCGTCATGGCCTACCTCAAGCCGGGTTCGCCGCTCTATGCGGGCGTCGAGACCACCCGCGACGCCTGTGCCGTCCTGCTGGGAGCCGCGCGCGATGCCGGCATCCCGGTCCTGCACACCAACGTGCGTTTCCAGGCCGGAGGCCGCGACGGCGGGGTTTTCTTCCGCAAGCTGCCGGCCCTCGGCTGCTTTGCCGACGGGGCCGATCCCACGCTGTCCCAGTTCGACCCGGCACTGGAGCCGGTGGCCGGCGAAACCGTGATCACCAAGCAGTACGCCAGCGCCTTTTTTGGCACCACGCTGGCGTCCACGCTTACGGCCCTGGGCGTCGACACCCTGCTGATCGCCGGGGTCAGCACCAGCGGCTGTGTCCGGGCCACGGCGCTCGACGCGTGCCAGCACGGATTCATCCCCTGGGTGGTGCGCGATGCGGTCGGCGACCGGCACCCGGCGCCCCACGAAGCCAACCTGTTCGACCTGCAGGCCAAGTACGCCGAGGTCGTGAGCCTGCAGACGGCTAGACGCTACCTGTCCGGACTGTCAGCGCTACAATGCGCGGCACCCTGACCCATTGCCCCGAGAGGCCGATGATGAAGAAAACGAACCTCGTTCTGATGGCCGCCCTTGCTGCGGCCGGGCTCGTCGGCGTAGCCGGCGGCTCGTTGCTGCCGGTTGCGGTAGCGGTCGCTGCCGAGAAGGAGAAGCCCGCTCCCAAGCAGAAGCTGAGCCCGACAGTGCAGAAGCCTCTCGTGGCGGCGCAGAACGCCATGAACGAGAAGAACTGGGACGAAGCCCTGGTCCAGATCCAGGCGGCGCAGGCCGTCGAGCCGAAGACGCCGTATGACGCTTTCATGGTCGACGAGCTTGGCTGGTACGTCTACCTGCAGAAGAAGGACTACCTGAAGTCCGCCGAAGTCCTCGAGCGCACGCTGGCCTCGGGCATGGTCGCGGAGGCCGACAAGCCGCAGCGGCTGCGCGCGCTCACGCAGATGAACCTGCAGAACAAGCAGTACGACAAGGCCATCGCGCACGGCACCGAGTACCTGAAGCTCAACCCGAACGATGCGGAGATCGCCCTGTCGCTTGCGCAGGCCCGCTACCTGTCGAACGACTTCCAGGGTGCGAAGGCTGCCTCGGAACAACTCGTCGCTTCGAGCCCGAAGCCGGCCGAAGCGGCCCTGCTGCTCGCCCTGCGCTCGAACTACGAACTCAAGGACGAACCCGGCATCATGCGTTCGCTCGAAGGCCTCGTGCGCTATTACCCGGCGCCGAAATACTGGGAAGACCTGCTCAACGCGCAGCTCTACCGTACCAAGGACGAGCGCGGCCTGCGCTCGCTCTACCGCCTGATGAACGACACCGACACGCTCGACAAGGGCGAGGAATTCGCCGAGATGGGCGCCTCGCTCGTCAACGCCGGCTTCCCGAACGAAGCCAAGCAGGTCCTCGAGCGCGGGCTGGCGAAGAGCGAATTGCAGGGCGATTCGAAGGCACGCGTGCAGGCCGATCTCGAGCGAGCCCGTACCGGCGCGACCGCCGACGCCAAGGACCTGACCACTGCGGCTGCACAACTCGCGGCGGCGAAGACCGGCACGCAGATGGTCGCCATCGGCAAGCTGTACTTCAGCGCGGGTGACTACGCCAACGCCGTCGACGCGATCCAGAAGGGCATTGCGAAGGGCGGCGTGGCCGATGCCGACGATGCGAACATGCTCGTGGGCATTGCCAATTCCCGCCTCGGCAAGCTGACGGAAGCCCGCGCTGCGTTCGACGCGGTCAAGGCGCCGGCGCTGGGCGACATCGCGCGGCTGTGGAAGTTGAAGCTCGACACGGCGGCGCCGCCCGCGGCCGGCTGATCGCAGTCGTTCGATCGGCACCGGGCCCCGCGGGTCTCCAGCCTGCGGGGCCTTTTTTCATGCGCGGACATTGCTCGTCGCGGTAGTCGCGTGAGCGATGGCGGGCTGTTCCGTAGTCTTTCCGGCGAGCGGAAAGGCAGACACGCTCGCCGGAAAGTCTACGGAACAACCCGCTTGCGATTCAGCGCCTGAGCGAGTTCTCGCCAGGGCGCGAAACACTCGACGGCGCATGTCACGGCCAATGCCACGGAGTGTCGCTCGAGACGCCGTACCCTGGGCAAACTGCAGGCAGAGCGGCCGGTAAGAAGCGCAGATCCCCGTAGCCGCAGAATCTGCCGGCAGCGGTCGTTCAATTGACCGAGAACATATTCGCTGTTCGCACTTGCGGCGTGGACCAATTCAGACCATTGCCGCGGTTCTCCAAACGCAGCCATATTGCGGTGGTCGGACTACTTTACGCGGCTCCGTTGGGACTATTTGCTGGCTACAGACCGGATGCGCGCGGGGACTGGGAGCCGGTTGTCGTTGCTGTTCTGGTGTTGGCAACTGTTGTCACGGGCGCCGTGCGAATTCTCGGGCTTTGACGAGGATTCGCTCAGGCGCTGTCGATCAGGCGTTCGTTCCGGGTCTTTCCCGGGCGAGCGTGTCTGCCTTTCCGCTCGCCCGGGAAAGACCCGGAACGAATGCCCTTACTGAGGCGGTGACAGCGCAATAGAAAAAGGGCACGAACTTTCGTCCGTGCCCTCTCGTTCCCAATCGACTGCGGCGCAATGACGCGCAGGTTCGATCAGCGCGCGGCGATCTTCCAGAGCTTCGCGATCTCGGCGAACTTCGGCTCCTTGACCTCGTCAAATGCCTTCTGCGCGCCGGCCTTGTCACCCTTACGCTTCAACGCGATGCCTAGCAGCATCTCGGTATTGTCTGCGTCCGTCAGGCCGCCCTTGGCGATGGCCTTCTGCAGCGCAGCCGACGCGTTGGCATAGTCACCCGCGCTGAAGTACAGCTCGCCGACTTTTGCCATCTCGTCGCCGGTCTTCGCCGCAGCCAGGGCGCCCGCCGCCTTCGGCAGGGCCGCGCGCTCGGCATCAGCCTTGCGCTTGGCGGCGTCGATCGTGCGCGTGGCGCGCGCGGCCTCGTCGCCCGCGAACAGGCTGGCGTCGATGCCCTTCTGCATCACTCGCTGGGCTTCCTGGCCGAAGCCGGCGATGATGAGGGCTTGCGTCATGTCGGTGTATTGCCGAGCCGTCTTCAGCGCGCCCACATCCTCCGCCAGGCGATACAGCGCCATCAACGCGTGATCGTGCTTGGTCGTCTTCAGGTAGCCGTCGAGCACGCGCACCCACGTGTCGGTCGACGGGTAGTATTTCAGCAACTGGTCGAGCGCCTTCGCCGTGCCGGCGGAATCACCGAGTTCGTAGTTCGAGCGCAGCACGAGCTGCAGCAGGTCCTGGCTCGGCGTGCCCGCGCCCTTCATGACGCGCTCCGCCGCGGCGATCGCGCCCTTGTAGTCCTTCTGCTGGTAATACGCGTTGGCGACCAGCAACTGCATGTCCTTGTCGCCCGGCACGGACTTGAGGTACTGCTGCGCGGTCGCAGCGGCCTTGCCGTAGCTGCCGGCGCGGGCGTAGAGCTGGGCGAGAGTCTTGGTCCGCGACACCTTCTCACTCGCCGGCATCTGGCCGGACGCGAGCTGGCCCTCGAGGACGCGCGCCGCGTCGGCATTGCGGCCCTGCTGCAGGTACACGTACCAGAGCATCTCGTTGATCTTGTACTGGTCGAACGCCGTCTTGCCCGGCGCAGCGTCCGCCTCCTTGATCTTGCCCAGCGCGGCATCCCACTTCTTCTTGGAGATGTTGTCCTGCGCGGCCTTGAGCGGCACTCCGACCTTCTGGCTGACCTTCTGCTGCGCTTGCGCGGTTGAAGGAACCACCAGCATCGTGCCGGCGACACCGATCCAGCCCGCCATTGCGAGCGCACCGGTGAGAACGAAACTCGCCTTGCTCATCAAATTCCTCACTGGGAGTTTTAGTCCCGCTGACAAGGAAAAAGCCGCCGGCGCTCTTCGCCCCGGCAGCCCTCTTTGATCCGATGCCGTCACCGCCGCCAGGCAGGTGACGACAACCCTTTGCCTACATGAACTGCTCGTTGCCGACGAAGCCGATCTTGAGCAGCCCGTTGCGCTGCGCAGCCGCCAGTACGCGCGCGACGACGTCGTACGACGCGCGCTTGTTCGGACGAATGTGCAGTTCCGGCTGCGGATCGTTGGCCGCTTCGCGGCGGAAGTAGCCGTCGAGCGAGTCCACCGTCACCGGCGAACCATTCCACAGCACCGTGCCGTCGAAATCGATCTCGAGCTGGATCACCACCGGCTCGGCCAGTTTCGGCGCGTTTGTCGGGCGCGGCATGTCGAGCTTGACCGCATGCGTCATCACGGGAATCGTGATGATGAACATGACCAGGAGCACGAGCAGGACGTCGATCAACGGCGTCATGTTCATTTCCATCATCGGCTCGTCTTCGCCGCCGCCACCAATACTCATACTCATCGTTATGACTCCTGCAGCGGCTCAACGCGCGAGGGCGCGATCGGGTTCGGTGATGAAACCGATCTTCACGATGCCGGCTCGCTGGGCCGTCACCATCACCCGCCCGACGTGCTCGTACGCCGTGCCACGGTCGCCGCGGAGGTGGACTTCAGGCTGGGGATCCATCACGGCAATCGACTTCAGGCGCTCGAGCAGCGCCTCTGGCGTCGGGACCATCGCCGTGTTCCAGTAGACGTTGCCATCCTTATCAACCGCGATGTTGATGTTTTCCGGCTTGGTCTGCGTAGGAATATTTGCCGCCTTCGGCAGGTCCACCTTCACCGACTGCGTGATCACGGGAATGGTGATCAGGAAGATGATGAGCATCACCAGCATCACGTCCACGAGCGGCGTGGTGTTGATCTCCGACATCGGCTTCTCTTCGATATCCGTGTCGCCCGAGGATACGTTCATGCTCATGGTGGATCCTGTCTCCAGCGGCTGTTGCGGGCCAGCGCTCGATTACTTCTTGACGCCGCCCGAGATGACCTTGGCACCGGCGCCTTCGATGCGCGAACCACTGACGATCACCTGCTCGAGGTCGCTCGAGAAGAGCTTGACGCGCTCCATGATCTGCTTGTTGCGGCCGAGCAGGAAGTTGTAGCCGAGCACCGCCGGCACCGCGACCGCGAGGCCGATGGCCGTCATGATGAGGGCTTCGCCGACGGGACCCGCTACCTTGTCGATCGAAGCCTGGCCGGCCACGCCGATCGCGACGAGCGCGTGGTAGATGCCCCACACCGTGCCGAACAGGCCGATGAACGGCGCCGTCGAACCGGTCGTTGCCAGGAACGGCAGCTGCGTCGACAGCGCGCTGTTGATGCGGGCCGTGGCGCGGGCAAGCACGTTGTCGATCCACTCGTGCAGCGGCACCTGCTGGGTCAGCCGCGTGTCATGGTGCTCGGCGGCGTCGATCGCCTCGGCTGCCATGCCCTTGAAGATGTTGCCCTTGCCGGACAGCTTGCTCAGGCCGGTCTTGATGTTGTCGGCGGCCCAGAAATTCTTCTCGGCCTCGTGCGCCTGCGACAGCAGACGACGCTGTTCCCACCACTTGGTGAAGATGATGAACCAGGAATAAGCAGACATTATGACGAGCAGGACCATTACGCCCTTCGCGACGAAGTCGCCCTGTGCCCAGAGGGCGCCAATTCCGTATGGGTTGTCGACGGTTACGCTTTCGGTGGCCATTGAAATCGGTTCCTGTGTCTATTTTCTTGAAACGACGATGAGTTCAGGGATGGATCAACTTTCGAGGATCAATCGGTCAGCTTGAAGGTCACGGCGAAGGTGTGCCACATGGCCACCGGTTTACCGTCTTCCTTGCCCGGGACGAACTTCCAGTTGCGCTGGACTTCCTTCACGGCTGCTTCGTCCAGTTTGTCGAAGCCGCTGCTCTTCACGATGGAGACTTCACTGCAGCGGCCGTCTTCCTTCACGAAGCAGCGCAACTGCACGGTGCCTGCTTCGCCAGCGCGGCGCGAGGCAGGGGGGTATTCCGGCAGCGACGTGCGCGAGCCCTTGCCGGTTGCGGAGGGCGGCGTCTTGACGACGGCACGCTCGACCGGCTTTGCCACGGGCGGCGGTGCCGCTACCGGCCGCTCGGACGTCACATTCGAGATGGCGGTGGTGGGACCGGTATCGATCGCCAGGTCGACGGAGACTTCCGGCGGCGGCACGTACGGCGGCGGCTGCTCGATGTCCGGCGGCGGCGGCGGCGGTTCCTTGTCGTCGTCCGGGAGCTCTTCAATCATCTTCGTCTCAACCGGACCCATGACCGTCTGGACCATCTTGGCACCGAGACCGGACGCGAGGATCCAGAAGAAAAAGACGTGGATCAGGACGGTCAGGATGAAGGCAAGCGTGCGCTTGCTGTTCTTGGCCGGATCGTCGATCGAATAACTGTAAGCCACTTCCCCTCCACTACTGTGGGCGCACGGATGTCCCGGCCTCAGCCGCGTCCTCCCCGGGACGAGCGACACTACAAGACCGCAACCACCCTCGCAACCCCTGACGCTTACCGCGAAGGACGACGCAGGCTCTTGCCGAGCCACTCATTTCGTGCCCTCGCGAAAACCGTCGTTGTTCCCGACTCGTGCTGCGGCGCAACACGAAGCGACTCCGTTCCGGTGCAGGTGCAGCCGGTCCTTAACTTCTTCTGACGGCGGGCGCGACTTTACCGACGCGAATCGAGCAACACAATACTCGTGTGGTGACGACCCCATGCAAGAGTCGTCAGACCTGCGGTTCGGCCACCTGCAGGCCCCGGTCGGTCACCGCGCCCAGCGATGCGCTGCTCACCAGTTCCGCGTACTTGGCGAGTACTCCGCGCGTCGCATACGGAGCGCGCGGTCGCCAGCTCGCGCGACGCGCGACGAGTTCGTCGGCTGCAACGTGCAGCGTCAACTCCCGCTTCGTGGCATCGATGCTGATGGAGTCGCCGTCGTGCACGAGAGCGAGCGGCCCACCGAGCGCCGCCTCGGGCGAGACGTGGCCGACGACGAAGCCGTGGCTGCCACCGGAGAAGCGCCCATCGGTGATCAGCGCAACTTTGTCACCGAGTCCTTTGCCCATGATCGCAGCGGTCGGACTGAGCATTTCGCGCATGCCTGGACCGCCGCGCGGCCCTTCGTAACGCACGACCAGCACGTCGCCCGCGCGCACGGTGCCGTCGAGAATCGCCTGCAGCGTCGCCTCCTCGCCCTCGAAAACGCGCGCCGTGCCCGTGAATTTCAGGCCTTCCTTGCCGCTGATCTTCGCCACCGCGCCTTCCGGCGCGAGATTGCCGTAGAGCACGACGAGGTGACTCTCGCGCTTGAGCGGGTTCGTGAGCGGCCGCACCATGTCCTGTCCGCTCGGATAGGGCTTCACCCGCACCAGGTTCTCGCGCAGGGTCTTGCCGGTCACCGTGAGGCAGTCGCCGTGCAGCATGCCCGCGTCGAGCAACGACTTCATCAGCGGCTGGATACCGCCGATGCGGATGAGCTCCGACATCGAGTACTTGCCGCTCGGCCGCAGGTCGGCGAGTACCGGCACCTTCGCCCCGATGCGCGTGAAGTCGTCGAGTTCGAGCGGCACGCCGGCGGCGTGCGCGATCGCCAGCAGGTGCAGTACGGCATTGGTGGAACCGCCAAGCGCGATGGTCACCACGATGGCGTTCTCGAAGGCTTCGCGGCTGAGGATCATCGACGGCTTGATCCCGAGCTTGATCAGGTTGACGACGGCGCGGCCCGCCTTTTCGGCGTCATTGCGCTTGTGGCGCGAGACGGCCTCCTGCGCGGAACTGTTCGCGAGACTCATTCCGAGCGCTTCGATCGCCGACGCCATGGTATTGGCCGTGTACATGCCACCGCAGCTGCCCGCGCCGGGAATCGCCGTGCGCTCGACTTCCTTCAGCTGCTTGTCGCTGATCACGCCGGCAGCGTGCGCGCCGACGGCCTCGAAGACCGAAACCACGTCGCGCTTCTTTTCGCCGGGCCTGATCGTACCGCCGTAGACGAATACAGCGGGACGATCGAGCCGCGCGATGGCCATCATGCAACCGGGCATGTTCTTGTCGCAGCCGCCGATCGCGACCACGCCATCGAAGCCCTGCGCGCCGACCACGGTCTCGATCGAGTCCGCGATCACTTCGCGCGACACGAGCGAATACCGCATGCCGGGCGTGCCCATCGAGATGCCGTCGGACACGGTGATGGTGCCGAAGGTGGTGCTCTTGCCCCCCGCCGCGTCGGCCCCCTTCGCTGCCGCTTCGGCCAGCTTGTCGATGTGCATGTTGCAGGGCGTGAGGTTGCTCCAGGTCGAGGCGATGCCGACCTGCGGCTTCTTGAAATCGCGGTCGTTGTAGCCGACTGCGCGCAGCATCGCCCGGCTGGGCGTCTGCTTGACGCCGTCGAACACGAGCTTCGAGTACGGGCGGGGATCCACTTTGCGTCGGCTCATCGAACGGGCTCCGGGCGGAAGAACTACAACAGTAAGTGTGCGGCTTGCGGGTGCCGCGGTCACGCGACGTTTGCTGCCACCTGCAGGCGATGCATGACGTGAAAGCGATAGGCCCCGCTCATGACGAACACCATGGGCAACAGCAGCGCTGCCGGACCGAGTCCAGCGTGCAGGCTGCCGAGCAGGTGATACAGCGCGATCGTCAGTGGCGGCGCAACCAGCCCGCGCATGCCGGTGAGCGTCACGTGCAGCGCCATGTAGCGCGTCTCCTCGCCACGCGGGGCGAAGTCGTTGTGGCCCAGCGTCCAGCCGAGGCTGCCGGCCGCCGAGCTGACGCCAAGCAGCACGGCGCCAGGCGCCAGCAGCAGCGGCAAGTGCAGCAGCACGGCCGTGACCAGCAACACGACCGCGGCCACCGTGAACTTGCCGTGCAGGGAGCGGAACGCCAGCACGCGATGGAGATCCAGGTATCGCGCCCACGGCTGGATCGCGAACGGCACCACCATGACCGGGATCGCGGTCGTGACGAGCACCTGCCACAACGCCGGCAACCGCAGCACGTCACCGAGGCAGATGACCATCAGCGGCGTGAGCGAGAGCAATCCCGCGCCGAACATCGACATCGCGTACTGGTAGCGCCGGAACGCCGCGTCGCGCGCGAGCAGCGCCCGCATGCCACCGAAGCCGAAGGAGGCCCCTGCCACCAGCCGCGCACGCTCGGCTGCGAGCAATTCTTCCTCGCGTCGAACCTTGAATTGCCGGAAGGCAAGCGCTCCCGCCACGCCGCAGGCCGCGCCCAGGACAATCGCGATGCGCCACCACGGACCGTCGTGCCCGAGCAGCCAGCCGATGCCGAGACCGGTGATCGCGAGCGCGATCGAGGTGTTGATCGTGATGCGCCCGGTGATCCGCGCGCGCAGCCGCGACGGGTAGTTCACGCTCCAGAGCACGGAGCGCACGGTTTCGACGCCGGCCCAGAGCAGGCGCGCGGCAGCATACAGCGCGAGAAACAGCAGCAAGCCTGTCCCGCTTTTCGGTACCAGCGCCAGCGCACCCACGCACGCCGCCAATGCCAGCAGCAGCGGAAACAGGAACGATATCTTGCGCTGGCCCTGGGCGCGCCTCGCATACGCCATGCTTGCCAGGTTGGCCCAGGCGGGCGCCGCGCTCACGATGGCCACGACCAGGTCCACGGCGAGTGCCGGCGCCTGGTCGCCGAACAGCGCCCGGACCATCACCGCCGCGGTACCGCCTTCAACCAGCCCGAGGCAGAGGTAGATCAGCGTCCACGCGCGCCGCTCGTAGCTCAGATCCATTGCAGGCGGGCGTCGGCCGCGCTCAGGCGTAACGTTCGGCGATCATCGCGTGCAGCGCGCGCACGGCATGCGCCTCCGCCCCGACCGGACGGCCGGGCCGATCCTTCGGGTTCCACGCGAACAAGTCGACGTGCACCCAGTCCCGGGCGTTCGTCACGAAACGCCTGAGATACAGCGCGCCGATGATTGCGCCGGCAAACGCCGAGGCCGATGCGTTGTTGATGTCCGCGACCTTGCTGGCGATGTCGTCGTCGTAGCCGCTCCAGAGCGGCATCTGCCACAGCGGATCCGCCACTCGCCGGCCGGCCCGCAGCAATGCGTCGATGGTTTCCTGGCGCGTGCCGAACACCGCCGGCAGCTCCGGACCGAGCGCCACCCGTGCCGCCCCGGTGAGCGTCGCCAGGTCCAGCAGCAGGTCGGGCTTTTCTTCGTCCGCAGCCGCGATGGCATCGCACAGCACCAGCCGGCCTTCGGCATCCGTGTTGCCGATCTCGACGGTCACGCCCTTGCGCGTGCGAATCACGTCGCCCGGGCGATACGCGTTACCGGCAATGGAATTTTCGACGGCCGGAATCAGGACCCGCAGCCGCACGCGCAGTTGCGACTGCATGACGAGTTGCGCGAGCGCCAGCGTGCACGCGGCGCCACCCATGTCCTTTTTCATCAAGGCCATCCCGGCCGACGGCTTGATGTCCAGGCCACCGGTGTCGAAGCACACGCCCTTGCCGATCAGCGTCACTTTCGGATGCGTCGGATCGCCCCAGACGAAGTCGACGAGTCGCGGGCTGCAGCTCGAGGCCTGCCCCACGGCGTGGATGGCGGGAAATCCGCGCCGCAATTCATCGCCCATGATTTCCTGCGGAGCCGCACCGTGCTCGCGCGCGATCCGGACCGCCTCGGCCGCAAGCCGCGCGGGCGTCATGTCGGACGCCGGCGTGTTGACGAGATCGCGAGCAAGCGCCGTTGCACCCGCCAGTTGCAGGACCTGGGCGTGGTCGACGACCGACGGCGCAATGAGACGCGCCCGCACCGTGGCCGGCTGCGTCGACGTCTTGTAGATGTCGAACCGGTAACTGCCATAGGCCCAGCCCAGCGCGAGCGCGCTGGCTGCAGCGACGGTGAGTTCGTTCGTGACCCGCCAGTGGCTAGCGGCCGGCAAGCGCTCCGGCAGCCCTGCCACGTGCCAGAGTTCGAGCGCGTCCAGCGACGGCAACGCGCCGAGGCCGAGAGCCGCCCGGCGCGGCGTGCCGTCGGGAGACGGCAGCAGCAGCACCTGGTGACGTTCTGCCTTGAAACCCGTCGCGGCGACCCAGGCTCGCGTGGGCGCATCCTGGGCCTCCAGCCAGCGGGGCAGGTCGGCTTGGAGGACGAGCGCGAGCTCGTGCGCGGTTGCGGCGCCCGGGGCGCCGGCTTGATCGACGAGAAAATCCACGATGGACAGGTTCCGTTGCGGGTAGAACGAACGCAGCGTGGTAGCTTAGCAGCGCCGCTCGCAGACGCGGTCGACACGGGACCGAACCCGCCCTGGACTGACTCTTTTTGCACTGCGGTTGACAATGCACGGCACGCTGTGCTGCTATCCGCACCCTACTTTTTTGCTCTCACACGCAGGCGCTGGATGCAGTCGTTGCTCGACTCCTCCCTCATCACTTCGGTCACCCTGCTGGCCGGCCTGCTGCTTGCGTCGCTTACCCTGCTTCCCCTGCGGAGGTGCGGGGCTCCGGGCTGAGAGCGCAGAGGCGCGATTGGACATCAGGAACCCCGCACGGCCAGCCAGCCGGCGCGGGGTTTTTAGTTTTGGTCATGGCAAAAGCGGAAACGATTCCGAGGAGATGACGAGATGCGTGCGTACTCGAAGAAGGACGTCGACAAGAAGGCGCTCAAGGGCGCGAAGATCACCGTGGTCGGCTACGGCAGCCAGGGACGCGCACATGCGTTGAACCTCAAGGATTCGGGCTACGACGTCGTCATCGGCGTCCGCAAGGGCGACAGCTGGAAGCAGGCGAAGAAGGACGGCCTCGCGGTCGCCACGCCGGCCGAAGCGGTCAAGGGCGCCACGCTGGTCGCCCTGCTCACGCCCGACACCACGCAGGCCGCGAACTACAAGGAGATCCTGCCGAACCTCGCCAAGGGCGCCACGCTGCTGTTCGCGCACGGCTTCAACATCCACTTCAAGCAGATCAAGCCGCGCAAGGACCTCGACGTCGTGCTGATCGCGCCGAAGGGCCCGGGCGGCCTCGTACGCCGCCAGTACCAGGAAGGCCGCGGCGTGCCATGCCTGATCGCGATTGCCCAGGACGCGTCAGGCACGGCCAAGGCCAAGGCACTCGCCTATGCCGACGGCATCGGCGGCACGCGCGCCGGCGTGATCGAAACCACGTTCAAGGAAGAGACCGAGACGGACCTCTTCGGCGAGCAGGCCGTGCTGTGCGGCGGTGCGACCGAACTCGTCCTCAAGGGCTACGAGACGCTGGTCGAAGCCGGCTACCAGCCCGAGGTCGCCTACTACGAGTGCCTGCACGAACTGAAGCTGATCGTCGACCTGCTGCACGAAGGCGGACTCGCCAAGATGCACAAGTACATCTCGCACACCGCCAAGTGGGGCGACCTCACGCGCGGCCCGCGGGTCGTGAACAAGGCGACCAAGAAGGAAATGAAGAAGATCCTGGGCGAGATCCAGGACGGCAGCTTCGCGCGCGTCTGGATCCGCGAGAACAAGACGGGCCGCAAGAAGTACGACGCCCTGATGAAGAAGGACCTGGCGCACCCGATCGAGAAAGTCGGCGTGCAACTCCGCGCCCGCATGCCCTGGCTCAACCAGGGCTGAGTTCAGCTCCCCTCACCAGTCCACCACGGTGACGACCATGGCCAACCGCGACCCGAACCGCGTCCTGATCTTCGACACCACGCTGCGCGACGGCGAGCAGTCGCCGGGATGCAGCATGACGCAGCCCGAGAAGCTGCGGCTGGCGCGCGCCCTGGCCGAACTGGGCGTGGACGTCATCGAGGCCGGGTTCCCGGTCGCCTCCCCGGGCGACTGGGAGGCCGTGCATGAAATCGCGCGTGAAGTGCGCGGCCCGATCATCGCGGGCCTCGCACGCTGCAACCGCGAGGACATCGACAAGGCGTGGAGCGCGGTCAAGGTGGCCGCGAAGCCGCGCATCCACGTGTTCCTCGCCACCAGCGCGATCCATCGCGAGCACAAGCTCAACATGGCGAAGGAGCAGATCATCCACACCGCCGTCGAAGGCGTGAAGTACGCGCGCAGCCTGTGCGAGGACATCGAGTTCTCACCCGAGGATGCCTCGCGCACCGAACCCGAATTCCTGCGTGAAGTGGTCGAAGCCGTGATCGAAGCCGGCGCGACCACGATCAACGTGCCCGACACCGTCGGTTATACGGTGCCCGAGGAATTCCATGACGTCTTCTCGTTCCTGACGCAGAACGTTCGTGGCGCGGACAAAGTGACCTTCAGCGTCCACTGCCACAACGACCTGGGGCTGGCCGTGGCCAACAGCCTCGCTGCCATCCGCGGCGGCGCGCGCCAGGTGGAATGCACGATCAACGGCATCGGTGAGCGTGCGGGCAATGCGTCGCTGGAAGAGATCACGATGGCGCTCAAGGTGCGTGAAGGCATCTACGGCCTGCACACCGGCATCGACACCAGGCGCCTGTTCCCGACCAGCCGCCTGCTCTCGAGCATCACGGGCATGCCGATTCCGCGCAACAAGGCGGTGGTCGGCGAGAACGCCTTCGCGCACGAATCCGGCATCCACCAGCACGGCATGCTGAAGCATCACTCGACGTACGAGATCATGCGACCGCACGACGTGGGCATGTCCCGCACGAACCTCGTGCTCGGCAAGCACAGCGGTCGCGCAGCCCTGCGCGAGCGCATCAAGGAACTCGGCTTCGAGCTGTCCGACGCCGAGCTCGCGCGCGTGTTCGACGATTTCAAGGCGCTGGCCGACAAGAAGAAGGAACTCTTCGACGGCGACATCGAAGCGCTCGTGCTCAAGGCCGAGATCGGCAACGACGGCGGTCCGTGGCAGCTCGAGAACCTGCACGTCGTCAGTGATTCGACGCGCTTCGCCACGGGCCGCGTCGTACTGCGCCATGTCGACGGCCGCATCGTCACGCAGGAATCGTCGGGCGACGGCCCGGTCGACGCCGCGCTCAAGGCCATCGAGCAGGCGACCGGTGTGTTCGTGAAGCTGCGCAAGTTCGAAGTGCGCAGCGTGTCGAGCGGCGAAGACGCCCAGGGCGAAGCCGTCGTCACCTGCGAGTACAACAACCGCAGCTACCGCGGCACCAGCGTCACGACCGACATCGTCGAGTCGGGCGTGCGGGCCTTCATCGAAGTGATCAACGCCATCGAATCCTCGCGCCGCCGCGGCGCCGACCAGAACGAGACGTCGCCGGCCGCGGCCGTCTGAAACGATCGACCGGAGCTGGAATGACTGCGCAGAGCCTGTTCGAGAAAGTCTGGCAACGGCACGTCGTCGTGCCCGAAACGGCCGACACGCCCGCGATCCTGTACATCGACCTGCACCTGACGCACGAGGTCACCTCGCCACAGGCGTTCGACGTCCTGCGCGCACGCAAGCTCAAGGTCCGCCGGCTCGACCGCACGCTCGCGACGATGGACCATTCGACTCCGACCGACACGGCGCAGATCTTCGGCGGCCTGCCGATCAAGCTCGAATCGGCCGCCAGGCAGGTGCGCCAGCTCGAAGTGAACTGCGCCGAGTTCGGCGTGAACCTGATCGGGCTGCAGGACTCGCGCCGCGGCATCGTGCACATCATCGGGCCCGAACAGGGCGCCACGCAGCCGGGCAAGACCATCGTCTGCGGCGACAGCCACACCAGCACGCACGGCGCATTCGGTGCGCTCGCCTTCGGCATCGGCACCACCGAGGTCGGCTATGTGCTGGCCACGCAGTGCCTGCTGCAGCGCAAGCCGAAGACGCTCGAGATCGTCGTCAACGGCCGGCTTCCGGCCGGCGTGTCGGCCAAGGACGTCGTCCTTGCCGTCATCGGCAGGATCGGCGTCAATGGCGGCACGGGCCACGTCATCGAGTTCCGCGGCTCCGCCATTGCCGCGATGTCGATGGACGAGCGCATGACGGTCTGCAACATGTCGATCGAGGCCGGCGCGCGCGCGGGCATGATTGCGCCAGATGCAACCACATACGAATACCTGCAAGGCCGTCCTTTCGCGCCGACCGGCGCGGCCTGGGACGAGGCCGTCGCCGACTGGAATACGCTGCGCAGCGATGCGGGCGCGGTCTTTGACAAGTCCGCTGCGTTCGACGCGAGCATGCTCGAGCCGATGATTACGTTCGGCACCAACCCGGGCATGGTCACCACGATCAGCGGCAACGTGCCGGAACGCCCGGGCGATGCGGTGTTTGCGAAGTCGCTGGCGTACATGGGTCTCACCGCGGGCGAGCGCCTGGCCGAGAAGCCGGTGCAGGTCGTCTTCATCGGCAGCTGCACCAACGCGCGCATCTCGGACCTGGAAGCCGCCGCAGCCATCCTGCGTGGACGCAAAGTCGCCAGGGGCGTGCGCGCACTGGTCGTGCCCGGCTCGCAGCAGATCAAGCTGGAAGCCGAGCAGCGTGGCCTGGCCAAGGTCTTCACCGATGCGGGCGCTGAATGGCGCGAATCGGGCTGTTCGATGTGCCTCGGCATGAATGGCGACCTCGTCGACGCTGGCCAGTACTGCGTCAGCACCAGCAACCGCAACTTCGAGGGCCGGCAAGGCATCGGGGCGCGCACGCTGCTGGCAAGCCCCGCCTCCGCCGCTGCCGCCGCCGTGCGCGGTCGCGTCACCGACCCGCGCGAGTTCCTCGGCTGAGCCGGGGCGCGCCAACAATACAGAACCCGCACATGGACCCGATCACAGTCATCCGCTCGCGGACGGTCGTCATGCCGTCCACCAACATCGACACGGACCAGATCATCCCGGCCCGCTTCCTGACCACAACCGTGCGTGAGGGCCTCGGCGTCTCGCTGTTCGCCGACTGGCGCTATGACCAGGCCGGCCAGCCGAGACCCGATTTCGTGCTGAACCAGCCGGCGGCCAAGGGCTGCCAGGTGCTGGTGGCAGGTCGCAACATCGGCTGTGGCTCGTCGCGTGAGCACGCTCCCTGGGCGCTGCTGGATTTCGGCATTCGCGTGGTCATCAGCACCGAGATAGCGGACATCTTCCGCAGCAACAGCCTGAAGAACGGGCTGCTGCCGGTCGTCGTGGACGAAGCGACACACGAATGGCTGCTCGCGAATCCGGGCGTCGAAGTCGAAGTCGACCTGCCTGCCTCGACGCTGCGCCTGCCCGGCGGTCGCGCAGTGCAGTTTCCGATCGAGTCGTTCTCCCGCTATTGCCTGATGAACGGCATCGACGAACTGGGGTACCTGCTGAGCCAGATGGCAGCGATCGAGCGTTACGAGCGCGCACGGGAAGGCGCATGAAGGCGCGCATCGCGGTCCTCGGCGGTGATGGCATCGGCCCCGAAGTCACGGCCGAGGCCGTCCGCGTGCTGCAGGCCGTGGGTTCGAAATACGGTCACGAATTCGAGTTCTCCGAGGCGTTGATCGGCGGCGCGGCGATCGATGCGTCCGGCTCGGCACTGCCGCCCCGCACGATCGATGCGTGCCGCGAGAGCGCTGCCACGCTGCTCGGCGCCGTCGGCGGTCCGAAGTGGTCGGATCCGGGTGCTCGGGTGCGCCCCGAACAGGGATTGCTGGAACTGCGTCGCACCCTCGGTGTGTTCGCGAACCTGCGCCCGGTGCGCACCATGGAGTCGATGCTCGACGCGTCGCCGCTCAAGCCCGAGGTCATCGCCGGTACGGACATCATGGTCGTGCGGGAACTGACCGGCGGCATCTACTTCGGCAGGAAGAGCCGCACCGCGCACGAGGCCGAGGACGTCTGCACGTACACCACCGACGAAGTCGAGCGCGTGACGCGGGTGGCCGGGCGGCTGGCGATGGGCCGTCGGCGGCGCATCGTCTCCGTCGACAAGGCGAACGTGCTGGAGACCTCCCGTCTGTGGCGCGCAGTCGTCGAACGGGTGCTGCGCGACGAATTCCCGGAGGTGGCATTCGAGCACATGCTGGTCGACGCCGCCGCGATGCACCTGATCCGGCGTCCCGCCTCGTTCGACGTGCTGCTCACCGAGAACATGTTCGGCGACATCCTGACCGACGAGGCCTCCATGATCGCCGGATCGCTCGGCCTGCTGCCCTCCGCTTCGCTCGGTGAGGGAACCAACGGACTCTACGAACCGATTCACGGCTCTGCGCCCGACATCGCAGGGCGTGGCATCGCGAATCCGTACGGCACGATCCTGAGCGCGGCGATGATGCTCAGGTATTCCCTCGGGCTCGAAATCGAGGCCGACTGCGGTCGAGTCCGCGGTCGAAGACGCCGTCAGCGCAGGCGTGCGCACCGCGGACATTGCGCTGGCCGGCAAGGCCACCGTGGGCAGCCGGCAAGCCGGTGCTGCGGTCGTCGAGCGGCTGCTGTCAAGTCGTTAAATTTCAACTGACTTGCGGATTTATCCACAGAAACTGTCAAGCCAGGGTTTAGAACCCGCGGCTGGTCAAGTCATTCGCCCGATTCCCACTGGACTCCGACCGGATTTTCGGCGCTATACTGCGCGTCCGCAGGCGACCTCAGGCTCCCTGCCCGCAGTTTGCGCGACCGGATTTACGAGTAGCGAGGACTTGAGTCGGGTTAGTCTTTGTCTCATGGAATGAGGCAGCTCGGGTCCCCCGAAGGCCGGCAGCAATGCCGGCCTTCTTTTTTGTGCGATTGCCGCCGAGCGTTCGTCATGACGCGATCACGGCGTCGACGGAAACTGCTCGATCAACCTCGCGCGACGACTCAGATGCGACCCGCCGCCTCGAGTCCGGCCGTCAGGTCGCGCGCGAGGTCGTCGCCCTCTTCGATGCCGATCGACAACCGCACCAGCGTCGCCGAGATGCCGGCCCGCACCCTCGCCGCTTCGTCCATTGCCGCATGCGTCATGCTGGCAGGATGGGCGACGAGACTCTCGACACCGCCGAGCGATTCGGCGAGCGAGAACAGTTCCATGCTGCCTAGCAGCGCCTTGACGTGCTCGACCCCACCGGCGAGTTCGAAACTCACCATTGCGCCGAAGCCCCGCTGCTGGCGCTGCGCGATGTCGTGGCCAGGATGCGCGGCAAGGCCAGGGTAGTAGACTCGGGCCACCGCGGGGTGTCTCGTCAGCAGTTCGGCGATGCGCTGTGCGTTCTCGCCATGAGCGCGCATGCGGGCATGCAGCGTGCGCAGGCCACGCAGCGTCAGGAAGCTGTCGAACGGCGCGCCGGTGACGCCGATGCAATTACCCCACCACTTCACCTGCTCGTGCAGTTCGGCCGTGGCCGCAATCACCGCGCCGCCCACGACGTCGCTGTGACCGTTCAGGTACTTGGTCGTGGAATGAATGACGAGGTCGGCCCCCAGCGCCAGCGGCTGCTGCCACACGGGCGACAGGAACGTGTTGTCGGCCACGACCAGCGCGCCCGCTGCCCTGGCGCGGGCGGCAACGGCAGCGATGTCGACGATGCGCAGCAACGGGTTGCTCGGCGTCTCGATCCACACCAGCGCCGGCTTGTCGGCGATCGCGGCGTTGAGCCCTGCGGCGTCCTGGAAGTCGACGAACCGCACCTGCAGGGCTCCGCGCAGGTTGAGTGCATTGAAGAGCCGGTACGTGCCCCCATAGCAATCGTGCGGCACGACGGCGACCTGGCCCGGCTTGAACAACTGGGTCACGAGCGAGACGGCGCCCATGCCCGAGGCAGTCACGACCGCGCCAGAGCCGCCTTCGAGATCCGCAAGGGCACGCCCGAGCGCGTCACGCGTCGGATTGCCCGACCTTGAGTAGTCGTATTCGCGCTTTTCGCCGTAGCCGCTGAAGGCGAACGTCGAGGTCAGGTGAATTGGCGGGACGACGGCGCCGTGCTGGGTGTCCGTCTCGAGGGCCGCTCGCACGGTGCGGGTCTTGATGCTGTCCTGGTGGCTCATGGGATCCGTCTCGGGTCTGTCATATGCACTGGTCTATTCGAGTGTGCGGTGGAAAACATCGCGCAGCACCTCCGACTCCTTGAAGAAGGCGTCGTGGCCGTACATCGAGCTGATCTCGATCAGCTGGCAGGCGCTGCCGAACCGGTCGCGCAGCGTTCGCATGTCGGCGGGCGGCACCAGCTGGTCCTCCAGCACCGCGATCATGGTCATCGGCACGGCAATGGTCTCGGGTTCGATGCGGTGCAGGTCGATCGACTCCGACAGGCAGACGAACGCCTCGGGCCGGTAGGTGCGGGAATAGGCCTCGCCGCGCGAGACGATGTACGACTCGACCGGGAACACGAAACGCCCGTCGTGGCGCACGGGCTCGCCCGGGAATCGATCCTCGAATTCGCGCACCGAGCGGTATGTCGTCATTGCCAGCGCGCGCGCCAGGGCGAGTCCTTGCTCGCCCTCGCCATGCGCGATGGCGTAACGCACGAAATTGCGCTGGACGCTGCGCCACGCAGTCGACATGGGATGCGTGCGGTGAGCGGCGCTGACCACGATGCCATGCCGCAGGCGCGCCGCGTGCTTCGCGCCCATCACCAGCGTGACCATGCCACCATAGGACGCGCCGATGCAGCCGTGCAGGCCTGCAATGCCGAGGTGGTCCATCACTGCCACGAGGCAAGCCGCCTGGTCGTGCGCGCTGACGCTCTGGAACACTTCGCCGTGTCCGGGTCCGGTCGTGCGGTGGCTGCCGCCCAGGAAGTCGATGCCGAGGACCCGGAAACGATCCGTGTCCAGAGCCTTGCCAGGCCCGGCGATTTCGTCCCACCAGCCCGCCACGCCATCGCGCACCTTGAACACGTTGCGGCCCGCCGATATTCCCCCGAGCACCGCCACCACCGGGGCACCCCCGGCGCCAGCGATCCGGTACGCGATCTCGACACGCGGCAGCTCGCCGCCAAAGTGCAACGGGAACGGCTCGTGGTCCAGGACGAGGATGTCCTCGTCAAACGCGTAACCTGCGGGCAGCACGACCGGGCGCAGGGCCGCGGCTGGATCCATCGACGAGGGATCGGCGGCGCCATCCGGTGCGATGTTTTCATCGACTGCCGGCTGGCTGTTGCTCGTGGTGACGGACGAAGGCACTGCTGCTACTCGAACTCGCGCTGATTCCGGTCAAACTCTGGGCACGGGTGTCGGGACCCGTGCCGGCCTGCCCGTCGATGTAAGAAACCACAAGCGGGGGGTACTTGCGCGCGCGGGATGGTTGCGGCGACCAACACCCCCGTCGGTCGTGAAACCGGGCGGGGCAGCCTCGCTGCAACTCATCTTCCGGCGACGCGCAGGGTCCCCGTGGAGTTGGCACCAGTTCGGGCGGGTTGGGCCCGATGGTTGCCCCGGCTTCAAAGGGCCATTCCCTCAGCCGGTCTCGATGAGCGGGGCGAAGTTTAGGTGTGACAGCACGTTAGCGCAAGGAACTACGGCGCAACCAAGACACAGTCCGCGCGAAGCCAGGAGGGGGATGCCTGCGAGCGCCGCCAGCCGTGTCCGGTCCGGACGCGCCCCGAAAAACGCCGTAAACCCTTCCCTGGGGGCTCCGGCCGCGCCGTCCATGGCGCGGACGGTTTTCGGAGCGCGTCCGGACCGGAAACGCTGTCGGCGCGGAAGGCTCCTGCCCTCCCTGGCTTCGCACGGACTGCGTCTGCGGTTGCGCTGCGACGTTCCAATGTATTAACGTGCTATCACATTAATACAACCTCGCGCATCGAGACCCGTGAAGAACCACCGTGGAATTTCCCCCCGCCAGGAAGCGGCCGCCGAGCGCGCGCTGTGCCAGGCCATCCTGACGCTGCGCACCGTCGACGAGTGCCGCGATTTCCTGCGCGACCTCTGCACGCCGGCGGAACTGCAGGCCCTCGCCGATCGCTGGACCGTGGTCGGGCTGCTGCAGGCGGGTATGCCCTACCGCGAGATCGCGAAACAGACGGGTGTCAGCGTGACGACCATCGGGCGGGTTGCCCGCTACCTGGGTGCCGGCAACGGCGGCTACGAACTGGCGGCGCGCCGCCTCGGGGAACGCTGATGGATCGCCAGCAACGCCTGCGCATCGCCGTGCAGAAATCGGGACGCCTTACCGACGAATCGCTCGACCTGCTCCACCGCTGCGGCCTGAAATTCAACCGCGGCAAGGACCAGCTCATGTGCTACGGCGAGAACATGCCGCTCGACGTGCTGTTCGTGCGGGACGACGACATACCCGACCTCGTCCAGGAAGACGTCTGCGATCTCGGCCTGGTCGGGCTGAACGTGCTCGAGGAAAAGCGTCTCGCAATGCTGGCTCGCGGCACAACCCCGCGTATCGAAATCCTGCAGAAACTCGACTTCGGCCGTTGCCGCCTGTCGCTCGCCGTGCCGCAGGAATTCGTCTACGCCGGCCTGCAGAGCATCGCCGGCAAGCGCATCGCCACCACGTATCCCCACGTGCTGGCGCGCTTCCTGCACGAGAACGCCATCACCGCCGAAATCGTCACGCTGTCCGGCGCGGTCGAAATTGCACCACGCCTCGGCCGGGCCGACCTGATCTGCGACCTCGTTTCCACCGGTTCGACCCTGACCGCCAATCACCTGCGCGAAGTGGCCACCGTGCTCGAAAGCCAGGTGTGCCTGGTGCGCACTCCGGTCGCCCTGCCCGAGGTCAAGGCCGACTGGGTACGTCGACTGCTGGTGCGGGTCGACGGCGTCCAGCAGGTGCGAGAGAGCAAGTACATCATGCTGCACGCCCCGCGCTCGGCCCTGGCGCAGATCGCAAAGCTGCTGCCCGGCAGCGAGTCCCCAACGGTCATCCCGCTGGACGGCACCGGCGACAAAGTGGCGGTGCACGCCGTCTGTCGCGAGACCGTGTTCTGGGAGACGCTCGAAAGCCTGAAAGCCGCCGGTGCCAGTGCAGTCCTGGTGCTGCCAGTGGAGAAGATGCTCGCATGAAGAGCCCGCTCGATATTCTCGACTGGGCCACGCTCGACGAGGCGAGTCGCGACGCCGTGCTGCGTCGTCCGGCCCAGCGCGACGCCGCCGGCCTGCTCGAACGGGCCCGCGGCATCGTCGACTGACGTTCGCGCGCGCGGCGACGATGCGCTGCGCGAGTACACGGCCAGGCTCGACGGCGTCCACCTCGATTCGTTCAGCGTGTCGGACGCCGAGTTCGCCGCCGCCGAAGCCGCGCTCGAGCCGGAGCAGCGCGCAGCACTCGAGCGCGCGATCGAGACGGTCACCCGCTTCCACGAACTGCAGACGCTGCCGCCGCTGCGGCTCGAAACCGCACCGGGCGTAGTCTGCGAGCGCATGACCGTGGCGCTCGAGTCCGTCGGGCTCTACGTGCCGGCGGGAACCGCGCCCCTGCCGTCGACCGCACTGATGCTGGCCGTGCCAGCCAGCATCGCCGGCTGTCCGGTGCGAGTCATGTGCACCCCGCCTCGTCCCGATGGCTCGGCCGATCCCGCCGTACTGGTGGCGGCGAGGCTGTGCGGGATTCGCAAAGTGTTCAAGATCGGTGG
The DNA here is from genome assembly GCA_963700045.1 of uncultured Gammaproteobacteria bacterium. Taxonomy (GTDB): domain Bacteria; phylum Pseudomonadota; class Gammaproteobacteria; order Steroidobacterales; family Steroidobacteraceae; genus RPQJ01. Next base: position 73,840 of record CAVOWK010000024.1, read on the forward strand.
TGCGCAGGCCGTCGCCGCGATGGCGTATGGCACGGCATCGGTGCCCAAAGTCGTCAAGATCTTCGGGCCAGGCAATTCCTGGGTCACGGCGGCAAAGCAGATCGTCGCGCAGGACGCCGATGGCGCAGCGCTGGACATGCCTGCCGGACCATCGGAAGTGCTGGTCATCGCCGATGAATCCGCGCGACCCGCGTTCGTCGCCGCCGACCTGCTCGCGCAGGCGGAACACAGCGTCGACGCACAGGTCGTACTCGTAACTGTTTCACGCAGGATAGCCGAGGCGTGCGTGGCCGAGGTCGCCAGGCAACTGGCCGCACTGCCGCGCCGTGACATCGCGGGCAAGGCGATCGCCGAAAGTCGCGTCATCGTCGTGCCAACCCTCGCGGCCGCCATGGAAGTTTCGAACCGTTATGCCCCCGAGCACCTGATCCTGCAGGTTTCCCACCCGCGCGAGCTGCTGCTGCAAGTGCAGAATGCCGGATCCGTCTTCCTCGGCGCGTGGACGCCCGAAACGATGGGCGACTACTGCAGTGGCACCAACCACGTGCTGCCCACGTACGGCCATGCCCGCGCCTACAGCGGGCTCAGCGTGTTCGACTTCGTCAAGCGCATCACCGTGCAGGAGCTGACCGCGGACGGCTTGCGCAACCTCGGGCCGACGGCACGCACCCTGGCACAGCTCGAGTCGCTCGACGCGCACGCCAATGCCGTCACGATTCGTCTCGATGCACTGGCGCAGGCAGGCAACGCATGAGTCATTCGATCCTGCAACTGGCGCGACCGGACATCCTCGAACTGCAGCCCTACCAGCACGCGGCCTGGGACCCGTCGCTCGAGCGCATGCACGCCAACGAAATGCCGTGGCGCGCCTCGGGCGACAACTCGACCGCCGGACTCAATCGGTATCCCGAGCCACAACCGCAGGCGCTGGTCGAGCGCATGGCGCAGCTGTATGGCGTTCCGGCGCGCCAACTGCTGGTTGGCCGTGGCAGCGACGAGGCCATCGACCTGCTGGTGCGCGCCTTCTGCCGCGCGGGACAGGACAACGTGGTGATCACTCCACCCACGTTCGGCTTTTACAAAGTCGCGGCGCGGATCCAGGGCGCGGGCGTGCTCGAAGTCCCGCTGCTGCGCGATGGCTTTGCACTGGATGCCGAGCAGGTCATTGCCGCCGGCCTGCGCTCGAAGATCGTGTTTCTTTGTTCGCCCAACAACCCGACGGGCAACCTGCTCGACGAAGTCGCGATGCTGCGTGTGTGCACGCAACTCGCTGGCAAGGCCCTGGTCGTCGTGGACGAGGCTTACGTCGAGTTCTGCGGTCGAGCGAGCCTGACGGCACGGCTGGCCGAATTCCCGAACCTCGTCATCCTGCGCACGCTGTCGAAGGCCTACGCACTCGCCGGTGCGCGCCTCGGCACGGTGATCGCAAGCGAGGACATCATCGGGCTGCTGCGCCGGATCATTCCGCCGTATGCAATTCCTGCGTCGACGGTGGACGAGGTCCTGGCCCTGACCGAGGCGCCCCAGCGCGCGCTGTCTGCCGCACGCATCCGCACGCTGCTCGACGAACGCGCCAGCATGCACGCGCGCCTCGAGCGCTGCGCCAACGTCGCGCAGGTCTTTCCATCCGATGCCAACTTCCTGCTGGTCGAGTGCCGCGATGCCGCGCGATTCCTCGCAGCCGGCAAGTCGGCGGGACTGATCTTGCGTGACTTCTCGTCCTATCCCGGACTGGCGAATTGCCTGCGCATCTCGATCGGCACGCCCGACCAGAACCAGCGGCTGCTGGCCGCGGTGGAGCAGCCATGAGTGGAGCACGCGTCCTGTTCATCGATCGCGACGGCACGCTGGTGGAAGAACCGGTCGACGAACAGGTCGACAGCCTCGCAAAAATCCGCCTGCTGCCGGGTGTGATTCCTGCGCTGCTCGAACTCAAGCAGGCCGGCTACCGCTTCGTACTCGTGAGCAACCAGGATGGTCTCGGCACGCACACGTTCCCGGAGCCCACGTTCCGCGAACCGCAGGATTTCATCCGTACCCTGTTCGCCTCGCAGGGCATCGAATTCGACGCGGAATTTTTCTGCCCGCATCGGCCCGCCGATGGCTGCGAATGCCGCAAGCCGAAGATCGGCCTGTTGACCGATTACCTGCGTGACAACCCCATCGACCCGAAGAACAGCTACGTGATCGGCGATCGCGAGACGGACCTGCAACTGGCGGCGAACCTGGGGCTCCAGGGCCTGAAGGTCCATGCCGATGGCAGCGGCGACGCCACCTGGGCTGCGATCGTGGAGCGACTGCGCCGGCCGGCCCGCACCGCGACCGTGCTGCGCAAGACGAAGGAAACCGACATCCGGGTGCGGGTCAACCTCGACCGCACCGGCCCCATCGCCATCGCGACCGGCATCGGCTTCTACGATCACATGCTGGAGCAGGTCGCGCGTCACGGCGGCTTCGCGCTGGAACTCACCTGCACCGGCGACCTGGAGATCGACGAGCACCACACGGTCGAGGACTGCGCGCTGGCGCTCGGCCAGGCCTTGCGTGAAGCGCTTGGCGACAAGCGCGGCATCGCACGCTTCGGCTTCGTGCTGCCCATGGACGAGTCCCAGGCGCAGGTCGCTATCGACCTTTCGGGCCGCGCCTACGCTGTCTTCGAGGGTACGTTCGGTCGCGAGACCGTTGGCGGCCTGCCCACCGAGCTCGTGCCGCATTTCTTCCGCTCACTGGCCGACAGTCTGCTGGCCGCCGTGCACGTGCAGGTGACGGGCGACAACACGCACCACATGATCGAGGCATGCTTCAAGTGCACGGGTCGTGCGCTGCGCCAGGCGATCAGGATCGAGGGGAGCGAACTGCCCAGCAGCAAGGGTGTGCTTTGAGATGACCGACGTCGCGATCATCGCCAACGGCGGCGCCAACATCGCTTCGCTGCGCTTCGCGCTCGACCGGCTCGGCGCATCCTCGCAGCTGACCGCCGATGTCGACGAGTTGCGGCGCGCGCCACGCGTCATCCTGCCCGGCGTGGGCGCCGCGGCGGATGCCATGGAGCGACTGCACGCACTCGGGCTGGCGTCCGTGATACCGACGCTGATCCAGCCCGTGCTCGGCATCTGCCTCGGCATGCAATTGCTGTTCGAAGGCAGCGAGGAAGGGGACACGGAGTGCCTCGGCATTCTCCCTGCACGGGTTACCCGGTTTCCCGATCGGCAGGGTTTTCCGGTCCCGCACATGGGTTGGAACCAGGTCGTGCCGCAGACCGGCTCATCGCTGACGCGTGGGCTCGGCGACGCCGCCTACGTCTATTTCGTGCACAGCTACGCCGCACCGGTCGGCCCTTGGACGGAAGCCGTCACCGACTACGGTGGCGAATTCTCGGCGATCGTCCGTCATGCGAACTTTCACGGCGCCCAGTTTCATCCCGAGCGCTCGTCGCGTGCGGGCCAGCGCCTCCTCGCCAACTTCCTGGCACTGGCCTGACATGCAGCTCGTGCCAGCCATCGACCTGCGTGGCGGCCAGTGCGTGCGCCTGCTGCAGGGGCGCTTCGACGCCGAGACTGTCTACGGCAACGATCCAGGCACGATCCTCGGGCGCTACCGCGACCTCGGTGCGCGATACGTGCACGTCGTCGACCTTGACGGCGCACGCGACGGCTCGCAGGGCAACCGATCGGCAATCGCCAGGCTGGCGCAAGCGTTCACGGACACTGCCATCCAGGTCGGCGGCGGCGTCCGCTCGCGCGCGGTCGCGGCGGAATTGCTCGCACTCGGGGTGCAACGGATCGTCGTCGGCAGCGTGGCCGTGACGAAACCCGCTGAGGTCCAGCAATGGATGCAGGAGTTCGGTCCCGATCGCATCGTGCTGGCGTTCGACGTTCGCCTCGACGCAGGTGGCACGCCGCGCCTCACGACGCACGGGTGGGAATCGCAGACCGAGGCGAGCCTGTGGGACGCGGTTGCGAGTTACCTGCCGCATGGTGCACTGCACGTGCTGTGCACGGACGTCGCCCGTGACGGCGCCCTCTCCGGACCCAATCTCGCGCTGTACGCCGAGGCGGCACGACGCTTTCCGACGATTCAATGGCAGGCCTCGGGCGGCGTCAGTTGCGGTGCCGACCTCGTGGCGCTGGCAGCCACGGGCGCGGCGGCCGTGATCAGTGGCCGCGCCCTGCTCGAAAATCGCATCCCGGCCGCGGAGCTCGCCCCATTCTTGCCAAGCGCATAATTCCCTGCCTCGACGTTCGCGACGGACAGGTCGTGAAGGGCGTTCGCTTCCGCGATCACAAGGTCGTGGGCGACATCCTCGAGCTTGCCGCGCGCTACTGCGCCGAAGGCGCGGACGAGCTGGTGTTCTACGACATCACGGCCAGTCCCGAAAACCGTTCCGTCGACCGCAGCTGGATCACGCGTGTCGCCCGTGTCCTGGACATCCCATTCTGCGTGGCCGGCGGTATCCGCACCGTCACCGATGCCGAGGAGGTGCTCAATTCCGGCGCGGAAAAGATCTCGGTGAATTCACCCGCCCTGGCCGACCCCGGCCTCGTGAACGCCTTGGCCCGACGCTTCGGTTCACAGTGCGTCGTGGTCGGCATCGACAGCCAGACGGTCGGCGACGAGTTCGAGGTCTACCAGTTCACGGGGGATCCGGACCGCTCGTGCAGCACGCGCCGCCGCACGCTCGACTGGGTGCGTGAAGTGCAGGACCGCGGCGCCGGCGAAATCGTCCTCAACTGCATGGCGAGCGACGGCGTCCGCCAGGGGTACGACTTGCGCCAGCTGCAGGCCGTGCGCAGTATCTGCCACGTGCCGCTGATTGCCTCCGGGGGCGCCGGCACGATGGAGCATTTCGCCACGGTCTTCGCCGAAGCCGGCGTCGATGGCGCGCTGGCTGCGAGCGTCTTTCACAGCGGCGCCATCGCCATCCCGGACTTGAAAGCCTGCCTGCGCGCACGACGCGTGGAGATCCGTCCATGAACGACCTGAACCTCGCGCGACTCGACTGGGGCAAGGGCGACGGCCTGCTGCCCGCCATCGTCCAGCACGCAGTCGATGGCCGCGTCCTGATGCTTGGCTACATGAACGAGGCGGCGTTGCGCCGCACGCTGACTGACGGGCGCGTCACTTTCTTCAGCCGCAGTCGCAACCAGCTCTGGACCAAGGGCGAAACATCGGGCCATTTCCTGCACGTCACGCACGTCAGCGCCGATTGCGACCGCGACACGATCCTCGTGCTCGCCCATCCCGACGGGCCGACCTGTCACAACGGCACGCCCACGTGCTTTGCCGACTCGCGCGAACCGCAGGCGTCGCACATCGCGTTCCTCGCGACGCTGCAGGCGACGATTGCGCAGCGCATCGCCGACAGCCCGGAAGGCAGCTACACGGCCCGGCTCTTTGCCAGCGGGGTCAGCCGCATCGCGCAGAAGGTGGGCGAGGAAGGAGTCGAGACGGCACTCGCCGCGGTGACACGCGACGATCCCGAACTCGTCGGCGAATGCGCCGACCTGCTCTATCACCTGCTGGTGCTGCTGAAGTCCCGCAACCTGACGCTCGAGCAGGTCGTCGGCGAACTCGCCTCGCGGCACGGTGCCCGCGTCCCGGGCAGCCTCTAGTCGGCGCAGCTGCGCTTCTAGCCCGCTCGCGCGATGGGCTTGACGCGCCAGCCAGGACATCCACGCCGCACCGAGCGCAGTCACGATCGCAGCCGTGGTGAACGCCGTGCCCGAACCGAAGCGCTCCCAGATCGCGCCGAAGATCACGGCTCCCGGCAGCACCAGCAGGCCGCTCGCCAGGTGATACAGGCCATAGGCCGTGCCACGCTCGTTTGCCGAGGCGTGATCGCCGATGACCGAGCGCTCCGCCGGCTCGGTCACGGCCAGCGTCGCGGCGTAGGCGATGAACAGCAGCCACACCTGCCAGGCCGGCGGCGCAGGCAGTGCCGCCAGCAGCAGCAACACGAACACACGCAGGGTCCAGCCGCCCAGCAGCACGGGAATGCGGCCGAGACGATCCGACACGATCCCCGCCGGCATCGCGATCACCATCTTGGCGAGACTTGCAGCGGCCCAGACCAGGGGCACCCAGTGCACCGACAAACCGGCGCCCATTGCCCACAGCACGACGAAGGCTTCCGGCACGGCTGCGAGCGCGAGCCAGCCCGCGGCCAGGATCATCGCGCGCAATCTCCCGTGCAGCGAGCGCCAGGAGAACGACGCGCGCGGCGGCGCAACGAAAGGCTGCCCGCGCGGCAGGCCGAACGTGAGCAACAGCAACACGAGCAGTCCGGGCACGACCGAGGCGAGGAAAACGTGCTTGAGATCGACCTGCATCGACAGCAGTGCGAACGCGAGCAACGGGCCGATGACGGCGCCCGCGTGATCCATCGAGCGGTGAAAGCCGAAGGCACGGCCGCGATCCGCTGCGTGCGTGGCTCCCGCGATCAGCGCGTCCCTGGGTGCGGTGCGGAACCCTTTGCCGACGCGGTCGAGAAACCGCAGCAGCAGCACGGAACTCCAGGCTGCCGCCAGTCCGATCAGGGGGCGCGTCGCGTTCGACAACCCATAGCCGGCGACCACGAGCGATTTCGCGTCCACGCCACGATCCGCCAGCCGGCCGGCTACCAGCTTCAGCACGCTCGACGTGGCTTCGGCAAGGCCCTCGACGAGTCCGACGATCGCCGGTCCGGCGCCGAGCGTTGCCGTCAGGAAGATCGGCAACAGCGGCGTAATCATTTCACTCGAGGCGTCATTCAGCAGCGAAACGAGCCCCAGCACGACCACTGTGCGGGGTAATGCTCGCGACACGGACACGGCATGGGTGGCAGGTCGACCGTCTTCAGGCAGCATTGGTTTACCCGCTGAATAATCCCTAATCACCTGCAACACACAGGACGCTAGACTCGTGTCAGGCAGGGAGCAACGGCGCGCTCCGGCCGACATCCTACACACGCCGACCATAAGGACATGCCATGAGTCTGTTCGGATCAATGCTCGAAAAACTGGGTCTGAAGAAAAAGACTGCTCCGCCGCCCCCGCCCCCACCGCCGCCGATGCAGACGCAGGCAGCGCCCGCACCCGCTGTAGTTGCACCTCCGCCTCCCCCACCGCCGCCCGAGCCAATGGCCGCGGTGGACGTGATCTCGATGCTCGAAGGCTGGGCCGCCCAGACCCCGCAGAAGCTGAACTGGCGCACGTCGATCGTCGACTTGATGAAGCTGCTCGGTATGGAGAGCAGCCTCGCGGAGCGCAAGGAACTCGCGACGGAACTCGGCTGCCCCGCAGAGTACATGCACGACTCGGCCAAGATGAACATCTGGCTACACAAGGAAGTGCTGCGCCAGATCGCCCAGAACGGCGGCAACGTGCCGGCGGAGCTGTACGACTGACCTCGCGGCTCGTCCTCCCTCTCCCGCATCTCGCGGGAGAGGGCTGGAGTCAGGACTCTTACCGCGTCACCCAACCGCCGCACACCGGAAAGACCTGGCCGACGAAGCAGTCGGCAGCGCTGCTGCACAGGTACGCGGCAAACAGCGCGTCTTCCCTCGCCCCCACCAGGCGCCCCAACGGCACTTCGCGCTGCAGGCGGTCCTGGAACGCCGGCAGTGCCTGCACCTCGGGCGGGAAATACGTCGGGTTCTCGACGAAATTCTGCGCGATCGCATTGACCTGGACATTGTGCGGCGCCACTTCGACACCGACGGCCTGGACGTAGGCCAGCTGGGCTCCGCGAGCCGCGCTGTACGTCGACGCGCGCTTCATGCCGCGCAGCGCCGCAGCACTCCCGATCAACAGGATCTTGCCCGACCGACGCTCGATCATCTGCGGCAGCACCGCCCGGACGAGTCGCGGCAGCGGGTCGACCAGATGACGAAACGCCGCCTGCCATTCATCGTCGGCTACGTCAGCGGCCCGCGTCGTCGGCGCGGCAAGCGCCAGGTTCGCCACCAGGACGTCCACTCGCCCTGCTCTATCGACGATCGCGGCAGGCGTGCCCGGTTCGATCAGTGAAGAATCGTCGGCAACGACGTCGGCGCCCGCTTCGGCCAGCACCGAACACAACATCGGGCCCATGAATTCGCTGGCCTGTGTCACCAGCACGCGCTTGCCGCGGAGGCTGACGATTCCTGTGGCCATGTCAGTGCTGCTCACGAGCGGCCTCCTGTTTCATGCCGGGTCGTCGTACTTGCGCGAGCTGCCGCGAAACTGGTCGACCGGGTACTTGACCGCGTTCAGGCCGATCTTGCGCACCGCGGCGGCGTTGAGATCGATGTCGAGTTTGTCCGCCAGCCGGACCAGGTAAAGCAGCACGTCGGCCATCTCGAGCGCCACGGCATCCTTGACGTCGGCAGGCAGGTTCGCGCTCTGCTGCTCCGAGAGCCACTGGAAGTGCTCGAGCAGTTCACCCACTTCCCCGGCGAGCGCCATCGCGAGGTTCTTGGGCGCGTGGAACTGATCCCAGTCACGCTCGCGTGCGAACTCGGCGAGCTGCGCAGCCAGTTCGTCGAGCGAGGGCTGGTTGCGCTGGTAGGTCATGAACGACGCTCAGCCCCGCTGCCGCTCGGCGAGGATGCGCAGCATGCGGCGGATCGGCTCGGCTGCGCCCCAGAGCAACTGGTCACCGACGGTGAAAGCCGTGAGGTATTCGCCCCCCATCGACAGTTTGCGCACGCGACCGATCGGGATGTCGAGCGTCCCGCTGACCGCGGCCGGGGTGAGGCCGGCCATCGAGGCCTCGCGCGTGTTGGGAACGAGTCTCACCCAGTCGTTGCCGCCGGCGATCAGTCGTTCGATCTCGGCGAGCGGCAGGTCACGCTTCAACTTGAGGGTCATCGCCTGGCTGTGGCAACGCATTGCGCCGACACGGACGCAGATCCCTTCGACCGGAATCGCAGCGCCGTCCGAACGGCCCAGGATCTTGTTGGTCTCGGCGCCGCCCTTCCATTCCTCGCGGCTCACGCCGTTGCCCATGTCCTTGTCGATCCACGGGATCAGGCTGCCCGCCAGCGCGGTGCCGAAGTTCGCCTGCGGCAGTTCCGAGGAACGCAACCGATCGGCAACCACGCGGTCGATCTCCAGGATGGCGCTCGCCGGGTCCGCCAGCAGCGAGGCTGCAGCAGCGTGCACGCTTCCCATCTGCTCCACGAGTTCACGCATGTTCTGCGCACCGGCGCCCGAGGCCGCCTGGTAGGTCATCGACGTGATCCACTCGATGAGGTCCGCGCGGAACAGCCCGCCAAGGGCCATCATCATCAACGACACGGTGCAGTTGCCGCCGACGTAATCGCGCACGCCGGCCGCGAGCGCGCTGTCGATCACGTTGCGGTTTACGGGATCGAGAATGATGACGGCATCGTTCTTCATGCGCAGCGCTGACGCCGCGTCGATCCAATAGCCCTGCCAGCCGGCGGCACGCAGCTGCGGATGGATCTCGTTCGTGTAGTCGCCGCCCTGGCAGGTCACGACCACGTCGCACTGCGCGAGCGCCTCGAGGTCGTTGGCGTTTCGCAGCAGCCCGGACGGACGGCCATTGATCACGGGGCCCGCGCCGCCCGCCTGCGACGTGCTGAAGAAGACGGGATCCACATGGTCGAGATCGCGCTCGGCCAACATGCGCTGCATGAGCACCGAACCCACCATGCCGCGCCAGCCAACGATTGCAGTCTTCACTCGCTCACTCCGATTCCGGCCAGCATCGACCCGCTCAGATGATCACTTCGCACGCCGGTTCGCGCAGGTTGTAGTGCGAACTCATCGCGTGGCCGTAGGCCCCAGTGTTTGCGATCAGCAGCACGTCGCCTTCCTGCGTTGCCGGCAACAGCCGCTCGTGCCCGAGGTAGTCGGCGGACTCGCAGATCGGACCCACGACGTTGTAGACCTCGTTCCCGGCACCTCGCCGAAGCGCGTGAGGTTGACGATGTCGTGGTGCGCGCCGTAGAGCGCGGGACGGATCAACGAGTTCATTCCGGTCGATGACCCCGACGTACTGCACCGCGCCCTTGCCCTTCAGCTGGGTCACCTTCGACGACCAGCACGCCCGCCTGCGCCACGAGGTAACGGCCCGGCTCGAGCCAGAGATTCCGATCTGCGGTAGCGCGCCTTCACGGATGTCGTCGATGACTCCCTGCAGCGCGGCGAGGTCGACCGGGGACCGCCCGGGCTTCTCGGGCACGCCGAGGCCGCCGCCGAGATCGATGGCACGCGCGTGCGGAAAGTGCTCGGGCAGGCCGCACGAGCATGCTCGCCGACCTCGTTCCAGTTGCGCGACGTCGAAGACGCCGCTGCCGGTGTGCGCATGCAGCGCCGACGACTCGCGTCCCCATCAGCTTCGACCAGGCGCTCAACTCCGTCAATTCGAACAACGGCACGCCGAACTTGGAATGCACGCCCGCAGTGCGCACGTGATCGTGGTGGCCCCGGCCGTATCCCGTGTCGATGCGGACCAGGATCTCCGGTCGCGGAACAACTCGCCCCAGTCGCGCAGAGCGTAGAGGTTGTCGACGTGAGGCTGAATGCGCTGCCGATCGCCCACTCGTACTCGCTGAACGCGGCGCGAAATTGGGCGTGAACAGGATCTTGCCGCGATCGAGGCCGGGCACAGCCTCGAACACCCGCTCGCACCTCGCCGCGGGACACGCATTCGAAGGCCAGGCCGACGCGCGGCGAAGCGTACGCAGCAGGTCGGCATTCGGGTTTGCCTTCATTGCGTAGAACAGCTGGCTGATACCGCCCATCGCGAGCAGCTCGTCCGCAGCAGCTCTCGACCGATGCACGATCGTAGACGTAAGCGCTGCCGTGCTCGTGCGCAATGCGCTCGAGTTCGATCGCGACGCTCCTGCCACCAGGGCGGCCGGTCCGTCGCGGAGTCACTGGACCAGACGCCGTGGATCTGTTCCCACGTCGGGCCCAGCACGTGATCGGACGGCAGCGTTCCTGACGTGGCGTCGTGCAGACGCTGCACGAGCCGGTCGCCCTGCTCCTCGTCCACGACGAAAGTCAGGTTGAGGTCGTTCGCGGCTTGCGTCACGAGGTAGATGCTCTGCTCCTCGAACAGTTCGAGTGCGTCGCCCAGCCGGTGCAGCGTGGCGCGAATGTTGCGCCCGACCAGGCTGACGGCAGCGCAGGGGCCGATGACCTCGACCCTGCAGAGCTCGCGAGAGGTCCTCGACCAGATGCCTCGAGCGCGCGACCGTCGAGCGTGTTGGCCGCCGGATCGAGGGAGACCGTAACGCTGGTCTCGGACGTGGAAACGAGGTCGACCGACATGCCGTGCGTCCTTGAACACGGCGAATGCATCCGCGAGGAAACCGACCTGGTGCCACATCCCGAGCGTCTCCATCGAGAGCAGCGTGATGCCCTTCTTCGATGCAGACGGCCTTGACGCGCGCGCCACCGTCGCCGCTGGGCGGCATGACGACCGTGCCGTCGAGTCCGGCATGCTGGGTGGCGTGATGTAGATGGGGATGGAGTACTGCTTCGCCGGCAGGATGCAGCGTGGGTGCAGCACCTTGGCGCCGCTGCTCGCGATTTCCTGCGCCTCGTCGTAGTCGAGCGACTTGAGCAGCCGGGCGTTCGGACACCGACTGTGGGGTTCGACGTGAACATGCCGGGCACGTCGGTCCAGATCTCGAGGCGACGCGCACCGAGCTTGGCCGCGAAGTAGCTGCCCGACGTGTCGGATCCGCCGCGACCAAGCAGCACGGTATCGCCGGCGCGTCGCTGGCGATGAAGCCCTGCGTGATCAGGACCTTGCCGCCGGCCGCCAACCGCTGCTGGAGTGCGGTGTCGGGCTCGAAGTTGCAGGTGGCGGACAGGTAGTTCGCGCGCTCGGATGCGCCCTGCCGCTCTTCGGCGTGCAGCATCGTGCGCGCGTCGAGCCACTGCACGTCGATGCCCTCAGCGTGCAGGAACGCGGCGCCGATCCGCGTCGCCATCAATTCGCCGATGGCCATCACCCGCGCGCGCAGGCGGCACTGACCTCGCCGATCAGGTGGATGCCTGCGGCGCTGCTGCGCAGATCCGCGAAATGGCGCTCGAGTTCGGCGTCGAGCGGCAGACCGAGATCGCGCACGAGATCGACGTGCCGACGCTCGATCTGGTCCATGACCGGCTCCCACTCGCCGGTCAGGGCTTTCGCCAGCAGTTGCTCGAGGCGGTCCGTGATGCCGGACAGTGCGGAGTGCACGATGACGGGGTGCAGGCCTTCGAGCGAGCCGACGCCTTGACGACGCCGGCGACGTTCTTCCAGTTGCTGACGCTCGAAACGCTGGTGCCGCCAAACTTCAGGACGACCCAGTGTCGATTCAGTGTGGCTGGTCATTCGAGCGAACCCCGGCGCGACGCTGCTGCGGCGCCGCCTGCTTGCTTCCTGACCGTGTCCGGCGCCACGTCGGTCGGCCCGGACGGTCACTGGCTCCCCGAGTCAGGAGCCGGGGGCCCGTGTTGCTTCGCAACGACTACTTGTCTTCGTAGAAGTCCTTGAGTTCTTTCTGCAGGCGCTTCTCGGCAAGCACGTCCTCGAGCTTGCTCCAGGCCGCCTTGCCTTTCTTCACGGCAGCCGCCTGCTTGCGCCGATCCACCCTGTCGATGAACCGGTCGTAGTTCTCTTCCTCAGCTCCAGCTACAAACTCGTCGTCCAAGTCGAAGTGTTCCTCGTCTCGTTCCATGGCGCGGCCCTGAGAGAAAGTCCTGATATATCAACGCGCTGCCCACTTAAATGCAGGCACAAGGCTGCGAACTATACACGGATCGGTTTGCTTCTCAACCGATTCGTTTTGCGGCGCAATGGCGCGGCGAAACGACGATCGGGGCACCCCGGCCCAGACCGAGGCCCTCGGCGGCGCTCTTTTCGGCTCTCGCCACCTCCAGCACCCCAAACGAATTGATCAGGGCGACGTACTCGCCCGGCCGGACGTCGGAATAGGTCCGCCCGAGCTCGATTTCCTGGCCGCCGGCCCGGACCACCGGCGTTGCCACCTGCGCTACGAGCGGGGCGTCCAGGTTGGTCAGGAGGTTGCCAAAGTGATCGACGGTTACGACCGCCCCGCTCAGTTGTCCCCCGGCCAGCACAGGCCCAGCCAGGCAACCCGGCACGAGTTCCCGGACGACAGGACCCAGGGACTCGGGGCGCAATCGGCCTGCGGCCAGTTCAGCCGCCAGCGGTGCAAAGATGTCGCGGCCGTGGAAGGTCGCACTCGGCCGGAGGATGCCCAGTTCGCGCAGGACGCCGTCCTCGAGGCGCCGCAGGATGGGGGTGGAGGCCAGTCGCTCGAGCACACCGGCCAACAGGCCGTTGTCGGGCGCCAGGAACAGCTGGCCCTCGGCTTCGACCACGGCAATGTCGCGCGAGCTGCCGACGCCGGGATCCACGACGGCCACGTGCACCGTGCCCGGCGGGAAATACGCGAACGAGCGCCCGAGCCAGAAGCCGGCCTCGGCCGGCCAGTGCGCCAGGATCTCGTGCGTCAGATCGATCAGCCGGGCCGCGGGGAACCGACACAGCACCTGGCCCTTCATCACGCCAACGAACGGGTCCTTGTGGCCGAAATCCGTCGTCAACGTGACGATGCCGGACGGCTGGAACGAGGCGGATGGGGCGGCCTTGGGCATGGGGTCTTCCGGGCTAAACTGGGAGGCTTATGCCCTATCTCTATCTCGTGCGCCACGGCCAGCCCGATTTCGCGGGCAACTACGATTCGATCACCGAACTCGGCGCGCGCCAGTCGACCTGGCTCGGCGAACACTTCGCCGCACGCGACCTGCGATTCGCCCGGGTGCTCGCGGGCACGCTGCAACGGCAGGTGTCGACCTGCGAACTCGTCATGAACGCACTCGATGGCCCGCGCGGCTTCACCCAGGACGCGCGCTTCAACGAGTACGACCACCTGTCCTTGCTGAGCTTCTTCGAAGGCGACCGCCTGCAGGCCATCAGGGCATCGGGCGACCGACGCGAGTACTTCGCGGCGATCCGCAGTGCCATGCAGCAGTGGTCACGGCACGACGATGTCGTCGCGGGCGGCGAAAGCTGGGCTGAGTTCGGCGCCCGCATCCATGCGGGCATTGCCGCGGCGTGCGCAGGGCTCGGGCGCGACGACAACGTGCTGATCGTGACGTCCGGGGGCGTGATTGGCCGTTACACGTCGGAGGTGCTCGACGCGGGAGCGGACGCGGCGATCCAGCTCAACCTGCAGATCCGCAACACCGGCGTGACGGAAGTGATCCGACCGCCATCGGGCAACGCCCGGCTGGTGTCGTTCAACGCGATCCCGCACCTGGAGCGCGCTGATCGCGTTGACGCGATCACGCATTCTTAGGAAGGGCAGGAAGGGAAGGAAGGAAAGGAAGGTTAGGAAGGTTAGGAAGGGGTTTGATTCCGGCTGTCCTTCCTGACCTTCCTGCCCCTTCCTGCCCTTCCTACCCTTCCTCACCCTCCCTTGACCATCTCCACGAGCTTGCGCGTGTCGATCGTCTGCGCGGCCTGCTCGATCTGTGACTGGTATTGCGGGGCCATGCCACGCGCCTCGGCCAGCAGGGATGCAAAAGTCTGCTTGAGCGTCGCTGCATCGAGCGTGCGGCCGCCCGCGTAGTAACGCTGCGCCACGCGACCGATCGCGTACGTCGTGGCGAACGTGAGGCCCGAACTGGCTGCCTGCCGGCCGAGCGACCGACCGAGGCCGCCGCCGAGGCCGCCGAGCAGCCCGCCCAGCAGCTTGCGTCCGAGTTGCTCGACGTACTGCGAGGTGAGGCCGACGCCGAGCGTGGCGATGAAATCCTTCGCGTTCGAACTGTCCATCTCGTAGCCGTACGCCTTGCCGATCCGGTACACGAGGCGCAGCTGCAACGGAATGATCGCCATCGACGCGATCGACTCCGGCAGCAATTCGAGCGCCGCGTTGGTGATCGACGCGTTCATGATGGTCTTGTCCATTTCGGCGTCGCTGACGTTCGCTTTGCCGAGCACGGTGCCCGTGACGGCGTCGGCGCCGCCGCAGCCGTCTTCACACCTGCCGGGGCGGCAGTGACCGGCGGGCTCGACAGCAGCCTCCGCCATCGCACTGGCCTGCTGCGCGACGGACTCTGCTGCCGTCGTGGGTAACTGCAGCGCTGCGGCCAGCTGCGCCAGGAAAGCGGCTTCGGCCGGATTCTGCGAACCGTCGGAGCTGACGACGCCAACGGCCATTTCGTAGGCGTACTGGCGCAGACCCTGCGTATCGAGCGGCTTTACGACCTCGGCAAGGTCGGGCCGCGCGAGCAGGACGTCGCGATACAAGGCCGGCAGGTCGATGCTGGCCTCGGCCCCAAAGGCTTCCGCCAGTTTGCGAATCGACTCGCGTTCGCGTTCATCCTTGAGCCCGTCGGCGAACGCCGCCATCAGGGCCACCGTCAGAATCGATTTCGTCTGCTGGTTTTCCATGTCGCTCACGATATCTAGGGTTCGGAAGGTGCGGCGGATATCCCTGAAAACGAAAAACGCCCCTTTGGGCGCTTCATAAGTGTCTGTTTTTATTGGTCGGAGCGAGAGGATTCGAACCTCCGACCCCTTGCACCCCATGCAAGTGCGCTACCAGACTGCGCCACGCTCCGACCGGGCGCGGATTATAGCCGAATTGCTCAGCGCCGCAGGATTTTGATCAGCTCTTCGAGTTCGACTCGCAGCTGGCGAGCAAGCTGGTGGGCCTGGGTGACGTCGTCGCGGGCTTCCTCGCCCTCGAGCCGATTGCGGGCGCCGCCGATCGTGAAACCCTGGTCGTAGAGCAGCGCGCGGATCTGGCGAATCACCAGCACGTCCTGGCGCTGGTAATAGCGACGGTTGCCCCGGCGCTTGACCGGCTTGAGCTGCGGAAACTCCTGCTCCCAGTAACGCAGCACGTGCGGCTTCACGCCGCACAGCTCGCTGACCTCACCAATGGTGAAGTAGCGCTTGCCCGGGATCGCCGGGAGTTCGTCGTTATTGCTGGGTTCCAGCATACGCTTCCACGCGCGCCTTCAGTTTCTGGCCAGGACGGAAAGTCACGACGCGACGCGCGCTGATCGGAATCTCCTCTCCCGTCTTCGGGTTGCGACCCGGGCGCTGGTTCTTGCTGCGCAGGTCGAAGTTGCCGAAACCGGAGAGCTTGACCTGCTCGCCATGGGCGAGGGCCATCCGCAACTCTTCGAAGAACAGGTCGACGAGCTCGCGGGCCTCACGCTTGTTGAGGCCGAGCTGGTCGAACAATGCTTCTGCGATTTCCGCCTTGGTCAATGCCATCTTTGTCTTATCGGTCTCGTATCGTGGCGGAGCACTCCCGCTCCAGGTCGGAGACGACCCTGGCCACGATGGCATCCGTCTCTTCGTCGGTAAGGGTGCGCGAAACATCCTGTAAATTCAAGCCTATCGCGACACTCTTGCGACCATTTTCGATGCCTGCGCCGCGGTAAATGTCGAACACCGTCGTGTCGCGCAGCACCGTCCCCGCGGCGTGCTGCACGCAGTCGAGCAGTTTCTGCACGGGCACCGCTTCCTCGACGACGATCGCCAGGTCACGCCGCACCGCTGGAAATCGGGACACTTCGTGGAAATGCGGCACCGAGGCGGCCATCGCGGTCGCGAGTTCGAGTTCGAAGACGATCGCTGAATATGTCAAATCGAGTCGGCGCTCGACGTCGGGATGCAGTCGGCCGATCCAACCTGCGTGCGTTTCACCACGGCGGATCTCGGCCGTCTGGCCCGGATGCAACGCGGGGTGCTGGCCCGGCACGAAACGGAATTCGTTGACAGCAGCAGTCGCGCGCAGCAGCGCTTCGATGTCGGCACGCACGTCGAAGAAATCGACGGCTGTCTTGGGTGCGCCCCACTGCTCCGGCACGGCGGAACCCGCGGCGATCCCCGCGATGACCGGCACTTCATGCAGTGCACCGTCGTCACGGGCGACGATGAACTTGCGGCCGACCTCGAACAGGCGCACGCGCGGCTGCTGCCGGCGCTGGTTCGATGCGAGCGCCGCTGCAAGCCCCGGCCACAGCGAGGCCCGCATCGTTGCGAGCTCGGCGGAGATGGGATTGCTGAGCGTCAGGCTCGGCGCGCCGGGAGCGAACAGTTCCTGCTGGCCCGGCTCGATGAAACTGTACGTGATCGCCTCGAAATAACCGCGCTGGACGAGCATGTCGGCGGCCGCATCGCCATGAATGCGCGTCTCCGTAACCGCGGGGATTGGTTGCCGTGCCGGCTGCACCGTTTCTGGAATGCGATCGAACCCGTGCGTGCGCGCGATCTCCTCGATCAGGTCCTCCTCGATCGCGATGTCGAAGCGCCAGGTCGGCGGCGTCACGCGCCACGCATGTCGGGCTGCGCTCAAGCTTCATGCCGAGGCCCGTCAGCATCGACGCCATCGTCGCATCACTGATGTCGGCTCCGATGACACGGCGTGCACGCTCTGGGCGCAGCGGGACGGCCACGCGCGGTGGCATCTCGGCAGCAAGTTCGGCCAGTTGCGTCGGGCCGGGCACGCCACCCGCGCAGGCGCACAACAGGGCCGTCGCGCGCTCGATCGCGCGTTCCTGCAACGTGGGATCGACGCCGCGCTCGAAGCGCTGCGAGGCGTCGGTGACCAGGCCATAGCGACGGCCACGGCCTGCGATCGCATCGGGCAGGAAGAACGCGACTTCGAGCAGGACGTCGGTGGTGTCGTCGCCTATACCTGAGTGGTCGCCGCCCATCACGCCTGCAAGACCCAGCGCCTTGTCGCGATCGGCAATGACGAGCACCGATTCGTCCATCGCGATCTCGCGGCCGTCGAGGAGTTTCAGCGTCTCCCCTGCCCGCGCGCGACGCACGACGATGCCGCCGGCCAGTTCGCGCAAGTCGTATGCATGCAGCGGCTGGCCGAGTTCGAGCATCACGTAGTTGGTGACGTCGACCGCCGCGCTGATCGGACGCAGGCCGGCACGACGCAGGCGTTCCTGCATCCACGCGGGCGCCTTCGCGCAGCGGATTCAGGCCACGGATCACGCGCGATGCGAAGCGCACGCAGCCCGCACCCGCGGTCAAGTCGACCGGGAAGGCTCGCGCTGGATGCGGCAGGCACGGCGGCCAGGGTCGGACCCGTGAGCGCCTGCCCGGTCAGCGCGGCGACTTCACGCGCGATGCCGAGGATGCTCATGCAATCGCCGCGGTTCGGCGTGAGGTTGACTTCGAGGATCGTGTCGTCGAGACCCAGCGCGTCGATCAGCCTCGCCCCGGTCGTGGTGTCCGCAGGCAATTCGAGCAGTCCGACGGCGTCTTCGGACAGCGCGAGTTCGCGTGCCGAGCAGAGCATGCCGAACGACTCGACGCCGCGCAGCCTGGCCTGCTTGATCTCCATGCCGCCCGGCAGCTTCGCGCCGACGGTGGCGAGCGGCGCCTTCATGCCCGCACGCGCATTGGGCGCGCCGCAGACGATCTGCACGGTCTCCGATCCGGTATTCACCTGGCACACGCTCAGCGTGTCGGCGTTGGGGTGCTTCACGCGCTCGACGATCTCGCCGACGATCACGCCGGGCAGCGGTGGCGCCGCCGCTTCGACGCCCTCGATCTCGAGGCCCGCCATCGTCAGCCGCGCGGCGAGTTCCTTCGGCGCGGGCAGCGGCCCACCGATCCATTCGCTCAACCATTGCAGACTGATGCGCATCGTCGGTTACCGGGTCAACCGAACTGCCGCAGGAAGCGCAGGTCGTTCTCGAAGTAGAGGCGGATGTCGTTGACGCTGTAACGCAGCATCGTCAGGCGCTCGATGCCCATGCCGAACGCGTAACCGGTGTAGCGCTCGGGATCGATGCCCACGTTGCGCAGCACGTTGGGATGCACCATGCCGCAGCCCGCGACCTCGAGCCAGCCCGTCTGCTTGCAGACGCGGCAACCCGCGCCGCTGCAGAACACGCACTCGATGTCGACCTCGGCCGAGGGTTCGGTGAACGGAAAGTACGACGGCCGGAAGCGGATGCCGAGATCGCGCTCGAAATACTGCTGCATGAACTCGTGCAGCACCGACTTGAGGTTGGCGAAACTCACGCCGTCGTCGACGACCAGGCCTTCGACCTGGTGGAACATCGGCGTGTGGGTCATGTCGGAATCGCAGCGGTAGACGCGCCCCGGCATGATCATGCGCAGCGGCGGCTTGTCGCGCAGCATCGCTCGCACCTGCACGGGCGACGTGTGCGTGCGCAGCAGGCGGCCGTCCGGAAAATAGAACGTGTCGTGCATCGCGCGCGCCGGATGGTTCGCGGGGATGTTGAGCGCCTCGAAGTTGTGCCAGTCGTCCTCGACTTCGGGGCCTTCTTCGACCGAGAACCCGGCATTGCGGAAGATGGTCTCGATGCGACGGCGCGTGCGGCTCACCGGGTGCAGGCCGCCGGGCTGCTGGCCGCGACCGGGTTGCGTCACATCGATGCGCCCCGCGGCGAGCTTGCGTTCGAGTTCGAGGCCGTCGAGCTCCGACTTGCGCGCCTCGAACGCGGCACCGATCTCGTCACGAACCGCGTTGATCCGGGCGCCCGCGGCTTTGCGTTCGTCCGGTGCCAGTGCGCCCAGCGATTTCAATTGCGCCGTGATCGCGCCTTTCTTGCCGAACAGTTCGACCTTGAGCGCTTCCAGTTCCGCGAGGCTCGCGCAGGCCGCAACCCGCACCCGGGCGTCTGCCGCCAGGGCGTCGAGGCCGAGGGTCGTGGTCGTGTCGCTCATCGTGAAATTGGGGAGGCTCCCCTATTTTCCGGCGGGCGGAAAATAGGGGAGCCTCCCCTATTTCTTACTCGGCGGCCGGGAGGCTCTTCTTGGCCTGCTCGACGATCTTGCCGAACGCCTCGATGTCGTGCACCGCCAGGTCCGCGAGGAGCTTGCGATCGATCTCGAGGCCCGCGGCCTTGAGGCCCGCCATCAGCCGGCTGTACGACATCTCGAACATGCGGGCGCCCGCGTTGATGCGAGTGATCCACAGCGCGCGGAAATCACGCTTCTTCGCCTTGCGATCGCGGTAGGCGTACTGGCCGGCCTTGATGACCGCCTGCTTCGCCGTGCGATACACCTTGCGGCGTGCGTTGTAGTAACCCTTCGCCTTGGCGAGGACCTTCTTGTGCCGGCGTCCAGCGATGACGCCACGTTTAACTCGTGCCATGGGTCACCTCAGGCGTGGGGCAGCAATTGTTCGAGACGGACGAGATCCTGCTTGGCGACCATGGTGGTGCCGCGCAGATTCCGCTTCCGCTTGCTCGACTTCTTGGTGAGGATGTGTCGCTTCTGCGACTGGCCGCGCTTGAAGCCTTTCGCCGTCTTGCGAAAACGCTTGGCCGCGGCCCGGTTGGTCTTCAACTTGGGCATGTAACAACTCCTGATTTTTGATAGCCCGTTTCACCTCGGCCTTGCGGCTTCGGATCGAAGGCGAAAGGCGGCCGAAACCGCCCTTACTTCTTTTTTGGCGCGAGCATCATGACCATCTGCCGGCCTTCCATCAGCGGATGCTGCTCGACCACCGCCATTCCGGCGAGGTCTTGCTGCAAACGCATCAGCATCTGCCGACCGAGGTCCGTGTGCGCCATCTCTCGGCCACGGAAACGCAATGTCACCTTGGCCTTGTCCCCTTCCTCGAAAAAGCGAATCAGATTCCTGAGCTTGATCTGATAATCGCCTTCGTCGGTTCCAGGGCGAAACTTCACTTCCTTGATCTGTATCTGTTTCTGCTTCTTCTTCGCGATCGCGGCTTTCTTGTTCGTCTCGAACTGGAACTTGCCGAAATCGATGATCCGGCACACCGGCGGTTCCGCCATCGGCGAAACTTCGATGAGATCGAGCTCCTGCGCGGCGGCCATTTCGAGCGCCTCGAAGCGTGTCATCACCCCGACTTGTTCACCGTCCGCGCCGATGACGCGAAGTTGCGGGGCCGTGATCTCGTGGTTGCGCCGGATGCGCTTGGTCGTTGGAGCAGTGATGCGATCAATCCTCTAAAGCTAAAACAGTACGGCCGCGGCTCACGACTTCATCGACAAGCCTCGCGCCGAGGGTTTCCAGTCCCATCGACCCGAGGTCCTTGCCGCTGCGCGTGCGCACGGCCAACGAGTTGGACCCTGACTCGCGGTCGCCCGCGACCAGCAGGTACGGGACCCGCTGCAGGGTGTGTTCGCGGATTTTAAAGCCGACTTTCTCGTTTCGCAAATCCATTTCGACCCGAAGCCCCTGATTTTTCAGGAATTCGGTCGCCTTGCGCACGTAATCTGCCTGTCCGTCCGTGATATTCATCACCACCGCCTGCACCGGCGCGAGCCAGGTCGGGAACTTTCCGGCGTGATTTTCGATGAGAATCCCCAGGAAACGCTCCATGGAGCCCAGGATGGCCCGGTGCAGCATGACGGGCCGGTGCACCGCCCCGTCCTCGCCGACGTACTCGGCACCCAGGCGCTCCGGCAGCACGAAATCGACCTGCAGGGTGCCGCACTGCCAGTCCCGGCCAATGGCGTCCCGCAGCACGAACTCCAGCTTGGGGCCGTAGAAAGCGCCCTCCCCCGGGTTCAGCGTGTATTCGAGGCCCGCGGTCTCGACCGCCGCCTTGAGGGCGGCTTCGGCCTTGTCCCAGGTGGCGTCGGTGCCGGCGCGCTTGGCCGGTCGGTCCGAGAACTTGACGCTCACTTCCTCGAACCCGAAATCCTTGTAGACGCTCATGCAGCAGGTCGCAGAACGCGACCGTCTCGGCGTTGACCTGGTCTTCGGTGCAGAAGATGTGCGCGTCGTCCTGCGTGAACGCCCGCACGCGCATCAGGCCGTGCAGCGAACCCGAAGGCTCGTTGCGATGGCACGAACCGAACTCCGCGATGCGCAGCGGCAGGTCGCGGTACGACTTGATGCCCTGCCGATAGATGAGCACGTGCCCCGGGCAGTTCATCGGCTTGACCGCGAGGACGCGATCCTCGGATTCGGCGATGAACATGTTGGGCCGGTAGTTTTCCCAGTGCCCCGACTTCTCCCACAGCACGCGATCGAGCAGCTGCGGCGTCTTGACCTCGACGTAGCCGGATTGCTCGAGGCGCCCACGCATGTACGCCTCGACGGTGCGCCAGAGCGTGTGGCCCTTCGGGTGCCAGAACACGCTGCCCACCGCCTCTTCCTGCGTGTGGAACAGGCCGAGGTCGCGGCCGACGCGGCGATGGTCGCGCTTCTCGGCTTCCTCGAGGCGCGTCAGGTACGCCTTCAGCGCCTTCTCGTCCGCCCACGCGGTGCCGTAGATGCGCTGGAGCATTGCGTTCTTCGAGTCGCCGCGCCAGTAGGCGCCCGCGACCTTCATCAGCTTGAACGCGCCGAGCTTGCCGGTGCTGGGCACGTGCGGACCGCGGCACAGGTCGAACCAGTCGCCCTGCCCGTACAGGCTGATGTCTTCGTTCGCGGGGATGGCTGCGATGATCTCGGCCTTGTAGTGCTCGCCGAGCTGCTTGAACGTCTCGACCGCCTCGTCGCGCGGCATGAGCTTGCGCTCGACCTTGAGGTCGGCCTTGGCGAGCTCGTGCATCTTCGCTTCGAACTTCGCCAGGTCTTCCGGCGTGAAAGGCCGGCTGAAGGCGAAGTCGTAATAGAAGCCGTCCTCGATCACGGGGCCGATGGTGACCTGCGCTTCGGGGTACACGGCCTGCACGGCCTGCGCGAGCAGGTGCGCCGTGGAGTGACGGATGATTTCGAGCCCGTCCGGGTCCTTGCCGGTGACGATAGAAACCTGCGCATCCCGGTCGAGGACGTGCGAGGTATCCACGAGCTTGCCGTCGACACGGCCGGCGAGCGCGGCCTTGGCGAGCCCCGCACCGATGCTCGCAGCGAGGCCTGCCACGGTCACGGGTTGTTCGAAACTGCGTTGGCTGCCGTCAGGCAGGGTGATGACCGGCATCGTCTTTGGTCCCGTCAAGATTCACGATGACCCAGGTGCCGGGATCGTGGTGGGCGCACGTGGGATCGAACCACGGACCCCTACCATGTCAAGGTAGTGCTCTACCGCTGAGCTATGCGCCCTCAAACGAGCCGCGGAGGATACAGGAAGGAAGGGGTTAGGGGATAGGGGTGGGGTAGTCGGAGGGCGCGAACTAGTTCGCCCAAGACCCCTATCCCCTCTACCCGGCCAGCGTGCCGGGGACGCCGAAAGCCTGGTGCCGCAGCTTCTCGATCTGGTCGCGCAGCCGGGCCGCCTCTTCGAACTCGAGGTTGCGGGCGTGCTTGTACATCTCGGCCTCGAGCTTCTTGATCCGCTTCATCGCCTGCTCCGGCGCCAGCAGCAGGTCGCCCTCGTCCGTCGCCAGGCCGCGGCGGCCATCCCGCTCGCCATCGCCGCGGGCGCCTTCCATGATGTCCTGCACTGCCTTGACGATCGACTGCGGCGTGATGCCGTGCTTGAGGTTGTACTCGACCTGTTTCGCCCGGCGGCGATCGGTCTCGTCGATTGCCCGCTGCATCGAGCCCGTCACGCGGTCGGCGTACAGAATCGCGCGGCCGTGCACGTTGCGCGCGGCCCGGCCGATCGTCTGGATCAGCGCGCCCGTGGAACGCAGGAACCCCTCCTTGTCGGCGTCGAGGATCGCGACGAGCGCGACCTCCGGCATGTCGAGGCCCTCGCGCAGCAGGTTGATGCCGACCAGCACGTCGAACTTGCCGAGGCGCAGGTCGCGGATGATCTCGACGCGCTCGACCGTCTCGATGTCCGAGTGCAGGTAACGCACCTTCACGCCGTGCTCGTTCAGGTAGTCGGTGAGGTCCTCGGCCATGCGCTTGGTGAGCGTCGTGATCAGCACGCGCTGGTGTGCCGCGACGCAGTGGTGGATCTCGGACAGCACGTCGTCGACCTGCGTGCGAACCGGACGGATCTCGACTTCGGGATCGATGAGCCCCGTCGGACGCACGACCTGCTCGACGATGTCGCCGGCCGCGTGGCTCAGTTCGTACGGGCCGGGCGTGGCCGAGACGAAGATCATCTGCGGTGCGAGTGCCTCCCACTCGTCGAACCGCAGCGGCCGGTTGTCGAGCGCCGACGGCAGGCGGAAGCCGTACTGCACCAGCGTTTCCTTGCGTGAACGGTCGCCGCGGTACATGCCGCCGATCTGCGGGATCGTGACGTGGCTTTCGTCGACGACGAGCAGCGCGCCCGGCGGCAGGTAGTCGAACAGCGTCGGTGGCGGCTCGCCCGCCTGGCGGCCCGAGAGGTAGCGGGAGTAGTTCTCGATGCCCGAGCAGTAGCCGACTTCCATCATCATCTCGAGGTCGAACGTCGTGCGCTGTTCGAGCCGCTGCGCTTCGAGGCCCTTGTCGGCTGCGCGCAGTTCCTTGAGCCGCTCGCGCAGTTCCTCGCGGATGTTCTCGATCGCGCTGTCGACGCGCTCGCGCGGCGTCACGTAATGCGACGACGGGTACACGGTGAGTCGCGGCACCTTGCGCAGGATTTCGCCCGTGAGTGGATCGAAGTAGCTGAGCGTCTCGATCTCGTCGTCGAACAATTCGACGCGCACGGCCTCGCGCTCGGATTCAGCCGGAAAGACATCGATGACGTCGCCGCGCACGCGGTACGTGCCCTGCGTCAGGTCGAGTTCGTTTCGCGTGTACTGCATGTCCGTAAGCCGGCGCAGCAGCTTGCGCTGGTCGATACGCTCGCCGCGGACGAGGTGCAGGACCATGCTCAGGTAGGCCTTCGGGTCGCCGAGGCCGTAGATCGCCGATACCGTCGCGACGATGATCGAGTCAGGCCGCTCGAGCAGCGCCTTGGTGGCCGAAAGCCGCATCTGCTCGATGTGCTCGTTGATCGAGGCATCCTTCTCGATGAACGTGTCCGACGAAGGAACGTACGCCTCCGGCTGGTAGTAATCGTAGTAGCTGACGAAGTACTCGACCGAGTTGCTGGGAAAGTATTCCTTGAACTCGCCGTAGAGCTGCGCGGCCAGGGTCTTGTTGTGCACCATCACCAGCGTCGGCCGCTGCACCTGCTGGATCACGTTTGCGACTGAAAATGTTTTTCCCGAGCCCGTGACACCCAGCAGCGTCTGGTGCGCCAGCCCGTTGCGCAGCCCTTCGACCAGGCGCGCGATCGCCTCGGGTTGGTCGCCCGCGGGCTGGTAGCCGGATTGCAACTGAAAGGCGCGGGGAACGTCGGTCATCCGTCTGTGCCGCCGATCGGTGTCATCTGCCTTGGGAGGAACGCCAGATTAGCCTAAAATGCGCTGTCCATTTCATCCCACCGGAACCAACAGTGCCCGTCCAACTCGCCGAGCGCGTCAAGCGCGTCAAGCCGTCCCCGACCGTTGCCCTCACGGGCCGCGTAGCCAAACTCAAGGCCGAGGGGCACGACATCATCGGACTGGGCATCGGCGAGCCGGACTTCGACACCCCGACGCACATTGCCGACGCAGGCGTGGACGCGATCCGCAACGGCTTCACGCGCTACACCGCGGTCGAAGGCATCCCGGAGCTGAAGGACGCGATCATCGCGAAGTTCAAGCGTGACAACGGCATTGCCTACACGCGCCCGCAGATCCTGGCCTCGACCGGCGCGAAGCAGACGATCTACAACCTGTTCATGGCGGTGATCGATCCGGGCGACGAAGTCGTGATTCCCGCGCCGTACTGGGTCTCGTACCCGGACATGGCCCTGCTGGCCGACGGCGTGCCGGTCATGCCGTATGCCGGCCCAGAGCAGGGCTACAAGATCACGGCCGCGCAGCTCGAAGCGGCGATCACGGCGAAGACCCGCGTGTTCATGCTCAACAGCCCGAGCAACCCGACGGGTGCCGCCTACACGCGCGCCGAACTCGAGGGGATCGCAGCGGTGCTGCGCAAGCACCCGCGCGTGATCATCGCCACCGACGACATGTACGAGCACATCTACTGGGCGCAGGAGCCGTTCTGCAGCTTCCTGACCGCCTGCCCCGACCTCTACGACCGCACGGTGACGATCAACGGCGTGTCGAAGAGCTACGCGATGACGGGCTGGCGCATCGGCTATTGCGGCGGCCCGGTCGAGATCGTGACGGCGATGTCGACCATCCAGAGCCAGTGCACCTCGAACCCGGTGTCGATCTCGCAGAAAGCGGCCGCCGCGGCGTTGAATGGCGACCAGTCCTGTGTCGGCGAGATGAACAAGCATTTCAAGGCGCGGCACGATTACTTCAATGCCGGCCTCAATGCCCTGCCCGGCTTCAAGGTCCTGCCGGCCGCAGGCACCTTCTACGCCTGGTGTGACATAAGCGAAGCCATCCACATGCGCGGGCTGGCCGACGACAACGCATTCGCCGAATTCCTGCTCGAAAAGGCCGGCGTGGCCGGCGTGCCGGGCTCGGGCTTCGGCGCACCCGGGCACATCCGCTTCTCGTTCGCGGTCAGCATGCAGACGCTGGAACAGGCCCTGGCCCGGATGGGCAAGGCGCTGGCCGGAGCGTGAGGGGAACAGGTCTTCCTTGACTAACAGAGCCGCCAATCGCAAAATCGGCGGCTATTTCGAGACCGTTCCGACATAGCTCAGCGGTAGAGCAGCTGACTGTTAATCAGCGGGTCCCTGGTTCGAATCCAGGTGTCGGAGCCAACCCACAGATTGTGATGCGGTTCACGGAACGACCACGGTCGAATTCCGTAGCCTCTGCGCGCGAACTGCAAGCTGGCCGACAGCTGCACGATCTTATCCACGCAGTACAGGAACACCGATCCCGCCATGAGCGCAGCAATTGCCCGTTATTTGCCTGCTTCCAACCACCCAGCGATTGGACGACCTCGACGTGCACGCCCGGCTTGGGCAGCTGACGTCCTGGTTGTTTGCGCTGATGCTGCTGGCGGCGGCGTTCTTCGCCGCCCCTGCGAGCGCCGCCGTCGACCTGCGCGTCGAATCACGGCCCATCAGCGACCCGATCCAGGCCTACGTGACCGTCACCGACGCGGATGGCAGTCCTGTGGGCGGGCTCACGGCAGGCAGCTTCACGCTGACGTTGGACGGCGCTGCGCTCACGATCCAGCGTCCGACTTTTCCCTGCCGCCGTCCGCGAATCCGGCCACGAATGTCTCGATCGTGTTCGTCATGGACTACAGCCCGAGCACGGCTGGCGACGCGCGCGCCGCCATGGAAGGCGCAGTCGTCGACTTCATCAACTCCATGAGTCCGGGCGACTACGCGGCAATCGTCAAGTTCAACAGCAGCAATCCGGCCAAGGCATCGGTCGTGCAGCCGTTCACGCTGATCGGCGCGCGCAGGCGGTAAAGACGCCTGGTCACTGCGGCGATGCTGCCCTACCCCGGCGAATTCAGCCAACGTTTACGACGGCATCAACGTTGCGCTGGACCATTTCGCGTCGCCTCCGGCCGGCGTCACGCTTCCGCCCGGACCCAAGGCGGTAGTCGTGATCAGTGACGGCATGGACAACGCGTCGATCAATACGCAGAATTTCGTCATCGACAAGGCGAGCAGCCTCGGCATTCCGCTGTTCACGATCGCCGTGGGGACGCCCGGCACGACCGGCAGCAACGTGATGAATATCCTGGCGGCCAGGACTGGCGCCAGCTTCATCTCCGCGCCGACCCAGGCGGAGGTCACCAATGCGTACGTGACGATTTCCAGCCGGCTCGACAACGGTTACCTGCTGAGCTTCGTGTCGTCCATCACCGACTGCAACCAGCATACGCTGTCGGTCACGGTCGCCGGCCAGGGCACGACCGAAACCGGGTTCACGCGGTGTGACGCCACAACCGGCCCGGTGACGGTGCCGAACGTGGTGAATCAGACGCAGGCAGCGGCGACCACGGCAATCACTGGTGCAGGGCTGGTGGTCGGTACGGTAACACAACAGTCGAGCGCCACCGTGCCTGCGGGCAGCGTGAGCAGCCAGAACCCGACGTCGGGGGTGGGCGTACCGGCGGGCTCAGCGGTGAACCTGGTGGTGTCGACGGGGCCAGCGCCGGCACCCGGGACGGTACCGGTACCGAACGTGCTGAATTTGACGCAGGCGGCGGCGACCACGGCGATCACAACGGCGCCGGGCTGGTGCTCGGTACGATCTCACAATCGTCCAGCACCACCGTGCCTGCTGGCAGCGTGATCAGCCAGAACCCGAATGCAGGGACGGGCGTGGCAGGCCGGTTCGGCGGTCGCGTTGGTGGTGTCGACGGGTCCGGTAGCGGTACCGAACGTGGTGAATCTGACGCAGGCGGCGGCGACTACGTGCGATCTCCTTTGCGGGGCTGGCGGTCGGCGCGGTCTCAAGGGAGTCGAGTGCCACGGTGCCGTCGGGCAGCGTGATCAGTCAGAACCCGGCGTCGGGAACGAACGTGGCGGCAGGTTCGGCGGTCGCAATAGTGGTGTCGACCGGCCCGGTCGCGCCGCCGCCTCCGCCGCCCCCGCCCTCGAAGTAGCGGCGGCGGCGGCGGCAGCATGGGCTTAGGGAGCCTGGCGCTCGGCCTGGCTGCCCTGGCGGCCAGGCGGCGCAGGCGGGCCTCAATCGGCTGAGCCTGAATCCCGTGGCCGTCGCGTCACTGATCGGTGACGCGACGGCCGCGACTCTCGGGCGATTAACCCAGCCTTCTGCGCCACGAGCGGGCCCGTCGGCGACCAGCTCCCCGTCCGCCATGAGTAATTCCTCCCCCCAGACCGCGGATCGCGTCTATCGTCCCGAAATCCAGGGGCTGCGCGCCGTTGCCGCGCTTCTGGTTGCCGTTTACCACATCTGGCTCGGGCGGGTGTCCGGCGGCGTAGACGTATTCTTCGTAGTGTCGGCATTCCTGGTCACGACGACGCTTCTGCGACAGATCGACACGCAGGGGCAGGTCCACTTCTTCGAGTTCTGGGGCGGCCTGGCAAGACGTCTGCTGCCGGCGTCAATGTTGGTGCTGTTGGCGGTTACAGTCGCATCCATCGCCTGGCTGCCGCGCCCGCTCTGGGACGAGGCCATCCCGCAGATCCTGGCGTCGGCGCTCTATCTCGAGAACTGGCGATTGGCATTCGATGCCGTCGATTACCTGCAGCAAGGTGTGTCGGCGAGTCCCGTCCAGCACTACTGGGCGCTGTCGGTGCAGGGGCAGTTCTATCTGGTGTGGCCGTTCCTGATTGCGGCCGCGGCCTGGTGGGCAGCCAGAAAAGACTTACCTGCCCGCAGGGTCGTTGCCTATGCCTTCGTCGGGGTATTTGCCGCGTCCTTCATCTATTCGATCTACGCGACCCGTACCAACCAGCCCTTCGCGTATTTCAATACCTTCGCCCGTCTGTGGGAATTGAGCCTCGGCGCGCTGCTGGCCCTGGCGCCGCGGATTCAACTCGGCAAGGGCACGCGATTCGTCGCCGGCTGGACCGGTCTCATCGGCATCGTGGCTTGCGGCATGGTCTTCCAGGTTTCGCGCGCTTTTCCTGGCTATGCAGCCCTATGGCCTACGGGCTGTGCCCTGCTGATCATCCTGTCCGGTGTCAGTGGAACCCGCTTCGGCGCGGACCGGCTGCTGAGTTCGAGGCCGCTCGTGTACCTGGGCGGCATCTCGTATGGAATCTATCTCTGGCACTGGCCGGTGCTGACGTTCTGGCGTTGGTACACGTTGCAGGCGCCGGTGACTGTGCTCGGCGGGTTTGGAGTTCTTGGCCTGTCCATCGGGCTTGCTGCGATCAGTACCCGCTTCGTCGAGAACCCGGTTCGGAGTTCGGGCAGGGGTTTTGCTGGACGCCGCAGCATGGCGAGGTTCGTCGCCGTCAATGCGGTTCCCGTGCTCGTGCTGGCGCTCGGCTGGGGTGCCTACTACACCGTGCAGCGGCAGCACGACGGCCGCGCGATAGCGCCCGATGATCCGGATTATCCCGGTGCGCTCGCGCGGGAGGCCGGCTTCCGCTACACGGGGCATCGAAACGCTCCGCTTTACCCAGGCATGCTCGCGGTCGAGCACGACCTGCCGGCCCTTTACGCCAGGGGCTGTAACAGTTGGGATCCCGACTGGCAGCGGGCCAACTGCGTATTCGGTGACGCAAAATCCACACGGACGATCGCACTCGTTGGATCGTCGAGGGCGGCGCACTGGTTTCCCGCGCTGGAGATTCTGGCCAGGGAGCAAGGATGGCGGATCGTTAGCTACGCCCGCGCCACCTGTATATTCAGCGTCGAGACCGACGGCATCGAACTCGGGAAGTGGTGCAAGAGGTTCAACGCGCGGCTGGTGCAGATCCTCCTCGAGGACCGTCCCGATGTCGTGTTCACAACCGCGACTCGGGGATCGGGACACGAGGAACGCGTGCCGGAAGGATTCCTCAGGCGATGGGCGCAACTCGATGGTGCCGGCATCAAGGTGGTCGCAATTCGAGAGACGCCGTGGATGAAGTTCTGGGTACCCGAGTGCCTGGAGATCAGGGGGGCAGACGATCTTGCGGGCTGTTCTCAACCCGTCGATGAGGTCATCGCGTCGCCGAGCCCGATTGCCACTCTTGCCCAGCGGCCCGCGAACGTGCATTTCGTCGACATGACTCGCTATTTCTGCGACGACAAGCGCTGCCTGCCCGCGATCGGAAACGTCATGGTGTACCGGGATCCCAGTCACATCACCGCCACCTATGCGAAAACCCTGGCTCCAATGCTCTTGAATGAGATGTCGCCGGGCCTTCCGGTTGGATGGGTCACGCGACGGGCGCAGACCTCGACCCGAGGTGTAAGCCCAGTAGACGGCACGGTGCGGAAGGAGCTCGGGCCTGCTAGAGCGAGCAGCCTGCTCGCCGTCGTCGAGTAATTTTGGTCCGCGCACCGCCGTTCCCTACTGCCGCCAGAATGGCGACAGCAGGGACGGGAGGTACAGAGTTTGGCCTGGATTATCTCGGCCAGACCGGCGCACCGCCGCCGGGCGGGACGATTACCGCCGTGTAGCGGAGCCGCATCGGGTAATACAGCCCCCAGTTCGGCGTGCCGAGCCACAGATCCATGAAGCCAGCATAGCTATCCGGCTGATGCTTATTCCTGTCACCGATGTGCAACATGATCACGTGCGGCTTGCGGGTCCAGTCGATGGCCGAGCTGTACTGATACAGAGAAGTCATCTCCTGGCTCGAGGTGTACGTGCCAGGCGCCGTGAACCTGATCTTGGTCATGTCGCCGCACGCGTGGCGCTCCGCCCAGACGTGATCCTGGAACATGCACAATGCGTACAGGGCCACCGTATCAGTTGGCTTCGATATGATCTGCACACGCTGATAGAGCGTTCCCCTCGAGTAGTCGACCGGCGAACGCCAGTTCGTCGGGTTGTTTGACGGCATCTGGAAGAACTTGAACGCCTCGTGATTGCAAACCCGAGTCCCTGTGCCGCCCAGAAGCGCCGGGACCCAGATACAGTTCTCGTTTTCGCTCCAGGGCGTCTCGCCCAGCAGGGACATCCTGTAGGAGGTCGTGTGATCGAACGTGCGGTCGAGCAGCAGCAACTGCCCCGTGGTCGGAGTGCCAGTCGAGACGGTCAGCGTCGCTGCATTGCTGGTGTCGCTGCCGTGAGCATTCCTGACGGTGACGCGGAAGTTCGAGCCGCTCTCAGCATAGGTCGCGGGCGGAGTCGTGTAGGACGATGCCGTCGCACCGGCAATGTCGACACCGTTCTTCTGCCACTGGTACGACAGCGGGTTCGTGCCCGAGGCCGTTACGTTGAACGAGGCTGTCTGCCCTTCCGAGACCGTCCGACTCGCCGGATGGGACGTAACCGCCGGGGCAGTCGCGCCGGGCGTCGTCGATGGGGTGAGCGTCACGTCATCGAAGAAGTACACGTCTCCATTCGCGTCATACGACTGGAACGCGAACATCAGGCGTCCATCACTGACGGCGCCCGAGAAATTCCTGGTTGTGAACTGAACCGAAAAAGTCTGCCATGCCGTAGTCAGGTTGAACACCCGCTTCGACAGGCCATAATTCGTGTAGGGCGACGCGTGCTTCAACACGCTCACCGCCACGTCGTGACCGGTGTTGGAATACGCCTTGAAAGTCAGCGTGTACTGCGTGCCCGGCTCGAGGGGCACCCTGGGCTGGTAGAACTGAACGTTCGACCCCTGCGTGGTGATGCCGATGCGCGCTGCTTGCGCGCTGCTCGCACCCGCCGCGCTGTTCGTAAGAGCACCCGCGCCATTGGTGTAAAAAAGCCAAGGGCTGGTGCCGCTCTCGAAGCCCGGATTCACGACGACGTTTTGCGCCGACGCCGTCGACGTCGTTCCTGCAAGCACCAGACCGAGCAACAATGTGCTCACAGCCAGGTTGAAAAATTTTCGCATTACTATTCCTTATCGTGTCCAGAGGTTGGGGTCGGTCGCGATCTCTCGCTTCCCGAATGCCGCGGCCAAGATGAAAGCGCGCCTTTGAGGCGGGCAGTTGAACGTGCGAGGTACGCTTATGTCAACGTGACATTTGTCGCTGATCAGCGACGTTTGCGTTGCTCTGGCGGCGAGAATGCGAATCCGCTGGCGGCACTCTGTCTGGCCTGACAAGAACTTAGCGTCGGAACCTACGAGCCGACGTGAGCTGATTCAGGCCGCTGTACCCGAAATAAGTTAAATGAACATTCCGACGCAGATGGAGACCGCGTCATGCCTAAAGAGCCGAAACTATAGCGGCCAGGCCGGCGCACCCCCGCCCGGCGGCACAATGATCGCCGTGTAGCGCACGCGCATCGGGTAGTAGAGCCCCCAGTTCGGCGCGCCAAACCACCTGTCCATGTAGTCGGGATAGCTGTCCGGCTGCACCTTGTTGGCATCGGTGATGTGCAACATGATCAAGTGCGGCTTGCGCGTCCAGTCAATGGCCGTCGTGTACAGATAGAGCTTCTTCATGGCCTGGCTCGAGGTGTACGTGCCTGGTGCAGTGAATCTGAGCTTGTTCAAGTCACCGCAGGCATGTCGAGACCCGATGGGCTCATCCTGGAACATGCACAGCGCGAACAAGACCGGCGTCGTGCTCGGCTTCGATATGACCTCCAGACGCTGATACAGCGTGCCCGTCGCATAGCTGACCGGCGACGTCCAGCTGGCCGGATTGTTCACCGGCATCTGGAAGAATTTGAACGCCTCGTGATTGCACACATTGGCGGGGGTCTTCCCCGCCTTGGTGATGCCCTGGACCGAAATGCAGTTGGCACCGGTCGGGCTGGGCGTCTCGCCCAGTAGTGCCGCCCTGTACGACGTGGTGTAGTCGAACGTGCGATCCAGCAACAGGAGCTGGGTCGCAGGCGCGGTCACCGTCAAGGTCGCCGCGCTGCTCGTAACACTTCCGTACGAGTTCCTCACATTCACCAGGAAGGTCGCACCGTTGTCCGCAATCACCGTAGCCGGCGTCGTATAAGACCCACCCATGGCGTCCGGAATGTCGGCGCCGTTCTTCTGCCACTGGTAGGACAAAGGGTCACTGCCCAAGGCGGTAACGCTGAACGTCGCCGTCTGCCCCGCCGTCACCGTCACGTTCACCGGATTGCTGGAGATGCTCGGTGGGATGCTCGTCGGCACCTTTGTCAGTGTGACGTCGTCGAAAAAGAACTGGTCGCCGGCTGCGTCATAGGCACCCAGGGCGAACATCAGGCGCCCGTCACTCACCGGCTCCGTAAACCCTGCCGTCGTGAAGGTGACCGAGAACGTCTTCCACGCGGTGGTCAGGTCGAACACACGGCCGGACAACCCATAGCTGCTACCCGGCACCAGGTGCTTGACCAAGCTCAATGCCACGTTGTGCCCCGTGCTGCAATACGCCTTGAAGCTCAGTGTGTATTGTGTCCCGGGCTCCAGCACCAAGCCCGACTGGCTGAGTTGGACATTTGTTCCCTGCGTATTGACCAGGACGCGCGCTGCCGACGGGCTGGCCGGCCCGGTGACGTCGTTGGCGACCGTCGCCGCACCGTTGGTAATGAAGTCCCATGGCCGGACACCGCTCTCGAAACCTGAGTTGGCGACCACGTTGTTGTCGGGTCCAACCGGCTGGATCCTGTCCGCCGTGTTGACGAAATAATCGATCGCACTGGCGACGCTGGGATTGTCGACTGCATTGCCGGCGAAGACGCCGACGCGGCTGACCACCATGGCGTGAGAGAACGTGACGGCGGTTAACCAGTTGAATCCGTCGAACGAGTACCACTGGGTCCACTGGGCTCCGCTGCGCTGAACTCGCAGGTACATGGGCGCCCCGCTCGGGACGCTGCCGATGACGAGGCTTTTCCGGGTCGTGGCGACATCGTTCAGAAAGGAAGCTGCAAAGACCCTGATGCTGGTGCCATCGCTGAAGAAATCGAAACGGATGAAGTTCCGGTCGTCCGTCTCTACCAGGATGCCCTGCACTTCGTTGCGGCCGACCAGGTTCGAGTTGAACTTAACTTCGACCTCGAAATTGGTGTCGTTCGCCGACTGCATGATCCGTGGAGCCCGGTTTTGAGCCTGCCACAGGTCATGCGATGACCCTGCGGGCACCGAGATCTGCGCCTCGCTGCCGGTCATGAACAGTTGCGAATCTCCCACGGGATCGGAGAAGGTCCAGACGCTCGTGTTGAGCGTCGCCCCATTGAACTCGTCCGACACGATGCCCGACTGATCGGCCAACGCCAAACGTGCGAACACCAGCCCCAGCAGCACCATAGTCTTCGGCATGCCAAGGGACCTTCGACTAGTCATATGCTTGCTCTCTGATTCCGTGAAGTGCGGCGATATCCGCATCGGTTTGTATTTCAGCCTAATGGAATTCGACTGCGCGCGAGTAGGGCTCTTGACTTAATGGCCGAAATATATCCCGGCCTGGCGCTTCGGACGCGCCCAGATAGTGTGAGGCACGTCACACTCTGCGCACCCAGATCTGCCAACGAGCGTTGCCCGCCCCCGACAGGCAGTCCCGGCCCCAGTCGCGCGATGGCCCCCAAGGGCATGAGAGATACGTTCTTCGTGAAGCGACTCGCAGTATATTGCGGTGGTCCCCCGCTAGCATGCATCTCCGCTCGAGGCGTCCGTTAGTGACAGAATTACCACAAGTATCCGTCATCGTTCCCTTTTTCAACGAGGAGGAGAACATCCGGCGCATGCATGCAGCCATCGTCGGCTGCGCTCGAGCCATTGGGCCTGCGTTTCGAGATGGTACTGGTCAACGACGGCAGCCGCGACCGGACCCTCGATATTGCCGTCGAGATTGCCCGGCAGGACCCACGGGTGCGCGTCGTCAATTTCCGGCGCAACTACGGCCAGACGCCCGGCCATGGCCGCGGGCATCGAGCATGCCCGCGGCAACGTACTGGTGACGATGGACGGCGACCTGCAGAACGATCCGCGCGACATCGAGCACTTCCTTGCCAAGATCAACGAGGGCTACGACATCGTCGTCGGCTGGCGTTTCAACCGGCAGGACAAGCTGGTCTCGCGCAAGATTCCGCTCGAATCGCCAACTGGCTGATCGGCAAGGTCACCGGCGTGCCGATCAAGGACAACGGCTGTTCGCTCAAGGCGTTCCGGGCATCGCTGATCAAGGAGATCCCGCTCTACTCCGAGATGCACCGATTCATCCCGGCCATGGCTTCGATCGCCGGTCCCCGCGTCGCCGAGATCAAGGTGCGGCACCATGCGCGCCAGTTCGGCCAGTCCAAGTACGGCCTGTCGCGGGTCTACAAGGTGCTGCTCGACATGATGGTCATCAAGACGGTGGCGTCATTCACGTCGCGCCCGATGCGCTGGTTCGCACTGCTGTCCTTGCCGCTCGCTGCTGTTCGGCGTCCGTGGCATTGGTCTATGCACTTTGGAGCTGGGCCGCACGGGCGGTACGCTGGCCCTACCTATCGCCGGCTCGGGCGTGGTGCTGCTCAGTGGCGCCATCATACTCATCAGCGAGGGAGTCCTGGGTGAACTGGTCTACAAGCTCGGCGACATCCGCGAGGCCGATTTTTCTCGCCTGACCGTCAAGGTCTGGCCGCAATCGTCCGCTGGACGGCACCTCGAGGTATCTCTGCATGGTTGAGCGTAGTCTGGACGTCGAACTGTCGGTGATCGTGCCGGTGGGTGGCCGTCAAGCCGAACCCGGTCGAGCTTTACAACGAGTACAAGGCTGGACTGGAGGCGCTGCCAGACAGCTACGAGATCATCTTCGTGCTCGATGGTCCGCGGGAGGAGTTCGCCAAGGGACTCCGTGCCCTGCTCGACGAGCGGCGAGCGATTCACGGTCATCAGCCTGAGCCGTCCGTTCGGCGAGGCTACGGCGATCATGGCTGGATTCGAACACGCTTCGGGACAGACCATCGTCACGATGCCTGCCTACCACCAGATCGAGGGCCTCGAGATCGGCAAGCTCGTGCATGGGCTCGAAACAGCCGATCTCGTGGTCGGTCACCGTTGGCCGCGAGCAGGCGGCGTGTTCGAACGGATACGGCGCAGGGCGTTCCACAGGCTCTTGAGCTGGTTCATGCGACTCAAGCTCCGCGATCTGGGTTGCAGTGCTCGCGCCATGGATCGTCGCGTGCTCGAGGAAATCTCGCTGTATGGCGACCAACACCGATACCTCGCCGTGCTTGCCGACCGGCAGGGGTTCCGCGTCGTCGAAGTCGACGTGCGGCAGTCGCCCAAGGACCGCTTCGAGGGCAGCTACCAGCCGCGCGAATACACTCGCGTCCTGCTGGACCTCTTCACCGTGTTCTTCCTCGTCCGCTTCACCAAGAAGCCGCTGCGGTTCTTCGGCATGGTGGGTGTAACGACCTTTGCCTTCGGCGCGCTGGCCGTGACTTGGGTAGTGATTGAAAAGCTGTTCTTCGGCCAAGCCCTGGCCGACCGCCCCGCCCTGCTGCTGTGCGTCACTGCTCGTCGTCCTCGGCCTGCAGCTTTTGGCGCTCGGACTGCTCGGCGAACTGATGATCTTCACGCACGCCAAGCGGACTCAAGGATTACCAGGTCGAGCGGGTGATCCAGTTTGGTTCCAGCGCCTCGTCCGCGACGGAATTCAAGGTGCGCCGATGAGTTGGCACCCTACGGATTGCGGTTCTGATTCCATGCCTGAATGAGGAGGTCGCGATCCAGAAAGTGGTCGACGACTTCCATAAGGCCTTGCCGGATGCCCTGATCTTCGTCTACGACAATGGTTCGACTGACCGTACCTTCGCAGTAGCGCGGGCGGCAGGCGCGATCGTTCGCCGTGAACCCCTCAAGGGCAAGGGCAACGTCGTCCGGCGGATGTTCGCCGACATCGAGGCCGACATCTACGTGCTCGTCGATGGGGACGACACCTACGACGCCGCCAGCGCCCCGGCGATGATTCAGCGCCTGATCGACGACTCACTCGACATGGTCAACGGTGCCCGTGAGGAGAAGTCCGAAGCCGCCTACCGTCGCGGCCATCGATTCGGTAATCGCTTGCTCACTGGCCTGGTCGCACGATTTTTTCGGCGAGCGCATGAGCGACATGCTGTCCGGCTACCGCATCATGTCCCGACGCTTCGTGAAATCATTTCCCGCCCTCGCCACCGGCTTCGAGACCGAGACGGAGCTGACCGTGCATGCACTCGAGCTTCGCATGCCGATCGTCGAATTCACGACGCCTTACCGTGAGCGTCCTGCGGAGTCCGCCAGCAAGCTCAGAACCATTCCGGACGGCATTCGCATCATGCGCTTGATCATGCGTCTGGTACGCGAAGAACGCCCACTCGAGTTCTTTTCGCTGGTCGCCGGACTGCTGGCGCTGATCTCGGTCCTGCTCGGTATCCCGCTCGTCATTGAGTTCCTGAATACGGGACTGGTGCCGAGGCTGCCCACGGCGGTGCTGGCCATGGGGCTGATGCTGCTCAGCTTCCTGAGTCTCGCATGCGGCCTCATCCTGTCGACCGTCACCCGCGGCCGAGCGGAGGCCAAGCGTCTGCACTACCTGAGCATTCCCATCCGCCTCAAGGAATGGCGCTGAATCAAAGGCTCCCGTCATCGTGATCGCTCGACAGCTGCTGCGTTTCTCGGCGGTCGGCGTGGTCGGCTTCGTCGTTGACACGGTTGCCCTGTATGCGGCGCTGGGGCTCGGCGCCGGCCTGTACACGGGCAGACTGGCCTCCTACCTGACGGCGGCAACGGTCACCTGGGCCCTGAATCGTCGCTTCACCTTCAGCGAGAGACGCACCAAGGGGCTGGCGAGTGAGTGGGTCCGCTTCCTGGCTGCGAACAGCGTCGGTGGCGTGATCAATTACTGCACCTACGCCGCATTGGTCGCAACGCTGCCATACGTGACGGCCCACCCCTGGCTCGCCGTAGCCGCCGGCTCCCTCGCCGGCCTGGCAGTCAACTTCACCCTGAGCCGGCGACTCGTATTCACGGGTTCTCGCTGACAAATCACGGTGGCCAAGCCGTGATGGCACTCGCAGGGACGAGCGACGGTCTGCGCTGACAATTCGTCGGCATGCTGTTCAATAGCCTCGAATTCCTCGTTTTTTTCGTCGTGGTGCTGGGGCTGCGTAAGCTCCCCCGCCTCGTGAACAGTGTAATGTTGGACTCTCCCGCCAAGAACGGGAGAGGAGATGAAGAAATCGAGGTTCACGGAATCGCAGATCGTGGCGATCCTGAAGGAAGGCGAAGCCGGCGTGTCGCCAGGCGAGATTTCGCGTAAGCATGGGATCAGTCGCGCGACCTACTTCAACTGGCGATCGAAGTACGGCGGCGTGACGGTCAACGAGCTGAAGCGGATGAAGGAGCTCGAGGCGGAGAACGCCAAGCTCAAGCGCATGTACGCTGACCTGGCGCTCGAGAACGTGGCGATCAAGGACGTCCTGTCCCGAAAACTGTAACGCCGTCCGTGAAGCGGCAGGCCGCCGAGGTGTTCGTGAACGAGCATCAGCTGTCGATCCAGCGCGCCTGCCGCATCCTGGGACTGTCCCGGACGGCGTACTACCGAGTCCCGACCGACGCTGCGGCGCGCGATGCCGCGGTGATCGCGGTGCTCAACGAGATCGTCGAGCGACGGCCTCGCTGGGGCTTCTGGAAGTGCTACGACCGGATGCGCCTCGACGGGCATCCGTGGAACCACAAGCGCGTGCATCGCGTGTACTGCGCCCTGCGGCTGAATCTGCCGCGACGGACGAGGCGACGTGTGCCGGTTCGTGATCCTCTGCCGCTGGATGCCCCTGACGCGCTCAATACCGTGTGGTCACTCGACTTCGTGCACGACGCGCTCTACGACGGACGCCGGTTCCGCACGCTCAACGTCCTGGACGATGGCAATCGCGAGGGGCTCGGCATCGACGTGGCCACCTCGATCCCCAGCCGGCGGGCGATCCGGTTCATGGAGCAACTGATCGAACAGCACGGAAAGCCCGACGCTTTGCGCCTGGACAATGGCAGCGAACTGACCAGCCACGCCTTCGTCGACTGGGCGAAGGATCGCGGCATCGCGCTGCGCTTCATCGAGCCCGGCAAGCCGAACCAGAACGCCTACATCGAGCGCTTCAACCGGACCTATCGCGACGAGGTGCTGAGCGCGTACCTGTTCGAATCAATCGAGCAAGTGCAGCAGATCACCGACGACTGGCTCATCGAATACAACGAGTTGCGGCCTCACGACTCCCTCGGGCGAGTGCCGCCGTTGACCTACATGCCGAGGGAATTACCAGCCGGAGAGTCCAGCTTCAAACTGTCCACTTGACGGGGGAGCTTACGCTGCTAAGCCATGCTGTGCCCGTTGGCGAAGTCCGTCCGTTGCAGATTGCTTGGGCATCGAGCGGTGCGGACCAGAGACCGAATGGGAATTCCTGTCGCCGGGGATCCATTGACGGAGTGTCACGTCAATCAGTGATCATCGCATCCAGTCAGGGACAAATCCAGGCCCGAATCCCGGGTGTCGCAGCAAAGTCCACCAAGCTGCACCGAGACTGAATGACCGCGACAGCATCCGCAGGGACACCCGTTACCTTTGCCGATCTTCTCCTCTTCGAGAACGACCAGGAGCCGAGCCCGGCAACTCCAGGACGTGCTCCACTGACTTGGCGGTGCCGATGGCGCGTTCGCCCGTCCTTGAGTCGACGCCGAACTCCAGGCCGGTGTCGGTTTCCGGGACGATACTGGCGTTGAGTTCGTAGTCATAACGACCGAGGAAGAACAGCGCCTTCATCGCATTTGACGTGATCACCACGTCCGTTGAACGAAGCGCCTGGTTCAAGGAAGCCGTTGCGGGTCCCCAGTCGGCTTCAGTCCCGTAGCTCAGAGCATCCGTTGGCTGCAAGCGCCCCGCGACCAGTCTCATCGACCGGATTCCCTCCTGCGACATGATCAGCCCAAGAAACATCACGCCGGGCACTGTCCAGCGAAGCAGTCCGTAGCCCTTGCGGCCGACCCGATCGCCTCGCTCAAGCGCTCGAGCAACAATGTTAGCTACTGCAATTCCCCATACTGCGCAGGCCATCGGCACGACGTAGTACACGTAACGCACCGCCTTGGCACCCGCCAAGGAGTGGATCACAAATGCCACCAGCAGGACCGTGGCACAGTAGCTCACGACCCTCCTCGTACGAGGATCAATGAGGCCGAAGTACACGGCTGCTGGAAGGACCGGCCACAGCAGGGGCAAATCCTTGGAACTCATCCAGATAGTAGTGGTACTTGCCTGCACGACCAGCAGCCCAAAGCGGCGCCTGACCAAACTTGTCCCAGATACCGAACTCGGCGACGACCATGAGCCCGGCAGCTGCCAGGCCGCAAACCACCACCGGTATTGTAATCGGGTGCGCACGGACGACGGCACTCGCGATCGACCAGTGACTCATGGCCAGGACAACGAGCACGCCGGCAACTGCGGAGACGGCCGCGATCAACGTCGTTTCCTGCAGGTGCCACCCAAGAGGCAATAGCGCCAGTGCAAAGGGGACCATGCAATCCTCGCCGAAGTAGTCCTGTGCGGAACGGAGGCTTCGTACGCAGCAGCGAACATCGTGAACATGACCAGTGCATGCAGCGTGTAGAAGCGTGCAAAAACGGCTGCATCGAGCGTGGCTGGAACCACGCAAAGGAAGAGACCGGCACTTACGCCCGCCAACAGTCCCGCCTTGCGGCCAATCCAGATGGAAAGCAGCAGCACCAGCAACACACCGCCAGCCAGCGCGGGCAGCCTTGCTGCAAACGGTGTGTCACCAAACTGGACCAGCGCAAAGGCAACCAGGCGCGTATACAGTTCGCCGCGCTCATACATGCCACCCGCAATCGCCGGCAGTCCCGTCTCGACCAGCCCGCGAGCAGCCAGGATGTGCAGCAGTTCGTCGTAGACCACGACGTGATCGATGACCCCACGAGCAAGCACGGGCAACAGCACTGCCACCGCAGCGCTTGCCAGGAAAATCCACCCGAAGTGAGTCGCTCGATTCCCTACGGACACTTGGCTTCCTCGCATGCTCCGACCCTGATCACGTAGTAGTCACCGCTCCTGAACATGACCCGGTCGGGCGGTGGCACGCGCAGGACGAAGCCCACTCCAGTCCCCCTTGCCATGAGCTCGGACTCCAACTCTCGGAACGGGGAATACTTATGGTGTTTCTCCGATACGCGCGGGCCGGTCAACATGACGTCCACCCCGTATGGACCGAGTTCCGCATCCACTTCCTCAATCCGCGTCGCATAGGCTGCTCGCAGCGAGGCCATCATGCGGGGCTTCATTTGCGCATAGTAGCTTTCC
This sequence comes from uncultured Gammaproteobacteria bacterium, assembly GCA_963700045.1. Classification (GTDB taxonomy): domain Bacteria; phylum Pseudomonadota; class Gammaproteobacteria; order Steroidobacterales; family Steroidobacteraceae; genus RPQJ01. Next base: position 115,413 of record CAVOWK010000024.1, read on the forward strand.
ATCCACGCCATGGAGACCTCGGTGGATGCGAGGACGCTGCGTCTCGCGCGGACCGGAACGAAGTTGGCGAGATCGGGGTGTGCAGCAACCAGCGTATCTTCCGGCAAGGTCGACAGAAATGCGTACACTCGCTCCAGATCGCTGTCGACCGGGCGCCGTGACACAGCCAGCGCATTGGGTAGAGCAGTACGGCCACTAGTACAGGCGCTAGAACGGCAATCCACCCTCCTCTAGGTATGCCGCCAGACCCGCTCGCCGCCCCGTCCTCACGTCCACCACTCCGCTCCAATCGCGGCTGCCACTCAGCAGGCGTGAAGAAGCGGCCGCAAGCGCGACGATGCCAAGAGCTGCCACAGCCCATCGAGAGTGACGATTTGGCAGATAAAGACCAAACATCAGTGCCGACGGGAAATCCGCATGGCCGACCACAGGCCCAGACCAACCAGCGCCATCGTCCAAGCGGCAAAGGGGATACTGCGCCTGCCGCCTCGAATCGAAACAAATACAACGGAAGCGGCGATCAGGGCCAGTACCCCGGGCGACCAGCCAAGGCCCGTGCGATGCCCAGTCAGCCAATTGGTAACGAGGCCCGATGGAAACAGGCTCAGGCGCCCCTCTGGCCCGAACTCGATCATATGGATGGCCTGCTCAAAAGTGAGCGCAGGGCCAATATCTGGGGGAATCGGGTTGCCGTAGGCGGCAACTGCAAGCGCGGCAGAACCGGCCACCGCGTTGAACAGCCAATGCCTGGGCATGGTCCGGTTGACCGCCAAGTCACGCAGGAAGACGACTGCGGCAGTCAGACCTTGTACAGGAAGCGTCACCGGATAAAAGAGCGCCGCTCCCAACCAAGAAATGCCGACCCAACGGTATCGCCCGCCAACAGCGCCCACAGGGTCAGCAGGAGCAGCGGAAGCGCAAAAGTTCTCTGGAAGCCAATCGGCGGCATCAAGTCTTTCTGCTGCGACCATACCAGTAATGCAGCGAACGCCACCACCGCCAGCAAACCACCCTCTCTGGGCGATCTCGCACGGAAATCCGGCCGATCTTCCAAGCCAACGTCACCGCGGCGGCGAGAAGGAGGGCCGCAACCAGCTTTGTCGCCAGCAGGGCATCGATGAAGGGGACGACGGCCGAGTACACGGCTCGGTATCCCCAAGGGGCGCTGGTGTGAAAGTAGGCGACCGTCAGGTCACCTGGAAAAAGCGCGGCATCGGAGAGCTGATAGAGCCAGAAGACATGATGCGCGACATCGTCGTAAAAGAGGTCGGGCCGGGCCAGATATGGACCGACCCACAAGGTAACCACCAGCGCGCCACACAAGGCCGCTGACCAGCGATGAATATCCGAAACACTGAGCGACATTGAACCAACCACCGTCACTGCCTGTTGCCGGTCGACATCCTGACACGACTTAACGACCGACCGTACTTGAACCGATTCGGAATTTCAGGAGAGCCCCGCAGTTTGGTTGGACCACCAAGGCTCAGGCCTTGTCGAGTCGGTGACAGTCCTGTCCGGTCCTGAGCCGGCGGAACGTGGCCGATCGACTCGAGTAGTGGCCGGTGGTTGAACCGGTAACAAAGCTATTTCGATTGAAACGTTCAGGAGGACTGGGCCCAGAAGTCAGTTAAACCCTGGATCGCATTCTCCGCGAACGTCCCCAACGTCCGCCTAACCCACAGGACCAGTGCCAGCGCGACACAGGGAATCGCCTTCCAACCTGTATCACATGCAAATTTCGCGCTACCGTCATGCGAGCCGTTGCGACACTCGATTTCATATTAAGCCCAGCTTGACCCAGATCTCGCGCCGAGACTGTGAACTGCGTTTCGAACGGACTTGCGAGTACGGGAACTCATCACGAATCCATCGTGCTCGTTTATGCCGCAATTGGCGCTAATGTGTTAGTTTTGAGAACACACAATGTCGCCCTGCGTCAGCATTGATTAGTAGACAGGTTCATGAGCAACAAGCCACGATGCGTCATAATATTGTCTGCGAAATCATCTGGTTCTAGCGCCCTGCAGGAACTCTTATGCGATTTCGGCGGTGGCCGTCATGTGCAACGGACGCGTCACGGGGAATTCGAAACCCTTTACTGGACTAAGGCGGCGTCAATTCTCGGCCTGCCGCAGATGAAATTGCCGGACAGCGAGGTACCTATAGGGGCTGGTCTGGCCTTGCGAGACCTGCAGACGCTCATTGCAGAAAACACTCGCTTCGCTCACACACCTGATGAGGGTCGAGCACTGGTTCTGGAGGGTTGGCGCCTCTTATGTCTGTCGCATCAGCCAGTCTTCGTGGAGAAATCACCTCATCATCTTCACCAGTGGTCCTGTCTGGAACTGATGATCGACGCGGCCCAGCGATTACCAGACATCGACTTCCGCTTCGTAGGTCTGGTTCGCAATCCGATGGACATACTGTATTCAGCCTGGACGCGATGGCGTCTCGCGCCAGAGGAGTTTCAGCAGCATTGGCTCCGTGCCTACGAGAATCTCGAGAGATTCCGATTGATAGCCGGGGATCGCCTCATAATCGTGCGGTATGAGGAGTTCTCATCCTCCAACCGCACGGCGTCGAAACTCCTCGAGTCCCTCGGACTGTCATCGGTCCGGTCTGGTGCCGATGAATACATCCACGGCGCTTCTCGAAGTCGCTGGAAGAATGATCACCGATTCGGTTTCCAGCTGGACCCGGCTGTCAGCGATCTCGCCATGCGGTACGGCTACGAAACACAGGACTTGATGAACCGGCGACGGCCAGATTGGCCCCTGCGGCGAGTTCTGTCGCAGACGACCAATCGCTGTATGTCGCGACCGCTGGCGCACGTTAAACGCCAACTTCGGCCCTTCTTCCCTAAGCCCGAAGATTGACGCAGCACCTGGTCATGTGGAAGCCCGCACAGGTCAGCAAGATCTCAGACCCCACGGTCCGGATCCTTATACTCACACCTCGCCTTGACACGATTGGCGGGGTCGAGAACTACTACAACGCACTCCAACTGCACCGTGACGATGCACGTATCGACTATTTTTTCGTCACCGGGCCTGGCGAGGAAACGCTCCTTCAGTTCGGCACGCGGTTACTTAAACTACATTCGCTTCTGGAATGCGCTAGATGACCGCACGTACCGAATGGTAATTATCAATCCGACGCTCGACGCTCGCTCGTTCTACAGGGACGCGGTTTTCTGTTGGCTCGCTCATGCACGGGGCCGACAAGTTCTCGTGTTCTTTCGGGGTTGGGACACAATCTTTGAAGGCAAGATTCGCGACCGATTCCTGTTAAGGCAGTTATTTTCCCGCACACTTGCCCGGTCCCGACAGTTCGTCGTACTCGGTCGAGTATTCGTCGATAAGCTCAAGGCGCTCGGCTGCAGCACTGACAGCCGGTTCTGGATCGAGACTACGGTTGCCGATTCGACCCATTTCGCGAACTTCTCGATCGCCGGGCGATCGCGCGCCGTCGACCGACTTCGTCTGCTTTTCCTCGCGCGTGTTACACGTCCGAAAGGGCCGTGGCAGGCGCTGCAGGCCCTGCAGATCGCGCAGCGGCGCCGACCAGACTTAGCCCTTGAGCTTGTCATTGCTGGCCCTGGACCAGAGTTGCCTAAGCTACGCGCGCACATTGAATCGTGCGGCATCCACAACGTGATTCTTGCGGGACCGGTCCGCGATACCGCCAAGGCATCACTTCTGGCGTCCTCTCACGTTCTGCTGCATCCAACGGCGTCGGATGAAGGGCTGCCGAATGTAATCCTCGAAGCAATGCTGTACGGCCTCCCGGTGCTTACAACAGCCATCGGCGCCATACCCGAGGTCATCGTTCACATGAAGAATGGTTTCGTAGCCGAGTCTCCCGATCCGGAGATTTTCGCCGATTGGATCATTGAACTGGCGACGAACACGAACCTGCGTTACAGCATGGCATTGGCAAACCACGACGAGGCCATGCGGTCCTACACGGATCAAGCAGTCCGCGCTCGATTCAAGCAGATCATCAATTCGTGCATTGCCGAGGACGGAAGTGAATCTCTGCCAGCCTCGGCCGAGGAGCCGGACGCCACACAATGAAACTATGCGTTCTCATGCCAGCCCACTGGACGGGCCGCCTGGGTGGCGCCGAAATTCAAGCGCGCTACTTGATGCAGCATCTTAAAAAGGTTTCGAACCATGAACTCGCGGTGATCTGCCGCCATTCCTCCGTTGACGCGGACGAAGGGATACCAATTCGGCGAATTCAAACAGTGTGGCCGATCGCCAGATATACCTACCTGATCGACTACCCTTCCGTACAGAGGCTATTGCGGCAGCTCGATCCAGACGTGATCTACACGCGCGTCGGATCGCCGCTCGTAGGGTTTGCCGCGCGTTACTGCCATCAATTCGGTAAACGCCTAGTGCACCACATAGCCCGTGTCGACGACGTGCTGCCCCGAACCCAGATTCCCACGAAGAACGCGCTTCAGGCGGTCGAGCGGCGCATTTACGAATACGGACTTGTGCACGCCGACGCCATCATCGCGCAGGCAAGCTACCAGGCTGAACTCCTTGAGCGGCATTTCCGTCGGAGTAACATTGAGGTAATAGCGAACTATCACCCTACCCCGCAATTTGCCCCGGCCAAAGATAGCGCTTTCAAGACGGTATTGTGGGTGGCGAATATCAAGGAAGCCAAGCGACCCGGGCTCTTCATCGAGCTTGCCGAGCGCAGCATTCTTCTGCATGACACGCGGTTCGTGATGGTGGGCGCACTCTCAGACGAGCGCTATGAACCCCTCCTGGCGAGAGCCCGGGAGCTGCCGAATTTCCACTACGCCGGCGCGGCCCCACTTGAGGACGTCAACAGGCTTCTCGAATCCGCCCATCTCTTCGTCAATACAAGCGCGGCCATGGGTGAAGGATTCCCGAATACGTTCATCCAATCCTGGCTGCGTGGTGTGCCAGTCGTAAGCCTCGAATGTAATCCCGACGGACTACTGGACAGCGGTGATCTGGGTTCATGCGCTCAGGGAGATTCCCAGCGCTTGGCCCGCGACGTCCAGACGCTTCTCTCGGATACAACGCGCCTCACAAGAATGGCCGACAACTGCCGGCGACATGCACTGACGACGTATGCATCCGATAACCTTGAGCGCGTACAGCGCGTGCTCGAGTCGCGCCCTGCCACGCCACGCGGAACCTAACATGTCAGGCAAAGGACCGGTGTTTGTTGTGGGTATGAACGGATCGGGGACGACTATGCTCCTCGACCATCTGGACAGTCACCCAGAACTCTACGGCTTCCCGCTGGAGACCAAGATTCTCCCAGACTACCTCGGCGGCACGCGCGCCGAGACGAGCCTTCAGAACGATGATGCCTTCCGGGCACTGTTCGACGAAATGGCGAAGTCGTACACATTTCTCGTGGAAAACGACGGACGCCCCGTACCCCTACCGCCATCTTGGCAAAAACTGCCGCGTACGCCCGCAGGCATCTTCGACTACATTATGACGTATTTTGCTGGCCACGAAGCCAAGTCACGATGGTGCGAGAAGTCGCCACTTCATGTCCAGTATATTTCGCTCCTATCGACCTCCTTCCCCGATGCCAAATTCATTCACGTCATCCGGGACGGGAGGGATTGTGCAGCGTCGTTCCACCGTCGCTGGAGCTACACGCCGCGATCAACGATTTATCGCTGGAAACGCTCTGTCATAGACGGCAGGGCTCAAGGAAACGCTTTGCCTCAAGGCCGCTACCTCGAGGTCTTTTACGAACGACTGACTTTCGACCCCCAGCAGCAATTGCAGGAAGTGTGTCGCTTCCTCGAAATAGACTTCACAGAGTCGATGCTTCAGGCGAAGCGCGACACAAAGCGTGTTCAGGGGCTCGCCGAACTCGAAATCGTCTCCAATAGCGGGAAATTTCGTTCCTACTTTTCCGCTCGGGACCTCGACGGTCTCGAGAAGATCGCAGGATCGACGCTCGCGTCACTTGGCTACCCGACCGATCGACAAACCGCGTCGTACGATCCCCCGATTGTACTGCGGCACTTGTGGCGTCTTTCGGATCGCACACGGTTTGCTGCGGAATTGACTGTAAACAAGATGCGATCACCGGAACCATTCCCATGGCGACTGATGGCGGCTCGCTTCCGTCGAGCATTTCGGCAATTCTTTCTGGAACGATTCTGACAATAACTCCCGTCAGCACTGATCCAGGGCTAGTCGACAACACGGCATAGACCGCTCAAGTCGCTGTCAGGCGTAACCAATACTTTTTTGCACAACCGCGCGAGCAATACCCATGTATCCAAGTTTCCTTGGGATCGGTGCTCAGAAGGCAGGCACGTCCTGGCTACATTCGATGCTGTCATTACATGATGAATTATGGTTGCCGCATCTTAAAGAACTGCATTACTTCGATCGAAAGTTTCCGATCAAAGAATCCGGCCTGCGCTCAACCATTCGTCCTGATCGCGCAGCGCTGACTAAGCATGTATCCAAGCGCTTTCGGCACCTGAACTCAGCAAAACTAATAGAGCGTCTGAGCATTCGCCGGTGGGCCGATCTGTTATGGGAATCACGTTACCTGCTGGGCAATTGGACCGACGAATGGTATGCGTCACTTTTCGAACCAGCACACGGACGCGTCGCTGGTGAGATAACTCCCGCGTATTCCTGTCTCTCGGAGCCTGCAATCGCGCACATCCACTCCCTCATGCCTGACGCGCGTCTGATATTTTTGATGCGGGATCCGATCGAGCGGGCGTGGTCGCATGCCAGGATGGATCTCGTACGCTCGACGGGACGCGAAATGAACTTGGTAACAGAGGCCAACTTCATCGAGCATATCGATAGTCCCGGCTCACGGCTCCGAGGGAACTACATCGGAACCGTATCGCGATGGAGCCGATACTATCCCTCCACGCAGCTCTTCGTCGGCTATTACGACGAAATCACCGCATGCCCAGCGGATCTCCTTCTGCGAATATTCCGATTCCTCGGAGTTACAGCAGCTGACCACAACATCCCTCGATCAGCTCTTCGCCGGCGCATCAATGAGGGCGTGCAGGCGCCCATTCCTCGCGCCATCCATCGACATCTTGCCCGGACATACGTTGATGACCTGCGGTCTCTAGCTCAGCAGTACCCCGGATATCCGCAGGCCTGGCTTTCCAATTGCGAACAAGCATTGAACGATTGACCGAGTCATGCTCTTCAATGTCGGTATTAGCGGGATGGCAATATCTGGCGCGCCCAAATTTCCAGCGTGAGCAGCGCCCATAGTAACTTTTCGTGATTCACGCGGCCATCGACGTGCTCCAACAATATCCGTTGAAGTACCCCCGAGTGCAGGAATGCGGCGCACCGAGACTCACGACCGGTGAGCATGTCAATCAGATAGTCACGCATGCCAAGACGGAACCATTCGTTAACCGGCACCCGGAACCCGACCTTTGGCCGCTCAAGAATATGAGCGGGAAGCAGACGCTTCATGGCCTCGCGGAGAATCCACTTTGTCTGAAGGCCTCGGACCCGGTAGTTATCTGGAAGAGTAGAGACAAAGGCAGCAAGTACATGATCCATGAAAGGCATTCGAGCCTCGAGCGACGCCGCCATCGTCATCCTGTCGCCTCGCTCAAGAAGATTGTCCGGTAGCCAACTCGTCTGATCGAAATACAGAATACGGCGAAGTGCTGTGTTCCCCCGGTCTCGGCTGAATTGCGGTGCATCGGATTGTGCCAAGCCCACCGGGAGCTTGAGCAATTCAGTCCGCTCGCGGTTGCTCAGCGAACCAAACCAGCGGGGCATTCGTTCCTGAAACGACTCAATTCCAAGAGTTGAAAGTGCGGTCTTTGTCCGATGGAACCCATACGGAAGCACACCTACCAGCGGCTCCAGCAGTCCATGGCGGAACACACCTGGAATGCGCTGATAGGCCGCCGCCATGCGCTCGAATACATGCTTTGGATAGCCCCCGAGAATCTCGTCCGATCCCTCTCCAGTGAGCACCATCTTCACCGATCTCCTCGCCTCCACGGACAGGAGGTAGATCGGAATGTCAGACGGCTCTGCGACCGGCGCGTCCCGATAGGCGACAAGCGTCGGTAGATGCTGCATGAGGTCCTCTTGCGAAACCGTCAACTCGTGATGATCGGTCGCGAACTGTTTGGCGATCGTTCGCGCGTAGGACAACTCGCTGTATTCAGATTCGCTGAATCCAACGGAAAATGTCTTCACTGGCTGACCCGCATGCTTGGACATCAGGCCCACGACAGCCGACGAGTCAATGCCTCCCGAAAGGAATGCGCCAAAAGGTACATCTGCGATCATGCGAATACGGACCGACTCGTCGAGGATCTCGAGAAAGCGTGTCACAGGATCGTCCGGAAGTTTCGCCGGGGCAACCGGCTGGCCATCAGGAGGCAGGTAATACTGCCTCTGTGACAGTCGGCCTTTTTCCCAGACCGCCACGCTGCCGGGCATCAGCTTTCTCACGCCCCGCAACAGAGTGTGGGGCCCCGGCACGTAGCGATACGCGAAATATTCCGCGACGGCATCGGTATCGAGGTCCCGCTGGACACCCGGGCAGGAAAGAATTGCCTTCATTTCCGACGCAAACCAGAGAGTCCCGTTGCTTTCGCAAACAAACAGCGGCTTCTTTCCAAAGCGATCACGCGCCAGAAACAACCGTTCGCGACCAGCATCCCAGATCGCAAACGCGAACATGCCACGGAATCTCTCCACGCAGTCCACGCCCCACTGCTCATATGCATGAACAATGGTTTCCGTATCGCTATTGGTAGCAAACCGGTGGCCGTAGGCGTCAAGTTCCCTGCGCAATTCCTGATAATTGTAAACCTCGCCATTAAAGACGATTTGGATAGTGCCATCCTCATTACCAAGCGGCTGATGTCCCGTGGCCAAATCGATGATCGATAGGCGTCGATGGGCCAATCCAACCGTCCACTCGCCCGCGTTTGCGGTGAAATAGCCCGAGTCGTCAGGTCCACGGTGCCTGATCGCATCTGCCATGCTCTTCAGCAACGGCAATGACTCGGCCTGACTCGCTCGCCGAACAAAGCCCGCAATTCCGCACATTGGCTACGCCTCGGACATGCTGATTACTCGTCGATGCCCGAGTGCCTGTAGGCGCGCCACGTTTCACCGAGCGCAGGCAGAAGGCCGCCTTCTGTGCGCAACCGAAATCGGAACAGACTGGCAGCGTCCGCCGCACGAAAAATCAATTCCTGGCCGGCGCCCAAGTCCTCGTCGCCAGCTATACACGCCGGCTCGTAACCAATTTCAACCATGAGCGCGCCAGCAATGCGTTCAAGCTCAAGCAGCTCGGCCGGACTCATGCGTGTCATCCACTTTTGGGAGTTATCCGACTTCACGGACTGCATTCCGCGTGCATCGCCCAATTCCTCCGACGACTCCCTAATGGTCATCATGGCTGGCACGAACGGGATACCGAGGTACTCGCAAATTCGAGAAAGCACCAAATCCGGTGCTGCGAGGAGTTCCTCGTAGCGAACGGTTACCTCAGCAATCGATCGCGCGTTTACGTCCTTAATGTACTTTCGAATATGCGTCTTCCAGCGTTGAACCGCGCGCGCCATATTCTTATTCCAGGCGTTCCTCATCGACAGTGCGTAGTCCCGGGGGTCCCGTACGATGTGGATGAAGCGCGCGCCTGGGAACAACTCGCTGAGAATCGGAATCTGAGTCAGGTACTCTGGTGTCTTGTCTCCAACGACGGAGCACCCTGTCATCGTGCGGTAAGTCAGGAATAGTGCATCAAGGAAGTCAGCATAGGTCCCGCCTTTCATCCCGTTGCGCCAGTGCTCCTCGGACAGGATGATGCCGCGGGCTGCAAGCCGCCTGCCGAAAGTAGTGGCAGCGACTTCGCAGAACAGCTCCTGGAATACAAGCCTGTTGTTCAGGTCCGTTCGGGCTCCGTATCGTTTCTGGAAATACGGAATAAAGTGACTTTCGTTTGGAAAAATCGCCACATCCCGATGGCCGTTCAATAGGTCACGCAGCAGCTTCGTTCCCGATCTTGGCATTCCGACCACGAACACGAGTCTGAGGTCCGACGATCTACTATCGCCAGCACAGGTCGTCGCACCTTCACCTAGGCTCAAAGATGTAATCATGGCGGCTCTCGAGTCCGCAGCGTCGATGACTCACTCGCGCTGACTTCGGGTAACACGAGCGCAGCTTACTGCGTGTTCACAGTGGCACTCATTGAGAGCACCACGGTGGGCGGGCGATATGCGAATTTCCTGTTGTCAGGACCCTAAATTTCAACAATTGCACGTCTCAATCCAACCTATCAATCGCAGACCGCGCAAGCCGCCCTTACAGTGTAGATGTTGCACTGTTATGGATGCAGGCCGTCTTCCCGAAGGTGCTTGATGTGCCCGACGCCTGAAGCAGGATTGCTTGTCAGGTGACCGCCTTCAACACAGGGGCCATCGGACGACGATCAGAGTCCCCGCCCGGCGCCACTGCTTCGTAGCTTCCTTCATTCGCACGTGAAACTCGAAACTCGTCATAGAAGTATAGACGCTCCTTGACTGGGTCATCGAATCCACGATCCTTCCATGCCGAATTATAACAGCCAAACTTGATGTACGGGCCTCGCGAGTTATTCACGCAATTGGGGCCTTCGTGATTCACCACTTGGACGCCATCCCGCCAGACCCTTGTCACACCTGTGCCGCCATCGATCAAGTTGCGCCAATCTGGACGATACTCAAACACCCAGTCCGTCCACCTCCCTTTCTGAATCTGCCCATGGAATCCGTCAAACGCAGTCTTCAAATCGGACTGTTGCTGTGCGCCATCGGGCGTTTGAACATATGTTTGCACCAGTCGCCATTGGTCTGAATTCGGATTGCAGCGCAACGCCAAGACCGGACTGAAGTCATTCTTGTCAGTCCAATCGTCCGGCCGATGGTGTAACTGCACTAGGACTTCCCAAGTGCTACTGACTGCCCACATAGCAGGTACGAAAACGGAGATTCCGAACCAATAAGTCTTTTGAAACTCAAATGAACTCCACTGCCCAGTCGCTTCTGCCTCAGTCCGATAAGACGTCTCTGATGTCAACCTGTTGACATAGACGCGAGCCGATCTCGACCCAGCTCGCCGCGTCTCCGTGGAAATCACTGGAGTGTTGCCGGCGCTTCGTAGCCTGAGATTTGTAGTGTCTCCGTAGGTCTCATAGTACTGAAAGCTGTCCACCTCCATATCCGCGGAGCAGAGCAAGGGGCTTGCAGATGCGTGCGCTACAGGCAGGATTGCGCGGCGGGCCCATGGCATCGCGGCCAGGCTCGCCGCTGTCAGCACGAAACGACGTCGATCGATGTTCACAGAAACTCTCCGGTCAACGTGATGTATCTCTGCAACATGCCGGCAATGGCTGGCACCTCAATTTCTGAGTCCATCCGTCGCCAGACGCATCAATGTCAGTAGTCCAGATAACACAGTCTTCGATGTGCAACAAGCACACGTCCGTCCCCAGAACGCTTAGCTTCGACAAGTCGAGACTTGTGTCTCAATTCTTCGACAGACCGATGACTGAGTCGGCCCGCTGCGCTACCGCGCCGACTCAAACCGCTGTCTATAGCGCAGCCCAGTGAGCAGTCTACGTGTCGAATACGATAAGCATCGAAGCGCACTTTCGACTCTGTTTGCTCCGGACAGATTAACAGCCACATCACTATCGTTGCAGTGGTAGCCGAATACGCCAACACTTCTGCAGCTGAGTTTGACGGCTATATCATTGAGCCGATCCCAGTTGATATCGATCGTCTCGCCCCCAGCGACCGCAGATGACTCCGAATCTCGATATATCGATCGGTGCTGAACCACGGGCGTCGCGCGCTCCCCCTCGAACTCTACTCGTTGTTTCTTGATAATCTGAAATCTCGGATGCTCCCCTTGAAACAAACTCACTTTTGCAGAGTTGTTACCGAAAAGCGTGTGATGACACTTCCCCCAAAATTCATGCTTACTCGGATACATCGGTATCCCTAGTCGATCGCACAAGTCTCCCAGCACGCTTGGGTTGTCTACCAATTGCTCGTACTGAACTCCTGCCCAGCTTGAAATGCGTGAAGTATAAAGACGGTGATAGTTAATAAAAGCTGACTCAAACGTTGCAAGTCTTCCACGCTTCGCATATGACTTGGCGAGATTCTCAGGGGACTTCCATATCAGAGCATGGGAAACATCCAGGCCATGCGCCCGCGCCACTTTTTCCTGCTGCTTTATCCAGCATGTATTCTTGCTCGAGTCAACGATGAACGAGACATCCGGAAGAACCTCTGAGATCTTCGTGTAGAAGCCCCGCGGCCCTGCCTCGTAGATTTGCCGCCAGACGGCGCATCCATAGCTGCCGCAACCACACCATGGATTAACATGATGCGGTCTTGTTGGATGGAAGAGATTGACGATTTCTCCACAGGAGAATCCTTGCGGATCATTCGCCAACATCATGTCCAGCATCGTCGAGCCGCTGAACGAAGTGCCTCCGACAAAGACAACCTTCTTCAGCATTAGTTCACTAGCCTCAACATTTTAGAGTGCAGTCTCGCTGTCGCTATCGAACACAGCTCCATCAGGCACCTCTCTGTCCGACCCAGAATATCCAGATAGGTCGCCTCAACCGATTCGGCGATGGATCCGTAGCTGCGATTCTCTATTACCCAGTCTCGACCTCGCTGCCCGATGTCAGCGCGCCTCTGCCTGCCAGCCCGCGCCAGCCAAATGCATGCACGCGCGAAATGCCTCGCACGCCATGGCACACATAGTCCAGCCCGTGATTGCTGAAGGATAACCTGCTGTTCCGGATGGATGTTGGCCACGATCGGGATGCCCAATGCCATGTATTCAACGAGTTTTGTCGGCGAGGTTGATTGTAGGACCGGTGTTGGGAAAAACGGCGACAAAGCCACATCAACTTCCCGGAAGCGCGCTAGAGCCTCCGCGCGCGGCAGGAGACCAGTAATCTCGACTCTATCTGCGACGCCGAGTTGCTGCGCCCGATTCTTCAGCTGTGCATGATCATCCGGACGTTCGCTTCCCCCTACAATTAGGAGCTTAGCATCGACGCCCTGGTTGACAATCATTGCAATGGCATCAATGAGAATCTCCAGTCTTCGCTGTGCACCCAGCGTACCGAGATACCCTACAATCAACTGACGTCCCGTTCCGGAGACCGGCCGCGACAAAGATTCCTCGTCAGGCCACTCGTCCAAGTCGATCCCCATCGGGACCGGCGTCAGCTTGCGCGGGTCTGCTCCCTTCGCGCACAAGTCTTGCTTCATGCGTTCACTCTGCACGAAGGCATGATCACATCTTGGAAGTATGACTCTGTAAAGTAGCCATCCGAACACTCGGCCTCGCAATCGATTGACAATGGGAAAACTGGCCGTACCCGACTCGGCCTGAGCAAGTTGCGCCTCCGGAACTGGGAAAGACAGCCAGAAGACGAACCGTAACCCTCGGGCGCGCGCGATGATACTGGCGAGGCTCCCCACAATGAACTTGTTCCGGACCTGGACAATGTCATAGCGCTCCTTGCGCGCCAGACGAACCATGCAGATGATGTCGTGCATGAAGCCTTTCGCGTAGCGCACTACGCGGCCCACACGGCCGCGCCCCGATCCCGCGCCCCCCACCCAGACGGTTCGTCCCCGCCAGACAATGGGACCTGTCGGCATTGTCGCCTCCGCGGCCTGCATAACAAAATCAATCTCGTGACCACGGCATACCATTTCACGACCGAAAAGCACGTCCAAATCTACACGAAAGGTTGGAAACGATTCGCGAGTAAAGTACAAGAGACGAATCACGCGCTTTGTCCGCATGACTTACTCATTCCGAAAATTCCAGTCGCATTTCGGTGACGCCTCGCCAATTTCCTTTGGTACTGCCTCTAACAACGAGTGTCTGACTGGCAACAATCGAATCGAACCTCCTAGAAATCCACCCACGTGGAGGTTGAGTTTCGCCGCTCGCTATTCGCGCCTGGGTGTCGGACGGCCACGTTAACCATAAAACGACCCCATCCGTCCGGATCTGCGCGGAACCATCCACGAGCGCCACGTGACAATTCTCGGAAAAATGCCACGCCATCTCTATCTCATGACTGCGTTCCGCCACAATCTCGTCCTCGACTTGCAACACTCTAGTCGCCTCGTGGTAGACGAATCGCCGACGGTGGCACACCGGGTCTGCCAAACGAAGATAGCCGTCATGCCAGGCGACTAGCACCTGTGGGTCGCCCGATATGTTGACATGATCACAAGTTACGCGGGCGTGACGAACCCACATGAAGCTTCCGCCAGACTGGGATTGATCCGCGTCATCGACTCGCAGCGTATTGTGAGCGGCAGTTCCTCGAAAGTACTCTCGCCATTGTTCGAGAGTGTGGTAGACGAAGGTGCCCGGATCCACGAGTATTTCCCGTCCTGCTGCACTCAACGTGAATGACAACGCGTCTGCGTGGCCGTGCGCAGCGATGCTCAGGTACCCGAGTGGACCCGCGTCTACGACGATTCGCACCTCTTCCGGAGACTCAAAATCCGAACCGAGTATGTAATAGCCACCCTCTGGAAACGAACGCCGCGGCAGAGCAGGACACTTGCTCGGCGGCAGTTCTTCAAACTGCTCCGCAGCGGCGTCGCCTAGAAGCCAACGCGATTTATCATCAAAATTCCACGCCTTCTCCTTGAAGTCTCCGCGGCGAAACAGTACAGCGCCGGTCGCCATGAGCGACCTAAAGACAGATTCAGTCCTGTCTTGGCTCAGCCGTACCATGACGGCGTCGTCGGAATCGCCGAACGCAGGCACGGTACCGCCGAAGTCCATAACGCTCGCAATGAACTCGAGCATCGCCTCGATCCTCACCCAGTACTCCTGGGGAAACTCAATGAAGTTCGCCCTTCCAACCAGACCGGCGATGAGCAGCATGTCTACGACTTCATGATGGTACCAAGTTGCTTGCTCTCGATTGACTCCGTCGGACGCGTTCTGCTTAAGTGCCTCAACTATTAGCCGTGCGTGTGACTGTAATTTCCACCGATCGGACTCCGACCACATTGGCCAGGTCACTGATGCGACGAATAGCCCGAAGAGCTCACCCAGATGGTGGTTGTTCGCCGATGAGAAAAGCGAAGGGAACTGAGAAATAAAGTGGCAGTGCTGGTAAATCGAATCCAGCCAGCGCCTGCGAAGCGCTTGCCCTTCCTGGCCCCCAAACAGACTTCCTCCCTCTCCGCCCATCAGATTCCACGCAAAGGACCAGTTGACAAGCCTGATCGCTAGCTCGAGGCTGCTGCACCAGTTCGGCCCCCTCGGATAAGGGCATTGGTCAAACCACGACATCAGCAATGCACGAATCGCTTGCAGATACTTATCATTGCCAGTCAGATGCCAAGCCTGAGCCAACGTCACGAGTTCTAGATGGCGATTCGGCTCCCAGAGGAACTTGATATCTCCCACTAGCGATGGATCCCGGTAGTCGAGCATCCGCCCAATGCCCAAGGGCGCCACCACACCTGACTTTGGATCACGATTCCAGACCGGCGGGAATCCAATGTGACAATGCACCAATGAAAAGCAAGAGAATTGCCCCTGGAGAACCATATCCGCAGAACCGCTATATCGCGACGCGTCGAATCCGCTGGGTAACTGAGCTAGCCAAGGGCGTCCATAGGCGTCGCTTGTTGAAGCGGTTGGCACCCGACGAACGTTGCCGCGCAGCAGTTGTTCACGTGCAGCCTCAATCACGCGATGCCGAACCTCCATGGAACTCATGCGCCCGAGCCGCCTCAGTGCCCACAAAACATTCATGGCGCGTTGCTGACTCTAGCGAAAATGGAGATTGGCTCACGCGGCGCCGCGACACCCCGCGCAAGCACAATGCTGTCGCCTATCAATGCTTCCAACCGATTACAGGAATGACTCATCGCCCACCCACGAGCGAGCCCTCAACTGTTCGCTCATGTTGCCGCATAGCGATGGAGGCTCGCATTCGATGTGCCGATACGAGCCCCGCATAAAACCAAAACAGGAAAGACATCGACATCTGGTTCGTCAAATCGCGATAGACAAGTGTCACGACCATCACAGCCGTTATACCAGCCAACGCAGCACCGAGCGCACCTAAGATGCCGTCGTCGAGATTCGCCACTACTCGGCAATCGCGATAGATCATCCACATAAGCGCAAGTACAAGCGAAAGACCAAGCACTCCAAGCTCGAGCACAATTCGGGCAAACGCGGTGGTCATGAACGGTGCGAATACATCAGCGTACCGCCCGACAAATGCCGAACCCAGTGCAGAGTCAGTGGCGTTTCCGACGCCGAAACCAAAAGCCAAATGCGCCGGATCCTCTGAGAGATGCCGCAATGGCACGACGATTGAATCTATCCGACCGGCTGGTTTTTCTCGTGCAGTACCTATTTCCTCCTTCTTCCACAGGTACTCCTCAGCAACCTCTGGATCCATAAGAAACTCTAGGATGCCCGGTTGGCTCTCCGAACGAAATTGGTTGTAGACCGGCACAAACACCATGCCGACAACTAAAACCAGCGCCGAGCCATTTATGAATGCGCGGAGGCGTCGTCCAGGCATAGCGGCCGCAATAAATGCCACCATCAGCCCCAGCGGGAGCAGAAAGACCGTGGCTTTCGTTTCGTTTATGAGCGTCGGCACCAGAAGTACAGGGAACAGAATTGCAAATCGAGCCATCGACACTTTCTTTCGTACCAAGAGGGCCACCAACAGACACATCCCGCTCATCATGAATATCGACAGCGTCGCGGAGTTTGCGAACGTGCCTGTCGTGAAATCACCGCTAAAATTCAGCGTGGCGCTCGATCCTTTGCCAAAATACATCGTACGTATGCGCTGCTCTATCGCCAGCGGCACCTGCAGCAGCGAAACGACAAGCAACAAATGCAACTGCTTCTTCACCTCGGGTTCAGTAAACGCGTACACCGCTGCAACAAAAAACCAAGGAATAGCGCGGCAATAACCTCGGATGCCGGCAAAAATCGGACCCACATCCACATCATTTACAATGACCCCACACACCACAATGAACAGCAGCGCGGCAAATGCTAGCCAATACGCTGGCCGAACGAATTGGAAGCGACTCCGCGCACCTACGGCCGCGACTGCTACAACTGCAATCGCTCCAAGTAATTCCCCAACGAACTTAGCCTCCCTGGGTAGTACGGCGAACCTTTCCCATGAGTCCCCTCTTGCCAGAAAGTCGAAGGTCGTTGCGACGACTATCATGAGCAGGATGAGTCGCTGCACGGCCTAGTCTTCCATTTCCGCGGGTCGTACCGCCGCTTGCTCGCGTCGCACCAACCCTAGTCTCCGCAGCATCACCGCCTCGCGACCGCGAAAAACCGTACTGAGAATCATTCGGTCGCTTTCGGCGAGAGCAGGCCCACGGAGTTGCAGTAAGCTGGCGGCAAGGACGATGATCGCACCAATACCAATGTTCATGACCGGTCTGTCGCCAGTAAGATGCTTCACGCCGTAACAAGCAGCCACCACAGCACCCCAAAGCGCTAGGCTAGAGAAGATTGCGGCAGCTGCGTTGCACCAACGCGCGCTTCGTCTGACGTGCCACCAGATCAGCCCACTTTTTAGAACCTGCGCGGATCCGCTCGCTATCGCTGCCCCATAGACGCCAAGGATCGGCAGCAAAATCAGGAGTGCGGCCACATTGTAGATTGTGAAGACTTTGCTCAACAGGATTACCCTCAGCTTCTCCTCGTATTGCGCGACCAATGTGACTGGCATCGCGACGACATTGAAGGTGGAGAACCCAGCAATTATCGGCAACAACCATGAGTCCTGCACGAACTTTCCACCGAAAACCACTTGCACGATCTCGTGGTGGAATGCAATCGCTGTCGCCAAGATCGGCCACTGCAGCATCAGATTCGTATTTACCAGGAGAGTGAAGTAGCGCGGCAGCCTGCTAGATGCCAAATCCTTTGGGATTGCAAATACGAGCGGCTGAAGAACCCTGTCGAAGACTCTTGCTGGAAGTGCGTGCTGCGTCATCTCATTCAGGCGTGTATAGAACGCGTAAACGCCTACAGCAACCGGATCTATCAGTGCGGCGATGAAGAAATTGTCTGATTTCGAGCTCAGGATCATTGATCCTGCGTCGTTGAAATTATTGTAAAACGCGTAGCGGGCAAGTCGCCGGCGTTCTGACGGATCCGGGCGAAATGGCGCTAAGGCATCGATCGGTGGCGTGTGACGCCTGTAGGCAATCTTGAGTATTACGTACACGAGTCCAAACGCAGTCGTGTCGACCAAAATTGCCCGATCGAGGGTCAGTGAGCCATACCAGACGAGCAAGCTGTATCCGATAAGTTTGACTATCGAAAGCACCGCAAGCGATCCTACGCTCAGCCGATGCAGCATTCTCGCTGCCAACGCCAGTTGAAGTATCCGACTCTGAAAAAACAGAAGCACAAGCACAGAAAACAAGGCGAATTCCGCGCGATACGGCGTCAACTTGAACAACGGGGCTGCCGTATTCCACGTTAGCAGAATTGTGGCTAGGACGATTACACTCGTGCCAAACCTGGCGGAGGCGACGAATCGCACCAGCCAGCGCACCGCGGGCTCATTACCGGCCTGAAGGTACTCGGGCTGATACCTACGGAGCGTCTGCTCCAGCCCCAGCGACGCAACTGTGCTGACAGCCGGGATGAACGCATAAAGCAAGTTGAAGACGCCGAAATCCTGATGGCTCATGCCGCGGACCATGACGACAAAACCGAGAAGCGTCGCTATTTGCGACACGACGCGATATGAGACAGTGTCGATCAGAGACCGACGAGCTCGGCCTCGGCTGTATAGTGACATGTAGTTGACTTTGGGATAGAGCGCTAAACGCAGGTGACCTCGCCGGATTCCCGATTCGTCCCCTCTCACGTGCATGGAATCACACGGTAACCGGGGCAGCAAGGAAGCCACAGTCCGGGGTCAGCTGGCCGAGAACTGCGTCACGTGAGCCAGTCGAAGGTTTCTCACGCTTCCACATGCTAAAAATATTGACTACTGGTTGGCCGGATCGACAATAGCAAGCCGTCAACGCCTACCGCCCAAAGGAAACAAAGGATTTATCGTGAATATCGCTATATTCGGTCTCGGCTACGTTGGCGTCGTATCCGCTGCGTGCCTTGCCCGTGACGGGCATCAGGTCTTCGGCGTTGACCCCAATTCTGTAAAGACCGACCTCATTCGGCAGGGTCAGACTCCGATTATCGAGCACGGGCTGGCAGACCTTGTTAAGTCCGTCGTCGAATGCGGCCGCCTGCTGACTGGTGACGATGTTCCGACCGCCGTGGCCAGCGCTGAACTGCTCCTGATTTGTGTGGGCACCCCTGGCAATGCGAACGGCAGCCTCGACCTGACCTATGTTCGGCGCGTCTGCGAACAAATCGGGAGCGCGCTCCACACCGCAGACAAATACAAGGTCGTGGTCGTCCGCAGCACGATGTTGCCTGGATCAATGGAATCGGTCGTGCTCCCGACTCTCGAAGCTGCTTCTGGAAAAAAGGCCGGCGCGGATTTCGGCGTCTGCATCAATCCGGAGTTTCTGCGCGAGGGCAGCGCTATCCACGATTACGACCACCCTCCGAAGACTGTGGTAGGCGCCACCGACGAACGGGCCGCAGCGCCGATTACAGGACTTTACTCGCACCTCGATGCACCGATGCTCGTCACAGACCTGCGAACCGCTGAAATGGTCAAGTACGCCGACAACTCGTGGCACGCGCTGAAAGTCGCATTTGCGAACGAGATGGGACGACTCTGCAAGGCGATGAATGTCGACTCGCGAAAGCTGATGCAGCTCTTTTGCGAAGATCGCAAGCTCAACATCTCCGATACTTATCTCCGGCCCGGCTTCGCGTTCGGCGGCTCATGCTTGCCGAAGGACGTCAGAGCCGTGACGTACCAAGGCCGCTTGCTTGACGTCGACACGCCGATACTCTCTGCGATTCTGCCCAGCAACCGGGTCCACATCGATCAT